>UBQX01000010.1 GCA_900467685.1 Hyphomicrobiales bacterium
CTGGTGGAGGTCGTGACTTTCTGCGCCTGCGGATGGCGATCCTGTGGAGATTCACCCAGTTGTCAGCTTGCATCGCAGCGTCAGGCTTTTAAACATTGCCAAGAATTCACTATCCAAAGCCATAGAAGCGGGACTATGGAAAGTATGTATTCCTTACAATAACGCAGCGGCACGCATTTTGTCCGCAACACTCCTTCGGTAACACCCATGCCTCGCATTGTTCCCATGATCCTCGCCTTCGCCTTCTTCATGGAGATGATGGACTCGACGGTCATTGCCACGTCTCTCCCGGCGATTGCTGCCGACATCGGCGTCAACCCGATCACCCTGAAACTCGCACTTACATCCTATCTCGTGGCGCTGGGTGTCTTCATTCCCATCAGTGGCTGGATGGCCGACAAGTTCGGCGCGAAGAACATTTTCCGGATCGCGTTGCTCGTCTTCATTCTGGGCTCGATAGCCTGCTCCATGTCATCCACCCTGCCGGAATTCGTGATCGCCCGCTTCCTGCAGGGCATTGGCGGATCGATGATGACTCCCGTTGGCCGCCTCGTGCTGGTACGCGCGGTGCCGAAGAGCGAATTCGTCTCTGCCATGACGTGGCTCACCATTCCGGGCCTTGTCGGCCCCATGGCCGGCCCGCCGCTCGGCGGCTTCATCACCACCTATTTCTCGTGGCACTGGATATTCCTGATCAACGTGCCGATCGGCCTGCTTGGGATATGGCTGTCGTCAATCTACCTGCCGGAGGTGCCCCCGCGCGAAACGCCCAGGCTGGACTGGCCGGGCTTCTTCCTCAGCGGCATTGCCGCCGCCGGCATAGTCTTTGGCCTCTCGGTCATCAGCCTTCCGGCGCTGCCGCCCGTAGTCGGCATTGGTGCCACCGCGCTTGGTGTGGTTACGCTCGTGCTTTACATCCGCCATGCCCGTCGCGTGCCGAACCCGATCCTGACACTGAAGCTCTTCCGCGATCCGGTCTTCCGCCTCTCGATCATGGGGGGCACGATTTTCCGGATTGCGAATGGGGCGCAACCGTTCCTCATGCCGCTGATGCTGCAGATGGGCTTTGGCCTCAACCCGTTCCATTCGGGCCTCATCACCTTTGCCGGCGCCTTTGGCGCGATGTCGACGAAGTTCCTCGCCTCCCGCGCGCTGGCTGCTTATGGCTTCCGCGACACCATGATCATGGCCGCCGCCGGCGGCGCCGCGATGATCGGCATCGCCGTCTTCTTCACGCCTGAAACTCCGATCTGGCTGATCATCGGCTCGCTCTATCTGGCCGGCTTCACGCGGTCATTCCTGTTCACCTCGTCGAACAGCCTGAACTTCACCTCGATCGCCGAAAACGACGCCAGTCAGGCGACCTCCATCAGCTCGGTCTTTCAGCAGATCGCAAGCGCTCTGGGAGTGGCCGTCGCCGGTCTCATTCTGGAAACGGGCGGATGGTGGAGTGGCGAGACGCTCTCGCTCTTCTCCTTCCACCTGGCCTTCGGCCTGACGGCGCTGCTTTCGGCCGCCTCGCTCTTCTTCATCGTGCCCCTCCCGCGCGATGCCGGGGCGGATGTGTCGGGGCACAGGGCCTATCAGGCGGGGTGAGGGCAATCAGCCTTCCGCCTCGGCCTCATCCTGTGCCCGGCCCTTGAAACCCTTGGCGAGCAGGAACATTTCGACGGACTCGGCGCGCGATGCGCCGGGCTTGACGTGGATGACCTGCCGGAAATTCTGCTTCAGCAGCGTCAGCAGGTCGTTCTCCGTACCGCCCTGGAAGGTCTTGGCGAGGAAATGCCCGCCTTCCGCCAGAACCTCTATGGCGAAATGGGCCGCCACCTCGCACAGATGCATGGTGCGCAGATGGTCCGTGCGCTTGTGGCCGGTCGTCGGCGCTGCCATGTCCGACATGACCAGATCCGGCGCGCCGCCCAGCGCATCCATCAGCAGGCGAGGGGCCTCGTCCTGCAAGAAATCCATCTGTAGGAAATGAACGCCCGGCAGCGTGTCCATTTCCAGAAAGTCGATGGCCGCGACGCGGATCTCGCTATCCGTCGAGTTTGTCACCTTCGCGGCGATCTGCGACCAGCTGCCCGGCGCCGAACCCAGGTCAATGATGCGTTTGGCACCCTTCAGGATCTGATGCTTGTCATCGATCTCCAGGAGCTTGAATGCCGCGCGGGCGCGATAGCCCTCAAGCTTCGCCCGCTGCACGTAAGGGTCGTTGATATGGCGCTCCAGCCAGCGGCGCGAAGAGGCCTTGAGCTTCCCCTTCTTCACCTTCTGGCCGATCTTGCGGCCGGTTCTGTTCGGCGTGGATGGCGGTTTCGTCATGTCTTGTCTCCGGGCCGTCCACGCCAGTTGCCAGGACCGCCGCTGCCGCCGCGATGGCGCAGCCGTCGCCAGACGCCGTCGTCGGCCATCATGTCTGTCAGAAGTCCTTCGCGCAGCCCGCGATCTGCCACCCGCATGCGCGGCGAGGGCCAGCGTCGGCGAATCGCTTCAAGGATCGCGCAGCCTGCCAGGACGAGATCGGCGCGATCCGGCCCGATGCAGGGATTGGCGGCCCGCCCGGCGAAATCCCAGGAGAGGAGCTTCGCCTGCATGGCGCTGACTTCGGCATCCGAAAGCCAGACCCCATCCACCCTGCGGCGATCGTATTTCTGCAGTCCGAGATGCACGCCCGCAAGCGTCGTGACCGTCCCGGATGTGCCGATCAGGTGGAAACCTGAATCCGGATCGTCAGCCAGTTCGTTGACATCGGGACTTTCGAATGCGGCCAGCATGCCTTCCACTTCGCGCACCATCGCATCGAAGACAGCCGGCGTCACATCCCGTCCGCCGTGCCGCTCCGACAAGGTGACGACGCCGACAGGCAGCGATGTCCAGTGCGTGATGTGATTGGCAAGCCGCGCGGAGCGGCTCTCACCCGTCTTGATGACCGCGATTTCCGACGAGCCGCCGCCGATGTCGAACAAAACGACAGAGCGTGTCTCGCGTCCGACCAGCGACGAACAACCCGATACGGCCAGACGCGCTTCTGTCTCACGATTGATGATTTCGAGCTCCAACCCGGTCTGGGCCGTGACTCGGGCAAGAAACTCCTCGCCATTTTCCGCCGCGCGGCAGGCTTCGGTCGCAATCAGCCGGCGCTTGCGGATATTGCGGGTCGAAAGCTTCGAGGCGCAGATCTTCAATGCCTCGATGGAACGCTCCATCGCATCCTCGGAAAGCCGGCCGCTGGAGCCCAAGCCCTCGCCAAGGCGAACGATTCGCGAAAAGGCATCCACGACCCGGAACTGACCCGGCCGAGTCGGCTGTGCGATCAGCAGGCGGCAATTGTTGGTTCCGAGGTCGAGCGCTGCATAGAGATCACTCGGCGGCGAGGCGGCGACACGCTCGCTCTGCGCATGCGGGCGCAGTTCCGCAGCAGGTTGGGGCCTAGCGATCGCCGGCGCGGCCCGATCGGCCGGGGATGCCAAAGGCCGTCCCTGCAAGGAACGACGATTGCGCTGATGCTTCTTCTTGGAGTTGGGGCCGCGATTTTCCTGCGGCTGCACCTGGCCGGAGGCCGCCTGTTGCGGCACCTGTGGACGAGCCTGCCCCGGCTTCTTGCGCCGGCGCTTCCGCTTGCGCGATCCATCTGCACCCGCCGGATGATCCGGACCGGCCAGTTTCTCAGGACGTTCGGCGTCGCCGGTTTTCACCGGCGGCTGGCCTTTTACCGGGCTCAACGCCGCCGCGCGGCTCTTGCCGCTACGTCTGCGCTTGCCACGACGGGAGTTTGGCTTTCCCGGGCTGCCAGTACGGTCGAACGCCCCATCGAATGCCGGCTTTGAGCCGTTCGAAGGGTCTTCCACGTTCAATATCCATGTCGCCGCGCAAAAAACTCTAGTGTCAGAGTTGCAGCAGGCTTGTTCAAGTTTCGTTGACACGATTGTAACAGCGGCCGCCCCATTCGCCAACCATTTTTCACGCCACGCCCGCCAAACCCGCTGAACCTCACATCAACAAAAAAATTTCGCATTGGGTATTTGCACCGGCCAATCTTTTAGTTATAAGCCGCCACACCGACGCGGTCGAAAGACAGCGTGACCGACGCAAGGCTGTTGGGGAATAGTTCAACGGTAGAACGACGGACTCTGACTCCGTTAATCTTGGTTCGAATCCAGGTTCCCCAGCCAATCTCACTAAATTCCTGAATAGTTTGCTTTTTCTGCCCGTTGTGGATCACGTTTTGGCATCATTGGCGACCTGATGCCCAGAACTGATGTCCAAAGGTGATGCCCACGCTGTTTTTTCGCAGCGGCATCGCCCTTGGCAAAACAGGGTGTCCTTGCCATGGCCGTACGCCACGAGGTCGAAAATCTGGTCCGCCGCGGAAATATCTTTTACTGGCGGCCGCGTATCCCAAGCTGCTTCATGTCCTGCCCATCCGGCAGTCGGCTTTCACTCAGTCTTCAGCTTTCCGATCATAAAAAGGCTCAGGTGATCGCGCGGCGGCTCAACCTCCGCCTGGCAGAACTGAAGCAGGAACGACGGGAATTCATGAGCACGAGAGAACAGCTTCAAAAGCTCTTCAGCCATATCCGCGATCAGTTCCTCGATGATCTCGAGAACATCAGCATCATGGCCAAGCGCCACGGTCGCGCGGGCGATGTCATCGAGATGGAACTCGATCTTGAGGCAGGCTGGGCCTATGAACTGCTCGCGAAATTCGGAACGCGCGATCTGACACTGGAGGGTGATTGTCCGGGTCTCGCGTTTCTCCTGACACATGACGTGCCTCTCTCCCACGTTGCGGCCATCAAGTCGAATTTTCTCGGCGAGTTGAAGATCGCCCGCAGCGCCGGATTTGAGGAGCGTATTCGGGTGCTGATGTCGAGCTTCGACATCCCCGATACCGTGCTTAACCGCGAGAAGGCGATGACGCAGTTCTTCGAGGCGCGTGCGGCCGCTCTCCTGACAATCGACGAACGCCACGCGCTCGTGGACAAGAGCAAAAGCGAATTCACGCGAGAGCGGCACACCGAGGCTGTTCCGGTCGCTCCCGTTAAGGCCGCACAGCCTGCGCCGTTATCGGCCACGGTTGTGGAACAGCTTCCTTTCTCGAGCGAACCTGTCCTGGTCGATGGACCCGAAGGCTCACTTCCGTACCTCGATCTCACCCCCAGACAGAAGGAAAACAATTCGAAGATCCAGCCAGAAGACGACAGGAAGCCACAGCGGGTGGTTCCGGTCGCTGATTTCGAAGAGGAATGCGAAAAGCTGATCAAGAACATGGGAACGGAATGGGAGCCCACAACCGCGAGCGACGCGATGGCTCTTGTGCGCATGTTCAAAACTGTCCTCGAAGAGCACGGCGTTCAGCATTCAGGCCAGATTGAACAGTTCCACATCGGCAAACTACGTTTGCATTTCAACGACATTCCGGTCAACTGGGGCAAGAGCCCACGCATGCGGGCAATGTCGGCTCCTGATTTGCGCGACGAGGGACGTAAGCTTAGGGAGGCCGCTGAACGTAGTGGTGAGAAGGCAAAGGTAGGGTTGAGTGCGGCGACGATCCGCAAGCACTTCGGCAACCTTCAGCATTTCCTCAAACACCTGCGTGGGCACGGCTTCGAAATCGAGAGCTGGACTTTCGAGGGCTTGCGTCCCCGCAAGCCCAAGGCCGGGGAAGTTCGTCTGCAGCAGTACAAGCCGTCACCCCAGGATCTCGCTTCAGTCTTTTCAAGTCCGATCTATACCGGATCGTTGAATTTTGATCGGGGCCGGAAAAAGCCCGGACCGCACGTGTTCCATGATGCTGTATATTTCCTACCGCTCATGTTCACCTATCTTGGGGCGCGGCGCAGCGAATTTGCCGGGCTGGCAATCGACGACATCGCCCGCGATGAGCATGGTGTTGTCGTTTTGGTGAGAAACAATGATCTGCGAAGGCTGAAGAACGTTCAGTCGGATCGCAAACTCCCTTTGCCGGACGAGCTAATCCGTCTCGGTTTCCTCGAATACTATTCGGCCATCAAGAGCCTTGGCTATAAGGCGCTCTTTCCGGATTTATTCTCGGACAAGACGGATAACGATCCGGGCGATCGTTTCTACGACGTATTCATACCCATTATGCAGGAAGCGCTTGGCGAGAGAATGTGGGGAAGGGCGCTCCATGCATTTCGCCATGGAATGGCAGATACGCTGAAACAGGCTGGCGTTTCGGAAGCTGTGATCGATGATATGTTTGGTGTTCAAGAACTCGCAACGGCCGTCCAGCACAATATTGCGGTTGTCGCAATCGTCTTCAACAACAACGCCTACGGCAACGTGCTCCGCGACCAGAAGCAGACCTATTCGGGCCGATATATCGGCTCCGATCTCACGAACCCCGATTTCGTCAAACTGGGCGAAAGCTTCGGCGCAAAGTCCTATCGGGCCACTTCGCCGTCCGAGTTGAAGGCAATGCTCACCGAGGCTCTTGAGCTGAACGCGCCCGTCCTGATCGAAGTGCCGATCGAGAAGGGGTCCGAAGCAAGCCCGTGGCCTTTCATTCATCCGGCACCGCCCGTCGCATAATTTCTAGCCCGCTACCGGTTCGGATCGAGCGCCTCTGAAATCTCCGAGCGGAAATTATTTCCGCTCGGCGGCCCATATTGACTGATGCCCGAACCCAGGGCACAACTATGGTATCCACGGTCGCTCGTGGCGGAAAAATACAACGAATTCAAAGGCGATTTCGATAAGTCATTGAAATTGTTAGGGGATCCAGGTTCCCCAGCCATTCGCCTTAAATTCCTGAATAATTTGCTTTTTCTGCCCGTTATGGATCCCGTTTTGGCATCATTGGCGACCTGATGCCCAAAACTGATGTCCAAAGGTGATGCCCACGCTGTTTTTTCACAGCCGCATCGCCCTTGGCAAAACAGGGTGTCCTTGCCATGGCCGTTCGCCACGAGGTCGAAAATCTGGTCCGCCGCGTAAACATTTTCTACTGGCGGCCGCGCATCCCAAGCTGCTTCATGTCCTGCCGATCCGGCAGTCGCCTTTCACGGGCGGGCCTGTCCAGGTCGACGGAACACCCGAAGGTTCTCTTCCGTACCTCGATCTCAATCCCAGACCTAAGGAAATCATGGCCCGAGCCCCAATCTCCCTCCAGTTCTCGGGGATCAGAGCATTTCAATCTGGCCTTATGGGGTGCCGCTCTTAGGTGGCAATGGTCTTCATGACTGAGCAAAGTTGAAAGTCATTGCCCTCGGTAGCAAGCAAAGAGATCGAAGCGAGCTCTGTCCCGACAGTCAGCGGTGCAGTCAACTGCGGGAACCCGCTCAGTCCGGATAGGCAAAGAAGTTCGATGGACCGAGTTCTAAAATGTTGAAGATCCTCCGCGCTGGCATCACGTTTGGGAACGACTACCGGTAGGGTCGGCATGATGAGAATTTTGTTCCTGAGCCGCGCGCTGGCTTCATTCTTAAATGCGATCCTTATCTGCTTTGCCGCAATAACCTCGTCGTCCGACAGGTGCGCGCCCTTTGCCAGACGCTCGGCAATGCTTGGCTCGATGCTCGCGCCGTATCTGAGGAAAAGGTCGGCATTGGAAAGCCAGGCTTCTCTTTGCAGGATCGTTGTGAAGGCCCGGCCCAAATTGGATAAGGAAAACGAAGAGACGGAGCTCACTCTTTCGAACCGGATGGCCCGTCGATCCAGCATGGCGAGGAAGCCCTCGTTGATGTCGCTGGAGCAATGTGCCAGAATATCGTCCGCAACGATGAAAGAGGCCTCCTGCGCATTTTTTGTCTCAATACCCAGGCTGACCATCGCACGCTCAAGATGAGCCAGGTCGGCCGTGATCAATCCCGGCGTGTCGAAACTCGGTGCCAGAGGGCGGACACCTGCCGGATTGAGAATGCCGTGCGTGGGTCGCCAGCCAAAAAGCCCGTTGGCGGCCGCCGGGAGGCGAATGGAACCTGACGTGTCGGTGCCGACACCGATTTCGGCGAGTCCTGCGGCAACCGCAACCGCCGATCCCGATGAGGAGCCACCGGGGATTCTATCCGGTCGGCGGGGGTTGATCGGCATCCCGAAATGCATGTTCCGACCGATCAGCGAATAGGCGAGTTCGTCTGTATTTGTCTTGCCCACAAATTCTGCCCCTGCGTGCAGCAAGGTCTGGATAACCGGAGCCGTTTCGCGCTTTATTCCGGAGGCCGCAAGGAGAACGGGGTTGCCTGCAGCCGTGGGGTAGCCCGCCACATCAAACAGATCCTTTACGGCGATCCGCAGTCCTGCCAGCGGGCCATCTGCGCGCGAGGGCACGATAGACGGAGGGTAGGGCACAAATGCATTCCATCGGTCTTGCATGGATCAGATCTTCAGGTGCTGCAGCACGCGGGAGCGGCTATCGGGGCCATTCGTGTCCTGGTCGTCGATCGCTCCCAGCTTCAGCACGGCCCAACGATCGGCAATGGAAAGGGCAAAATCGAGATTTTGCTCGACCAGCAGGATCGTTGTCCCGTTCGATGCCGCCTCGTGTTTGAGGACATCGGCAATCTTGCTGACGACAGACGGCTGAAGCCCCTCCGAGATTTCATCAATCAGAAGCAGCTTGGGCTGGAGCATCAGCGCGCGTGCAAGGATCAGCATTTTCTGTTCCCCGCCGGACAGGGTGCCTGCCTTCTGCGAGAGCCTTTCCTTCAGAAACGGAAAATATCCGTAGACGCGCTCCTGCGCCGCAGCGAGCTTCCGATCGCTGGTGAGAGCCAGGCGCAGGTTGTCGCGGATGGAGAGGTCCTGGAAAAGTGGCTGCTCCTGTGGCGCATATCCAATGCCGCAGGCAATAAGCTCGGATGGCTTTCTGCCAGCAATGGATTTCTCATCGACCGCGACGGATCCACGTGTCAGTTTGATCAAGCCGAGAATGCTCTTCAGGAGGGTCGTTTTGCCCATGCCGTTCTTGCCCATAAGGGCAAAGATTTCGCCGCTGCGGACGGACAAAGTGACCTCGTTGATCACATCGACCGCGCCGTAACCGCTCGATATTCCGTTCAGCTGAAGCTTCGCTGCGTCAGACATGAGCGCCTCCCGAATAGATGGTTCGCACGATTTCGGAATGGATGACATCCTCGACAGTGCCGTCGAGCACGAGCTTTCCGTGATGCAGGACGACGATGCGGCTGGAAATATCTCTCACGAAATCCAGATCGTGCTCGACGAGGATCGCTGCAAAGCCAAGTTTGGCCGTCAATGTCTTCAGAACGGTCCCGATCGTCGTTCGCTCGGCCTTCGTCAGGCCGGCGGTCGGCTCATCCAGGAGGATGAGTTTCGGTTCGAGTGCAACGACCATGGCAAGCTCAAGTGCCTGCCGCTGGCCATGAGAGAGGAGGGACACCGGGCGATCCATGATCTCGGCAATGCCGGTCAGTTGCAGGATTTCGGCTGCGGGTCCGGGCAGGGCGATTTCTGTTTCCGATCGCGTAAAGCTCGGGGTGACATGACGCAGACGCGCCATCCGCAGGCACTCCGCAACTGTCATCGTGTCGAAAATGCTCGCGACCTGGAACTTGCGGCCCACGCCGAGCGACACCACGCCTTCGGGAGCAAGACCCGCGATATTGTGCCCGTTGATGGTCACGGTGCCTTCGATCGGCTCAGTGCCGTCAGAAAGGCAGCGCATCATCGTTGTCTTGCCTGCGCCGTTCGGGCCCACAATGCTGACGAGTTCACCCGGCCGGATATCGAGATTGATCCCCTTCAGAACGGCAAGGCTGCCATAGGACTTGCCCAGGTTCTCAATCGAGACAAAAACGTCCTCGCGACGGTCCGTGCCATTTGCATCGGCTGTCGTAGGCATTGCCTTGAGGGATTGCTGGCCCTTGCCGCGCGGGAAGTGGCGCGTGACGAGTGACGCAAGCCCACCAGGCAGGACAATGATCATGACGACGAACAGGCCGCCGATTACCAATTGCCACAGGAATGGCAGATCTCCGGAAAGGCTGGCGCTGAGATAGTCGATACCGATTGCACCCAAGACGGGGCCGATGATCGTGCCGCGGCCGCCAAGGGCAGTCCAGACCACGATTTCCGTGCCGAAGACAAAGCCGGTATTTTCAGGTGCGACGACACCGGAGGCGTTCGCATAGAGAAAGCCCGCAAGGCCTGCCACGCCGGCGAGCGTGGCGGTCAACAGGATTTTCACGCGCGCGGGATTGATGCCCAGATAGGCAACCCGAGCCTCGTTGTCGCGGATGGCGACCAACAGCCGACCCGCGTCGGAGCGCACGAAAACGATGGCAAGGACGGCGAGCACCAGAAGGCAGAAGCCTGTCAGCCGGAAGAAACCCGTGAGCCCGAGTGGCAATACGTCATACCCGACGAGACCACTGGATGAGCCCGTCCAAACACCCCCCGAAAAGACAATCTGGGTCATGACGATCGGCACGACCAGCGAGATCACGGTGGCATAGAGCGGCGTGGAGCCATGGTAGAACGAAAGCCAGCCGACGATCAGCCCAAGGACGACCGGCACTATGATGGCGGCCACGAAGGCGAGCAGCAGCAACGAAGGGCTTGCGCCGATATGCATGAGTACCATCGCGGTTGCATAAGCCCCCACGCCGAAAAATGCGGCCTGCCCAAATGTCAGTATGCCGGTATAGCCCCACAGCAGGTCGACGGTCAGCGCCAGCATGGCGTAGATCATCGAACGGGTCAGAACGTTGAGGCTGAAGCGCCCCAGCACGGCGGGGCCGAAGACCACGAGCAGCAAAGCGACAACGGCCAGGCCGACAAGCAGAAAAAGTCTCAGTTTTTGACTGTCACGCACGGGCAAACCACTTTGGACGGATGCGCAGGGTGATCGCGCAAAGGACAGCGACGGTGATCCCGCCGAGAATGGGACTGAGGAATGTCGAGACGACAACCTGTGCCGCCCCGAACAGCAGGCAGGCGACGGCAAGGGCTCCGAAAGACGTGCCCGCGACCATGACCAGCATGAAGGCTCCGGTGAGCCACGGCACACCCATGTTGGGATCGACGCTGGTCATGGGCGCAAGCAGGACCCCTGCAAGTGCTGCAAGCCCGGCTCCAGCCATGAAGGTCGCAAGCCGTACCTTTTCCGTGTCGATGCCAAGCGCGCGCGCAAGGGCTTCGTTCATGATGACCGCCTGTGCGGAAAGTCCAAGGCGTGTTCCGTCCAGCAGAAAGGCGAAACCGAGACCGATCGCCAGCGCGGCCAGTACGGCAAACAGGCGGTAGAACGAATAGCTCGTTCCCAGCACATCAACCGTTCCCTGCATGAGAGCCGTGGTAAAATGTACGTCCCGGCCAAACCAGAGGGTAATCAACTGCCCGATGACAATGCCGAGACCCCATGTCGCCAGGATCGCGTCGAGCGGGCGGCGATATAGGGGGCGGACAATGAAGCGTTCGGTCAACCCGCCCAGCAGTGCCCCGAGAATGAAGGCGAGGGGCAGGGCGAACCAGGGATTAAGTCCCAGCTCCGTGGTGACGACGGCACAGTATGCGCCCACTGTCAGCCATGCGCCGTGGGCGAAATTGATGATTTTCAGAACGCCGAATATGGCGAGCAATCCGGCCGCAACGATAAACAGGATCGCAGCCGTGCTGATGATGTCGAGGAGGAGCGTCATAGCGTCTTTCCGTTGAGAATGGCGGGGCGCTTTTTCGCCCCGCCTGGAAACCCGTTTCAGAGGTTGGGGCACTGGTTGCCGGGATCGACATCCTTGTAGCTCTGGACGACGCTGACGCTTCCATCCTTCTGCACTTGGCCGAGATACATCGTCAGCGGGGCATGATGCTGCTTGCTCATCGAAATCACCCCGCGCGGCCCGGTATAGGACACGGTCGGCAGTGCTTTCAGAACTGCGGCTGTGTCGACCGATCCGGCCTTCTCCACGGCGGCCTTGTAGAGATAGATGGCCTCGTATTGCGGAACCGAGAGATCGTTCGGCGTGCGCAGTTCTGCGCCGAATTTCTTGGTCATGGCCGCGAGAAAGGCCTTGTTTTCGGGGCTGTCGATCCCCGTGACATAGGATGCGGAAATGAAGATGCCGTTTGCGTCACCGCCCATGCTCTTTGCCGTGCCTTCATCGACTGCGAGGTTGCCGTAGGGGAGGTTCACGCCTGCGGACCGAAGCTGCTTGGTCAGCGTTACGTTCGGGGCGCCGCCGGCCGTCGAGGTGATGATCGCATCGGCACCCGCCGACTTGACCTTGGAGATGATCGCCGTCCAGTCGCTGCCATCCATCGGAAGGTATTCTTCTCCAACGACGGTCGCCCCGGCCTTCTCGATGTAGGACTTTGCGAAACTCAACATCCCGCGGCCGAAGGAGTAATCGGAACCGATCAGGAAGAATTTCTTGGCACCCTGCTTGCCGATGAAATTGTCGACCACCGGCGGAACCTGCTGTTCGGGAACCCAGGCGTTGACGAAGAGGTTCTTGTTGCAGGAGCGGCCCTCGTAAAATGACGTGTAGATGTACGGAACGTTACCCTTGGAGACGATGGGAAGACCCGCATTGCGCGCCGCGCTCGTTTCCATCGAGATGACGGCGTTGACTTCCTTCTGGAAGATGAGGCTGTCGAAGGCCTTCTGGGCACCGGCAGCACCCGATGCATCGTCCGCGATTTCCAGGGCCAGCGGCCGGCCGAGCACGCCGCCCTTTGCGTTGATCTCTTCCACGGCAAGTTCTGCCGCCTGAACGACGGACGGTGCAACCACGCTGTTGGCTCCGGAGAGACCGACCGGAACGCCGATCTTGATCGGGTCGGCGGCGTGCGCCGTTGTGGCCAGCATGATCGAGGTGATGGTGAGAAGTATGGCTTTGCTGTTCATTGTGTTCCCTTTTCTTTGCTTATGAATATGGACTGATTTTCAGCCGTAGACATCGGCACGGCGATCGCCGAGCAGATGATTGAAGCTGTTGAGCGTGCGGCTTGCGGACACGCTCGACAGGTCTATCCTCGCGAGCAGGATTTCTTCCCGATCCGGACTGGCCGGACCCGCCAGGGGCCAACCGTCCGGACCGACAATGAGGCTGCGGCCGATGAAGGGTTGCCCTCGTTCTTCACCGATCCGGTCTGCGCAGGCGATGTAGATCCCGTTCGAATGTGCGGCAGCCTTTGTCAGGATATTGGCCATTGCATCCGCCTGTGCTTCTGCACCCGCCATTGGCACCCAATTGGTGGGTACGCAGACGAGTTCAGCCCCTGCCAGCGCAAGCTTTCGATAGGTTTCGGGAAACCAGCCATCGTAGCAGATCGCAAGACCGATCCGGCCGAGCCCGGTCTCGAAAACCGGAAGACCGAGATCGCCTTCGTTGAACAGGGTGTTTTCTGCGTTCCACAAATGCAATTTGCGGTATTTGCCGATGAAGCCGTCCGGTCCACAGAGCAGCGCAGTGTTGTAGACGTTCTCGCCATCCTGTTCGGCGATGCCCGAGACAAGGTGAATGCCAAGGTCTCTTGCAAGCGCGATCAGGCGCAGAGCGCTCTCTCCGCCGGGAACGGGCCCAGCCATCTGCTTGAGTTCCGTTGCGTCGGCAAAGACATAGCCGGAGACCGCCAGTTCGGGCAGGACGACGAAATGCGCGCCTTGATTGACCGCGGAGGTAACCAGCCGCTCTATGGCAGCAAGGTTTTGCTCGCGTTCTCCAACCTTCGGCTGGAACTGGATGGAGGCGAGAAGGAACGGTTCCGCCGCATGTGCCGTGTCAGTCAACTTCTATCTCCAAACGCAAAAAACCTCTGGCACGGAAATCAATCCGTGAACCAGAGGCTGCTTAGCCGTGATGTAAATGCGGCAACCTTGCCGCTGGGCAAACCTGCCCGTTAGCGAAGAAATTTCATGGGAACGGGCCCCGTGTCAAGCCACGAAATTAGGCAAGCGGAAAATTTGTCCAGACTTTAGGCAGCAGGGCCCTTTAGGGCCCTGGCCCCGAAAACGCTTAAGTCTCCGTCCGCCCGGCCATCGGCACGCCGAGGCTTCGCATCGTTTCGTGCGCGGCAATGATAGCCTCCGCGACCTGTGCCATCGCGACGCGCTTGGTGGTCGCCTGCTCGCGCAGCAACTTATAGGCGGCCTCTTCGTCAAGCCCGTTCATGTTGCGCAATGCCCAGACAGCCTTTTCGACGAGCCTGCGTCCTTTGAGAGTCTCCTCAAGCTTGAGCACTTTTCCGGCGAGGCGCTTTTCGTAGCCATGCCGATATCTTGCAAGCGCAAATTGCGTGAGGATGCCGAGCGGTCTGAGCGGTTTCGAGATCACACCATGGGCATTGAGATCAATGATGGCCTGAAGCACCGTTGGACTTTCGTAAGTCACGATTGCGATGATGGCAGGCTTTTGCGATTCCAGAACCTGCAAGGCCTGTTCAACCTGCGTTTCCTCGACGTGCAAAAAGAGTGTATCGACATCTGCCGGAAGCGTTGGAGGCAGGGGCCATGTTGCGCGGACCTCGCAGCCCAATCTCTTCAGGTGGGCGACGAGCACATCGCCGTCTTCATCTCTGGGGTGGACAACCATGGCGCGTGCGCGACGAAGGTCCTCTATGATCCTGTTCGGTCCTGCCATGGTCAGCCCTCCAGCCAGGCATCTTCGAAACGGGATGCGGTCAGGTAGGGGTCGGGCCGGATAGGGCCGGGGGCTTGCCAGACGATATCGAACAACCCGTCCTCTCTTGCCACGCCGATACGTGGATGCAACCAAAGGTGGCGCGTGTCCGGGTCGAAACTCAGACGCCCCTCGGGGGCGAGGTAATCCTCTGCCAGGATCTCTTCCGAGATGCGGTGTGTTTCGAGCGAGCCTGCCCGCTCGAGGGCGCGCGCGAAGAGATGCACCTGTGCATAGGCAGGCTGTGACCACACGCTGGTCGTCATATCCCGGCCGAACCTGCGTTTGAACGCTTCCACGAAACGTTCGTTGCTCGCGCCCTCAACGGTCTGGAAGTAGGTTGCGGATAGAATATGGCCCGAGCAAATCTGCGGTCCGATTTCCCGGATTTCCGTTTCTGCCATTGTGAGACTGGCTATGGGGTAACGGGTGCGGTCTATCCCCGCTTCGGCATACATTCGATAAAAGCGCTGTGCGGGCTTGCCCACGATGGTGGAAAAAATAGCGTCCGGCTTTAGCCGCTGGATCTCTGCCAGTGCCGAACGGAGCGTGTCTTCGTCGGCGTTGAGCGGAATATAGCGTTCGCTGACAACCTCCCCACCTTTGGATTCGACGATATCGCGCATGACCCGGTTCGACTCGCGGGGATAGATATAGTCTGCGCCGATGAAATAGATTTTCGGGCCGTAATGCCGCAGGAGATACTCCGCCAAGGCGAATGTGTTCTGATTGAGCGTTGCCCCCGTGTAGACCACGTTTTCCGAATATTCGAACCCTTCGTACATGGAGGGGTAGAACAGCAGCCCGTTGTGCCGCTCGACGATCGGCAATACAGCCTTGCGGCTCGCCGACATCGAACAGCCGAAGATGACCGTCACATCGTCGTCCGTCAGCAGACGGCGTGCCAGATTCCGGTAGGCGGTATGGTCTCCACCGGGATCATAGGCGACAGGCGCGATCGGTTTGCCGAGCACGCCGCCGGAGGCATTGATCTCTTCCACAGCCAGAGCCGTACCGAAGAAATGTTCGGACTCCGTCACCTCCGTTATCCCGCTTCGGGAGAACATAACTCCCACCCGCCATTCTTCGCTCATCTTGCTACCGCTGTTGTGGACTGCCATTGCCCGTTCTGCCGGGAGGCGAGCATACCGAATAGTCCGATCTGGTCAATTTACGTGATCGACCACCGAATCCCGCCCTTGGCTGGAGTCGCAGTGTTTAGTCTCATATCCAAAAGCTCGACAAGTACGCACGATCAAAACCGGAGATTATTTCCGCTCGCCCTTCCATATTGGCTGATATCCGAACCCAGGGCACAAATATGATACCCACGTTCGCTCGTGGCTGAAAAAGATAAGGAATTCAAAGGTGATTTCGATAAGTAATTGAAATCTTTAGTTGCGGCGCTGGCAGAGGTAGGCCTCGAAGCCCAAACTGACAGATATCGCGGCCAGTTGTCGGAGGCATGAAGCAGCGTGTCGGGATTGCCCGGACGCTGGCATATGAACCCAAACTGCTATTGATGGATGAGCCTTCGGCGCGCTCGACGCGCAGACCCGCCGCGTGATGCATGAACT
Organism: Hyphomicrobiales bacterium; assembly: GCA_900467685.1. GTDB lineage: Bacteria > Pseudomonadota > Alphaproteobacteria > Rhizobiales > Rhizobiaceae > Ensifer_A. Next base: position 16,181 of record UBQX01000010.1, read on the forward strand.
GCTACTGCGGGTCTGGGAGAAGCACCGCGCCACTGTTCTTTTCGTCGCCCATGATGTCGATGAAGCGCTGCTTCTCGCCGGCCACGTTCATGTCATGTCGCGCGCGCCGGGTCGCATCATCAGAAGCTATGACCTCACCCCGCCCGCGCGCCATCCCGCGCGAAAATCCGGTGCTGCTCGACACGCGGGAGGAAATTCTGGCGCTCCTCAAGTCCGGCCCGGCAGACCCCGCTAGTCGACGTATCCAGGGCGAAGGGCTATTTCTTTCCTGAGAGCCGCGAATTCCAGGGCGGGCCACCATTTCTCCGCTGCGGATAATATATTATCGAAAAGCCGGAACGCGCCGCTCCATGCCGACATCCTGCTCCATCGCTTGCAAATACATTTGTCGATAATAGGCAAGACGATCGTCCATTGCCGCGCTCGCATCCGCAAGCGCCTTGCTTCGGGACTGAAACAATGACCTTGCCTCGGCCATGATTGCTTTTCTGTCGATCCGCAAGGCGTGTCCGTCCTTCGCAACGACTTCGCCTGCGACCATGGTCAGTCGAACGGAGCGACCGTTTTCACAATGCACCAATTGGCGCGGCAAATTGTTGAGGGGCAGGAATGTCAAACTGTCGAGCGACAATAAAATGAGGTCGGCTGGTGCGCCGGTTTCCAGCGTTCCCAGCCCCGCGACACGCATGGCCCTGCCGCCGCCCGTGGTTGCTGCCTCCAGCACTTCCTTCGCCTGCGGCCAATGCGCGAAATCCGTCGCGGTCAGCGAGTGAATCATTCCGGCCGTCTTCATGACACTCCACATGTTGATCGCATCATCCGCTATGGCCTCGTCGACGCCCAGGCAAATGGGAATTCCACGATCCCGAATAGCGCGAAACGGCATGATGCCACTGCCGAGCCTGAGATTGCTGTTCGGATTGTGCGCGATCTGCGCACCACTGGCGGCGATAAGATCCAGATCGTCATCATCCACCCAAATTGCATGAATGATGTTCATCCGCTCGCTGAGCAAGCCGAGGTCGGCCGTATAACGGACCAGCGAACGCCCGCCGAGGCGCTCATTGCCGAAAACCCTCTGCAGGCGGGTCTCCAGAATGTGGACATAAAATGGTAGGTCGTGCTTCCGGCTAAGTTCGTCCAGAGAACGAAAATATTCTGGCGTGACACGCTGCGGCGCCGAACAGGAAACCGCTGCCTGCACCCTGCCTGCCGCCTGACCATGCCATTTTGAAATCAGATGATCGTAGAGCGCCAGAAGGTCTTCTGCCGTAGACCCGGAACGTTTGGAAAGCTCAGCCTTCAGATCAGGCGGCACGAGATCGCCCAGATAGGGCAGCTTTTCGAGCTCTGCCACTTCCGGCTGATCGAGCGCCACACGCGCCCGTATGCCACTATCGACATAGGCTTGCATGACGGCATCGATGATGTCGGGTTCAGGTTCCGGTACGAAGAAGCAATCGTCCTGAACCGCGGTCGTGCCGTTTTCCAGCATTTCAATGCAGCCCAGCATGGTACGCAGATAGGCCTCACGCGGCGTGGGTCGCAGGATATCAAGCTCCGGGCACTCGTAGAGCATGAATATTTCAAGCGGCAGCCCCGGCAGGCGCCCCTTCATATGATTGACCGAGGAGTGGAAATGGCCATTGATCAGACCCGGCATCAACAGGTCGCCATGGCCCTCGATGAGCGCTTCATCCGACCCCACGGCAAGATCCGCCCCGATCTCCGCAATCCTTCCGTCGCGAACGCGCAGGTCACACGGGGCGCTCACGCCATCCTCCCGAGAAAGGTCAAGCAGGCATACGTTCCGAAAAAGAGTATTCGGCATCATCACTCCAGGGTATCGTTGAGTTATCGGAACTTCCCCAAAGCGGGGGCGGTTATGGTCCGATGCTTAAATCCGGGAAGAAGCCCCGTAGAACGGCCGTCGCGGCGGCTCGGTCTTGAGATAATCCGCGTAGAACGCCTCGACATGGGCAAATACCTCGTGACTCAGCTTGAGGCGTGCCTGCTCGTCTGCGTTGCGGGGTTTTGCGAGGGCCGCTGCGATCTGGGCGAGAATTTCATCTCGATCCACCTTCAGAAAACGTCCGTCCTGATAGATGATTTCGCCGTCCACCAGAACGGCATGCACATCCTTGCTTTTTGCGCGGTAAATCATCGCATCAAGCGGCGGTATATCAGTATCCTGATAGGGATATGTCGCACTGTCATAATCAAGAATGACGGCATCGAGACGGAGACCCGCATCCAGCCGCCCGATTTCACCGGCAAAGGCGGTGGTGTTGGCTCCATGTTCAGAAGCCATGCGGAAAACCTGCGTGGCACTTGGAACGGCGTTACGATCCATGCCGGGAATGCGATGGACAGTCATTGCCATCCGCATTTCCTGTAGCATGTCGCGGTCTTCGTTGATGCCGGCCTCGTCAAGACCAAGCCCCACGGTCATGCCGCGCCTTTCGAGCTCCATCAGCGGCAAAACACCCGAGCGAAGGCGGAAATTCGAGGAGCAGTTGTGGCAGACGCAGGTTCCCGTGCCCGCACAAATCTCGATATCCTCCTCCGTCATCCACACGCCGTGGCCCAGCGTGAGCTTCGGCCCCAACAGGCCCAACCTCTCCAGATGCTTCACCGCAGTTGTGCCGGTGCGACGACGGGCATATTCCTTCTGATAGGCCGTTTCCAGCAAATGCATGTGCATCGGGCGGCCGGACTTGTCGGAGCGCTCCTTCATGGCCAGCAATCCGTCATCGGTCATCCAGTGAAGATTGGCGGGTGCAAGCTGAATACGGGCACGCGGATTAACCGTGGTTTTGGTCAAGTCATCGAACAGCCGCATGAATTCGCCGAAGCTCATGGTTTGGCGCGCAAGCTGTGCAGCCATTGCCTGCCCGAGTTCCGACGGAAGGCGGGCGCAGAAGTCCTCATCCGCCTCATAGACGAAGCGGTTCTGTTCGCGAACGGCGTAGCAGTAGGAAACCCGCATGCCCACGGCCTCATAGCCTGCCAGCACACCTTGCGCCGAGGCGCGCACCTCGTCGTAATGGCCTGCTGCCCAGCCCTGGATATGCTGCACCGTGGTAATGCCCGATGAAATCATCTCGAAAGCCGAGAAAAGCGTATCGAGCTTCGGATCGATGTTACGCATTTTCAGCCGGGCAGCGAACCACAGTTCAAGCGGATAATCCGGTGCGCCATGCTGCAGCGGCGTAACGCCAAGGTGGTGATGGCTGTTGACCAGGCCGGGCATGACGAGGTGATGCCCGTAGCTGGTTTCTTCCGCATGAGGATAGGCGGCGCGAATTTCCGCAGCGGTACCTGTCGCCAGAATCAGGCCGTCCTCATGAGCAATGGCGCCGTTTTCAACAATTTCGGGCTCGTGTGCGTTCAATGCGCCTGAAACGACCCAGCGGGCAGAGATGATTTTGATGGTCATAGCAGCTCCTGCTCGGCGAAGGCCTTGGTGACCTCTTCTGCCAGCAGCGCTTCACATTCGCGCCCCAGCTCTATCATTTCAGGTGAACGCAGATCGCGCGGCCGCGGGGCATCGATGTGCAGCTCAGCCTTGATCTGCCCGGGGCGGGCGGTAAACACGACGATACGGTCGGCAAGGGCCAGCGCTTCATCGATGGAGTGGGTCACGAGCATGACCGAAGCACCCGAACTCTTCCAGATTTCCAGCAGATGCTCCTGCATGCGGGCGCGGGTCTGAATGTCGAGCGCAGCAAAGGGCTCATCCATCAACAGAAGTTCGGGGTTCATTGCCAATGCGCGAGCCAGCGCAACTCTTTGCCGCATGCCGCCGGAAAGCTGCTCGGGCCGCCGGTCACCAATACCGCCGAGACCCACGCGCTTCATCAGCGCATCCACGCGTTCGGCCCGCTCCTGCGGCTGGCCGCCCCTGATGCTCAGGCCGAAACCCACATTGTCGCGAACCGAGAGCCATGGAAACAAGGCTGCCTCCTGGAAGATGAGGCTGCGTTCCGGTGCCGGTTCTGTAATCGCCAGGCCATCGAAGGTTATGGTGCCGGAGGTCGCCTGCTCCAGACCCGCTGCGATGTAGAGCAGAGAGCTTTTTCCGCAACCCGAAGGCCCCAGCAGCACGACGAACTCTCCCCGCGCGACGTTCAGCGACAGACTGTTGACGGCTGGCACGGGAGCCGGGCCATCGGCATTCCAGACCTTCGTCAGGTTGGTGATGGAAAGACCAAGGGCCATGTCAGGCTCCTTTCACGGTTGAAGGGCCAACCCACCAGAGCACCTTGCGCTGAATGAGGCCAAGCGTCTGGTCGAAGGCAAAGCCGGTCAGGCCGATCAGTGTCATTGTGAAGAAGACGAGGCTGGCGTTGAAGGTGTTGCGTGCCATCATGGTGACCTGACCGAGACCGGACCCAACGCCCACAGCCTCGGCAATGAGCACGACCATCCAGGCGGCAAACAGGTTCATTCGCAGCGTCACGAACAGTCCCGGCAAGATTGCGGGCAGGATAACCCGCAGATAGATCTGGCGTTTGGAAGCGCCCATGACGCGGGCAAGCTGGATATAGTGCTTTGGCACCGCATCCACCTGCGCAAGCGTGGCCAGGACCATGATGAAAAACACGGCGATGAATACGAGAAAAATCGCCGGAGGGTTGCCGATGCCAAAGAAAAACACGGCCACCGGCAGCCACGCAACCGGCGAGATGGGCGCAAGCATGGTCACAAGCGGCAGCACAAGCTTGCCGAAGATTTCAAAATAACGAATAGCAAGCCCCACCACCAAGGAGATGGCAAAGCCCAGCACCAGCCCCACGAACACCCGAAGCGAGGACCAGCCGATGACACCGAGGACAGACCAGATGGAGCCGCCCGCATTCAGCGCCCCGGCCCTTGCCCCTGTCGGGTCAAAAAAGCGGAACTGATCCGGCAGGTTGGTAAGAAAGATATGCGGCGGCGGCAGCAGAAGCGGATTTGCCCACTTCTGCCACCAGGCCAGTTCCCAGATGCCGACAAACAGGCTCAGCGATGCCAATACCCAGGCTGTTGCAACAATCCTGCGACGTGCCTTTGCAAGCGCGGCGTGAAGACGCGGGTTCGGCCCCGCCGGGGCGGATGAAAGTATCATGTCGGTCATGGGATCTTCCGTCACTTAGGCCGTCTTGAGCTTCAGGGAGCTGTACAGATCGGAATTGGCGGCAATGACGGACTCAAGCAGCGACCAGTCGATCGCATTGTCCGGCAGGACATTTTTCACATAGCCCATGCTCTTCATGGACTCAGAGCGAGCCTTGAAGAATGCGGTGTTGTTGCGCTGATCGATCATCACCGGCTGGCGGGATTGCGCCAGTTTCAACGCCTCGAGCGAGGTTTTGTAATAGGTGCCCGCAGTCAGTTCGAGCGCATCGTTGACATTGGTTTCCGACTGGGACTGGGCGGTCATCATCGCCTTGATGAGCGCCTTGAGGGCCTCCGGTTTGGATTCGATCAGCGGCACGGCGGCAGCGAGAACGCAATCGGAATAGCGTGCGCCGTAAATGTCCTTCCCGTCGGTCAGAACGGTCGAACCGGCCCGCTCCTTCAGGCATTGCGTGGCATAGGGCTCGATATGGCAAACCGCATCGATGGCGCCATTGACGAAAGCTGCAGCAAGCTCGGGAGACGTGTTGAAATACTTGACCTCAACATCCTTGAACGAAAGCCCCGCCTTGGCAAGATAATCATAGGGAAGCACTTCAAGCGTATCGGCCTGGAAGGTGCCGATTGTCTTTCCCTTCAGATCCGCAGCCTTGGTTATGCCCTGGGCACCGATGAGCACGCAGCCTTCAACACCGGCCCCGGCAATGATCCGGACAGGCGCACCTTGATCGACAAGCGTAATGAAGTTCGAATAGGGAATGACCGAAACGTCAACGATTCCAGCGCCGAACAGCGTGACGACATCAGTGGTGGTCGGCGTTACGACGAATTCGAGATCGACGCCGTCAGCTGCGGCCAGGTTGCGTTCCTTGGCAAGAAAGATGCCGAGATTGCAAAGGCCTGCGCCATGCGTGGCCTTGAGCGTCGTATTTCCGGCCGCCAGAACGCTACCGGGAGAAAGCAGGCCGCCGAACGACATTGCCGCCGCCAGGCCGGCAAATGCGCCTGCACTGCCTTTCAGAAAGCCTCTGCGCGAAGCTTCCATAATCATTTCATGGGAATTACCACACCGTTCGCACATGTCATCGTCCTTCGTTGCGGTCCCGCATGACGACGATGGAATATGGACCACTCAAGATGGGCCGGTCGTCAAACGTGACAAGCTCGGCACGCCAACCTTGAGAAGAGGGTTTAAACCTCAGGGCTGCTTAACCCTCTCTGCGCTGTTCGTAAACTTATCTTCAAATATAAAACGGTGTCAATAAGCTGATTTATATTTAAGAATCAAAAGCTTAATTGATTATTTTTCAGGCAGAAACGAGAGAATTTTGCACAATAAAATTGCTTTTTGCCTATATTTGGCACTCCGAGCGGAAGGCCGCAAAGGCACATGCGTATCCAAGAAAGTATGCTGCTGCTGGGGGGCGACCTAACCGGCCGCCAATCGACCGGACGACTGCCGTTTGCCAAAGGAGGGTACGGCCCCTTCGTCAAACACAGCCCCTTCAGCGAGCAAGTCGACCTTCCGTCCGAACAGGGGAAGATCGAGCAATCATTGGCGGGATGATGGGCAGCTTGGTCGCTGCTGCGCCGGCAACCGCGAGCCTGCCTGATCTGCACATTGTCTGCCTTCATCCGGTCCCCGCGTGGAACCATCCCGGTCTCGTCCTGTTAGGCAGATGATGAGACGAACAGGGAGCCGTGCTTCGGCAGGCGGAATGATCGACATGGCAAGACACGAAGACGCCCCGCCGGTGAGCGGCAGCGACGATGCCCGTTCAGATGAAGGTCGCGCGGCAGCTGAAAGAGCAGATGCCGCCCGCCGGGCGGAGCGTAACCTTCCGGACATCGCCCCGCAGGATGATGATCTGGAGACCCGTAGCCACCAACTCGCCGAAACCTATCTGCACCTCGGCGGTCACCGCCGCGCCGTGATGGATGACAACATCACCGACACGCGCAAGTGGGAACCGGATGAGCCGGAGGCGGAAGCCTTCTGGCAGGAGAACATTGCCACGCTGCCGAAGGCTGAGCGCAAGCAGGTGGAGCAACACCTGCCCAGCGTCAACGAGGATTGAAACCAAACCTGCATGAGGAGATGACCGATGCATGAGATGGACCCAAAGATGCGCGCCTGTGTGGAAGCCTGCCTGCGCTGCTACAGCACATGCCTTCATTCCGCGATGAACCACTGCCTCGAAGCCGGTGGAGAACATACCCGGCCAGCGCATTTTCGGCTGATGATGGCCTGCGCCGAAATGTGCCGGACGTCGGCCCATTTCATGGTGATCGGCACCGAGCACCACCGGCACACGTGTCGGGAATGCGCGGAAATCTGCGAGCAGTGCGCAGCCGATTGCGAGAGGGTAGGCGACATGCAGTCCTGTGTTGACGCCTGCCGGGAATGTGCCGAAAGCTGCCGGTCGATGGCGGCTTGAAGTGTTGCCAGCTGTAGCCCGACATCTTTTAGGCGGCGGCCGCCTGATGGGCGGCCGCCGCTTTCTTCATGCGTGTCCGGCAGCGCGTGCGGTCCGGATGGATGCCCCGTCTGCAGATGACCATTTGAGATCGCCGTCGTACCGCCAGGCCATCTGCCCCTGATCGTCCAGCGAAAAGAGATGCAGCCAGCCATTGTCGAACAGGGCGCGCACATGAGCGTGCCGCCTCAGGACATCGCTGATCGCCTCCTTGGGCGCTTCTACCGCCACCGTCAGCCGCAACGGCTCGTGGACAAAATCGGCGCCGTCGTGAACCGATTGCCAGGGCAGACCGGCGCGCAGGTTGCCGCCGTTGCCTTCCACGACGCCGATGCCGCCGACAACGTTATGCAGCAGCTTGTTGCCCGCGCCGAACAGCGAGGGTGCAACGGAAGAGCCGAAATACTGCAGACTGATCCAGCTTGCGACGACGACAGGCGCAGTCAGGATCAGTTCCAGCACCTTGAAGTCCTGATCCCTCCGCCAGACATAATCGTGCAGAAAGACTTGCCCCTCCAGAGACCCTCCGGCCGTCCGGTTGCGGGGCGCGGCAATGAAGGCCCGGCAGCCGGCCAGACCGAGTTCGGGGCGGACCTCTGCCCAATCGCGGCTCCGCTCCAGCATCGTCTCGGCACTGGCGCGCGGCAGGCGCTGCGCCCGTTCCGCGCGCGTCAGTCTTCCGGCCTGGGCCAGCCACTGCTGCAACCGGCTGATATCGCCCGCGGGGATCTCCACCTCCAGATCGTCCTCGAACATCGTCACGGAGTCGGTGGTCGTATCGTGAAGACCTGCCAGGAACACGGTATCCTCGGGAATGACGATGCTCTTGTCGAGCAAGGCCTTACGCACCACCCTGTCATTCAGCAGATCGGCAAGCAGCCGCGCGTTCACATCGCCGGCATATCCGCCGCAGGCGCCGCAATGCAGCGCACTGGCATAGGGATTGTTCACGACGTTCGCGCCATGGCCGCAGATAAGCACGAAGCGCGCAAAGCCTTCGGTGAGCGACATGGCCTTCAGCACCGTCTGCGCCATCGCTGACTTCGTTTCGAGATCGAGGCCGCCGGCAAAGCTGGGCTTGGCCGCGTCTGCCGCCTTGCCCTTGCCGAACCCGAGGCCGTCGCGCAGCAGCTTGCCGGCATAGACCGGACCCATCGCTTCGACGAAGGCAAATGAAGACACGGCGGCGAGCTTGAACCTCCCCCAGGCGCGAACCGCGCGTGCGCCGAACCGGGCCTGCCGGTCTGCTTCCGCGTCATGATCGACGGCGCTGCAGGTAAACACGGAAGGCTTCAGCAGCACCGGCAGCCGGTTCTCGGCGACGTCGGATGCAAAACCCTTGTGACTGGCACCAAGCCCGAAGAAACCGGCAAAGCCAAGCGTCCTGATGCCCGGATCGACGCTTTCCAGCGACCGCCGGAAAACCTCCGACCGAACGTCGATGCAGAAGGCCGCCTGCAGCACCGGCCGCATCTCCGCAACCTTGGTAGCAGAAGGCCGGGAGAGCGTGGCGGCAAGCTTGCGCTGGGCGGCACGTTCGGCGGCGAGCTGCAAGACACCGTCGGTGGCCGTGTCGAGGTCTACCGAGATGGGTGCGTTATGCGCCCTCCGGATTTTCATCCACTGGCTTTCGATGGCCCCCTTGTGGCGCGCGTACAGCGCCTCTTCGAAGACGAGCCGGACGGCAAGCAGTTCCAGCGCTGTCGTATCGGTCCGCCCCTCGATTTCCGCTTTGAACTGGATGTGGCGCGCAAGCTGCGCCCAGCCGCCGAGGGTGAGCAGAAGCTGGTGAAAATAGGTTCCGGGTTCGCCGCCAAGGCCCAGCGAAACAGCGGCCCTTTCAATGGCGGCCTCCGGCGTTTCGGGCGTATCGGCAACATGTATGCCGAACCCCTTCAGCCCCAGAATTTCCGGTGTCAGGTCGTGGCTGGCAAAGGCGCGCCATGCAGCATAGAGCCCGTTGCGCCGGGAAGCCGCCCAAAGCGCCTGGCCCTCATCGAAGAAGCCGGCAGCGAAAGTTCCGATCCGCTCGCCGATGAGGCCCGCCCAGTCTTTGCCCGTGGCGCTGGCCGCCAGATCGGCAACCGTCGGCAGGGCAGGGGCCGGTGGCAAGTTTGTCGCAACGGCCGCCTTCAGCGTGGTGAGATCGAGACCTGCTGACTTGGGAGTCGAGCGAAGAGCCGCAAGCAGATCCTCCTCGGTGATCTCGCCCGCTGCGATCTTCCGGGCGTAATGCGTGCGTGGCAGCGCGAGCCGCACGCCGCCGATCCGGGCGAGCAGGGCGGCGGTCTGGTCCCGCGTCTCAGTCGTCTGGCCGAGAAAGGGATTGACGGCAACGGTCGCGCTCAGCGGCCAGGCGGGAGGAATGGCGCGCACCGCCTGATCTGCCGCTTGCGCCAAGGCGTCGCCAAACAGCGTGTCGATGGTGGTCATATCGGTCATCGGTTCAATCCTTGGAAGAGAGGGACGCGGCAGGGGCCTGCGGAACGGTCCAGCCACCGAGCAGGCGGTCGAAAAGGGCGTTCACGTAGAGGCCATTGGCGAGATGCACCCGCAGCCCTGCTGCTGCCGGATGATAGGCCCAGAGCGGGAAGAGCGATTGCGCAACCGCGACGACACCGAAGGTAACGACAGCGAGCAGCATCAGCGCCCACTCCAGCGGGCCCGGCTGCGGCGTGGCGGGCAACGCGCCATGCATCAGCGCCTCGGCGATCCTCTGCAGCGCGAAATAGGCTGTTGCAGCGGAGATCGAGTAAAGCGAGGTTCGCCAGGTCAAGGCCCAGGGCGCCGCGTCCGCCAGCCCTTGGGCAATGAGATAGGCGACGCCGAAGATGAGGATTGCGCCGAGCGCCATTGCCTGCGGTGGCTTGTCGGCAAAGCCGAACAGCAGGCCGATCGCCGCATAGATCGCAAGCGCCAGCAGGAAAGCCCGGCCGACGGCCTTGGCGCTGGGAATGGCGACCGGCCCCGGCCGCCGGATGGAGGCGACGGTCTCGACCGCCGATCCGGAGGACAGAAAGGCATGCGCCTTGTAGAGCGAGTGAGCGACGATGTGCAGGAGCGCAATGGGGAAGAGTGCCAACCCGCATTGCAGGATCATGAAGCCCATCTGCGCGACCGTCGACCACGCGAGTGAGGTCTTCACCGCCGGCTGGGTCAGCATGACGACGCTGCCGAAAACCGCCGTAAAGCCGCCGATCATGACCAGCACGGCCAGCACGATTGGAGCCTGCAGCATGACGTCGGCAAAGCGGATGAGGAGGAAACCACCCGCATTGACGACGCCGGCATGCAGCAGCGCCGACACTGGCGTTGGCGTTTCCATGACTTCCGTCAGCCAGCCATGGGTCGGGAACTGCGCCGATTTCAACAGGGCCGCGACTGCCAGCAGTGCAGCAGCGGCGAGGGTGAGCGGGAGGCCATGCCCCTCGCGAGCCGCGGCAAGGATCGTCGCGATGTCGCCGGTCCCGAACGAAACGGCCAGCAGGATCAGCGCGCCGATGAGTGCGACATCGCCCGTGCGGGAGACGATGAATTTCTTGCGGGCCGCCCGCCCTGCTGCAATCCGTTCCGGATAGAAGAGCAGAAGCTGATGGAGGAGGAGACTGACCGCCACCCAGGACAGCGCAAGCTGCAAAAGCGTGCCTGACTGCACGAGCAGAAGGACCGCCGCGAGCGTCGCCGTCATCCAGCCGGTAAACGGCCCCTGCCGCGCCTCGCCGTCCAGAAACGTCCCGGCGTAGCGCAACACGATCCAGCCGATGAAGGAGACGAGCAGGAGCATCGTCAGGCTGACCGGATCGACCCGCGAGGCGAATGTCAGGACGCCAAAGCCGATCGCCGGGCTGGTCCCGGAGCCGTGGACCGCGAACGCGATGCCGGAAACGAGTACTGCACCGATCGACCCGAGAGCAGACCATTCGGCCACGCGGATCGCGAGGCGCGGCCGAAGCCCGGGTGACAGAAAGGCAAAGGCGGAAGCACCGGCGAGAAGAAGCGGTGCGAGAAGCGGCAGGGCATGGATCACGGGACATCTCCGATCTGGAAGCACGGCCTGGGAGGTGGCCGCAGCAATCTGCGGAAGGTGTTAGCAGCGCGATTGAATTAAAGAAAATTCATTGTTTATCAGAAATCGTTCTATAAAATAGAAGAATGGCCGAGCTCAATTATCACCATCTCCGCTACTTTCGCGCCGTCGCCCATGACGGCAATCTGACGCGTGCAGCCGAGCGCCTGAACCTTTCGCAATCGGCCCTCTCGATCCAGATCAAGCAGTTGGAAGAGCGCCTCGGACACCCGCTTTTCGAGCGTCGCGGCCGCCAGCTCTATCTGACGGAGGCCGGGCGTATCGCGCTCGATCACGCCGACACCATCTTCTCGACGGGTGAGGAACTTGTTGAAACGCTGAAGGAAACCGGCCGAACGCGACGCGCCATCCGCATCGGAGCCCTGGCAACGCTCTCGCGCAACTTCCAGCTCGAATTCCTGCGCCCGATCCTTGGCCGGCTGGATGTCGACATGATCCTGCGCTCCGGCAGCACAAGCGAATTGCTGGCTGCACTCGAGGCGCTGAACCTCGATATCGTGCTGCTCAATCAGGCGCCTGTTGCGGATTCATTGACCCCCTTCATCGCCCAGCATGTCTATCAGCAACGGGTGAGCCTCGTCGGCAAGCCATCATACGGAACGCCGGGCGCGGGGCTGGCAGAGCTTCTGGGTGCACATCCGGTCATTCTTCCCACCCTCGAAAGCGGGGTGCGGGCGCAGTTCGAGGCACTGGTGGCGCGCCTCGGGATCACTCCACAGATCGCGGCCGAAGTGGACGACATGGCGATGATGCGCCTTCTGGCGCGTGAAGGCGCAGGCCTCGCCGTTCTGCCGCCCATCGTCGTCAAGGGTGAGCTGGATTCGGGAGCCCTTGTCGAGTTCGACGCGCTCCCCGGCATGGTCGAGAGTTTCTACGCGGTGACGGTCAAGCGCCGCTTTCCCAATCCACTCGTCCGGCCCCTTCTGGAGCCCGGCGCTACAGGCGATATCGAAGGCCAGGCGAGCGCGGACCGGGTTGCCGCCTCAGATGTCCTCGTCAAACGGTAGCGAATTGTCGCGCGTAAACTCGTTGAAGATATAGCGCAGACTGCGCGCGTCGACTTCCTGCTTCGACATGCGGAAATCCGCTCCGAATTCGCCGAACGACTGGAAATAGTTGCTGGAAATGTCGCTGGAGATGATCCCGATCGGCCCGATATAGCGGGCCTTGCGGATGAGAGGCACGGTCTGCCGGAAATCGTTGTGCGGCGGTAGCATGTTGTCGATCAGGATCATGTCATAGCTGCGCTCGGCGAGCTTCTCCAGCCCTGCATCCAGCGTCGACACGAAATCGACGGCAACATCGTGGCTGTCCACCTTCTTCAGCTTGTACTGGATAATCTCGAATTCGGTCGGGTCGTCGTCGATCAAGAGGACGTCTATGACCTTTTGCTGTCCGTCCACTCCGCCCGCCATCAACTAATGATCCCGACCCTGATTGCCTTGGTTACAAGATGAATCCGGTTGAGCGCATCAAGCTTCCTCATCGCGGAACTAATATATTCGTTCACGGTATACTCCGAAAGTCCCAGAATGAGGGCTATTTCGCTTGAGTTCTTGCCCTCGGCCGTCCACTCCACGACCTCGATCTCCCGTCTCCGGAAGCGCGGAGCATCCGCATCCAGACCCTCGGCGACCGCCAGTTTCTGCAGGGCCTGCAAAAAGTCGAAGACCGCACCCGCGACATCTGCCTCCGTGCGCGCCTCCTTCTCGTCAGACAGGACAAGGACAAGGCGCTCGCCTGTCGGCGCGGTCATCGGGATCAGGATGGCGCGGTGGGAGCTCATGTAGGGTTTGAGTGCCTCTGGTGGCTCCGGCACGATCGCCGGCCGGCGCAGGCCCGCAAGCTGGCCCAGAAGGGCCTGGCTCTCCTCCGATCCGACCGCTGCCAGACTGCCACGCCCGCGTGGAAAGTCTGCCAGCAGGCAGATGCGATCAAGCCGCGGCTCGACCTTGACGCCCGTCAATTCAAACACTGCAAACGACAGGAAACCGTAGCGGTCTGCAAGCATTCGGAACACACGGAAAAAGTCTGTCCGGTTGATCGCCCGGTTCAGCTCCGCTTCGATGCTCTCGTCTGTCAGATCCAGGGTCATGTCATAATACCAAATGCTCCGGGCGATGCTGTGGCTTGCGCAACAGTCTCACGAATCTCTTAACCAGCATCTTGCGGTCGTGAAGACAGTCAAGCGCAATCTTCATGTCAGGTCAAACTCTGCGAGCTGGCTGCGGATAAGCCGCTTGAAGTCCGCCATGATACGCTCTCCGTCCTCAGCGCCCTGCAGGAGCGCGAGGCGCACCGCGCCGCCTGCCAGCTGGAAGAGCAGATAGACCGAGCGCGTGTAATCCTCGCGATATCGCTCTTCGACGAGTTGCTGCGTTCGGGCCGAGAAGGCCGCCGCCTGCGCGCGGGTATGCGCTATGTCCAGATTGAGCGTTTCCTTGTCCGCCGGCAGTGCATTCAACAGGTCCTGAATGGCAGGCTCACCCTTCAGCATGTCGAAATAGGCGTCGATGATCGTATCCGTAGAACGGCGGATGTCGGGCGCCGTTTCGATCGATCTCAATATATCCTTCAGCCTCTCCTGAAACCTGCCTGAGAAGCGCCGATAAAGCTCGGCAATCACCGCCGTACGGTTGGGGAAGTAGTGATAGACGCTCGCCAGCGGCATGCTGCTCGCCGACGCGATATCCACCATCGCAAGGGCCGCCAGCCCCTTCTCCCCGATCAGCCGCTGCGCGGTCGAAAGGATCTGGTCGACGCGCTCACGGCTGCGATCCTGGCGCGGCTGACGGCGCAGGGCTCTGGCAGGTTTTTTCATGCGCGGCTCCGGATTGACAATTGCGTGACAACACTATCATGTTTCAAAAGCTGATAGTCTATCAGTTTCTGCGGAATTTGCTGCCGGACCTTGGTTGGCAGGGATCGGGTTGGAGGGGAAATGAACACAGAATGGGTAACCGGCGACCTTTCCCGCGTAAACATGTGGGCCGCTCTCTGGGTCGGTTCGGTGGGGCTTCTCGTTCTCGGGCTTCAACCCATTCTGCTCGGCGCGCTTCTCACCGAGCAACGCGTCAACTTTGACCAGCTTGCCCTTGCCGCGACTGTTGAAATTCTGGCAATCGGCATCGGCTCGATCCTGTCCGCCTTCCTGCTTGGCAGCGGCGCGATCCGCATCAAGGCTTCCGTCTTCCTCGTTCTCACTGCGGCCTTCAATCTTGCCACGGCGGCAACCTATGGCGCGACGACGCTTGTCATCACGCGCGCCTTCGCGGGTCTGGTCGAGGGCGGGCTTGTCGCCTTTGCGGTGGAACTCATTGCGCGCTCGCGTCATCCGGGGCGCATCGGCGGGTATTTCGTGACACTTCAGACCCTGGCCCAGGCGGGGATTGCCGTTTTCCTGGCACTCTGGATCGTTTCACGCTGGGGAGCGGCCGGCGGGTTCGGGGCTCTAGCTCTGATTTCCGTTGCCAGTCTCGCAGCCGTTGCCGTTCTGCCGGCCAGCTATGGCGCACTGCCGAAGCCTGTCGACCAGTCATCTTCCGGTCTCTGGCGACCCGCGCCGCTCATGGCCTTGCTCGCCATTTTCAGCTTCTACATGTTTCTCGGCGCGCTCTGGGCCTTTCTGGAGCCGCTAGGCGCCGATGCCGGCATCACGGCCGATATCGTCGGGCTCATGGTCTCCGTCAGCCTCGTGGTGCAGATTCTCGGCGCAACGATTTCGACTGCCATCGAGGCGCGGCTGCCGTTTCGTCCCGTTCTGGCCGTGGCCGGCGTGCTGTCCATGTTCATCGCGCTCGCCATCTCCCTGCATCCGCCTGCGTTGATCTTCTGGTGCCTGGCTATGGCCATCGGCTTCATCTGGCTGTTCGTGGTGCCGTTCCAGATCCGCATGGCGGTCGATGCCGATGCGTCGCGCGGCGCTGCCCTTGTCGTTCCGGCTGCCCAGCTTTTCGGGGCTGCTCTCGGACCGGCCGGTGCGTCGGCATTTGTTGAAAGTGGATCGTCTGTTGGCGTCGCTTATTTTGCGGCAGCCAGTGCGGCCGCTTCTGTCGTGCTGGTGCTGGCCGGCGCTCTCGCGCGGTATCGCGGAAATTGAGGGGAGTGAAGATTTGATGTCGAATATCGCTACATCCACCTGGTCCAACTGGTCCGGCAATGTCCGCGCGACCCCGCGCCAGATCGCCCGGCCCCAAGACGAGGCAGAACTGGGCGACATCATCCGTACCGGGCCGGGCCCTGTGCGCATCATTGGCTCCGGCCACTCCTTCACGCCACTGGTGGCGAGCGAGGGGACAATTCTCGATCTCGGCAACTTTTCGGGATTGAAGGCACATGACGCGACACGCATGACCGCCACCATCGGTGCCGGTACGCCACTGGGGCAACTCACCCAATTGCTGCATGCCGCCGGGCAGGGGCTGCCCAACATGGGCGATATCGACCGCCAGACGATCGGCGGTGCGCTCGGCACCGCGACCCACGGCTCCGGGCTCGGACTGGGCGCCTATCACACGCAGCTGCTCAAGGTCCGCATCGCCGATGGGCGCGGGCAGATACGCGAATTCTCGAAAGACAGCCAGCCTGAGATGGTTCAGGCCGTCGGGGTCAATCTCGGTGCGTTCGGGGCGATGACCGAAGTGACCTTCCAGAACATGCCCTCCTATCGCCTGCGCCGCCGCCGCCGGGCACTGCCATTGGAACAGGTGTTGCAGGACTTCGACAGCCTGCTTCGATCGCATCGCTCTGCCGAATTCTTCGTCATTCCGTTCTCCGGCCACGCGCTGCACCTGAGCTACGACATTGCAGAAGAACCGGCAGGCAAGCATCCGCCGGAACAGGATGAAGACGGCCTCAAGACGCTGAAGACGCTGCGGAACGTGCTGAAGCGCGTGCCGTGGCTGCGCCGGAAGCTGATCGGCTCGGCGCTCGCCAAGGTCAAGCCGGAGGATTTCGTGGATGTCTGGTTCGGCGCCTATGTCAGCGAAAGGCGCACCCGCTTCAACGAGATGGAATATCACCTTCCGTTCGAGGTTGGCGCCAAGGCCCTGCGCGAGGTGATCACGGTGCTGGAGCGCGATTTTCCGGAGGTCTACTTCCCTCTCGAAATCCGCTCCGTCATGGCGGATGAAATCTGGCTCAGTCCCTTCTACCGGCGCGCGACCTGTTCCATCGCCGTGCATCATGATGCAGCGGAGGATCCGGCAGCCTTCTTCCGCGCCGTCGAGCCGATCTTCCGCAAATATGACGGCCGACCTCATTGGGGCAAGATGCACAGCCTCACCGCGCGCGATTTCGCGACCATCTATCCCCGCTTCAAGGATGCCATGGAAGTGCGTCGCGATATCGATCCGGAAAACCGCTTCATCTCGCCCTATCTCGCCAAGATACTGGACGTGTGAGATGAGTGACCGCGACTACTTTCGCAGCCTCGCGACGGCCCTCCACGATGCCGGCCGGCATCGTCCGACTCTGGTCATCGATCTCGACCGACTGGATGCCAACCTTGAGATCGTCCGATCCGGGATTGCCCCCGGCGTCGCGCTGCGCGTCGTCGACAAGTCGCTCCCTTCGATCCCTTTATTGGCCCATGTCATGGAAAGGCTCGGCACACGACGGATCATGAGCTTCGATCTCGGCATTACGTGTGTGGTTCTTCAGGCCTTCCACGACGTTGACATCCTGTTCGGCAAGCCGATGCCGACAGCCGCCCTCGGGACGCAGTTTGCCGACATGACCGCGGAGGCGATCGCCGACTTCGCCGCCCGAACCGTATTGCTCGCCGACGGAGTGCCGAGAGTGGAGCAGTTGGCGGCGCTCGCAGAGACATACGGACTACGACTGCGGATTGCGCTTGAGGTCGATGTCGGCATGCATCGCGGCGGGCTGGCGACTCCGGCCGAAGTGCGGCACGTCTCGGCGGAGGCGTTGCGATCCGGTTCCCTGATGCTGGAAGGTATCATGGGTTACGAGGCTCACATTCCCGCCATTCCAGGTTTTGCAGGCGGATCTGTTGGTGAGGCAAAGGCGGTGAAGGCGAGGCTCGCTGCCTTTGCCGAAGCCCTGCCGACTGCCTGCCGCCGGATCATCAACAGCGGTGGCAGCAAGACGGTTCTCACCTATGCCGATCCGGGCGCGGCAACGGAACTCTCGGTCGGCTCCGCCTTCGTGAAGCCAACGGATTTCGATGTCGAGGCGCTTTCCAGCCTCAAGCCAGCCGTCTTCATTTCGACGCCGGCCGTGAAGGTAGTTGATGCCCTGTTGCCGGGCCCGGTATGGATGACCAAGGTGTTTCAGGCGTTTGGCCTGTTCGGCAAGCGCGGCTGTTTTCTTTACGGCGGTCACTGGATGGCCAAGCCCGCGTTCCCGCAAGGCATGCGCGAGAGCAGGCTTTGGGGGCATTCCTCCAACCAGCAATTCATGGCACTGCCCGACACCTGCGATTTGCGCGAAGACGACCTCGTGTTCTTCCGTCCGACGCAAAGCGAGGCCGTGCTTTGGCAGTTTGGCGAGATACAGCTGTTCTCGCAGGGCAAGATCGTCGGCAAATGGCCGCCGATCACGCCTTGAGGTCAGCGGGGTGCGTATTCCTGGATGAGGAAGCTGATCGCGGTCGGGTCAAACTCCGCCTTGTCGATGCGGAAGTCCGCGCCATATTCGGCGAAGGACTGGAAATAAGGGTCCGTCAGCGACGATGAGATCACACCGATCGGGCCGATATAGCCGCTCTGGCGCAGGCGCGGAACGCTCTCGCGGAAGTCTTCGCCCGGCCCCAGACGATTGTCGAGAAGCACGATATCCACGGCTGCGCCCTTGCCGAACAGCGCAACGGCATCGTCGATGCCTGCCGCATACAGCATGTTGATGTCGTAATTCACGACCTTCTTCATCTGGGCCCGGAAGATCAGTTCTTCCGCCGGGTCGTCATCGATCAGCATGATATTGACGACAGTCGCCATTATCTTCGCCACTCCGTTTCGCCTCCAGGCAACTCTCTGTTCGGCTCTGAAGCCGCAAATGTCAACAGAGCCGAGGCCCACTCCAATCAAAGATGATACACATTGCCAAAGGCTGAATCCGCCCAGGGTATTCTAGGGATCAGGGAATGATCTGCTCCCGAATTGCCTTGGCCACCATCTGCGTCCGGTTCACTACGTCGAGCTTCTTCAAAATTGTTGCCGTGTGAGAATTCACGGTATGCTCCGACACAGAGACGATCAGCGCGATCTCGCCGGCCGTCTTCCCGTGCGAAATCCATTTGAGGATCTCAAGCTCGCGAGGTGTCAGCCCCATGCCCTTCTTGTTGGCAAGGATTTCACGAAAATAGAAGTCGAAGGCATAGGCCGCGTCGTAATAGATCGAGTGCAGCAGTTCCATGTTGGGGACATCGCGATCGCCGACGAAGATGATGGCATGCCGGCTGCCATTGAGCCCCTGAACCGGGATGCAAAGCGCCAGCTCGAAGCCCATTTGCCGCATCAGCTCGTCCTGCGTGCCGTCGGCATCGATCCAATATGTCGGAAGCGTCGTCTCCTGCAGCATCTTGAAGAGACCGGATTCAGAGAACGCGAAGCGCCCGTCATAGGCCTCGGCGAGACCCGCCGGCAGATCATGCAGCTCCAGCTGCGTGGACAGCGTCGGCGATGGCACATCGGCGAAAAGCCGCATCAGGCAGAAATGTTCAAAGCCTGCGCGCAAGGCCATCGAGTGAAAGATGCGGAAAAAGTCTACGCGGTTGACGGCCTTGGCCAGTTCATTCTGATAACTGCCCGGACATTGATTTTTCAATTGCAACGTCAAAAGCCCGTCCCTTGAACCTTATGGAAATCCAGCGCTATGGAGAAGATTCACCCGACGATGACCGGCCAGAACTCGACGCTTCGAGTTTCACCCCTCCGGCCTATCCTCCGAACTCACCCGGTCTTCAAGTAGAAGTCCCCACATGGTACTCAACCGGAAATCGGGCCAGTGACAATCGGCGAATCCAACTATTGCTTTTTCCAATAACGGCCAACGACTCAGTGGCGGGCTCAGAAGTAAAGGCCAATCACGCCGATGCGCTTGCCTTTGCAGGCATGTCTTCAAGGCCGAGCAGGAAGTTGATCTGCGGACGCGCCACGACCAGATCGTGGATGGAATACTGGGCCAGAACCTCGAAGAACGCGTTCAAAGCCTTGCGCAGGGCGGAGTTCAGGCCGCAACTGTCGACCAGCGGGCACTCGGTGACATCGGAATCGAAGCACTCCGCCATCGAGAAATTATCCTCGGTGACCCTGACGACATCGAACAGCGTAATCTTGTCGGCCGGTCGACCCAGGCGAATCCCGCCATTGCGGCCGCGGACGGTGTCGACGATTCCCGCCTTGTGCAGCGGCTGCAGGATCTTGAACAGGAACAGTTCGGACACGCCATAGGCCTTGGCAATTTCCGGGATCCGGCTCAGATTATCGGCATTCGCCGCGCAATACATCAGCATCCGCACCGCGTAGTTGGTCTGCTTTGTCAGCCGCATTCGAAAACCTCGATTGTTCGATGGGGCCGTTATAGACCCGTTTGCAGTTTGGAACAATTCCAAAATATGAACGAACCACTCATATTTCTAGGTTCGTGTTGACGCAGAAGAGTGATCCTTTTAAAAGATGAGCGAAAATGTCAAGAAAGATACTGGAGGTATCATTGTCGAACGTCGCGAAGAATTCCGTCCTTGCCGCAGCCCTGCTTGCCGGAACGGCTTTCCCTGCTTTCGCCGATGGCGAGGTCAACATCTATTCCTATCGCCAGCCAGACCTGATCAAGCCAGTCCTTGACGCCTTCACGAAGGAAACAGGCATCAAGACCAACGTGCTTTTCCTGGACAAGGGCCTTGTCGAGCGGATCAAGGCCGAAGGCGAAAACTCGCCTGCCGACGTCATCATGACGGTCGATATCGCCCGCCTGACCGAAGCCAAGGAAGGCGGCGTCGTGCAGCCGCTGAAGGATGCGAAGATCGAAGGCAACATCCCGGCGAACTTCCGGGATGCAGACGGTGAATGGTTCGGCCTCACCACCCGCGGCCGCGTTGTCTATGCCTCCAAGGAGCGCGTTGCCCAGAACGAGATCACCTATGAAGAGCTTGCCGACCCCAAGTGGAAGGGCAAGATCTGCATGCGCGACGGCCAGCATTCCTACAATATCGGCCTAATCGCCTCGATGATCGCGAATGACGGCGCCGAAGCGACCGAGAAGTGGCTGACAGGCCTCAAGAACAATCTCGTCCGCAAGCCGGACGGCAACGACCGCAGCCAGGCCAAGGCCATCTGGGCCGGCGAATGCGATCTGGCTCTCGGCAATACCTATTATGTCGGCCTGATGCTGACTGATACGAAGGAGCCGGAGCAGAAGGAATGGGCCGGCGCCATCAAGGTGCTCTTCCCCAACGCCAAGGATCGCGGCACGCATGTGAACGTTTCCGGCATGGCGCTCGCCAAATATGCCCCCGACAAGGAAAACGCCATCAAGCTGATGGAATTCCTGTCGTCCAAGGAAGCCCAGCAGATCTATGCCGAGCAGGTCTTCGAATATCCGGTCCTGCCGGGTGCCGAACCGTCGGCCGTGGTAAAATCCTTCGGCGAAATCCACCCGGACAAGCTGGCGCTGACCGATGTCGCGAAATACCGCAAGCAGGCCTCCGAACTGGTCGACAAGGTCGGCCTCAACGACGGTCCGGCGAAGTAAGCGTCGAGCGTCGGCGATAGATCAGCAAAGAAGAAGGCCGGGTGCATGACCCGGCCTTTTGCATTTTATACGTGCCGATGCTTACTTCATCGTCGGCATGGAGAATTCCGCGCCGTCCTTGATGCCGGACGGCCAGCGGGACGTGATCGTCTTGGTGCGGGTCCAGAACTTGATGGAGTCCGGGCCATGCTGGTTCAGGTCGCCGAAGGACGAGGCCTTCCAGCCGCCGAAGGAGTGGTAGGCGAGCGGAACCGGAACCGGCACGTTGATGCCGACCATGCCGATATTGATGCGCGAGGCGAAGTCGCGGGCGGCATCGCCGTCGCGGGTGAAGATGGCGGTGCCGTTGCCGTATTCGTGCTTCATCGGCAAGGCGAGCGCGTCCTCGTAGTTCTTGGCGCGAACGACCGAGAGAACCGGCCCGAAGATTTCCGTCTTGTAGATGTCCATGTCCGGCGTGACATTGTCGAACAGCGTGCCGCCGACGAAGAAGCCGTTTTCATAGCCCTGCAGCTTGAAATCGCGACCGTCGACGACGAGCTTGGCGCCTTCCTCGACGCCGCTCGAGATCAGGCCCTTGATCTTGGCCTGGGCTTCCTTGGTGACAACCGGGCCCATGTCGGCCTTGTCATCGGTATAGGGGCCGATGCGCAGCGACTCGACCTTGGGGATCAGCTTTTCGATCAGGCGGTTTGCCGTCTCTTCGCCGACCGGGACGGCAACCGAGATCGCCATGCAGCGCTCGCCGGCCGAGCCGTAGCCAGCACCCATGAGTGCGTTGACGGCCTGGTCCATATCGGCGTCCGGCATGATGATCATGTGGTTCTTGGCGCCGCCGAAGCACTGCGCGCGCTTGCCGTTCATCGCCGCGGTGCCATAGACATAGCGGGCGATCGGCGTGGAACCGACGAAGGTCACGGCGCTGATGTCCGGGTTCGTCAGGATTGCATCGACGGCGGCCTTGTCACCGTTGACGACATTGAGAACGCCAGCCGGCAGGCCGGCCTCGATCATCAGTTCGGCGAGACGCAGCGGCACGGACGGGTCGCGCTCGGACGGCTTCAGGATGAAGGCATTGCCGGTTGCGATTGCCGGGGCAAACATCCACATCGGGATCATGGCCGGGAAGTTGAAGGGTGTGATGCCGGCGCCGATACCGACCGGCTGGCGCATGGAATACATGTCGATGCCCGGACCTGCGCCCTCGGTGAATTCGCCCTTCTGCAGGTGCGGAATGCCGATGACGAATTCGCAGACTTCGAGCCCTCGAATGACGTCGCCCTTGGCGTCCTCGATCGTCTTGCCATGCTCGCGCGACAGCATTTCGGCGATCTCGTCCATGTTCTGGTTGAGGAGGTCGACGAACTTCATGAAGACGCGGGCGCGGCGCTGCGGGTTGGTCGCGGCCCAGCCGGGCTGTGCAGCCTTGGCGCTGGCAACGGCGGCGGCAAGCTCGGCTTCCGTGGCGAGTGCGACGCGTGCCTGCACTTCGCCGGTGGCCGGATTGAAGACGTCAGCGAAACGACCGCTCTTGCCGGCAACGTGCTTGCCGTCGATGTAATGACCGATTTCCTTCATGGGGATCCTCCTTGAGAAATTTTGAGGCATAGTGACACCGGAATTTGTCGATATCAATGACATGCTTTCCGTACCCGATGTGCAAATTTGCACAACGTTCGCCGGAAATGAAAAGGCCTCGGAGCGTCACTCCGAGGCTTGATTTCAATGCTCTGTCTTGAGCGGCTAACGCTTATTCGCCGTCGCGGGGCGTGTCGACAGGACGCGGGCGATTGCGCGGACGAAGTTCCTCGACGGTGGCGCTGCTGCGCGGCGAACCGTCTTCGTTGAACTCGCTTTCCTGCGCATCAGGCTCGAAGTCTAGCGTGAGCCCGGCGGGCTGTTCTTCCGGCTTGCCCTTGATCTTGATGAGCTGGCTCTGCAGGAAGTTGCGCTCGCGGCGGGCGGAATTGAGGGCTCCTTCGAGATAGGTGCGGTCGGCGCGTTCGTTTTCAAGCTGCTCGTTGAGCTTGCGGCTCTGGTCCTCGACCTGCTGCAGATATTCGGCGTGACGCTTGTGCAGCGCCTCGATGACTTCCTGCTGCATGCGGATCTTTTCGCTCGACTGTTCGGAGGAGCGGACATGACCGCGAAGCTGGATGCTGAGTTCTTCCACGCGGGCCTGAAGCTGCGTTTCCGACTTTTCCAGTTCCTTGTTGCGGCGTGCGGTATCCTGAAGCTCCTGTTTGAGGCCTTCCACTTCGGACTCGAGACGGCGCATGTGACGCTGCGTCTCGGCCTGTGCGGTCTGGTCGCGGAAGTTCGAGCGCTGTTCGTCGCGAGCCTTTTCCAGCAGATGCTCGGCAAGCCGTGCGCGCGAGGTCAGCGCCTCAAGGCGGATTTCGTAGTTCTTGGCGTCGGTCTCGCGCAGCGTTTCGGCCGTCTGCAGGCTTGCCTGCAGCTCTTCGCGCTCGCCGAGAAGTTCCGACTGGCGGGCTTCCAGCTTCATGACACGGTCGCGCGCCTTGTCGAGTTCGTCCGTGGCGGAGCTGAGTGCGCGGCGCTGCGACTGCATGCTGGTCACGACTTCGTCATGCAGCTTGGAGAAGCGGATGCGTTCGGCAACTTCGAAGTCGACGCTCGACTGCAAGAGCTTCCGCTCTTCGCGCAGTTCATGCAGCTGCTTTTCGTTCTCGCCGACGATGACCGAGAGATGATCGGCCTTCTCCGTCAGGTTTTCGATCGTCGAGCGCATCGCGCTCATCTCGTTGTCGAGAACCTTGGCGCGGGCATCGGCCTCGCGCAGCGCGATCTGGTCGGACTTGTGCGCATCCGAAAGCTCGTTGCGCATGCGCAGCAACAGGTCGCGTTCGGAGGAAATCTCATCGAGCTGGCTCTGCAGGCGCAAAAGCGAGGCCTGCGAGGAGGAGAGCTTGGCGCGCAGCTCCTCGTTCAGCTTCCGCGACGACACATAAGCGGTTTTGATTTCGGAAAGCTCGCGCTTGTTCAGGTGCAGCTGGCGGGCAATCTCGCCGAACTCGGTGAACAGGCCTTCCATTTCTTCGGCAGCGCTGCGCAGCGATTTCAGCGAATTCAACGCGGTTTCGCTGCGATTACGCAGGCCCTCGTGATAGGTGCCGAGCGCACGAACGGCCTCTACGGTATCTACGGGCTCGGAGCGCTCAGGTCTTTCGGTCTGTTCGCGGATCATGGGCACATCGCTCTGCATGGGTTCGGGCATATCACCATCTCCGGACTCGCCGCCGCTGCCTTTTCGCTTTCTGAGCAGTGAAAAATTGGAAATCATGAATGCCCCAAATCCTGACGGACCAACCGTCGCGGTTCCTGGTCTGCTGCGCGCCCCGCCTGCAAGGTCGCCTTGTTCCCGTTCATCGGCCGAACCCCGTCAAAGGTCTTGCCAAAGCCTTGCGCAAAGACTTCCCCGTCTACGAAATGTGGGCTGCAAGCCTGTCCACACGCCGCATACATCTATACGCACCTATGTAATTAACCAAACGTAGCAGTTGGCCCCGCCTATTGCAATCGGCCCGCCTGTGCAAAGCGGGGTGTTGCGGCATATGAAAGACGTTGTGGCGCGGGTGCAATAGCTCTCTTTGACTAAACGAACCCGCTCGGCCACGATAAGTTCATGAGAACAGGCCGGATTCGGTGTTGGGAATGGCATTTCGATGAACTGGGACGATGTCCGCATATTTCTGGCCGTGGCGCGGGCAGGGCAGATCCTGTCCGCCGCCCGCACGCTCGGCGTCAACCACGCGACCGTCGGCCGCCGCGTCAGCGCGCTCGAAGAGGCCTTGCAGACAAGGCTTCTGGTGCGCCGCACCAATGGCTGTGAGCTGACCCCCGAAGGCGAAATCTTCCTGCATGCCGCCGAGCGCATGGAAACCGAAATGCTCGCCGCCCAGGCCAATGTCGGCAATGTTGACGCGGCGCTCGCCGGGACCGTGCGCATCGGCGCGCCCGACGGGTTCGGCGTCTCGTTCCTCGCCCCACGCCTCGGCGCGTTGATCGCCCGTCATTCGGCTTTGAAGGTTCAGCTCGTGCCGGTCCCCCGCGCGTTTTCGCTGTCACAGCGCGAGGCGGATGTCGCCATCACCATCGAGCGCCCCGTCGAAGGCCGGCTGGTCTCGTCCAAGCTCACCGACTACACGCTCGGCATCTACGCCTCGCGCGCCTATCTGCAGGCGAATGGCACCCCGGCTGATATTGAAGCGCTCAAGGCACACCGGCTGATCGGCTATGTGGAAGACCTGCTCTTCACGCCGTCGCTGAATTTCGCGCATGAAGTCTTCAAGGGCGTCGACACGGCCTTTGAAATTTCATCGGCCATCGGCCAGACGGAAGCCGTGCGCTCAGGCGCGGGCATCGGCATTTTGCATGATTATATTGCGCGCAACGACGAAAGCCTTGTCCGCATCCTGCCTGAGACGGCGTTGCGCCGGACCTATTGGACGATCATCCACGAAAGCGCGCGCGAGCTTGCTCGTGTCCGCGCTGTCGTCAGCTTCCTGCAGGAAATCGTCGAGGCGGACCGCGCGATTTTCCTGTAAGTTCTGGAAATCTCGAAAAGAAGAGAAGTGGTACGGTTGGGGGGTCTCGAACCTCCGACCTCAGGAGCCACAATCCTGCGCTCTAACCAACTGAGCTACAACCGCTTGAGGCACGTCTTGAAAGGCGTGTGACGCTCACATACGGGCGTCGGGATTTTTTTTCAAGCACAATCCGCATGAAAATCATAAAAAAGGCCGGGATGACCCGGCCTTTTCGTCGCAAAACCTTGAAAAATCAGGCGGCCTTGAAGATCGAAGCAACCTTCTGGGCGGCTTCCTTGGAGGGCTGCGAGACCTCTTCGGCAACCTTGCGCGAGGTTTCCTGCATCGCCTTGATCTGTTCGACGGCAACTTCAGCCTGCTTGCGGGCAAAGGCGGTCTGCAGTTCAATCAGCTCGGAAACCGACTTGACGCCGAGAAGGGCTTCCATGTGAGAGAAGGTGCTTTCGGCATTGCTGCGAACGGCGTCGATAGCCTTGAGGCCGAGTTCGACCGTGCCGGCCTGCGCCTTTTCAAGCGTGGATTCGATCGTCTTCGTCGCATCTTCGGACGCTTCCTTCACCTTGGCGAAGGCATCCTTGGACTGGTTAACGCTCTTTTCAGCAAGCTCGCGGAAAGACTCGGAAAACTTGGACGGATCGAAGGCCGAGAACGAGAAAACGTCGTCGAGTTTCGGGGTAGCCATGATATGCGCTCCTTGGGTCGGTGGCCCTCTCATGAGGCGCCAGCTTTGTTGATGACCAGTATATAGCACCTCTTATTGTGCAGTGCAACATGATTGTGCGATGCACCCAAATTAACCGTGCCGCGTGATAGGTTTGGAGTAGGTGGCTGTTTTTGTAGACCCTGCCGGGCTGCAGGGTTATTAATAATCTGTTAAGACTTGGCGACGGGGGTCCGCCGGGTTCGTAAAGTGTGAGTACCCATGAGCCAGTATCCATTCATCGACATCGCAGTTCACGAGAAGGTTCGCGAACGCTTTGCGCGCGGAGAGGCTCTTGTTGTCTTCACGGAAGATCTTTCCGGCGTGCTCTGGGCCAATGGCGCAGGTGCGCGCATGTTTGGCAATGCTTCGGTTTACGATTTCATCGACCAGGGTCCGGATATTCGCGATCTCGCCTGGCGCCAGATGACCACCACCGCCGGCCAGCTCGGCGAGCCTTTCGGGCCGCGCAGCTTCCTGATGCGCGTTGCATCCGGTTTCGAACGCATCACCGTCCAGGCCAGCGTAGAGAAGATCGTCGTCGGCACTGAAATGGCGGTGCTTTTTGCAGCGCCGACCGGCGTTCGCTCCAATGCTCTTCGTGATGTCGCCCGCCGCCTGATCGAAGGTTTCGATGATCCCGAAACCCATGTCGCGGTGATCGGGGACAGTGGTGAAATTCTCTCGTCGACACCTGGCTTCGGCGCGCTGGCGCTGCCGGCCCATGTCATTTCCATGTTGCAGGAAGGTGTGCGCGGCAAGCCCGGCCACGTGCTGAAGCGTCCCATCCACGTTGGCGAAGCCGTCTATCCCGCCGCCATTGCGCAATTGGCCGCGAAACCGGCGCTGAACCTGCTCTTCATCATTGGCGAGGATTTTGCCGGTTCGACGGCTGCTGCCGACGCCGACGAAGTGGCCGAAACGGCCCCGCAGGAGGAGCCGGCTGTTGCGCAGGAAGCGAGGCTTCCCAAAGCTGCTGCGTTGCCCGAAACGTTGGCCGCGGACTTCGTCTTCGACCGCGAAAGCCGACCGGCTCGCTTCGTCTGGCGCATAGACGCCGATGGCGTCTTCCACGATGTCTCGCCCGAGCTTGCCGGCGCAGTCGGCCCGCGTGCTGCGGAAATCGACGGCCAGACGTTTGAAGAGGTTGCGCGCCGCTTCGAGCTCGATCCCGATGGCCGCATCGCCGCGCTGCTTGCCAAGCGGAACACCTGGTCCGGCCGCACCGTCTACTGGCCGGTCGAGGGAATGGCGCTGAAGGTCCCGGTCGACCTCGCGGCACTGCCCACCTATTCGCGCGATCATCAGTTTGAAGGCTTTCGCGGCTTCGGCATCGTCCGTGTCGGCGATGTCGTTGAGGATAAGGCGGGGACGGGCGTGAAGCTTCTGAACGTCGAAGCGCCCGCACCCGATGCCGCGCCATTGCCTGAAAGCGCAGCACCATCGCTCCCTGAGCCGCGCAATGAGCCGCCTGCGCTGAAATTCGAAGATACGCCGATGCGGCGCTACTCCGACAAGGTCATCCGCTTCGAGGAGCGCCGCCAGAGCGCGCTTCCCGAAACGCTCTCCTCGGACGAGCAGGCGGCCTTCCGCGAGATCGCCCGCAAACTCGGCGGTCGTATCGATGAGACGACAGGCGAGAAGGCGGATGAAAAGGCCGCCGCAGGGCCGCAGCCGGAAAAGCCGCGCACCGAGCGGACCCCGGCGCGATCCTCCGTTCTTTCGAGCGACAATCCGCCGCTGCTGCGGCTGGTCAGGACGAGCGAGGAGCAGGCCGCCGAAGACCTGAAGGATGACCTTGCCGCCATCAAGTCCTTCCGTTCGGAAGGCGAGGGGCTGACGACACTCGTGGCGCAGCAATTGCCGATGGCCATGCTGGTGCATGTCGGCGACAGGCTGATCTACGCCAATCCGGAATTCTTCCGCCTGACCGGAGACCGGACGCTTCGCGATCTCGAGGCACGCGGCGGCATCGATGCGCTGCTGGAGCGCGACGAGAGCATGAACCCCGATGGCCCCGGCATGATCCTCGTGCAGGCCAAGGGCGACCGTGTCGCCGTCACTGCCAAGCTGCAGTCGGTCCGCTGGGAAGGCCGCGCGGCTCTGCTGCTGGCCCTGAACCCCATGCCTTCCGTGCCGGTTCCGGCGAAGGCCGAAGAGCCGGTTGCCTCCGCTGCAGAACCTGTCGCCGACACCAATCCGGCCGCATCTTCCGAGCTCGCAAGTCTGCGCGCCGAAGTGGGCGAACTGCGTTCCATTCTGGAAACCGCCACCGATGGCGTTGTCGTGCTGTCGGGCGAGGGCGAGATCCGCTCGATGAACCGCTCGGCCTCCGCGCTCTTCAATTACGATGAGGCGGAAGTGCGCGGCAAACCCTTTGCCATGCTATTCGCGCATGAAAGCCAGCGCGCGGTTGCCGATTACCTGGCAGGGCTCGCCGGCCATGGCGTGGCGAGCGTGCTGAACGATGGCCGCGAGGTTATCGGTCGCGAAGCCTCCGGCGGTCGCCTGCCGCTCTTCATGACGCTCGGTCGGCTATCCTCCTCGGCAAGCTACTGCGCGGTGATCCGCGATATCACGCAATGGAAGCGCACCGAGGACGAGCTGAAAAACGCCAAGCGTGCCGCCGAGACGGCCAACGCCCACAAGAGCGATTTTCTCGCCAAAGTGAGCCACGAAATCCGCACGCCGCTCAATGCCATCATCGGTTTTTCCGAGATGATGTCGAATGAGCGCTTCGGTCCGATCGGCAATCAGCGCTACATCGAATATGCCAACGACATCAGCCGTTCCGGCCGTCATGTCCTCGACATCGTCAACGACCTGCTCGATATCTCCAAGATCGAGGCGGGCGAGATGGATCTCGACTTTACCGCCGTGCGCCTGAACGCAACGGTCATGGAGGCGATCTCGCTCTTGCAGCCGCAGGCCAACACGCAGCGCGTCATCGTTCGCACGGCGTTGTCCGAGCGGGTGCCGGACGTCGTGGCGGATACGCGCTCGGTCAAGCAGATCCTCATCAACATCATTGCCAACGCCATCAAGTTCACGCCGTCCGGCGGCCAGATCGTCGTTTCGACCTCCTACGAGCCGAATGGCTGCGTCGTGCTGCGCATCCGCGACACCGGCATCGGTATGTCGCGCGAGGAGCTGGAACAGGCGATGAAGCCCTTCAAGCAGGCCCCATCCGGTGCAGCCCGCCAGCGCGGCGAGGGCACGGGTCTCGGTCTGCCGCTGACCAAGGCGATGACGGAAGCCAACCGCGCGACCTTCTCCGTCAGTTCGACGCCCAACGAGGGCACGCTGGTGGAAATCTCATTCCCGTCGCAGCGGGTGCTCGCGAACTGAACAGGATCGGGTGATCGAGCGGTTTGACGCCCGGCCAGGGAAAATGTGACGCGAAAACCTGCCTCGATCTCTCAAGTCTTGCATCCGTCTGCACCCGCCGGTATCGAAGGCCGACGATAAGGAAGGCGAGATGCAGGCAGGGATGAATGCCGGAACGGCAGAGGGTGGTCGTGTGACAAAGGTGGACGAGGGGCGCTTGCTGCGTGCTGTCGCAATGCTGGTCGCCCTTGCTGCCATTCTCCCCATCATCGCCATCATCTGGATCGCGCTGGCCGGCAGCTTTGGCGCCTGGCCGCATCTCATTGCCAATGTCATTCCGCGCTCGGCCTCGACGACCGCCCTGCTGCTCGCAGAGGTCTGCGCCTGCACCCTGGTGACAGGTGTCGCGACGGCGTGGCTGACATCAACCTGCGAATTCCCGTTCCGGCGGACACTCACCGTGGCGCTCGTCCTGCCGCTTGCCATGCCCGCCTATCTCTCGGCCTATGCCTTCGGCGAGTTCTTCGACTATAGCGGCCCGCTGCAATCTGCCATCCGGGCACTCACCGGCCTGCGCTCCGCCCGCGATTACTGGTCGCCGGATATCCGCACGACCACCGGGGCGGCCTTCGTGCTCGGCTCGGTGCTCTATCCCTATATATTCCTGACGGCGCGAACCATGTTCCTGATGCAAGGGCGCAATGCGGCGGAAGTGGCGCGGACTCTGGGGGCAGGGCCTGTGCGCACTTTCTTCCGCGTGCAGCTTCCCATGGCCCGCCCCGCCATTGTCGTGGGACTGACGCTGGTCATCATGGAAACGCTGAATGATATCGGCGCGGTCGAATATCTGGGCGTCAAGACGCTGACCTTCTCGATCTACGAGACCTGGCTGAACCGCAATGACCTTGCCGGCGCAGCGCAGATCGCCCTGGTCATGCTGGCCATCGTTATCCTGCTGGCCTTTGTCGAACGCCACGCGCGCGGTCGCCAGCGCTTTGCCGGTTCGAAGCCTGCGTCAGCACAGAATGTCAGCCGTATCGCCCTCAGCGGCCCGTGGCGCGCGCTCGCGGTTCTTCTTTGCGTGGCGCCGCCGCTCGTCGGCTTTTTCATTCCGGCCTGGATCATGGCGGGTTATGCGATGAAGCGGCTGGATGCCTTTGCCTCGCCTGTTCTGCTCTCGGCGCTGGGGCATACTGTGATGGTGTCCGCCGGCGCTGCCGTCGTTGCGACGCTTGCCGGTTTCGTGCTGGCCTACTCGATCCGCCACGGCGGGACACGCGCAGTGCGCTCCGCCAATCGTCTGGCATCGTTCGGCTATGGCGTGCCCGGCACGGTGCTGGCGATCGGCGTCCTGATCCCGCTCGCCGCATTCGACAATGCGCTCTCGTCGTTCACGAAATCGCTCTTCGGCGTCTCAGCCGGCCTTCTGCTCTCCGGCACCGGCTTTGCCATCGTCTATGCCAGCGCGGTGCGCTTCCTGACGATGGCGGAAGGCAATGTGGCGGCAGGCTTCGACAAGCTCTCCCCCAATCTCGACTGGGCGGCCCGCACGCTCGGGCGCACGCGGGGTGGCGCCTTGCGCGAAGTCCTCATGCCGATGATGCGGCCGGCGACGCTGACCGCCGCCCTTCTCGTCTTCATCGAAACCTCGAAGGAACTCTCGGCCACGATCCTGCTTCGCCCGTTCAATTTCAACACGCTGGCAACGCTGGTCTACGAAGACGCCTCGCGCTCCCAGGTCGCCGATGCCTCGGTGCCCTCGGTCATCATCATTCTGGCGGGGCTTGTCCCGGTGATCGTGGTGTCGCGACTGCTGGAGAAGGGGCGCTGAACGCCCCCTCGTAGCATCGATCTGCGCCTGATCAGCTCTTCAGCTCATCCAGTCCGGCAAACAGTTCCAGCGCTTCCGGATTGGCGAGCGCCTCCTTGTTCTTGACCGGACGGCCATGAACCACTTCGCGCACCGCCAGTTCGACGATCTTGCCGGACTTGGTGCGCGGGATGTCGGCGACCTGGATGACCTTGGCCGGCACGTGGCGCGGCGATGCGCCGGTGCGGATCTTGGTCTTGATCTTCTTGATCAGGTCGTCATCGAAGGTCACGCCCTCCGCCGTGCGCACGAAGAGCACGACGCGCACGTCATCGTCCCATTCCTGCCCGATGCAGATCGCCTCGATAACTTCGGGCAGCTGCTCGACCTGATTGTAGATTTCGGCCGTGCCGATGCGAACCCCGCCCGGATTGAGCGTGGCGTCCGAGCGGCCATGGATGACGAGGCCGCCATGGCTCGTCCATTCGGCGAAATCGCCATGGCACCAGATATTGTCGAAGCGCTCGAAATAGGCCGCCTTGTATTTGGCCCCGCCTTCGTCGTTCCAGAACATGACGGGCATGCAGGGGAAGGCCTTGGTGCAGACCAGTTCGCCCTTTTCGCCCTTCACCGGCTGACCGTCGTCGTTCCAGACATCGACGGCCATGCCGAGACCTGGCCCCTGAATCTCGCCTTCCCAGACAGCCTTCACCGGATTGCCCAGCACGAAGCAGGAGACAATATCCGTACCGCCGGAAATCGAGGCCAGATGCACGTCCGACTTGATGCCTTCATAGACGAAGTCGAAGCCTTCCGGCGAGAGCGGCGAGCCGGTCGAGGTCAGGAGGCGCAGGCTGGAAAGATCATGCGTGTTCTTCGGCACGAAGCCGCCCTTCCGCACTGCGTCGATATATTTGGCCGACGTGCCGAAGACCGCGAACTTCTCGTCCTGCGCAAAATCGAACAGCACATTGCCGTCCGGATGGAAGGGCGAGCCGTCGAAGAGGCAGAGCGTCACGCCAACGGCCAGCCCCGAGGCCAGCCAGTTCCACATCATCCAGCCGCAGGTGGTGAAATAGAAGAGCTTGTCGCCCTTCTTCAGCCCGCAATGGAACGCATGTTCCTTCAGATGCTGGATCAGCGTGCCGCCGGCCGAATGAACGATGCATTTGGGAACGCCCGTCGTGCCGGAGGAGAAGAGAATATAGACCGGATGTGAAAACGGCATCCGCGTAAATTCGACCGGCTTGGGCGTGTAGGGCTCGATGAATTTCGCAAAGGTGCGGCCATCGGACAGCGAGGCGGACAGCGCGTCAGCGTCGCCCGCATAATGAACGATGAGAACCGGAACATTGAGCTTGGCTGAAACGGTGCGCACCTTGTCGGTCACGTCCTGCTTCTTGCCGGCATACCAGTATGCATCGCAGGCGATAAACAGCTTCGGGCCAATCTGGCCGAAACGGTCGAGCACGCCCTGTTCACCGAAATCGGGCGAGCAGGACGACCAGATGGCACCCAGCGACGTCACGGCCAGCATCAGCGCATAGGTTTCCGGCATGTTCGGCATCATCGCGGCGACGCGGTCGCCCGCACCGATGCCCATGTCGGCCATCGCCTGTTGCAGCTTCGAGACCGTCTGGTGCAGCTCGTCCCAGGACCAGCGATAGGATACCTTGTCCTCGCCGCGGAAGACGAGCGCGTCGCCGTCGCCCTTTTCCTTCAGCAGGTTCTCGGCAAAGTTCAACTTTGCGTCGGGGAAGAAGCGGGCTTCCAGCATATGGCCGTGATCGGACAGCGGGGTTTCACCCTTCTCGCCGACGATGCCGCAATAGTCCCACACGGCGTTCCAGAAAGGCCCGCGCTCGGTGATCGACCATTGGTGGAAGCTGTCATAATCCGGGAACGACGACCCCGCCCGGGTCTCGCAGAAGCGCATGAACGCCGTCATCGGGCTCGCTTCGATTTCAGCGGGAGACGGTTGCCAGAGCGGATGTTCGGTCGCCATTTCATTCCTCCAAATAACAGCCGCGTTCTTAAATCATGTTGCATTGCGGAAATAAAGGGCCTCCGACAGGGACTTGTGCAGCCATTTGCATTCCGGCGTCCGAGGGTTTATCCCCTTCTGCGCATTCGCCGGCAGACATCGCAGGCGAAACGAGTAGCCGAGTATGTCCATACTGTCCCTTGAACGCCTGCAGCACGTCCGGTCTACCCTGCGCGCCGTCCTGACGTGGCGGATCGCGGTGCTCGCGGCCATCGTGATTGTTGTCTTTGCGGGCGGGCAGCGGCTGCTCGGCTCGCTTTTCGTCTCGTCCGGCATGGTGCGCCAGCAGATCCATGAGGCGCTGAAACGCCAGACAGGGCTGGACTTCGTGGTCAGGGGGGAGACTTCCGTTTCTTTTTGGCCTTCTCCGGTGATCACTCTTGAGAATGTGGATGTACTGAAGCCCGGTGCAAATGCCGAGGAACCCATCTTCCATGCCGATGCGATCTCGGGGCGATTTGACGTCGTTTCGGCGCTTTCCGGCAGCCCGCAATTCGGTTCCGTCGCGCTGACGCGTCCCGTCTTGCGCGTGTCGCGCAGTGCCTCCGGCGCTTTTGCCTGGCAGGAAGCGGCGGTCATGAAGACGGATAGCGGTTCGACGCTCGACGACCTGCATCTGGGCCGAATCAGGCTGGCAGAGGGGAGCTTAGAGTTCCGCCAGCAGGATGGAATTCAGGCAGGATTCCGCGACATCACCGGCTCCCTCGAATTCTCATCCCTGTCGCGATCGCTCTCCTTCGATGTCAGCGCAAAAGCGGCCGACCGTCCGCTGACACTCTCCGGCTCACTGGCCGATCCAGCAAAGCTGATGTCGGGCGGCAATTCCGGATTGACGTTCAAGCTCGTTTCGGACGATCTCGACGCGAATTTTTCCGGCACCGCGAATATCGGCGAGCAGAGCTTCGTGACCGGCTCTCTGGATGCATCTGCGGCCGATCTGGGAGCTGCGGCGACCTGGATGGGCCTCAACTATCCTGTTCTAAACAAGCTGACGGTCGTGGACGTCAAAGCATCGTTGGCCTCCGAAGGCATGAAGTTCACCTTCTCCGACCTCTCGCTTCAACTTCCCAACCATCAGGCCACCGGCATCGTATCGGTAGGCTGGACCAAGCGCGGTCTCCCGCCATTCTTTTCCGGGACGCTTGCTTTCGACAATTTCGATGCCGGCGCTTTTGTCACGGCTTTCGTGCCTTCCGCGCTGAACCTGCAGGATATGCCGCTGAAGTTCGACACATCGTTCCTGCGTGATTTCCAGGTCGATTTGCGCCTCTCCGCCAGCAAGGCCGCCTTCGGTGCGGTCACCGTGGCGGACATGGCGGCGGGCGTGCGCATTGTCGATGGCCATGCGTCCTTTGCCATCGCTTCCGGCCAGTTGGCCAATGGCAGTCTGTCCGCGGAAGTATCGGTAGATGACGATCCGGAGAAGGGCCCGCTTTGCAAGCTCATGGTCCAGACGCGCAACATCGATCTGGGTGCGGTGCCTGGCATCCTCGGCCTTTCCGGCCCCTGGCCTCAGGCAAGCGGAAACCTCGAAGTCGATCTGCATTCGCGCCTGCCGTTGGCTCCCTCGGGCCGCGCCGAGACCAATGGTTCCATCAAGGCCAGCGGCGGTGCCGGCAAGCTTGCCGGGTTCGATCCCGCCGTCTTCCGTGAACTGGCATCGCAAAAGCGCTTCTTCGACCTGTCGCTGGCCTCTGCCACGCCTCTGCGCTTCGACAGCTTCGAGATCGCGGCTGTCGTCGATAACGGCATTGCCGAGCTCAACACGGCAAGCTTCAAGAG
This sequence comes from Hyphomicrobiales bacterium, assembly GCA_900467685.1. GTDB lineage: Bacteria > Pseudomonadota > Alphaproteobacteria > Rhizobiales > Rhizobiaceae > Ensifer_A. The sequence continues at coordinate 51,814 of UBQX01000010.1, forward strand.
CAGCTCTGGCAATCTCGATCTGACGGGCGTCATTCCCTACAAGAACAACAGCCTCGCCGTCTCCGGCACGCTCGGCGCTCCTGCCGGGTCCAACGCGCCCGCAACCCGGTTCTTTGCCGGCGGCGCCTGGCCGAATATCCTGATCTCTCCCTTCTCGGCGATCATTTCCGGTCAATAAGGTATACTTACCATTTTGTCATTTGTGTGCGCTGCACAATGGTGTTAGCAATTGTTCAGCGTTTGACAATTGCCATGAGAACCATTCCCAGTGCCCATTCTCTCGGACAAAAAGATCATTGTTTTTCAAGGTGGCGGTGCGTTGGGTGCCTATCAGGCTGGCGCCTATGAGGCATTGCACGAAGCCGGGATCCGCCCCGAATGGATCGCCGGCATTTCCATCGGCGCGATCAACTCCGCAATCATCGCCGGCAGCCCGGAAGACCGGCGTGTCGAGAACCTCCGCCGGTTCTGGGAACTTGTCACGTCGGGACCGCGCACCATTCCGATCGGCGAGGAGCCGCTGCTGCGCCGCTTCTTCAACGAGTTTTCGGCCGCCTTGGCCGCAACCGTTGGCGTCAACGGCTTCTACAAGCCGCAACTGCCCAATCCTTTCGCGCTTTTCGGCGGCACCGCACCCATCGCCTTCTACGACACCTCGCCGCTGATCAAGACGCTGGAAGATCTCATCGACTTCGAACTTCTTAATCGCGGCCCCACCCGGTTGAGTGTCGGCGCGGTCGAGATCGAAAGCGCCAATTTCCGCTATTTCGATAGCGTCCAGTTGAAGAACCGTGGCGGCATCAATGCGCTTCACATTGCCGCCTCCGGTGCGCTGCCGCCGGGTTTTCCGCCGATCGAGATCGAGGGCAAGCATTATTGGGATGGCGGCCTTGTCTCCAACACGCCGCTGCAATGGATCATGGACCGCCGCGACCACAAAGAAGACATCTGCGTCTTCCAGGTCGATCTTTTCAGCGCGTCCGGGCACATGCCCCGCGACATGCTGGAGGCAGCAGCGCGCGAGAAGGAAATCCGCTTCTCGAGCCGCACGCGTCTCAACACGCAGATCGCCCGCGAGCAGGAAAAGATGCGCAAGGCGCTGAAGCGGGTACTGGCCAAAGTGCCGCAGGAACTGAGCAATGATCCCGACGTTCAATACCTGCTCGGCGAGCAGGATGGCGGCGGCACCACGGTCGTGCATCTCATCTATCAGCGCCGCGGTTACGAGACGAGCACGATGGACTTCGAGTTTTCGCGCATCACCATGGAAGACCATTGGCGCGCCGGCTATGACGATGTGAAGGAGACGCTGGCCTGCGGCCAGTGGATCAACCGCCGCATCCCCGAAGACGGCTTCAAGACCATCGACCGCCGACGAATTTCAAACGGCAAGTAATCCGAAAGGAAGACCACGATGAATATGAAGGACAAGGTTTGCATCGTCACCGGTTCGGCAGGTGGCATCGGTTATGCGATCGCCAAGCGCTATGTTGCTGCCGGCGCCAGGGTCGTGATTGCCGACCTCAAGGCTGATGCAGCAGAAAAGGCGGCCTCCGAACTCAAGGCCATGGGCCCCGGCGATGCGTTCGCCGTTGAAATGGACGTGACCAGCGAAGAAGCAGTCAATGCCGGCGTTGCGGCGACCATCGAGAAATGGGGCCGCGTCGACGTGCTCGTCTCGAATGCCGGCATCCAGATCGTCAACAAGATCGAGGATTTCGCCTTTGCCGACTGGAAGAAGATGCTCGCCATCCATCTCGATGGCGCCTTCCTGACCACCAAGGCCTGCATGCCGCACATGAAGGCGCAGAAGGGCGGGGCGATCATCTACATGGGCTCGGTCCATTCCAAGGAAGCCTCGCCGCTGAAGTCTGCCTATGTCACGGCCAAGCACGGCCTGCTGGGTCTCGCCCGCGTGGTTGCCAAGGAAGGCGGCAAGTTCGGCGTCCGCGCCAATGTCATCTGCCCCGGCTTCGTCCGCACGCCTCTCGTCGAAAAACAAATTCCGGAACAAGCCAAGGAGTTGGGGATTTCGGAGGAGGAAGTCGTCTCGAAGGTCATGCTCGGGCAGACCGTCGACGCGGAATTCACCACCGTCGAAGACATTGCGGAAGTCGCCTATTTCTTCGCCGGGTTCGAGACGAATGCACTGACCGGGCAATCCATTGTCGCCAGCCACGGCTGGTACATGGAGTAATCAGTTTTCAGGTCCTTTTGCGACCGTCACAATTTTGCCCGGGATCACGTTAACAAAAGTTAATGGAGACGAGGAGCAAGATCATGACATCGCAGCATGTGACCCAGGAAGTGATCGACGCCTATTATGAATACACCCACCTGACGCTTGATCGGCGGAAATTCGCCAACAAACTCAGAGAGATGGCCGAGGCAGATGCAAAGCCTCGGTCTATCGTGCTGGAGACAGACTGGGCGGAGTTGCGCCTCGATACCGAGAACACGCTTCCGCAATAGCTGCTGTCGCCTGAGTTAGCGTGTCATAATAAATTCATGCAGCGCGACACGCTTCAGTTGACTTTGGTCAATGCGTCGCCGGCGTCGGTTCCGTCCTATGGAGCTCTATTCGAGCCCCAGGGAGCATCCGATGACGATGACCATGAAAGCAGCAGTCGTTCGCGACTTCAAAGCCCCACTTGTAATCGAGGAAATGCCGGTCCCGCAGCCGGGCGAGGGGCAGATCCTCGTCAAGTTCGAGGCGACCGGCGTCTGCCATACCGATCTGCACGCCGCACGCGGTGACTGGCCGGTGAAGCCCAATCCGCCCTTCATTCCGGGCCATGAGGGTGTCGGTTTCGTCGCAGCGCTGGGCAAGGGCGTGACCCGCGTCAAGGAAGGCGATCGCGTCGGCGTGCCGTGGCTGCACACGGCCTGCGGCTATTGCCCGCATTGCCGCACGGGCTGGGAAACGCTTTGCGGTTCGCAGAAGAATACGGGTTACTCCGTCAACGGCAGCTTCGCCCAATACGGCCTTGCCGATCCGGATTATGTCGGCCTGCTGCCCGCCAAGCTCGAATTTGGCCCGGCCGCGCCCGTGCTCTGCGCCGGCGTGACGGTCTACAAGGGCCTGAAGGAAACCGAAGTAAAGCCCGGCGAATGGGTTCTCATTTCGGGCATCGGCGGTCTGGGCCACATGGCCGTGCAATATGCCAAGGCCATGGGCATGCACGTCGCCGCCGTCGATATTTTCCCGGAAAAGCTCGCACTGGCGAAGAAGCTCGGCGCTGACGTGACCATCAATGCACGCGACGAAAAGGCCGTGGCCGAATTCCAGGCGCATGGGGTGCACGGCGCGCTCGTCACCGCTGTCTCGCCAAAGGCCATGGAGCAGGCCTTCCATCTTCTCCGCTCGCACGGCACGATGGCGCTGGTCGGTTTGCCGCCGGGCTTCATCAGCCTGCCCGTCTTCGACACGGTGCTGAAGCGCATTACAGTGCGCGGCTCCATCGTCGGCACGCGCCAGGATCTGGAAGAGTCGCTGGAATTTGCCGGCGAAGGAAAGGTCGCGTCGCACTTCTCTTGGGACAAGCTTGAGAACATCAACGCCATCTTCGAAACGATGGAGAAGGGCGCCATCGACGGCCGCATCGTTCTCGATCTTCATTGAGCAGTTGAAGTGGACGAAAGCCGCGCAGACCGGGAACGGTCTGCGCGGCTTTTTCGTTGAGGAAAACGCCTCACGACTTTGTGTTTTGCCGCATCAGGTCCGGCGGGCCACCATGCGCGTATTGGCAATTGGGGGTGTGGGGACGCCATCCATCGATCCAGAGGAGACCGACGTCATGACGAAGTCCGATCAAGATAAAGAATCCGCCCAGGCGCCGAAAGTCACGCAGGCCATGATCAATGCGTATGATGAATATACGCATCTGACGCTCGACCGCCGCGATTTCATGCGCAAGCTCACCGCCTTGACCGGGTCGGCCGCGACAGCCGCCGCCGTGGCGCCGCTGCTGGCCGCCAACCAGGCGAAGGCCGAGATGGTTGCCCCAGATGACAATCGCCTTAAGGCTGAGGACGTCACATTCCCCGGCGCGACCGGAGAGATCAAGGCCTACAAGGTGCGCCCCGCCAATGCGACCGGCAAACTTCCGGCCGTCATCGTCATTCATGAGAACCGGGGCTTGAACCCGCATATCAAGGACATCGCCCGCCGGGTTGCGCTGGAAGGTTTCGAGGCGCTGGCGCCCGATTATCTCTCTCCGGCCGGCGGCACGCCGTCAGACGAGGACAAGGCACGCGAAATGATCTCGGCCCTGAAGCCGGAGGACGCGACCGCCAATTCGGTGGCTGCTGTCAAATACCTGGAAAGCGCTTCGGACACGACCGGCAAGGTTGGTGCCATCGGTTTCTGCTGGGGCGGTGGCCTTGCCAACCAGACCGCGGTGAACTCCCCCGATCTCAAGGCCGCCGTCGCCTATTACGGAGCGCAGCCGAAATTCGAGGATGTCCCGAAGATCAAGGCCGCTCTTCTGCTTCACTATGCCGGGCTGGATGAGCGCATCAATGCCGGCATCGAGGCCTACAAGAAGGCGCTGACGGATTCCGGCAAGGACTTCCAGATTTACATCTATGACGGTGTCAACCACGCCTTCAACAACGACACGTCCGCTGCCCGCTACAACAAGCAGGCCGCCGATCTCGCCTGGAGCCGGACGATCGCCTTCCTGAAGGAAAAGCTTGCCTGAACTCAGGCGTTCAAGGCTGCGGACGGGCCGGTTTCCGGCTCGTCCACCTTCAGGAGTTCCCCGGCCGCGCGGTTGCAAACGGCCCCGAAAGCCTCGAAATCCTTCCGCCGCATGGCGCTGCCCTTGCGCCAGATGAGGCCGATCTCGCGATAGGGCTGCGGCTCTGCCATGCGCACGACGCGCATGCGGTTGCGGTCGGCCTCGTCCTTGACCGCGATCTCCGGGATCAGCGTGATTCCCATGCCATGGCTCACCATCTGCAAGAGCGTCGTCATTGACGTTGCGCCGAAATTGGAGACGCGCCGGCCGGAGCCCGCGCCGCAGACGGCGAGCGCCTGTTCGCGCAGGCAGTGGCCCTCGTCGAGCAGAAGCAGTCGCTCCACGTCCACCTCGTCGACGCTGAGCGGCGACATCAGGATGTCGGTCTCATTGTCGGCGCTGGCGACGAGAAAATGGTCGCGGAAGAGGGGCAGACTTTCGACATTACTCGCCTCGGCCGGCAGTGCAATCAGCGCGCAATCCAGCCGCCCGGCTTGCAGTTCATCGAGGCACTGCCGCGTGATCGCCTCGCGCATTTCAAGATTGAGATCGGGATAGTCCGCCTTCAGGATCGGGATCAGCCGCGGCACGAGATAGGGCGCGACGGTCGGGATCATGCCCAGCCGCAGCCGTCCTTCCAGCGTCGCGCGCGATTGCCGCGCCCGGTCATGCAGCCTGTCCACGCCGGCCAGGATCGACCGGATTTCCGGCAGCAATCCTTCGCCTTCCTCCGTCAGATAGGTGCCGGCGCGCGAGCGCTCGACCAGCTTGACGCCGAGCGCCGCCTCCATGTCGGCGATCTGCGCGGAAAGCGCCGGCTGGCTGACATTGACCATCTCGGCCGCCTTGCCGAAATGGCCGGTGGTCGCAAGAGCCTCGAAATAGCGCATTTGACGGATGGTAATCATCATAGGTTTTCCTTATCGAAAATTTCAAAAAATACAATTGGAGACTATGCGAAATTGATGCAAGATTGCCGATGTGTCCGGCCCGTACCGGCAAAAAGAACGTCACTTGAGGGATGGAGGAAAAGGTCGTTCGCGGCCCGCGCGATGCGGGATGTGCTCGGCGTTCGCAGATGACGTCACGTCATCAGCGTTTCAAAACTCCACGACAAGATGACCATTGAGATTCGAAACACGGAGAACACGTCCATGGACGCGAAGGTCGAAAACTCGGGCAAATGTCCCGTCATGCACGGCACCACCAACATGAGCATGCGCTCGAATTCGGACTGGTGGCCGAACCAGCTCAACCTGCGCATTCTGCATCAGAACTCCGCGCTTTCCGACCCGCTGGGCAAGGACTTCGACTACGCCAAGGCCTTCAAGTCGGTGGATTACGCCGCGCTGAAGCAGGATCTGACGGCTCTGATGACCGACAGCCAGGATTGGTGGCCGGCCGACTACGGTCATTACGGCGGTCTCTTCATCCGCATGGCCTGGCACTCTGCCGGCACCTACCGCACGGGCGACGGCCGCGGGGGCGCAGGCACGGGCCAGCAGCGTTTCGCACCGCTCAACTCCTGGCCGGATAACGCCAACCTCGACAAGGCCCGCCGCCTTCTGTGGCCGATCAAGAAGAAATACGGCAAGAACATCTCCTGGGCCGACCTGATGATCCTCGCCGGCAATGTCGCGCTGGAATCCATGGGCTTCAAGACCTTCGGTTTTGCCGGCGGCCGCGCCGATGTCTGGGAACCGGAAGAAGACGTCTACTGGGGTTCCGAGACCGAATGGCTCGCCACCAGCGATCATGAACTGTCGCGCTACAAGGGCGACCGCGAACTCGAAAACCCGCTCGCCGCCGTGCAGATGGGCCTCATCTACGTCAACCCGGAAGGCCCGGACGGCAAGCCCGACCCGATCGCCTCCGGCCGCGATATCCGCGAAACCTTCGCCCGCATGGCCATGAACGACGAGGAAACCGTCGCCCTGACGGCTGGCGGCCATACCTTCGGCAAGACCCACGGCGCAGGCTCCGCCTCGCATGTCGGCCCCGAGCCGGAAGCCGCCCCGATCGAAACCCTCGGTCTCGGCTGGCTCTCCAGCTACGGCAGCGGCAAGGGTCGCGACACCATCACGTCGGGCATCGAAGGCGCCTGGACGCCGAACCCGATCAAGTGGGACAACGCCTATTTCGACGTTCTCTTCGGTTATGAATGGGAGCTGGTGAAGAGCCCGGCCGGTGCCTATCAGTGGACCCCGAAGGACCTGAAGCCCGAAGACTTCGCGCCCGATCCGGAAACCGGCGAAAAGACCCACCGCATCATCATGACCACCGCCGACATGGCGATGAAGATGGACCCGATCTATGGCCCGATTTCCAAGCGCTTCCATGAGAACCCGGACCAGTTCGCCGACGCCTTTGCCCGCGCCTGGTTCAAGCTGACTCACCGCGATATGGGCCCGAAGGCCCGCTACATCGGGCCGGAAGTGCCGAGCGAAGACCTGATCTGGCAGGACCCGATCCCGGCCGTCGATCACCCGCTGATCGACGCTGCCGACATCAAGGCGCTGAAGGCGAAGATCCTCGAAAGCGGTCTGACGGTGTCCGAGCTCGTCTACACCGCCTGGTCGTCTGCCTCGACCTTCCGCGGTTCTGACAAGCGCGGCGGTGCCAACGGCGCCCGTATCCGTCTTGCTCCGCAGAAGGATTGGGCTGTCAACGAGCCGGCAAAGCTCGCGACCGTGCTCTCGAAGCTGGAAGCCGTTCGTTCGGCCTTCAACGCGTCTGCCGCCGGCGGCAAGAAGGTGTCGCTCGCCGACATCATCGTGCTTGGTGGTGCAGCCGCTGTTGAGAAGGCTGCACGTGACGCCGGCTTTGACGTCGAAGTTCCGTTCACGCCGGGCCGCACGGATGCCTCTGCCGAACAGACGGATGTGGAATCCTTCCAGTTCCTGGAGCCGCAGGCTGATGGCTTCCGCAACTACCAGAAGACGGCATTCACGATCTCGACGGAAGAGCTGCTGATCGACAAGGCTCAGCTCCTCACGCTGACCGCGCCGGAAATGACGGTTCTGGTGGGCGGCATGCGCGTTCTCGGCGCCAACTTCGGTGACACCAAGCACGGCGTCTTCACCGATCGCGTCGGGGCTCTCACGACGGACTTCTTCGTCAACCTGCTCGACATGAGCACGGCCTGGTTCCCGCAGTCGGAAGCTGCCGACGTCTTCGACGGCCGCGACCGCAAGACGGGCAAGATCAAGTGGACGGCGACCCGCGCCGACCTCGTCTTCGGCTCCAACTCGCAGCTTCGTGCCCTGGCGGAAGTCTATGGCGAGGCGGACTCGGGTTCGAAGTTTGTGGCAGATTTCGTGGCTGCCTGGAACAAGGTGATGAACGCGGATCGTTTCGATCTGGCTTGATCGGATCAAGCAAGTGATCGTGAAAAGGCGGGCGCTTTGCCCGCCTTTTCTGTTTGAGCGCATGGAGTTGAATTATAAGTCTCGCGTAGCTTAACCATCCCAGAGATATTTCAGGACAGAAGATAGGTTTTATTGCATAGGTTCGCCCCGTCAGCGCGATGAGACGCGCACTGTTCGGGGAACGATCATGAAACTGCTTAAGGTTGCGGCCGCTGCCGCGCTCGCATGCGCAATGTCTGCTTCGTCGGCATTCTCTGCCGGCATGGAATTCAAGATCCACAACAAGTCTGATTACGTCATCAACGGCTTCTACGTTCAGGGCAAAGACGGCTCGCTCAGCGACAACTGGATGAATTTCGAGTTGAACGGCAACGAGACGGCGAACATGAAGTTCGACTATGATGGCGACTGTGACATCGTTTTCGTCGTTGCCTGGGCGGCCACCGATGGCTCCGAGATCAAGGGCGATCCGACCTCCATCGACATCTGCAAGGCTGACAACATCTATTTCGATGGCAAGGAAGCCACCTACGACTGATGACCATTTGCAAGGGTCAGGAAAGACGAACGCCGGCTCTGAGGCCGGCGTTTTCTTTTCTACGGTCGCAAGGGTTAGCGACGGATGATCGGGCAACCCGGGCGATTGGCAACGACCATGCGGTCCATCCGATAGCCGCGTTTGCCTTCCAGGATCACCCGGTTCGGCGAGCGGCCGATCACCGCAGCACCGCGCATACCGGATCGCGCAGCCCGCCACACGGCCTCCCGATTTGTGCAGGCACGCTGCTGATGCCAGCGCGGCCGGTGCTGATAATATCCGTCACGGACCTCGACACGCACGCCCACGTCACGGGCAGCCGCCACGGAAGGAACGGTGGCAATGGAGCCGAGGCCGATCAATGCCGCAAATGCGGCCTTGGTGAAAAGCGAAGTCATGGGCTTCCTCCGGTTCATTTTGTCGGTTGCTGGATTTTTCGTTTCGACGATCCCCGAGTGTCGGGAGCCGCCGAGATCAATCGCGGTCAGTAGCGATTGTTCCGAAAATTAGCATCCGCTGACTGAACCAAAGCCAAATCCTGCATTCATCGACAGTTCATCACCAGCTCGAACCGGAATTGACCGCCACGAGATAGGGGAGCTTCGCCGCTGCCTTAAAGTCCTCGTTGATATCCGCCCCGAAGGTCGCTGGCGTGATATTGTCGAGACAGGCAGCGATATGGCTGGTGATGGCGTTCATCAGCGAGGGGGCGACACCCGGGCGCTTCATGATGCCGATCTGGATCGGCGCGAGCGCCGGGAAACCGTCCTGTTGGCTCAGAACCTTCATGCCGGTGCGCAGCGCCGATTCCGGCTGCACCGAAACTGCCATGCCGGCGAGCACGGCGGCGGCGAGCACCGTCGAGGACCAACTGGTGAACAGGATGTGATAGTCCCGCCCGATCGAATCGAGTGCGGTACACGCCGCCTGCCGCCACTGGCAATCCGTGCGCCCCAGCGCCAGCGGAACCGGCGCGTTGTCCGGCAGCGGATGGTTCGCCGAGGCGACCCAGCAAAGCGGCTCGGTGCGCACGACTTCCGAAACCCGCGCGCGTGGATTATGCGTCACGAGTGCGACGTCAAGCTCGCCCCGCTTCATCTTCTCCGCCAGGTCGACCGAGGATTCGCAGATGATGTTGAGTTCGACGCCGGGATTGGTGCGCGCAAATCGGCTGATGATCTCGGGCATGTAGCGATCGGCATAATCGTCCGGCGTGCCGATGCGAAGGCTGCCTTCGAGGCGATTGTCATCAAAGGCAGCGATCGCTTCGTTGTTCAGACGCAGCATGCGGCGCGCAAAGATCAGCAGCCGCTCGCCCTCGGGGGTCAATTTGTTACCCCGGCCGTCCTTGATGAAGAGCTGCTTGCTCAGCCGCTCTTCCAGTCGACGCATCTGCATGGACACGGCAGACTGCGTCTTGAACACGCGATCGGCGGCTTTCGTGAAGCTTCCCGTGTCCACGATCGCCACGAAAGTTTGCAACTGGTCGATATCAAGGGGTGCAGCCATCGCCAACTCCATCAAGCTTGTTGATGGTTATCATTAAAAACATTCGATGGACTGATCAATAAAAAATTGCGAACCTTACCATATTCAAAGGAAAGAGCACTTTTCGCCAAGACGAAAAGGGTTGAGAAGTGCATTCATCCTGTCGGCTTTCGAGCGAACCGTCCCTGGGTCGCGATCTTCGAGAGACGATTTGCCTCCAGTTTTCCCCGCAGGGTCCCGCCAATAGACCCTGCCTCTTGGCCCGGTCCTGCTCCCAAAGCGGCCGGGCTTTTTTCTTGGCCGAAGTGCTACTTCGACTCGCTGCCGCCGAAGCCCTTCATGTAGCCGTCGAAAATCTGCTCCATGCTTTTCTGGTAGGATTTCTGCACCTCGAGCCCGCTGTCGAAGAGCGAACCGACAAGCTCGGAATATTGCGAAAGATCGACCGTCTTCGGCATGTCTACGGCTTCCGGCTTGGCGGCGGGCTTCGGTGCTTCGGGCTGCGCGTTCGGCGGCGTCATGAAGCCTTGCATCATCTTCATGAAGGCGCCCGCGCCAAAGGGATCCGCCTGCTCGGGTGCCGGCTTGGCCGCACCACCGCCCATCATCATCTGCATCATTTGCAGGAAGGGATTTTCGATGGGCTCCGGCTTCTTCGGCTTGGGCGCGAAGCCGGCAGCCTCCATCCATTGCGTCATCGCGCCCATCATCGGGTTAGAGGCCGTCCACTGGTCGGTCATGGTCTTGTACTGGCCGGTCATTTCCTTGATCAGGCCGCCCGCCATGGCGCTGGCCATCGCCGGCATCATGGCACGCAGCATGTCCTGGCCAACGCCGGTCACCTTGGCGGCCTGCTCGGCAATCGCCTTCTGCACGTCCACCGGGCCGAAGATGGTGCCCATGAAGTTCTGCCCGTCGGCAATGCCCTGCGGCGAGAAGGCGGCGTTCACGTCCTCGAAATACTTGGCATAGTTGCCGCTCATGAGCGAGGACATCAGTGTGCTGAAATCGTAAGGATTGGCAGCGCTGCGCTTGAGGCCGGTCGAAAAAGCCGGTGTCAGGGCAGCCATGGCCTTCGCCATCTGCTCCTGCGCAAGCCCGAATTGCGCGGAAAAGGCTTCCAGCGCCTTCCCGTTTTGAGCCTGCATCATCAAGTCAAAAAGCGGCAGCATGCGAATCCCCTTCAATCAGTTGTGGGGATCACTATATCGGTGAAATCGTGAAGGAAAACTCCCGAAGCCTCACCCATTTGCAATTTTGCTGAATTGGGCTAGCCCGAGTGGACCTCAATACTGCCAGGCTTCGAAGGCCGGTTCGACGCTTTCCTTCCAGGCGCCCCGGTACTCGGCCAGCATGTCCTCGGCCAGAACCTTGCCCTTGGCCAGCATCTCGTCGAGCGGATCTAGGTAGATCGCTTCGTTCTGACCGGCCGCATTGAGGCGCGCGCGGTTCTTGAGACCCAGCCGGCTGATGGCCAGCACGTCCTTGGCCACGTCCGCAAGCCGTCCGCCACGGAAGGGCGCATTCAACCCCTGTGTCGGCACGGCATTGCGCAGTGCTTGAACCTCTTCAAACGTCCAGTCGCGCGTCAGCGTCTCAGCAGCGGCAAGCGCCTGCGCGTCATAGAGCAGCCCGACCCAGAAGGCGGGAAGGGCGGCAATGCGCGAGAGAGGGCCACCATCAGCGCCGCGCATCTCGAGGAAACGCTTGAGCCGCACGTCCGGGAAGAGCGTGGAAAGATGGTTCGCCCAGTCGCCCATATTGGGCTCCCAGTCGGCAACCTCACCCTTCAGCGCGCCATCGAGAGCTTGGCTGAACGTGATGTGCGTGCAATCGTGATACTTGCCGTCGCGCACGACGAAATACATCGGCACGTCGAGCGCCCATTTCACATAGTCCTTGAACCCGAAATCCGGATTGAAGGTGAAGGGCAGGAGGCCGGAGCGGGCGTTGTCCGTGTCGCGCCAGATCTCGCCGCGCCAGGAGAGATACCCATTCGGCTTGCCCTCGGTGAAAGGCGAGGCGGCAAAGAGCGCCGTTGCCAGCGACTGCAGCTTCATCGATACCTGCATCTTGCGGCGCATGTCCTCTTCCGAGGAGAAATCGAGGTTCACCTGGATTGTGCAGGTGCGATACATCATGTCGAGCCCGTGGCTGCCGACCCTGGGCATGTAGCGCGTCATGATCGCATAGCGCGACTTCGGCATCTTCGGTGTTTCGTCGAAGGACCATTTCGGGCTGCCGCCCATGCCGAGAAAACGGATGTTCATCGGATCGGCGATCGACTTCACGATCGAAAGATGCTCGGCCGCCTCGTCATGCGTCTGGTGCAGCGTTTCGAGCGGCGCGCCGGAGAGTTCGAACTGCCCGCCGGGCTCGATGGAAATCGCGCCCATGCCATGTGGTTCGGCAAGCCCGATGATATTCCCGGCATCGATGATCGGCTCCCAGCCTTGAGCCGCCTGCATGCCCTTCAGCAATGCCGAAATGCTGGCCTCTCCGAAATAGGGAACCGGCGCATGGGTGTCGCGGAAGAAGCCGAATTTTTCGTGCTCCGTCCCGATCCGGAAATCCGCCTCCGGCTTGCAGCCCTGGGCAAGATAGTCGGTCAGGTCGCCGATCGAGCCGATGGAGGTGTGATCGGAAGTGTCGCGCGCCATGGATGTGTCTCTAGATGTCGCCCTCGGATGAGGGCTTGGGATGAGGCTGGATGAACGGAATAGCAGACTTTTGCAAATAAAAAGCCTTCACTGAGCTTCAAATTCTGCTGAACCCGCTTATTCCCGCGGGCCATATAGGTCGGCCTGCCCCTCAGTTCCAGTCCCCGAGCGTCACCTGCATGACGGCGAGCGCCGCAACTGCGGCCGTATCGGCGCGCAGGATGCGGGGACCAAGCGGAATGGGTGTGACGAAATCGAGCCCGCGCAGCATCTTCCGCTCTTCTTCCGAGAAACCGCCTTCCGGTCCAATCAGCAGCGCATAATGCTCGTCTTTCAAACCTTGCAGGATGGGAAGCGGGTTCTGCCCCGCGTCGCCCTCGTCGCAATAGATGATGCGCCGGTCCCTCGGCCATGTGGCGAGAAGGTCGACGAGCTTCACGGGCTCGGCAATCTCGGGAACCGCGAGGATGCCGCACTGCTCGGCGGCTTCCATGGCGTAAGCCGACAGCTTGTCGAGCGAATGGATCTTGCCCTGCACATGCTGCGTGATGACCGGCCGGATCAGGCCTGCGCCCATCTCGACCGCCTTCTGGATCAGATAGTCCATCCGACCCGTCTTCAGCGGCGCGAAGAGATAGTGCAGGTCCGGCAGCGGCGGCTGCGGGCGGGTCTGTTCGACCGGCTTCAGCACGATCTTCTTGCGGCTCGGATAGTGGATCGTCGCCTTCCACTCCCCGTCACGGCCGTTGAAGAGCAGGATTTCCGCCCCGTCTTCGAGGCGGAGCACATTGCTCAGATAGTTGAACTGTTCAGGCGATGCCGCGACCTCGGTCGAGGCGGCGAGATCCGCTTCGACAAACAGGCGCTGCATCCGGAAATTGGCACGCATCGGAAATCCTACAGGGAAAGCAGCGCCAGAATCTTGTAGATGGCGGCTGCGAGAACGGCGGCGACGGGCACGGTAATGACCCAGGCCGCGATGATGGTGAGGAAATGCGAGCGGCGCACGAGAAGCCGCCGACGTGCTTCCTCCGGCGTCGCTTGCAGCTTCGGTTTGACGGCGATGTCATTTTCGTCCGCCTTCATCGCTATATAGGCGGCGCGGCGCTTCGAGTTCTGCATGTACCATTCGCGGAAGAACCCGACGCCGAAGACGCTGCCGATCGCGACATGGGTCGAACTCACCGGCATGCCGAGCGCGGAGGCCACCAGCACGGTCACGGATGCGGACAGCGCGATGCAGAAGGCGCGGATCGGGTTGAGGCGCGTGATCTGCTTGCCGACGATGAGGATGAGCCTCGGCCCGAAGAGCAGGATGCCCGCGGAGATCCCGAACGCGCCGATCGTCATGACCCAGATGGGAACGTGGACGGTCTCGCTGAGGTCGGTCGATGATTGCGCGTGCACGATCGCAGAAAGTGGTCCGACGGCATTCGATACGTCGTTGGCGCCATGCGCGAAGGAGAGGAGGGCGGCTGAGAACACCAGCGGCAGGCGAAACAGCTTGCGCAGTGACTGGTTGCGGTTCTCAAGCCCGGACGCGCGCTTGCGAATGATCGGAACGGTCGCGGCCCAGGTCGCGATGCCGATGGCAAGGCCCGCACCGGCCGCAGACTTCAGGCTGACGTCGATCACATTCTCCAGCGCCTGGAAAACCAGATAGGCGCCGAAGGCACCGGCCATCACGCCCAGCAGCATGGGAAGCCACTTGATCGCCGCAGTGATCTTGTCCTGGCGATAGGCGATGAATTCGTAGATGAAGGCCAGGAAGCCGGCGGCGATCACGGCGCTGATCAGGGGCGAAAGGACCCAGCTCAGCGTAATCTCCCGCATCGAGCTCCAGGAGATGGCTGAAGGACCCGCCGCTGCGACGCCGGCCCCGAGAACCCCGCCGACGATCGCATGCGTGGTCGAGACAGGCGCGTTGAACCATGTTGCCAGATTGACGGAAAGAGCGGCCGCCAGAAGCGCCGACAGCATGACCCAGATGAAGGCCGGGCCGCTCGGCATGGCACTGCTCTGCACGATGCCGCTGGAGATGGTCTTGACCACCTCGCCCCCGGCCAGAAGCGCGCCCGCCGCGTCGAAAACCGCCGCGATCACCAGCGCCTGCACCATGGTCATAGCCTTGGCGCCGACGGCCGCGCCAACGTTGTTGGTCACGTCGTTCGCGCCGATATTGAGGGCCATGTAGGCGCCGAGCGTGGCACCGGCGATGATGCCGATGCTGCCCGGGCTGTTGCCCGCGTAGAGAGTGGCGAGCAGGCCGGCCAGCACAAGCAGGATCAGGCCCGCGGCGGGACGCACAAGGCCACGGGCAACGAACTGCCCCGCCTCTTCCAGATAAGTGAACTTGCCGAGGTCCTTGTCGATGGTTGACCGACCGGGCACCTGACGTCTTTTTGCCATGGCTCATGTGGCGCACGACAGGTCTTTCAGGGTCGTCCGCGTCTCCCGCCCGCTATTTATCG
Organism: Hyphomicrobiales bacterium; assembly: GCA_900467685.1. Taxonomy (GTDB): domain Bacteria; phylum Pseudomonadota; class Alphaproteobacteria; order Rhizobiales; family Rhizobiaceae; genus Ensifer_A. The sequence goes on from UBQX01000010.1 coordinate 67,081, forward strand.
GGCGGCGGCGGCAAGGGCAACCGCCAGATGACGTAGTTCACCCGCGAGAGGCCGCTCAGATGTCGTCGTGCGAGGCAGGGCGTGTTTCGAAGGCCAGAATCATCTCCTTCAGCTCCGGCTCCATGACCCGCAGGGCTGCATCTTCACAGGAAAACCAGGCCATCTCGCGCTGGCCCTTTTCCTTGTAATTGTTGGCAAAGCCGCTGACCTTCAGCGCATGGACCTGCACCTTGCAGGGGATTTCGAGCCCGGAATCCATGCCCTTCTTGTAGCTGTAGGTCCCCAGCGGCTTGACCTCTGCCTTGCCCTTCACGCCGGCCTCCTCATACGCTTCGCGCTCGGCGACCGCATGGGCCAGCTTCCCGTTCATCGGCCAGCCCTTCGGGATCACCCATCGTCCGGTTCCGCGGCTGGTGATCAGCAGGATTTCGACGCGGCTGTTCTCATCCGTCCTGCGGTAGCAGAGCGCGGCAAACTGCAGCCGTTCCGGGCGGCGCATCATCAGACGGATTTCGGACGCAAGGCGGGTAACGACGTTCAATGGAGTGAAAGACCTCAGGGTTGATCGACACCGTATCGATTCACCCAATATAGGTGCGCCGGGCAGGATTTGTACGACATTTTTGCGACAATCCGGCTCTATCGCGAGTGTTGGGGATCATCTGCAGTTCCATGCCGTCCGTCAGCAGTCGCTGTCGTTACGGCGATTCTTCGACTTTCTGGCACGACCGATTGCAATGCGGCTATGTCCTCCCAAGCGGCGGCATCAGCCCTCCCAATACGGTCTCGGCCCGTAGAGCCCCGCCAGATAATCGATGAACAGCCTGACCTTGGCGGGCAAGAATTCCCGGCTCGGATAGACCGCCGAAAGCGCCACATTCTTCGGCGCTTCAAGGAAGGGCAGAACCGGCACGAGTTTCCCGGCCTTAAGCTCCGGCCCGACATCCCAGGTGGAGCGCAAGGCGATTCCGAGCCCGGCAATGACGGCCTCGCGGATCACCTCGGACGAGTTGGTGACCAGCGGCCCTTGCGGCCGATAGATCACCGGTCCGTCAGGCCCCTCCAGCCGCCATGTGTCGTTGTTGTGCGGGGGCAGGCAGGTGTGGCGGTCGAGATCGGCCAGCGTTTCGGGCATCCCATGGGCCGCGACATAGTCCGGGCTGGCGCAGAGAAGCCGCCGCACCGGAGCCAGCCGCCGGGCCACAAGGCTGGAATCGGTGAGTTCGCCGATGCGGATCGCCAGATCGTAGCCGCCCGCGACCAAATCGATGAACTCATCCGAAAGCGTCAGGTTGATCGTGATCCCCGGATTGGCCTGCATGAAGGGTTTCAGATGTGGCGCGACATGCATCCGCCCGAAGGATGTGGGCGCCGAAATCTTCAGTGTGCCGCGCGCCTCTTCCGTGCGCCCCGCTATGAAGGCTTCCGCATCCTCGATCCCGGCCAGGATTGCCTCGATGCGGATCAGGAAGCCTTGGCCGGACTCGGTCAAGGACAATTGCCGCGTCGTGCGCTGAAAAAGCCGCGTGCCCAGCCGCTCCTCCAAATGCTTGATCCGCTTGGAAACGACGGCGGGTGAAAGCCCCAGCTCGCGGCCTGCTGCAGACATGCTCAACGAGCGCGCCACCTGGGCAAAGATGTCCAGATCCTCCAGCCGTGTCATGGCTCCTCCGTTGAAAATCGCTTTGATTATCTCCACCAAGGAAAAAGTTATTAGCATTTCGCCACGCTTGCGCAAGCGGCAGGCGAGGGGCTAGATTCGGGCTCACGAATGAAAGCGGGAGGATACAATGAGCGGAGCGATTGCCCTGAAGGCGCCGGACCCGGCGATCCTGTCGCGGCGCGAGCAGATCATCGCCGACCTCGCCGATTTTCTGCCCGCCGGCACGGTGATTTCGTCCGAACGCGAACTCAAGCCCTTCGAAACGGACGGTTTCATCGCCTATCGCCGCATGCCGCTGGCCGTGACCCTGCCCCGGACGACAGACGAGGTCGCCGCGATCCTCAAATATTGCGCGAAATACAAGGTGCCGGTCGTGCCGCGCGGCGCGGGTACCTCGCTCTCCGGCGGCGCGATCCCGCAGGAAGATGCGGTTGTCATCGCGCTCACCCGCATGAACCGGATTATCGAGGTGGACTATCCGAACCGCTGCGCTCGCGTGCAGGCCGGCGTCACCAATCTGGCGATTTCGGAAGCGGTGTCGGCCGATGGCTTCTTCTATGCGCCGGACCCGAGTTCGCAGCTTGCCTGCACCATTGGCGGCAATATCGGCATGAATTCCGGCGGCGCGCACTGTCTGAAATATGGCGTGACGACCAACAATCTGCTGGGCGTGAAGATGGTGCTCTTCGACGGCACGGTGATCGAATTGGGCGGCAAGGCGCTGGACGCCAGCGGCTACGACCTCCTTGGCATCGTCTGCGGCTCGGAAGGTCAGCTCGGCATCGTGACGGAAGCGACCGTGCGGCTGATTGCCAAGCCGGAAGGCCAGCGCCCGGTTCTCTTCGGCTTCGAGACCTCGGAAGGCGCCAGCGCCTGTGTGACCGATGTCATCGCCGCCGGCCTCATCCCCGTGGCCATCGAGTTCATGGACAAGCCGGCCATCGAAATCTGCGAGGCCTTTGCGCATGCCGGCTATCCGCTGGATGTCGAGGCGCTGCTGATCGTCGAGGTCGAGGGCTCCGAGGCCGAGATGGATGCGATGCTGAAAGCCATCATCGAGATCGCCCGCCGCCATGGCGTGAAGACGGTGAAGGAATGCCAGTCAGCGACGGAAGCCGCCCTTATCTGGAAGGGCCGCAAATCCGCCTTCGGCGCGACCGGCCGAATTGCCGACTATATCTGCATGGACGGCACCGTCCCGCTGTCGCAGCTCACCAACGTCCTGCGCGGCACGGCCGAGATCGTCGCCCGCCATGGCCTGCGCGTCGCCAATGTTTTCCACGCCGGCGACGGCAACATGCACCCACTGATCCTGTACAATATCAACGATCCCGACGAGGCGCGCCGCGCCGAAGAAGCTGGCAACGATATCCTGAAGCTTTGCGTCGATGCCGGCGGCTGCCTCACCGGCGAGCACGGCGTCGGCATCGAGAAACGCGACCTGATGACCCATCAATATACGAAAGCCGATCTCGACCAGCAGATGGCCGTCCGCGCCGCCTTCGACCCGGACTGGCTCTTGAACCCCTCCAAGGTCTTCCCGCTGGAAGGGCGCGCCTGACATGGACCATCTCTACGAGCCGCAGACCGAGGCCGATGCCGCCGCGATGATCGCCGATGCCGCGCAAGCGGGCAGGGCGCTTGCCATTTCCGGCGGCAACACCCGCGCCGGCTTCGGCCAGAAGGTCGACGGTGCAGCCTTCACCTCGAAGCGTCTTCGAGGCATCGTCGCCTATAATCCCTCCGAAATGACGCTGACGGCGCTGGCTGGCACACCCGTCGCCGAAATCGAGGCGGAACTGGCCGACAACGGCCAGATGATGGCCTTCGAACCCGCCGACCATCGCATGATGATGGGCACCGAAGGCGTGCCGACCATCGCCGGCCTCTTCGCCACCAACACATCCGGCCCCCGCCGTTTCGTCTCAGGTGCCGCCCGCGACAGCCTGCTCGGCATCCGCTTCGTCAACGGCATGGGCGAGACCGTCAAATCCGGCGGCCGCGTGATGAAGAACGTCACCGGGCTCGATCTTGTGAAGCTTCTCGCCGGCTCCTATGGCACGCTCGGCTTCCTCACCGAGGTCACCTTCAAAGTGCTGCCCGTGCCCCGCGCCGAGGCGACCGTCGTCGTCTCTGGCCTCAACGATGCCGAAGCGGCCATCGCCATGTCTGCCGCGCTTGCCACCTCCTGCGAGGTTTCAGGCGCTGCGCATCTGCCGGAAAGCGTGCGCTGGCTCTTCGGCAAGAACGGCCTGCCCGACGGACCCGCCACGCTGCTGCGCATCGAAGGCGTCGAAGCCTCTGTCAACGACCGCGTCGACCGCCTGAAGCCTTTCCTGCAACGCTACGGCGCGGTGAGCCAGATCGACCAGGGAGACAGCCAGCAGATCTGGTGCGAAATCCGCGACGTCACGCCCTTTTCTGAGGACGGCTCCTGCAAGCCGCTCTGGCGCATCTCCTGTGCGCCCTCCGCCGGCCATCAATTGCTGGCCGCACTCCGGCTTGAGACCGGCGTCAACGCGTTCTTCGACTGGCAGGGCGGCCTCGTCTGGATGCAGATGGAAGGCGATGCGGAGGCCGAGATGATCCGAGCGTATCTCAAGCGTCTGGGCGGCGGCCATGCGACACTGATCCGCGCGCGGGATCACATTCGGGCTGTAACACCAGCCTTTGAGCCGCAGGAAAAAGGCGTCGCGACGCTGTCGGCAGCCGTGAAGGCGAAGCTCGATCCGAAGGGCATTTTCAATCCGGGGCGGATGGGGTGATGCCGCTCGCCAACACAAGGGGGACACATAATGTCTGATCTTCAGCAAAACCCGCCGGATGCCTCCGGCTATCTCGAGCCCGGCAAGGGCAATGTGCAGCTGGTCTATGTGCTCTATCTGGCCGGTTTCGTCATCGGCATCACGCCGCTGGTCGGCCTCGTCTTCGCCTATATCAATCGCGGCAAGGTGGGCGGCATCTATGACAGTCACTATACTTACGCCATTCGCACCTTCTGGATCGGCTGCCTCTACAGCCTCATTTCGCTGGTCTTGACCTTCCTCTTCATCGGCATTCTCGGCTTCATTGCCACCGCCGTCTGGTCCATCGTCCGCTGCGTCATCGGCCTGCAGCAGGTCAGCCGCGGCGAACCCATCGCGAACCCGCAAAGCTGGATGCTCTAAGCAGCGCAAGGACAGAAAACCCGTGCAGACCAATTTCTCGCTCGCCCAGCTTGCCGACCCGAAGACCGCCGAGGCGGAAAGCATAGTGCGCAAATGCGTGCATTGCGGGCTCTGCACGGCCACCTGTCCGACCTATGTGACGCTAGGCAACGAGCTTGATAGCCCGCGCGGGCGCATCTATCTGATCAAGGACATGTTCGAGAACGGCCGCGATGCGGATGCCGAGACGGCGCTGCATGTCGACCGCTGTCTCTCCTGTCTCTCCTGCACCTCGACCTGTCCTTCCGGTGTCGACTACATGCATCTCATCGACCTCGCGCGCGAGCATGTCGAGAAGACCTATGACCGGCCGCTGGCGGACCGGTTGGCGCGCGGTGTGCTGGCATGGGTCCTGCCTTATCCGGGCCGTTTCCGGCTGGCGCTGAAGGCGGCGAAGCTCGGCCAGCCCTTCGCCGGGCTGATGAAGAAGTTCGCGCTCACCCGCGCCTTCGGCCACATGCTCGACCTTTCGCCCGCCCATGTGCCGCCGAAAAGCAGTTTCGCGGAAGCCGGGCGCTTCTCGCCGAAAGGCGAGCGTCGTGGACGGGTCGCCATGCTGTCCGGCTGCGCCCAGCCGGTGCTGAAGCCGGAGATCAACGAGGCGACGATCAAGCTGTTGAACGGTTTGGGCGTCGAGGTCGTGATTGCCGAGGGTGAAAGCTGCTGCGGCTCGCTGACCCACCACATGGGCCGCGAGGAGCAGGCGCTTGTGTCCGTGCGCAACAATGTGGACGTCTGGACCCGCGAGATCGAGAAAGGCGGGCTCGACGCCATCATCATCACCGCCTCCGGCTGCGGCACGACGGTGAAGGATTACGGCCACATGCTCGCCCGCGATCCCGCCTATGCCGCCAAGGCCGCGCGCGTGGCCTCGCTGGCCAAGGACATCACCGAATATCTCTCGACGCTCGACCTGCCGCAACTGCCGGCCAATGGTCGTACGGTCGCCTATCATTCCGCCTGCTCCATGCAGCACGGCCAGAAGATCACCATGCTGCCGAAGCTTCTCCTGCAGAAGGCCGGCTACAAGGTGAAGGAGCCCGCCGAAGGCCATCTCTGCTGCGGCTCGGCCGGCACCTACAACATGCTCCAGCCGGAGATTTCGGCGGAACTCAAGGCCCGCAAGGTGAAGAATATCGAGGCCACGAAACCCGACCTCATCGCCACCGGCAACATTGGCTGCATGACGCAGATCGGCACGGGCACGCGCATTCCGATCCGGCATACGGTGGAATTGCTGGCGGAGGCTTATGGTTGAGGACTTCGGAACCCTCCGGCCCAAGCCAATATGGAGGAGCCCGGTGAAAGATAAGGCGCAGAAGGAGATACATGAAGTGAGAGAGGCGCGGCTTGAACAGATCCGTCAGCGCATACGCAAATCCATCTCCGATACACGTCCGAGTCTCGATTCCGACGAGGCGGAAGCAGAGATGGCTCGCTTTATGAGCCGCGAACGCTTACGTCTCGAAAATAGCGCTGCCGCATCTGTTGTTTGAAGGCCTCCACATTGAAGTCCATCGACTCACCGCTTTCTAGACCTTCGGTGATGGCAGCTTGGAGCAGTTTAATCGCAGCCTCTCGTGAGGGTGTGGTCCCATCTTCACGGCCCAACTGGCTGCGGAAATCCTCGTTCATCGTCTGCTTTCTCCTGCCGGATACGCGGAAGCCTGCCTTCACGATACAATGACTGAGCCCCGAAAACAAAATCGCGCGCAAGCTGCACTCGCGCGCGGTCAGTAAACGAAAGTCTTGCTTGTGGCGATCAGCCGCCCAGCGCCGTAAACAGCGTCTTGAGAATATCCGTGCCGCGGTCTTCCAGCACGATATTGCCCTGACGGTTGCCGGGGCCGATGACGATGACCTTGGAGCCGACCGGCACGCGCTTGTAGAGGTCGGTCACGTCCTCGTTCATCATGCGGATGCAGCCGGAGGAGAGGTTGAGGCCGATCGACCAGGGCTGGTTGGTGCCGTGGATGCGGTAACCGGAATCGCCACCCTTGCCGAAGAGATAGAGCGCGCGGGCGCCCAGCGGATTATCCTTGCCGCCTTCCATGCGGGCCGGCAGGTAATGCCCCTTCTTGGCTTCGCGGGCGATCATTTCCTTCGGCGGAACCCAATCCGGCCACTCGGCCTTGCGGGCGACCTTGACGACGCCCGACCAGCCAAAGCCTTCGCGGCCAACGCCGATGCCGTAGCGGATGGCGCTGGAGCCATCGAGCACGTAGTAGAGGAACTTGTTGTTCGTATCGACGATCACCGTGCCGGGACGTTCACTGGTTCTCAGCGTCACGACATGACGCTTGAACTTTTCCGGAACTTCCCGGTTGATCTGCTTGAGATAGATGACGTCTTCGCTCTGCTGCTTGCGCGGCTTGGACTCGGCATTGGCGGAGACCGCCGGAGCGATGAAGGCGGCAGCGAGAAGCGCGCCGACCAGATACTTGATCCTGGACATGTTGAATTCCCCAATTCTTTGACAGCAAAGCTATCGCAGTTTTTGCCTTTGGCAAGGCTAAAATAACCCTGCCATTTGTTAAGAACGCATAAAAAGGGCCTCCGTTGCATCAACGGAGGCCCAATTTTTCTGGGTGTTTCCATCCAGTTTGTTTTTGTTCTTATTTGACGATAACGGTCTGCCCGACCTTCACCCGGCCATAGAGGTCGACCACGTCCTCATTGCGCATGCGGATGCAGCCGGAAGAGACCGCATAACCGATCGTCCAGGGCGCGTTGGTGCCGTGGATTCGATACTCGGTGGAGCCGAGATACATGGCGCGCGCGCCGAGCGGGTTTTCCTCGCCGCCTTCCATATGGGCAGGCAGGATGTGACCCTTCTTTGCCTCGCGCCTGATCATTTCCTTCGGCGGCGTCCAGTCCGGCCACTCCGCCTTGCGGGTGATCTTGTGCTTGCCGGCCCATTCGAAGCCCGGCTTGCCGACGCCGACGCCATAGCGCCGCGCGCTGTTGTTTTCGCCGACGAGATAGAGGAAGCGGTTGTTCGTATCGATGACGATCGTGCCAGCCTTCTCCTTGCCGTCATAGGCTACCTGTTGCGGCAGGAACATCGGGTCGAGCCTCGTGGCCGCCGGACGCTGCGCCTTCTGATAGGTGACATTGACGGTCGAGGCGCCGGCACTCGGCGCTGCGGGTGCATTGATCACCGAAGGCCCGAAGAGCGGCTGGCGGGACGGACGAGTGATATAGACAGGCTGCGGCGCGATGGGGGCGCTGCCCATGCGGGTCTGCGAAGAGGCGACGGGAACCGTGCGCCCCTTGCCTTGCCTGCCGTCCTGCAATTGGTTGACCCACGGCCTGGTCACGCTGTCATCAACGGTGACGGGCGCAACGACGCGGTAGCGTTCGCCGGCCAAGGTGCCCTCTGCGGACACGGCCAGCACGGCGGCAATCGAAGACAGGACAAGGAGCTTTTTCATCATGGACGGACTCGCTACAAAATGCCATTGAGCCTGAAAGGGCGGTTGGGCTTGAGAGTGCCGCAAATGCGCGTTTGAATGGTAAATGGCCATTCATGAAAATGCTTCCTTTTCGGGAAAGCTCTCGTCAGGGTTAGCGTCCTGTTAGAAAAGACCGTTAACTCAAGATGAATCGATGAAGCGGGGGACTGAGCGTGGCGATTGAAGGCATCATCGAGGGGCCGGACGGGCAGGGCCGCTGCTTCTGGCACGGGAACCTGCCCGATTATATCGCCTATCACGATGCCGAATGGGGCCGGCCCGTCACCAATGACAACCGGCTGTTCGAGAAGATCTGCCTCGAAGGCTTCCAGTCCGGTCTTTCCTGGCTGACGATCCTGCGCAAGCGCGAGAACTTCCGCGCCGCCTTTGCCGGCTTCGATTTCGACAAGGTCGCGCTGTTCGGCGAGGACGATGTCGAACGCCTGGTGCAGGACGCCGGCATCATCCGCCATCGCGGCAAGATCGTCTCGACCATCAACAATGCGCGCCGTGCGGTCGCCTTGCGCGACGAGTTCGGCTCGCTGGCCCGCTATTTCTGGTCCTGGGAGCCAAAGCCGGAAGAGCGCCCGCCGGTCTTCGACCTCGCAACGCTGCGCGCCAACCCGACGACGCCGGCCTCAGTCAGGCTCTCCAAGGATCTGAAGAAGCGTGGCTGGACATTCGTCGGTCCGACCACTGTCTATGCCTTCATGCAGGCGATGGGCATGGTCAACGATCATATCGAAGGCTGCTGCTGCCGCGAGACCGTCGAGCTGGAACGAAAGGCATTCGTGCGCCCATGAAGACAATTCTTGCCGCATTGGTTGCTTTACTGATCCTCAGCCTGCCCGCCGGTGCTGTCGAGCCGGAGCTTTATCGCGGTGAGAAACTGGTCAACCTGACGCTGCCCAGTGATGGGCGCCTGACGAAATCCGGCTGGACGCGCGATGGCAAATCGATCGCGTATCGCATGAAGGTGCCGGCTGGCGCGGAAATGACGATCAACATGACCGCATCGGCCGCCCGCTTCACCTATCTCGTCATCTTCGACCTGAACGATCCCGTTCCGGAAGACGCGCTCTATTCTTCCGACAGTCGCCGCCTGCCGGCTCACATCTTCGCCGATGCCGAGAGGGACATGGACCTCCTGATCCGCCCCTTCTTTGCCAAGCAGGCGCCGCGCCGCGGTATGGGGTCGCATTTCGTGCTGGAATTCAAGCGAACGAAATGACCTCTCGCGGTCAGTCGATGCTCATCCCGAGCACTCGGCTGATCTCGTTGAACGACCGGCCCGACTCCGCCTTCCACTGGTTGAACGCCGCCTGCACGGCCTCTTTCTCCTTCTTCGAGCCCGGCACCTTGTCGACAATCCCTTCCGCAATCAGCCGGTTCGTCACGCTCTGCGACAGGATGAAGCTGTCGACGCCGGCAAAGCGGAGGAAATACTGACCCGTATTGCCACCCAGCCGCGTCCCGCGCTTCTTCAGCACGTCCAGCAGGCCCATGTAGTCGGAGGATGGCCAGCCGGCGAGAAAGGCCCCGACGGAGCCATGCTCTTCCGCCAGATCGGCAAAGAACCGCGCATTCTCCTGCACGGCGCGGATTTTCGGCCCGTGGCGCACGATGCGCGTATCGGAGACCAGCCGCCCGAAATCCTCGTCATGCAGCATCAGGCAATGGCCGATATCGAACCCCTCGAAGGCTGCCTCGAAACCCGGCCACATGGCCTCCACGACCTTCCAGTTGAACCCCGCCTGGAAGATGCATTTCGTCGCCAGAGCCAGAAAGCGGTCATCCGGCGTCGCCTTCAATTCCTCCGCCGTCCTCGGCTTCAGAAGCTGCGCTTCCAGCGTCTCGTCGCCGCCCTTGCGCTTGGCGGAAATCGCCCAGATGTCTTGGAATGTGCGCATCGCAGCCTCAGTCAAAGGTTTCGATCAGCGGGATCAACCCGCTCAGATCGGGGATCTCGCGGAAGCGCGGCGCCTCACGCGGCGGCTCCACATGCTCGTAGGCCCATGTCAGAGGATGCGGCACATAAACGCCCCAGCTGCCCGCCGCAATCGCCGGCACGATATCGGATTTCAGCGAATTGCCGACCATGACGGCGCGCTCCGGCCCGCCGGTGGCGTGATGGAAGATGCGGCGATAGGTGGTCGCCGACTTGTCCGACACGATCTCCACCTGCGCGAAGAAATCGCCAAGCCCGGATTGCGCGAGTTTGCGCTCCTGATCGAACAGATCGCCCTTGGTGATGAGCACGAGCCGGTAGTCGGAAGCCAACGCCTCCAGCGTGTCCTGCACATGCGGCAGCGTCTCGACCGGATGCGTGAGCATTTCGCGCCCGACGCTCAGGATCTTCTCGATCGTGGCCGCCGGCACCTTGCCTTCGGTAATCTCGATTGCCGTCTCGATCATGGAGAGCGTGAAGCCCTTGATGCCGAAGCCGTATTGCCCGAGGTTTCGCTTCTCCACCTCCAGCAGATGCGCTGAGATATGTTCGGCCTCGGCATAATCCGCCAGCATCTCGCCGAACTGCTGCTCGGTGAAACGAAAGAACTGCTCGTTCTGCCAGAGCGTATCGTCGGCATCGAAGCCAATGGTGGTGATGGCCTGCGGGCTCATCAGGTGTCTCCCAATCTAAATGCCAGAGGGTCTCTCTTCATCCTCTGGAACCTAGCCGCCCAACTCTCAAACCGCAATCACCCGATGCACCGTCTCCGTATCCCGCGCCGCCTCGCCAAACGGCGCAACCGCCCATTCCCAGGCTCGAAACGCCGGAGGAGGGGGCTCGCCGCCTAGCAGGTCGCCCGTCCCGACAACCTCACCCGAGCGATTACGGACCTCATATCCCGTATCGGTGATCAGACACGGCACCCAGGGCCCGCCGAGCAGGTCGGCGAGATGTCGGCGGACGACGGCTCCCGGTTCGGGCGCATGAAGTGCCATCTGCGAGAGGAGGCAGGCGGAAATGACGAGATCGGGCGCACCATCGGTCTTCAGAAACTCCAGCCCGCCGGAAAGATCGCGCTCCACAAAACTGACATTCTCCCGCCCCAGCCGCCGCACCTTCATCCGCGCCGAGGGCAGATGCACCAGATCGTAAAGCGTCACCGTCTGAAAGGATTTCGCGAGGTATTCGAGCGGCACATCATGAAGCAGACCCGAGCCGAGCACAGCAACGCTCCGTCGCTCGACAATCTGCCCCACCTTCTCCTCGATAAAGGCCTGACAATTCTCCTCATGCGGCGCCCACGCCTTGGCGCACCGCCGCGCCCGCGACCAAAGGCCAACGGAACCGGCAATCTCGCGCGGCTTGCGCCGCGAGGAGACGGCAAGCGCTGCTGTGAAATGGAGGGCTTCGAGGATCATTTTCCTAACGATACACTTGCCTGCGATGGTCGATATCCACGACCAGCACAACAAGCTTGTTATCCTGAATATCGCAGAGAACGCGATAGTCACCCACTCGGTATCGCCAGAGGTGGCCAAGTGCCGTGCCCTTGAGGGCATCGCCGATCTGGCGGGGGTCATCAAGAACGGCCACGCGCTCTTCCAGAAAACGCTTGATGCGTTTTCTCACGTCGCTGTCGAGTCTTTCGACGGACTTGCGGGCGGTCGCATCGTACTCAATCGTCCAGGCCACGCCAGAATTCCTCGCCGCTCACCACCTTGCTCTCGCCCGAGCGAATGCGCTCCAGCGCCGCTTCGGCGAGTGCAATATCGTGCATGTCTTCGAGCTTCTGGACAATGAGGTCGAGGACATAGGCGTCTGGCTTCATGCCGCCGCGCGCGGCTTCTGCCTCCATGAGTTCATGGATTTCCTCCGGCATTTCGATGGTGACGCGCTTGTTCATGGGCCTGATCCGTTAAACCGGCGGCACCATACCACTTTGTGCCCCTCATCGCCAGTCTCGCAAGGCTTGCCGCAAGGCCCCTGATCCTCTAAGACACCGCCACATTTAACAGATCAGAAAACACGGTCAGACCCATGAGCGACAACAAGAAAAAGCCCCAAAAGCTGAAGGCCCGCCTGCCGCGTGGCTTTGTCGACCGCGAGGCCGCCGATATCCGCGCCGTCAACGAGATGACCGCGAAAATCCGCGACGTCTATGAGCGCTATGGCTTCGACCCGGTCGAAACGCCGCTCTTCGAATATACCGACGCGCTCGGCAAGTTCCTGCCTGACAGCGACCGCCCCAACGAAGGCGTCTTCTCGCTGCAGGACGATGATGAGCAGTGGATGTCGCTGCGCTACGATCTGACCGCGCCGCTCGCCCGCCATGTGGCAGAGAATTTCAACGAGATCCAGCTTCCCTACCGTACCTACCGCGCCGGCTACGTCTTCCGCAACGAAAAGCCCGGCCCCGGCCGCTTCCGCCAGTTCATGCAGTTCGACGCCGACAGCGTCGGCGCGCCCGGCGTCCAGGCGGATGCCGAAATGTGCATGATGATGGCCGACACGCTCGAAGCGCTCGGCATCAAGCGCGGGGATTATGTGATCCGGGTGAATAACCGCAAGGTTCTGGATGGGGTGCTTGAGGCGATTGGGCTTGGCGGGGATGATAAGGCCGGGCAGCGTCTGACGGTGCTGCGTGCCATCGATAAGCTCGACAAGTTCGGTCCCGAAGGCGTGCGCCTGCTGCTTGGCGCAGGACGCAAGGATGAGAGCGGCGACTTCACCAAGGGCGCAGGGCTTGATCCTGTCAGCATCGAGTATCTTATTGCAGTTGTCTTGCGGCAGCAGTTTCTCGAAGGTGGGAAGTCAGAGCGCGCTGAGGCAATAAGCGCCGCGTTGAAGGATAGCCAGAGCTACAATGAAGGCTTTTCAGAACTCGATCTGATCGACACGATTATCAAAAGCGCCGGCTACGGCCCCGACCGCATCAAGATCGACCCGTCCGTCGTCCGCGGCCTCGAATACTACACCGGCCCCGTCTACGAAGCCGAGCTCACCTTCGATGTCACCAACGAAAAGGGCGAGAAGGTTGTCTTCGGCTCGGTCGGCGGTGGCGGTCGTTACGATGGGCTCGTCTCCCGCTTCATGGGCCAACCGGTTCCGGCCACGGGCTTTTCCATCGGTGTCTCGCGCCTGATGACGGCGCTGAAGAACCTTGGCAAGCTGGGGGCGAATGAGGTCATTGCACCCGTTCTCGTCACCGTCATGGATGGCGATGCGGAGGCCATGGGGCGCTACCAGCGCTTCACGCAGGCGCTGCGCAAAGAAGGCATCCGCGCCGAAATGTATCAGGGCAACTGGAAGAAATTCGGCAACCAGCTGAAATATGCCGACCGCCGCAACTGCCCCATCGCCATCATCCAGGGCGGCGACGAGCGGGCGAATGGCGAAGTGCAGATCAAGGACCTGATCGAAGGCAAGCGCCTCTCCGGCGAGATCACCGACAACACCGAATGGCGCGAAGCCCGCGTCGCGCAGGTCGTGGTGCCGGAAGCCGAGTTCGTCGCCAAGGTCAAGGAAATCCTGGCCGCGCAGGCGGAAGACAGGGCGCGCGGGAAGTGATGTTCAGCGTGCTGGATACCCCCCTCTGGCCTGCCGGCGTTCGTCGCTGCAATCGATTCACTGGATCGATTGCTTCGCTGCGCGAACCGCTCCTCACCCCCCTCAAGGGGGGAGAGTGGACGCGGCGCGGCTCCTTGCTCCCCTCTCCCTCCTTGAGGGGGAGATGTCACGAAGTGACAGAGAGGGGTATTTGATGCCCGTCGCCAAACTCCCCACCTTCGCGCCCGACCTGATCGCGCTCTTCGAAAAGCGCGGCACGAGCCGCATCGACACGCCGGTCATCCAGCCGGCAGCGCCCTTTCTCGACATGGCGGGCGAGGACCTGCGCCGCCGCATCTTCCTGACGGAGAGCGACACCGGCGCCAGCCTCTGCCTGCGCCCGGAATTCACCATTCCGGTCTGCCTCCAGCATATCGAAAGCGCCACCGGCACGCCGAAGCGCTATGCCTATCTCGGCCAGGTCTTCCGCCAGCGCCGCGAAGGGGCCAATGAATTCTACCAGGCCGGCATCGAAGACCTTGGCGACCGCGATGTCGCGAGCGCCGATGCCCGTGCTATCTCGGATGCCTTCGCGAGCCTCAAGCTGGCACTGCCCGGCCGCACGTTCACCGCCACGCTCGGCGACCAGTCCGTTTTCGAGGCTGTCGTCAAGGCGCTCGGCCTGCCCTCCGGCTGGCAGAAGCGGCTGATCCATGCCTTCGGCAATGCCATGCAGATCGAAATGCTGCTGGGCGAACTGGCCGAGCCTCAGGCCGTGCAGCCGTTGGCAGCCGATATCGAGGCGATGCTGGCATCCGGCAATCTCGATGCGCTCGCCGCCCATGTCGAAGAGACGATGCACGCGACGGGCTATTTGACAAACGCGAGCCGCACGCCGCGCGAAATCGCCGCTCGGCTTGCCGAAAAGCGCGCGCTGGCGGCCACCCGTCTCGACCCGAAGGCGCTCGACGTGCTGGAGGAGTTTCTCTCCCTCGACCTGCCCTTCGCCGATGCCGCCGCAGCGCTCGCCGGCTTTGCAGATGCGGCGGGGCTGAAGCTCGATGGCGCGTTGTCGCGCTTCGACGCCCGCGCTGCAGCCCTTGCCAACGCCGGCGTTGACCTCAAGTCGATCACCTACCGCGCCGCCTTCGGCCGCCCGCTCGATTACTATACCGGCCTTGTCTTCGAGATCGTCGAGGCAGGCAAGCCGGCCGTGCTGGCCGGCGGCGGGCGCTATGACCGCATGCTGACGCTGCTGGGCGCGAAGGATCACATCCCGGCCGTCGGCTTCTCGCTCTGGCTGGATCGCATTGAACTCTCGAAGGGAGCTGCGGCATGATCACCATCGCGCTGCCCTCCAAGGGCCGGATGAAGGAAGATGCGTCCGCCATCTTCGCCCGCGCCGGCATGAACATTGTCAGCGTCGGCAATGACCGCTCCTATCGCGGTCGCGTCGAAGGCTGGGACGATGTCGAGATTGCCTTTCTCTCGGCGTCTGAAATCTCCCGCGAGGTTGGCAGCGGCCTCGTCGATTTCGGCGTCACGGGCGAAGACCTGATGCGCGAGGAATGGGCGGAGGTCGACACCCGCGTCGAATTCGCGGCCCGTCTCGGCTTCGGCCATGCGGACGTCATCGTCGCCGTGCCGGAAATCTGGCTCGATGTCGACACCATGGCCGATCTCGGCGATGTGGCGGCAGACTTCCGCGCCCGCCATGGCCGCCGGCTGGAAATCGCCACGAAATACTGGCGCCTCACGCAGCAGCATTTCTCGGCCACGCACGGCATCCAGCTCTACCGCATCGTCGAGAGCCTCGGCGCGACCGAAGGTGCGCCGGCGGCAGGGCAGGCGGATATCATCGTCGACATCACTTCGACCGGCTCGACGCTGCGCGCCAATCACCTGAAGATCCTTTCCGATGGCGTGATCCTCAAGTCGGAAGCTTGCCTCGTACGCGCTCGCAAGCCGGAGCACGAGGGCAACGAAACGGTCGCGAAGATCATCTCCGCCGTCCGCGCCGCTCTCTGACACGGGTCCGCTTCCAGACATGAAAAAACCCGCCGGATCGCTCCAGCGGGTTTTTTCATGGAAGGGGTCGGTCTCAGGCGGTTGCGAACTGCGCGCCGCGGCGGGCGTCAATCGAGATCGCGCCAGGGCCGAAGGTGGCGAGGAAGAGGTAGGCGCCGGCGAGCGTCAGGTTCTTCATGACCATGATCTGGTTCAGCGTGTTGATCCAGCCGAGAGCGGCATCCGGCCAGCCGGGAACGGCAACGGCGCCGGTGTGGAAGACGAGACCGGTGAACACGCAGAAGGCTGCCAGCGCATAGCCGACGAGGCGCGTCTGGAAGCCGACGAGAACGAGAAGGCCGGTTACGAGTTCGAAAAGGCCGGCGAGATAGGCAAGGGCGGTCGCAGCCGGGAGGCCTGCGCCGGTGATCATGCCGGCCGTGCCAGCCGGATCAGCCAGCTTGCCGAAGCCGGACAGGATGAACATGAAGGAAAGCAGGATGCGGGCGACTAGAAGAATGTAATTGTTCATGATTTTCTACCTCGGGGTTGAAGTTGACAATCAGTTAACAGTTTTCATTGTTGCTCGAAAGGTGAAGAATGATACACTGATTGTTCGATATTGATGAACAAAAGGCGCATCAAACTTTTGTGAAGGCCAATTGAATTTCAGCCGTGGCCGCTGCACATTGCGCCTCCCGCCAAATCTTTTCCCGAAGCACCCCCAGGAGATAAGTCATGACAAGCCTTGCCGATTTCCCGATCACAAAGCGTTGGCCGGCCACCAATCCGGATGCTATCCAGCTCTATTCGCTGCCGACTCCCAATGGCATCAAGGTCTCGGCGATGCTCGAAGAGACGGGTCTCACCTATGAGCCGCATCTCGTCGATTTCGGCAAGAACGACCAGATGACGCCGGAATTCCTGTCGCTCAATCCCAACAACAAGATCCCCGCCATCATCGATCCGCATGGCCCCGGCGACAAGCCGCTCGGCCTCTTCGAATCCGGCGCGATCCTTCAATACCTGGCCGAGAAGTCGGGCAAGTTCCTGCCTGCCGACCCGACGCTGAAATGGGAAACGATCGGCTGGCTGCATTTCCAGATGGGCGGCCTCGGCCCGATGTTCGGCCAGCTCGGCTTCTTCACGAAGTTCGCCGGCAAGGAGATCGAGGACCCGCGTCCGCGCGAGCGCTATGTGGGTGAGGCCAAGCGTCTTCTCGCCGTGCTGGACAAGCGCCTGACCGGCCGCGACTGGATCATGGGTAGCGAATACACCATTGCCGATATCGCAAGCCTTCCGTGGCTGCGCGCGTTGACGGGCTTCTATGAAGCAGGCGAACTGGTGGGCATCGACGACTTCCCTGCCGTCAAGGCCTGGATGGAACGGGGGCTTTCGCGTCCGGCCATGGTCAAGGCCTTCAACATCCCGGCCCGTCCGGCCTGATCAAGCCTTAAGTCCGATGGCCACGCGAGAACCAAAGCGTGGCCATTGGAGGCACGCCGCATCACTGATGCGTTACACCGGAAGATACCATGGCCGGTTCCGTGTTGAGCGTGAAATGCGGGAACAGGAAGACGCCATAGATCGTCCCCGAATATTTGCGCTCGAGCCCCGTCGACTCCCCGATGCAGAATACCGGCTGGCGGCGTCCGTTGAGCGGATTGTGGATGATCGTGGAGAAGCAGAAGGACGAGGAATGCGTCGTGGCCTGCTCAAACAGTTCGAGCAGCTTGGCCCGGTCGTTGGCATCGTAGCGGCGCACGAGATTCAGCAGGCCGCATTCGCCGCTGTCCAGTCCATGCATGGAGACAGCACGTTCGCCAAGCTTCAGCAGCCCGGTGGCCAGATCGCCCGACCAGGCCTCGGTGAAGCAGAACTGCGATAACATCGGCAGGTCATCCTTGCCGACCGCTTGCGAGCGGGGAGAGGTGGACCGGGCGATCTTGAACACTGGGAATTCTCCCGACATATCTGAATTGATTGAACGCAGATCTGATATCTGCAGCACCCGGTCTCAGGCTGGGACATGTCCGGGTATTTCCAGGAGTTTCACATCGCAGCAGTTGGGTGCCCCTGCGGCAAAGTGAGAGAAGCTGTCACCGGGCTTGCCTGCTTCCCGATGTCCAGCGCTCCATACGTTCCAAATTAGAAACCAATGAAGCAATTAAAGATGGCAAAAGAGTTAAAGTTGACCGAGAGCGCGCAATTCTGACCTAAAACGCGACATTTTCAATGTAGTTTTGTCTATAAATTGCGAATCTGTCGCAGATTTGCGTCGCAGCACGCCATTTTCTGCCTTCTGCGACCGAGGGCTGCTTCACGGTTCAAGTCTCAACTGCATCCCTTGAGGGTGAGCTACATGCAGTAGTTGTATTGGCTCGCCGCTTGGCCGAAGCGAGCTTTCGACCCAAAGACCGGCCTCGCGCCATTGCATGTTGAAGAAGTCGGGACCATTGCGGGCCGCAAACGCAAAAGGGCGACCCGAAGGCCGCCCTTTCGTCCGATCCCTTTGAGGGGGATCGATCACATCATGTCCATGCCGCCAGTTCAGCGCGCTTGACGCGCTGAACCAACAAGAACCATGGGCGGGCCACAAATGCAAAAGGGCGACCCGAAGGCCGCCCTTTCGTCCGATCTCTTTTCAGAGATGGATCACATCATGTCCATGCCGCCCATGCCGCCCATGCCGCCAGGCATGCCGCCAGCAGCTTCCTTCTTCGGCAGTTCGGCGATCATCGCTTCCGTCGTGATGAGGAGCGAAGCGACCGAAGCAGCGTTCTGGAGCGCGGTGCGAACAACCTTGACCGGGTCGACGATGCCCATGGCGATCATGTCGCCATATTCGGACGTCTGAGCGTTGTAGCCGAAGTTGTCGTCGTTCTTGTCGAGGATCTTGCCGACAACGATCGAAGCTTCGTCGCCTGCGTTTTCAGCGATCTGGCGAACCAGCGACTGGAGGGCGCGGCGAACGATGTTGATGCCGGCTTCCTGGTCGTCGTTTGCACCCTTGACGGTGATCTTCGTGGACGAACGCAGCAGGGCGGTACCGCCGCCGGGGACGATGCCTTCCTGGACAGCAGCGCGCGTTGCGTTGAGCGCGTCGTCGATGCGGTCCTTGCGTTCCTTCACTTCGACTTCCGTTGCACCGCCGACGCGGATCACGGCAACGCCGCCAGCGAGCTTGGCAAGACGTTCCTGCAGCTTTTCGCGGTCGTAGTCGGAAGAGGTTTCTTCGATCTGAGCCTTGATCTGGGCAACGCGGCCTTCGATTTCAGCCTTGGCACCAGCGCCGTCGACGATCGTCGTGTTTTCCTTGGAGATCGAAACCTTCTTGGAACGGCCGAGCATGTCGAGCGTGACGTTTTCGAGCTTGATGCCGAGGTCTTCGGAGATGACAGTGCCGCCCGTCAGGATGGCGATGTCTTCCAGCATGGCCTTGCGGCGGTCGCCGAAGCCCGGAGCCTTGACGGCAGCAATCTTGAGGCCGCCACGCAGCTTGTTGACGACGAGCGTAGCAAGGGCTTCGCCTTCGACGTCTTCAGCGATGATGAGGAGCGGCTTGCCGGTCTGAACGACAGCTTCGAGAACCGGGAGCATGGCCTGCAGGTTCGAGAGCTTCTTCTCGTGCAGCAGGATGTAGGCGTCGTCCAGGTCGGCAACCATCTTTTCCGGGTTGGTGACGAAGTAGGGCGACAGGTAGCCGCGGTCGAACTGCATGCCTTCGACGACTTCGAGTTCGGTTTCGGCGGTCTTGGCTTCTTCAACCGTGATGACGCCTTCGTTGCCGACCTTCTGCATGGCTTCCGCGATGTCGCGGCCAACCTGCGTGTCGCCGTTTGCGGAGATCGTGCCGACCTGTGCAACTTCTTCCGACGTGTTGATCTTCTTGGCCTTGGCCTGGAGATCCTTCACGACTTCGGACACGGCGAGGTCGATACCGCGCTTCAGGTCCATCGGGTTCATGCCGGCAGCAACAGCCTTCTGGCCTTCGCGAACGATCGCCTGGGCAAGAACGGTTGCCGTCGTGGTGCCGTCGCCGGCGATGTCGTTGGTCTTCGAAGCAACTTCGCGGACCATCTGGGCGCCCATGTTTTCGAACTTGTCTTCGAGTTCGATTTCCTTGGCGACCGATACGCCGTCCTTGGTGATGCGCGGAGCGCCGAAGGACTTGTCGATAACAACGTTACGACCCTTCGGGCCGAGCGTGACCTTTACGGCATCAGCGAGGATGTCGACGCCGCGCAGCATCTTCTCGCGTGCAGAGCGGCCGAATTTGACTTCTTTAGCAGCCATTTGAAAAACTCCCGGGGCGCTTGCCCCATTTCAAGACTTCTGGAAAGGGTGAAGAGGACGCGGCTTTATCAGCCGATAACGCCCATGATGTCGGCTTCCTTCATGATCAGAAGGTCTTCGCCGTTCACCTTGACTTCAGTGCCGGACCACTTGCCGAACAGAACGCGGTCGCCGACCTTGACGTCGAGAGCGACAACTTCGCCATTGTCCTTGCGGGCGCCAGAACCGACAGCGACGATTTCGCCTTCAGCCGGCTTTTCCTTGGCGGTGTCCGGAATGATGATGCCGCCACGGGTCTTTTCTTCAGATTCGACGCGACGAACAACGACGCGGTCGTGGAGCGGACGGAAAGAGATGCTTGCCATTCTTGAATCCCTCGATCAAATGACAGAGAAGGTGTGTTACCTACCCGAATGTTATTAGCACTCGCACTCGGCGAGTGCTAGCGAGGGAGAAATAGGAAAGGGCCATCCTTGAGTCAAGGACAGCCCTTTCAAAAAATCTGCGAATTTTTGATGAAGGTTAAAGGCCGGCAACAGAGGCCGTGGCCTATTTCTTCTCGATCGAAACGCCCTGTTCGCCGATCTTCAGCTGAACGGTGTCCTCTTTCTGCTTCTCGTTATAGATATAGGCACCCATGCCCACAACGACGACGACAAGCGCGCCAACGACCACGTAGAGGAAGCTGCTTCTGTTCTGCAAGGGCAATGTCCTTATGAAACACGTTGAACCTGATGGGCCGTAAATGCGGCAGAAGCGAAATTGTTCCCGCCCATTTGCGGGAATGCATAGCCAGTGCCAGCGATCTTTCGTGCAAGCCCTTGCCAAGTCATCGCCGGTTTGCGATTTGACCGGGGGTGAATATTTGAGGTTTTGACGAATGGCCGAACGGATTGGCGGACTTGCGGACATCTCCGCCCGATATGATGTGATCCTTTGTGATGTCTGGGGCGTCCTTCACAATGGTATCGATCCGTTTCCGCTGGCCGGCATCGCACTGAGCGCGGCGCGGGAGAACGGCGCGAACGTCGTGCTCGTCACCAACTCGCCGCGTCCGCGTCCGGGCGTCGAGACGCAACTGGGCGCCATCGGCGTCCTCGACACTGCCTATGACAGCATCGTCACCTCGGGCGACGTCACCCGTCGCCTGATTGCCGAAGGCCCGCGCAAGGTGTTTCTGCTGGGGCCGGATCGCGACCTTCCGCTCCTTGAAGGCCTGAATGTCGAACGCGTGGGTGAGGCCGAGGCCGAAAGCATCGTCTGCACCGGCTTCTTCGACGACGAGACGGAAACGCCGGAAGATTATCGCGACATGCTGACCGGCTGGCAGCGCCGCAACGTGCCCTTCATCTGCGCCAATCCCGATCTGGTGGTTGAGCGCGGCGAGCGGTTGATCCCTTGCGCCGGTGCCATGGCCGCCCTTTATGCCGAGCTCGGCGGGGAGACCCGCATTGCCGGCAAGCCGCATCGCCCGATCTACGAGGCAGCGCTTGCAGAAGCACAAAGCATTCGCGGCAGCTTCGACAAGACCCGCGTGCTCGCCATCGGCGACGGCATGCCGACCGACGTGCGCGGCGCGCTTTCCGCCGGCTTTGATCTTCTTTATATCAGCGACGGCATTCATGCGGGCGAATATGCCCATGCCGGCCGCACCGACGAGACGGCCATGCACGGCTATTTTGAACGCGAACAGGTATCGCCGACATGGTGGATGCCGAGACTGGCTTGACGCGAATGACAGTTTTCCATCGCAACGAAAAACGCGAACCCTTGCCTGACGCCCTGAAAGGCGGCGTGGTGGCGATCGGCAATTTCGATGGCGTTCATCGCGGCCATCAGGCCGTTCTCGGGCGCGCGCTGGAAGAGGCCGAGAAGCGCGGCGTCCCCGCGCTCGTTCTCACCTTCGAGCCGCATCCGCGCACCGTCTTCAACCCCGAAAAGCCGCTTTTCCGCATCACGCCGGCGCCGCTCAAGGCGCGGCTGATCGAGCTGCTCGGCTTCCGCTCGGTGGTGGAATATCCCTTCGACAAATCATTCTCGCAGCGCTCCGCGGAAGATTTCGTCACCTCCATCCTGCAGGACTGGCTGCATGCCTCGCATGTCGTCACCGGTTTCGATTTCCATTTCGGCAAGGGCAGGGAAGGCGGGCCGGCCTTCCTGATGGAAGCAGGTAAGCGCCACGGTTTCGATGTGACGCTGGTCGATGCCTTCCGGGATGAAAATACCGACATCGTCTCCTCGACCCGCATTCGGGACATGTTGTCCAACGGCGATGTCGTCGAGGCCGCGGGTCTGCTCGGCTTCCGATATACGGTCGAAGCGGAGGTCTGCCACGGCCAGAAGCTTGGCCGCACGCTCGGCTTCCCCACCGCCAACATGGAACTGCCGCTCGAGAATCCCTTGAAGCCAGGCATCTACGCCGTGCGCTATCGCCGCCCGAATGGCCAGCTTTACGATGGTGTTGCCAGCTACGGCTTCCGCCCGACGGTGACCAGCAATGGCCGCGCTCTTCTCGAGACCTTCCTCTTCGACTTCGAAGGCGATCTCTACGGCGAAGTCGCCTCCGTATCGCTCTTCGGCTTCCAGCGTCCCGAACTGAAGTTCGACGGTCTCGATCCGCTCGTCGAGCAGATGAAGCGCGACAAGGAAGAAGCCAAGGCGCTGCTTTCCGGCGTCCGCCCCTTCAGCGAGCTGGATCTGAAGCTCTGCTTCTGAATGGGGAATGACCGCCCCGTAAAGCGGCGGCCCACGCAAAAGCATTCCTGATTCAGAACCCAAAACATAAACCCAAATCTATGTTTTGGCGGCTGGCGGCCTATTCTTTCATGCTTGGATTTTCAGTTTCGGAAGCTCTCATGACCGAATTCACTCCCCTCATGTCCTTTGCAGGCGGTCTGCTGATTGGCCTCTCGGCCGTCACGCTTATGCTCTTCTGGGGCCGCATTGCCGGCATGACGGCGATCCTGGGCGGCATCCTGCCCCCGCTCGACCGTGACTGGGCCTGGAAGGCCACGTTCCTCGCAGGCGCGGTTCTTGCGCCGGCCGCTCTGGCACTGTCTGGCGTGAAGGTCGAATTCGAGACGCCCGTTCCGCTCGCCGCCCTGATCGTCGGCGGTATCGTGACCGGCATCGGCGTCACCTTCGGTTCCGGCTGCACCTCCGGTCACGGCATTTGCGGCCTGGCACGCTTCTCCAAGCGCTCGGCCGTTGCCACGCTCACCTTCATGGCCTTCGCCTTCCTCACGACCTTTGTCATCCGTCACATCTTCGGAGGCTTCTGATGCGCTACGTCACCGTCTTTTTCATCGGCGCGCTGTTCGGCCTCGGCATCGTGATCTCCGGCATGGGCAATCCGGCCAAGGTGCTGAACTTCTTCGACCTCGCCGGCACCTTCGATCCGAGCCTGATCTTCGTCATGGCCGGCGCGCTTTCCGTGGCTGTTCCCGGCTATGCGGTGATCTTCCGCCGCCGGCAGAAGCCGGTCTTCGGCGAAACCTTCGTCCTCCCCAAGGCAAAGCTCATCGATCGCAAGCTCGTCGGCGGCTCGGCCGTCTTCGGCATCGGCTGGGGCATTGCCGGCTTCTGTCCGGGTGCGGCCATACCGGCGCTGGGTCTCGGTCACTCCAGTGCGCTGATCTTTGTCGCCGCGATGCTTGTCGGCATATTCGTGGCCCGGTTTCTCAGCCAGGCTGATTTCTTCGCCGCCCCGGCAAAGCCGACCCCGGTCAGCAAGACCTGATGCAAGGAGTTTGTTCACTTTACGGCCAGTAAAGTCCAAAACATAGAGAGATGGCTATTGTTTGCAGCCTCCGTTGATTGTCTAATGATCATCATCAGGGGGCTGATTGTTTAAATGCTCGATTTCACAACCGTTTTCGTTTTCTCGACGGCCATTTCCATCTTCGTGTGTATCGTCTGTGGTCTGGCTTGGTGGAACGATGCGACCGGGCTCGAAACGCGCCACTGGTTCATCGCCAGTCTCTTGCAGCTAACCTGCAGTTTGTTGATCATCTTGAACGATGTGATCCCGCTGGACATTGGCGGTTATTTGAGCGGCATCATTTCCACCGCGGCGAGTGGTTACCTCGCCCTGGGTTACCGCCAGCTTTATGGGCAGGACTCCCGCTCGCGAGGAATCCTGTTCGTTTCTTTCTGGACCGGGACCGCCGTCTACCTGACCAAGTTTCTGACCGACGGCCAGCAGGACGGCATATGGCTGCTTTATCTGGGCGGGTCGGTCAACCTGATCGTGGCGGCGCAGGCAGTCTGCCGGGGATTGCGTGCGGAAAAACCGCATTCGGGAGGTCAGAGATGCCGCTATGGGCGTTTCGCCGCCTATATTCTGATAGGCTACGCCGCCGCCTATGTTGTGATCTCCCCGCTCGCATTCTTCTATCCCATCCAGTTCGTGGACGGAAAGCCGGTGTCTTTCTGGCTCCAGGTCACGACCATACCTCTGGTCCTGCTCAACATGGCGGCTTATCTCGTGACGCTCGTGGTCAAGCTGGAACGCGCCACCGAGCGGCAGCGGCATCTGGCAAATCATGACGGGCTGACCGGGGCGCTCAATCGCAAGGCCTTCTATGACGCCTGGTCGCGCCGGGCAGGGCAGGACGGCGTGCTGGTCGTGATCGACATCGACCATTTCAAGTCCGTCAACGACAGCTATGGCCATCACGCCGGCGACGACGCATTGAAAGCGTTCTGCGAGGCGGTGAAACAGGCCTTGCCGCCCGGCGCGGTCTTCGGCCGGCTCGGTGGCGAAGAGTTCGCACTTCTCCTGACCGGCTCTCATGCGGGTGACGCCGCGCATCTGCTCCACGACCTGCGCGACGTCGTGTCCGGCCTATCCGTCAGCGCCCGCGATAGTCGCGCCTTTTCGATTACCTTCTCTGCTGGCTATGTCGGCTTCGATGCGGGCGAGGACGACATGGATCGCATCTTTGCCGCCGCCGACCGCGCGCTCTATGCCGCCAAGAACGGTGGCCGGGACCGGGCCGTCGCCTTCGATCCCGGCTCGGTTCTGCGGCGCGATGTCGAACATCTGCGCTCGGCCGTGGTGTCGCCTGCCAATCCCACTCAGGTGAGTGCCTGAGCCAAGGGGAAACGGCGGCGATAAACTTCACCGCCGCCCCTTTCAATTTCCGTCAAAAACGCCTAGAAAGCGCCCGCTATGATGCCGCGCCGGTGGAACTTGATCATCCGAATTATTGGCCCGGCCCTTTGAGGCGCTCGTGACGCGAGCCTGCCCGAGGGTCCGGGATTTCGGCGCTTCTCTCCCGCGCCAGACTTTCACACCACCCGCAGATTTTCATGCGTGGGCCTTTCCCGCACCTGGCCACGCGCTACCCGATGAGTGACAGACGTCCATGACCGATACCGCTGATAAAGTTGACTATTCCTCGACCCTCTATCTGCCGCAGACGGAATTTCCGATGCGCGCCGGTCTTCCCCAGAAGGAGCCGGAAATCGTCGCCCGCTGGCAGAAGATGGAGCTTTACAAGCGCCTGCGCGCGTCTGCCGCCGGCCGCGAGAAGTTCGTCCTCCACGACGGCCCTCCTTACGCCAACGGCAACATCCATATCGGCCACGCGCTGAACAAGATCCTCAAGGACGTCATCACCCGCTCGTTCCAGATGCGCGGGTTTGACTCGAACTATGTTCCCGGTTGGGACTGCCACGGCCTGCCGATCGAATGGAAGATCGAGGAAGCCTATCGCGCCAAGGGCAAGAACAAGGATGAGGTCGACATCAACGAATTCCGCCGCGAATGCCGCGAATTCGCGCAAGGCTGGATCGATGTGCAGTCGGCCGAGTTCAAGCGCCTCGGCATCGAGGGCGACTTCGAAAACCCCTACACGACCATGGCCTACCACGCCGAGGCCCGCATCGCCGGCGAACTCCTGAAGATCGCCAAGTCCGGCCAGCTCTATCGCGGCTCCAAGCCGATCATGTGGTCGGTGGTGGAACGCACGGCGCTGGCGGAAGCCGAAGTGGAATATGCCGAGGTCGAGAGCGACACGATTTGGGTGAAGTTCCCGATTGTTCCCCAGAATATCGTCCGAGACGGTCCGAAGTCTCTGGTGAACAATAACGCGACCGCTCAGGATCTTTGGAGCGCCTTCGTCGTCATCTGGACCACCACCCCGTGGACAATCCCCGGCAACCGCGCCATCTCCTTCTCGTCGCGCTTCCCCTATGGCCTCTTCGAAGTCGAGACGGCAACCAATGACTTCGGCCCGCAGCCAGGCGAACGCCTGATCTTTGCAACACGTCTTGCCGATGAGGCTGCTGCCAAGGCGAAGGTCACGTTCAAGTTCATCCGCGACGTAGCGCCGGAGGAACTCGGTGGGACAACCTGCGCCCACCCGCTCGCCGCCCTCGGCTACGACTTTGCCGTCCCGCTCCTCGATGGCGATCACGTCACCGACGATGCCGGTACGGGTTTCGTCCATACCGCCCCCGGCCACGGCCGAGAGGACTTTGATGCCTGGATGGCAGAAGCCCGCAATCTGGAAGCCCGTGGCATCTCGTCCAAGATCCCCTTCACCGTCGACGACGCCGGCTTCTACACCGAGGATGCGCCGGGCTTCGGTCCGTCGGCCGAGGGTGGTCCCGCCCGCGTCATGGACGACAACGGCAAGAAGGGCGACGCCAACAATCGCGTCATCAAGGCGCTGATCGACGCGAACAATCTCTTCGCCCGCGGCCGCATCAAGCATGACTATCCGCATTCCTGGCGCTCCAAGAAGCCGGTCATCTTCCGCAACACGCCGCAATGGTTCGTCTATATGGACAAGGAACTGGGCGATGGTTCCACGCTGCGCTCGCGCGCGCTGAGCGCCATCGACCAGACCCGCTTCGTCCCGGCCATGGGCCAGAACCGTCTGCGCGGCATGATTGAGCAGCGTCCGGACTGGGTACTGTCTCGCCAGCGCGCCTGGGGCGTGCCGATCGCCATCTTCGCCAAGGAAGACGGCACGGTTCTGGTGGATGACGAGGTCAACGCCCGCATCCTCGACGCCTTCGAAAAGGAAGGCGCAGATGCCTGGTTCGCTGCCGGTGCCGCAGAGCGTTTCCTCGGCAACAAGTATGATCCGTCCGAGTGGAAACAGGTCCGCGACATTCTCGACGTCTGGTTTGACTCGGGCTCGACGCATACCTTCACGCTGGAAGACCGCCCGGACCTGAAATGGCCGGCCGATGTCTATCTGGAAGGTTCCGACCAGCATCGCGGCTGGTTCCATTCCTCGCTGCTCGAAAGCTGCGCCACGCGCGGCCGCGCGCCCTACAACGCCGTTGTGACGCATGGTTTCACGATGGCCGAGGACGGCCGCAAGATGTCGAAGTCGCTCGGCAACCAGGTCTTCCCGCAGGACGTCATGGCGCAGTCGGGTGCGGATATCCTGCGCCTCTGGGTCATGAACACCGACTATTGGGAAGACCAGCGCCTCGGCAAGACGATCATCCAGACCAATATCGATGCCTATCGCAAGATCCGCAACACGATCCGCTGGATGCTCGGCACGCTCGCTCACGACAAGGGCGAGGAAATCGCCTATGCCG
This sequence comes from Hyphomicrobiales bacterium, assembly GCA_900467685.1. Lineage (GTDB taxonomy): Bacteria > Pseudomonadota > Alphaproteobacteria > Rhizobiales > Rhizobiaceae > Ensifer_A. Next base: position 94,771 of record UBQX01000010.1, read on the forward strand.
ATCTGCCGGCGCTCGAAAAGCTGATGCTGCATCGTCTGGCGGAACTCGATGAGGTCGTGCGCAAGGGGTATGACGAATTCGACTTCAAGCGCGTCGTGCGCTCGCTGTCGGATTTCGCCAATGTCGAGCTTTCGGCCTTCTATTTCGACGTCCGCAAGGATGCGCTCTACTGCGACGCCCCGTCGTCGCTGCGTCGGCGCGCGAGCCTGCATGTCATCCGCAAGCTGTTCGAAAGCCTCGTGCTCTGGTTCGCCCCCATGCTGCCCTTCACGATGGAAGAAGCCTGGCTCTCCCGCAACCCGCAGGCTGAGTCGGTCCATCTCGAACAGTTCCCGGAAATCCCGGCAGACTGGAAGAACGAGGCGCTGGCCGCCAAGTGGGCGAAGATCCGCGAAGTCCGCAAGGTCGTCACGGGTGCTCTCGAAATCGAGCGCCGCGAAAAGCGCATCGGGTCTTCGCTGGAAGCAGCACCCGTCGTGCATGTCACGAACGGCGAACTGCTGGAAGCTCTGAAGGGCGAGGACTTCGCCGAGATCTGCATCACCTCGGATATCGTGGTTGATGGGTCGGAAGGCCCGGCGGATGCCTTCCGTCTCGATGAGGTTTCGGGCGTCTCCGTCGAGCCGAAGCTCGCCGAAGGCACCAAGTGCGCACGCTCCTGGAAGGTTACGAAGGATGTCGGTTCCGACCCGGATTATCCGGACGTTTCTGCCCGCGATGCCGCGGCTCTTCGCGAGCTTGGCGTGAAGGCCTGAAGGTTCTTTGGTATAAATATCGGATGAGGTTTGCCTTTTGGCGGCCCATCCGGTATTTATCGCCCGAAATTGGCCGGAATTTCGGTTAATGGCTTTTAAATTCCGGCCATAGGCCGTAGTAGAAGGCGTGCGAGTTCACGCTGTAGGCATCAGGGACAATCAGAAACATGACCTCTTGGTTTCGAGTAGCAGTCGGTATTCTTGGCGCAACGGTTTCCGTGACCGCGCTGACCGGCTGCATCAGCAGCCCGACCTACGGAACCAACAAGACGGCTGCCGAGCACCTGATGGATGATGTCGGCAGCGTTCTGGACATCACGCCGCAGAACAAGAACGACAAGATTGCCTACCAGCCGAACCCGAAGCTGGTCGTTCCTGCCCGCAAGGACCAGCTGGCTGCGCCGCAGCCGTCGGTCGCGGACGCCAAGAACAATCCGAATTGGGTCGAGAGCCCGGAAGAAACCCGCCAGCGCCTGCGCGAGGAAGCCGACCAGCAGGGCAATGGCTACCGTTCGCCGCTTCTCGGCCAGACGGCTGCCAATCAGACCAAGTCCCTTGCCGAACAGCGCCAGGCCTATCGTGAGGCCCGCAAGATCGACCAGGGCATCTATTCCGACAAGCGCCGCTTCCTCAGCGACCCGCCGCTTGATTACCGCAAGGTAGACCAGTCTGAACTGACCGATCTCGGTACGCCCGAGAAGGTCAAGGAGCGCGAGCGCAAGAAAGAAGCGGCCGCCGCCAAGCAGACGAACCACAAGTGGTGGGATGTCTTCGACTGAGGCAGCCAAGGTTGATTTGAAAGCCCGGAACCCCATGGTTTCGGGCTTTTTTGTTTGTCCGCACCCGCCGCACCATTGCCGCATGCCACATTGTTGGACATAGATGCGAATCGGTCAAACAAGCAGGCGCTGAAACATGCCGGACATCTACCGCACAGTGATCTCGCGCGCTGCATTGACGGCGCTCGTTTCGCTCGTGGCATCGTTCGGCATTTCCTATCTCGTGGTCCCATTCATGGGCGGCCGTCTTGAAGGTGCCGGGTTGGTCATGACGCTGGTTCTGCCGGTGCTCATCGGCTTCCCTGCCAGCGCCGTTCAGTTCTGGCAGTTCGAGAAGACACGCCAGCTGAAAGACAGTCTGTGCAAGGCTCTGGTCCAGTTGGACGACGTGAACGCTGAGCTCGTCAGCGCCAACATGGAGCTTGTGCGCGAGCGCGCCCACGATCCGGCGACACGCGTGCTGACGGAAGACGTCTTCCGCGAGCGGATGCAGCATCAACCGGATCAGCCCGATATCGGCCAGCTCGTCAGGCTTCGCGTGGATGGTCTTGCCGGCCTGCGCAAGAGCCATGGCAGCATGGCGGCCGATGCCGCGCTCTTTACCGCCGCCGCCGCCGTGCGCAGCGTCCTGCGACCATCCGATTTTGCGGGTCGCGTCGGGGAATACGATCTGGCCATCTTCATGCCGGGCTCGACGCCCATCCTCGCGTCCCTTGCCGTCGGCTCGATGTCGCAGGCGATATCGGCCGTTCAGCTGCCATTCGACGGAAACAGCCCCCGACCGATGACGGTGTCGGCCGGCGGCGTCGAATGCGCGCCCGGCTTCGTGGTCGAAGCTGCGTTTGCCGCTGCCGAAGCCGAACTCGATCGGGCCGCAGCCCAGGGCGGCAATTGCAGCAACTGGGGCAGCCTGCGCGGCCCCGACCTGTCCCGCGGCGCGCGCTGACCGGCGCGAACAGATTAAACCGGAGCAACAGATGACCGCCACGATCCGCAAGGCCACGATCGCCGACACGCCCACCATCTTCCGCTTCATCTGCGACCTTGCCGAATTCGAGAAGGCCGCCGATCAGGTGGAGACAAGTGTCGAGCACCTGGAGAAGACGGTCTTCGGACCCGATGCCGTGGTCGATGCGCTGATCTGCGAAGAGAATGGCGAACCGCTCGCCTTCGCGCTCTGGTACTACACCTTCTCCACCTGGCAGGGCCGCCCCGGCATCTATCTCGAAGACCTCTATGTTACCCCGGCCGCCCGCGGCCGCGGCATCGGAACGATGGTCCTGAAACATCTCGCCCAGTTCGCGCTGGAGAACGGCTACGGTCGGTTCGAATGGAGCGTGCTCGACTGGAACACGCCCGCCATCCGGACCTACGACGCAACAGGCGCCAAGCCGCAAAGCGAATGGATCCGCTATCGCCTCTCGGGCGAGGAGCTTGAGGCCTTCGCCAAGAGGTGAGGCCTAGCGTCGGTTGGCGAAGAACTCCTTGAGGATGCTGGCCGCTTGCCTTTCGGCAATGCCGGAATAGACCTCCGGTGCGTGATGGCAGGTGGGTTGTGCGTAGAAGCGTCCGCCATGATCCACGCCTCCACCTTTCGGGTCTTCGGCCCCATAGTAGAGACGCCGGATGCGGGCGAAGGAAATGGCCGCCGCGCACATGGCACACGGTTCGAGCGTCACATAGAGATCGGCATTGATCAGCCGCTCGGAGCCGAGCTTGGCGGAAGCTTCGCGGATTGCGAGGATTTCGGCATGGGCCGTTACGTCATTGAGTTCGCGCGTGCGATTGCCGGCGCTTGCGAGGACTTCGCCGTCGAGCACGATGACCGCGCCGACCGGCACTTCGCCCCGTGCGGCAGCGGCTCGCGCCTCGGTAAGCGCCCGTTCCATGATGCGATTTGACCCGTTCACGCGAGAAACCTCTTAACGTCGTGATTACGACCTGATAAGGGACGGCAAACGAATAGGCAAATTCAGGAACAAGTCCAGCGAAAGCGTTTGCGCTTCCGAGCCGGATTTGGGTGTCGGGTGACACGAGACAGCCTGTTTGCGGCTCAAGAATAAGTGGACAGCCTCTCATGGCATTCGATGACGAAAAGAAGCGCCCGGCCCGCAAACCGGCCGGCGGCGCAGGCAAGCGAGATTCCGCAGCTGGCGGTGAGCGTGGCAAGGGCGGCCCCGGCGGCAAGGGTGGAAAGTCCTTCGGCAAACCGGCAGGCAAGAGCTTTGGCAAGCCCGGCGAAGGTCGCAGCTTTGCCAAGAGCGCTGAAGGCGGCTCCGAGAAACGTTTCGGCAAGCCTTCCGAAGGCAGGTCTTTCGACAAGCCTACCGGCAAGTCCTACGGCAAGCCGGGCGGGAAGCCCTATGGCAAGCCCGGCGACAAGCCGACTTTCAAGTCGGATCGCCCGAAGAGCGACGGCAAGTTTGCAGGCGTCAAGCCCGCGCCGAAGCCCGCGACCGAAACTGCCGGCCTTGAGCCCGAGCGCATTTCCAAGCTGCTCGCCCGCGCAGGAGTAGCTTCCCGCCGTGATGTCGAGCGGATGATCATGGAAGGCCGCATTCGCCTCAACGGCGAAGTGCTGACGGCACCCGCCGTCAACGCCACCTATGCCGACAATATCGAAGTCGATGGCGAGCGGATCCGCGGTCCGGAGCGCACGCGCCTCTGGCTCTATCACAAGCCGGCCGGCCTGGTGACCACCAATGCCGACCCGGAAGGCCGCCCGACCGTGTTCGACAACCTGCCCGAAGGCCTGCCGCGCGTCATGTCGATCGGCCGCCTCGACATCAACACCGAAGGCCTGCTGCTGCTGACCAATGACGGTGGGCTCGCCCGCGTGCTCGAACTGCCCTCGACCGGCTGGCTGCGCCGCTATCGCGTCCGCGCCCACGGCTCGGTCGATCAGGCCAAGCTCGACCAGCTGAAGGACGGCATTGCCGTAGACGGCGTGCTCTATGGCGGCATCGACGCGATCCTCGACCGCGAGCAGGGTCACAATGCCTGGATCACCATGGGCCTGCGCGAAGGCAAGAACCGCGAAATCAAGAACGTTCTGGGCGCCATCGGCCTCGACGTGAACCGCCTGATCCGCATTTCCTACGGCCCCTTCCAGCTCGGCAACCTGCCGGAAGGCCAGGTCATGGAAATCAAGGGTCGCATGCTGCGCGACCAGCTCGGTCCGCGCCTGATCGAAGAGGCCAAGGCCAATTTCGACGCCCCGATCTTCGACCATAGCGGCGCGCTCGTCGTCGACGAGGACGATGCCCGTCCGGCCGCCCGCAAGCCGCGCGACCAGCAGGACCGTGCACCCCGTGGCGACCGCGCCGAATGGAGCGACCGTGGTGATCGCGGCGATCGCCCGCAGCGCGACCGTTTTTTCGGCGACAAGCCCTTTGGTGCCAAGCCGGCTCGCGGCGGCGACCGCAAGGGTGGCGATCGCGAGGAACGTTCCGACAAGAAGATCCCGCCGCGCAATGCTCGTAACGCCAATGTCTGGATGGCCCCCGGTGCCCGTCCGCTCGGCGAAAAGGAAGCCGCCAAGGTGGCCAAAGTGGCCGCTAAGCGTGGCCCGCGTCCGGAAGCCCGCAAGCCCGAGGCAACCGTTTCCGACCGCGTCGTCCGCCCGACCGTCCTGAAGGTCCGCGACGACGAAGGTCAGTGGATCCGCGCCACAGGCGATGCCGACAAGAAGCGCGAAGGCGAGGGTGGCCGCGACCGCAAGCGCGGCTTCGGCGACCGCCCCCGTGATGACCGTCGCGAAGATCGCCCTCGCGGCGAGCGCTCCTTTGGTGACCGCCCGTTTGGCGATCGTCCGCCCCGCGAAGGCGGCCGCGACGATGCCCGTCCGGCCCGCGCCTTCTCCGGCAAGCCGCGCTCCGACCGCGACACCGGCGACCGCCCCTTTGGCGACAAGCCGAGAGGCAAACCCTTCGGCAAGCCGTCCGGCGACAAGCCATTTGGCGCACGCGGCGGCAAGCCCGGTGGCGGCAAAGGCTTTGGCGGCAAACCGGGTGGTGGAAAGGGTTTCGGTGGCAAGCCTTCGGGCGGCCGGACCGGCGGCCCGCGCGGCGGCAAGCCGAAGGGCTAATCCATGCGCATCGTCGGCGGTGAATTTCGCGGCCGGGCTCTGGCCGCGCCGAAATCCAACGACATCCGCCCGACCACGGACCGGACGCGCGAGAGCCTGTTCAACATCCTCGCGCACAGCTATCCGGACGCGCTCGATAAAACGCGGGTGATCGACCTTTTCGCCGGCACGGGCGCTGTCGGCCTCGAGGCGATTTCGCGTGGCTGCCAGCAGGGGCTATTCGTCGAGACCAGCGTCGAGGGCAGGGGATTGCTCCGCCAGAACATCGAGACGCTCGGCCTTCAGTCCCGCGCCCGCATCTTCCGCCGCGACGCCACCGATCTCGGCGTGGTGGGCACGATGGAGCCCTTTCATATTCTCTTCGCAGATCCACCCTATGGAAAGGGTTTGGGCGAAAAGGCGATTGCGGCTGCCATCAAAGGCGGCTGGCTGGTTCCCGGTGCGCTGGTCATTCTGGAAGAACGAGCCGATGTCGCGCCCGCCCTCCAGCAGGGGCTGGCATTCATTGAGGAGCGCGCCTTCGGAGATACGAAGATGCACTTTTATCGTTTCGGCGCGTGATGGCTGATAAGAGCAAGAAGAAAAAGAAGAAGAAAGACAAGGACCGCGAAAAGGTCGCGCAACAGACCTCGCCGACCATTGCGCTGGCTCTGGGTGGTGGCGGCGCCCGTGGCATCGCCCATATTCCCGTTCTCGAAGCGCTGGACGAACTCGGCCTGACGCCGGTCGCCATCAACGGCTCGTCCATCGGCGCGCTGATGGGCGCGGGCCGTGCAGCAGGCATGACGGGCCGCGAAATCCGCGAATACACGCTGGCGACCGTTGGAAACCGCAACGAGGTGATCAACCGGCTCTGGAAACTGCGCCCGGCCAATATGCGCATGGGCTTCCGCTTCGGCCAGTTCAATCTGGAGCGCATCCTCCGCGCCTTCCTGCCTGATGCCATCCCGGAAGATTTTTCCCAGCTGTCCATCCCTCTGCACGTGACGGTGACGGATTATTATGGCCAGTGTGGCCTGCTGGTTGGCGAGGGCGAACTCTTCCCGGCACTCGCGGCCTCCGCAGCCATTCCGGCGCTTTTCATGCCGGTGACCATGGGTGGCCGTGTCATGATCGACGGCGGTGTCTTCGACCCCGTGCCCTACGAGAGCCTCCTGGGCAAGGCCGATATCGTCATCGGCGTCGATGTCGTCGGCGCGCCGGAAGGCGACGGCGTCACCATCCCCAATCGCGTCGACAGTCTTTTCGGCGCATCGCAATTGATGATGCAGTCGCTGATCGCCACGAAGATGCGTAGCAACCCGCCGGATATTCTCTTGAGGCCGGAAGTCAATCGCTTCCGTGTCCTCGATTTCATGCGCGCCGGCGAAGTGCTGGAGGCGGCAAACGGCGTCAAGGACGAGGTGAAACGTCTCATCGATGCCGAGATCGCCTTCCGTCAGAAGCCGTAGCCGAACGTTCCGTCAATCCTGCTCTTCGCGCTTGCGCGGCTTGACCAGCGGTTCGGGGCTGACCGGGCGCTTGTAGTAAACGAGGTCCCGGCCGGCCATGATGCCCTCGGACGCCTGAAGCGCCAGACGCGCATAGTCGCGCTCGCGCGTTTCGTCCGCCAGCTCCACTGCCGTCGTCTCGTCGACGCCCAGGCCTTCCAGCGTTTTCGCACCGAATTTCAGACCGCCCTCGAAGGTTTCGCGCTCGCCATAATCGATGCCGCGGGCCTGCAGCGAGAGAAGATGCACACGGTCATAGGCACGCACGAAGAGCCGCGTCTGCGGAAACTCGTCGAGCACGAGATCGACGATCCGGTCGGTGATTTCCTTTTTCTGCGTGCACACCGCAACGATCTTGGCCCGCTCCACGCCCGCCGAGCGCAGCACGTCCTTGCGGGTGCCGTCGCCGAAATAGATGCGGAATCCGAAATTCGCGGCCTGGCGGATACGGTCGGCAGAGTGATCGATGATCGTCACGTCGCGCCCGCTGGCCAGCAGAACCTGCGCTGCCACCTGTCCGAAACGCGAGAAACCGATGATCAGAACGTCCGAGCCCGCGCCCTCGAAATCCTCGTCCATCTCTTCCACGGGTCCGTCTCTCAGCAGGAAGGGGACGAGCGCCACACCGAGCGGCGTCGCGGCCATGGTCAGCGTCACGGTCGCGATCAGCAGAGATGCGGTCGAGGGCGGAAACAGGAAGGCCGCGGTGGCGGCGGAGAAGAGCACGAAGCCGAATTCACCGCCCTGCTGCAAAAGCCCGCCGATCTTCACCGCATCGTTATGCGATGAGCCGGTGATGCGACAGGCCGCATAGATGGTCACCGACTTGACGATCATGACGGCGGGAACGGCGACCAGCACAAGGAGCCAGTTCTGTTCCAGAACCTGCAGATCGAGCGACATGCCGACCGCCATGAAGAACAGGCCGAGCAGAATGCCGCGGAATGGTTCGATATCGGCCTCAAGCTCATGCCGGAAGGAGGATTCCGACAGCATCACGCCGGCGAGGAAGGAGCCCATGGCCATGGAAAGCCCGGCAAGCTCCACCGTGACGGCCGCTGCCATCACCACGAAAAGTGCCGCCGCGATCATCGCCTCGCGCGCGCCGGTGCGGGCAATGACCTGGAAGAGCGGGTTGAGCAGATATTTGCCCGCGATCAGAACCGCCGCAATGACGGCAATGGCGATCGCAAAATTCTGCAACCGGTCAGGTGCCGCCGCATCGCCCTGCTGGCGCGCCAGAAGCGGGATCAGCGCCAGCAGCGGCACGATGGCGAGGTCCTGAAAGAGCAGCAGCGAGAAGGTACGCTGCCCATGCTTCGTCGAGCGCTCGCCATTGTCTTCGAGAATCTGAAGCGCAAAGGCCGTCGAGGAGAGCGCCAGCCCGAAGCCCGCAATCAGGGCGCCCTGCCAGTCGAGCAGCCCGGTGAGTATGCAGATCGCAGACAGCGCCGCACCACTTAAGCCCACCTGCAGCATGCCGAGCCCGAAAATATCCTTGCGCATCTGCCAGAGCCGCGACGGCTTCAGTTCCAGCCCGATGACAAAGAGCAGGAAGACGACGCCAAGCTCGGCAACACCCAGAATATCCTCCGCCCCGCGAATGAGATGCATGACCGGCCCGATCACCACGCCGGCGGCGAGATAGCCGAGGACCGTGCCCAGGCCCAGCTTCTTGAAAATGGGGGAGGCGACAACGGCGCCTCCGAGCAGAATCAAGGCTTCCTCGAACAGACTATGGGCGTTCGTCATGGCATTCCTACATCGGACGGGCGTGAAACGGGACGGAAAGGTCGAATCGACATCAGGTGGGCTTGATGCTTCAGGAAGGGAACAATAAATGGACCTGAAAGAAAGGACAAATCATGTCATCGACGTCCGATTCGGAAAATCTCCTTTCCCGTGCATCTGAGCTGATCGATCTCGCCCGCGCCGCTGGCGCCGACAAGGCCGATGCCGTGGTCATGCGCTCCCGCTCCTCCTCCGTTTCCGTTCGCCTCGGCAAGGTTGAAGGCACGGAAAGTTCGGAGAGCGACGACTTCTCGCTCCGCGTCTTCGTCGGCCAGAAGGTCGCGACCGTCTCCGCCAATCCGGGCTTCGACCTCAAGGCGCTGGCCGAACGTGCAGTGGCCATGGCCAAGGTCTCGCCGGAGGACAAGTTCGCCTGCCTGGCGGACGAAAAGGACCTCGCGCGCTCCTTCCCCGATCTCCAACTTTTCGACGCAACGGAAGTCAGCGCCTCCGATCTCACGGACAAGGCGCTTGCTGCCGAGGCTGCGGCACTCGCCGTCAAGGGCGTCAGCAATTCTGTGGGCGCCGGCGCCTCCGCCGGCATGGGTGGGCTGGTGCTGGCCACCTCGCATGGCTTTTCCGGCGCCTATCAGGCCAGCCGCTTCGGTTACTCGGTCAGCGTGATTGCCGGCGAAGGCACCGGCATGGAGCGCGATTACGATTATTCCAGTGAACTCTTCTATTCGGAACTCGAAGACCCGACCGCAGTCGGCCGTCGGGCCGGCGAGCGGGCGGTCAAGCGTCTGAACCCGCGTCAGGTTCCGACGGCCAAGGGCCTCACCGTCATTTTCGATCCCCGCGTCTCGCGCGGCATTGCCGGCCATATTGCCGGCGCGATCAACGGCGCCTCCGTCGCCCGCAAGACTTCGTTCCTGCGCGACCGCATGGGCAAGCAGGTCTTGAAGGCCGGCCTCTCCGTCACTGACGATCCGCTGATCGTGCGCGGCTCCTCCTCGCGTCCCTTCGATGGCGAAGGCGTGACCGGCGAGAAGCTGACGATGATCGAAGACGGGGTGCTGCAGCACTGGTTCCTGTCCACCTCGACCGGCCGCGAACTGGGCCTGCCGACCAACGGACGCGGCGTGCGCGGCGGTTCCAGCGTGACACCGGCTTCGACCAATTTCGCACTTGAGCCCGGCGACATTTCTCCGGAAGATCTGATCCGCTCGATCGGTACTGGCTTCTACGTCACGGAAGTCATCGGCCAGGGCGTCAACATGATCACGGGCGAATATAGCCGAGGCGCCTCGGGCTTCTGGATCGAGAATGGCGAATTGACCTTCGCGGTATCAGAAGTCACGATTGCCTCGAACCTGAAGGACATGTTCATGGCGATGACGCCTGCCAACGACATCGACCGTAGCTATGGCACGGCGGCCCCGACGATCGCCGTTGAGAACATGACACTGGCAGGCAAATAAGAGGACGACGAAAGATGGCGGACAGCGGCGCGGGCGATTGGGACGACGATCTCGAACTCCTCGTCTCTGCCGCGACCGAGGCCGGCGAAGCCGCCATGGGCTATTTCCGCAACTCGCCGGAAACCTGGTGGAAGAATGAGGGCCGCTCGCCCGTCACGGCGGCCGATTATGCCGCCAACGATATCCTGATCGACCGGCTGCTTTTGGCCCGGCCCTCCTATGGCTGGCTGTCCGAAGAGACCGAGGACGATGGCGCGCGGCTCGGGCTGGAAACGCTCTTCGTCATCGACCCGATCGACGGAACACGCGCCTTCATGAACGGCCTGGCGACCTGGTGCGTGAGCGCCGCAGTCGTCCATCGTGGCCGACCGGTGGCGGGCGTGCTCGTCGCGCCGGCGCTCGGCGAGACCTTCACGGCCGTGTTTGACGGCGTCGCGCTGAAGAACGGATTTCCTATCTCCGTCCGCGAGCCCTCCGATGCTGTGGCGATTGCTGCACCTGCCGAGGCGTTCCGGCGCCTCAAGCCTGACTATCTAGCCCGCGCCCGCCGCGTCGAACATATCCCGTCGCTCGCCTATCGCCTGGCTATGATTGCCGATGGTCGCATCGACGCGACGCTGGTCTATCCGCATTCGCATGACTGGGATCTGGCCGCAGCCGAACTCATTCTGGAACGGGCAGGTGGCAGGTTGTCGAGCCTCGATGGTCAAACGCTTGGCTACAACGGGGCGGTCGTCCACCATCCAGCACTTTGCGCGGCGCACGAAACCGCGCTTGCCAGCCTATCCAGTGCTGCACAATCAGCTTTCAGCCATTGACCTTTGCCGTCAAATTTAGCACACCGCTTACCCGGAGGAACCTGCTCAACAGGAACAATCCCAGGAGACACCATGTCTGAAGAAACAGGCGGCAAGCAACTCCTTCATCTCGTCTTTGGTGGCGAGCTGACGGACCTCGGCAACATGCAGTTCCGCAATCTCAAGGAACTCGACATCGTCGGCATCTTTCCGGATTACCAGTCGGCGCTGACCGCCTGGCGCGGCAAGGCGCAATCGACCGTGGACAACGCGCATATGCGCTATTTCATCGTCCACATGCACCGGCTTCTGGATCCGAACCACAAGGACTGATCGGCCACAGCCGGGTCGTGTCATGAAATCGACAAGGATTGGCGCTTTGCGACGATCCTCGGGCCCACGCTGATCACGCTCGGCCAGCACGAGCCAAGGCCCTCAGACGGGAAGGACCAGGATGGCAAACACGATGGCGCGCTTTGCTCTGTCCGCCTACAAGTGGGCGGGCTTTGCGCTGTTTCCGCTTCTGACGCCCTATCTTGCCGTCCGCTCGGCAAAGGGCAAGGAAGACGCTGCGCGCCGCCGCGAACGCTTTGGCCATCCCGGCCGCGAGCGCCCCACGGGTCCGCTCGTATGGTTCCATGCGGCCAGCGTCGGCGAAACCACCGCCGTCATTCCGCTGATCCGTGAAGTCCGCAAGCGCGATATTCACGTCGTCCTGACCACCGGCACGGTGACCTCCGCGAAGGTCGCAAAGGAGCGGCTGGACGACAGCGTCATCCACCAGTTCGTTCCTCTCGACATCAAGCCCGCCGTCGGCCGCTTCCTCGATTACTGGAAGCCGGACCTCGCCATTATCGCGGAATCGGAAATCTGGCCGGTGACGCTGATGGAACTCGGCGAGCGGCATATTCCGCAGATCCTCGTGAACGGCCGACTGTCCGACCGCTCCTTTGCCCGCTGGCGGCGCTACTCGGGACTGGCCGAAGAAATCTTCCGCAACCTGGCCCTCGTGATTGCCCAGTCGGAAGCGGACGCCTCGAAATACACGCAGTTGGGCGCCTTGCCGGTGACGGTTTCCGGCAATCTCAAGGTCGACAACGACTCGTTGCCCTTCGAGGCCGATGCGCTGGCGCGCTTCAAGAGCCAGATCGGCGCCCGCAAGACATGGGCCGCCATCTCCACCTTCGACAAGGAAGAAGCTGCCGCCGGCCGGGTGCACCAGCGCCTGAAGGCGGCCAATGGTCTGTTGACGATCATCGTGCCCCGCCATCCCGAGCGCGCCGATGAGATCGAGAAGGAACTCGTCGAGCAGGGCCTCAAGGTCGCCCGCCGCACCCGCAAGGATCCGATCACGCCGGAAACGGATATCCTGCTCGGCGACACGATCGGCGAAATGGGGCTTTATCTGCGCCTTACCGAAATCGCCTTTGTCGGTCGCTCGCTCTATGCCGAGGGCGGGCAGAACCCGATGGAGCCGGCGGCGATCGGCTGCGCTGTGCTTTCCGGCGGAAATGTCCAGAATTTCCGCGACAGCTATCAGCGCCTTGCCGCCAATGGCAGCGCCAAGATCGTCCGCGACGAGGACATCCTCGCCAAGGGCGTCCATTATCTGATGAACAATGACGCGGTGCGCCGCACCATGATCCAGGCCGGCTTCGACACCGTCCAGGGCATGCGGGGCGCGCTGACGGCCACGATGAAGAACCTTGAACCCTATATCAGCCCGCTCGCCATGAAGGCGCGGCTGGATTCGAAATGAGGCGCGCGTGACGAAGATTGCCGGTGTTCTCTTCGACAAGGACGGAACGCTGCTTGACTACTTCAAGAGCTGGTCGCCCGTGAACCGCAAGCTGGCGCTGATCGCGGCCGAGGGAGACCAGGCGCTGGCCGACAGCCTGCTGCGCGCCACCGGAATGGACCCCGAGACCGGGCATGTCGTCGCCGACAGCCTGCTCGCCGCCGGCAATACGGAAGAGATCGCCGAGGGTCTCGTTGCGGCCGGTTCGAAACTCACCGCCGAACAACTGGTCAAGGACCTCGACTGGCTCTTCGCCGAGGCGGCCTCGAACGCCGTTCCGGTGACGGATCTCGAATCATTCTTCTTGAGGCTGAGAGCGCGTGGCCTGAAACTTGGCGTCGCCTCCAGCGATAACGAACTCTCGATCCGCCGCACCGCCGAACGTTTTCGCTTCCTCTCCTGCCTCGACTACATTGCCGGCTACGACACCGGTTACGGCTGCAAGCCGGAGCCCGGCATGGTGCTCGGCTTTGCGCAGGTGACGGGGCTGACGCCGCGTGAAATTCTGGTCGTCGGCGACAACAGCCATGACATGATGATGGGCCGCAACGCCTCCGCCGGCCTGACCATCGGCGTCCTGACTGGCACGGGCACGCGCGAAACACTCGGCCCGCTTTGCGACTATTGCGTCAGCGACATCACCGAGATCGAAACGATCATCTGAAATGCGGACCTTGCCAACCGCCGGGAATCGCGGTTTTGGTGGGCTATCGGCAAACGCGGCGGGAGTGAGTGACCATGGTTTCCGAATCCCCGCCTTTCTGGTGGACGAAAATCGGCTGGCAGGCGGTGCTGCTTTCGCCCGCAATGCTGATCTACGGCGCGATTGCCGGCCGCAACATGCGCCGCGCCCGACGCACTCCGGTCGATTGCCCGGTCATCTGTGTCGGCAATTTCACGGTCGGTGGCGCCGGCAAGACGCCAACGGCGATTGCACTGGCAAAGGCCGCCACCGCGCTCGGCCACAAGCCCGGCATCCTGAGCCGTGGCTATTCGGGGACGATCTCCAAGCCCACCATTGTCGATCCGCATCATCATCGTGCCGTCGATGTCGGCGACGAGCCTCTGCTGCTGGCCCGCGCCGGGCTGACCGTAGTGGCCCGCAACCGTCTGGAAGGCGCCAGGAAACTGATTGCGGAAGGCGCCGACGTGATCATCATGGATGACGGTTTCCAGAGCGCCCGCATCGCTATCGACTACGCCCTCGTCGTGGTGGATGGAAAGCGTGGCATCGGCAACGGCCTTGTCGTTCCGTCCGGCCCGGTTCGGGCGCCGCTGCGGGAACAGCTCTACCATGTGACGACGCTGCTCGCGGTGTCCGGCGGCCCGGCTGCCGACCCCTTCATCCGCCGCATGGCGCGCGCCGGCAAGCCGGTGCTTGAGGCCTCTGTGGGGCCGGTCAACGGGACCGAATTTGCCGGCAGGCGCGTCTTCGCCTTCGCGGGCATCGCCGATCCCACGAAATTCTTCAAGAGCCTGGCCGATGTCGGGGCGGAGGTGGTGGCGACGCGCGCGTTCCCGGACCACCATCACTTTGCAGAGGATGAAATCCGCTCGCTTTGCGTCGATGCGGAGCGCGACGGTCTGCTGCTGGTCACCACGGCGAAGGATCGCGTGCGCCTCTCCGGACATCATGGCGCGATGGATGAGCTGATCGAGCGCATCCATGTTCTCGATGTCGAGATGAGGTTCGACGATCCGGCAGCACCGGGTTTCATCGTCGAGCAGGCCTTCTCAAATTTCCGCAAGCGGAAGTTCGCCGTGAGGAAGACGAAGTAAGCCTCAGCGGCGTTGGTTGGGCAGCGCGCCGGCGCGCTTCTCCGCTTCCAGCGAAGAGGCCGCATCGCAATAGGCCTCCTGGCGCGCTACGCTCCAGTATTTCATCTCGTCGATCGGGATCTGCTTGCCTGTGATCGCGCAGATCACATAGGAGCCCGGCGTGAGGATCTGGAAATCACCGTCCAGAAAACGGATCCGCGCCTCGCGCCCACCGGGTCCTTCAAAGCGGTTCATCCGTTGTCTCCTGAAAAGTTTTGCTAAAGTGCTTCGCCCACGCATTTGTTCGCCATACCAGACTTGGCTTGGAGGAACAATCCGGGGGTGCTTTCCAGCTCAGCTACGCCCGAACAGCCGCTCGATGTCGGAGAGCTTGAGCTCTATATAGGTAGGCCTGCCGTGATTGCACTGGCCCGACCCCGGCGTCGCCTCCATCTGGCGCAACAGCGCGTTCATCTCTTCCGGCCTCAGCCGCCGGCCCGAGCGCACCGAGCCGTGGCAGGAGAGCGTTGCCGCCAGATGATCAAGCTTCGACGCCAGCGTATCGGACGTATCCCATTCCGCAATCTCGTCCGCCAGCTGCCGGATCAGACCCCTCGCATCGATCTCGCCCAGCATGGCCGGCGTCTCCCGCACCGCGATCGCGCCGGGACCGAAACGCTCATAGGCAAGGCCGAACTGGTCGAGGCTTGTCGCGTGATCCATCAGCCGGTCGCAATCCTCCTCCGGAAGATCAATGATTTCGGGGATCAGTAGTGCCTGTGACGGGATGCGCCGCGACCGCATGGCCTCGCGCATCGTTTCAAAGACCAGCCGCTCATGCGCCGCATGCTGGTCGACAATGACCAGCCCATCTTCAGTCTGTGCGACGATATAGTTCTCATGCACCTGCGCCCGCGCCGCTCCCAGATGGAAGCCCGCAGCCGTGGGTGTCGCTTGAGGGGCGGGGGCCGGTTGGCTCTCCATTGTCTCGGCGCGCGCCGAGGGCGTTGCAAAGGCCTCGAAACCCGCCTGCATCGCTTCAGCAAATCCCGTGGCGCGGTCCTCGCGCAAGGGGCGGAAAGGCGAGGCCTGCGGAGACCAACCGGCATTGGGTGTGGCACGATAGGCCGGCGCACCGCCGCCAAAGCCATTGGAATGGCCGGCGGGGCGGAAGGCCTGCATCATCGCCGCTGCACCGGTCGTCGAAGCCCGCGCGCCGTCACGCTGCAGCGCCTCTCGAATCGCACCGATCAGCAGACCGCGCACGAGACCCGGATCGCGGAAGCGGACATCGGATTTCGCGGGATGCACGTTCACATCCACCAGCGCGGGATCGAGCGTCAGCCAGAGGACGGCCACGGGATGGCGGCCCGACGGTACCGTCTCGGCATAGGCAGCCCTGAGCGCCGAGAGCAGTTGACGGTCCTGCACGGGGCGGCCGTTGACGAAGAGATATTGATGCGCGCTGTTGCCCCGGTTGAAGGTCGGCAGGCCCGCGAATCCGGAAAGCGCCACATCCTCGCGCTCGGCGTCGATCTCGATCGCGTTGTCCTTGAACTCGCGACCGAGCACCTGCGCGATGCGCGCCAGCCGGTCGTCGCCGGTGCCGGCAAATTCCAGCGTCGTGCGGTCCTGGCCGGACAGCGTGAAGCGGATACCCGGGAAGGCGATCGCCATGCGTTTCACGACTTCGGTAACGGCGGCCGTTTCGGCCTTCTCGGTCTTGAGGAATTTCAGCCGTGCGGGTGTGGCAAAGAACAGGTCGCGCACTTCCACGACCGTGCCCTTGTTGGCGCCGGCCGGACGCACCGGCTCGACCTTTCCGCCGGTGATGCGGATTTCCGACCCGGCCTCCGCCCCTTCGGTCCGGCTAGTAATCTGCACGCGCGCGACGGAACCGATCGAGGGCAGGGCCTCGCCGCGAAAGCCGAGCGTGCGAATATCCTCAAGCCCGCTATCGATCTTGGAGGTGCAATGCCGCCGCACGGCCAGTTCCAGATCGGCAGGCCCCATGCCGCAGCCATTGTCGATGATGCGCAGGAGGCTCTTGCCTCCGCCGGCCGTCGCAATTTCGACGCGGGTCGCGCCGGCGTCGATGGCATTTTCAATCAGTTCCTTCGCCGCGCTTGCCGGACGCTCGATGACCTCGCCGGCGGCGATCTGGTTGATAAGCGTTTCGGGCAGCTGTCTGATGGCCATGGTGCAGAAGGGAATCGCCGGTGGGTTCTTGAGGGTCGCCATCGGTCTTATCGCAAAAATGCGCCAGCCCAAAGCCGCAAGCGTCCGTGATGACGCACATATTTCCCCGCCAGCCGATTTATGGCCGTACTTATTAAACCGTCCTTAAGGTCTTACTGCCATCGTCCAACCCATTGGAATGAGCGCGTGTTTCCCCCTCAAAGGGTGGGTATCTGTACATCGTTGCCGGACGAGTACCTGACGATACCCGCAACGAAAACGCTCCAATCTCAACCCGGCATGATCAGGAAAAGTCAGCCAATGCCTGCGTGCGGGTATCGAGGTCCTATATGGGTCATGTTGCGCCCATCGGCAGCGACATTGCGAACATTATGTTCGAGACGTGCACAGACGCGCTCGACACGGGCATCCTTGTCTTTTCCAAAAGTGACCACATTCTGACCGCCAGCAAGAATGCCGGAAATTTCTTTCCCGTCTCCGATGAATTCCTGAAGCCCGGAACGAGCCTGCGCGCCTTCCTGATCGCACTCTTCGAAGTGGGCGCTTCGAAAGCCCACTCGCCATCGCTCTCGATCCCCGGCGCGTCGCGGGACAAATGGGTTTCCGAACGCATTGCCGCCATGTGGCACGAGCGTGGCGAAGATGAAATGCGCCTCGGCCGCGACCGGACGCTGTCTTTGACGACCCGGCGGCTGGCCAGCGGTCTCGGCATCCTGATGGTGCGAGACGTCTCTGCCCATCGCAAGATGGAAGACCGCTGGAGAAGCGATCTCGAACGCGTCGCCGTGACGGAAGACATTCTGGACAATCTTCCGTCCATGCTCTTCGTGGTCGACCGCAACCTCACCTATGTGGCGGCCAACAAGGCCTATGGCCGCTTTCACGGCGTATCGCCGGAAAGTCTCATCGACCGCCGGCTTGTCGATGTCGTCGATTCGGAAAACGCGCAGCGTCACGAGGCTGAGGTGCGCGAGGTGCTTGCCTCGGGCAAGACATTCATCGGCCGCGAAACCATGGACCTGGGTGGCGGAAGGGTTTCGTTTCTCACGCAGCGCTTCAGGCTCGGCAATCCCGGCAACTATTTTGTCGTCACGCTGAAGCAGCAGGTTTCGGACATTCATGAAAGCGACGGCACGGCAGGCAAATCGGAGGCCCGCGAGCCGGCGGTGAAAGACACGGAGCGTTTGCTTGACGAGGTGGAAGCCGGCCACGAGCCTGCGCCGACTGGGGCGAGCACCGTCTTGCTCCTCAGCAGCGACCAGGCTTTCGGTGCTGCCCTCAACGAGGCTCTCCATGCGTTCCGGTTCGATGCCTGCCACGCAGCCAGCCTCGCGGAAGCCCGCGCAATTCTCCAGGCCGCCTACGAGGCAGGTCTGTCCGTCGATCTGATCATGGCCGACGAGGCGGATGTCGACATCTCCGCGCTGATGTCGATGGATATCCAGGTTCTGCCGCTGAGCCGCGCTCGCCCCGTTCATTTCGCCGTGGCCGAAGCTGCGGCGGCGGTCACGCATCGCTCGCGATCCGTCTCATACGAGATCGATGCGGATTACCTTCCGGAGTTTCCGGAGCCGAACCATGTCGCCGAACCTTCGGGTTTCGACGTCGATCTTCTGGTCGTTGAGGACAACCCGGTCAACCAGGAAGTCTATGCACAGGTTCTCGGGAGCCTGGGCATTAGCTACGAACTGGCGAAGGATGGGACGGAGGCCTTGGGCTTGTGGGACATCCTGCGGCCTTCCCTTGTGCTGATGGATCTGGAATTGCCCGATCTCAATGGTTGCGAGGTGACGCAGCGGATCCGCGAGGCGGAAAGCGCCGGCGGGCAGAGAGCCTCCATCATTGGCGTGATGCCCAAGGTGTCGCAGGAAAAGCATGAGAAATGCCTTGCTGCGGGCATGGACGATACGATCGTGAAGCCGCTTTCGGTCGAGACGATCGAGGCGCTCTATAAACGCCACATGCTTTTGCTGCTCGACAGGCATGAGACCATGGTGGCTGGCTGATCACGTTTCCATTTTCAGGAAGTGTTGCATCCGCGTGACGCTTTTTGTCGGCGCAGACTTACAAGGCGCGATTTGTAACGGCTTCCACTATCCTTTTCTTAATCAATTTCCCGCCAAATGACGAACATCAACGGTTTGATTGTTCAAGGAATCCGGGGGATGGCGGTTTGGCGAGATCTGCGAGCGCGGAGATGATCCTGCAAAGTGAGCAGGCCTCTGGCTTCACCGATCCCCTGACCGGGCTCGGGAACCGCAATCGCCTGCGCGAGAAGGTCAACCAGCTTGCTGCGGAGCGCGCCGACGATCCGGCCCCGTTCACCATTGGTATTGCCAATCTCGATGGCTTCCGCCCGATCAACGATCTCTTCGGTCGCGATGCCGGCGACGAAATTCTCTGCCAGGTGGCCCACCGCCTGAGCGCCTGCATGCCGAGCGGCGCGATCGTGACACGGCAGGGCAGCGATGAATTCGCCTTCGTGCTCCCGCTCGTTTTCGAGCGTCACGGAGCGGAGCGGGTCGGTGCCATGTTCAAGGAAGTCCTGTCTGCGCCCTATGACCTTGGCGATCGCCATGTCCGGCTGTCCGCCTCCTTCGGCTTTGCCGTCTATCCCTTCGCCGGCGAGGACTTTCCGGATCTCCTGAAGAGCGCGGAAACCGCCCTTTATCGCTCGAAGCGCAAGGGGACCGGTCGCGTGACCGTCTATTCCAGCGAGATTGCCGACGAGATGCGGCGCGCGACGCAGATCGAGCAGGCCCTGCGCAACGCCATCATCGCCGACGAGGTCGATGTTCACTTCCAGCCGATCGTCAATCTCGCCGGCGACGAAGTCGTCGGTTTCGAAGCGCTCGCCCGTTGGACGGATGCCGATCTCGGATTCGTTTCGCCCGCCGTCTTCGTGCCGCTGGCCGAAGAGCGAGGCTTCATCGATATCCTGACCGAAACCCTGCTGCGCAAGGCGGCGGCAGCGGCGGTTGCCTGGCCGCACGACCTCTTCCTGTCGTTCAACCTCTCTTCCGCCCAGCTGACCGACGTGCGCACCAGCCAGAACGTGATGTCGATCATCAATCGCGTCGGCCTCGATCCGCGTCGCCTCGAGCTGGAGATCACGGAAACCGCCGTCGTGGCCGATCCGGAAACCGCGAGCAAGATTATCGCCGACCTGCGCGCCGAGGGCGTGCGCATCTCGCTGGACGATTTCGGAACCGGCCAGTCTAGCCTCGGCCGTCTGATGGATTTCAGCTTCGACAAGCTGAAGATCGACCGCGCCTTCGTCAGCCGCATCACCCAGGACCCTGCCGCCGAACACATCATCCGGGCAATCGTGGCCATGTGTGAGGGCTTGGGCCTCGAGGTCGTAGCCGAAGGTGTCGAGGATTTTGCCGAGGCTTTGAAGCTCAAGGCACTGGGCTGCGGCATGGCGCAGGGCTACTTCTACGGCAAGGCGATGGATCGCAACGCCGTCAAAACTTTCCTGGCGGAAAAATACGTCGATTTTACCGGCCATTTCGGCCGCGCCTGACCTGCGCTATCCCCCATAAAACAAAAGCCCGGCGTGAAGGCCGGGCTCAAGCTTCAGTCAACGCCACTGCATGCCTCATGAATGGGGCTTGCCGTTGGACGATGCGTGCTGCAGTTCTTCATTGATTGCGTCCTGATGATAGGACGAGCTGCAGTCCACGTAGTTCTTCATCCGCTCGATATCCTGACTGCCGACTCCGCCTCGCTGAGCAAGGCGCGGTGACAGCGGGAACATGTAGATCGTCGCAGACTGGCGATGATGCTCCGTATGCATGTGTTGGCCTTTCACGGTTCGGTTTTGGGGATCACCCCGTTTATGACGAGAATATAGTCGATCTCGAAGCCGAATGCACATGAAATATCCGAAAAATGCAAAAATAATAATCTTTTGCATAAAAAATAAGCATACATGCACCGTGGAAACGATTTTAAAAACGATGGCGAAATTTTAATCGCGGTTTTAGGTCGAATTTCTCTCTTGTGAAGCCTCATCCTAACCTGTTGAGAATCATTCATTTCGCGCACGCAGCAGAAAAACCGGGCAGTTCCAGCGGTTCTTTTGCGCTGCGAAAACAGGAATCTTGCGCATTTTTGAGGGGCGCCCTCGAAACTGGCACGGTCCATGCATGGAAGTCAGCGGCCTGTGGCGGCGGCATGAAGCCGGAAGCCTGACCTGTAACGGTTCTCAAAGACCGATCACATTTCAAGGATGAGAGAAACACAAATGACCAAGTTTAAGCTCGAGTATATCTGGCTCGACGGTTACAAGCCGGTTCCGAACCTGCGCGGCAAGACACAGATCAAGGAATTCGACGCCTTCCCGACGCTGGAACAGCTCCCGCTCTGGGGCTTTGACGGCTCCTCCACCCAGCAGGCTGAAGGTCACAGCTCGGATTGCGTTCTGAAGCCGGTTGCCATCTATCCGGACCCGGTCCGCACCAACGGCGCTCTCGTCATGTGCGAAGTCATGATGCCGGATGGCGTCACGCCGCATCCGTCGAACGCCCGCGCCACGATCCTTGACGACGAAGGTGCATGGTTCGGCTTCGAACAGGAATACTTCTTCTACAAGGACGGCCGTCCGCTCGGCTTCCCGGAACAGGGTTACCCGGCTCCGCAGGGTCCGTATTACACCGGCGTTGGCTACAAGAACGTTGGCGACGTTGCTCGCGAGATCGTCGAAGAGCATCTCGACATCTGCCTCGAAGCCGGCATCAACCACGAAGGCATCAACGCCGAAGTGGCCAAGGGCCAGTGGGAATTCCAGATTTTCGGCAAGGGCTCCAAGCGCGCCGCCGACGAAATCTGGATGGCTCGTTACCTGCTTGAGCGCGTTTGCGAAAAGTACGGCATCGACGTCGAATATCACTGCAAGCCGCTCGGCGACACCGACTGGAACGGCTCGGGCATGCATTGCAACTTCTCCACCAAGTACATGCGCGAAGTTGGCGGCAAGGCCTATTTCGAAGCGCTCATGGCCCAGTTCGCCAAGAACTGGAAGGAGCACATCGACGTGTACGGTCCGGACAACGACAAGCGCCTGACCGGCAAGCATGAAACCGCTCCGTGGAACAAGTTCTCCTACGGCGTTGCCGACCGTGGCGCCTCGATCCGCGTTCCGCACTCCTTCGTGAAGAACGATTATCGCGGCTACCTCGAAGATCGTCGTCCGAACTCGCAAGGGGACCCCTACCAGATCGCATCGCGCGTTCTGCAGACGATCGCAGAAGTTCCGCTGCCGGCTTCCGCTGCGGCCTGAGTTTTCAGCACCTTCTGTTATTGAAGGGAATATTGCGCCGGGGCAGGCAACTGCCCCGGCATTTTCGTGCCGTGGTCTCGACGCGAGACACGGGACCCATCACCGGCGCTGATGACCCTGTCAGCGAAATTTGCTTACTCGCCGGTTAGGTTCAGGCTAGGACAGTCAGATTGAATCGGGAGTGGAACCATGAGGCCGCGCGAAATTCTGCTGGCGCTGTTCGTCGTTGTTGCCTGGGGCGTCAATTTCGTCGTCATCGAGGTCGGGCTCGGCACGATGCCGCCGCTTCTGCTGGCCGCTTTGCGCTTTGCCGTCGCCGCATTGCCCGCCATCTTCATTCCACGCCCCGCAGTGCCGTGGCCGCGCTTCATCTTCATTGGCCTTGTGTTGTTCACCGGCCAGTTCGGCCTTCTCTTCATGAGCATGAAGGTAGGCATGCCGGCGGGGCTTGCTTCCGTCGTCATCCAGTCGCAGGCATTTCTCACCGGCCCGATAGCGGCCCTCGTGCTGGGCGAGAGGATCAGTCCCCGCCAGATGGGTGGCACGGCCATCGCGTTTCTCGGCCTCGCGGCCATTGCGACGACGGCCGGTGGAGGAGGGGTGACGCTGGTCGGCCTGCTTCTTTCGCTGGGCGCAGCGCTGTGCTGGGCGGTCGGCAATGTCGCCCTGCGCGGCGCCGGCAAGGTCGACATGTTCGCCATGGTCACATGGCTGAGCATCGTCCCGCCGCTGCCGCTGCTGGCGCTGTCCTATCTCTTCGAGGGGCCGCAGGCGATCGAGGCGGCCGTCCTGCACATGGGCTGGGTCGGCGTCGGCGCCGTCGCCTATATCGCCATCGTCTCGACCAATATCGGTTACGGCATCTGGGCCTACCTGCTGAAACTCTATCCTGCAGCACAGGTCGCGCCCTTCTCCCTGCTCGTCCCCATTGTCGGCATCATCTCTGCTGCGCTGCTGCTCGGCGAACAGTTCGGTCCCGTTCGCCTTGCCGGCATGGTACTTGTCTTTGCCGGGTTGATCGTCGCGGTCTTCCCCTTCGCCAGGTTCCGATCACGGACCAACCCGATGCAGGGCTGAAGGGGATCAGGGGATGAGCAGCAGGCTCCCGGTCGTCCTGCCTGCTTCCATGTCTTCATGCGCCCGGCGGGCGTCACCCAGCGCATAGGTTCCACCGATCGTGGTCGTCACACCCTGCGCCATCATCTCGAACACAGAGCCCGCCGCCTTCGCGTAGGCATCGGGATCGCTGATGAAGGCAATGACGCTGGGACGGGCAAGGGCCGCAGCCCTGGCGCTCAGCGCCGAAACTGGAATCGGCGGGATCGGCCCGGCCGCCTGGCCGACGCTGGCGACCAGTCCGAACGGTCGGATGGCCTGGAAATTCTTCGTCAGCCCTTCACCGCCAATTCCATCCACGATGAAATCGGCACCCCTGCCTCCGGTCAGCGCCAGAACCTCTGCGACATAGTCGGTATCCCGGCCAACGATCACATGGTCCGCTCCCGCATCCCTTGCAACCTGCGCCTTCTCCTCGCTGCTGACTGTGGCTATGACCACCGCACCAAGCCGCTTCGCCCAGCGGGTCAGATATTGTCCCAACCCGCCTGCGCCGGCATGGATGAGGACCGTGTGCCCGGCGCCCAGCGGAAACACGCGGCTCGTCAGCATGGCAACCGTGAGGCCCCGCAGCATTGAGCCGGCGGCGAGTTCATACGAAACCGTCTCAGGCAGCTTTATTGCCCGCCAGGCCGGCAGGAGACGCGTGCTGGCATATCCACCGAGCGGCAGCCCGGCATAGGCCACGCGATCCCCCGGCGCGACATTCGTCACGCCCTCGCCAACCGCCTCGACAATGCCTGCACCCTCAACGCCAGGAACGACGGGAAGACCGGGAACGGGATAGGCGCCGGTGCGATGATAGATATCGACGAAGTTGACCCCGATCGCATGCTGCCTCAACCGGATTTCACCGGGGCCCGGGTTCTTCACGTCCTGGGCCGTCACGGTCAATACATCGGCAGCGCCATGCGCGCGGATTTCAATCTGGATGTCCATGTCATCACTCCTTCGTTGAACACGGTGGTTGGCGCAAAACCGCGGTGACCGTTTCGATTGCGCCCTTGCCTTCGAGGCAATTCTTCCACAGGATCGAAAGGGAGAAAATTCCCGATTTTTGCGCAGTGGATGGGAGAAAATGCACAGATGACGGATTGGCAGGATCTGCGCCATTTCCTGGCTCTGGCCACGACGGGCTCGCTTTCGGGAGCGGCCCGGCTCTTGCGCGTGGAACATGCCACCGTCGCCCGCCGCGTGGCAGCGCTCGAGGAGGCCATGGATATCAGGCTGGTCGACAGACGCGGACGGCAACTGACCTTGACGGCGGAGGGGGAGCGGGTGGCGAAAGTCGCCATGCGCATGGAAACGGAAGCGGAGGCGCTGGCGCAAATCCGCAATTCTGCCGGCAGCGTCGAAGGCGAGGTGACGCTCAGCGTTCCGCCAAGCTACGCGGAGGCGCGCCTCATGCAGCCGCTTGCGAAGGTTCGCGCGAAGCATCCGGGGCTTCGGCTGCGCATCATTGGAGAAACGCGCTACGCCTCGCTGGAGCGGCGCGAGGCCGATATCGCGGTTCGTCTTCAGCGTCCGGAAAAGGGCGAGTTCACGGTGCGCCGCATCGACAGCTTTACGCTTCGCCTCTATGCCAGCCCGGACTACCTGAAAGTCCGCGAAAGAGACGCCTGGGATTTCATCGCCTATGACGAAACCATGGATGCCGCGCCCCAGCAGCGACGGCTGAAAGAGCAGGCGGGGCCTGCCGGCTACGCGATCCGCGCCAGCACGCTGGACATGCAGGCCGCGCTTGCCCGGCTGGGCTGTGGCGTGGCCATGTTGCCGGATTTTCTGGCGAGTGGTGACGCGGGCCTGATCGCGGCCGAACCGGACGCAGAGCCGTTTTTTCGCGAGGTCTGGATGACCGTTCACTCCGACATCAAGGACGTCCCGTCGATCCGGGTCGTCCTTGATGCGTTGAGCGATCTCAGTCCCACTTGAAGTCGGGTTCGAAACGGCCGTTGACCTTGATCCCGAGGTCGAAGGTGAAGCCGGCCTGGGGCTCGGCGGCGAGCCGCGCGTCGTCCATGCCTTCCGCCGCACTGGTGACCATCAGCCGGTCGGCATTCTGGCCGATGAAGGCCGGGCAGGAGGTCTGCGGCGTCGGCAACTTGTAAATTGCAAGCTTGCGGCCGGATGGATCGAACTGGTGGAGGCTGCCGCCATCCCAATGCGCGCTCCAGACATTGCCGTCGGCATCGCAGACCGCGCCGTCGGCCGCGCCGCCAGCCTCACGCTCGTCCGAGAACACGCGGGGCTGGCCGGCAGGCAGACCCGTCTTCGGGTCCACCGCAACGCTCTTGATGATGTTTTCCATCGTGTCGACGAAATAGGCGGTGGCGCCATCGGGCGAGAAGCAGATGCTGTTCGGGATCGAAATCCCGGAATAGAGCTTCGTCACCTTGCGGCCGGCCACATGATAGATCGAGCCCGCGCCCTTGCGGCCTTCACCGGTCTTGGTCATCGTGCCGAACCAAAGCGCACCGCTCTGGTGCACGCGGCCATCGTTGGAGCGCATGTTCGGCTGGTCGGCCTCGATTTCGACAACCAGTTCGGTCGCGCCCGTCTCCCGGTCGCGGATGTAGATGCCGTTTTCCGAAACCAGCGCCTGACGCCTGTCATCGATCCGGGCGAGCACCGAGCACATCACCGGCAGCGCGTGCACCTTTTTGGCGCCGGTCGAGAGGTTCAGTTCGTGCAGTTCGTTGTCGACGATGTTGAACCAGAAGGCCGTATCCGTGGCGCGGTCATAGGTCGGGCCTTCGCCGAGGTGAATATTGAGTTCCGATAGGGCATGGCCCTTGAATTCGTGCGTCTTCATGCGTTGCTTGCTCCGAATACGGCATCATAGGCGGCAATCGTGGCGCGGGCGCGCAACTGCACTTCCGATGCCTTCATGCCGGGCTTGTAAAGGCTGGAACCGAGACCGAAGGCCTTGATGCCGGCCTTGGCATATTCGCTGAAATTCTTGTCCGAGACGCCGCCAACGGCCGCAATCATCAGGTCGGCGGGGAGCACGGCGCGGATCGCATTGATCCCGTCGGGACCGAGAACCGAGGCCGGGAAGAACTTGAGCCCGGTGGCGCCGGCGCGGGCCGCAGCCAGCGCTTCCGTCGCCGTAAACACGCCCGGCAGCGTGACCATGCCGAGATCCACGGCGCGTGTCAGCACCGGCACGTCGACATTGGGGCTGACGAAGAGACGTCCGCCGGCATCGAGCAACTGGTTGACGTCGCCGACCGTCAGGATGGTGCCCGCGCCGATCAGCGCGGTGGAGGGCGCACGGCGCGCGGCAATCTCGATCGACTTGAACGGCTCGGGCGAGTTCAGCGGGATTTCTATGGCCTCGAAGCCTTCGTCAAGCAGCACGCCGACAATGTCCTGCGCCTCCTCGGGCTTCAGGCCACGCAGAATGGCGACCAGCGGATAGCGGATGGGCGGAAACGGAACGGGGACGGGCATGTGCCTTAACTCCTGGAGTTTCAGGTAAGATGATCAGGACCAGATTTGACGGGCGGCTATCGACAGCCCCTTGCGGACGGCGTCATCGGCATCGATGCTTTCGAAGGCGATCTCCACCGTCTTCAACGCGCTTTCATACAATGTGCGCATGCCGCCTGAGGCGACAAGCCGGATCTTGTGACGATTGTCGCTGCCGGTCGCGCCGCCGATTTCGGCGCCGATCAAGGTGCCGGAAATGTGGGCAAGCGCTGCGGCGGGCGTCGCGCCGTTGAGCAACTGCCCGGAACGCGCTGCAAACAGCTGGCTGGTGATCCGGCCGGGATGGGCAAAGGCGCCGCGCACGGCGTCCTTGAAGGAGGGGCTGTCGGCGCCCTCGGCAACCGTCTTTTCCGGTGCGGCAAGGATCGTGTGCTTGCTGATCGCATCGTAGAGCTCGCCGGTCATGTAGGTCGAGAAGCTCTCGACCCAGCCCTCATCGACGGTCACCCATTTCGAATGCGTGCCCGGCATGCAAACCAGCGAACGTTCGGAAAGCGCGCTGGCCGCGCCCAGCAATTGCGTTTCCTCGCCGCGCATGACGTCCGGCCGGCCGGCAAGCCGCTGACAGAGGCCCGGCAGGATGCGGATGTCGCGCTTGACGCCGGGGACCGGAATGGCGCCACGGCTGATGGCGACGAGCTCCGCCGGCGTCTCGACATAGCCGGCTTCCACCCAGCCATTGCGGGCGCCCGCCATCCCGCAGATGAGGATCGGCCTGTCAGAGGGGGCCTTGGCGGCCGTCAGGTGCCGCAGCAAGATATTGCTGAAGCCTTCGCGGGCGGCAAACAGCAGCCCGTCGCCGCCGCGGCTTTCGGAGATCACATGGGCATCGTGGTCTAGAACCCAAAGCCGGAAGGAGGATGTCCCCCAGTCAACAGCAATCAGGGCTGGTTCAGTCATCAGAAAACGCCTCCGTCGACGATCATGGATTGCGCCGTCATCGCAGCCGATTGCGACGAGGCAAGAAACAGACAGGGGCCGACCAGATCGATCGCTTCGAGCGGACGCTTCAGGCATTGCCGGTCGGCAACGAAGCTCGCGACACCCTCCTGGGTGAGCCACAGCTTTTTCTGCCGCTCGGTAACGATCATGCCCGGCAGGACAGCATTGACGCGAATGCCTGATGGCCCGAACCGGCCGGCAAGCGTCTTGGTGAGGCCGATGATCCCGGCCTTGGCCGCACCATAAGCCGGCAGGTCGCCCATGTTGAGCAGATAGGCAATGGAGGAGAAGTTCACAACCGACGCCCCTTTGGCCTTTTCGAGGTAGGGGATGGCAGCCTGCGTGACGAACATCAGCGGCTTCAGGTTGATCGCCTGGCTCGCGTCCCACGCCTGCTCGCTGATCGTTGCGGGGTCGTGCCGGTCGTCGCGCGCCGCATTGTTGACGAGGACCTTCAATCCGCCGAGCCGTCCGGCAGCGTCATGCACCGCAGCCTGCGCCTCGGAAACGTCCGAAAGATCCGCCTGAATGAACTGCGGAACGTGTGCGGCATCCTTTAGCGACTGGACGAGTGCCTCGCCTGCCGTCGCGTCAATATCAATAAGCGCCACGCGCGCGCCCTGGTGAACAAATCCAGCGACGAGGCTCGCGCCGATGCCGCTGGCCCCGCCGGTCACCAGAACGGGGGCATCGCGCAAACAGGCGTATTCGACGCGTTCCGGCCGCATTCTTCCTCCCGGGCCGTCTGCACCTCACCGAAGGAGGGTTGCCACAAGCCCATTTTTTCCATTATTTGGAACTATGTTTGACTATTCGGAATAATCGGGCCTAGTCTGCCGATCGTCAAGCTCTTTCGAAGTCGCATGCGAGGCAGAAGCCGTGAATACTCAAGATACCGGAACTCTGGGAAAGGCTGTCGCGATCCTCGACGTGGTCGCGCGGTCGCCGTCGCCCTTGCGATTCTCGGATCTGCTTGCCGCGACAGGAGAACCGCGCGGGACGCTGCACCGGCGTCTGAGGCACATGCTGGAAGAAGGCCTGCTGGAAACCGGAAGTGACGGGCGCTATGGCCTTGGACTGCGGCTTATGCATTTTGCTTCCGTGGCCTGGGCGCGAAACGACATCAGGACGATCGTCAGGCCGCATCTGGAGGCGCTGCAGGCGAAAGTCGGCGAGACCGTGCATTTCGGCGTGCTGACCGGTGTGGAGATTGCCTATCTCGACAAGGTGGAAGCGCTGCAGAATGTACGCATGCATTCGACCGTTGGCGCCGTCTCCCCCGTTTATTGCACCGGCATTGGAAAAGCGGCACTTGCCCTGCTGGACGACCGCGTTCTGGCGGAGTTGCTGCCCAAGATAAGCTTCAGGCAATTTACGCCGACAACAATAAGCGAAGGTGATCAATTGCTCGCCGCTTTAAAGGACGTGCGGCGACAGGGGGTCGCCTATGATCTCGAAGAGCATGAGCCCGGAATCTGTTGCATTGCTGTGGGAATCGCGGCGGGAGAGAAGGCATGCGGTGTCTCGATAACAGCGCCGGCTTATCGTGCTGATAGAACGCGGCTCGATTCGTGGCGTGAAGATCTTACGGCGGTGGCGAAACGAATCGAATCCGAACTGTTCGCGCGACTGGGGCCGGCGACGCGGTCCGTAACGTGATGGCAATCGGGCAGGCAGAGAAAAGAACAACGCAGAAGCGTATGTCGGCGTAAGCTCTTCGACTTGGAATTGAATGCCGGTGTGAATTGGCTTTTGCCACGTTTATGATCTGATAATTTAGAAATTGATCGATTGACTTCTTCTATCGGAATGATGTCGATGGTCGCTCTCATTTGGTAAAGTTCATCTGCTGGTGATGAGCCTAGTGAAAGGTATGTCTTGCGACAAGCGTTGTTCACAGAGCGAGATATCGCTGAATTGTGGAAGGCGGGAGCCCGGTTCGAGCTCGAGTTCTCAGAGCTGAGGACCCAGTTCGATGTATTCCGCGCCCTCAAGAGGGTGACGGCCGATTTCGGCTGGCGGGCCTTCATGGTCATGCGGATGCCTCGTGACCTCGAGGATATTACCCTTTCGGCGCTTTCCATCATCTGCAGCTGGCCGGCGGAACTCGTCACCCGCTACGACGAAAACAGCTTCCTCAAGCGCAGCCCCATCATGGCTCGCCTGAAGAAATCCGTGACGCCCTTCCGGTTCGACATGACGAATATTCCTGAAGGTGAGCTGCAGGGGCCCGTCGAAAAGGCGGTCGAGCTTTTCACCAGTTTCAACATGGCCAGGGGCGTGTATTTTCCGGTTCATGATGTTCTGGGTAATCGCGCGGCGGTCATGCTGTCCGGCGATCGCGAGCCTGCAGAGATCAACGAAATGCTGCAGTTGTCGATGATTTCGACGCTGCTCTACGAGCGGATCTCGCAGCTTCAATATGCCGATGAGAAACCCTCCGAGGACCTGAGCGAGCGCGAGGTGGAATGCCTGATCCTCACGTCAGCAGGCCGCACGAGCGCTGAAATTTCCGAGGTTCTGGGCGTTTCGGAGCACTCCGTGAACCACTACCTCAATCGTGCCGCCAAGAAGCTGGGCACGTCGAACCGTACCCAGGCCGTGGCCAAGGCACTGCGTATCGGCCTCATTCGCTGATTTTGCCGTATTTCAGAATTACGTGGATATCGACGTCCTGCTTGCGTTAAGGACGTTGGTAGGTTCCCTTGCGGCGCTTACATAGAGCGCCGCAATCATCGGAAGGTGCCATGAGTTCAATCGATACCCCGCTGAAAGTCTCCATTGTCGCGCCATGCTACAATGAGGAAGAAGTGATCGAAGAATTCGCCCGGCGTGGGCTTGCCGCCGGCCGTGCGGCCGCAGGAGACAGCTTCGAACTCGTTCTCGTCGATGACGGATCGCGGGATGCGACCTGGTCGAAAATCGAGGAATTGTCCCGACAGAATCCGGAAATCGTTGGCGTGCGCCTGATGCGCAATCACGGTCATGAACTCGCCTCGACCGCCGGCATCGCCTCATCGCGGGGCGCTCGCATCCTGTTGATCGATGCCGATCTTCAGGATCCGCCGGAACTGCTGTCCGACATGATGGCGATCATGGATCGGGGCGCCGATGTCGTTTACGGGCAGCGCGGCATCCGCAAGGGTGAGAGCTGGATGAAGCTGACCACGGCGGCGGTTTTCTATCGGCTGCTGCGCTGGCTTGCGAGCGTCGATATTCCCTCCGATACGGGCGATTTCCGCCTGATGACGCGCCGCGTCGCGGAGCTGCTCCTTTCCATGCCGGAGCGCGATCGTTTTCTGCGCGGCATGATCAGCTGGATTGGCGGGCGCCAGGTCCCGATCGTCTACGAGCGCGATGAGCGTCACGCAGGCACGACGAAATATTCCTATTCCAAGCTCCTGCGCCTCGCGCTCGACGCCATTACCGGTTTTTCCGCACGGCCGCTGCGCATCGCCTCCTGGGCTGGCGTGATCACCGCCTTCATTGCCATGGCACTACTTGCCTATACGTTCTACAGCTTCGAGGCCGGCTGGGCCGTCACCGGCTGGTCGAGCACCATGGTCGCGATCACCGTGTTCAGCGCCGTCCAGTTGATCACGCTGGGCATTCTTGGCGAATATGTCGGGCGGCTCGTTCAGCAGAGCAAGGGACGGCCGCTCTTCATGGTCGATCGAATGGTGCGTGGCGGCGAAGACGTCCCGCCGCTCGACGCCTATGACGTGCGGGCAAACCGCTGGGATATTCGCTGAACCGGCGCCCTTCTTGCCCTCAGGCCGGACCTGTCCTAAATGAGGCCATGAAACGCGGCCTGCAAACAGGGCAGGCGCGCCAGTGATTGCAAGGAGAATGCGATGTCGGCAGAACTTTCAGCCAAGGTCCTCGACAAGCTGAAGACCCTGCAAATGCCGGGTGCGGACAAGGACATTGTCAGCCTGGGTCTGGTGTCGGATGTCTTTGTCTCCCAGGGCAAGGCCTATTTCTCCATTTCCGTCCCGTCCGAGAGTGCAAACAGCCTTGAGCCTCTGCGCGAACAGGCGGCTGCGCTGGCCTCCTCGGTGCAGGGCATTGAAGCGGCAACGGTTGTCCTGACGGCCGATCGCAAGGCGGGCAGCCCGGCTTCCGCTTCGGCGCCGCAGGCGTCCCGCCCCACCCATGGCCATGCCCACGCCCAGCCTCGCACGGTCGCCAAACAGGCGATCCCCGGCATAGGCGCCATCGTTGCGGTCGCATCTGGTAAAGGTGGGGTCGGCAAGTCGACGACGGCGGTCAATCTGGCCCTTGCGCTTCAGGCCAACGGCCTGCGCGCCGCCGTGCTCGACGCCGACATCTACGGTCCCTCTCTGCCGCGGCTGATGAAGATTTCCGGCCGTCCGCAGCAGATTGATGGCCGGATCCGCCCGATGGAAAATTACGGCATGAAGGTCATGTCGATGGGCTTCCTTGTGGATGAGGGAACGGCCATGATCTGGCGCGGCCCGATGATCCAGTCGGCCCTCCTGCAGATGCTGCGCGAAGTGGCCTGGGGCGATCTTGACGTGCTCATCATCGACATGCCGCCGGGCACGGGCGATGTGCAGCTCACGCTGGCCCAGCAGGCGGCCCTTGCCGGCGCCGTCATCGTCTCCACCCCGCAGGATCTCGCGTTGATCGACGCCCGCAAGGCGGTCAACATGTTCAACAAGGTCGAGGTTCCGATCCTCGGCATCGTGGAGAACATGAGCCATTTCGTCTGCCCGAACTGCGGCACCAGCCATGACATATTCGGCCATGGCGGCGCCAGGGCCGAGGCTGACAAGATCGGCGCCCCCTTCCTCGGCGAAATCCCGCTCGACATGGAGATCCGCCTGAACTCCGACGCCGGCTCGCCCGTTGTGGTGAGCCACCCGGACGGCCCGCACGCGAAGGCCTATCGCGAGATCGCCCGCAAGCTGTGGGACGGTATTGAAGGCCGTGCCGCGCCGGCGTTTCCGGACATCAGTTTCGAGTGATGGGGCTTGCCCAACATCCCCCATAGCGACCGTACGCCACAGGCGTGCGTCATCGAAAAGCCGGATTTTAGTCAAATTTCTGCTTGGAATCTTAACCGGCCTGTGGTTTGAATGCAGCGCAGCAGGAGCATTGCCAGGGTGAATATGAGACACCCTTTGTTCCGGCGGAATTGAAATGAACGTAAGGACAAATCCTTAGGACAGCGGACGCGGCTTTCGGGCCTGACGACAACACCGCACACGACGTTTCAAATTGGCAGGGACAATCCCGTTTCATGATCATGCTTTATCGCGCTGATGGCAGCGCACGGCCTCTTGCAGCCGCAGAGCCGATTGATGTCTGTCCGGACGACACCGTCTGGATCGATCTTCATTGCCCGACGCGCGATGAGGAAACGCTGGTCGAAAACCTGCTGGGCATTGCCGTGCCGACCCGCGACGAGCTGAAGGATATCGAGCCATCGAGCCGTCTCTATGCCGAAAACGGCGCCATCTACATGACTGCATCCGTTGTCTGGCGCGCCGAGAGCGAGCAGCCGGAACTGGTGGACGTCGGCTTCGTTCTCGCCAAGGATCGGCTGGTGACGATCCGCTATGCCGAGCCGAAGTCGATTGGCCTCTTCGTCGGCGCCTTCTCGCGCTGTGTTGACGGCCGCTGGTCCGGCATCAAGGTCCTCTCGCGGCTGCTTGAGACGATCAGCGACCGCAGCGCGGAAATCCTGGAAATGGCGGAACGCAAGGTTGACGTGATTTCGCGCCAGGTCTTTGCGGCCAATGCGCGCGCCGGCCAGCGGGGCAGAACCTTTCCGCATGCCATTCTGTTCAACATCGGCGAAGAGCAGCGGCTGGTTGCCAAGACGCGCGACAGCCTCGCCTCGCTCTATCGTCTCTTGACCTTCTTCTATGCCTTGCCGGTCCTGCAGGACGACAAGGAGATGCGCGAACTTTGCCGCACCATCACGCGGGATGTTCAGTCTTTGTCGGAGCACGCCAATTTCGTGTCCGGCAACATCACCTTCCTTCTTGATGCGTCGCTCGGCTTCATCAATCTCGAGCAGAACGCCATCATCA
The DNA here is from genome assembly GCA_900467685.1 of Hyphomicrobiales bacterium. GTDB lineage: Bacteria > Pseudomonadota > Alphaproteobacteria > Rhizobiales > Rhizobiaceae > Ensifer_A. The sequence continues at coordinate 128,542 of UBQX01000010.1, forward strand.
AGATTTTCTCCATCGCAAGTGTCGTCTTTCTGCCGCCGACGCTTGCCGCTTCCGTCTACGGCATGAATTTCAAGGTTATGCCGGAGCTCGAATGGACCTTTGGCTATCCGTTCGCGTTGTGCCTGATGGTCGTGTCGGCAGTCGTTCCATTCTTCTTTTTCCGCTGGAAAGGGTGGCTCTGAGCGTCGCAGCTTGGAGCGTGAAGGTTCATCATGAGCAATTCGGTTGAAAATGAAAATCAGGGCCCGGCCGGGCTGAAAAGCCTGCTGACGCTGGCGCTTGGCTCCGTCGGCGTCGTTTATGGCGACATCGGCACCAGCCCGCTCTACGCCTTCAAGGAGGCCTTGCGCCCGGTTTCGGCCGACGGTCTCGACCGGTTCGAAGTGATCGGCATCATCTCGCTGATGCTCTGGACACTGACGATCATCGTGACACTGAAATACGTGCTCTTCCTGCTTCGCGCCGACAACGGCGGCGAAGGCGGCACGCTGTCCCTGCTTGCCCTCTTGATGAAGACGGCCAACGGCCACGCGGCCATCCTCTTCTTCATGGGCATCGCCGGCTCGGCGCTCTTTCTCGGCGATGCGATGATCACGCCTGCGCTCTCGGTTTTGTCGGCGGTGGAAGGTCTGCAGCTTGTCACGCCCGAGATGAAGGAATTCGTCCTCCCGCTGTCGCTGACGATCCTGGTGATTCTCTTCCTTGTCCAGTCACGCGGTACGGCCGCAGTGTCCGTCTTCTTCGGGCCGATTACGGCGCTCTGGTTCCTCGTCATGGGTCTCATCGGGCTCTATCATATCGCCGACGACCTATCGATTTTCATGGCGCTGAACCCCTATCACGCCGCCACCTTCCTCATTCAGGAAAAGTGGCTCGGCATCGTGGTGCTTGGCGCGGTCTTCCTCACGGTGACCGGCGCTGAGGCGCTCTATGCCGACCTCGGTCACTTCGGTCGCCGGCCGATCCAGCTTGCCTGGTTCGGGCTCGTGTTTCCGGCCCTGATGTTCAACTATCTGGGGCAGGGCGCCTTCATTCTGAAGCACCCGGAAGCGGCGGAGAACCCGTTCTTCCTGATGTTCCCGTCCTGGGCGCTTCTGCCGGTTGTCATTCTCGCGACGGCCGCCACCATCATCGCCAGCCAGGCCGTGATCACCGGCGCCTTCTCGCTGGTTCGCCAGGCCATCCACCTGAACTTCCTGCCGCGCATGGAAATCCAGCATACGTCGGAAACCCATACCGGCCAGATATTCCTGCCCGGCGTGAACCTGATCCTGATGATCGGCGTCGTCCTGCTCGTTCTCGGTTTCCGCAGTTCTGATGCGCTGGCGACCGCCTACGGCATCTCGGTCACGGGTGCGATGACGATCACCACGATCATGGCCTTTGAATTCGTGCGCAAGCAATGGCACTGGAGCCTTGCGGCTGCGATCGCGGGCCTCCTGCCGCTTCTCGTGCTGGAACTGATCTTCCTGGGCGCCAACCTCTTCAAGATCCACGATGGCGGCTATGTCCCGATCCTGATCGCCGGCGGCATCGTGGTGGTCATGTGGACCTGGCGCCGTGGTAGCCGCATCCTCGCCGAAAAGGCGAAGGCCAACAACATTCCGATCGACAAGTTCATCGAGATGGTGAGCCGCGAGAGCGACCATGCCCCGGCGACCGTTCCGGGCACGGCGATCTTCCTGACCTCCGATCCCGGCTTCGCCCCGGCGACGCTGCTGCATAACATCAAGCACAATCACGTCCTGCATAAGCAGAACATCATCCTGTCGGTGCGCACGGCCAACAAACCCTATGTGCCGGATGATATCCGCTACTCGCTGTCGCATCTGTCGGATCGGTTCACGAGCCTCGAAGTCCGCTTCGGCTTCATGGAAATGCCGGACATCACCAAGACGCTCGGCCGAATCCGCAAGGAGGGCATGAAGTTCGAGATCATGTCGACCTCATTCTATCTTGGCCGCCGGCAGTTGCTGGCAAGCCCGGATGGCGGCATGCCGCTCTGGCAGGACAAGTTGTTCATCGCGCTCGCGAATACCGCAACCCGGCCATCGGACTACTTCCGCCTCCCGTCCAACCGGGTCGTCGAACTGGGTTCTCAGGTCGTCATCTGACGCGTGCATCGTGCTGGGTCCGGGCGCGCAACCATGCGCCTCGGGCCCGTTAACCAAGTATCAAGGTTAATAATGCATTTTCATCTGCATCGAAGAATGCAGTTTGGAGTTGCGTGCGTGCGTAGGAATGCGATTGCGCTGGGCGCCAGCGGCTTTGTGAACCGCAAGATAGTGACGATTGCCGCCCTCGGCCTTGCCGCCCACATGGCGCTGCCCAGCGAAACGGGGCGATCCGACATTGCAGCCTATCTGGCAGGCTTGAACAACGGCGGCGCGAACATGCTGCTGACGCGTTCTCCCGCCGGCTCGATCCAGCAGGCCGATGTCGTGTTCAAAGATCCGATGAAGACCAGTGCCATCGCCGCAGGCGGCGGCCTGTCCATGCCGGACGGGACCAAGGTGGCATTGCGCGAGGAAGCCAAGGGCGAGGGCGGAACGCCTGACGAGGCCCGCGTGACCCGCAGCCTGAAAAAGTCCCGCATTCTGGCCATCATCCCGGTCGCGCCGCCCAAGGCCTTCACCGCCGGTTCGATCCTCGACCGCACCAGCTTCAACTTCGCGCCGCTGACAAAGCTCGACAAGGAGCTTGCGTTCGTGAAGCCGAAGATCAACGGCAAGGAATTGCAGATCGCCGGCACCTTCTATGTAAAGAAGGCACCGCAGGCGGTCGACCAGACTGTCCCGACGGAGATTGCCAGCCTCGTCAACAATAGTCGCGCGGATGTTCTTGCAACGGCCTATGCCAGCGCCGGACCCGATTATGCGCGTGTCTCGCCCTTCGATTCGATCCTGAACAAGAACGCTGATGACGGGCGCTTCATCCCGGAAATCGGGCCGAAGGACCACGCATGGGCGGCCACGCCGCTGCCGCCGGTCGTCTTCACCGCGGAAGAGCAGGATTGCCTCACGCGTGGCATCTATTTCGAAGCCCGCGGAGAGGAGATCAGGGGACAGGCAGCCGTCGCCCAGGTCATCCTCAATCGTGTCCGAAATCCGGCCTATCCCAAGACGATCTGCGGCGTCGTCTACCAGAATGAGGACTGGAAGAACCGCTGCCAGTTTTCCTTTGCCTGCGACAATTTCCTCGACCGTATCCTGAACCGCGACAGCTGGCAGGTCGCCAAGGATGTCGCCATGGCTGTGACCGCCGGCAAGGTCTGGCTGCCTGAAGTGGGCTCCGCAACGCATTATCACGCGACCTATGTCCATCCCGCCTGGGCACGCTCCATGCAGCGCGTCGCTCGCATCGGGGATCACATCTTCTATCGCACCCGCTATGGCGGCTGGAGTTGAGGCCTTGGGCCGCTCTTCTGCGGCCTTTTGACCCCTTCTGTGCAGGTGAATCGGGATAACTTTCGTCTCACATTTGCAACCTTTTGATTTTCTTAAAGAAACTCTTTAAGACTTCATCACCTGTCAGCCTTGACTAGACGGGTTCACAAAACTATGTTGCGCGCGAATTGAGGAACGGGCCATAACGGCGCCGCAAAACTGCCGTGATGGCGCGAACCGTGAGAGGTTCGCATCCGACCGGACCGTGGAGGGGCGCAGGAATGGAAGACGGGGACGACGGTCTGGACAGGCGCCTGAACGATCTGGGCGAGCGCCTCGCGGAGCGAAAGACGGCCGCTGACAGGGCAGGGGACAAGGCCAGGGGCGCTGACAAAAGCGCGTATTCCCAGGCGATCAAGGTTTCCAGCGAGTTCATTGCGGGCATCGTCGCGGGCGCGCTGATCGGCTACCTCATCGACACGCTGGCCGGAACCGGGCCTTGGGGGTTGGTTATCTTCCTTCTGCTCGGTTTTTGTGCGGCGGTGCTGAATGTAATGCGCGCGCTCGGCAAGGTGGCGACACCGCAGCCTCGCAAGCCCGATGACGACAGGACGTGAACTGTCCGGGCTTCATGCTCGCGGCAATGATGATGGAAAGACGCGGTCCCGAACGGACCGCGACAGAACGAAAGAGACTTAACTGTGTCTGCAGCTGACAAGGTTGATCCGATCCACCAGTTCCAACTCACGGAACTCTTTCACATCGAATTTGGCGGGGTGAACCTGTCGTTCACCAATTCGTCGCTTTTCATGGTGGTTACGGCCGTTGTAGCCGCAGCGTTTCTCTATTTTGCCACGTCCAGCCGCGCTCTGGTTCCGGGCCGTGGGCAGTCCGTGGCCGAGATGAGCTACGATTTCGTCGCCAACATGCTGCGCGATGGCGCCGGCAGCCATGGCATGAAGTTCTTCCCGCTGGTCTTCTCGCTGTTCATGTTCGTACTGGTTGCCAACCTGCTCGGCATGGTGCCCTACTTCTTCACGATCACTAGCCATATCATCGTGACCTTCGCCCTGGCGCTGCTCGTCATTGGCGTTGTCGTTGTCTACGGTTTCTACAAGCACGGCCTGCACTTCCTGAACGTCTTCGTTCCGAGCGGCATTCCGATCGTCATCCTGCCGCTGGTCGTGGCCATTGAAGTGATCTCGTTCCTGTCCCGCCCGATCAGCCTTTCTGTTCGTCTCTTTGCCAACATGCTGGCAGGTCACATCACGCTGAAGGTGTTCGCGGGCTTCGTCGTCTCGCTCGGTTCGCTTGGCGCCATTGGCGTCGCCGGCGCGGTTCTGCCGCTGCTGATGGCCGTGGCGCTGACCGGTCTCGAATTCCTTGTCGCGTTCCTCCAGGCCTATGTCTTTGCGGTGCTGACCTGCATGTACCTCAACGACGCCCTGCATCCGGGACACTGATGCATGTCGCGCGGAACTGTGGAACAGTTTCGCATCCGATGACGTGCAGCAAAAAGGGAATTTAAATCTTGGCGCAAATCTTATGGATCGCGACAAGCTTTAAGAAAAAACGTTGACGCCAAAACGGCGTCAGTCTAAAGCCGCAACAAAACTATTTCTAAGGAGTAGAAAATGGATCCTCAAGCAGCAAAGTACATCGGCGCAGGTCTTGCTTGCCTCGGCATGGCCGGTGCGGCAATCGCACTCGGCAACATCTTCGGCAGCTACCTCTCCGGCGCACTGCGCAACCCGTCGGCTGCCGACGGCCAGTTCGGCCGCCTGATTTTCGGCTTCGCCGTGACGGAAGCTCTGGGCATCTTCTCGCTGCTCATCGCACTGCTCGCCCTGTACGGCTGATACCTCTTCGATCATAGAGAGGGCCACGGGCTTCGCGCGGCGAACATCGTGGCCCTTTTTTCATGACGTATCCGCACCTGGAGGTGACAATGTTCGTGACATCGGCATTTGCCGCGTCAACGGAAGCTGGAGCGCAGGACGCGCATGCAGCAGGAACGGAAGTTCCGGCGCACGCTGGCGGCCACGAAGGCGCTTTCCCGCCCTTTAATCCGCAATATTTCGGCTCCCAGATCCTCTGGCTGGCTATTGCGTTCGGGATTTTCTACCTGATCATTTCCCGCGCGGTTGCGCCTCGCATCGGCGCTATCCTCGAAGACCGACAGGACCGCATTGCGCGCGACCTTGACGAGGCTTCGCGGATGAAGGCTGAATCCGACGCCGCCGTCGCAGCCTTTGAAAAGGAACTCGCAGACGCGCGCGTCAAGGCCGGTGGCATTGCCGCCGAGGCTGCTGCTGCCGTGAAGGCAGAGGCAGAGAAGGAACGCGCGGCCGTCGAGGCAAGCGTCTCCGAGAAGCTTGCCGCAGCCGAAAAGCACATTGCTTCGATCAAGTCCGCTGCTCTTGCTGAAGTCGGCTCGATTGCGGAAGAAACAGTAACCGAAATCGTCCGTCAGGTCGTTGGCGTTGAGCTGACGAGCGCGGAAGCCGCCGCCGCCGTCAAGTCGGCTGCTGGCAACTGAGGAGGACGCTTCGATGACTGCAACTGAATGGGCATCATTCTGGGCCTTCGCCGCGCTGATTCTGTTCCTGGTTCTGATGCTCGCGCTCAAGATTCCGGGTACGATCGGCAAGGCGCTCGACAAGCGCGCCAACGACATCAAGGCGCAGCTTGCTGAAGCTGCCCGCCTTCGCGAAGAGGCCCAGGCGCTGCTCGCTGAATATCAGCGCAAGCGCAAGGAAGCCGAAGTCGAGGCCGAGCAGATTCTCGCAAGCGCAAAGCGCGAAGCGTCCGCTCTGGCCGAAGACGCCAAGCGCAAGACGGAAGAGTATGTTGCCCGCCGCAACCAGCTGTCCGAGCAGAAGATCAAGCAGGCCGAGGCCGATGCGATCAACGCCGTTCGCTCTGCCGCTGTCGACATCGCCGTCGCAGCTGCTCAGAAGGTAGCCGCCGAAAAGGCAACCGGTGCCACCGGGGAAGCGCTCTTCCAGAACGCAATCGAACAGGTTCGTACGCGTCTGAACTGATTGTCTGGTTCATACGGATCATTCGAAAAGGCCGGCCTAGCGCCGGCCTTTTTGCATTCGGGGTAACAGGAGCGCAGGGCCGGGAGGATATGCGAAAACGCGGCTGTGCCGGGTAGCATGGACGCGACGGTTTAGCTGTCGCTTTGTTCGTCGCCGGAGGCCCCGTCCTGCCGCAGCGGTCGAAAGCTCCAGCGGTGGAGCATGCAGCCACCAGACGCCTTGATAGCCGCCCGATGTTCGGCTGTCGCATAGCCCGCGTGGCGCTCGAAACCATAGGCAGGGTAGACAAGACCGGCCCGGGCCATCATCCGGTCGCGGGTGACTTTCGCGATGATCGATGCGGCAGCTATGGAGAGCGAGCGGGCGTCACCCTTGATGACGGCCTTGCCGCGGCAATGCAGGTCCGGGGGAACGTCGCGCCCGTCGATCAGTGCGAAGTCCGGCCTGACGGTCAGCAGCAGCAGGGCTCGCCGCATGGCGTCGAGGCTGGCCTTTCGGATGTCGATCCGGTCTATGGTTGGCGCGCTGGACGAGGCAATCGCAACCGTCGCCGTCGCCATGATCTCCTCAAAGAGATGCTCGCGCTGCGCCATGCTCAGTTGCTTGGAATCGTTCAGGCCCTTCGGGGTCCGGCGATCGTGAAAGATGACGGCGGCGGCCACGACCGGCCCTGCCAGCGGCCCGCGCCCAGCCTCGTCAGCGCCGGCAACAAGCTTGAAACCCTCGCGTCGCGCCATGTCCTCGAAGGCAAAATCGGGTCCTTCGGGAAGCGCGAAAAGAGTGGGGGAATCGGCGGGCAGGCGTTTGATCATGCGGCGATTTTGGCATGCCGCGCCGATTCCCCGCAAGTCCCGGCGGAGAGGCGGTCCGCCGGGGAGCAGCCGTGATGCGGGGAAACGTCACGGCGACTGGAGACAAAAGCAATTCCAGCGAAAGTGGGCACCGGTTTCGCGCCTGGAATTGCGTCAAACAAACAAAGCAATTCCAGCGAAAGTGGGCACCGGTTTCGCGCACGGAATTGCGTCAAACGAACAAGCTCAAAGCAATGACAGCTGCACCCCCGAACCCGAGGGGGGCACGAAAAGATCGTCGCGCAGCGGCAGCCGCTGCTGGTCGAGCCCGAGCCGCTTGCAAGCCATCTGGAAACGGCGATGGATCTGCCAGGCGTAAGGACCGGCGCCCTTCATGCGCTTGCCGAATTCTGCGTCGTAATCCTTGCCGTCGCGCATGGAGCGCACCAGCGACATGACATGGCGGTAGCGATCCGGATAGTTGCGCAGCAGCCAGTCGCGGAAGAGCGGGCTCACTTCAAAGGGCAGGCGAAGAAGCACGTAGTTCGCTTCGCGCGCGCCGGCCGTCTTCACGCTGTCGAGCACCCGCTCGATCTCGTGGTCGGTCAGGCCGGGAATGATCGGCGCCATCATCGCACCGACCGGAATGCCGGCTTCCGAGAGCTCCTTGATCGCCTCGAGCCGCTTCGCCGGCGTTGCCGCGCGCGGTTCCATGGCGCGGGCCAGGGCACGATCCAGCGTCGTGACCGAGAGCGCCACCTTCGCCAGCCCTTCCTTCGCCATGCGGCTGAGAATATCGATGTCGCGCGTCACCAGCGCCGACTTCGTCACGATGGTGACCGGATGATGCGCGGCTTCCAGCACTTCGAGAACCTGGCGCATGATCCGCCATTCCTTCTCGATCGGCTGATAGGGATCGGTGTTGGTGCCGATCGCGATCGGGCGCGGCTTGTAGCCGGGCTTGGAAAGCTCCCGCTCCAGCAGCTTGGCGATATCGGGCTTGGCAAACAGCTTGGCCTCAAAATCGAGACCAGCGGAAAGCCCCATGTAAGAATGCGACGGCCGGGCGAAGCAATAGATGCAGCCATGCTCGCAGCCGCGATAGGGATTGACCGAGCGGTCGAAGGGGATGTCGGGAGACTCGTTGCGTGTCAGCGCCGTGCGCGGCTTCTCGATCTGCACCTCGGTCTTGAAGGGTGGCAGCTCTTCCGGAATATCCCAGCCGTCGTCGGTACGCGTCCGCTCCAGCGCTTCGAAACGTCCCGCCATGTTGAGCGCAGCAGCGCGGCCGCGCCGACGGTTGACATCAACACGCGCGCCGGAAGCCGTTGCCAGTGCATCGGCCACGTCTGCCCTATGCGAGGGCGCGAAAGCACCCTCGGCAAATTCGGTTCGAATTGCCATCGGAAACTCCTTCCGCATCGGCCCGAATATCGTGTGCGATATTCATAAAGCACGATGCGCATCCAAGAATGCGACGAGACTCAGCCGCCGTTTCAATGACTATATTCCTATCTTGAAAAAGAGAACAAGACAAGAACAAACTTGCATGCGGCGCGCGTGACAGAATTGTGGCATTTCATGCTGCAATGCGTTAAATCGGTTTTATGCTGACGATCATCATGGAATGCAGGGATCAGGAGACCGAGGCGGCGCATACGCTGAATGCGCTGGTGTCCGGTGCTGTCGAGGGCCTGGTTTCGGATGTTCTCATTCTGGATAACGGTTCGAGCGACGGTATCCAGAAACTCGCCGAAGCGGCCGGCTGTCGCTATTATGGCGACTGGGACATGAAGGATGTGTTGGACGGCGCGCGGGGCGACTGGCTGTTCCTCATCGAGCCGGGCGCGCGGCCGCAGCCCGGCTGGATCGAGGAGATTTTTGAGTATGCCTCGGTGACCCGCGATCCGGCCCGTTTCTCAGATTCCCGCACGTTCCGGAAGCCGCTGCTGAAACGGATCGGTCGCAAGCGGTCGGCGCTGGAAAACGGCGTGATCCTCACCAAGCGGCAGGCCATTTCGCTCGTCCGCAGCGGCTTCGATCTGGAGAAACTGGCATCCGGCCTGAAAAAGCGCGTGCTGCGCTCGGAGATCATCCCGGCCTGGGTGACGGCGCGTGATACGGCGTTGGCCGACTGACTACTTCGCCTGCCCGCGCTTGAGATGCTCGTCCAGCCGCGGCATGATTTCCACGAAATTGCAGGGCATGTGGCGATAGTCGAGCTGACCTTTCAGGATCCCGTCCCAGGCGTCCTTGCAAGCGCCCGGTGAGCCCGGCAGCACGAAGATGAAGGTTGCATTGGCAACGCCGCCCGTCGCGCGGGACTGGATCGTCGAAGTCCCGATCTTGTCATAGGAAATGCGGTGGAAGACTTCGGAGAAGCCGTCCATCCGCTTTTCGAACAGAGACTCCAGCGCTTCCGGCGTCACATCTCGGCCGGTAAAGCCCGTTCCGCCGGTCGTGATCACGACGTCGATGTCATCCCGTTTCGTCCAGGACTCGACGCGTTCGCGGATCAGCGCCTTGTCGTCCGTCACGATCGCCCGGTCGATCAGCTTGTGGCCCGCGTCGAGGATGCGCGCTTGCAAGGTGTCACCCGACTTGTCGTCCGCCAGCGTGCGCGTGTCGGAGACGGTCAGAATGGCGATACCGACGGGAACAAAGGGCCGTGTCTCGTCAAGTCCTGGCATCGCCTGTTTCTCCCATCCCCACTGAGCGCGTCTGCATGAAGAACCATTGCGGCCGTGCCGCCGTCAGTTTCTGCAGGCCTTCGCTCGCCTGTGCCTCGGTCTCGTAAAGCGCAAAGCAGCTTGCACCCGAACCGGACATTCTGACAAGGGCGCCGCCTGAATCCTTCATCAGCCCCGAAAGCTCGGCGATCCGGCTCTGCAATTGCCGGGCCGGCGGCTCCAGGTCGTTGCGCAGGCTGCCGAGCCACGCCAGCCAGTCGGCGGCGCTGGAAAGAGCGGGCAGGGGGCCCATCGACGGATTGTTCTTCTCCGTCAGCCGCTGGAACACCTGCGGCGTCGAAACGGGCTGCAGCGGATTGGCGACAATGCAGTGAAACGAAGGCATGCCAGGCAGCAAGGCTATATTCTCGCCCACGCCGCTCGCCATCAACGGCTTGCCGACCATGCACATCGGAATGTCCGCGCCAAGCCTCAAGGCCAGCTTGTCGAGCGTGATGGCTGCAGGCGTGGCATGCCAGTGGCGCAGCAGCGCACGCAGCGTTGCCGCCGCGTCCGCGGAGCCACCACCGATGCCGGAGGCGACAGGGAGGTTTTTTTCCAGATGAATCGCAACAGGCGGCGCGCTGAGACCCTCTTCCGCCAAAGCCTCGCGCAGCGCATCGCGCGCCCTGAGAACGAGGTTGCCGTCCGATCCGCCGGCTTCCCGCGAGAGCCCCTGTGAAAAGCGGCCGGACATGGAGAACTTGTCTTCAGGCGCGGCGTCGATGGTCACGACATCGCCGGCGTCGGAAAAGGTCACGACCGTTTCAAGCAGGTGATAGCCGTCCTCGCGCCGCCCTGTGACGTGCAGCGCAAGATTGATCTTCGCCGGAGCGATTTCGGTGAGAGCCATGGCGAAATGTCCTGTTCGGTCGCCCGATCAGGACTTCTTGCCGGGCGCGTCGGCGGCAGGCGTCTGGATCGCCTTTTCGGCATCGGCCTCTGCAGGGGTCTTGCCGTTGAGATCCGGCAAGCCGTCCTTCAGCTTTGCCCTGATCTTGGCTTCAAGATCCGGCTCCGGCTTGGCAACAAGCGCCCGGTTCCACTGGAATGTGGCCTCGAGCTGACGCCCGACCCGCCACAGCGCATCTCCGTAGTGGTCGTTGATCGTCGCGTCGCCTTCCTTCAGCTGCACGGCACGCTGAAGCTCGCGCACGGCGTCTTCATACTTGCCGGTGCGGTAATAGGCCCAGCCGAGCGAGTCGACGATATAGCCATCGTCCGGCCGCAGTTCGACGGCCTTCTTGATCATGGCCATGCCCTCGTCGAGGTTCATGTTCATGTCGATCCAGGAATAGCCCAGATAGTTCAACACCTGCGGCTGGTCGGGAAAGAGCTCCAGCGCCTTCTTGAAGTTCGGCTCGGCTTCCGGCCACTTCTTCAGCCGCTCATAGGCGATGCCGCGCTGGTAGAACACGGCCCATTGCCCACGCGTGGGGTTGGGGCCGATCGCCTTCACCGCGTCGTCATAGGTCGATGCCATGGCGGCATAGTTTTCCTTGTCGGCATAAACGCTGCCCAGCGCCAGATAGGAGCGGAAGTCGGACGAATCTTCGGCGATCAGGTTCTTCAAATGCCGCTCCGCTTCATCCGCCTTGCCGGTCTGGCTCAGGTCGAGACCCAGCTGAAGTTCCGACACACGATGCATCGGCGAGGAGGCATCGACCTTGCGGTAATATTCGATCGCCTTTTCCGGCTTGCCCGCGCCATCGGCCACATTGCCCAGAAGGATCATGACATCCGCGCTCTCCGGCGAAAGCGCCAGCGCTGCGTGCAGGTAGAAGGCGACGATTTCCTGCGCATTGTCGCGCATGCCGATATTGCCGCTGACCGACTGGTTGAGCGCGCTGCCGACGGAGAAGAGCACGGCGCCCGCGCCGTCTCCCGGTGTGGCGACCTGCGGCTTGATCTGCTCGCCCTTTTCGATCATCGCGCGAACGGTCTGGAAGGGCGCATAGCGGCCCGTCAGGCCTTCGCCCGAGGCCAGCGCGTCAAACGCCTTCTGCTTTTCGCCGACCTGCGCCTCGAAGCCCGCCAGAGCAATCACGGAACGCACATAGACGTCCTGCGCCGCAGCGCCGCCTTCCTTGTCGGTGATCGCATCGCTCAGATACTTGCGGGCGCCATCCTTGTCGCCGGCAAGCGCCGACATGACGCCGGCGTGATAATTCTTGAAGATCTTGAACCATTCGGGACCGCTCAGGTTCACCACCTGATCGATGGCCTCCTTCTTCTTGCCCGCGCCGAAATCGGCCCAGGCGACGAGAAGGGTGTTCATCATGCGGTCGAGGTCGTTCGGACCCTTGTAGACGAGCAGCTTGCGCGCCTTCGAATACTGCTTCTGGCGGATTGCGTCGATGCCGAGCGACAGCGTGGTCACGCGCTCGACAGCCGGGTCCTTCTTCAGCGTCTGGGCAAGCTTCACGCCTTCCTCGAAGTCGCCGTTCAGGAACAGGTTGATCATCAACCGCTCCTGGAGCTGCAGATTATTGGGTTCGAAATCGAGCGCAACGCGATAAAGATCGATAGCCATCTTGTGATCGCCGTCGCTGTCAGCCGTGAAGGCGGCGAGATAGGCGCCTGAGAAACTGTCGATCGAACCCGGATCGAACTTCACCGCGACTTCCGGCTTGGCGGGTGTATCCGCCGACTTGGCCCATGCGCCGCCTGCGCCGGACAGAACTGCCGCAAGCGCCGCGCTGCAAAGAAGAGCCGAAAGTGACAATTTCCGCATGAAGAAACCTTTCAACAACGTCCACCGACGCGGACATCAGACGGCCGCATCGCCGTCGGTATGATTCGGAGCGAGCATGGCTTTTTTGAAGCAGCGCCGCAACAAATTCCATCCCTCGTCCGGGGCGTCACCGCCACCGGACGTCGTGAAGGCTCGGTCGTGTCAGTTCACCCGCTCGATGCAGAAGTCGATGACCTCGAGGAGTGCGGCCTTGAGCGGCGTGTCGGGCAGCGGCGCCAGTGCGTCGCGGGCAATCGTGCCGTAGTGGCGGGCGCGGGTAATCGTGTCCGCGAGGCTGCCATATTTCTTGATCAGGCCCAAAGCGATCGCCAGGTTTTCGTCGCTCGACTGGCCTTCCTCGATCGCCCGCTTCCAGAAGGCGCGTTCTTCGTCCGAGCCGCGCCGATAGGCGAGGATAACAGGAAGCGTGATCTTGCCTTCGCGGAAGTCGTCGCCGGTGTTCTTGCCGAGGTCTGCAGTCGTGCCGCCATAGTCGAGAACGTCGTCGACGAGCTGGAAGGCGAGGCCGAGATTCATGCCATAGGACTTCAGCGCATTGCGCATCGCCTTGCTCTCGCCGGCCACGATCGGACCGACTTCGGCAGCGGCGGCAAAAAGGGCGGCGGTCTTGGCGCGGATGACGGCGAGATAGTCGTCCTCCGTCGTTTCCATGTTTTTGGCGGCCGAAAGCTGCATGACCTCGCCTTCGGCGATCACGGTCGCGGCGGTGGCCAAAACATCAAGCGCGTCCATCGAGCCTGCATCGACCATCATCTTGAAGGCCTGGCCAAGGAGGAAGTCGCCGACGAGGACGCTCGCCTGGTTGCCCCAGATCATCCGCGCGGTGGACTTGCCGCGCCGCATGGCGCTTTCGTCCACGACGTCATCATGAAGCAGCGTCGCGGTATGCATGAATTCCACGGAAGCTGCGAGCCGGATATGATTCTCGCCGACATAGCCACAGAGTTCCGCAGCCGCGAGCGTGAGCATCGGACGCAAGCGCTTGCCGCCAGACGAAATGAGGTGATTGGCCACTTCCGGAATCATCTCGACGTCAGAGCCGGCCTTGGACAGGATCAGCTGGTTGACGCGTTGCATGCCGCTCTTGGTCAAGTCCACGAGCGGCTTGACCGATGCCTGTTTGTTTTTGTTTTCTTCAAGCGGTATGACGACGCCCAACGAAAGCACTCCTGCTATTATGTCACCCGACAATAGCGAAGGGGCCAAAGGTGCGGCAAGAGGCGAATTGCCTCGCCTACCAGTTTTTAAGGAGATTAGGGACCTTGGAAGAGCTTGTGCGGACGAATGATCCGGTTCTGATCTCCTTTCTGGAAAGCCTGATGCGCGATGCCGGGATCGTCTGCATGGTCGCCGACCAGACGATGAGCATTCTGGATGGTTCGATCGGGGCGATTCCCCGCCGCGTTCTGGTAGACAGTGACCGCATTGAAGAAGCGCGCACGATCGTCACGGATGCCGGTCTCGGCGCCGAACTCAGGGACAGGAAGCCTACGTGACCTCCGAGACGGTCGATGCCTTCCACTTCGGCAGGTTCCACGTCGTTCAGCCGGCAACCGGCGGCCATCGCTCAGGTATGGATGCGATGTTGTTGGCTGCGATGGTCGCAGGCGAGGGCGATCTGAAGATCGCCGATCTCGGCGCCGGCGCCGGGGCTGCCGGTCTCGCGGTCGCCTCTCGGCTTCCGCGGGCCAAGGTGGCCCTCATCGAACGGTCGCCCGAAATGGCTGGCTTCGCCCGCAAGTCGTTGGTCCTTCCCGAGAACGAACATGTCGCATCGCGCGTATCGGTGATCGAGGCCGATGTGACGCTGAAGGGCAGGGCACGGGTCGCGGCGGGGCTAGAAGATGAGGTCTTCGACCATGTCATCATGAACCCGCCCTTCAATGCCGCCGCCGATCGCCGCACGCCCGACGCGCTGAAGGCGGATGCACATGCCATGACCGAGGGACTGTTTGAAAGCTGGATCAGGACGGCCGGTGCGATCCTCAAGCCGGGGGGACAACTCTCTCTGATCGCGCGGCCGGAGTCGATTGCGGACATAATCGCGGCGTGCGGACAGCGCTTTGGGGGGCTCGAGGTCACCCTCATCCATCCGAGGGAGGGGGAGCCTGCCATCCGACTTCTGGTATCGGCTGTCAAGGGATCGCGGGCGCGGCTCGCTTTCCGTGCGCCGTTCACTATGCATGAAGAAGGTACCCACCGCTTCGCAGCGTTTATCGACGATCTCAATAACGGTCGGGCGGCCTATGCGCGCGCCGGGCGCAAGGGCAAGCCCGTCTGACGCACCGCTATCGATTTTGGCGCTCTTCCATTGCGTTTTGGCGGCCGATCCCTACATCTTCGGCAGTTCACCGCAATCGAAGGCATATCCATGAAAGACCTGTTCCGCCGTTATCTCCCCGCTCGCTTCCGCAAGGAGGAGACGGTCATTCCGGTGGTTCGGCTGCAGGGAACGATCATGAGTGGCGGCAGCCAGTTCCGCCCCGCGCTCAATCTGGCGAGTGTCGCTCCCGCGCTGGAAAAGGCCTTCGCCTCGAAGAAATCTTCCGCCGTCGCCATCCAGATCAACTCGCCCGGCGGCTCGCCCGTCCAGTCCCGGCTGATCTATCGCCGCATTCGCGATCTCGCTGCCGAGCATAACAAGAAGGTCTATGTGTTCGCCGAGGATGTCGCAGCCTCCGGCGGCTACATGATCGCACTTGCCGGCGATGTCATCATTGCAGACGAGACGTCGATTGTCGGATCCATTGGCGTCGTCTCCGGCGGCTTCGGCTTCCCGGAATTGCTGAAGAAGATCGGTGTCGAGCGCCGCGTCTATACCGCGGGCGAAAACAAGGCGATCCTCGATCCTTTCCAGCCGGAAAAGGAAGGCGATATCGAATATCTGAAGACGCTGCAGCTGGAGATCCACAAGGTCTTCATCGATATGGTCAAGCAGCGCCGCGGCGCGAAGCTTGCGGATGACCCCACGATCTTCTCCGGCCTGTTCTGGACCGGCATAAGGGCAAAGGAACTCGGCCTCATCGACGGTCTCGGCCACGCCCGCGACGTGTTGCGTCGCGACTTTGGCGACAAGGTCAAGCTGGAACTGGTCTCGGGTCAGCGCTCGCTCTTCGGGCGCCGCGTGCCGGGCGTCAGCGTCGGTAGCGACATCGGCGCCTCTGCCGGGGAGGGCGCGATTGCCGCCCTTGCGCAGACGGCGGAAGACAAGGCATTATGGAGCCGGTTCGGGCTGTGAAGGCCCTGATTTTTTCGAGGATAGGATGCCCCAGGCGCTCTTCCTGCTGATCGTCGCAGCAGGTGTTTACATCTTCTTCAGGCGCTTTGTTGCCGATGCCCGTAAGGCAACGGAGAAAGCGAACGCGCGCCGTCGCGAAGTCGAAAACGGCGCACACGGGACCCTGGTGAAGGATCCCGTGACCGGCGAGTATCGTCTCAAGAAGGACGATACCTGATCGAGTTCAAGCCGCCTTGTGGCGGACATCCGGCAGGAAGATCGCCAGCAGGCCGATGGCCGGTAATATCGAGCAGACCTGATAGACGAAGCCTATCGACGTATGGTCGGCGAGCACGCCGAGCAATGCCGCGCCAATCCCGCCCATGCCGAAGGCAAATCCGAAGAACAGACCCGCGATCGTGCCCGGCTTGCCGGGAACGAGTTCCTGCGCATAGACGACGATGGCCGGGAAGGCGGAGGCCAGGATGAAGCCGATCGGGATCGTCAGGATCACGGTCCAGGTGAGGTTGGCAAACGGCAGCGCCAGCGTGAAGGGCAGAACGCCGAGGATCGAGAACCAGATGACGCGCCGCCTCCCGATCTTGTCGCCGATCGGTCCGCCTGCAATCGTGCCGGCCGCGACCGCGCCCAGATAGACGAAGAGCAGCAGCTGCGCCGTCGAGGTCGAGATCTTGAACGTCTGCATCGTATAGAAGATGTAGTAGCTCGACAGGCTCGCCATGTAGAGGAACTTCGAAAAGATCAGTGCGCAGAGAATGCCGATCGAGCGGATCAGCACGCTGCGGCTCACCGGCGATTCATGCGCCACCGCCGCCTTGCCCTTGGCCGAGCGGCGCTCTTCGCGATACCAGAAGCCGACACGCGTCAGGATCGCCATGCCCGCAAGCGCGAAAATGCCGAAATAGCTGATCGCATGCTGGCCGTAAGGCACCACAAGCAGCATGGCGAGCAGCGGCCCGATGGCCGAGCCGAAATTGCCGCCGACCTGGAAGAGCGACTGCGCAAACCCATGGCGCCCCCCGGACGCCATGCGCGCCACGCGCGAGGATTCCGGATGGAAGACCGACGAGCCGACGCCGATCGCGGCAACGCCGATCAGAAGGTGGTGATAGGATGTCGCATAAGCCATGAGAAGCAGACCGACCAGCGTGCAGCCCATGCCGAAGGTGAGGCTGAACGGCTTGGGATGCTTGTCTGTGTAGAAACCAACGCCCGGCTGCAGGATCGAAGCGGTGAGCTGCCAGGTGAACGTCAGAAGTCCGACGTCGGCATAGGAGAGCTGGAACTTGTCCTTGAGGATCGGATAGACCGACGGCACGACCGACTGCATGAGGTCGTTCAGCATGTGTGACACGCTGATCATGATGAGGATCGCCATGGCCGGTCCTGTGGCGGCCTTGGCCATGCCACTCGACGGGCTTGCGGATGCAGTGGACGCTTGCGACGGCGTCGCGTTCTCGGTGACGGCGCTCAACGGATGTTTCCTTCGGGATCGTTTAAGTCGGGCTTTGCGCCCCTTTGAGCGCCGACTATGCGCCGCTCTTGCAAAATCGCAAGAACGTTTCGCGCCGAATTGGTACGGCGCCCTTAACATGACGAGAGCTTAATCGATTTTGGTGGAATGCGCGGCGTTTTTGCCTCAGTCGCCCGAACCGTTATCGCCCTCTTCGCCGGCCCAGCCGAGCTGGATGTCGCTCACACGCGGGGCGAGCTTGGCGAGCTTGGCATCCGACGAGGGGATGCTCCTTTCGCCGGAAAGGGCGGATGGTACTTCCTTGCCCTCCGGCGGATTGAACCGAATGGTCACCACGCAGCCGCCATCGAGCGCGGACAGCTTGCCGCCCTTGAGATCGGTGACATAGCCGCCATAGTCCCACTCGAAGCCGCTGAGCTCGAACTTGCCGCCATTGGCCTTGATGACATCGGAGAGCGACGAGCCGAAGGTGAGACCTGCAATCGTCCAGTGCGAGGCCCCTGCAGCCGGGCCGATGGCCGAGAGCTTCGTCATTCCTTCATCGAAGAAGGAGACCAGGAGCTTGCGCGTCGGGTCCTTCGGAAAGATCGCGAGCGCCTTGGCCGTCGCACCTTCTGCGCCGGTGATCTCCTCGATCGCCGTTTCGCCCTTGTAGCGCGCCGCAATCGTCTTGGCCGTATCGCCGGTCTTCACGATGTTGCTGCAGGTGAGTTCTTCGGCTGACTTCGCGTCACTCGCCGCATGAACAGGAACGAGGGGGAGGGCAGCGAAAGGAAGAGCAAGCAGAAAGCGGCGCATGTCGGTCTCCAGAGGTCGTGGGGCCAAGTCTAACGTAGTGGGGGACGGATGCAACGCGGCTTTTATTCGGCGCTCGTTCCGGACGCACGCGCGCCCGCACGCTTGACCCTGTCGGCGATAATATGCCAAACGACAGGCACGACTTCCCAAGGCTTACGGCTGATCACATGACCACGACCCTCGCTCCCCACATGGACCCCAAGCGCTCCTTCCAGGCGCTGATCCTGACGCTGCACAATTACTGGGCCGACAAGGGTTGCGCCGTCCTCCAGCCTTACGACATGGAAGTGGGCGCCGGCACGTTCCACCCGGCAACGACGCTGCGCGCGCTGGGCCCCAAGCCCTGGAAGGCCGCCTACGTCCAGCCCTCGCGCCGCCCATCCGACGGCCGCTACGGTGAAAACCCGAACCGCCTGCAGCACTATTACCAGTATCAGGTCATCCTGAAGCCAAACCCGTCCAACCTTCAGGAACTCTATCTGGGCTCCCTCGAAGCCATCGGCCTCGATCCGCTGATCCACGATATCCGCTTCGTCGAAGATGACTGGGAAAGCCCGACGCTCGGCGCCTGGGGGCTGGGCTGGGAATGCTGGTGCGATGGCATGGAAGTCTCGCAGTTCACCTACTTTCAGCAGGTCTGCGGCATCGAATGTGCGCCCGTCGCCGGTGAACTGACCTATGGCCTCGAGCGTCTGGCCATGTATGTGCAGGGCGTCGACAATGTCTACGACCTGAACTTCAACGGCCGCGAAGGCGACGAAAAGATCAGCTATGGCGACGTCTTCCTTCAGGCCGAGCAGGAATATTCCCGCCACAATTTCGAATTCGCCGACACGGAAATGCTGCACCGGCATTTCATCGACGCGGAACAGGAATGCCAGGCGCTACTGGCTGCCGGAGCTCCCGGAGACAACGATAATCTGCGCCTCCACAAATGCGTCTTCCCGGCCTATGATCAATGCATCAAGGCCTCCCACGTCTTCAACCTCCTCGACGCCCGCGGCGTGATCTCCGTCACCGAACGTCAGTCCTACATCCTGCGCGTCCGCACGCTTGCCAAGGCCTGCGGCGAGGCATTTCTGCTGACGGATGCCGGCGGGGTGAACTGGAAGGACGTAGCGTAGCCGCCGTTTGGGCCGAGACTTGGAAAGCTTGAACTTTTGATCTACATTTGTCGTGAGGTCCATCTACATGGTGCATCATGGCGATTAACGTGAACAATGTTGAAGCTGATCAACTCACTCGTGAATTCGCGCAGATTGAGGGTGTGAGCATCACGGATGCAATCGTGATTGCGATGAAGGAAGCAATTGCGCGTCGACGCAGCGACGAAACGCCGTTGCAGACTGCTGAACGCCTTCACCAGAAATATGGCATTACGCTGACCGAACAAGCTAGGCAACCGCTTGCCCGCGAGACCTTCGACGCCTTGTGGGGCGAATGATGTTCGTAGACGCCTGCGCAATCATTGCGGTCTTGTCGAAGGAGCCGGAGGCTGAGCGCATTTCTGAAGTACTGGCGAGCGCTCCAGCGCCCATCACATCGGCCGTCGCAGTCCTAGAAGTCGTGCTCTCGCTTTCAAGGCCTGACAAGCTCAATCTGCCTATTCACGCCATAGAAGACCTGGTCCTTGATTTCCTCGCGGAAAGAGGGATTGTAATCAAGGATTTGCCACCCGCTTCTGAAGCGACAAAGTTGGCGATTTCTGCAGCTGATCGCTATCGCACCGGGCGCCATGGTCTGAACTTGGGTGACTGCTTGCATTATGCCTTCGCCAAGCACTACGCGGTTCCGATATTGGCAACGGCCAACGAGTTCAAGCAGACCGATCTGGAAACGGCCTAAACCCTCTCGCCCCACTTCACCCCCATCTCCCAAACCGGCTTCAGCGTCGGATACGTGCCCGCATCCGTCTGCCTGGCGATTGTGCGGAGGCATCGGCGGGTGCCGGCCGGCTCGACTTTCTGCATCGCGACAGCATAGTCGATGAAGAGAACGAGGAGCGGAAGGGCTGCGCAGAGCCTGATGGTGGTTGTCATGATCGTTCTCCCGAAATCGTGTTTATGAGGACGATCTTGCTGCGTTTGGCCTCGCGCCGCTGCTCCCGGGGTAACAGTGGATAGAACCGATTGCCGTTTACTCTCCCCGAAAATCGCGGATGACTTTGCCCACTGCCACGGCTAATCTCGCCGCAACAGTCGGGGAGAGGGAAGCCCATGTATGCATTGATTATTATCGTCGCGATCGCGGCCTATGCCGTCATCGTCTATAACGGCCTCGTGCGCTCGCGTCAGATGGCGGAAGAGGCGTGGTCGGGGATCGATGTACAGCTGAAGCGCCGCGCCGATCTGATCCCGAACCTGATTGAGACGGTGAAGGGCTATGCGGCCCACGAGAAGTCGACGCTGGAAGAAGTCGTCGAACTGCGCAACAAGGCGCAGGCCGTGCCGCAGGGCGATGTCGCCGGCCGTGCTGCTGCTGAAGGGATGCTCAGCCAGGCGCTTGGCAAGGTGATTGCTCTCGCCGAAGCCTATCCGGACCTGAAGGCCAACCAGAACTTCGTCGAGCTGCAGAAGTCGCTCGAAACCATCGAAGGCGAAGTGCAGATGGCGCGCCGCTATTATAACGGTGCCGCCCGCGAGCTGAACGTCAAGGTCGAGAGCGTGCCGTCCAACTTCGTCGCCAAGGCCTTCGGTTTCGTGAAGATGGCCTATTTCGAAATCACCAACGAGGCCGACAGGGCTGTTCCTCAGGTCAAGTTCTGATAAAGGGCGGGGGAGATTTCTTCCCGCCGAGACCGATAAGACATGAACAAAGATACGCTCACCGTCATCCCGCCGGCTCACGCGCTGACCGGCCGCGTGATGCCGCCCGGCTCCAAGTCGATCACCAACCGGGCCCTGCTGCTCGCCGGCCTCGCCAAGGGCACGAGCCGGCTGACCGGCGCGCTGAAAAGCGACGACACGCTCTATATGGCCGAAGCGCTGCGGGCGATGGGCGTGACGGTCGAGGAGCCGGACGCGACGACCTTCGTCGTCACCAGCTCGGGCACCTTCAACCCTCCGGAAAAGCCACTCTTCCTCGGCAATGCCGGCACCGCGACACGCTTCCTCACGGCAGCAGTTGCCATGTTCAACGGCCGCTTCGTGGTCGATGGCGACGAGCATATGCGCAAGCGCCCCATCGCGCCGCTGGTTGCCTCGCTGGCCTCGTTGGGCGTTGAGATCGAAGCCCCGACCGGTTGCCCGCCTGTGACGGTTGACGCGAAGGGTGGCTTCACGGCAAATCGCGTCGTCATCGACGCCGGCCTTTCCTCGCAATATGTCTCGGCTCTGCTGATGGCCGCCGCCTGTGGGCGCGAGCCCTTCACGGTTGAGCTTGCCGGCTCCGCCATCGGCGCGCGCGGCTATATCACGCTGACGACCGCCTGCATGACCGCATTCGGCGCCGAGGTGCGGGAAGACGGCAATGCCCGCTGGGTCATCGCCCCGACCGGCTACCGCGCCGCCGATTATCTCATCGAGCCCGACGCTTCGGCTGCCACCTATCTCTGGGGTGCGGAAGTGCTGACCCGGGGCCAAATCGATCTCGGCGTTGCCGCGACCGAATTTTCACAGCCCGATGCACGTTCCTACGACATGATCGCCGCTTTCCCGCATATGCCGGCCGAAATCGACGGCAGCCAGATGCAGGACGCCATTCCCACGCTCGCGGTGCTTGCCGCCTACAACGAAACGCCCGTGCGCTTCACCGGCATCGAGAACCTGCGCGTCAAGGAATGCGACCGTATCCGCGCGCTCTCGCTGGGGCTCAACAACATCCGTCCGGGCCTTGCCCGCGAGGAGGGCGACGACCTGATCGTCACCGGCGACCCGGCGCTGGCCGGCCAGACGGTTTCGGCCCTGATCGACACCTTTGCCGATCACCGCATCGCGATGAGCTTCGCGCTGGCCGGGTTGAAGACATCCGGCATCGCCATCGAAAACCCGTCCTGCGTGGCCAAGACCTATCCGAATTATTGGGATGCGCTGGGCTCGCTCGGCGTAACGTTCGATCGCAAGCCGGGGTAACCGCAACAAGGAGGAGGGAAGGGCATGCAAAGGTTCATGACGAAGCTGACCATCGGTGTCGCGCTTCTGTTCCTGTCATTCCTTCCCGTCACCGCCGCCGAGGTCATCCGCAATTTCCACGCGGATGTGACGCTCGACAAGAGCGGCCTCGTCACGGTCACCGAGCAGATCGAGGTCAATGCCGAAGGGCGCGACATTCGCCACGGTATCTTCCGCGATTTCCCGCTGACCTTCCGCAAACCGGACGGCTCGATCGGCGAGGTGGACTTCTCGCTGAAGGAGGTGCGTCGCGACGGTCGCGACGAGCCGCATTCGACCGAATATATCGACAACGGCATCCGCATCTATGCCGGCGACAAGGACACCTATGTTAGTTCCGGCCGCCACGTCTACGAGTTCGTCTACACGACGAACCGGCAGGTACGCTACGGACCGGATGCCGATGTCTTCGCCTGGAATGTGACGGGCAATTTCTGGAATTTCCCGATCCTGCAAGCGAGTGCCGATATCCATCTGCCCGATGGCGTGAAGCCGACCCGGCTTCAGGTCTATACCGGCGCTGCCGGCGCAACGGGAAGCGATGGGACGATCCGCGTGAGTGGCGTGACGGTCAATGTGCAGGCGACGCGCGCGCTGAACCCGAATGACGGGATGACCGCCTGGATCACCCTGCCGAAGGGCGCCATCGATGCGCCTTCCACCGCTCAGCAACGCTGGTGGTGGCTGAAGGACCATCGCAACGCCTTCATTGCCCTTATCGGTCTCGCCCTCGTCTGGGGCTGGTATGGCTGGTCGTGGCTGAAGGTCGGTCGCGATCCGCCGCGCGGCATCATCGTGCCCCGCTGGGATGCGCCGGACGGCATTTCGCCGGCGCTGGTGAACTACATCGACAACAAGGGCTTCGGCGATGGCGGCTGGAAGGCGTTTTCGGCGGCTGCGCTCAATCTCGCCGTCAACGGCCGGCTGAAGCTCGAGGACCTGAAGACCTCGATCATCCTGACCGACACGAAGAGTGGCGGCCCGGATAAACTGCCGCCGGGCGAGGGCGCCATCATGGCGCGCGTCGTCTCCGCCGGCGGAACGCTCCGGCTCGACAAGTCCAATGGTACGGCCGTGCAGGCGGCAGGCGCGGCCTTCGTCGATGCGATTACCAGGGAAAATCGCGGCAAGTATTACAACGCCAATATCGGCTATGTCGTTCTCGGGGTGATCCTGTCCATCGTCACCTTCGCGGCGCTGATCGTCTTCGGCCGCTTCTCATCCGATGACATCGCGCTTCTGGTCGTGCCGATCATTCTGGCCGCCGTTCTCGGCGTCTTTGCCGGCGTGCTGGGCAAGGGCTTTCGGCCGGGCGTGTCGGCAGGGCGCAAGATTTTCTCCATCATCGTGCTCGGCATCATCGGGTTCGCCGCCTTCTCAGCCCTCGGTTCCATCGTCTCACTGATGTTCGAAGAGTTGTTGTCCCACGGCGAACTCCCCGTCATCGTCGGCCTCGGCGGCATCATCATTGCCAATATCCTCGCCTTCTTCATCATGGGCGCGCCGACAGTACTGGGCGCGAAGATGATGGATGGCATCGACGGCCTGCGCCAATACCTAACGCTCGCCGAAAAGGACCGCATGAACATGGCCGGCGCGCCGCAGATGTCGCCCCAGCATTTCGAAAAACTTCTGCCCTATGCCGTGGCGCTCGGCGTCGAAAAGCCGTGGACCGAAACCTTCGACAAATGGCTCGCCGCCGCAAAGATCGATGACTATCAGCCCGGCTGGTATTCCGGCGGGAGCTATGGCGGCTTTGCCGGCTCCGTCGGCGGCTTCTCGCATTCGATGGCTTCGACCATCCAGTCGACACTGCCCGCGCCCGCACCCTCCAGCTCCTCATCGGGTGGTTTCAGCGGTGGCGGCTCCTCCGGTGGCGGGGGAGGCGGTGGCGGTGGGGGCGGCTGGTAGGCCGCGCTCGCCAGACATTCACCTGTAACTGTTTCGCCACCCCTCATCTGCCTGCCGGCATCTTCTCCCCAGGGGCAGAAGCGGTTTCGCCGCAGCCTCTCCGTTCCTCCTCTCCCCTTGGGGAGAGGGTCGCCGAGCGATAGCGGAGGCGGGGTGAGGGGTTCGCTCCGGATCAAGCGCCCACAAAAAAGCCCGCCGCTTCAGGGGTCGAAAAGCGGCGGGCAGCTTTGTAAAGCTCGGTTTACTGCACGGTCTTCTTCGGCGCCGGCATGGTCGTCCCGGTTGCCTTCTTGGCAGGGCCGGCAGCGGCGATTTCCTGTGCCAGACCCTTGGCACCGCCCGGATGCGCGGCAATGGCCTTGGCCAGCGTCGGATCGGTCTTCGCAAGCTTGGCGTCAACGGCGGCAATCGTGGTGGCGGTCAGCGGCTTGTTGGCGGCCTTTTCCAGTGCGGCATAGACATCGGATGCCGTCTTGGCGTTCGCGCCGCCAGTGAGGTACGAGTTCAACGCATCGGCATAGCCATGCGTGACGAGGCCGATGGCCGAGGTCGGGGCCGCCTTCTGCAGCGCTTCGGGTGAGGCATGCAGGAAGCCGTTCAGCTTGCCGAGGTCGGACGCGCCGCTCTTGTCGGCCGACTTGTCCTTGCTCATGTCACTCTTCATGTCATGGCTCATGCCGGATTTAGCCGAGGACTTGTCCATCATGGTCGCGCCGCCGGGCGTCGCAGACTTGCCGCCGGCGTTGTCGCTGGACGAATGGCTGGCGCTGTTGCCGCCCGCATTGCCGCCGCCATTGCCGTCACCGTTCCCTCCGCCATTGCCGTTGCCGGCGGCGAAGGCGGGCGCGGCAACCATGCTGCCGATGATGAGCGCAACCGCAGACATGCGGGAAAATTTGGTCGTGTGCATCTGATCTCCTTCCGGCCGCCCGATAGGCGCGGCCTATATTCGTGAGCACTAACGAGCGGAATTTGAAATCGCCTCTTGGCGGAATTACGGTTCGAAAGGGAATTATTCGCGACTTTTTCGCGGGCGGGAAACGGCCCGGGCGGGCGCGCGGCGTGCCGATTTTGAAGCCTTTGGAGGTGACAAGGCGGCCACGGCTTGCTAAGTCCCGCGCACTGAAAAACAACCTTTAAAGATTGTGCGCCAAGACCATGCCGGACCTTCTGCTTGAACTTCGCTCCGAGGAAATCCCCGCCCGCATGCAGAAAAAAGCTGCCGGCGATCTGAAGAAGCTCGTGACCGATGCGCTGGTCGAGGCGGGTCTGACCTACGAGGGCGCGCGCGAATACTGGACGCCGCGCCGCCTGACGCTCGACATTCGCGGCCTCAACGCCCGCTCCGCCGACACGCGCGAAGAAAAGAAGGGCCCGCGCACGGATGCCCCCGCGCAGGCCATCGAAGGCTTCCTGCGCTCGGCTGGCCTCACCTCGGTCGATCAGGCCGAGAAAATGACCGACCCCAAGAAGGGCGAGTTCTACGTCGCCGTGATCCAGAAGCCCGGCCGCGCGGCGGAAGAGATCATCGCCGATGTCATGCCCGGCATCATCCGCAATTTCCCCTGGCCCAAATCGATGCGCTCGGGCGCTGCTTCCGCCAAGCCGGGTGCGCTTCGCTGGGTGCGCCCGCTGCAATCCATCGTCTGCATGTTCGGTCCCGAACATGACGAAACGGTCGTCATCCCCTTCGAAGTCGATGGCATCGTCGCCGGCAATGTCACCTATGGCCATCGCTTCCATGCCCCGCAGGCGATCACCGTCCGCCGCTTCGATGACTACGCCGCGAGCCTTGAGAAGGCGAAGGTCGTGCTCGATGCCGAGCGCCGCAAGCAGATCATCCTGCAGGACGCCCAGAACCTCGCCTTCGCCTCCGGCCTCGAACTGGTCGAGGACGAGGGCCTGCTGGACGAGGTCTCCGGTCTTGTCGAATATCCGCATGTCCTGATGGGCACGTTCGAGGAGGAATTCCTCGAAATCCCCGCCGAAATCATCCGCCTCACCATCAAGACGAACCAGAAATGCTTCGTCTGCCGTCCGCAGGGTGGCGAGGGGCTGGCCAACCGCTTCATCCTGGTCTCCAACATCGCTGCCAAGGACGATGGCAAGGAAATCATGCATGGCAACGGCAAGGTCGTCCGCGCTAGGCTTTCGGATGCCGCGCATTTCTACAAGCGCGACCAGAAGGACATCCCCGACCTCGGCGACCTGACGGCCAGCGCCGCCAAGTTCGACCTCGACCTCAAGAAGCCGCTCGACCAGCGCATGGCCAAGCTCGACCATCTCGGCGTCACCTTCCATGCCAAGCTGGGCACTCAAGGGGAGCGGGTCACGCGCATCCGCGCGCTGGCCGCCGAACTCGCCAAGATCACCGGCGCTGACCCGGTGAAGGTCGACCGCGCCGTGGTTCTGGCGAAAGCCGACCTGCGCACCGAAGCCGTCGGCGAATTCCCCGAACTTCAGGGCCTCATGGGCCGCAAATATGCGATCCTGCAGGGCGAAGACGCCGACGTCGCAGCAGCCATCGAAGAACACTACAAGCCGCTCGGCCCCTCCGACTCGCTCCCGACTAACCCGGTCGCCGTGACGGTGGCGCTCGCCGACAAGCTCGACACGCTGGTCGGCTTCTGGGCGATTGATGAAAAGCCGACGGGCTCGAAGGACCCCTATGCGCTGCGCCGTGCGGCGCTGGGCGTGATCCGGGTGTTGCTGGAGAAGGGGGTGCGGCTAAATCTTTCGGCCGCGTTCTACTCGTCGTTTTTCAGTGTGCTGGTGGGTCAGCAGAAAGGCGACGTTTTCGTTTTTGCGAAGGGTAGAGACGTAGCTGGGCAGTCTTACGAGTCAGGCTACATTTCGGTCGGTCAGTACTCTTATTCGGAAAAACAACGGGCAAAATTCGAAGCTGCGTTTGATCCGAGCGCATCCTTCTATGCGCTAAGAGATCAGACGATTTCAGATGCCGAGCAACGGCCACCGTATCGGATGAGTATCTCTGAGGCAGAAGCAGTAGCTAAGTTTCCTTCGATAAATGGTCTCCTAGCCGACCTCCTCTCCTTCTTCCACGACCGCCTGAAGGTCTATCTCCGCGACCTCGGCGCGCGTCATGACATCATCGACGCCGTGCTGACGCCGGATGCGGACGATCTCCTGATGGTGGCCCGGCGCGCCGAGGCGCTGACGGCTTTCATCACCTCGGAAGACGGCAAGAACCTGCTCGCCGGTACCAAGCGCGCCACGCAGCTGCTGGCCGCTGAAGAGAAGAAGGGCACGAAGGTCGCGGCCTCCGTGGACGAGGCGCTCTTCAACCAGGACGCGGAAAAGGCCCTCTTCGCCGCCGTCGCACTCGCCCGCCAGGAAGCCGACGAGACGGTCAAGCGCGAGGACTTCCGCGGCGCCATGGCAGCGCTGTCCAAGCTCCGCGCCCCGGTCGACCGCTTCTTCACCGACGTTCTGGTCAACGACGAAAACGAGGCCGTCCGCGCCAACCGTCTGGCGCTGCTGGCGCTCATCCGTCAGGCCACGGGGACGGTTGCGGATTTCTCGAAGATTTCGGGGTGATGTGGGGCGGGTCCGTGAGACCCCCTCTCTTGCAAAATCTATGACTTAGCCTTTGGCTAAGATCATGATTTTGCTTTCTCCCCCACCAGGGGGGAAGATGGGGAGAACGCCGAACCCGCTTGCTCCAGTCAGCCCCTTGGTGGGGGAGAAAGCGATTTCAACATCTTAGCTTCAGCTAAGTGTTAGAAATCGCAAGAGAGCGGGAAGTGCCATGACTGAGGAGCATCCATTGAAAATCCTCATCAGCGCCTGCCTCCACGGCCAGCCGGTCCGTTATGACGGCCAGGCCAAGACCCTCGATCACCCCCATGTTGCCCGTTGGCGTGAAGAGGGCCGGCTCGTGGCCATCTGTCCCGAACTCGCCGGCGGTTTCGACACGCCGCGCCTTCCCGCCGAAATCGAGCAAGGTTTGAGCGGCGCGGATGTTCTCGCCGGCCGCGCCCGCGTGCTCGACAGCGCCGGGGCGGATGTCACAGCGGCCTATATCGATGGTGCGAAGGCGGTACTGGACCTCGCCCGGCAGACGGGCTGCATCGCCGCGCTTCTCATCGACGGCAGCCCCTCCTGCGGATCTCGGGCGATTTATGACGGCACGTTTTCCGGCGCGAAACATGCCGGCGAAGGCGTGACGGCGGCGCTGTTTGCCGCCGCCGGCCTGCCGGTGTTTTCACATGAGGAAGTCGAGGCGCTGGCGGAATTTATCCGCGAGCGCTGAACGTCACGCCGCCGCGTGGAAAATCCCCAGCCGCGCGCCCGTTCTCCCCGCCGCCTGCCGGAGCGCCAGCCCCGCAATCACCAGCAGCACCAGATCGCCGACCGGCGAGGCAAGCCAGATCCCCGTCTCGCCCACCGCAAAGGGCAGGGCGAGAACCAGCGGCACGGTGAGCAGATAGGGTTTGGTGAGGCTAAGCAGCCCCGCCATCCGCGCCTGCCCGAGCGCCTGGAAATAGCCGGCCAGAACATTCATCGGCGCATAGATGACATAGGTCGCCATCGCATAGGGCAGGAGCCGCGCCACTTCCGCGACGACCGCCGGATTGTCGACGAAGAGCCGTCCGACTGCGCCGGGAAACAGCACCAGAATGCCCTCCAGCACTGCCGCATAGACGAGTGCCGCGCCCAGCGCGAAGATCGCCGTGCGGTCGGAGCGGGCATAAAGCCCGGCACCGTAATTGTTGCCGGCAATGCTCTGCGCGGCAAGGTTCAGGCCGAGCAGCGGCAGGAAGCAGAAGCTCATGATCCGCACGACGATGCCATAGGCGGCGATCGTATCGGCATAGTGCCCGCCCGCCCAGGCCTGCACGCTGCCGATGATGACGGTGGAGGCGAGCGCAATGCCGACGAAGGAAAGCGACGGCGGCAGGCCGAGCCGGACGATCTCGCCCCAATGGGCCGTCGCGCGGAAGCCGGCCGGTGCCACGAAGGTGAGCGGCAGTCGGCCGCGAAGCCGGATGACGAGCACCACGACAAGCGCCAGCGCCTGAGCCGCGATCGTCCCTGCTGCTGAACCGGCGGTGCCATAACCCATCCGGCCGATCAGGATGTAGTTGAAAAGGATGTTGAGGAGCGTGGCGGCAACCGCCAGCATCGCCATCAGCCCCGCCTTGCCCTCGGAGCGCAGCGTATCGCCCTGCAGCGACAGGAAGAAGGTGATGGGCGCGGCATAGATGGTGATCGCCATGAAGCGCCAGCCCTGTTCGGCAAGGCTCGCCTCATGGTTTGCGGCCAGCAGGGTCGCACGCCAGCCGAGAAGCGCGAAGAGCACGGCCAGCACCGCCCAGAAGGCCAGCGCCAGCGTGTGCGCGGAGAGGAAGACCGATTGCGCCCGCTCCCGTTCGCCAGCGCCAAGCGCACGGGCCACATGGCTCGCCATGCCGGCGCCGGCCATGGTGGTCAGCGCGATCATCAGCATGGAGATCGGGAAGGTGAGGGTCACGGCGGTCAGCGCATCCGCGCCCGCATAGACGCCGAGGAAGAAAGCGTCGACCACGGCGAAGAGGCCGTTGACGACCATGACGAGGATCATCGGCAGCGCGGTGCGGACGAAGAGAGCGCCGATGGGCGCATGAAGGAAAGGATTGGAATTCGGGTTTTCCATGACAGCAAGCTCGCTTTGTCACCCGGTATCCGGTGGGGCCCGCATTGCCACAAGTCGGGTGGTTTCGAACTTGTTTGCTGTGATTTCCCTTGCTTCACCGGATTGCGGGCGGCAGGTGCAAGAAACCTTGGTCTCGTGGATAGGGCGCGGCCTGAGGCTTGTCAAACGAAAAGGCCGCCTTGCAGGCGGCCTTGGCAAATTCGCGTTCGTGTGCGGCTTTCAGCGCAGGCGCAGCGTCAGGCTGTTCGGATCGAAGGCGGCGGCTTCTGCGCCGACGGCTGCGGTCGTGGCCTCGCGGTCGATGCCCGCAAGCGTGGGCGTCCCACGTTCATCCGGCGGCAGTTTCGCGGCTGCCCTCAATTCGATCGCCTGCAGTTCGGCGATGCGCGCGGCAATCTTCGCCTCCTGCGCCTTCGTCTCGATTGCCGACATCTCTTCGATCAGCGGACCCTGCGTCTTCGACATGGTCATGACGGGCGAGCCGCCCATGAACTTGTCGACGCGAACCACCTCCGGCTTGCCGTCCTTGTCGATGATGTGCATGGAGGCCACGCCGGAAAGGTCGGGAACCTGATAGGCGGTCTTGTTGGCCGGTGCTGCCTTGCAATCCGGGCAGGAGACCTGCACGATGCTGCCTTCCTTGACCAGCCCGGAAGTTACCATCTCGACGGAGGTCGCATAGGCAGGCGCGGCTGCCGAGGCCATCAACGTTGCGAACAACAGGGTACGCATGCTCAAACTCCTTGCGTTATAGGCAAAGAGTAGCAGGGCAAGCTTTACAACCGGTCAGCAGAAAGAGTTAACGACGGATTAATTTTCGCGGGCGACTAGTTTTCACGCGCCACCGCGCGCCAGCCGATATCGCGGCGCATGAAACCGTTCGGCCAGTCCACCTTTTCGGCCATGGCATAGGCGCTCGCCTGAGCCTCCGTCACGGTCTTGCCGAAGGCGGTGACGTTGAGCACGCGCCCGCCGGTCGCAACCAGCTGGCCGTCCTTCAGCGCCGTGCCGGCATGGAAGATGCGCTGCGTTTCGGTCGGTGCGGGCAGGGCGGCAATCGGCGTGTTCTTCTCATACGAACCCGGATAGCCCTTCGACGCCATGACGATGGTCAGCGCCGTTTCGTCTCGCCACTCGGCGCTCACCTCGTGCAGACGGCCCTCGGCAGTCGCAAGCAGCAGCTCGAGCAGATCCGATTTCAGCCGCATCATCAGAACCTGGCATTCCGGGTCGCCGAAGCGGACATTGTATTCAATGAGTTCCGGGCCCTTGTCGGTGATCATCAGCCCGGCGAAGAACACGCCGGAGAAGGGATGCCCGTCGGTCGCCATGCCGCGCATGGTCGGCTCGATGATCTCCTTCATCGTTCGCTCGACGATCTCGGGCGTCATCACCGGGGCCGGGGAATAGGCGCCCATGCCCCCCGTGTTTGGGCCGGTGTCGCCATCGCCCACGCGCTTGTGGTCCTGGGCCGAAGCAAGCGCCAGCAGCGTCTTGCCGTCGCAAAGGCAGAAGAACGAGGCCTCTTCGCCATCGAGATAGGCCTCGACCACGACTTCCGTACCGGCCGCCCCGAAGGCGCCTTCGAAACAGTCGTCGATGGCTCCACAGGCCTCGTCCATGGTCATGGCGACCGTGACGCCCTTGCCGGCGGCCAAACCGTCCGCCTTGACGACGATCGGCGCGCCCTGCGCCCGCACATAGGCCTTCGCCTTGGGGGCATTGTTGAAACGCTGGTAGGCGCCGGTCGGGATATTGTATTTCGCACAGAGATCCTTGGTGAAGCCCTTGGAACCCTCCAGCTGTGCAGCGGCGGCAGACGGGCCGAAGACGGCAATGCCGGCTGCGCGCAACGCGTCGGAGAGACCGGCGACCAGCGGCGCTTCCGGACCGACGACGACGAAGGGGATCGATTTCTCGCGGCAGAATTCGATGACGGTCGCGTGGTCGTCGACATTCAACGTGACCAGGGTCGCGCAGTCCGCAATGCCGGGATTGCCGGGGGCGGCGTAGAGTGTCGTCAGCTTCGGCGATTGCGCGATCTTCCATGCCAGCGCATGCTCGCGTCCACCCGAACCGATCAAGAGCACGTTCATCGATAGCCTCCGTTTTTGCCCGTGTCCGTGCCGTTAAGCGTGGCGGCGGCTTGCGTCAAGCAGATGACGCGCTTTTCCCGGCAAAGCCGCCCGCAACTCTTGACGCACAGGGCTGCCACTGCCAACAAAAGCAGCATGACCAATACCGACCAGACCACATCCCGCGTCGCCGATGCGACCCCCGACAACTGGGTTTACCGCTGGCTGCCCCGCGCCGCCTGGCCCTATGCGCAGCTCGCCCGGCTGGACAGGCCGATCGGCTGGCAGCTTCTCATGTGGCCGTGCTTCTGGTCGGCGGGCATGGCGGCGAATGCGACAGCTGCGGCCGGCAGCTTCAGCCTCCGGCAATTCGTGGCGCATCTGTTCCTGTTCTTCGTCGGCGCGGTTGTCATGCGCGGGGCTGGTTGCACCTATAACGATCTGATCGATCATGAGATCGATGCGAAAGTCGCCCGCACGCGCTCGCGGCCGCTACCCTCGGGCCGCGCCACGCGCCGGCAGGCCAAGATCTTCATGGTTGCGCAGGCGCTTGTCGGATTGGTGATCCTGCTTCAGTTCAACACATTTTCCATTTTCCTCGGCATCGCATCGCTGGCCGTGGTCGCGCTCTATCCATTCGCTAAGCGCTTCACCGACTGGCCGCAATTCTTCCTCGGTCTTGCCTTCTCATGGGGTGCGCTGATGGGATGGGCTGCGGTCTTTGGGAACGTCTCGCTTGCCGCCGTCGTCATGTATGTCGCCGCTGTGGCGTGGACGATCGGCTATGACTCGATTTACGCGCATCAGGACCGTGAGGACGATGCGCTGATCGGAGTTCGCTCGACCGCGCGCCTCTTTGGTGAGAACACGGCCAACTGGCTGATCGGGCTTTATGGGCTTACGCTCGCGCTTCTCGGAATCGCCTATGCACTGGCCCAGCTTGGCTTCGTCGCCTATCTTGGCCTCATCGCGGCGGGCGTAGCCTTCGTCTGGCAGATCAAGGTGCTGGATATTGATGACACGGCGCAATGCCTGAAGCTCTTCCGCTTCAATCACATCGTTGGTGCGATCATCTTCGCCGGTCTGCTCTTTGCCATCCCCTTTTCCTGATCCAGGGGGACGATAGCCAAAGAAAAAGGGCCGACCTTCAGGGGAAAAGGCCGGCCCAAGAGTGACTGGAGTCCTCTTTGAATGCTTCTTAGGGGTCTTTAGTTCCGGGCGATGATCTCCCGGCCTTCGATTTTCATGGTCACGCCCAGCTGGCCGATCGAACGGCGAACCAGGAAGCGCGGGCGGCGGTCGGCAAAGTAGGAGTGCCGGCGGCGGGGGGCGGAATTCTTGTTGGCGATGTTGGTCAGGTGCTCTTCGAGCGGACGGGCAACCCCATCGGCCTCCACCATCAGCATCGGAATATTGTAGGCATCCGCCCATGAGCGCCAGTCGGCGGCGATGTCGCAGAGATCGTGGGCGACGAGCAGCGGAATGCTCAGCTCCGGATCGTCATGGTGCAGTTCCAGCGTCACGGTCACGCGGCCGTCGCCATGGTCTATGGCGCGAGCTGCAACACCGCGGAAGGTTCGGGCGGGAAGAGCGAAGGAAATCGGCAGGCCGCTTGTCGGCAAAAGTTTCTTCAGAACCGCGCCACGCTCGTCGAGCGTGACCGAGACGTCGCCGGCGTTGGATTGTCCAGAATAGGACACCTGCTGGGGCAAGTGTTTCGGATCGAGCCGAAAGGTTGCCTCGGCCCATACCGGGCCCATTGCTACGTTGCGCATGTTCATTACACCCTGTTTTCCTTGAGAGCCTGGGGCTCTTCTCTCGGGGCTTTTGCCCTCTTGGTAGGGTGAAGTTAGCGGGCCTATCTTCCGTCCGGCTTAATATTCGCGGTTAAGAAATCTTTGCATTCCCAGATGGTTATCGAAGTCAAACCCGACACGGTTGAGGGAGTGTGAACGCGAATGCTCGCCTTCTTCATTCCTTCTTAAAGGTTTGGGCAAGGTTTCTCGTGTAGGCTTTGATTTCCGGAAGTGCGCGCGCGGAAGTCGCCGATGGTTTCGACATTTCTCAGCTATGACCTAATTGCCAGGAACATGTCCAAGTCCCTGGATCGCGTTGCGTCCGAAGGTCAGACCAAGCGCGAGACGGACTACTTCAACACCAATATCTCCAAGGTGACCTCGGTCAAGGAATTCATGGGCGACTATCGCCTGTATTCCTATGCCATGAAGGCCTATGGGCTCGATGACATGACCTATGCCAAGGCCTTCATGAAGAAGGTGCTGGATAGCGATCTCACCGACCCGCAAAGCTTCGTCAACCGCCTCTCCGACCAGAAGTATCGCGATTTCGCCAACGCCTTCCAGTTCGGGAAGGAAACTGCTGCGGTCCAGACGACGGCGCAGAAGGACTCGACCGTCCAGGCCTACAAGGATCAGCTCGCTGCCGAGGAAGCCGCTGTTTCCACCGATACCGCCTATTACAAGAAGGCGATGCCGACGGTGAAGACAGTCGACGAATTCATGAACAACAGCAAGCTCTTCACCTATGCGATGAAGACTTCCGGTCTCGACCCCGACACCTATTCGCGCGATTTCATCAAGAAGATCCTGACCAGCGACGTCAATGACAGCGCCAGCTACGTCAACAGCCTGCCCACCGACACGGCTTCGCGCTATCTGCTGAAGCAAAAGGCGCTGGATCTGCGCAACGCGTTCAATTTCAATACAAGCGGCGGCCTCGACAGCGGAGTGGCGGCGCAGAGCGCAGCCCAGATCGCCAAGACCACGGAAACCTATGTCACAACGGTTCCGAGCCATGTGTCGCCGCTCGCCGCGCAGCTGAACAATACCTATCTGGCGGATCAGATGGCCAAGGTGACGAAGGCCAGCGATATCACCGGCAACGATCGTCTTTTCTCGCTCGTCAAGACCGCGCTTGGATTGTCCTCAACGATGCTGGGGACGACCTTCCAGAACATCGTGACCAGCGACACATCCACACCGAACAACTACGCCAACCAGCAGGGCGGGGACACCTGGACGGCGATCGCCAAGATGTTCAATTTCGATACCAATGGCGACGTGAAGGCCGGCGGCGCTGCGATGACCAGCGACAACCTGACCAAGCTGCAGAACCGCTATCTCGGGAACTACGGCAAGGACGACGACGCCAACGATGCGACCATCTACAATTATTATGGCACGCATATCGGTCAGGTGAAGAAGGCCGACGACCTGATCAATAACACGGCTCTCTACAGCTTCGCGCTGCATTCCGTGGGTCTCGCCGCACAGGATGAGTCGCAGGCCAAGATCCGGATGGTGCTGGAAAGCGACGTCAACGATCCGAAGAGCTATGTGAACCAGCTGTCCGACAAGCGTTATCTGGCGCTCGCCAAGGAATACAATTTCGACAAGGACGGCAAGATCACCGCCCCGCGGCTCGCCCAGTCCCAGGCCGAAATTTCGCTGATGGCGCAGAACTACGTCAAGATGCAGACGCGCTATGACAACAAGGCCGCCAAGGCTGGTGCGACCGACGACATGAACTACTACACCAAGACGATCCAGGGTTTGGATTCGGTCGACAAGCTCCTGTCCGACAGCAAGCTCGTCAAGGTCATGCTCGGCTCCTATGGCTTCGACCCCGCCAAGGTGACGAAGGACTTCCTGAAGAAGGTCTTCTCCTCGGATCTGAACGACCCGAAGAGCTTCGCCAACACGCAGCCCGACCAGCGCTGGGCGCAGCTGGCCGGTGCGTTCAATTTCGACAACAAGACAGGCAAGATCGCGACAATCGATCAATCCGGCGCCATGGACCGCCGCGCCCGCATCGCAACCGTCGACAACTATTACCAGCAGACGCTGGAAACCGAAGCCGGCGACGACAATGCCGGCACGCGCCTCGCGCTCTATTTCCAGCGCATGGCGCCGACAATCACGTCTGCCTATGACATTCTGGCGGACCAGGCGCTGCTGCAGTTCTTCAAGACCAGCAACAACCTGCCCGACGGCTTCTCCACCCTGCCGATCGAAACGCAGGCCGAGAAGGTGAAGTCCGTGATGAACCTGAAAGATCTGTCCGATCCCGAAAAGGTCAAGGGCATGGTCAAGAAGTTCACCGCCCTCTTCGATATCCAGAACAACACGGTGAGCGGTGGCGCTTCGGCGCTGTCCATCCTGTCTCCGGGCAGCGGCGGCGCATCGCTCAGCGCCGACACGCTCTTCACACTCTCCCAGCTCAAGCGCTGATAATCTGCCTTTGCATTGCCGCGCATGTCGCGCGGTTGCTTTCCATTGAGAGTCGTTATATCCAATGGGACATAACGATAAGGGAGAATTTCATGCATCGCCGCACCTTCGCTACAGGACTTCTGGCCGCCACCGTTCTCGCGCTCTCGGTTCTCAACGCCGTGTCTGCGGCGGCCGGCGAGGTCAGGGTCTTCGCGGCGGCCAGCCTCAAGAACGCGCTGGACGGGATCGCCAGGGACTGGAAAGCGGAAACCGGGAATGATGTCGTGCTGACTTATGCCGCAAGCTCGGCGCTCGCCAAGCAGATCGAAGCCGGCGCGCCGGCCGATCTCTTCATCTCCGCCGACCTCAAGTGGATGGACTATCTGGCCAAGGGCGACCTGATCAAGAAGGAGACGCGCGACCACCTGCTCGGCAACGCACTGGTTCTGGTCGGCCCCAAGGACGCGGCCAAGACCTATGAACTCGTCAAGGGCTTCGACCTTTCCGGAGCACTTGCCGGCGGACGTCTCGCTGTCGGCGCAGTCGAGAGCGTGCCCGCCGGCATCTACGCCAAACAGGCGTTGATCAACCTCGGTGTCTGGGATGGCGTCAAGGACAAGCTGGCGGAAGCCGAAAATGTCCGCGCCGCCCTTCTTCTCGTCTCGCGCGGCGAAGCCCCGCTGGGTATCGTCTACATGACCGACAGCAAAGCCGATACCGGCGTGAAAGTTGTCGGCACCTTCCCGGAAGGCTCGCATGAGCCGATCATCTATCCCGTCGCCGAACTGAAGAACGCGCCCGCGCTTGCCGCCGAGTTCCAGAAATATCTTCGGTCGAAGAAGGCGGAAGCCAGCTTCACAGGGCAGGGCTTTACGGTATTGTCCGCGAAGTGATGGCGGACAAGCGGCGGCGGAATGATACTTTCTGAAGAAGACTGGATGGCGCTGGCGATCAGCCTCAAGGTGGCGGTGGTCGCAAGCGCCGCCAGCCTGCCCTTCGGCATTGCCGTTGCCTGGGTTTTGGCGCGCAAATCCTTCCCCGGCAAGAGTGTTCTGAACGGCCTCGTCCATCTGCCGCTGATCCTGCCGCCCGTCGTCACGGGCTATATCCTGCTCATCCTGTTCGGCCGCAAGGGCGCGATCGGCAGCGTGCTCGACCAGGTCTTCGGCATCGTGCTCTCCTTCCGCTGGACCGGTGCTGCGCTCGCCGCCGCCGTAATGGGCTTTCCGCTGATGGTGCGGGCGATCCGTCTTTCCATCGAAGGCCTCGACCGGGGGCTGGAATCGGCCGCCGCCACCCTGGGCGCGAGCCGTTTCGATGTCTTCCGCACAGTCACCCTTCCGCTGATCATGCCCGGCATTGTGACAGGAACCATCCTCGCCTTCGCCAAGGCCATGGGCGAATTTGGCGCGACCATCACCTTCGTCTCCGCCATCCCCGGCGAAACGAAGACACTCGCCGCCGCGATCTACGGCTACACACAGGTGCCGGGCGGCGATGAAGGCGCGATGCGGCTCACGCTGATTTCCGTCGGTGTGTCGATGGCCGCGCTGCTGGCTTCGGAACTTCTGGCCCGCCGGGTACAGGCCCGCACGGAGGGCCGGGATGCTTGATGTCGATATCCGTCACGCGCAGGGCGAGTTCCGGCTTGAAGTGGCCTTCTCGGCAGGCGAGGGCCTGACGGCCCTCGTCGGCCCCTCCGGCTCCGGCAAGACGACGCTCGCCAATATCGCCGCCGGCCTCATCCGCCCGCAGGCGGGTCACGTCACCTTCAATGGCGAGACCTGGTTCGACAGCGACCGCAACATATTCCTGCCCGCCGAGCGCCGCCGCATCGGCTATGTGTTTCAGGAAGGTCGGCTCTTCCCGCATATGACCGTGCGGCAGAACCTTCAGTATGCCCGCCATTTCCGCCCCGTGAGGGTGGAGGAAGCGGCGGACACCCGCCTGATCGACCTGCTTGGCATCGGACATCTGCTTGATCGCCGGCCCGCCGGCCTCTCTGGCGGCGAGAGAAGCCGTGTCGCCATCGGCCGCGCTCTCTTTTCCACGCCGTCGCTGCTTATCATGGACGAACCGCTTGCCGCACTCGATCAGGCCCGCAAGGCCGAGATCCTGCCGCATCTCGAATATGTCCGCGACGAAACCGGCATCCCGATCCTCTATGTCAGCCATGCCATGGAAGAGGTGGCGCGTCTTGCCAATCGCGTCGTTTCTGTCGCCAGCGGTGGCGTCGTGGCGCAGGGCGAGCCGGGAGCGGTTCTCGGCGGCACGCGCCCGATGCCCGAGGACATGGAGCCAGCCACCTTCATCAGCGCCCGGATCAGTCACCATCTGGAAGGCGAGGGCCTGACGGTTGCCAACAGCCGGGCGGGAAGCCTCTATCTGAAACGCGGGTCCGCCGAACCCGGCGACTGGGTCCGCGTCTATGTCGCCGCGCAGGACATTATTCTGGGGATCGGCGAACCCGGAAACCTCTCTGCGCTCAACCGCCTGGAGGGCCGCGTTCTCGCGCTTGAAGAGCGCGCAGGCAGCGTCTGGGTGACGGTCAATTGCTCCGGCGAAGTCGTGCTGGTGCAGGTCACGCGCCATTCGGCGGCGCGCATGGCGCTTGCGGAAGGTCAGCCGGTGAGCCTGCTGTTCAAGTCCGTGTCCATCGACACGCAGGGCCTGTTTCGCCGTCAGGACGCCCGGCCGTAGACCCAGAGCAGGATGATGCCGACGGCCATGGTGACGGCCGCCATGATCATCCCGATATCATAGCTGCCCGTCATCTCCGCGATCCGTCCGACCACGGCGGGCGCAACGATCTGTGCCACGCCATAGGAGAGCGTCAGCCGCGCCATCGCGCCGGAAGGATTGTCGCTGTTGCGCTTGCCCGCCAGCGCCAGCGTCAGCGCGACGATGCCCATGAAGGTCCCGCCGAAAAGCAGCGCGCCGCCCACGCCCGCAACCGCGCTATGGCTCACGACCGGCAGGACGATCCCCACGATCTGCAACGCATAGGCCACGATCAGCGTCGGAACGTCGCCGATCCGCCGCGCCAGTCGGTCCCAGGCAAGTGTCGCCGGAATGGCGGCAACACCGACAACGATCCAGATGAAAGGACCGAGATGCGAAAGCTGCGGCACCTTCGCCGCCGCCGCAACGACGAAGGTCGCGCTGACGACGAAGCCGACACCGGCGCAGAAATAGGAGAGGTTGAGCAGCCAGGCGCCCGGATGCGGAACCTTGGCCGCCCCCGCTGCGCGCTGAGGCGTTGCGCTATCGGGAGCGGGCATCCAGAACCACGCCGGGATCAGAAGTGCCAGCGTGACCGCGCCGAAGACATGCCACTGCCCCGTCCAGTCCAGCCACCCGCTGGTCGCCATCACCAGACCGCCAGAAACGATGATGCCGATGGCAAGGCCGATGAAATGCAGCCCCAGCTCCGGCCGCCGCCCGTGCCGCACCAGAAATGCAAGCACCATGCCCGAAGCGAGCAGCATACCCGAGGCCCCGCCGACGCCTGCGATGTAGCGCAGCACGAGCCATACCCATGTCTGTTGCGTCAGTCCCATGCCGAGCGTGCCAACAACGCCTGCGACGAGGCCGATCCGATAGACTTGGTAGCGCCGCCGCGCATCCGAAATGGTCGAGGCGAGCAGCGCGCCGGTCATGTAGCCGGCATAGTTGACGGTCGCGAGCAGCCCGCCGACAAAGGGCGACATGCCGGTCTGCGCCTGCATCAGCGGCAGCATCGGCGTATAGGCGAAGCGTGCAATCCCCACCGTCAACAACATCGCCGCCATCCCGGCCGCCATGACCTGCCAGGGCTTGATGGTGTCGGAAGGGGCGAGGGCGGTATTCGACATGGGGGTGTCCGGCTTTGCTGCATGATAAATGTCAGCCAGCCTTAACACGTTCCCTGCGTCGGGATTATTGAACTTTTGGACAGAGACTTGTTCCGGAGGACTGCGGTCAGAGAGGGGGTCGTCGGGCAGATGATGTACACCGACCCCCCCCCACCCACCTATTCCGCCTCACCCTTCTTCACCACCGGCACCCCAAGCGCCGCCTCAATCCACGCAAGATCACCGCCCATCGCGTCTTCCGCCCGCTTTTCCATGCTCCTGAACCGCGCCAGCAGTTCCTCCCCAAACGGCGTCAGCGTCGCCCCGCCGCCCTGCTTGCCGCCCTGAACCTTCAGCACGACCGGCTCGCGGAACATGCCGTTCAGCTCGTCGATCAGGAGCCACGCGCGGCGATAGGACATGTTCATGGCCGCGCCCGCCGAACGGATCGAACCGTGCGTCTTGATCAGCTCCATCAACTGCGCCTTGCCCGGCCCCAGCGGATGGTCGCCGGGAAGCGTCAGGCGCAGCTTGAAACCGACTTTCGCGCTCATTGCAGAACCTTGCCGGGGTTCATGATGCCGGCGGGGTCGAAGGCGGCCTTGATGCGGTGCATCAGGTCCATTTCGATGGGGCTGCGGATGCTGGCGAGTTCGTCGCGCTTCAGCTGGCCGATGCCGTGCTCGGCCGAAATCGAGCCGCCATGCTTGAGCACGATGCCGTGGACGATGGCGTTCACCTCGCGCCAGCGGGCGAGATAGGCGGCCTTGTCGGCGCCGACCGGCTGGGAAATGTTGTAATGGATATTTCCGTCGCCGAGATGCCCGAAGGCGCAGATGCGCGCACCGGGCACGGCGGCCATCACCGCCTTCTCCGCCTCCGCCATGAAATCCGGCACCTGCGAGACGGGCACCGAAACGTCATGCTTGATCGACCCGCCCTCCGGCTTCTGCGCATCCGACATGCTCTCGCGCATATGCCAGATCGCCTTGCGCTGGGCTTCGGATGAGGCCACGACGGCATCGTCGATCAGCCCGCGCTCGTATGCTGTTTCCAGTAGGGTGCCGATCATCCGCTCGGCTGTCTCTTCCGCGTCCGATGTCGAGATGTCGATCAGTGCATACCAGGGATGCACGATCGAGAGGGGATCGCGCACGTTGGGAATATGCTTCGTCGTGAACTCGACGCCGATGCGCGGCATCAGCTCGAACCCGGTCAGCGCCGTGCCGCAAAGTCCGGCCGCGTATTCGAAGAGCTTCAGCGCATCCGCCGGGCTCTTCAGGCCGACAAAGGCCACCTGATGCCCGCGTGGGCGCGGAAAGAGCTTCAGCACCGCGCCGGTGATGACGCCCAGCGTACCTTCCGCGCCGATGAAGAGATCGCGCAGGTCGTAACCCGTATTGTCCTTCTTCAGCCGCCGCATCCCGTCCCAGATCTCGCCCGTCGGCAGCACGACTTCGAGCCCGAGGCAGAGCTGGCGCATATTGCCATAGGCGAGCACGGCGGTGCCACCGGCATTGGTGGAGAGGTTCCCCGCCACCCGGCAGGAGCCCTCCGAGCCCAGCGACAGCGGAAACAGCCGGTCCACCGCCTCGGCGGCGTTATGCACATCCTCCAGAATGACACCGCCATCGACCGCGATCACATTGGCGACCGGATCGACATCGCGGATGCGGTTGAGCCGCGCCAGCGACAGAACAATATCCTGTCCCTCGGCGCGCGGCACCCCGCCGCCCACAAGCCCCGTGCCGCCACTGACGGGCACGATCGGCGTCTTCGTCTCGCTGGCCAGCTTCAAGATCGCCGCGACCTCGTCCGTTGAACCGGGGCGCAGCACCAGCGGCGTCGTCCCCCGATAAAGCCCGCGGCCTTCGGTCAGATAGGGTTCCACATCGGCAGGCGCACGCAGCGCGTTTCCGCTTCCGACGATGGCGGCGAAACGGTCGATCAGGTCAGGGGATGGCATTTTCATTTTCCTCGCGGGGCAGCGGCGCGCATCAGGCGATCGTTGATCGCTTCGCCCAATCCTGTCATGGGCACGGGCGCAATCGCAATCGAAAAAGCACCCGTCCGGTCGGCGGCGCGCAGCGTCGAGAAAAGATTGGCCGCCGCCTCGCGCAGGTTGCCGGCGGGGCTCAGATCGAAGATAGCGACGGCCTTGTCGGCATCCAAGACGCTTTGCCCGCCGAAATTGATCAGCGCTTCGCCGAGCGAAACCCGATTGGCATTCAGCCTCACCTTGGCGTCCGGCGCATAATGCGAGGCAAGCATGCCCGGCGCCTCGATGGCCGCCGTCTGGCTGACATCGCGCAACACCCGCCCGCCGATGACGCGCTCTATATCTTCCACCGAGAGCCCGCCGGGGCGAAGCAGATGGACACCTTGCTCATCGGATTTCACGATGGTGGACTCCACGCCCACCTTTGTCGGCCCGCCATCCAGAATGACGCGCAGCTTCTGCCCCAGATCGTCCTCGACATCCATCGCGCAAGTCGGGCTGATGCGGCCGGACGTGTTGGCGCTTGGGGCGGCGAGCGGCTTGCCGAAGCGTGAAATCAGCTTTCCGGCAAAGCCTGCCGGAACGCGCAAGCCCACGGTCG
The DNA here is from genome assembly GCA_900467685.1 of Hyphomicrobiales bacterium. GTDB lineage: Bacteria > Pseudomonadota > Alphaproteobacteria > Rhizobiales > Rhizobiaceae > Ensifer_A. The sequence continues at coordinate 171,173 of UBQX01000010.1, forward strand.
AAAGACCTGCCGTTGCCAGCGGATGAATGGCGCTGCTCGCCTTCAGCGGCACGACCAGCGTCAGCGGCCCGGGCCAGAAGGCGAGCGCCAGCTTGCGCGACATCGTGTCGAATTCGCCATACTGTTCGGCCATGGCGAGATCCGACACATGGCAGATCAGCGGGTTGAAGCGCGGCCGACCCTTCTTCTCGTAGATGCTGGAAATCGCATAGGGGCTGGTCGCATCGGCGGCGAGCCCATAGACCGTCTCGGTCGGAATGGCGATGGGCTCCTCGCGGGCGAGCGCCTTCAGCGCGGCGTCCATCGCAGCCTCAGTCTCAATCTCGATGTCGTAGATCGTCGCCATGCGCATCCTTCCGATGGGCTTCACTACACGCCCGTGCGGCTGAAATGCAATGGAGGAGTGGGATCGCTTCTCGCGCCTTCCCGAAAATATCAGCCGATGGCGCGGATGATGGCGCGCAGCTGCTCGTTGCGCGCGCCCAGCATCAGTACATTCTTCATGGCCGTCTTGGGATCGTGCGTGCGGAAGAGAACTCCGTTGCCGCGCACGGCGGTGTTGATCGTCAGCTTCGGCTTTCCGCCGCTCTTGTCCGCAGCCATGGCGACGGCAAAGTACATGCGGCCCTGACGCGGGTTGATATGATCGAAAAAGCTTTCCGAGGTGCCGATATCGGCGAGGAAGTTCGCGATATAGAAGCCCCAGGTCACATCGTCATATTCGGCGAATTTCGTCTTGGAGGCCGTGACGTGGCAGTAGCCCAGATGCGGCGCAGCAGCGAGCGTCCGGTGGAAAATCATCCTGGGAAACTGGATGGCGCGGTGAAATCCGTTCAGGCGTTCGTGGGTGGTTTCGCCGGCGCGCTCCAGGCGCTTGCCCGTGATGGCCGCCACTTCGTCATGCGTGAGATAGCGCTTCTCTTCTTCGATCCAGGTGTCCTGCGGCCGGATGATGCGGCCTGTGCGCAGGAATTCCGTATGCACAGCGACGGGCAGCTGTGCCTTCTTCTTCATTCTGCTGCTGTCGAAATATCGCAGAACCGCCATATCCATCAAATCCGCCACGCAACCAACCTGAATTCTGCCGCAACATGGTTAATCTTTTATTGCCACTGCATTGCCCAGAACTGGAGTACAAGGATCTCTACCGGACGCTCCGCGGTGAACTGTAGCGGGCTGAAATCCGCCCTTGACGTTGACGTGCACGTAAAAATAAATTAGCCATTGGACGAATTGACAAACGGATGCGCCGCTTCATGTTGTGCGCGAAAATTGTCGGGAGGATTATCGATGTACAAGGCGCCTGTTGAGGAAATCGCGTTCACGCTCAAGCATGTAGCTGGCCTCGGCGAAGCCATGGAGCAGGGGCTGCTCGGCGATCTGAGCGAGGACCTGCTGGATGCAATCCTCACCGAAGCCGGACGCTTCGCCGAAGAGGAAGTCGCGCCGCTGGCCGATGCCGGCGACAAGCAGGGCGCGCGACATGTCGACGGCGGCGTGAAAACGCCGGACGGCTGGGCCGATCTTTACCGGCGCTGGGCCGAGGGTGGCTGGAATTCGCTGGCCGGCCCTGAAGAGTTTGGCGGCCAGCACCTGCCGCAGTCGCTCCACATGGCCACGTTCGAGATGTGGAATGCCTGCTCGCTCGGTTTCGCGCTCGGCCCGATGCTGACGATTGGAGCCATCGAGGCGATCAATGCTCATGCCACCGATGCCCTGAAGCAAAAGTACCTGCCGAAGATGGTGTCGGGCGAGTGGATGGGGTCCATGAACCTCACCGAGCCCGGCAACGGAACCGATCTCGGCGGCATGAAGACCCGCGCAGAGCGCCGCCCCGACGGCACCTATCGCATCTTCGGCCAGAAGATCTTCATCACCTACGGCGAACACGATTTCACCGACAACATCATCCATCTCGTGCTGGCCCGCCTTCCCGATGCTCCCAAGGGCTCCAAGGGCATCTCTCTCTTCATCGTGCCGAAGTTCTTCGTCAACGATGATGGATCGCTGGGCAGCCGCAACGATCTGCATTGCCATTCCATCGAGCACAAGCTTGGCATCCACGGTTCGCCCACCTGCACGATGATCTTTGGCGACGGCAAGTTTGGCGATGAGGCTGGCGCGGTCGGCTGGCTGGTCGGCGAGGAAAACCACGGTCTGGCCGCCATGTTCACGATGATGAACAACGAACGCCTCGGCGTCGGCATGCAGGGTGTGGGTGTTTCCGAAGCCGCGACCCAGAAGGCCACCTCTTATGCCCGCGAGCGCCTGCAGGGCCGCGCACCTGGCTGGAAGGGCGAGGGCATGAGCCCGATCATCGAACATCCGGACGTCGCCCGCACGCTGTTGACCATGCGGGCGCTGACCCAAGGGTCGCGCGCCATGACCTATGCCTGCGCCTTCGCCATCGACATGTCGATGCGGGCCGAAGATCCGGAGGCCAAGCGCCACTGGCAGGAGCGGGCCAACCTGCTTACCCCGATCGCCAAGTCCTTCCCGACCGATGCCGGCGTGGAAATCGCCTCCCACGGCATTCAGGTCCATGGCGGCATGGGCTTCGTCGAGGAAACCGGTGCGGCCCGCTATTACCGCGATGTGCGCATCACGCCGATCTATGAAGGCACGAACGGCGTTCAGGCCGGCGACCTCGTCGGTCGCAAGCTGCCGCAGTCGGGCGGCAACCATGTCCGCGGCTTCATCGCGGAACTGAAGGAGATTGCCGAGCAGGTGCGCGGCTCCAATTTCGACGGTTTCGGCAAGACGGCGGACAAACTCGACGCCTCGATTGCCGATCTGGAAGAGGCCTCCGAATGGCTGCTTTCAGCGCTTGCCGCAGGCAAGGCCGCAGAAGCCGCAGCAGGCGCCACAGCCTATCAGCGCCTCTGGGGCCTGACGCTGGTTGGCAGCTATCTGGCCAAGGGCGGTCTCGTCGATGCCGGTGACGGCCAGCAGTCGGGCCGCATTGCGCTCTGCCGCTTCGCCGCCGAAAACCTGATCTCGGAAACGGCATCGCTCAAGGATCGTATCGTCAACGGCGCCGATGCGCTGGCCGCCGCCCGCATGTTGCTGGCATCCTGAAGTTATCCGGGAGGAGGAAACCGATGACCGACCATATCCTGATCGAGCGCCCGGAATCGCATCCGGGTGTCCTCGTCATCCGCATGAACCGCCCGGACAAGAAGAATGCGCTGACGCGGGCCATGTACGACACTATGGCGACCACGCTCGTGGACGCCAACAAGGACGACAGCGTCCGTGCCGTCGTCATCTTCGGCGTGCCCGGCAGCTTCTCCTCCGGCAACGATCTGGCCGACTTCATGGCGATCGCTGTCGATCCGCAGGCCGGCCGCGACGTCAACCGCTTCATCTTCGAGCTGGCGCGCTTCGAAAAGCCGCTTCTCTCCGGCGTCGACGGTCTTGCCATCGGCATCGGCACGACGATGAACCTGCATTGCGACATGACGTTCGCCACCGCGCGCACCGAATTCCGGACGCCTTTCGTCGATCTGGCGCTGGTTCCGGAAGCAGCCTCGTCGCTACTCGGTCCCCGCATCATGGGCCATCAGCGCGCCTTTGCCATGTTTGCGGCCGGTATAGGTTTCTCGGGCGAGGAAGCCCGCGAGGCCGGTCTCGTCTGGAAGGTTGTTGCCGAAGACGCGGTCGAGAGCGAAACCCTCAAGGCTGCCGCCATGCTCGCCTCGCGCCCGCCCAAGGCGCTGGCGCTGGCCCGCAAGCTGCTCAAGGGTTCCGTCGGCGAGGTCGAGGCGCGCATGAGCGAGGAAATGGTGCATTTCACCAACCAACTCAGGTCGCAGGAAGCCATGCAGGCCTTCCAGGCGTTTATGAGCCGGAAGAAGTAACAAGAATGGCGGCCTCGGCCGCCATTTTCATATCCGGCTGGATATGTCTCCCTATCAGCCCATCAAGGCCTTCTCGACAAAGTAGAACGCCGCCTTGGCCATGCCGTAGATCACCCCGCTGGCGATGACCATGGAGACGACGAAGGCGACGATGCCGGCGAGTGTCCAGACGCCGTCGCGGCCAAGAATGCCGAAAGAGAAGATGCAGATCGTCAGCGCAGGCAGCATGTTGCCGAGCGGTATGGGAAGCAGAAGCACGATCGCAAGGATCAGGCAGAGCAGGCCTACAAAATACTCGACCGGCGGCTCGGTCAGGAACGAAAGCCGCATCTTCAGAAGCCGTTCCGCCCAGGTGAGCCACGGATGCGCCTTGTTGATGATCGAGGCGAAATCCGCGCGCGCCATGGAGCGATCGGCGATGATGGCGGGAAGCCAGGGCTTCATGCCGAAGGTGAGCTGCGCGGCCAGAAACACCAGCGGCGCGCCGAGGATTGCGGAGGTCCCCGGTGGCGTCGGCATGATGTTCGGAAAGGCGAAGACCAGCATCAGGGCGCCGATGGCGCGGTCGCCAAGCGTATCGAGAAGATACCGGACGGAGATGCGCTCGTTGGACATGTCGTCGGCGATTTTCCGCAAGATCCGTGAGGTTCTCACCCGCCGCTTTTTCGGCGCTGCTTCTTTCACGATACCTGCCGCCTGATCGACCATGGACACAACAACCCTACTCTATTTCTTCGGCCACTCCAATGCGGCCACGACTTCGACATGCGGCGACCAGAGGAATTGATCAATCGGCGTGACGGCCACCACACGATAGCCGCCGGCGATGAGGATCGAGAGATCGCGCGCGAGCGACTGTGCATTGCAGCTTACCGCGGCAATTTTACGAACTGTTGAACGCGCAAGCTCTTTTGATTGCGATTCTGCGCCTGCGCGGGGCGGATCGAAGACCACCGCGTCGAAATTCTTCAGCTCGCTCGCCATCATCGGGCGACGGAAGAGGTCTCGCCGTTCCGCCGTGACCGGTTTCAGGCCCTGACGCTTGCGCGCCGCCTGCTCAAGCGCAGCAATTGCCCGCGCGTCGCCTTCCACCGCATGTACCTTCGACTGCTCGGCCAGCCTCAGCGCGAAGGTGCCGGAGCCGGCGAAGAGATCGGCGACGGCCTTGGACTTCCCGACGATCTGCCCGACAAGCGTTGCCATGGCCTCTTCGGCCTCGACCGTGGCCTGCGTAAAGCCGCCGGCGGGCGGGCTCGCCTCGGTCGCTCCGAAACGTACGACAGGACGCGAGGGCTCGATCAGGATTTCCCCGTCGAGGCTGACGCGCGCGATCCCGCGAAGCTTGAGGATGATTTCGATAGCCGATTGCCGCTGCTTGTCGGAAAGCTTCGGCAGACCATCCACGGCGATGTCGAGGCCGGTCAGGGTTTCCAGCACACCCATCCGGAACGGCTCGGCATTCGGCGCAAGCGCCCGGCCGACGATGCGGATATCGTTGAGCCGCGCCACGATCGATGGCTTCAGCACGGGACATTCGGAAATGTTGACGATGTGATGGCTGCCGGCCTGGTTGAAGCCCAGCAGCAATTCCTTCTCGGTCTTGCGCGCCGCAAAAACCGCGCGCCGACGCTCGCCGGGATGGGCAGCAACAAGCGCCCCCACCTCGACATCGATGCCTCTGGATTTCAGCGCGTTGACAACGAGGCCGCGCTTGAACTCGGCATAGAGTGCCGGGTCCACATGCTGCAGCGAACAGCCGCCGCAGGCGCCGTTTTCGCCGTCCGGGCCGAAATGCCGACAGGCGGGCGCGATGCGGTCGGGCGAAGGTTCGGTGATCGCCATGATCGTGCCCTGAGATTTTTCCACCGCAGCCTTCAGCCGGTCGCCGGGGTGGGCGAAAGGCACATAGACTGGTCCGGTTGCCGTCTCCGCAATGCCGTCGCCTTCAGCGCCCAGCCGTGTGATGTCGAGAGTGATCGCGCTCACGCCTTGCGCCCTCCAAGCAGATATTCATGATTTCCATCGCCGCCGGCGATGGGTGAGTCCGTGATGCCGAGCGGCGACCAGCCGGGCTGGGTTGCCAACCACTCGGCCATGTCGGCGGCGATGCGCGGTCCGGCGGACGCATCCTTCAGGATGCCGCCCTTGCCGATCGCCTCTCGCCCCGCCTCGAACTGCGGCTTGACCAGCAGCACGCAGAAAGCGCCGGGTGCCGCCAGCGAAAGGGCAGGGGGCAGCGCGAGCTTAAGCGAAATGAAGGAAACATCCGACACGACAGCGCCGATGGAGCGACCCTCAAGATGCGCGACGTCAAGTTCGCGGGCATTGAGCCCTTCCAGATTGGCAACACGCGCATGGCCGGTCAGGCTCTCATGCAACTGGTCATGGCCCACATCCACTGCGGTCACATGCCGCGCGCCGCGCTCCAGCAGGACCTGCGTGAACCCGCCCGTGGACGCGCCGATGTCAAGACAGTCGAGCCCGTCCGGCGAAAGCGCGAAGTGGTCGAGCGCGGCAATCAGCTTCAGCGCCGCGCGCGAGACATAGGCCTGCGCCGGATCGTCGATCTCGATCGTCGCAGAAGCGGAAACCGTCTGTCCCGGCTTGGTCACAGGCTTGCCATCGATGCGCACGGTGCCGCGCGCAATCGCGTCGCGGGCGCGCGAGCGGGTCGCGAAATGGCCCTGCGCGACGAGCATCTGGTCGAGCCGCTGTTGATCACCTGTTGTCATGCCGCCGTCTTGGCCCGCGCGTCCCGACAACGCAAGAAAAATCGGTATTCGACCCGTGCAGGACGCCGCCAAAGCGGTTTCATTCCTGCGGAAGGGCGTGGCGGAAAATCGCTATAATCCATTGAAAAACAAGCGTATTTGACAATCGTCAAGTTTGAATTTTAGCATACCTTAACGGATTCCCGGCTAGGGTGGATGGTGAAAGGCTTCGCCCCCGCGCGGAGCGGTTGGAGCTTGCCATGTTGTCCAGACTTCGCGCACTTCCCCTCACTGCGCAGATCCTGCTGAGCGTGTCCGCCGTGCTGATTGCAGGCGAGGCCCTGAAGGTGGCAAACGACATTGCGGGCGACAAGCGCCGCATCGAGACGAATGGCGAGCTGCGTGGCAATGCAGCCCTCGACATGCTGGAAGCGGTTCACGTCCAGGCCATGCTCAATCGCGGCCAGATCGAGGATGGCGACCCGGCGGTGGAAACGCTGAACGGCACGATGGCTCAGTTCTCCAAGTCAAATGCCGGCATAGGCATCTGGATCGTCATGGCCGACAAGGTCCTGAACTTCCAGAAGGAGCAGGGCAGCCGCCAATTGCCGGCGCACGACGATTTCGACAAGCAGGTTCTCACCTCGAAGGAGCGCGCCGCAACCGTCGCCAACGGCACGACGCTGCGCATCTCCCGCCCGGTCATTCTGGGGCAGGGCAGTGCGGCGGATGAGCGCTGCGGCACCTGCCACACCGGCATGATGGATATCCAGCCGGGCGAGGCCATGGGCGTCTATAGCGCCGCCGTCGATCTCGGTCCCGATCTCGCCGCCTGGCAGCAGCGGCTGACGGGTCGTGTCCTGACCGGCCTCGGCACACTGGCCGTCACGCTCATCCTCATCTTCGGCCTCCTGCGCCTCACCACCTTGCGACCTCTTCGCCGGCTTGCCGCGCTCACCAGCCGCCTTGCCGCAGGCGATCTCTCCATCTCCACCGGCATGGCCCGGCGCAAGGACGAGATCGGTGCGCTCGCCCGCTCGCTTGATGTCTTCCGCGATGCGTCTGCCGCCAACAAGCGGCTGGAAAAGGAGGCGGAAGAACATCGTCTCACCGCCGAGGCGGATCGTCTGGCCGCGCAGGAAAAGGCGGAAGCCGATGCTGCCGAACGGCTGCGCATTGCCACCTCCGGCCTTGCAGGCGGCCTCAAGCGTCTCGCCTCCGGGGATCTTTCCGTCAGCCTCGATAGCCGCTTCGCGCCGGAATTCGAGGAACTGCGCAAGGACTTCAACGAATCCGTCCGCCAGCTCGGCGAAACGCTGATCGCCATCCGCGATGCCGCCGGCTCCATCGACCAGGGCAGCAACGAAATTGCCTCCGGCGTCGGCGAATTGTCGAAGCGCACCGAGAGCCAGGCCGCCTCGCTCGACGAGACAACGGAAGCGCTCGCCCAGATCACCCAGCATGTAGCCTCCTCCGCCAAGCGTGTGGCGGAAGCCCGCAACGTGGCAGCGCAGGCGAATGACAGCGCCCGCAAGTCCGGCACGGTCGTTGCCAATGCCGAAGAAGCGATGGGCCGCATCGAGGAATCCTCGTCGAAGATTGCCAATATCATCAGCGTCATCGATGAAATCGCCTTCCAGACCAACCTTCTCGCTCTGAATGCCGGTGTTGAGGCAGCGCGCGCGGGTGACGCCGGCAAGGGTTTCGCGGTCGTGGCGCAGGAAGTGCGCGCGCTGGCTGGCCGTTCCGCCGACGCGGCGCGCGAGATCAAGACGCTGATCGAGAATTCCTCCCGCGAGGTCGCCGGCGGTGTCGCCCATGTCCGTGACACGGGCGAGGCGCTGAACATGATCAGCACCCATATTGTCTCGATCAACGAGCTGATGGACGCGATCACCAAAGCCAGCGGCGAACAGTCGACCAGCCTCGATGCCGTCAACCGTGCGCTCGGCACGCTGGATCATGTGACCCAGCAGAACGTCTCCATGGTGGAACGCACGGACGCGGCCACCAACGGCCTCGCCAGAGAGGCCTCGCATCTGCGCGAAATGGTGGGACGCTTCAAGTTGTCGGACGGCCAGTGGGTGAGCCGGTCGCGCGACGCTGCCTGATCTTGCCCGGCAGTCTCTTGCCGGAACCCGCGCGCCGTGCTTATCGTCTGTCCACGACTTGAGGGGACGGACAGACATGACGAAGACAGTGCAAGCCCTTTGCGCTCTGGCGGCGCTTGCTCTTACGGGCGCGGTCGCCCCCGCTCTTGGCAATGACTCGACCGCGCAGATGAAGACCGGCGGTCTCGAGTTCGTCCAGACCGACGATATCGAGATGGCCGAGGAAAAGCTTTATGTCTCGCCGGACAAGGTCACGGTGGAATACCGCTTCCACAACAAGGCGACGAAGGACATCGAAGCGCTGGTCGCCTTCCCGATGCCGAACCTCGAAAGCGGCGTCGAACTCAACGTGGCGATCGATTACGATGCCGGCGACAACTTCCTTGGCTTCACCGTCAATCAGGACGGCAAGGACATCAAGCCGGAACTGCAGCAGAAGACGCTGGTCCATGGCGTCGACCTGACGGACCGCCTGAAGGCGCTCAACATCCCGCTCATCCCCAATTCGCAAGCCTCGACCGAAGCGCTTGAAAAGCTGCCCGCCGACAAGCTGGCCGAACTTGTCACGCTCGGCCTCGTGCGGGTCGATCAATGGGACGACGGCAAGGGCCTTAAGGATCACCCGACGTCGAACTGGACGCTGAATTCCGTCTACTGGTGGAAGACCGTCTATCCGGCCGGCAAGGACGTGATCGTCAAGCACATCTACAAGACCAGCGTCGGCGGGACTGTGGACGTGACCTATCTGGATGAAAACGGCCAGCCGAAGGGCGAGCAGTGGAACGACTACGTCAAACGCTATTGCCTGGACGACAACATGGTGAAGGTCGCCCAGAAGAGCTGGAAACAGAACCAGGCCGGCAAGGGCCCGCTCTATGTCGAGAACTGGATTTCCTACATCCTGATGACCGGCAACAACTGGGCCGGCCCCATCGGCAAGTTCACGCTGACGGTAGACAAGGGCAAGCCAGAAAACATCATCAGCCTCTGCGGCGACGGCATCAAGAAGACGGGTGCAACGACCTTCGAGATGCAGAAGACGGATTTCTATCCCGAGCGGGATCTGGAAATCCTGCTGCTGGTGTCGGCGAATTTTCAGCAGTGAGGCGTCACGCGCGCTGCGTCAGGTGCGCGGTCCCCAGCGCCGCGAACACCGTCCTGACGATGCCCTCGCGATCCAGACCGGCCTTGGCATACATGGCCTCGGGCTTGGCCTGATCCATCCACACATCCGGGAGAACCATCGGGCGCACCTTCAGGCCGCCGTCGATCAGGCCTTCGCGGGCGAGGAATTGCAGGACGTGGCTTGCAAAGCCGCCAATCGCGCCTTCCTCGATGGTGACCAGCACTTCGTGCTCGCGTGCCAGACGGCGGATCATGTCCTCGTCGAGCGGCTTGGCAAAGCGCGCATCCGCTACGGTCGTCGAGAGACCGGCAGCCTCCAGATCTTCCGCCGCCAGCAGACACTCCGCCAGACGCGTCCCGAAGGAGAGGAGGGCCACCTTGGTACCTTCCTTGACGATGCGGCCCTTGCCGATCTCCAGGATCGCGCCGCGCTCCGGCATCTCGACGCCGACGCCTTCGCCGCGCGGATAGCGGAACGAGATCGGACCTTCGTCATAGGCAACGGCGGTGCGCACCATATGCTTCAGCTCCGCCTCGTCGGAAGCTGCCATGACGACGAAGCCCGGCAGCATGGCGAGATAGCCGGTGTCGAACGAACCCGCATGCGTCGGCCCGTCTGCGCCGACGAAACCGGCGCGGTCGATGGGGAAGCGTACGGGCAGCTTCTGGATCGCCACGTCATGCACGACCTGGTCATAGGCGCGCTGCAGGAAGGTGGAATAGAGCGCCGCAAAGGGCTTCATCCCGTCGCAGGCAAGGCCGGCGGCAAAGGTCACGGCATGCTGCTCGGCAATGCCCACATCGAAGGTGCGGGCGGGAAAGGCATCGGCAAACTTGTCGACGCCCGTGCCCGACGGCATGGCGGCGGTGATGGCGACGATCTTGTCGTCGAGCGCGCCTTCCTGCACGAGCGTTTCGCCGAAAACGGCGGTGTAGCTCGGTGCATTCGGCTTCACCTTGGCCTGTGCGCCGGTGATGACGTCGAACTTGTTGACGCCGTGATACTTGTCGGCGGCGGCTTCGGCAGGTGCATAGCCCTTGCCCTTCTGCGTCACGACATGGATCAGCACCGGGCCCTGCTGGTTGTCGCGCACGTTGCGCAGAACGGGAAGAAGGTGCTCGAAGGAATGGCCGTCGATGGGGCCGATATGATAGAAGCCCAGCTCCTCGAACATTGTGCCGCCGGTGACGTAGCCGCGTGCGTGTTCGACCGCCCGCGTGATGGCGCGGTCCACGGTCTTGCCGAGATAGGCCGTCAGCTTCTTGCCGAATTCGCGCACGCCCATATAGGTGCGGCCGGAGGCGAGACGCGCCAGATAGGCGCTCATCGCGCCCGTCGGCGGGGCAATCGACATGTCGTTGTCGTTGAGGATGACGATAAGGCGGGCATCCAGCGCGCCTGCATTGTTCAGCGCCTCGAAGGCCATGCCGGCCGACATCGCGCCATCGCCGATGACGGCAATCACGCGCCGGTCGCTGCCCTGCAGATCGGCGGCAACGGCCATGCCGAGGCCTGCGGAAATCGAGGTGGAGGAATGTCCGGCGCCAAAGGGATCGTATTCGCTCTCACCGCGCTTGGTGAAGCCGGAAAGGCCGTCTTCCTGGCGCAGCGTGCGAATGCGCTCGCGGCGGCCGGTGAGGATCTTGTGCGGATAACACTGATGGCCGACATCGAAGATAATGCGGTCGTCCGGCGTGTTGAAAACCTTGTGCAGCGCAATCGTCAGCTCGACGACGCCCAGACCCGCGCCCAGATGCCCACCCGTCTTGGAGACAGCGTCAATCATCTCCGCGCGCAGCTCGGAAGCAAGCTGCGGCAGATCACGGTCTTCGACCTGTTTCAGGTCCGCCGGAATATGGACGGTGTCGAGCAGAGGGGTGGAGGGTACGCTCGTCAATGGATCTCGGCCTTCTCAAGCAATTCCGGCAGACTTGCGTCGCCGCGTCGTTTCCGGAATCGCATTTACAAAAATACTGTAAGCAAGTCAGGCGACAGGACTGTCGCCACTCATGCCCGTTTCATGCCTGCTCTTCTTGCCGGTCAAGCAATCCACTGCCTATAGTCCATCGTGTTCCGCGTTGAAAGCGGCAAGACGATGACGCGAAACGATCATCTCAAGAATAATCCATTTCAGCCTTGCGGCAAAGGCGTGAACTCTTCCTCGTCACCCGGCACGATGTCGAAGCGGCCGGTTTTCCACTCTTCCTTCGCCTGTTCGATCCGCTCCTTGGACGAGGAGACGAAATTCCACCAGATATAGCGCTTGGAGCTGAGCGCATCGCCGCCGAAGAACATGACATGCGCGCCGAGCGGCCCGGCCTCGAACAGAATGGCGTCGCGCGGGCTCAAGACCAGCAACTGGTCCGCCTCGAACGTCGTTCCGGCCACCGTGACCGTGCCGGCAAGAACATAGGCCGCGCGCTCCTCCCACTTCGGCGCCAGCGAGAAGCGGGCGCCGGGATCGAGCTTGATGTCGAGATAGAGCGTGCCCGTCGGCACTTTCACCGGCGATGCCATGCCCTCATAGGCCCCGATCACGAGCCGGCCCTGAAGTCCGGCCTGTGAGAATTCTGGCATGACGGCGGCTTCCGTATGCGCAAAGCTCGGGTCGATCTCTTCCAACTGGTCCGGCAGCGCCAGCCAGGTCTGCAGGCCGGAAATCGATTGCGGATGGCCGCGCAGCTTTTCCGGCGACCGTTCGGAATGGACGATGCCGCGCCCCGCCGTCATCAGGTTGATGTCGCCCGGCTGGATGACCATGTCGTTGCCGAGGCTGTCCTTGTGGGTGATCTGCCCGTCGAAAAGATAGGTGACGGTCGAGAGCCCGATATGCGGGTGAGGGCGCACATCGAGCGCCGCATCCGCCTTGAGAACGGCAGGCCCCATCCGGTCGAAGAAGATGAACGGCCCGACCAGCCGGCGCTTGGCCGAGGGCAGGGCGCGCCGCACTTCCAGCCCGCCGATATCGCTCGTGCGCGGCACGATCAGCAGTTCGACGGCATCGCAGGCGCGCGCGTCGCCGGGTTCGGGGTCCTGTCCGGGAAAGAAGGACATCGGGCTTCCTTTCATCAAATCGTTGACCGCTAAACTACTCGCTCCCGGCGTGAGTGCAATCCGCTGAAGACAATTCGCTAACCTTCCCTAAGCTTTCCCCGGAGGCGCTGCCTTTTTCGTCACCACCACCGTCACACCCACTTGCGAAACCGCAAGAGAAAATATATATGCTGCCTTATTATAAGTAAGCTTATCTTTTCGGACAGAGCTAATGCAAGGGAAAGACCAGACGATCGGGATTTTGTTGCACGACGTTGCGCGGCTGATGCGCAAGCGTTTCGAGCAGCGAGCACGGCCGGCCGGTCTCACCCGGTCGCAATGGCAGACCCTGCTTCTTCTTTCGAAGAACGAGGGCATCCATCAAAGGGCGCTGGCCGAAATCCAGGAGGTCGAGCCGATCACGCTGATGCGGCTGATCGACAAGCTCTCCGACAGAGGTCTCGTCGAACGCCGCAAGCACGAGACGGATAGGCGGATCTGGATGCTCTACGTCACCGAGCCCGCGCGCCGCCTTCTCCAGGGCATGCATGAGCTGGGCGAAGAAACCCGCAACGAGGCGATGGATGGCATTCCCGATGCCGACCGGGTGCGGCTGTGCGAATTGCTTGAAACCATGAAATCCAACCTGAGTGAAGGCTGCCGGGCGGCAGCGGAAGTCGAGAAGAGAAATGTCTGAGCCAGTGAAGATCCGCCAGGGTGAAGATGCCGGTGCTGCCAAGATGGAGCGCCCGGCCAATACGTCAGAAGCCAAGAGCACCGTGATTCCGCCGGAAACCCCGGTGTCGGCGCCCGGCAGGAACAAGCGCTCGCGCGTTCGCGGCCTTCTCTTTGCAGCGCTTCCCATCGCGCTCGTCGTGGGCGGGTATTACTATGTCACCGGCGGCCAGCTCGTTTCGGTCGATAACGCCTATGTACAGGCGCGGATTGCCGGTGTTTCCACCGATGTCGCCGGCACGGTGAAGGCGATCCAGGTGCATGACAACGAAAAGGTCACGGCCGGCCAGGTCCTCTACAAACTCGACCCCGCGAGCTACCAGATCGCGCTCGATAGCGCCAAGGCGAAGGTCGATGCAGCGCGCAACGATCTCCTGACGCTGAAGGCGACCTACGCCCAGGATCAGGCCCAGATCACGCAGGCCCAGGCCGATCTTCCCTTCTATGAAGACGCCTATGCCCGTGCACAGAAGCTCGTCTCCTCCGCCACCGCCTCCAAGGCGACGCTGGATCAGGCAAGCCACGATCTCGAAGCCGCCAGGCAGAAGGTGGACGTCGCCAAGGCCGAGGCTGCCGCGACGCTGGCCAAGCTGAATGGCAATCTGGACCTGCCGCTGGAACAGTTCCCCGAATACATGCAGGCTCAGGCAGCGGTTGACGATGCCCAGCGCCAGCTCGACCATACGATCGTCAAGGCGCCCTTCGATGGCGTCGCCACCAACGTGAATGCCATCCAGATCGGCAGCTACCTGCAGCCGGCCCAGACGGCCTTCTCGCTGGTCTCGACGCAGGACATGTGGATCGAAGCCAACCCCAAGGAAACCGAACTCACCTATGTTAAGCCGGGCCAGCCCGTGACGGTCTCGGTCGATGCCTATCCTGGTGTGACCTGGAAGGGTGAAGTCGCCAGCGTCAGCCCGGCCTCTGCCTCGAGCTTCTCGCTGCTTCCTGCGCAGAACTCCTCCGGCAACTGGGTGAAGGTCGTGCAGCGCATTCCGCTCCGCGTTGCGGTCCATGCCGAAGACGGCAAGCCGCAGCTGCGCGCCGGCATGAGCACGGAAGTCGACATCGACACCAACCATGCACGCGGCCTGCCGCAATTCGTCGAAAACCTCCTGGGGCGCAGCACGGCCTACGCCCATGAGTAACGCGGCAACATCCTCGGCAGGGTTTACCCCCATTGCCAATCGCGGTGCCATCACGGCCTGCGTGATCCTCTCGGTGATCATGCAGGCGCTGGACACCACGATCGCCAACGTCGCGCTGCCCTATATCCAGGGCAGCGTGTCGGCAAGTGCCGACCAGATTAACTGGGTTCTGACCTCCTATATCGTCGCTGCCGCCATCATGACGCCACCGTCGGGATTTCTGGCCGCCAAGTTTGGCCGCAAGCGTATCCTGTCGATCGGCATCATCGGCTTCGTCGTCGCCTCCGTTCTTTGCGGTCTTGCCCAGTCCATCACCCAGATCGTCGGCTTCCGCCTGCTGCAGGGCTTTTTCGGCGCCGCCCTTGTGCCGCTGTCGCAGAGCATCCTGCTGGACATCTATTCGGCAGAAGAGCGCGGCCGCGCCATGGCGCTCTTCGGCGTGTCCGTCATGGTCGGCCCCATCCTCGGTCCCGTCATCGGCGGCTGGCTGACCGAGAACATCAGCTGGCGCTGGGTCTTCTACATCAACGTCCCGATCGGCATCATGGCCGTCATGGGCATTGCCACCTTCGTGAAGGAAACCGAGATCAACGCAAAAGCCAAGCTCGACTGGTTCGGCTTCGGCATGCTGTCGATTGCCATCGGTGCGCTTCAGTTGATGCTTGACCGCGGCTCGCAGCTCGACTGGTTTTCCTCCGGCGAAATCATCATCGAGACGATCGTCGCGGGCGGCGCCTTCTATCTCCTCATCGTGCACATGCTCACCTCGGACAATTCATTCGTGAATCCGCACCTGTTCCTCGACCGGAACTTCGCAGTCAGCATGCTGTTCATCTTCGTGGTCGGTGTGGTTCTGCTGGCCTCGCTCGCGCTCTTGACGCCCTATCTGCAGACACTGATGGGCTATCCGGTCATCACCGCCGGCCTCGTCATGGGACCGCGCGGGATCGGGACGATGCTCTGCATGATGTTCGTCGGCCGCGCCATCGGCAAGGTCGATACGCGCATTCTGCTCTTCGGCGGCCTCGCCGTCACGGCCTTCGCCATGTATGTCATGACCGGCTGGACGCCCGATATCTCGCAGTGGGAAATCGTCTGGGTGGGCTTCATCCAGGGGGCGGGGCTTGGCCTTCTCTTCGTGCCGCTGACAACGGTCGCCTTCGCAACCCTGTCTCCCACGCTGCGCGGTGATGGCACCGGCCTCTACAACCTCTCGCGCAATATCGGCTCGAGCGTGGGCATTGCTGTGGTCTCGGCTCTCTTGACCTCGAACATCCAGATCAACCACGCGGAGATCGGGGCGCATGTCAATCCGTTCAACCCGGCGCTTCAGGCGCTGGCGGGTGCCGGGCTGAACCCGAACACGGCGAGCGGATTGTCGACACTCGACGGCCTCGTCACGCTGCAGTCGACGATCATTGCCTATGCAAATGATTTCAAACTGCTGATGCTGATGTCGATCGTCGTCATGCCGCTGCTTCTGCTTCTGCAGCCGCCGAAGCGGTCTGCCTCGAATGCGGATCAGGAAGAGGCGATGGAAATCGTGATGGAATAGGAAAGGAAGCGGGTTCTTCGGAGCCCGCTTTCGCTTTGCCGAGGCCGGAACTTACTGCCCGTCGAGCGGCTCGACGCCCTGCGGTTTGCCGGCGCGGTCGAGGCGAATCTTCTCGATGCGGGCTTCGGCTGCCGAAAGCAGCGTCTCGCAATGCTTCTTCAGCGCTTCGCCGCGCTCGTAGATGGCAATCGACTGGTCCAGCGCCACGTCGCCGCGCTCCAGCCGCGATACGATGCTCTCAAGCTCGGCGACTGCCTGTTCAAACGAAAGGCCCTTGATGTCGGCCGGTTTTGCGGTGTCCGTCATGGTCATCCTTTCATGAGCCTATAGATATGCGCGCCGGCCGATTCGGCCAGCCCCTGAAGGTCATAGCCGCCTTCGAGGATGCTGACGAGACGGTTTCCGGCAAAGTCCCCCGCCATGTCCATCAGCTTGCCCGTCGCCCAGTCGAAATCGTCAGCGACGAGATTGATCTGCGCCAGCGGGTCGCGGTGATGCGCGTCGAAGCCGGCGGAGATGATGATCAGGTCCGGCGAAAAATTGCGGATCGCCGGCAGCACGCGATCCTTGAAGGCTTCGCGGAAATGATCCGACCCGGTATTGGCCGAGAGCGGCGCGTTGACGATATTGCCGACCCCCGTTTCGTCCTTCCGGCCCGTGCCGGGATAAAGCGGCATCTGATGCGTCGAGCAGTAGAGCACCGACGGGTCCGCCTCGAAGATGTCCTGCGTGCCGTTGCCGTGATGCACGTCCCAGTCGATGATCGCGACGCGCTCCAGCCCGTGCTTCTGCTGTGCGTGGCGCGCGGCAATCGCGGCATTGTTGAAGAAGCAGAAGCCCATGGCGCGCATCCGCTCCGCATGGTGCCCCGGCGGGCGCGAGGCGACAAAGGCATTGTCATGGCTGCCGGAGATCACGTCGTCGACCGCAGCCATCGCCCCGCCAATCCCGGTGAACGCGGCCTGCAGGCTCTTCACGCCGGCATAGGTGTCGCTTTCCAGCTGGTTGATCTCGTCTTCTTCCTCCGGCATGGCGCGCATGACGGCAAAGAGATGCTCCTCCGGATGCGCCAGCAGAACTGCATCCTCATTCGCCTGCGGCGCTTCCTTGCGGTCGAGCGGGGAAAAATTGGGATGGCTCAGCGCCTCGTTCAGCGCGCGCAACCGGTCCGGCCTCTCCGGGTGGCCTGCAGGAACCGCGTGTTCCAAAAAGATCGAATGCTCGTAAAGCCGTGTCGTCATGGTGGAACCTGTCTGGGTCGGAGGGGGTGAAGATGACGTTAAATGGGATTTATGACGGAACTTGCCTAGTCTGACCCTCGTTGTGGCTGCGGCCCGGACCCCCGCTCTTGCAAAATCTACGACTTAGCCTTCGGCTAAGATCGTGATTTTGCTTTCTCCCCCACCAGGGGGGGAGATGGGGAGGATGCCGAACCCGCTTGCTTCAATCTCCCCCTTGGTGGGGGAGAAAGCGATTTCAACATCTTAGCTTCAGCTAAGTGTTAGAAATCGCAAGAGAGGAGGTGCCCCAGCCTCGCCCTCGCATCACGCCCGCGACGGCAGCATCGGATAACCGGCGAGCACCGCGCGTGCGGCGAGCGTTGCCAGCACCGCCTTGATCACATCACCCGGAACAAAGGCCATGTTGCCAATGAGCGCCTTGGCGAACGGCGTGCCGGTCGAGAAGCACAGCCATGCAATCCCGAAAGCATAGACGACGACGATCCCGCCGACGATGCTGGCGAGGAAGAAGCCGAGATACTGACGCACTTCCGGCTGGCCGTCCCGCACCATACGCTCCGCAATCAGGCCCGTGACGAAGGCGCCGAAAACCCAGCCGGCGATGTAGCCGGCCGTCGGCCCCATGAGCACGCTCAGGCCGCCGCGGCCGCCGGACAGGACCGGCAGGCCGATCGCCACCATGAGGATGACGAGCACATAGGCCGCGGCCCCGCGCCGCGCACCGATGATGCAGCCCGCCAGCATGACGCCCATCGACTGCGCGGTGATCGGCACGGCGGCAATCAGCGGAATGGTGATCGGCGGCAGGAAGCCAAGCACGACGATGATGGCGGCAAACAGCGCCACGAGCACGATGTCTTTGGTGGTCATGATAGTCTCTCCTCTTGAAGCCTTCAGCGGCCTCTTATTCCCCTTGCGTCGATGGCATCCGCAATCGCGTCCGCATCCTTCAACGTCAGAATGATCAGCGGCCCCAGGGCCCTCAACGGACGAAACGCGATGCCGCGCGCCGCGTGAGCGTGCTTCAGCCCTTCATAGTGGGCGAAGATATCCGGCAGGAAGCGAAGCACAAGCCCCAAAGCGAGGCCGACATCGGCAGCGCGCACGATCCCCAGCTTCTCAGCCGGCTGCAGCGCCCAGGTGATCGTCTCCATGAAATCCGCAATCCGCGTCGTCGCAGTCACGGCGGCGGCCAGAAACACCACCGCCAGCAGCCGCAAAGTTGAAACAAGCGCCTCATGCGGCGAGAGCAGCCAGATATTGATAAGCCCGAGAACGGCAATCGTGAAAAGCACCGGCTTCAGCCGGTAAATCGCCTCGCGAAACGGTATCGGTAGGCTGAAATAGATCGCCGCGGCGATAACCGCCGCCACCGCCTGCACGGTCAAACTCTCGGTGACATAAAGCGCCAGCCCCACAACGAGGATCAGCGCCAGCTTCGCCCCAGGCCGCTGCCGGTGCAGAAACGTGTCGCCCTCGACATAAAGGCTCGTCAGCATCCGGCGATCTCCCGGTAATGCTTAATCGCCGCCGCAGGCAGTCCGTCGAAGACGATGCGCCCTTCATGAAACACCAGAACCCGGTCGAAATCCTCGATCAGTGGCAGATCATGGCTGATGACGATGGCATGTTCCGGCAGCGCATGGATCGCCTCCACCACCCGCCGGCGGTTCTTCAGATCCAGCTGGTTCACAGGCTCGTCGAAGATGAGGATATCCGGCCCCGTGGCCGACACGCTGGCAATGGCCGCCAGCTGCAATTCGCCGCCCGAAAGCTCATGCACCCGCCGCGGCCCCAGCGCCTCGATGCCGAAGCGGGCCAGCGCGGCTCTAGCCCGCGCCTCGGCCTCCGCCGGGCCCAGCCCATGCGCCTTCAGCCCGAAGACGATATCTTCCATGACCTGCGGCATGATGAGCTGCTGCGCCGGGTTCTGGAAGATGAAGCCGGCAACGGAAAGAACCGCCTTGGCATCCTTCACCGTATCGAGCCCGTTGACGGTCACGGTCCCGGACGTCGGCTTGACCAGCCCGTCGATCAGCTTGGCGAAGGTCGTCTTGCCGGACCCGTTGAGCCCGATGATCCCGATCCGCCGCTCGGAAAGCACGAGCGAAAACGGATGCAGCGCGACATGCGTCTTGAATTTCACCGAGCAATCGGAAAAACGGATGTCCAACGCGCTACAGTCCCAAAATTGACCCGACGAAAGCGTCTATAGCCAAGGATGGATCGTTTGCAAACAGAACCATGTTGCAATGCAGTGGACGAGACGGGGGACGAGGCGCAGCCGATCCGCCTGCGCGGCCACCATTTCCTCTGCCTGCTGACCTACAAGGGCCTCGGCTACACCCCCGCCTTCGTCGAAAACATGACGGCGATCGCAGCCCGCATCAACGGCTGCGCCAAAGTGATCCTCCATCCTGGCCCAGACGACATCTGTGCAGCGCTAAGCCCCGCCGACCGCGCCGCCTGCAACCACGATTGCGCCAAGCCGGAGACGGCGGCGCTGGACGAGATGGCGGAAAAGGCCACCGTTGCCGTGCTGGGCCATGGGCTGGGGGAGGCGTTTGTGCTGGACGCGGAGAAGGTGGCGCGGTTGCGCGCGGCGTTTCTTAAGGGGGAGAGCCGCGCGGCGTGTGGGATATGCCGGTGGCGGGCGGTTTGCGATGAGATTGCGGGGAATGGGTTTGCTGGCACTTTGCTCAAGGGCGCTCACGCCGCCTGAGTGCCGCCCGTCCCGGCGATAACGGCCAGCGTAATCCCGAAATAGACCGCCATGCGCAAGAGAATGAACGGCATCGTCCGCGCCATGATGCCAATCGTCCTGCCAATATCAAAATCCCACATCGCCCCGCCCTCCGGATTGGATGGATCATAATCGGTTTTGCCTATGACGGGCAGGGGGTGGGTTTTGTTCTCGGGGGGGCTCAATGCGACCGTGATGACTTCGAAACAGAAAACTCTGCAGCCTCAATGATTTCCAGAAAAGCTGCGTTGACGTAGTAATAGTGGCCTCCAATGGTCTTAGGATTGCCACTCACAGTCAAAAGGCCGCGTACAGAAAGCTCGTGAAGTTGTTCTGTAGATTCTGAAAAATTAATGCTAATACCGATTTCACCAAATGCATCAATCATATGAACAGGATCGAGGCAGCCGGGGGTTGTGCTTTCTCGATTTGAACTGTGCGTCAGCTCAAATCCCCGCTTACACATAGCCAAGAAAGTAAGCTGTTCGAAAGTCAGCATCTCAAGTTTACGTGCTGCCCTTCCAATTTTTCCAACGTCGCCAGATGGTTCTGCAGCAAGCTCTCCGGCAATGAGCCTTCCTAGAGTTCTCAGATTATGATCGTATTCGCCGATGCGAACTTGCTCAAAGAACCGATAGGCGGATGGTAAGTAGAACTGAGCTTGTTCTTCGGATAGAATAGAAATCCCACTTTCGTGAACGAGATCAATAAGAATATTTTGGTAGTGTTCGATTTTCCTTTCCTGCACGGCTTGCATAAATTCTTTTAAAGTCGCGAGTCCGGGCAAGCTCGAGCATACAGCGTTGGTAATCTTAATTACTGTATCTGCGCTCTTCACAGGTTGCGGCAATTTATCGACAGTCACAATACCCCCTTTGGAGCTAAGCAATTATGGAAACGCTCCCGCCACGCTAGTACGGCCTAGGTTCCCTGCAATTGAAAAATCAATATCACACAACGATTGAACAAAGCAAGAACATATGTCTTAATACCTCATGCCCACATCGATCCCCAACCCGCTCGCCCGCCGCATCTTCCTCGCCCGACAGGGCCTCTCCGCCCATCCCGGACGCGCGCTCGACCGCGAGGGGCTCTATCAGCTCATCCACGATCTCGGCTTCGTGCAGGTGGACAGCATTGCGACAGTCGTGCGCGCCCATGAGCAGATCGTCTTTTCGCGCAACCAGACCTTCGACCGCGAGCATCTGCGCCAGCTGATCGAGGAGGATCGGCGGCTGTTTGAGCATTGGACGCATGATGCCTCGATCCTGCCGGTCGATTTCTTTCCCTATTGGAAGCATCGCTTTGTCCGCAAGGAAGCCTCGATGCGGCAGCGCTGGGCGAAATGGCAGGGGGAGGGCTTCGACAGCGCGTTCGAGGAGACGATGGCGCGCATTCGCGATGGCGGCGAATTGCTGACGCGCGATGTGAAGCCGGAGGATCACAAGTCCGGCGGCTGGTGGGAATGGCATCCTTCCAAGACCGCGCTGGAATTCTACTGGCACACGGGCAAGCTCGCGATTTCAAGGCGCGAGAATTTCCAGAAGGTCTATGACCTGACGGAGCGGGTGATCCCGGCCCATGCGCGCGAGCCGGAAGTGAGCCACGAGACCTTTGTCGACTGGGCCTGCCGCGCAGCACTCACGCGCCTCGGCTTTGCCACCCATGGCGAGATCGCCGCCTTCTTCGCCCTCGTCTCGCCGGAAGAGGCGAAGGGCTGGGTGACGCAGCATCGCGACGAACTCGAGCCGGTGGAGATCGCCCCCATCGACGGCGGCAAACCGCGCGCCGCCTTTGCCTTCCGGGGCCTCTCCGTCAACCCGGACGACTGGCCCGAGCCGCCTTCGCGGGTGCGGGTGCTGAGCCCCTTCGACCCGCTGCTCCGCGACCGCGACCGCGCCGAACGCCTCTTCGGCTTCCGTTACCGCATCGAAATCTTTGTGCCGGAGCCGAAGCGCGAATATGGCTACTATGTCTTTCCCCTGCTCGAAGGCGACCGCCTGATCGGGCGCATCGACATGAAGGCGGATCGCAAGTCGGGGCAGTTGAACGTCCGCAAGCTCTGGTGGGAAAAGGGCGTACGTGCCTCTGCCGGGCGGATGGACAAGCTGATGGCGGAGCTTGGCCGCGTCGCCCGCTTTGCCGGGGTGGAGGAGGTCGTGCTGGCAGACGATTGGCTGGCACAGTGATCCGGTGAACGCTGCATAGACCGTTTGCAACGCTTTTCGGGTGGTTCTCATGTTGCAATGCGGTCAAAACTGTTCCTACATAACACCTGTATGAACAAGCCGCCTTCGCTTCGGATCAGCGGCTGCATTGCGAGTTTCCCATGTCCCGCCCTGTCATCGGCATTATCGGCAATACCTATTCCATCGAAAACCGCTTTCCGGTTCAGGTCGTCGGCGACCGCAACATGGCGGCGGTGACGGATGTCATGGGCGGCTTGCCTCTGATGTTCGCCGCACACCCGGCAATCACCGATATCGAGGCGCTGCTGGAGGTCGTCGACGGCGTGCTGCTCACCGGCGCGCGGGCCAATGTCCATCCGCGCCGTTTCGGCATGGAGCCGAACCCGAAGCACGAGCCTTACGACGAGGAGCGCGACAGCATCGCGCTGCCGCTGATCGATGCCTGCGTGGCGCGCGGCGTGCCTGTCTTCGGCATCTGCCGGGGCTTCCAGGAAATGGCCGTGGCCGGCGGCGCGACGCTGCATCCGGAAATCCGCGAGCTTCCCGGCCGCATCAACCATCGCATGCCGCGTCTGGAAACGGGCGAAATCCATCCCGACCCGTCGGTGGTCTTCGCCGACCGGCATGGCGTCGATCTCACGCCCGGCGGCGTCTTCTCCGGCATTTTCGGCAGCGACAAGATCCGCGTCAATTCGCTCCACGGACAGGGCATTCTCGACCTCGGCGACAAGATCATCGTCGAAGGCGTGGCAGATGATGGCACGGTGGAAGCGATCCGCATGCGCGAGGCGAGCGACTTTGCCCTCGGCGTTCAATGGCACGCCGAATACGATCCGCAGACCAATCCGGTCAATCGTGCGCTCTTCGAAGCCTTCGGCGAGGCCGCCCGCACCTATCGGGCGGCACGTTTGAGCGGTGTCAGTCTGACAGATCGTGTCAAGGGCGCGGCTGCGCGCTGATCCTTGCTTTGCGTGGCATGCTTTACACGGCTTCCCCCGCCAGATGCCGGGCCGCAAGCGAGAAAAGCTCTGCCTGCGAGGAGATCGAAAGTTTCGCATAGGCATGCCGCCGATGCACCTTCACCGTGCCTTCCGAAATGCCGGTTGCCTGCGCAATGGCGCGCGTCGAGCGACCGTTGAGGATCATGTAGACGATGTCGCGCTCGCGCGGCGAAAGCCGCCCGGCTGCGAAGCTCGCCAGCCGGTCATCAAGGCCGGAGGCTTTGCCAGCTGCGGCGCCATCCCAATGCTTCAGGCTTGCTGCCGCAATCAGCGGAAACGCAGCGGCGAACCGTGCGGCATCCTGCCGGGTAAAGCGCGCCGCCTGCAGCCCCCGCGCCAGCGACAGGACCAGCCATTCCTCCGGCCGCCCCGTGGCAACCAGAAGGCCGATTTCGTCCGTCAGCTTGATCCGCCGAAAGAAGGTCCGGTAATATTCCGAGCGCACAAACCCGTCCGGTGCCAGATCGAACAGCAGATGCACGCCCGGCCTCACGCCGTTGCGCATTGCGATGTGGAACGGGTCGAGCAGATAGGGGCCGCTCTCGTAAAAGCCCGTACTGACCAGCGCCTGCGCCTCATCGAGATCGTGATAGACCGCCTGCGGCCGCGCGGTCCCGCGATAGAAGGTCGCCATCAGCGTGTCGAAGGGCGCAAGATGCCGGAGCGCCGCCGTCAGCGCCACGGGAAAATCCTCGCTGCCAATAGCCGAGACGAAGCGCGCCGCGAGCGGCGACCATGCGGAGAGAAGCGTCAGGTCGTCTGTCATGAAAGCTTATATACCACCAAAGGCGTATGCCTTTAACGGATTTTTTCGCGCAGACGCTTCGTGTTTGATGCCTTCCGACAATCCGACTGTTTCCGCCTCGCAAAGGACATCCCATGAGCGCTCCCATCGAAGTCATGCCGAAGATCGGCGATCTCGCCTTCACCCGTGACAGCCACTACGGCTCGATCATGGAAAATGCCTTTGCCGGCGCTCTCTCCTTCATGCGCCGGCGCTATACGCGGGACCTGACGGGCGTCGATGTCGCGGTCATGGGCGTGCCGCTCGATCTCACCACCTCCGGCCGCCCCGGCACGCGCCTTGGCCCCCGCGCGATCCGCGCCGCCTCTGCCCATATCGCCTGGTCGCGGCCCTGGCCGTGGGAGAGCGACGTGTTTGAAGACCTGGCCGTGGTCGATTATGGCGATTGCCTCTTCGATCCCGGCCGCCCGATGGAAATACCGAAGGCGATCCGCGAGGCCGCAGCAGAGGTTCTTGCCACCGACACTGCGCTGCTGACGCTGGGCGGCGACCATTTCATCACCTGGCCGCTGCTTCAGGCTCATGCCGCCAAGCACGGCCCGCTCTCGATCATCCAGTTCGACGCGCATACCGACACCTGGGCGGACGAAGGCGAGCGGCTCGACCACGGCACCATGCTCTGGCACGCCATCAACGAAGGCCTCGTCGTGCCCTCGCGCTCGGCCCAGATCGGCATCCGCTCGCACAATGACGACCCGATGGGCGTCAACATCTTCAACGCCATCGAAGTCCACAAGCAGGGCCCGGAGGCGATTGCGAAGCAGGTGCGCGAGATCGTTGGCGACAACCCGGTCTATGTCACCTTCGACATCGACTGCCTCGATCCGTCTGCCGCACCCGGCACTGGTACGCCGGTCGTCGGCGGGCTGACGAGCTACCAGGCGCAGGAAATCATTCGTGGCCTTGTCGGCCTCAATGTCGTCGGCATGGATGTCGTGGAAGTCTCTCCGCCGTTCGACCATGCGGAGATCACGGCGCTGGCAGCTGCCACGCTCGCCAACGACCTTTTGGCGCTGCATGCGGCGGGCAAGAAGGCGCGGAAAGGCGGGTCAAAATGAGGAATCTCTTCGCCGCACTTGCGCTGTGTGTCTCCGTCACCTCCGCAGGTGCGGCGGAGACGGTCCGCCTCTACAACTGGGCCGAATATCTCGGCAAGACGACGCTTTCGGATTTCACGGCTGCGTCGGGCATAGACACGACGCTGGACTTCTACGATTCCAATGACGCGCTGGAAACCAAGCTGCTGACCGGTGGCTCGGGCTTCGATGTCGTCTTTCCGGCCATGTCGAATGCCGAGCGCGAGGGCAGGGCGGGTGCGCTTCTGCCCATCGACCCGGCCAAACTGAAGAACTACGGCAATCTCGATCCGGCGATCCTGAAGCTGCTCGATGGCGTGCCGGGTGGCCGCACTCTCGGTGTGCCCTATACCTGGGGAACCATCGGGCTCGCCTACAACAAGGCGCAGGTCAAGAAGGCGCTGGGGGTCGATACGCTGGACAGCCTGTCGGTGCTTTTCGATCCGGCAGTGGCGGGCAAGCTGAAGGAATGCGGCGTCGCCGTCATCGATTCCCCTCTGGAAATGACGGCCGTGGCGCTCAACTATCTGGGGCTCGATCCCTATTCGCAGAAGCCCGAGGATATCGCCAAGGCCGGTGAACTTCTGAAGGGAATGGCAAAGAACGTTCGTTATTTCCATAACCAGAAAGCCACTTCGGATCTTGCCGATGGCAGCCTCTGCGTGGCCTTCATCTATTCCGGCGATGCGCTGTCTGCACGTTCGCGGGCGGGCGAGGTGGGAAATGGCGTCGATCTCGGCTATGCAATCCCCAAGGAAGGCACGATGATGTGGATCGACCTGATGGCGATCCCGAAAGACGCGCCAAGCCCGGACCTGGCCTATCGCTTCATCGACTTCATGCTGGAGCCGAAGTCGATGGCCGGGGTGACGGATGCAGTCGGCTTCGCGAATGCCAACATCAAGTCGCTGCCGCTGATCGACCCGGCCCTGGCGTCGGATCCGGGACTATATCCGGATGAGGCGACGCGGTCCCGGTTGTTCCTCGACCGTCCGATGGACGGCAAAGGTCTTAAACTCCGAACCCGCATGTGGACCACGGTCAAATCCGGTCAATGACGCTTGGGTGAGGGCACGCGCGAAGTGAGGGCCGCAGAGCCCTTACCGCACCTTGCCCGTCTGCCCGCGATCCCGCAGGAAATGGTCTGCGATCGTGCAGGCCACCATCGCCTCGCCGATCGGGACGGCGCGGATGCCGACGCAGGGGTCGTGGCGCCCCTTGGTGCGGACGGAGACATTGTTGCCGTCCTTGTCGATGGAAAGTCGCTCGGTGAGGATCGAGGAGGTCGGCTTGACGGCAAAGCGCGCGATCACCGGCTGGCCGGTGGAAATGCCGCCGAGAATCCCCCCGGCATGGTTGGAAAGAAAGATCGGCGTGCCGTCATTGCCCATGCGCATCTCGTCGGCGTTCTCTTCGCCGGTGATTTCGGCGGCGCCAAAGCCGTTGCCGATCTCGACACCCTTCACGGCGTTGATCGACATGAGGTTGGAGGCGATGTCCTGGTCGAGCTTGGCATAAATCGGCGCGCCGAGCCCTGCCGGAACGCCTTCCGCCACCACTTCGATGACTGCACCGACGGACGAGCCCGCCTTGCGGATGCCGTCGAGATAGTCTTCCCAGACCGGCACGATGGCCGCATCCGGTGCGAAGAAGGGGTTCTGGTCGACCTGATCCCAGTCCCAGTTCTCTCGGTTGATCTTGATCTTGCCGATCTGCACGAGCGCGGCGCGCACGATGACACTCGGCACGACCTTGCGGGCGAGTGCCCCGGCAGCCACGCGCGCGGCCGTCTCGCGGGCCGACGAGCGTCCGCCGCCGCGATAGTCGCGAATGCCGTATTTCACGTCATAGGCATAATCGGCATGGCCGGGACGGTAGCGGGAGGCGATCTCGCCATAATCCTTGGAGCGCTGGTCGGTATTCTCGATCAGCATCGAGATCGGCGTTCCGGTCGTCACCAGCGTCTCGCCGTCCTCTTCGGGCAACACGCCGGAGAGAACCTTCACGAGATCTTCCTCACGCCGCTGCGTGACAAAACGCGACTGGCCGGGCTTGCGCTTGTCCATGAAGGCCTGGATTTCGGAAAGCGTGAAGCGGATGCCGGGCGGGCAGCCGTCGATCACGCAGCCGAGCGCCGGTCCGTGGCTTTCGCCCCAGGTCGTGACCCGGAAAAGATGTCCGAACGTGTTGTGCGACATGAAAAGCCTGCTTCAGTTCTACCTGGAATTTGCGCCTCTCTTAAAGCGCCGGCATTGAAAAGAAAAGCGGCAACCCGTGTCAGATTGCCGTGGCCAGAAACGGCGCTTCGCGAAACTGCCGCCAGGAGGCGGATGTCACGAAGTCGAAGACCGCGTCCGCGCTCATCGGCTTGGCGAAGGCGTAGCCCTGCAGGCTCGAGCAGCCCAACTCTTCCAGTCTCACCGCATGGGTCATCGTCTCGACGCCCTCCGCGACAGTTTCGATGTCGAGCGACGTTCCGATATCGATGATCGAGCGCACCAGCGAGAATTCACGCGACGAGGTCAGCATTGGCTGGACGAGCTGGCGATCGATTTTCAGGCGCTTCGGTTCGAGCTTGAGGAGGCTGACGATGGACGTGTGCCCCGTGCCGAAATCGTCGATCTCCACATCGATGCCGAGGCTCTTCAGGCGGCGTATGTTGCGCGTGATGACGTCGTCGTCGTCGTCCAGATAGATCGACTCCACCAGTTCGAAGGCGATCTGTCCCGGCGAGATGGCAAGATCCTTCAGCGACCTGAGAAGCTGGTCGTCACGGAGCCGTCGAGCTGAGACATTGACCGATATCTTCGGGACTATGAGGCCCTTTGCAGCCCAGCGCAGGCGGTCGGCAAGGGCCTGTTCGAGGACATGACCGTCGATCGTGGCGAGGGCATTGATCTCTTCGGCATTCTTGAGGAACTGGTCCGGCGTCAGGATTCCGCGTTCCGGATGGTTCCAGCGCACCAGCGCCTCCATCCCGTTGAGCGTATGGGTTTTGGCGCAGAATTGCGGTTGATACCAGGCGACGAACTCGCGGTTTTCCAGCCCTCGCAGGATCTGGTCGGCAAGCGTCTTGTTGCGCCTGATCTCGGCCTGCAGGTTGGCGGTGAAGAATTCGAAGCGGTTGCGCCCATGCGCCTTGGCGCGATAGAGCGCGATGTCCGCATTGACGAGAAGCTGCCGGACGGAACTGCGCCGCGTCTGTTCGCGGGCGATCCCGATGGAGACGCCAAACCGGCATTCCTGCCCCTCATAGTCGAGCGGGATGTTCATCCGGTCGATGATCCGGCCGGCCA
This sequence comes from Hyphomicrobiales bacterium, assembly GCA_900467685.1. Taxonomy (GTDB): domain Bacteria; phylum Pseudomonadota; class Alphaproteobacteria; order Rhizobiales; family Rhizobiaceae; genus Ensifer_A. Next base: position 199,803 of record UBQX01000010.1, read on the forward strand.
GCGTCGCGATATCCTTGTTCGCACCGTTGTTCTGCACAAGCACGACAAACTCGTCGCCGCCGATCCGGGCGACCAGATCGCCCTTGCGCGTGTTCTTGCGCAGCACGTCGGCTGCATGGACCAGCATGGCATCTCCGGCGGCGTGGCCCAGCGTGTCGTTGATCTGCTTGAAGCGGTCCAGGTCGATATGGAGGAGGGTGACCCGCTTCGCCGGATCCTGCGGTTCGGTGGCCAGTCTCTCGAGCGCTTCGTCGAGAGCCCGCCGGTTCTGCAGGCCGGTCAGCGGATCGTGCATGGCGTTGTGCTTCAGCATGGCGTGCATCGCCTCAAGTTCGGCGCGTTTGGCTTCCGCGTCGTTCTTGGCTGCAATCAGCGCTTCGTTCTTCTGGTGCTGTTCAGAAACATCGAGAGCGAGGCCGATGAATTTCAGTTTGCCGCCAGCGGACCGATGCGCCTGCCCCATGGCCTGAAGATGCCGGATTGTCCCATTTGCGGTGACGATGCGATAGGCACAGGAATAATGCGCTTCCCCTTCGACCGACTGGGCCACGGCCTCCAGCACGCGCTCGCGGTCCTCGGGGTGCAGGCACCGCACAAAGCTCTCGTCGTCCGTCCTTCCGTCTGTATAGGGAACCTCGAAATACTCGTGCATCCGCCGGTCCCAAAAGGCCGTGCGGGCCTCTATGTCGGCCTCCCAGATGCCGTAGCCCGAGGCTTCGATGGCCAGCTGGAAACGTTGGGTCAGTTCCTGCAGATCCGCCTCGCGAACGGAAAGCTGGGTGAGGGCGGCCTCGAGTTCGCGGTTTTTCTGCTCCGCGTCACGCCTTGCCGCTTCCAGCGCGCTTTGCAGTTCGAGATCTTCCGTGGCGTCGACTGCCAGGCCGATGAAACGGCGCTGTTCACCGGGTGGGGCATGCAGAATCCCCATCACGCGGATGTGCCGCACCGTGTCGGGTGTCGGCATGATCCGGTAGGTCGCCGAATAGTGTCCGCCGCGCTCAATCGCCTTCCTGCGTCCGGCAAGCGCACGCTCCCGATCGTCTGGGTGGACTCGGGAAAGCCATATCTCCCTGTTCGTTTTGCCGTCGGTCACCGGGACGTTGTAAAGCTCGTGCATCCGCGCGTCCCAATAGTGCGTCTGCGTATCGAGATTGCTCTCCCAGATGCCGCAGCCATAGGCCTTCGTCGCGAGGTTGAGGCGTTCCGAAACGACGCGCAGATGGCGCTCGTTGGCAGAAAGTTGCGCCAGGGCTTTTTCAAGCTCGGTGTTCTTGCGTTCGCTCTCGTGCTTGGCGAGCCGGAGTTCCTCGGTGAGGGTGGCTTCCTCCGTCACATCGAAGGCAATGCCATAGAGACGGCGTGCGCCGCCTTGCTCAAGATGCGATTGCGCCACGTACTGGATATAGCGGACCGCGCCATCCGGGCGATTGATCCGCAAGGTCACAGAAAGGCGACCGCTTGCGGTAGCAGCTTCGCGAACTATTTCTTCCGCGCGGGACAGATCGTCAGGGTGGATGATACTGAACCAGTTCTGGGTGGAAATCCAATCCGGCCGGGCAACCCCGTGCAGATCCTGCATCCGCTCGTCCCAATAGATATCGGGGTGTCCGATCGCGGCTTCCCAGACCCCGCATTGGTAACTGCCCAGCGCCAGATCCAGCCGCTTTGTCAGGCGCTGCAGGAGAATTTCCCGGCGAACGACCGCGATCTGGCTCTGCCGGTTCAGGCGATGCAGGCGCAGGCTGCGGAAGAAGGGCATGAGGAAAATGATGCCGATGGCGATCAGAATGCCGCGTGTCGTCCATGTCTGCGCCGTCGAACGATGCCATCCGGCGGTCGGTGCGGCGGCCAGTTGCCACGTATCGGACAGCACGTTCAGGGACATTCGCACCGGTTGTTCGTCGAATACGGACTTTATCGTCTCCTCACCGAAGAAGGGCGCCAGCGCATTCTCCGATTGTCCCGCCACCCTGATGGCGATGCGATAGCCGCCGCCCGGCTGCGACAGGCCGGACTTGAGGAAGAATTTCCGCGCATCGACAAACCCCACCAGCGTTCCCCAGTGCACGATCGTATCATCATGATTGGCAAACACGGGAATGGTCAGTCTGAGCGCGTGGCCATCGGGCTGCATCGGGATCACGGGGCCAAGACTTGCGAGATCCAGGCCGCGCAAGGTGTTGACCAGAGTGTCGGTGCGCGATTTTGGGGCGGAACGTGTATCGAAGGTTTCCGGCGTGTGGCCGTCGCGACCCGCTTCGAGCCTTAAACCCGAAAGATGATTAGCCTGAAGAAAGAGGATATCGGGATTATCAAGCATCAGCGACCGCGCCATCGCGGCAAATTCGGCCTGGGCGACATCGGGATTTTCTGCAATCAGCTTGCGCATCGGCGCAATCGAGTTGAGCTCGAACTGGATGCGCTGGTCAAGCGTGTCCTGCTTGAACGCAAGGGCAGCAGAGGTCTTCAGGCGCAGGTCAGTCCTTTGCGCCTGCTCATAATTTCGATCGAGGAAGTAGCCGGCGACGGCAAGCAGCACCGCAGCCACAAATATCTGTGCATAGGCATGCCAGCTGCCGTCACGCCCGTCTTTAACTATCCAACGCAATGCCGCCGCGGTCCTGTCTGAAAACGTCTTGAAGGAGAATGGGTTATGACGGGCGGATTATTACGCGGCGAGTATTAAGAAAGGCCTTGCATGGCGAGGTTGCGAGCTCTGTCCCGCCCGATGGTGCGGGGCGCATAAATTCCGCCACAATCGCCACGCACTAAAAGCCCGGGTGACGATCAGGACGCCTGAAAAACGGGGATAACTGCTGCCTTCAAGGCCCAACCCCGATAGATATGGCCGATTGCGCACTGTAAGACTTCGTACGCCCGGCCTCACTTGCGAACCCGGAAAGAGCCCTTGATGAAAAAGACCGCCATAGCCATGTCTCTTGCCCTGCTTGTGATGCCGACGCTTGCCTTGGCTGACAGCGACGATACGTCCGGCGAGATCACCGCCATCGACAAGGACAAGGGCTCGATCACACTCAGCGACGGCAAGACCTACATGACGCCTTCGGAGTTCAACTTCGATGGCCTGAAGCCCGGCGTGAAGGTCGTGATTTATTATTCCACCAACGACGGCAAGCGCGTCATCGACGATCTGCAGACGGAATAGTCGGAATTGTCTTTCAGGCCGCGATCCAGGTGAGGCGGCCTGCTTCCAGCTTCAGGATGCTGTCCTGACGGATATCCGTCTCGGATGCCTCGATGGCGCCGCTGGCAGAGCAGAGCTTGATGATCGAGCGCATGACCCCGCCATGCGTCACGCAAACGGTCGGGCCGGTGACGGACTGCAGCCATCCCGATACGCGCCAGGACAGGATCTCGTAGCTCTCGGCCTTTTCGCCAGGCGGCACGAAATTCCACTTGTCGGCCTCCCGGCGCTGCATCGCTTCCGGAAACAGTGACTTCAGCTCTGAAAGCGTGCGGCCTTCCCAATCACCGAAGCACAGTTCGACAAGCGCCTCGTTTGTCGCATAGGCGGATGTGTCGAGATGCATGGCGGCCCGCACCAGTTCCATCGTCTGGCGGGTGCGCGTCATCGGGCTGGAAACGAAGCCGAAATCGGTAACATGGTCACCGATCAGCGATTGCAACAGGATGCCGTTGCGGCTGGCCTGTCCGCGACCGATCTCGTTGAGCGGTATGTCGTGCTGGCCCTGGAAACGGCCCTCGGCGTTCCAGTCCGTCTGTCCGTGGCGGATCAGGTAGATCGGAACGTCGGGAACCATGGGCACGATCTCAGTCCTTAACCACCGAGATATCCGGGGCATCCACCGACTTCATGCCGATCGAATGATAGCCCGAATCGCAGTGGTGAACTTCGCCGGTTACGCCGGTCGAGAGGTCGGAGAGGAGGTAGAGGCCCGAACGGCCGACCTCGTCGAGCGAGACATTGCGCTTCAGCGGCGCGTTATATTCGTTCCACTTGAGGATGTAGCGGAAGTCGCCGATGCCGGCGGCGGCCAACGTCTTGATCGGACCCGCCGAAATGGCGTTGACGCGGATGCCGCGGCCGCCGAGATCCACAGCCATGTAGCGAACGCTCGCCTCGAGCGCGGCCTTGGCAACGCCCATGACGTTGTAGTTCGGCATGACCTTCTCGGCGCCGTAATAGGTGAGCGTCACCATCGAGCCGCCATCATTCATGATGCGGTCGGCGCGCTGGGCAATGGCGGTGAAGGAATAGACGGAGATGTCCATCGACTTCAGGAAGTTCTCGCGCGTCGTGTCGACATAGCGACCCGTCAGCTCTTCCTTGTCGGAATAGGCGATGGCATGGACGAGAAAGTCGATCTTGCCCCAGTGCTTTTCGACCGCGTCGAAGACGGCGTCGATGGAGGCCATGTCGGTGACGTCGCAGTCGCCGGCCATGAACGCGCCGATCTCGGCAGCCAGCGGCTCGACGCGCTTCTTCAGAGCATCGCCCTGCCAGGTGAAGGCGATATCCGCGCCCGCATCGGCACATGCCTTGGCAATGCCCCAGGCAATCGACCGATTGTTGGCCACGCCCATGATGACGCCGCGCTTGCCCTGCATCAGCCCGCCGATTTGGACCATGGAATACTCTCCGTCACAATGATTTCGAGCCCTATGGCACAGTGGGGCGGAACGTTCAAGAAGTTGGATGATAAGGAAATGAGAGCATTCGAAATAATCTGTGCTCTTTCAACACACTGTCACAAAAACAGGCCTTCACGCAGACTACGCATCAAATCCTTGACCTTGTCGTCAGGGTGATCCCACAGCATGACCCGGATTTCGGCATAGAGATCGCCGCGCGCGCCATCGCGTCCCGGCAGGCCGCGCCCGCGCAGCCGCAGCGTCCGGTCCGAACCTGACCATTCCGGCACGGTGACGCGCACCGGCCCGTCGGGCGCATCCACGATCGTCTCACAACCGAGAACGGCGTTTTCGATATCCACGGGCAGGCTGGTATAGAGATCGAGCCCGTTGGCGCGGAAGACCGGGTGCGGCGCGATGCGGAAGGTGACGACCACGTCACCACGTTTCAGGCCGGGGACGCGATGCCCCTGCGCGGCAATCCTCACCTGCTTGCCATCCGTCACACCTTCGGGCAGCGCCACGCGGAGTGTCTTCCCGTCCGGAAGTTGCACCAGCGCCTTGGCTTTCTCAAAGATGTCCTCGATCGAAATCTGCGCATCGAGCGCCAGATCGGGAGCCTTTTCCGGATTGTTCGTCTGGCCCGCCATATTGCGCCAGAGGTTGGAGAACAGGCTGCCTTCGCCGCCTTCCGGTTTCGCCTGGCTGTCCGTGCCGCGCGGGTTGCCGGCCTGCTCGCGGCGGCGGGCCTCCTCGGCCATGCGCCGCTCCTGGTCGAGACGCTGGCGTTTGTCCGGATCCTTCAGCAACTGATAGGCATGCCCGACCTCCGCGAAACGCAGATGGGCATTGGGATCGCTCTGGTTCCGGTCGGGATGCAGCGACTTCGCAAGCGCCCGCCAGGCCGCCTTGATCTCGTCAAGGCTTGCCGTCGGCTTGACGCCCAGCACGCTGTAGGGATCACGCATCCGATAGCCATCCAACCACGTAAGGCAGCAGGACAGCGCCTGCCGGTAAAAACGGCGATTCAGGGAAAGAGCCACGGGCTTGCGCAAGCGATGTTGTCGCTCTCATCGCGCAGACGCGGAACTCTCACATGAATCCCAGGACGGAGAAGATAGATGGCAGGCCTTACCTTGGGCTTGCGCAAAGACAAGTGAGTGGTGGATCAGTCCTGCTTGGCGAAGCTGACGATCTTCCATTCGCCCGACGGCGTGAGGCAGGTCGTGCCGCTATATTTCGAGATGCCGCGGAAGCTGTGGCTCGTCGTGGTGAAGTCGCGGCAGGTCACTTCGCCGGCCTGCGTCTGGGTAATGCCCGTCACGACACCGGCGCTGCCGGTATCCGTGTTGGCCCAGGGCAGCGGCTCGCCCTTGAGGCGACCGAGATCGGCGGAGCTGACGGCATTGCGGATCGTGGTCTCGTCGGAATCGACCGGCTTGCGCTGTGCAGCAGGCGTCGACTGCGTCGTCAGGCCGGCGTCCACATTGTCGGCGAGCCCGAAGCCCGTGCCCATGCAGCCAACCGCCGGCAGGCAAATCAATGCCACCGTGACAAGTTTCATGACTCCGCAGGCAGTGCGGCTATTCTTTTCCCATGCCTGCTTTGTTATTGGTTGCACGACCTGATATCCCGACGCGAAAAAACGAGGACTGCGACAAGAATGACCGCAAATGGGTTAATAACAAGTGACTTCACGGAAGAAAGTGAACCATACACACTTTTCGCCCAGTGGCTGGCTGACGCAACGGAAAGCGAGCCGAACGATCCAAATGCGCTCGCATTGGCAACGGTCGATGACGAAGGTTTGCCCAATGTGCGCATGGTTCTGCTCAAGGGGTTCGATCAGGATGGCTTCGTCTTCTACACGAACTACGAGAGCCAGAAGGGTAGGGAACTTCTGGGCGCGCGTAAGGCAGCCATGTGTTTTCACTGGAAGAGCCTGCGCCGGCAGGTTCGCATCCGCGGCGATATCGAGACGGTAACCGACGCTGAAGCGGACGAGTATTACGCCTCTCGCGCCCGCGGCAGCCGCATCGGCGCCTGGGCCTCGAAACAATCCCGTCCGCTCGAAAGCCGCTTCGCGCTGGAGAAGGCAGTCGCTGAATATACTGCGAAATTCGGCCTCGGCGACATTCCGCGTCCGCCGCATTGGTCCGGATTCCGCCTGAAGCCGCGTGCCATCGAATTCTGGCACGATCGCAAGTTCCGCCTCCACGACCGGGTCGAGTTCCGACACACCGAGGGCGGCTGGGACAAGGTGCGGATGTATCCTTGATTGCCTGACATCAGGCTGCTGAAGATCAGTTCAGCAGCTTGAACGGGATGCCCGACGCGAGCGCCCGAACATAGCGTGCTTTCTGGTAAAGCCCGTTCAGCGACACGCGCGGCAGGCCGCCCATATGTGCCAGCGCGCGCGTGGTCAGCGTGCCGGGCGCAGTCGTCACGGCCAGATCGAAGCCGCATTCGATGGCGAGATCCCTGTCCCGTTTTGAAACGGCGTCGGCGAAGCCGTACGGGTAGGAAAAGACCCGATTGCGGCGGCCGGTGATCCCGGTGACATAGATCGCAGACGCGGTCATCTCGTCGATGGCGGCCTCGCGATTGAGGAAGGACACGGCCCGGTGCGAAATCGTATGCGCGCCGAGATGGGCAAGTGGCTGCGCGGTCAGCGCCTGCAGTTCCTTTCGGTCCATGACGAGGTCGCGCACGATCGCATCGGCGTTCACCCCATATGCGCGGGCTGTTTCGTTGAGCTGGACGATGGCTTCCGCCTCGTTGGGTCCAATGATGCCGGCACCGATCCGCTCATAGGCGGCCAGTTTCTGGCTGGGCGTGGCCGTTTCCACCAGTTCGACGCCATTGCCGAAATCGTAATCGATTTCGCTCGTAGCGTTGACCAGCGCCTCCAGCGTCTCCCACCAAAGCGTATGCGTCCGCTCGGTCAGGCCGCGTGCCACGAAGATCGTATAGGGCACGTCGTAGCGGGCAAAGACCGGTGCAGCGTGCACGGCATTGTCGCGATAGCCGTCATCGAGCGTGAAGATGGCGACCGGACGCGACGGGTCGCCATTCTTCAGCCAATCGGGCAATTGCGATAGCGCAATCGGCATATAGCCCTCTTCAAGAACGGCGTTGATCGCTTCGTCCAGGAACTGCGGCGTGATTTCCAGATGGCGGTTCGGTTCGCAGGCGCGCGGCAGGTGAGGGCGCACATGATGCAGCGTGAAGATGACGCCGCGTCCGGCCATGCTTCTTCCAAGCCCGAGGCTGCTCAGCATGGCCGAGGCTTCCAGCCCGCCGGCAATTCCCAGTCGCTTGGCCTGTTGTCTGGCCAGCAGTTTCAGTCCGCCCGTCATAGCTCGTCTCTCCAGACCGTGTCCGGGTGTGCGACGCCACTAAAGACCGCGATGCTCCGGACAACCCCGAGGCGAGACTAGGGTGCAAAGGTTGAAAATGGATTGAGAAAATCCGGCCTTATTCGAAAGCACAGCGGCCGAGATACTTATTGGGCAGCAGCACTCTTTTCGTATCGCGCAATCCAGCGGAAGAATTCCTCCTGCGGCATCGGCTTGTGCCAGAGGAACCCCTGGCCCTCGTCGCAGCCGATCTTGCGCAGCATGTCGGCCTCTGTTGCAAGTTCTATGCCCTCGGCGACGCATTTGATGCCGAGTTCCCGCGCCATCGCGACAATGGCGCGGGCAATCGCCGACGGCTTGCCGTCGTCCACGCGGGTATGGACGAAGCTGCGGTCGATCTTTAGCGTGGCGATCGGATAGCGCGTGAGACTGCTGATCGCCGAATAGCCGGTGCCGAAGTCGTCGATGGACACGGCGATACCGAGCGCGGAAAGACCGCGCATCAGTTCGTCGATCCGCTGCGGATCGGACATCATCATGCTCTCGGTGATTTCCAGCTCCAGCCATTCAGATTTGCAGCCCGCGCGCGAGATGCAGCCCTTCAGGAGGGGGATGAAGTCGTCCAGCATCACCTGCCGCGGCGACAGGTTGACCGAGACGCGCACCGGCTTGCGCGTGCCGTCATTCCAGTGCCGCGCAAAATGGCAGGCATCGGTCAAAATCCGCTCGCCAAGCGGAATGATCAGACCTGTCTGCTCCGCCAGGGGGATGAAGACGCCCGGCGGGATCGAGCCCATCTCGGGATGGTTCCAGCGCATCAGCGCCTCGACCCCGGCAATCTCGCCGGTCTCCAGATTGATCTTCGCCTGGAAATGGGCGGTGAAATTGTCGCTTTCGATCGACTTGCGAAGGTCGGCCTCCAGCTCGAACCGTTCCCGCGCCTCGTCGATCAGGCTGTCGTCGAAAATGCGCCAGGTGTTCTGCCCGCCGCGCTTGGCGAAGAGAAGCGCGCTGTCCGCCTGCGAGAGGAGCTGCTCGGGATTGTCGCCATGCTCCGGAAAGCAGGAAGCGCCTATGCTCGCCGTGACGGTCAGCAGCTTCTGCTCCACGAAAAACGGTTTGGAGATGCGAGTCAGCAGGCGTTCGCAGTCCCGGGCGATATCGTCGCGCCCAGCGTGGCGATGCACGATCAAGGCGAAGCTGGCGCCGTCAAGCCGCGCCAGGAAATCTCCACTCCGCTCCACTTCCTCACGCAGCCGCTTGGAAATCTCCACGAGAACCTGATCGCCGGAGGCGCGGCCGACGGTTTCGTTGATGGCGCTGAAGCGATCGAGATCGATCTTGAACAGGGCGCCCTTGGCTCCGCCTGTGGCAGACACCGCCGACGCTTCCGCAAGTTTGCCGGCCAGATGACGGAGGTTCGGAAGTCCCGTCATCGGGTCGTAATAAGCGTGCTGAAACAGTTCGTTGCGGCTGGCAGTCAATTCCAGCTCGAGGCTCTTGCGGCGCGTCATGTCATGGGCAATGCAGACATAACCGTCCGGTGTTCCGTCCGGTCGCTTCAGAGCAATCTCTGTCGTTTCGAAATAGATGCGCAGGCCGGTCTTCGGATTGCGCAGCGCGTGTTCCCCGCGATCGGCCCGGCACTCGGTCGCATGCGCCATGAAGCCGCGGATGAATTGCGGCAACTCGATGCCGTCAAATGGCGGGCGCTGGCCGACCAGTTCCTGCTGCGTCTTGCCCGTGAAGGCCTCGAAGGCTTCATTGCAAAGCCGGAAGCTCCGGTTCTCGTCGAGACACCAGACGATATCGGGCAGAGAGAGGAAGATGCGCGCTTCGACGTCACAAAGCCCCGCCGCCGGTTCACCCGGCACGGTCGCTCGGTCCGCGTCAGACGGCATGTTATCCGGCATGGAGTGACTGCCCGTGAATGAAGCCGATTTCAGTTGCAGACACTACGTGCGAACGCCGCAACCGTCTACCCGTTTGTAACAGAGACTGTCCCCGGTCACGCACTTGTGACCAGCATTGCGCGAAACTGCCTCACCGTAAAATTCGCCTTATGGTAGCGATGTTCGCGTTTCACGCCCGCGTGCCACCGACCGTCACCTGGTCCATGCGCAGATGCGGCTGGCCAACGCCGACGGGTACGCTCTGGCCCGCCTTGCCACACATGCCGATGCCGGGATCGAGCTTCATGTCGTTGCCGACCATGGAAATGCGGCGCATGGATTCAGGCCCGTTGCCGATCAGCATCGCGCCTTTCACAGGCGCGCCGATCTTGCCGTCCTCGATCATGTAGGCTTCGGTGCAGCCGAAGACGAACTTGCCGGACGTGATGTCGACCTGCCCGCCGCCGAAGGAGACGGCGTAGATGCCCTTCTTGACCGAAGCGATGATTTCTTCCGGCGTCTTGTCGCCGCCGAGCATGTAGGTATTGGTCATGCGCGGCATCGGACGGTGGGCGTAGGACTGGCGGCGACCGTTGCCGGTCGGCTTCATGCCCATGAGGCGGGCGTTCTGCCGGTCCTGCATGTAGCCCACAAGGCGGCCGTCCTCGATGAGCACGTTATAGCCGGAGGGGGTGCCTTCGTCATCGACCGTCAGCGAGCCGCGACGCGCTTCGATCGTGCCGTCATCGACCACGGTCACGCCCTTGGCGGCGACCATCTCGCCCATCAGACCGGCAAAGGCCGACGTCTTCTTGCGATTGAAATCGCCTTCCAGCCCGTGACCGACCGCTTCATGCAGCATGACTCCAGGCCAGCCGGAGCCGAGCACGACATCCATCGTCCCTGCGGGTGCGTCGATGGCGGAAAGATTGACCAGCGCCTGCCGCAACGCTTCGCGCGCTCCAAGCTGCCAGTTCTCCGTCAGGATGAAATCGCCGAAGCCCTGGCGTCCGCCCGTGCCGAACGAGCCGCTTTCCTGTCGATCACCTTCACCGGCGACGACGGAAATGTTGAGCCGGGTCATCGGCCGGATGTCGCGCACCCGGTGCCCGTCGCGGCGGATGATGTCGACGATCTGCCAGCTGGCGGCGATCGAAGCCGTCACCTGCCGCACGCGCGGGTCTTCGGCGCGCAGATATGCGTCGATTTCCTGCAGAAGCTGGGCTTTTGCCTCGAAACTCGGTTCACCGATCGGATTTTCGGCCGAATAGAGCCGCTTGTTGGTGCCCTGCGGGGCCTCCGCATAGGAGCCGGAATAGCCGCGCGTGACAGCGCCAACGGCATCCGCTGCGCGCTTCAGCGCTGCAAGCGAAAGGTCGCCGGCATGGGCATATCCCACCGCTTCGCCCGCAACGGCGCGCAGGCCGAAACCCTGGTCGGTGTTGAACGTGCCGGCCTTCAGACGGCCGTCGTCAAAGGTGAGTGCCTCCGCCTGGGCATGCTCCAGATAAAGCTCGCCGTCGTCAGCATCCTTGAGCGCTTCCGCGACAATGTCCTTCACCGCGCCTTCGTCGGCATCGAAAAGCTTGAGGAGATCGTCGTTCATGGGAGCGCCTTTCAGCGAAATTGATGAGGGATCAGGACTTCAGATAGGCGTCCTGCCGAATTTTTCCAACCGTCGAAGGGCGGGCGGATGTCAGGGCAGGGCGTCGTAGCCGTCGGCAAAGCCCTTCAGGTCCACAGGTATGCCGACGCCTTCCTCGGGCGACTGGAAGACGATGAAGGTCGCCTGCGTGCCGGCGCGCAATGTCTTCAGAAGTTCGTCCTGCAGCACGACTTCCGCATAGCAGCCGTCCGAGAAGCAGCGCACGAAATAGGCGCGGCCGATATCCTTGCCGTCGACGTTCAGCCCAAGGCCGTTCGGCAGCAGCACGCCCAGCGGTGCAAGAACGCGCAGGATTCGCGACTTGCGGTCCGCCGTCTTCAGCACGACGACCGAGAGGCCGACTTCCGGCCGGTCGTCGGCAATCACGTTCTGCATCAGCGCGCATTGTTCTTCCGATGCGCCCGCCGGCGTGTCGCAGATGATCGACCACGCGCCATGCGTCGAACGCACAGTGCCTTGCCCCTGGCCCGGAGCCGGCGGCGGCTGTGTTGCGGCAAACGCGGCGGGCGTGAGCCCAAGCGTCGCAAGGGCGACAAGACCGAGCGCTGCACGCTTCAACTGGCTGGATATCATGAAGGTCCTCGAATCATCTTCCGCTTCCGGCGTCTCGTTTAGCGCCGAAACGCGGATCATTGAACAGTCAAAGCGCGCCGGCTTCAAGGGGCGAGTTCGCCACCCTTCCGAGCTGTCACGCACGGTGACCGCGTCGGCTGCACGTCTCGTGCCTCCGTCCGATGCATTTAAAGAGTGTTGATCGGCCTGAAAAGCGGCAAAAATATTGTCCGCAAATGTTCGCAATTCCACGGGAATTTGATAAAAGCCAGTCAATCCCGTGCTCTTGCGCAAAAATGACGCATGCACGGTGAGTGACGACGGTTGCGATTGGGGCTAAACTGTGGTTTGAAACAGTTAGTATAGCAGGGATTCTGCTAGACGGTTTGATCTCGATCAAGTGTCGAGGACCAAACACTGAGGGGAGAGAGTTTCGTGAGGAATAAGGCTATTGCAGCATTGGCGTCGACCGCTTGTCTGCTCTTTGCTGGAGCGGCATTCGCCGCCCAACCCATGCCGTGGCAGACCGATCTGCAGCCGGCTGCATCCGGAATCATGCATGAAATCCGCTGGTTCGAGGAATACACGCTTTGGTTCATCGTGCCGATCACGCTGTTTGTTCTGGCGCTGCTGATCGTCGTCGTGATGCGCTTCCGCGCTGGCGCCAACCCGGTCCCGTCCAAGACAAGCCATAATACGGCCATTGAGATCGTCTGGACGCTCGGCCCTGTCATCGTCCTCTTCCTCATCGCGATCCCGTCGTTCCAGCTTCTGTCGAACGAGCTTATTATCCCCAAGGATACGGATCTGACGATCAAGGCCACGGGTAACCAGTGGTACTGGTCTTATGAGTACCAGGGTGAAAAGGAACTGGCCTTCGACTCGTTGATGCTCAAGGAAGGCGACCGCTCGAAGTTCGGCAAGGACGACAAGGCGACCTATCCGCGTCTCCTGGCTGTGGATAACGAACTCGTTGTCCCGGTCAACAAGACCGTGCGCGTCCTCGTCACCGGCGCAGACGTCATCCATGCCTTCGCAATGCCTGCTTTCGGTGTGAAGATCGACGCCGTCCCAGGCCGCATGAACGAAACCTGGTTCAAGGCCGACAAGGAAGGCCTCTATTACGGCCAGTGTTCCGAGCTCTGCGGCAAGGACCACGCCTACATGCCGGTCGCCATTCGCGTTGTGACCGAAGAACAGTACAAGACGTGGCTTACCGCCGCCGCCGGCGATATCGGTGCGGCTAACAAGGCCCTCATGGCAGCCGCCGACGGCAAGAAGACCGTCGACGTGGCCTCCAGCGCCAAGTAATCCGGAGGGGGAGCATTAACATGGCTAGCAATCACGATCACGCCCATGATCATGCGCACGATCACGCTGGGGGTCACGATTCCCACGCGGCGCACGATCATCACCACACTCCGGGCTTCTTCACGCGTTGGTTCTTCTCGACCAACCACAAGGACATCGGCACGCTCTACCTGATCTTCGCGATCATGGCCGGCGTCGTCGGCGGCGCTCTCTCCGTTGTCATGCGCATGGAGCTGCAGGAGCCGGGCATCCAAATCTTCCACGGCCTGGCCTCCATGGTCTACGGCTTCGAAGGCGATGCTGCCATCGACGGCGGCAAGCAGATGTACAACGTCTTCACGACTGCGCACGCCCTGATCATGATCTTCTTCATGGTCATGCCGGCGCTCATCGGCGGCTTCGCCAACTGGATGATCCCGATCATGATCGGCGCTCCGGACATGGCCTTCCCGCGCATGAACAACATTTCGTTCTGGCTGATCGTCCCGGCCTTCATCCTGCTGATCCTGTCGATGTTCGCGCAGGGCCCGGCGGGTGGCTACGGCGTGGGTGGCGGCTGGACCATGTATCCGCCGCTCGCGACCTCCGGAACGCCCGGACCCGCGGTCGATCTGGCGATCCTGGCACTTCACGTAGCCGGCGCATCCTCGATCCTCGGCGCGATCAACTTCATCACCACGATCATGAACATGCGCGCACCGGGCATGACGCTGCACAAGATGCCGCTCTTTGCCTGGTCGGTTCTGATCACCGCCTTCCTGCTTCTGCTGTCGCTGCCCGTTCTCGCCGGCGGCATCACCATGCTTCTGACAGACCGCAACTTCGGCACTTCCTTCTTCGCGCCGGAAAACGGTGGTGACCCGATCCTCTTCCAGCACCTGTTCTGGTTCTTCGGTCACCCGGAAGTGTACATCCTGATCCTGCCCGGCTTCGGCATCATCAGCCACATCATCTCGACCTTCTCGAAGAAGCCGGTGTTCGGCTATCTCGGCATGGCCTATGCGATGGTGGCCATCGGTGCCGTCGGCTTCATCGTGTGGGCACACCACATGTACACGGTTGGCCTGTCGCTCAACACGCAGCGCTACTTCCTCTTCGCAACCATGGTCATCGCTGTGCCGACGGGCGTGAAGATCTTCTCCTGGATCGCAACGATGTGGGGCGGCTCGATCTCGTTCCGCACGCCGATGATCTGGGCGATCGGCTTCATCTTCCTGTTCACCGTTGGTGGTGTAACGGGCGTGCAGCTCGCCAATGCCGGTCTCGACCGCGCCATGCATGACACCTACTACGTTGTGGCCCACTTCCACTACGTTCTGTCGCTCGGCGCCGTCTTTGCGATCTTCGCGGCCTGGTACTACTGGTTCCCGAAGATGACCGGCTACATGTACAATGAAACGCTGGGCAACCTGCATTTCTTCATCATGTTCATCGGTGTGAACATGGTCTTCTTCCCGCAGCACTTCCTTGGCCTTGCCGGCATGCCGCGCCGCTACATCGACTATCCGGATGCATTCGCCGGCTGGAACTATGTCTCGTCGGTCGGCTCCTACATCTCGGCCTTCGGTGTTCTCGTCTTCTTCGTCTGCGTCATCGAGGCGTTCATGAAGAAGCGCGTAGCAGGCGACAATCCGTGGGGTGTTGGTGCCGATACGCTGGAATGGCAGCTGTCTTCGCCGCCTCCGACCCACCAGTGGGAACAGCTTCCGCGCATCAAGTAAGCGGACGAAAACACGAAGCGCCGCTTCATCGGCGGCGCTTCCTTCTTCAAGTTGCAACGGCCGCAAAGCCGGCTTTGCATACGAGTAAAAGCAGGTTCAGTTCATGTCTTTGGTCGACAACCGCGAAATCGACAGCGTGCAGGCAGGCTCCCGGATTTCCGAAGCCTCTGCCGGGGATTTCTTTGCGCTCTTGAAGCCGCGTGTGATGTCGCTGGTCGTGTTCACGGCCTTTGCGGGTCTTGTTCTCGCGCCGGGCACGATAAACCCCGTCATGGCGCTCTTCGCGATCATCTGTATTGCCGTGGGCGCTGGCGCGTCGGGCGCGCTGAACATGTGGTATGACGCCGATATCGATGCCGTCATGGCGCGTACGGCAACCCGTCCCATTCCTGCCGGCAAGATCGTGCCGAGCGAAGCGCTCGCCTTCGGTCTCGTCCTCTCCGCCTTCTCGGTCGCGATCCTCGGTCTTGCGGTCAACACGCTTTCGGCCGGGCTCCTGGCCTTCACCATCTTCTTCTATGCGGTCATCTACACGATGTGGCTGAAGCGCTCGACGCCGCAGAACATCGTGATCGGCGGTGCCGCTGGCGCGTTTCCGCCCATGATCGGCTGGGCTTGTGTGACCGGCGGCGTGTCCATCGACAGCATCTGTCTGTTCCTCATCATCTTCCTGTGGACGCCGGCTCATTTCTGGGCACTGGCTCTCTTCAAGATGAAGGACTACGGCGCGGCGGGCGTCCCGATGCTGCCGAACGTCTCGGGCGTGGCCACGACGAAGACGCAGATCGTGCTCTACTCGGTCCTGACGGCCATTGCAGGCGTTTCGCCCACCTTCACGGGGCTCGCCAGCATCTGGTACGGCGCCTTCGCGGGCGTGCTCGGCTTCATCTTCGTTGCCATGTCGGTCAGCGTCTATCGGATGGACGAAAACGACCAGAAGATGATGCCGGCCAAGAAGCTCTTCGCCTATTCGATCCTCTATCTCTTCGTCATCTTCTCGGCCCTGATGGTGGATCGCTACGCGGCCAGCCTTCTGCACATGGGAGGTCTGATCTGATGGAGATGGAAACGGTCAAGCTTACGGAAGCACAGCAGAAATCGCGCCGGGGCCGCAATATCGCGCTGGGCCTCGTGCTCGCCGGGCTCGTTGCGGTGTTCTACGTCATCACGCTCATCAAGTTCGGCGGCAAACCGCTGTAACGGGAGCAGGGGAGGAGACCATGGCGACAGGAACACAAGAGAGACGCAACGGTGTGGTCGTAGTGGCCTGCCTCGGCATTTTCTTCGGCATGATCGGCCTCTCCTATGCGGCCGTGCCGCTCTATCGGATGTTCTGTCAGGTCACGGGCTACGGCGGCACGGTGCGTGAAGCCGAGCAGGCCTCATCGGTCATCCTCGATCAGACGATCAAGGTCCGCTTCGACGGCAATATCGCGCCTGGGCTTGCCTGGGACTTCAAGCCCGATCAGCGCGATGTGGTCATGAAGATCGGCGAGACGAAGCAGATATTCTTCCATGCGAAGAACACGTCCGACAGGGAACTGACCGGCCAGGCCACATTCAACGTGACGCCTGAGCAGGCCGGCGCCTATTTCAACAAGATCCAGTGCTTCTGCTTCACGGAAACGACGCTGAAGCCGGGGGAAGAACTGGAAATGCCCGTGCTCTTCTTCGTCGATCCCGACATCGTCAAGGATCGCGAAACGAAGAGCATCGGAACCATCACGCTGTCCTACACCTTCTATCCGCATGAGAAGACCCGCCCGGTCGCCGATGCGAAGAAGCCGGTGGAGGCCGCGAAGAAGCTTTGAATTTTCATGAGGAGAGCCCCGGTTTTGCCGGGGTGGGACTGAAATCCGGGGAAGAATGACATGGCAGACGCCCATAACAGACAACATGACTATCACATCATCGATCCGAGCCCGTGGCCTTTCCTGGCCTCGGTCGGCGCCTTCGTCATGGCACTCGGTGGCGTGTCCTACATGCGCTATCTTGCCGGCCAGCCCTTCGAACTGTTCGGTGTGAACCTCGCGAATCCTTGGGTCTTCTTCATCGGTCTGGTTCTCGTCCTCTACACCATGTTCGCCTGGTGGGCCGACACGATCAAGGAAGCCCACGAAGGTCACCACACGCGCGTCGTGTCGCTGCACCTGCGCTACGGCATGATCATGTTCATCGCGTCGGAAGTGATGTTCTTCGTGGCCTGGTTCTGGGCCTTCTTCGATGCCAGCCTCTTCCCGGGCGAAGCCATCCAGGCCGCCCGCACGACCTTCACGGGCGGCACCTGGCCGCCGAAGGGTATCGAAGTGCTCGATCCCTGGCACCTGCCGCTCTACAACACCGTCATCCTGCTGCTGTCCGGCACGACGGTCACCTGGGCGCATCACGCGCTGCTGCACGGCGACCGCAAGGGTCTGATCAACGGCCTGACGCTGACCGTTCTTCTCGGTGTGCTCTTCACTTTCGTGCAGGGCTATGAGTACGCACACGCTCCGTTCGCCTTCAAGAACTCGATCTACGGCGCGACCTTCTTCCTGGCGACCGGCTTCCACGGCTTCCACGTTCTCGTCGGCACGATCTTCCTGCTGGTCTGCCTGTTCCGGGCGCTTAAGGGCGATTTCACGCCGAAGCAGCATTTCGGCTTCGAGGCTGCCGCCTGGTACTGGCACTTCGTTGACGTCGTCTGGCTCTTCCTCTTCTTCTCCATCTACATCTGGGGAGGCTGGGGCGCGCCGATTGCCCACGGCTGAGGCCGGCTGAACAGTTGATATCCGGCGGCGCGGCTGGTCCGCGCCGTTTTCATTTGACGGGACGCGGCCGAAAGGTCTTCTGTTTCGCAACGCATGAAGGAAAGCGCATATGGATATTCGCGAGGAAAAGTCAGGCTCCGGCGGCCGTTATGTGGCCACGCTCGAGGGCCACGAAGCGGAGATGACCTATTCGCGTGCGTCTGCGTCCCTGATCATCATCGATCACACCGGCGTGCCGGATGCGCTGCGCGGCAAGGGCGCCGGCCAGGCGCTTGCGGCGCACGCGGTTGAGGAAGCACGCAAAGGCGGCTGGAAGATCATCCCGCTCTGCCCCTTCTTCAAGGCCCAGACGCTCCGTCATCCCGAATGGGCCGATGTCATCAAGTGAACTCTTTAAGTCCACGGAAAGAGGATCAAATCGTGCAGTCAGACAATAACGATTCGGCCATCTATCCTCCCGTCAATCCGATCTCGGCGGGCATCCGCTGCCGTTGCCCGCGTTGCGGCGAGGGGGCTCTTTTCGAGGGTTTCACCAAGGTGAAGCCGTCCTGCTCGAATTGCGGTCTGGACTATTCCTTCATCGATGCCGGCGACGGGCCGGTGGTCTTCGTCCTGCTGATCATCGGGTTCATTTTCGTCGGCCTTGCCTTCTGGATGCAGGTGACCTACGAACCGCCCATGTGGCTGCAATTCGTACTCTGGATACCGCTGATGATCATTGCGGGGCTCGCCCTGATGCGCTCGCTCAAGGGCGTTCTCATCACCCTTCAATATGCCAACAATGCCAAGCCCGGTGAAATCGACCGTGGCTGACGAGTTTGCGGATGGCAGGCGTGCAGCGCGCCCTTTTTGGCGCTGGGTGCGCAGGATTGCGACGCTCGTCCTGTTGGCCATCAGCTTTACCGTCCTGATTGCGCTCGGCACCTGGCAGGTCCATCGGCTCCAGTGGAAGGAAGAACTGCTCTCCGATATCGCCGAACGGCGCGCCATGCCGCCGATCGGTATCGACAAGATCGGCGCAGTTCTGGCCTCGGGCGATGATGTCGATTATCGACCCGTCAACGTCACCGGCACGTTCGATCACGCGCATGAGCAGTTTTTCTTCGCCACCCATGATGGCGAACCGGGCTATTATGTCTATACGCCGCTGAAACTGTCCGGCGGGGAATTCATCTTCGTCAATCGCGGCTTCGTTCCCTATGACAAGAAGGATCCGGCGACGCGCATGGCGGGTCAGGTCGCCGGCGAGGTGACCGTGGCCGGCCTTGCCCGCTCGCGTCTGGATGTAAAGCCTTCCATGATGGTGCCGGACAACGACCCGGCCAAGAACATCTTCTACTGGAAGGACCTGGACGGAATGGCCGCGCATGCGGGCTTCCCCAAGGGGCGCGTCCTTCAGTTCTTCATCGACGCCAACGACGCTCCCAATCCCGGCGGCCTGCCGATCGGCGGCGTCACCCAGTTCGACTTTCCCAATAACCATTTACAATATGCACTGACATGGTATGGCCTTGCCGCAGCATTGGCCATTGTCATCGTGATCTACGGGTATCGCGGACGTAGGACCGGGAGTGAAAAATGATTATTGCAGCCGCAGTCCTCACAGCACTCGTTGCGCTCGAGCATATCTACATCCTCTATCTCGAAATGTTCCTCTGGACGAAGCCGGCCGGTCTGCGCACCTTTGGCATGAGCCTCGAAAAGGCTGAAGAGACCAAGGTTCTGGGCGCGAACCAGGGCCTCTACAACGGCTTTCTCGCCGCCGGCCTGATCTGGAGCCTTGTTCACCCCGACGCTGTCTTTGCGTATGAACTCAAGGTCTTCTTCCTTGGCTGCGTCATCGTTGCGGCACTTTACGGCGCCTGGTCGGCCAGCAAGAAGATTCTTCTGACGCAAGGCCTGCCCGCGATCATCGCGATGATCGCCGTACTCGTTGCCGGCGTCCGCGTCTGAGGTCTTCATGAAGCGTCCGCTCACAATCCGGCTCTGCGAACCGCGCGGCTTCTGCGCCGGCGTGGATCGTGCAATCCAGATCGTCGTCCTGGCGCTCAAGCGCTTCGGCGCGCCGGTCTATGTGCGTCACGAGATCGTGCATAACCGCTTCGTCGTGGAAGGACTGGAAGCCAAGGGCGCCGTCTTCGTTGAGGAACTGGACGAGATTCCGGCCGAACATCGCATGCAGCCGGTGGTGTTTTCCGCCCATGGCGTGCCGAAGTCGGTGCCGGCGGATGCGCAAGCACGCAACCTCTTCTATCTCGACGCGACCTGCCCGCTGGTGTCCAAGGTGCACAAGCAGGCCATGCGCCACCAGCGCCTTGGCCGCCACGTCGTCCTGATCGGCCATGCCGGACATCCGGAAGTCATCGGCACGATGGGCCAGCTCGAACCGGGCGCCGTCTCTCTGATCGAGACAGTCGAAGACGCGGATCGCTACGAGCCGGCCGATCCCGATAACCTGGGCTATGTCACGCAAACGACCCTCTCGGTCGATGATACGGCTGGTGTGATCGCTCGTCTTGAAGAGCGCTTCCCGAAGCTGACCGCCCCGGCCGCCGACAGCATCTGCTATGCCACGACAAACCGCCAGGAGGCGGTCAAGCACGCGGCTCCCGGCTGTGACCTCTTCCTCATCGTCGGCGCGCCGAACTCGTCCAATTCCAAGCGTCTTGTCGAGGTGGCCGAGAAGGCTGGCGCAAGAAAGTCGCTGCTCGTTCAGCGCGCCTCGGAAATCGACTGGGACAATCTCGGCGATATCTCCGTCGTTGGCTTGTCGGCGGGCGCATCGGCGCCGGAAGTGATCGTCAACGAGATCATCGCAGCCTTCAAGGCGCGCTTCGATGCGACTGTCGATCTGGCAGTCACGGCCGAGGAAAACGAGCACTTCCTCGTCAACCGCGAACTGCGGGACGTTGAACTGACGACCGCAGACATGGCCTTCGTCAACGGTTAAGTGTACCCGCGCCCATTTACGCGAAATAAAGCATGGTCTTTAATCCACTCTCAATTGGAAAAGGCTATAAACCCACGTAAAGCAGACATAATCTGTTCAAGACCGCTTGTTGGGGATGACGCGGATGAAGCAGAAGAGCGGTAAGAAAGTTTTCCTGGAAATTCTGGGCTGGACGCTCGTCTTCATGTTTGCGTCAGTTCTGGCCGTCGCGCTGAATGTTCACCGCTATGTGGATAGCTTCCTTGATGCCTATCATGGCTATTACATCGACGATCTTTTCATCTCCCTGAACATCGCTGGTCTCGTCGGGCTCATATATTCGCTGTTCCGCGTGAAAGATCTGACCGTCGAGAACCGCCGCCGCCGTGAGGCCGAGCGGAATGTCGAATGGATGGCCACGCATGACGCCCTGACGACGCTTCCCAATCGCCGCATGCTGGATCGGGTGCTTGCCTCGGAGGGGCCACGCAGCGCGAGAACCGTCTTCTCCGTTGATCTGGACGGCTTCAAGCGCGTCAACGATCTCTTCGGTCACGCGGTGGGGAATGAGGTTCTCAAGGCCGTTGCAGAGCGGCTGAAAGCGTCTTTTCCCGATGACACCCTCTACCGCATCGGTGGCGATGAGTTCATCGTCATCACCAAGGGCGCAGATGCCGATTTGGCCGCCGCCTCTGCCCAGCGGATTGTTCAGCAGTTGACCGCACCCATCGACGCGGACGTGATGACAGTCGATGTGGGCGCCAGCGTCGGCTATGCCTTTTCGCTCGGCGGCGCCGATGCGCTGAATACCGCGATCCTCCATTCCGACTACGCCATGTATGCCGCCAAGGCCGCGGGCCGCAACCGCGCCATGGCCTTTGCCTCATCGATGGAGCAGGACGTCTACAAGCGCGCGCGTCTTGAAGGCGCACTGAAGCGCGCCGTCCGCGAAGGGACGATCGTTCCCCACTTCCAGCCCCTGATCGATCTCAAGACAAAC
This sequence comes from Hyphomicrobiales bacterium, assembly GCA_900467685.1. Classification (GTDB taxonomy): domain Bacteria; phylum Pseudomonadota; class Alphaproteobacteria; order Rhizobiales; family Rhizobiaceae; genus Ensifer_A. The sequence continues at coordinate 221,597 of UBQX01000010.1, forward strand.
CGCGTCAATGGGTTCGAGGCTCTTGCCCGTTGGGAACTGCAGCCGGGCGAGTTCATTTCGCCGGCCGAGTTCATCGCGCTTGCCGAAGAGACCGGCCTGATCGTCCCGCTGACGGAGCATCTCCTGCGCCTGTGCTGCATCGAGGCGCGCAACTGGCCGCAGGAGGTGGGGCTTGCCTTCAATCTCTCGCCTGTCTTGCTCAGCGATGCCGTTCTCGGCCTCCGGCTGATCAAGATCATGTCCGAGGAAGGCTTCCTGCCGTCCCGGCTCGAACTGGAGATCACCGAAAGCAGCGTGATGAAGGACTATCCGGCCGCACAGAAGGTTCTGGGCGATCTGATGGAGGCGGGAGCCCGCATCGCGCTCGACGACTTCGGAACCGGCTATTCGAGCCTCTCGCAGCTCTCCGGCTTCTCCTTCGACACGATCAAGATCGACCGCAGCTTCGTCACCGCCATGAACAAGGGCGAGCGTCAGGACAAGGTTATCCGCGCGATCGTCGCGCTGGGTTCCGGCCTCGGGGTCAAGACAACGGCCGAGGGCATCGAGGACGAGGAGCAACTGGCCTATCTCCGCTCGCTCGGCTGCGATATCGGCCAGGGCTATCTGCTGGGCAAGCCCATGCCCGCTGAAGCGGCGCGCCGCTTCATGCAGGAGCGACTGGCGAACCCGGTGCCTCCGTCCTCCGTCCAGACAGACAGCGCGTCCAGCCCGGTTGCGGCCTTGCCGGCCAAGCGTCGCCGCGCCTGATAACGGGATCTGCGCGGCATCGGTCGCGCATCCACATCCCCATCCAAGCCTGTTGCTTTTCGTGTCCGATTCGGGGCATGAGAGCGGTAAATGACTTGCGAAGGATGCCGCCTTGGCCGTTTACACCGACATTTCGGAAGATGAGCTGTCCGCTTTCTTGAGCGACTATGACGCCGGATCTCTCACCTCCTACAAGGGGATTGCCGAGGGCGTCGAGAACTCGAATTTCCTGCTGCACACCACGCAGGGCTCCTTCATCCTGACGCTCTACGAGAAGCGCGTGGACCCGGCCGATCTGCCCTTCTTCCTCGGCCTGATGCAGCATCTGGCCAAGAACGGGCTGTCCTGCCCGCTGCCGCTGATCCGCAAGGATGGCGGGATGCTGGGCGAGTTGGCTGGCCGTCCCGCAGCCATGGTGACCTTCCTCGAAGGCATGTGGCCGCGCAAGCCGACGGTCGCGCACTGCCGTGAGACCGGCAAGGCGATCGCCGCCATGCATCTCGCCGGCGAGGGCTTCGAAATCACGCGTCGCAATGCGCTTTCCGTCTCCGGCTGGCGGCCGCTCTGGGGCAAATCGGAAGCCCGTGTGCACGAGATCGACGCGACGCTGCGCGATGAAATTCCGGGCGAGCTTGCCTTTCTCGAAGCCCATTGGCCGAAAGGCCTGCCGACGGGCGTGATCCATGCCGACGCCTTCCCGGACAATGTCTTCTTCCTCGGCGAGACCTTCTCCGGCCTCATCGACTTCTATTTTGCCTGCAACGATTTTCTCGCCTATGACGTGGCGATCTGCCTGAACGCATGGTGTTTCGAGAAGGACGGCTCCTTCAATCTCACCAAGGGTATGGCACTTCTGGAAGGCTATCAGGAGGTCCGGCCGCTCTCGCACGAAGAGGTCGCGGCGCTGCCGATCTTTGCAAGGGGTTCCGCGCTACGCTTCTTCCTCACCCGCCTCTACGACTGGCTGGAAACGCCCCCGGGCGCACTGGTGGTGAAGAAGGATCCGCTCGAATATCTGCGCAAGCTGCGCTTCCACGCGCATGTCAAAAGCGCCGCCGATTACGGCCTGTAAGAAAGCATTCCCATGAAGCATGTCGATATTTTCACCGATGGCGCCTGCTCGGGCAATCCCGGCCCCGGCGGCTGGGGCGCGATCCTGCGCTATGGCGACAAGGAAAAGGAAATGTCCGGCGGCGAGGCCGAGACGACCAACAACCGCATGGAGCTGATGGCCGCCATCGAAGCGCTGAACGCGCTGAAAAGCCCTTGCGAGGTCGATCTCTATACCGACAGCGCCTATGTGAAGGACGGCATCTCAAAGTGGATCTTCGGCTGGAAGAAGAACGGCTGGAAGACCGCCGACAAGAAGCCGGTCAAGAATGCCGAACTCTGGCAGGCCCTGGAAGCCGCCCGCGACCGCCACAAGGTGACGCTGCACTGGGTCAAGGGCCACGCCGGCCACCCGGAGAACGAACGCGCGGATGAACTGGCGCGCATGGGCATGGCGCCGTTCAAGACGCGGTGAGGACGGGCTAAGACTCAACCCGCCTGATCGCGGCTTTCAGCTTCGGCAGGTCGTTTGTGATCGTTCGCCACACCATCGCGATATCGATACTGAAATAGCCATGCGCGAGCGCATTGCGCATCTGATACGCTGAGGACAATTCTACGTCCGGATGGCTCTGCTCGAATTGCGGATCGATCTTGAGTATGTTTCGGCTTGCTTCCCCGATGATCTCCAGATTGCGGATCACCGCATCCTGCACCAATCTGTTCGAGCCGAACTGCTCCGCGGTCATGCCCGGAATATACGTCTCGACGCGTTCGATAGCCTCATGGATATGGCTGAGATAGGACGAAATTCTCGGCGGCTTTGCGCTCATACGGCGCGGGCTTCTGCAAGCACCCTGTCGCGAAAGGATGGCGGCAGGGCAAGCGGGGTCAAGACATCGACTTCGATACCAAGGAGTGCACCGAGTTCGTGCCGGATCGCGCCAATATCGAAAAGCGTCATCTCGTCCGAAGGGTCGACAAGGATGTCGAGATCGCTACCGTTCCCATCAAGCCCGGTGAGCGCCGAGCCAAAGACCCGCGCATTGGAGGCGCGATGCGCCGCAACGATCCGGCGGATCGCCTCGCGATGTCTTTCCAATGCGGCAGACGGTCTCATGTGATCGTTCCACTCAGCACTCGTCAATGATGCCTCTTGCACAGAAGATGGGGCAATCGACTTAAAAACTCAACACCTCACCCCTTGAGCGCCCGCTCCACAAACATCAGCCGGTCCTGCCCCCAATACATGTCCTTGCCGACAAAGAAGGTCGGTGCGCCGAAGACGCCGCGCTGAACGGCATCATCCGTGTCGGCTTTCAGCTTGTCCTTCACCGCATCCGTCCCGATTTCGGCCAAATGCGCCTGCGGATCGATGCCGGCGCGCATCAGCACCTTGCCGATCTCCTGCGGGTCTCCGAGATTGACCGGCTGCTCGAACATCGCCGGATAGATCGCATCGAGATAGGTTTCCAGCGCCTTGGGGCTGCGCATGAGCATGGCGGTCGCGCCGCGCATCAGCGGCAGCGTGTTGATGGGGAAATGCGGGTTCATCTTGAAGGGAATGCCGTAATACTCGGCCCAGCGATAGAGGTCGATGGTGGAATAGCTGCCCTTGGCAGGCACCGTCATCGGGCTCACATTACCCGTCGCCTTGAAGACGCCGCCGATCAGGATCGGCCGCCATACGATCTCTGCGCCGTTGCGTGCCGCAATCTCGGGCAGCGCCCGCCACGCGATATGGCTGAAGGGGCTGCCGACATCAAAGAAGAATTCGACCTGTTTCATGAGGATGGTCCTTGCGAGGTGAGAGGTTTACCAGCGTTCCGACCAAGGGCGCAGATCAAGTTCATGCGTCCAGGCGTCGCGCGGCTGCGTGTGGAGATGCCAGTAGTTTTCGGCGATGTGATCGGGATTGAGAATGCCGTCCTGGTCCTTCAGCGCATAGCGCTCCGGGAAGCTCTCGCGGATGAAATCCGTATCGATCGCCCCATCGATGACGACGTGGGCGACATGGATGTTCTTCGGCTGCAGCTCGCGCGCCATGCTCTGCGCCAGCGCTCTCAGCGCATGCTTTGCCCCGGAGAAGGCGGCGAAGTTTGCAGACCCTCGAAGCGATGCCGTCGCGCCGGTGAAGATGATCGTGCCGCGTTCGCGCGCCACCATGCGTCTGGCCACCTCGCGTCCGCTCAGGAATGCACTGAAACAGGCCATTTCCCAGATCTTGAAATACTTCCGCGCCGTCTCTTCCAGAATGCTGGCCGGGACGTTGGCACCGATGTTGAAGACCATGACCTCGATCGGTCCGACCTCGCGCTCGATCCGCTCCACCAGTGCCACGACGTCCTCTTCCTTGCGCGCATCCGCCGCAAAACCATGCGCCTTGCCGCCTTCGCTCCGGATCGCCTCGACGAGCCCTTCCAGCTTGTCCGCAGACCGGCGCGTCACGCAGGCCGCATAGCCGCCGCGCGCGAAGCGCTTTGCGATCGCCGCACCCGTCGCATCGCCTGCACCAATGATCAGCGCGGCCCTCTGGCCCGTCTGGTCTGTCATCGGTTCCTCCCTGATAACGACAGTTACAATAACGAACGTTATGTGATAGGAGCGAGACCTGTCAAGGACGATGGGGCGAGGCGGGCATGCGCTATCAGGAAGGTTACAAGGATCAGAAGCGGCGCGAGTTGCTGAAGGCAGCCGGCGCTGCGGCGAAGAAGAAAGGTTTCTCGGCGACGGGCGTGGATGCGCTGGCGGAGGCCGCAGGCGTCACGTCAGGGGCGGTCTACGCTCATTTCGGCTCCAAAGCCGGTCTGTTGGATGCGGTGATTGTCAACGAGATGGAGCGCAGCCGCGCCCGCTGGTCACGAAACCCGGAACGGGCAGGCGAGGCATGGGCTGCGGAAGAGGTGGCGCGCTATCTCAGTCGCGCCCATATCGAACACCCCGAAAGCGGTTGCGTGATGCCGACGCTGGCCGCCGAAGTGGCGCGCGCATCCGGGCCTACACGGCAGGTCTTCGAAGATCAGCTCAAGCAGGCGCAGGCGGAGATTGCGGAAAGGCTGGGCGATGCGGACAAGGCATGGCAGTTCCTGTCCCAGATCGTCGGCGCGATGGTATTGGCGCGCGCGGTCGTCAGCGAGGATGTGCAGGATGAAATTCTGGCCGCCAGCCGCAACGCCGTAATCGGCTGATAAAGGGCATCCCTTCAGGGAAGGGGCCCCTCCCGGCGGGGGGCGTGGGAGGGGCTGGCTGACGGCTAGGAGGGACCCGGGCCGCCAACCGATCTGGTCAGTCTCGGAGTACGATCTGGAAATGCACCGATCGAAACCGGGTAAAACATCAACCTCTTAGCTGTTCTTCTGCATCGCTGCCGAAAGCTGTTCGACGTTGAAGCGGAACATCTTCTCGTAAGTCGAAGCTGGGCCGTCCTTCTTGGAAAGCGACTCGACATAAAGCTCGCCGCCGGAGGTGGCACCCGTGGCCTTGGCGACCTGCTTGACGAGGCGCGGATCGTTGGAGTTTTCGAAGAAATAGGTCTTCACGCCTTCCGACTTGATCTGGTCAATCAGCTTGGCAACATTCGCCGCCGAGGCTTCCGTCTCTGTCGAAACGCCGAGCGGCGACAGGAACTTCACCTTGTATTCCGCGCCGAAATAGCCGAACGCGTCATGGCTCGTCAGCACCTTGCGGCGATCTTCCGGGATCGTGTCGATCTTCTGATGCGCATAGGCGTTCATCGCGTCGAGCTTTTTCTGGTAGGCATCGGCATTGGCGGTGAAGACGGCGGCATCTTCCGGATCGGCGGCCTTGAGGGCGGCTTCGATATTCTTCACCCACACCTTGACGTTGAGCGGGTCGTTCCAGACATGCGGATCGGTGACCGTCTTGCCGTCTTCTTCCATCTGATGCAGCGAAATGCCTTCCGAGACGGTCACTGGCTTGTTCTTGGTGCCGGAGGCGGAGATCAGGCGATCCATCCAGCCTTCCAGGCCTTCGCCCGAAACGAAGACGACATCGGCAGCGTTCAGGTGCTTGGCGTCGGCCGGCGAAGGTTCGAACTCGTGGGGGTCGCCGTTCGGCTGCACGAGGCTCGTCACCTTGACCTTGTCGCCGCCGACCTGATGGACGACATCCGCCAGAACGGTGAACGAGGCCACGACGTTGAGGTCCTTGGCGGATGCTGCGCCGGCAAAGGCAAAGGGCAGGGCGAGGCCGAGGAGGAGAAGACGTTTCTGCATGAGCAAAACTCCTGTTCAGTTGAGAGGATGGTTCAGTTGGCGAGATGCGGCCGGCGGATATACCGGCTCATGAGGCCCGAAGGGGCGGCGACGAGCGAGACGACATAGATGATCGCCGCAGCCACGATGATCGTCGGGCCGGAAGCGAGTTCGAGATGGTAGGAGGCGATCAGCCCCGCATAGCCGGAGACGAAGGCTGTCACGACAGAGATGGCGAGCATGGCTGGCAGCGTGCGCGCCCAAAGCTGCGCAATGGCCGCCGGCAGCATCATCAGGCCGACCGCCATCAGCGTTCCGAGCGCCTGGAAGCTGGCGACAAGGTTCAGCACCACCATCAGCATGAAAAGCCCGTGGATGAGCGGCCCCCGTCCACCCACGGCGCGCAGGAAGCCGGGGTCGAAGCAATCGATGACCAGCGGCCGATAAAGCACGGCAAGCGCCAGTAGCGTCAGCGAGGTGATCGTGCCGATCAGCATCAGCGCATCATTGTCGATGGCGAGGATCGTGCCGAAGAGCACATGCAGCAGATCGATATTCGACCCGCGCAGCGACACGATGAGCACCCCAACGGCGAGTGAAATCAGATAGAAACTGGCAAAGCTCGCATCCTCCTGCAGCACAGTCATGCGGCTGACGACACCGGCGAGCAGCGCGACAGACAGCCCGGCGATCAGCCCACCGATGCCCATGGCCGTCAGCGACAGCGAGCCGGCAACGAGATAGCCTATGGCGGCGCCCGGCAGCACCGCATGGCTCAGCGCGTCGCCCATCAGGCTCATGCGCCGCATGGAGAGAAACGTGCCAATGGGAGCGGCCCCCAGCGCAAGGCAAAGGCAGGCGATCAGCGCGCGGCGCATGAAGCCATAGTCCATGAAGGGCGCGATGAGGAGATCGTAAGCGCTCATGCCGGCACCGCGCAGACCGGTGCGTTCTCGTCCCACCGTTCGGCCAGCGCACGGGCGCGCTTGAGGTTGTCATGCGTCATGATCTCATGGGTCGGACCCCAGCCGATCAGCTCGCGGGCGATCAGCAATGTTTGCGGAAAATGCGCCCGCACCTGCTCGTGATCGTGCAGCACGGCAACGACTGTTCGGCCCTCGCCATGCCAGCGCAGAACGATGTCGATGAGGTCCTGCGTGGTACGGCTGTCGATGGCGGTGAACGGCTCGTCGAGAATGATGACGGAGGCGTCCTGCAGCAGAAGCCGGGCGAAGAGCGTACGCTGGAACTGCCCGGCAGAAAGCGAGCCGATCGGTCGCGCCTCGAAGCCTTCAAGGCCGACAGCCACGAGCGCCTCGGACGCCTTCTGCCGCTCGGCCCGGCCGATGCCGCCAAAGGCGCCGGCACGCTTCCACGCACCCGTCACGACCGTGTCGATGACGGAGACCGGGAAGCGCCGGTTGATATCTGCCGCCTGCGGCAGATAGCCGTAATCGCGGCTCGAAACAGCGCGCCGGATCGCGCCTTCGGCAGGCTTCAACTCGCCCATGATGGCGCGCAGCAGGGTCGACTTCCCGGCGCCGTTGGGTCCGGCGATCGCCGTGAGGCTACCACGCGCGAGCGACCCCGAGACATGATGCACGGCGGGGTGCCGGTTATAGGTGACGGTGAGGTTTTCGAGAGCAATGGCCGGGGCGTTCATGGCAGCGAAATCGCCCATGCGATCGCGAGCCAGAGGCCGCCCATCATCGCCACGGCAAGCCCGATGCGCACGAGCGCAGACTGCTGTAAAAGGCTGGCGCGCTCGTGGAAAGCGCGGGGCGGGGTCGCGTGTGGAGGCATTCTGAAATCCCGAACGTTATAATGTTACGTGTTATGATATAACAATTCGGGCGTAAAGTGGGAAAATGCTAAGGTGGATAAAGTTTAATCTTCAGCCGAGCGTTGCCAGCCGAACGGCGATCGCGCCCATGGTCATCCCGATCCCGGCGTCGAGAATGCGCCATGCCGCAGGCTTTGCCATCATCGGCGCAGCCAGTCGTGCGCCATAGCCGAGGGCAAAGAAGAAGACGAGAGAGGCCGTCGCCGCGCCCGCGCCGAAGATCCAATGGTTGGGCGCAAACCGCGTCGAGATGGATCCCACAAAGACCACGGTATCGAGATAGCAATGCGGATTGGCCCAGGTGAAGGCGAGGCAGGTCAGCACGGCGGTCTTCAGCGGCATGGCCGGCGCTTCGGCGGGGTTCAGGCCACCCTCGACATGAAAGGCCGACCACAGGCTTTTCAGCCCGTAAAGCGCGACAAAGGCCGCACCGCCATAGCGCATCACCGGCTCCAGCCAGGGCAGCGCTTGCATGGCAGCTCCAAAGCCTGCGACGCCGGCGGCAATCAGCAGCGCATCCGAAACGGCACAGATGGACGAGAGCACAAGCACATGCTCCCGCCGCAAGCCCTGTCGCAGCAGAAACGCATTCTGCGCGCCGATGGCGACGATGAGGCCGAGACTGGTGGCAAAGCCGGTTGCGAAAATGGAAAGCATGAGAAACCCGCGCAATGAGGCTTGCCTTCTGGCCTGTTCCCGGGCTTCGGTAAAACTAACTTTTCTAACTTGAGATTAGGAAAACTGAAGATGCTGGACTACGCCGCTCTGGCGGCCCTTGCCGCCGTCATCCGTGAAGGAAGCTTCGAACGCGCAGCCCTCGCGCTCCACGTCACGCCCTCGGCGATCTCCCAGCGGATCAAGGCGCTGGAGGAGAAAGTCGGAGCCGTTCTCGTCCGTCGTGGCCAGCCGGCAGAGCCGACGCCGCAAGGCCGCGCGCTCTGCCGCCATTTCGATGCCGTCTCTGCGCTTGAGGGCGAGCTTGCCGCCGACTTGCCCGGCCTTAGCCTCGAAGGCGAGGGCAGGGCAACGATCCCCGTCGCGGTCAACGCCGACAGTCTCGACTCGTGGTTTCTCACGGCTGTGGCCGATTTCTCTGCGAAGACCGGCCATCTGGTCGAGATCAAGGTGGACGATCAGGATCACACCGCCGAATGGCTGCGCCGCGGCGAGGTGCTGGCGGCGGTCACATCGGAGGACAAGCCGGTGCAGGGTTGCCGCGTCAAGCCGCTGGGTGCGCTCCGCTATCGTGCCAATGCGAGTCCCGATTTCATGGCGAAACACTTTTCTGATGGCGTTACGCCCGAAACGCTGGCGCTTGCCCCTGCGCTCGCCTTCAACCGCAAGGACCGGCTCCAAAGCCAGTGGATGCAACGACATTTCGGGCGCGACCTGACGCCCCCGCTCAACTGGGTCCCGTCACCCCAAGGCTTCGTCATCGCCTGCCGCCTCGGCCTCGGCTGGGGCTGCAATCCGGACATGCTGGTGGCGGATGACATGGTGAACGGGCGTCTCGTGGAACTCTTCCCCGGCGCCACGCTCGACATCCCGCTCTTCTGGCAGGTCAGCCGCTTGCCGTCGGGATTGCTGAAGGCGCTCGGGGAGGCAGTCGAGAGGGCGGCGACCGGAATATTGACGACGGGCAAGTGAGTCGAATTTCAACCAATGGAATGATTTTACCATCTGGACAACCCATTAATAATTTAGAAAGATATTGGGCAGGGGGAATGCCATGTCCAAGTTTCTTGCCGCGTGTTTCGGCGGCCTTTTCCTTTGTTCCGGGTCCTGTCTGGCGAATGATACGTCAGCAGAGATTGCGCCCTTCCTGCATCTCGATAATACCCCCGGTGTTCTTGTGCTGGATGGGCCAATAGACCTGCGGACCCCGCTTGCCTTCAAACGGGCCATGCAGAAGTATCCTGACACGCGAATTGTTGCGCTATCCAGCGACGGAGGCTCGGTGCAATCTGCGCTGTTGATTGCTGAAGACGTTTACGAAAAGCGTCTGGCGACACTCATTCCCAAAGAGGCGGAATGCGCGTCTGCCTGCGCCTACATTTTCTTTGCAGGAAGTTCTCGGCTTGCAGAAGGCAAGCTCGGCGTACATCAGATTTCCGGCTCTGCGAATGTCTCTGACGCGCAACTTAATATTTCCGACATTCTTGATGTGCTCGGCAAATACGAGGTGCCGCAGACGGTTATCACCAAGATGTTCCGGACGCGTTCAGAGGACATCTATTTCTTCACGCCTGAAGAGGTTCTCTCATTGGGCATCAACAGGTCGGGAAGCCGCCCTGTGCCAAAGCTGGCGATGCAGCCTGAACAGACAAGCCTGCCGGCAGACGAAGAAAATCTCAAGGCGAAGGCGCTGAGCTTCGTGATCTCCCTTGTGAATTCAGGAAACGATTCCAAGGAAAAGGCGATTTCCATCGCGGCCTCTTCCTACACAGATGTCGTCTCCTTCTTCGGTCACGATAAGCCCAAAAGCGAAGTTCTCGATGAAAAATTGCGCTATATCGAGCGCTGGCCTCTGCGACATGCATTGATCGACCCGCAGACGATCCAGACGAATTGCGTGTCCGCGATCTGTACCGTTACTGGGGTTTATGCGTGGCAGGTCGCCAATCCCGACAATGGCAAGCGGCTTATGGGCACCGCGGAGTTCGAATACCGGCTAAATATGCTGGGCGACCCGCGGGTGATGGCCGAGGGCGGCAAGGTTCTCTCCCGCAACAAGATTTCCGGCAAGTAATTCGGTCCCGAAGAGTCGTTTCCGGTCCGTTCGGCTAAAAACCACCCGCACGGGCGAGGTATGGGTGAGCCACTCCATGCTGCCAGACCGCCAACCCGATTTATTTCTTAAAACCGTCATCCCTTTCAGCTTTTGGTAACCAAAATCAGTAACCCTAACCGGGAGTTAAGCGCATCTGTTTCGATGTGTTCTGAAGTGTTCCGAGTAAGCGTAACCAAGAGTATCCGATGTCAGCAGTTCTTTCGCTTTGCGAGGTTTCCGGCCGTCCGGAAAGTCGCAACTGGCTCAACACGATCATCAAGGGTGACTGCGTGGCGGCGCTCGAGGCGCTTCCGGACAAGTCCGTCGACGTCATTTTCGCCGACCCGCCGTATAATCTCCAGCTCGGCGGCGCATTGACCCGGCCCGACCAGTCCAAGGTCGATGCCTGCGACGATCACTGGGACCAGTTCGCCTCTTTCGAGGTCTATGACGCGTTCACGCGGGCCTGGTTGCTCGCCTGCCGCCGCGTCCTGAAGCCGAACGGAACGATCTGGGTCATCGGCTCCTATCATAATATTTTCCGTGTTGGCGCCATCATGCAGGATCTCAATTTCTGGATTTTGAACGACATCGTCTGGCGCAAGACGAACCCCATGCCGAATTTCAAGGGTCGCCGGTTCCAGAATGCGCATGAGACCATGATCTGGGCCTCGCACGACGCCAACGCCAAGGCCTATACGTTCAACTACGAGGCAATGAAGGCCGCCAACGAGGACGTGCAGATGCGTTCCGACTGGCTCTTCCCGATCTGCAATGGCGGTGAGCGCCTGAAGAACGACGACGGCGACAAGGTTCATCCGACCCAGAAGCCGGAAGCATTGCTGGCCCGCGTGCTCATGTCTTCGACGAAGCCCGGCGACATCGTGCTCGATCCCTTCTTCGGCACCGGCACGACCGGCGCGGTCGCAAAGCGTCTCGGCCGCAACTTCGTCGGCATCGAGCGCGAGCAGGATTACATCGATGCGGCCTCCGCCCGCATCGCAGCCGTCGAGCCGCTGGGTTCGACCGAGTTGACCGTCATGACCGGCAAGAAGGCCGAGCCGCGCGTTGCCTTCGTCTCGCTGATCGAGTCCGGCCTGATGAAGCCCGGCACGATCCTCTCCGACGCCAGGCGCCGCGTCAGCGCCATCGTCCGCGCCGACGGCACGCTGGTTTCGGGCGCAGAAGCCGGTTCCATTCACAAGGTGGGTGCGCGCGTGCAGGGGCTCGATGCCTGCAACGGCTGGACCTACTGGCATTTCGACGATGGGCAGTCCCTGAAGCCCATCGATGTATTGCGTTCTCTCATCAGGGAAGACATGGCCAAGGCGGGGTAACCCCTGACACCGCTTTTGCCAACATGCAGACCGACGGCGCATGTACCTCCAGTCCAGCGTCACCGGATTTTCCGCCCGGAGCCAAAAGCTCCGGGCGTTGTCTTTTCCGGAGGGGGCGAGTTGACAGCCTGACACAAGACCTTGCTCCTATGCTGTCCGCCAACTTGCAGGGGGAGGGCGGAAGGCCTTGGCATCCGAGATTTACCAACAAGCGCTGGCGGCATTCCGCTCGGGCAATGTCGCGCTGGCGCTCGCGGTCTGCGACCAGGTGCTCTCCGTCAGCCGCGCTGATGTCGACATTCTCCTTCTGGCGGCCACCATCCTCGAACAGGCCGGCGAAAAGCGAAAGGCTGCGGGTCTTTATGCCGAGGCGGCGGAACTGGTGCGCGAACGCCGCAAGGATGTCGCCTTCCGCGCCGCAAGCCTGTTTGAAGAGCTGGGTGAACGTCCGGCCGCGTTCCAGGTCCTTTCGGCAGTCCTCCCATCTCTCCCGGACGACGCCGATATCCTGCAGAGCCTCTGCGGGCTTGCGCGGGAAATGGGCGACTATGGTCTTGCCCGCGACGCCGCATTGAAGCTTTCTCAAACGGCCGAGGATTTCGATGCGACGCTCTCCGCCGGCATCATCCTGAACGGCCTAGGCCTGTTCGAGCAGGCCTACGCGGCCCTTGCCAAGGCTCATGCGAGCCGGCCCGACGAGCGGCTGGCGTTGTCGGAGTTTTTCTGGGCCGCCGCCAATGTCTGCGATCTCGAGACATCAGCCGCCCTGCAGGCAAAGCTCGAGGCAGCCTATGCGGCTGAAGGCGATGCAGCCGACATCCGCGAGAACGCTTTCCGCGCGTTGATGTGGACAGGCGACGAAGCGCTTCTGGCGCGCTATGCCCGACGCACCGCGGATGTCATGCTGCCGCCGGTCGCCCCGGCGATCGGCTTCGACACCAATGTCGAGGGCAAGGATCCGGAAATCATCCGCGTCGGCTATGTCTCCTGCGATTTCTACGACCATGCCACCATGTCGCTGCTCGCCGGCGTTCTTGAAGCGCATGACCGAGACCGCTTCGAGATCTTCGCCTTCTGCCACACGCCGGCCTCCCGCCGCGAGGACGCGATGCATGAGCGGATGCTCGACACCGTCGACTATTACATCGACATCCTCGCGAAATCGGACGCCGAAGCCGCAGAGACGATCCGCAGCCTCGGCATCGATGTCCTCGTCGATCTCAAGGGGTTCACGCAAGGCTCGCGGCTCGGCATCTTCTGCCGCCGCGCCGCGCCGATCCAGCTTTCCTGGCTCGGCTATCCCGGTTCGGTCACAGGCGCCGGCATTCAATTCGCGATCACCGATCACATCGTGACGCCGGACACGAGCATTCCCTTTTATCAGGAAAAGCTGCTGCGGCTGCCCGGCTCCTATCAGTGCAACGATGCGGCGCGCGAGCGGGTCAGCCGGATGGGGCGACGTGCCGATTTCGGCCTGCCGGAAGAGGCCATCGTCTTTGCCGCCTTCAACCACGCCGCCAAGATCCGCCTTCCGGTCTTCGAAAGCTGGATGCGCATCCTCTCGGCCGTCGAGGGCTCGGTCCTCTGGCTCTATCCGATGGGCGCGCCGGCGCAGGCCAACCTGCGTGCGGCGGCGGCCCAGCGGGGCATTGCGCCCGAGCGCCTGATCTTCGCCGCGCTTGCCCCCATCGCCGATCATCTCCGCCGCCTGCCGCAGGCCGATCTCGCGCTCGACACCGGCCCCTGTAACGGCCACACCACGACGTCGGACGCGCTCTGGGCCGGCGTGCCGGTGCTGAGCTTCAGGGGCACGAGTTTCGCGGGACGTGTTTCGGAGAGCCTCTTGAACGCCGTGGGACTGCGCGAACTGGTGGCGGACGATCTGGCCGGCTTCGAGGCCATGGCCATCGAGATCGCGCGCGACCCGGCGCGACTGGCACATCTGCGCGACAGGCTGATCGCCGCCCGCGACGATGCATCGCTCTTCGACACGGAAGAGCTGACGCGCCAAGTTGAGGCGCTTCACCAGAGCGTGGTCACGGCCTCGCGGCTGGGGGAGTGAGCGGTAGGGATATTCGCGACGGAGCGAATTGTTAACCGTCATCCCGGCCTTGAGCCGGGATCCAGCCAGCCCGCGTCGGCGGGCTGAAATGACTCTTTTGACAGTGTCTTCTGCGCGAAAGACTTCGCGCGCTGGATGCCGGATCAAGTCCGGCATGACGGAACAATACAGGTTGCTCTCAGAAACCCCTTACAGCCGTTCCAGCATTGCCGATGCCGACGACACGGTCGCCTGACCGGGGTTCTCTTCCACTTCGACAAACTTCACGACGCCATTTTCCACCAGCATCGAGAATCGGGTCGAACGGACGCCGAGGCCGCCGGCGCTGAGGTCCTTGGCAAGGCCGGTGGCGTTGGCGAAGGAGGCGTCCCAGTCAGCCAGGAAGCGGATCTTGCCCTCGGCGCCGGTCGCCTTCGCCCAGGCATTCATGACGTGATGGTCGTTGACCGAGATGACGGCGATGTCGTCAACGCCCTTGGCGAGAAGTGCATCGCGGTTTTCGAGATAACCCGGAAGATGGTTGAGCGAGCAGGTCGGCGTAAACGCGCCCGGTACGCCGAAGATCACGACGCGCTTGCCGTCGAAGAACTCCTTGGACGAAATCTTGGTCGGGCCGTCGGGCGTGCGCTCCATAAGGGTGACGTCGGGGATCTGGCTGCCGGGTTCGATGGTCATTGTGTCTCTCCATTGGGGTTTTGGTTGCGGCGGATCAAAGCGGAATGCCGATCCGATTTCAAGGGATCAGGCGATCAAGCGGTAATATGGGTATTGAGCAGGAATGGATTGCGAGGGCATCGCGCTATCGCACATTCACGGTCGTTTCCATCGCCCGGCTTGCCGCGACGACCAGCACGCTGACCGTCTTGCCGGTCAGCCCTGTGGAAGCGCCGGCGGGCACGCGGACCTCGGCAGAGAGCATGCCAGCGTCCGCAACCTTGCGCGTCGGACGGCTGAGAGGCTGTCCGTCCGGTCCGATCACGATGACATCCGTCGTGTCTGCATCAGCGCCTTCGGGCAGGCGCAGCTTGAGCACAAGCGCCTGTCCGTCCTGCGTGGCGCGGGCGTCCTCGACCGAGAAATCAGCTCCCGGTGCTTCTGGAAGCAGCGCAGTCGCCGCATTCACCAGCGCCGCTTCCGCCGGTTTGACTTTGTCCTCCGGCGAGACCTTGACCGACACGTCTGCCTGGAAGGGAACGCAGATATCGGCGCATAGGCCGATAAAGATCGATGCATTGATGGAGGAGGGGGCGCCAACGCTCTCCTGATGCAGCGTGATCGGCAGCATGACGCGGGCGTCGTAGCCGAAGTCACGCAGCTTACCGTCATCAAACACGCGCGGTGCCGGGAAGTCGATCCTTTCGAGCTTCACATTGCCGCCTTCGCGGATGGTGATCTGGGGCGGGATGCCGCCGCTGCCGGGCACTTTCCAATAGGTGTGCCATCCGTCCTCGGGCGCGATTTCCACAAAGCCGCGGATCGCCCCTTGCGCGTCTGGAGGCAGTGCGACCAGTCTCAGCTTCCCGCCCTTCGTGCCGATCCAGGGGGAACTCGCAGCGAAAGCAGGCACGGCCGGCGCGGCAAGAGCAAAGATCGCCGCGGCCGTCAGGATGAATCTCTGTGTGAATGTCTTGAATCGCATCGTCATGAATTACCGTTAAGTCGTTGGCATCGCTTATGCCAGACACCAATGGCAGGCGTGCGTTCAATTTCGCTTGATCGTCCGCCTAGCAGATCACCCGAAAAATTAATCGCTTTCCGCTCTTTTCATTTTCCCCTGACTTGCTACGCTGTCCCCCATGATGAACATGTTGGGAATGGGAAGCAGAAAGGACAAAGGGTTCCTTGACGGTCAATTCCTGATCGCCATGCCCTCGATGCTCGACCCTAATTTCGTCCGCACCGTCGTCTATATCTGCGCACATTCCGAAGATGGTGCCATGGGCTTCGTCATCAACCGGACGCAGGATGTATCCTTCTCCGAAATCCTCGTGCACCTGAAGATCGCGACCGATGATTCCGTCGATCGCCTGCCTGCCTCCGTGTCGCGCTTTCCGGTTCTCTTCGGCGGTCCGGTCGATAACGGTCGCGGTTTCGTCCTTCACTCGGAAGACTATCACTGCAATTCCTCGATCCCGCTCAGCGAGGATCTGTGCCTCAGCACCACCCAGGACATCATTCGCGCCATCTCCGTCGGTCGCGGCCCGAGCCGGGCGACCATGCTGCTCGGTTATGCCGGCTGGCGTGCCGGCCAGATCGAAAACGAGATCGCCCAGAATGCCTGGCTGACCTGCCCGGCCAGCGAAGCGCTGATCTTCGACTGGGATCTCGACACGAAATATGAGCGCGCCATGGCGCTGCTTGGCATCTCGCCGTCTCGCCTTTCCAGCGAGATGGGCCACGCCTGACGAAGCTCAGGGACGCCGCCGCCCCATGACCGTCAGACGCATCGTCCTGAACATCCACTTTGCCGATCCCTCCGCTGCGCGAGCATTTTATGCGGATATCTTCGACCTCGAGCTTGTGATGGATCACGGATGGATCGTCACCTTCGCCCAACCCGGAGAAGGTGCCGTGCCGCAATTGAGCGTGGCGAGCGAGGGCGGGTCCGGAACGCTCGTCCCGGCCATGTCCATCGAGGTCGATGATCTTGAGGTGGTGCTGGAACGGGCGAGGGCTGCCGGCATCCCAATCGAATATGGCCCTGCCGTCGAACCATGGGGCGTTCGACGCTTCTATCTTCGTGATCCTGTCGGCACGCTTCTCAACGTGCTGCAGCACATTTAGATCAAGCCTTGGCTCCCACCAGCGGGAAGCGTTCGCGCAGCAGGCGTTGCGCCATGTCGGCGGTGATCGGCGGGCCGAAGAGGTAGCTCTGGCCGTAGGCACAGCCAAGTTCGTTGAGTTTCGCCGCGACCTCGTCCGTATCCACGCCCTCGGCGACTGCCACCATGCCCAGCTTGTTGATCATGTTGAGCAGCGACACGAGGATCGTGCGCCCCGTCGGCGTGCTGTTGGCCACCAGCGAGCGGTCGATCTTGATCGTGTCGAAGGGCAGCTTGGTGAGGTAGCCGAGGCCGGAATAGCCGGTGCCGAAATCGTCCAGCGCCAGTGAGAAGCCCATGCTCTTCAGCCGGTTGAGGATCATCCGCGACTGTTCCGGATTTTCCATCAGGACGGTTTCGGTCAGTTCCAGCTTCACCTGGCTCGGCTGGCAGCGGTTCTTGGCAACCACCGAGCGGAAATCGTCGCAGATGCTGCTGTTGATCAGCTGTGCACTCGACATGTTCACCGAGATGAAGATCGGCAGGTCGCCGCCCAGTTGCTGCCAGAGGCTGAAATCGGCAACTGCGCGCTCCAGCGCAAAGAGTCCGACCTGATGGATCAGGCCGCACTCCTCGGCAACAGGAATGAACTCGGTGGGCGAGACGTCGCCGCGGCGCGGGTGCTCCCAGCGCATCAGCGCCTCGAAGCCGGCAATGCGACGCGACGAGAGGTCGACGATCGGCTGGTAGACCATCGTCAGTTCCTTGCGCTCCAGCGCGCGGCGCAGATCAGCTTCCATTTCCTGCGCATCGCTGCCGGCCGTGCGGAAGGCAGGGCGGAAGGGCTCGACGCGATTGCCGCCCTCGCGTTTGGCGCGAATCATCGCAAGCTCGGCATCGGCCAGAAGGCCGGCGCCATCCTGCGACTGGTCGAGCCAGGAGGCGAGGCCGATCGAGGCGGAGAGGACGATTTCCTGGTTGGCGAAATCGATCGGTGTCGAAATGCTGCGCAGGATCGCGTCCGCGAAGTCGGCAACCTTCTGTGTTTCAATTTCCGAGACGAGCACGATGCCGAAGCGGTCGCCCGAGATGCGCGAGAGCGTATCCTGCGGCTTCAGCAGTCGGCGAAGGCGGCGCGTCAGCACGATCAGGATATTGTCGCCCGCTGCAATGCCGAGCCGGTCGTTGACGCTCTTGAACCCGTCGATGCCGATGGAAAGGACAGTCGGCTGGATCGGGTTCTGGTCGCTGGCAATCGAGAGCAGCGACTGGACACGATCGATGAAGAGCTGGCGGTTGGGCAGGCCGGTGAGATTGTCGGTCAGCGGATCGCGCAAAAGCCGCTCGATGGAGTTGCGCTCCTCGGTGACGTCGATCAGCGTGCCGACGCAGCGGATGACTTCGCCGGTCGAGCCGACGACGGGGCGCGCGCGGACCGAGAGCCAGTGATAATGCCCGTCCTTGGCGCGGACGCGGAACTCGTGGTTCAGCTTGCCGCGGCGGTGTTCCAGCAGCACGTCCATGGTCGCGCGGAAGCGATCGCGATCGTCGGGATGCAGGCTGGGCAGCCAGTTGCGCACCGGCCCATGCAGCGTGCCCGGCTGCAGGCCGAGATGCATCGACACATCCGGGATGGTTACAATACGGTCGCGCGCCACGTCCCAGTCCCAGATCGTGTCACCCGCACCGGTGAGCGCCAGCGACTGACGTTCGAGATCGGAGAACAGGCCGTTGTGGAAACCGCCGCTCGCAAAGGCGTGCTGCATGACCGTGAAGCCGATCATGAGAACGATGAGCACGAGACCGCCGCCGAGCGCCGGCTGCACGATGTCGTTGTCGAGACGGCCGGTGATCGTCATCCAGGCCGCGACCAGCCAGGCAATCAGCAGCGCCCAGGAGGGTACGAGCAGAATGGCGCGATCATAGCGCTTGATGCCGAGGAAGAGGATCAGGAACACGCCCGCCGCTGCCGTCAGCGCGAAGGAAAGCCGCGCCACACCGGCCGCAATGGCTGGATCGTAGACCGCCACGCCTGCCAGAAGCCCAAGCCCGCCGATCCACGCGAGCGTCGCGTAGACGAGGTTCGTGTGCCATCGGTTTAGGTTGAGATAGGAAAAGAGGAAGAGCACGAGGCTTGCCGCCATGCCCACCTCGGTCGCCGCTCGCCATATTCGCTGGTCGCCGGAGGACAGGCTCACGAGCTTTTCCAGAAAGCCGAAGTCCACGCAGATATAACCCAGCACCGCCCAGGCAAGCGCTGCCGCCGCCGGCAGCATCGCCGTGCCCTTCACGACGAAGAGAATGGTCAGGATCAGCGCGAGAAGACCCGCAATGCCGAGAACGATGCCGCGATAGAGCGTGAAGGCGTTGACCGTATCCTTGTAGGCGTCCGGCTCCCAGAGATAGAGCTGCGGCAGGTCGGGTGTGGAAAGCTCGGCGACAAAGGTGACGACAGCGCCGGGGTTCAGCGTGATCGAGAAGACATCGGCCTCCGTGCTGGGTTCCCGGTCGAGCGCGAAGCCTTCGGATGGCGTGATCGAAATGATGCGCTGCGAGCCGAGGTCGGGCCAGAAGAGGCGCGAATTGACCAGACGGAAATGCGGCGCGACGATCACCCGGTCGAGCTGCTGGTCCGACACATTGGCGAGCGCAAACACGGCCCAGTCGCCCTGGTGCTTGTTGTCGGTCGAGCGCACTTCGATGCGGCGCACGATTCCGTCGGCGCCTGCGGCGGTCGAAACCTGGAAGACATTGCCCTGGTTGCGATAGATTTCGGTCGTCTTGGTGAGGTCCAGCGCGTTGTCCTCACGCGAAATCTTCACCGGCTCGGCAGCAAACGCCGGAGCTTGCGACTGCAACGCGAAGAGCGCGAGGAGAAACGTCAGAAACAGGGCCTGGAGCGGCAGCTTACGCATGACTGTTCGCGCGATAGAGGCCGGAATCATCAACTGCGTCTTTTCCAATATCGTCGTTTGCCAGACGCGCGAGCAGCACATGGTCGCGCCACCGGCCGTCGATTTTCAAATAGTCGCGCAGCATGCCCTCGCGCCGGAAACCGGAGCCTTCGAGCAGGCCGATGCTGCGATGGTTCTCCGGGATACAGGCTGCCTCGATACGGTGCAACTGAAGCCGGTCGAAGATGTGGTGGACTGTCAGCTTCAATGCGGCTTTCATGTGGCCTTGGCCTGAAAAACGCTCGCCCATCCAGTATCCGATCATGCAGGATTGCGATGCGCCGCGGCGGATATTGCCGATGGTGATGCCGCCCATCAGCTCGTCATTCTCGCCGAAGATGAAGAGGGTGATGGCCGTGCCGGCGGAATATTCCTGCTCGTAGCGGTTCACCCGCGCGCGGAACGAGCGCTCGGTGAGATCATCGGCGCTCCATGTCGGTTCCCACGGCTGCAGGAAGGAACGGCTCTCGCGCCGCAGCGCCCACCATTCGTCAAAATCGGCATAGCGGGGCATGCGCAGCAGGTGCTTGCCGTCGCTCAGCTTCACCGCGCCATTGGGCCGCGTGAGAAAACGGAACATGGACCCCTGCATCGATGACTTCGGACCCCCAAAAGGTTCTGTTGGTCAGGTCTTCGCTTGCCGAGACCGGGCCTTGCGGCTTTACGCCGACTTCTGCTTGGCGATTGTGTGCGAAAGAGAGGACGTGATGTCCGACAGCGGCGCAAGCTTCTCCAGCGGTCCGATGGCCGAGAGCGTCGGCTTCGTGTCGAAGAAGAGCCGGCCGGAAAGGTCGGTCAGTCGCTCGGTCGTGATGCCGGACAGGCGCTCCATAAGCTCCGTGTTGGAGATCGGGCGACCATAAAGCATCATCTGCCGGGCAATCTGCCCTGCGCGCGCGGCCGGGCTTTCCTGGCCCATCATCAGCTGCGCGCGGATCTGCGCGCGGGCCCGGTTGATCTCGTCTTCGCGGATATTCTCCGACGACTTCCGCAGTTCCTCGAGAATGACCGGCACCAGTTCGCTCATGTCCTCCGCGCCCGTTGCGGCATGGATGCCGAAAATGCCGGTGTCGGAGAAGCCCCAGTGGAAGGCATAGACCGAATAGCAAAGCCCGCGGATTTCGCGCACTTCCTGGAAGAGGCGCGACGACATGCCGCCGCCGAGAATGTTGGCGAGAACCTGCGAGGCATAGAAGTCGCGCACATGATAGGCGCGGCCCTCGAAGCCGAGCAGGACCTGCGCGTCCATCAGGTCACGCGTCTCGCGGAAATCGCCGCCCGTATACCGCGCCGGTTCCATGACCGGCAGCAGCGTCGGGCGCTGCGGAATGGAGGCGAAGCGCTCTTCGGCCTGCTTGACGATGGCGTCGTGATCGACCGCACCGGCGGCCACCACGAACATGCGGTCGGTCGTGTAGTTGCGGCCGAGATAGGCACGGATCTGGTCAGGCGTGAAGGACTGCACCGTGTCCGGCGTGCCGAGAATGGCGCGGCCGATGGTCTGGTCGCGAAAGGCGGTTTCGGCGAAACGGTCGAAGACCACGTCGTCGGGCGTGTCGTTGGCGGCGCCGATTTCCTGCAGGATGACGTGTTTCTCGCGCTCCAGTTCTTCCTCGTCGAAGGAAGATTCCGTCAGGATGTCGGCGAGAATGTCGAGCGCCAGCGCCGTGTCGTCGCGCAGCACGCGGGCGTAATAGGAAGTGGTTTCCGTCGAGGTCGCGGCGTTGACTTCGCCGCCTACGTTTTCGATTTCCTCGGCGATCTGGCGGGCGGTGCGCCGCGCCGTGCCCTTGAAGGCCATGTGTTCGAGAAGATGGGCAATGCCGTGTTCATCCTGCAACTCGTTGCGGGAGCCGGATTTGACCCAGACGCCGAGCGCCACGCTTTCGAGATGCGGCATGTTCTCGGTGACGACCGTCAGACCCGACGGAAGTTTGGTGCACTCAACTTTCATCTACACACTTTCCGGCGTCAATTTCCGGCAATCCGTGCCTTGCCGACGATATAGGTCTCGACGGCATCAAGCTCGGGTTGCAGGACATCGAAGCGCTCCTCCCTGTCCATCAGACCAGCAAGCCACGACGGAAGCGCCGGGTCAATACCGCTGGCCGTTTTCACTGCCGCCGGGAACTTCGCCGGGTGGGCGGTGGAAAGGACGATCATCGGCGCATCCGGCTTTAGATTGCGCTTTGCCGCGTGAATTGCAACAGCCGTGTGCGGATCGGCCAGATAGCCAGTGTCGGCGAGAACGGTTTTGATCGTCTTCTTGACGTCCGCTTCGGAGGCACGCGCGGCCCGGAAGGTCTTGCGGATCGCCTTCAGCGTCTTCTCCTCGATGTCGAAGGCGCCGGATTGCTTGAGGCCGCTCATGTAGCGCACCACTTCGCCCGCATTGCGGTCGGAGGCTTCATAAAGCAGGCGCTCGAAATTCGAGGAAATCTGGATGTCCATCGACGGCGACATGGTCGCCTTGACGCCGCGCATCTCGTAGCGTCCAGTCTTCAGGGCGCGGGCAAGAATGTCGTTCTCGTTGGTGCCGATCACAAGCTTGGAGACCGGAAGGCCCATCTGCTTGGCGACGTAACCGGCGAAGATGTCGCCGAAATTGCCGGTCGGCACGGTGAAGGACACCTTGCGGTCCGGGCTGCCGACGGCAAGTGCCGCGGTGAAGTAATAGACCACCTGCGCCATGATGCGCGACCAGTTGATCGAGTTCACGCCGGAAAGCTGGACCTTGTCGCGGAACTTCGTGTCGCTGAACATCGCCTTCACGAGGTTCTGGCAATCGTCGAAATTGCCCTTCACCGCCACCGGATAGGCGTTGGCGGCGGCAGCCGTCGTCATCTGGCGCTGCTGCACCGGCGAGACCTTGCCTTCCGGGAAGAGCACGAAAATGTCGGTGCGGTCGCGGCCCGCAAAGGCGTCGATGGCAGCGCCGCCGGTATCGCCCGAGGTCGCGGCGACGATGGTCGCGCGCTCGCCGCGTTCCGTCAGTACATGGTCGAGCAGACGGGCAAGCAGCTGCATCGCCACGTCCTTGAAGGCGAGCGTCGGGCCGTGGAACAGCTCCATGATGAAGACATTCGCATCGGTCTGGACCAGCGGCGTGACGGCCGGATGGCGGAAGGTGGCATAGGCTTCATCGATCATGCGACGCAGGTCCGCCTGCTCGATATCGCCGCCGACAAAGGGCGTCACGACGGCTTCGGCGATTTCCTGATAGGATTTGCCGCGCAGCTTGCGGATATCCTTCTTGGAGAACTGCGGCCATTCCTTCGGGACATAGAGACCGCCATCGGCGGCAAGACCCGCCAGAAGAGCATCCGAAAAGCCAAGAACGGGCGCATTGCCGCGCGTCGAAATGTATTTCACTTCCTAGTCCTCACATGCAGACATCGTGCCGGGACGAAGCGCTGCCCCGCAATTTTCGACTGCTGCTATAAAGACTTTCCGCGCGGGCTGGAAGCGCTTTATCCTTGGTATTTCCGCAGGAAATGCCTGACTTGGGTCAGGTATAACCGGGACGACAGCTTCCATTTCGTCCAAGGACGCGATAAATCAGAGGCAATGGCGAAAGCCTGATGCAATTGCGGGCAAAGTGCATGATGTCTTTGCACCCGGGTTGTGAATGAACAGAGCGCATGGCCGGCATGATGCCGGCGAGGTTTCGTGAAGGTGTGACATGACAGCGTTTGGTCTGGTTTCGAAGGGTTTGGTTGCCGCATCGCTCCTCGGGATGCTGGCTGCGTGCAGTACCGCAGATACGAAGAGCGCACTCGGCATCGGCGCCACGCCGACGGCCGCTCCCCAGCCGGCGGTCGTGCAGGGCAATTGCCCGCGCATCGTCCTGCGCGACGGGACCGCCTATCATGACGTCTATGTCGGAGGCACACGGCCCGCAGCCGATGGCAGCATGGACCAGGCCAAGCTCATGTATCAGGCCTCGATCGCCAACACGACCCGCCAGTGCCGTCTCGAAGGCGGCCAGATGGTCATCACGGTCCAGGTCGCCGGCCGCATCGTTCTCGGCCAGGCCGGCGCCAAGGGCAGTGCCAAGCTGCCGATCCGCGTTGCCGTGACCGATGGCGACAAGGTTCTCTATTCCGAACTCGTGCCCTTCGACACAGCGCTTCCGGTCAACGAGCCGTCGAACCAGTTCCTGTTCTCCAAGGACAACGTGACCATCCCGGCCGGCGCCGACACCGCCATGATCTATGTCGGCTTCGACAACGGCTCGGATAAGGCTGGGGCCAAGAAAAAGAAGAAGTAAGCGGCGTCCGCCGGTTCAGCGAAGGGCCGCCAACATGAAATGCANNTGCATTTCATGTTGGCGGCCTGTGCCCGTCACGCCAGTTCGTGCCAGCCCGACAGTGCCTCGATCGTCGCCGGCAGTTCGCTCATGCGAGCAATCACGGTTTCCGCACCCGCCTCTGTCAGCTTGTCGGCATGCGAAGGATAGGTATGCGATGCACCGGTAAAGCCGATTACGCGCATGCCGGCGGCGCGCGCTGCCGTGATCCCATGCACCGAGTCCTCGACCACAATCGTCTTGGCCGGGCTGACATTCATCTGGGCGGCGCCATGCAGGAAGACATCCGGCTTCGGCTTCACGCGATCCGCACCCAGATCCTTCGCCGAATAGACATGCCCCTCGAAATAGGGCTTCAGCCCGACACGGGTCAGCATGCTGTCGAGGCGCTGCGTGCTCGAATTGGAGCAGATGCAGCGCGGCAGCATGATCCGCGACAGCGCAAACTTCACGCCGTCGATGATCTTCACCTCGTTGGCAAGCTTCTGGTCCAGAAGCTTCTCCGATTTGTCCAGCAGCGAGGCCGAAAGCGGAATGGAGGCTTCAGCCTCGACAGCCAGAAGAATGTTCTTCCACGTCATGCCGGCAAAGCGCTCGCCCATTTCCTCCACCGAGATCGGATACCCGGCTTCCGTCAGCAGAGCGGATTCCACCCGTGCCGCAATGATCTCGGAATCGACGAGCACGCCGTCGCAATCGAAAATGATGAGGTCGAAGCCGTTCATGATGGTCCAGACGTGAAATGGAAACGGGGATGGTGCGGGCAACCGCAAAACAAGCGCGCCCTTTAGACGAAACTATGGCCAGAGGCAACGGTTGCTTGCCAGAGGGAGGATTGTAGTTACATTATTGCAATGACAAAAATGGTTAGCCACACCATCGCAACGCTTCCCCAGTTGTCCGAGGAGGCACGGGAGCGCCTTTTGGCGCTTCGCGACCAGCCGGATACGGAAACAGATCTTTCCGATATTGCGGAATTGGATCCTGCGCGGTTTGACGAGGCTGTTCGGGGTAGGTTTTACCGCCCCGTGAAGCAACAGATCACGGCCCGCATCGATGCTGATGTGCTGGACTGGCTCAAGTCCGGGGGCAAGGGCTATCAGTCCCGCCTCAACGCCATTCTTCGCCGCGAAATGCTGGCCTCGTCCGCCCGCCGCAAGAAAGCCTGAGACCGCCGCTTACGCCGCGATCCCATACTCCGCCAGATCCTGCCGCAGCTTTTCCGGGCTGGTAAACAGGACTGACTGCCAGCCGCAGGCTTGCGCGCCGGCGACATTGGCCGGGCTGTCGTCGATGAAGAGGCATGCCTTCGGGTCGAGATTGAAGGCCTTTGCATGCGTCTCGTAGATTGCCGCATCCGGCTTGATCAGGCCAACGCGGGCCGAGACGGTCACGCCGCGCGGGGCAAGCAGGAAGTCGTACATGGTTTGCGCCTGCGCAAACGTGTCGTCGCCGAAATTGGTCAGCATCGTCACATCATGACCGTCCGCGATCAGCCTCTTCATGATCGCGACGCTGCCGTCATAGGCGTAAGGTACCATTTCGTGCCAGTGCTTGCGGAAGGCGCGGATCTGCTCCTCGCGCTCCGGATGGGCCTCGATCAGCAGGGCTTCTGCCTCCGCCCAGGTCCGGCCGCGATCCTGCTCGATGTTCCAGTCGTGGGTGCAGACATTCTCGAAAAACCAGCGCCGCTCGGCCTCGTCGGGGATCAGTCGGCTATAGGGCAGGTTGGGATCGTAATGGATCAACACCTTGCCGATGTCGAAGACGATGTGGCGGATTTCGGGTTTCATGCAGAACCTTTCCTGGGGTGGAACGCGGGCTGAAACGGCCCGCAATGTCAGAACGCGCCGGGGATAGCGGCCTCGATTGCTTTTTTCATGACAGTAGGCAGCGCTTCGCGATCAAGATTTTCGATTTTGCGCCAGAAGCCGTGATCGATCGCCCTGCCTTCGGTTTCGGCGACATGAACCGTCAGCCGCAATTCGAAATGCGTGAAGACATGCGTCACGACGCCGGCCGCACGCCAGTCGGCAGGGAAGGGGGCGGCCGAAAGGTCCGTCGTCCCGTCCTCGCGGGCCGTCCAGCGGCTGCCGGGAACTTCGGCCATGCCGCCGAGGAGACCCTCGGGCGGCCGCGTGCGCAGAAGCACTTCACCCTGGCCGTTGACCGCCACGAAGGCGGAGCCGACGCGCACGGGCCGTGCCTTCTTCGTCGCCTTGACCGGATAAAGCTCCGGTTCGCCTTCCTTCAGCGCCTGGCAATAGTCCTTCAGCGGACAGAGCACGCAGGCCGGTCGTTTCGGCGTGCAGATCGTCGCACCGAGATCCATCATGGCCTGCGCGAAATCACCCGGCCGTTCGATGGGCGTCAGCTCGATCACGCGCGCCTTCATCGCCGGTTTGGAGCCGGGCAGGGGCTCCCCGATCGTATAGAGCCGCGACACGACGCGCTCCACGTTCCCGTCCATCACCGCCGCCGGGCGGTCGAAGGCAATGGCAGCAATCGCCGCCGACGTATAGTCGCCGATGCCCGGAAGCGCCCGCAGTCCCTCAACCGTATCGGGGAAGATGCCGCCATGATCGGTCGCGACCGCCTCGGCGCATTTCTTCAGATTGCGGGCGCGGGCATAGTAGCCGAGCCCCGCCCAGGCCTTCATCACTTCCTCTGTGGGTGCTGCCGCCAGATCCGTCACTGTCGGCCAGAGCGTCGTGAATTTCTCGAAGTAGGCCTTCACGGCTGCAACCGTCGTCTGCTGCAACATCACTTCCGAAAGCCAGACGCGATAAGGGTCTGGCTTCACCCCTTTGCGGGCTTGCGCCGGGCTCACCCGCCAGGGAAGCTCGCGATGGTGCCGGTCATACCAGGCGACGAGCACGTCACTGATGTCTTTCTGCAAGGTCTGGAGCTCCGTCGCCTCTTCAGCCTTAAGGCCGGCGATCTGCGCCCGCTTGAACCGGGACGCCTATCTTTTTGTTTTCACACAATTCCACAAACGAATCCGGTTCGCACTTTCGGCCGAATTGCGTTATATGTGCCGACGCAAGCCGCACGGTTCAAGCAGAACCGGCGCCAGGGGCGAAGAAACATGGTGGAAAGACGACGGGGCGCGCAGCAGATCGCCAATGTGGCCAACGGCCTCATCGATCCCGTTCTCGCGCGCCGTGCCGGCATTAATACGGCGCTGCTCAGCTCATGGCCGGAAATCGCCGGCCCGCAGTTCGCCGATTGCACGCGGCCCGAAAAGATCGCCTGGGCCCGCCGCGACGAGGCGGGCGATGGCAGACCGCAGCCCGGCGTCCTGACGGTCGCCTGCGAAGGCTCGCGTGCGCTCTTTCTCACCCATTCGCAGGGCGAGCTGATTGCTCGCATCAACTCCTTCTTCGGCTTTGCCGCCATCCGGCAATTGCGCATCGTGCAGAAGCCTGTCGCACCGCAGCCGAAGAGCCGGCCGCTTCGCCCGCTCGATGCCATTGCTGCCTCGAAGCTCGAAGACATGGTGGACGGCATGGAGGACGGGCGGCTAAAGGAGGCGATCATGCGCCTTGGCCGCGGCGTGCTTTCGGGCCGTAAACGACCGCAGCGTTGATCGAAATCGGCATCCGTTCTTCGCACGCGGCTATTTAGGCCCACAAAAGTAAGGTGCTTGAACTTTAGGGTTCATGACATACGTATGCGTCGCATACTATTCATGGAGCACCCGCATGCCTTCCTCCCCCAATGAAACCCTTTTCCGCCCCTTTCGCCTCGGCCCGATGGAGCTGAAGAACCGCATCGTCATGGCGCCCATGACCCGCAGCTTCGCGCCGAGCGGTGTGCCGGGCCGCCACAACGCGGACTATTACGCCAAGCGCGCCGCCGGCAATGTCGGTCTCATCCTGTCGGAAGGCACGGTCATCGATCGGCCGGTTTCACGCAATGATCCGGGCATTCCGTTCTTCCACGGGGAGGAAGCGCTGGCCGGGTGGAAGCTGGTGATCGACGCCGTCCACGCCGCCGGCGGTCGCATGGGCCCGCAGATCTGGCACACCGGCTCGACCATCGGCTCCAAGGATTGGGATCCGGGCCATCCGGTCGAAAGCCCCTCGGGTCTTCTTGCGCCTGGCAAGCCGCGCGGTGAGGCGATGAGTGAAGAGGCGATTGCCGACGCCGTTTCCGCCTTCGCGCGCGCTGCCGCCGACGCCAAGCGCCTCGGCTTCGATATGGTGGAAATCCACGGCGCCCACGGTTACCTCATCGACCAGTTCTTCTGGTCCGGCACCAATGAGCGCACCGACCGCTACGGCGGCGCCACGCTCAAGGAACGTTCGCGCTTTGCGGCGGAAGTGGTCGCAGCGGTCCGCGCCGCCGTCGGTCCCGACCTGCCGGTCAGCCTGCGCGTCAGCCAGTGGAAGCAGCAGGATTACGCCGTGCGCCTCGCCGAGACGCCGGACGCGATGGCAGACTGGCTTGTGCCGCTGGTCGAGGCTGGGGCAAATCTCCTGCATTGCTCGCAGCGCCGCTTCTGGGAGCCGGAATTCCCGGAAATCGACGGCGAGAACGGCCTGAACTTCGCCGGTTGGGCAAAGAAGCTCACCGGTGCTGCCACCATCAGCGTCGGCTCGGTCAGCCTGTCGAACGACTTCTTCAACGCCTTTGCCGGCCGCAATGCCGCATCGACCGGCCTTGAGCAGCTGACGTCCCGCATGGAACGCGACGAGTTCGACCTCATTGCGGTCGGTCGTGCGCTGATCAGCGATCCGAACTGGGTGGAAAAGGTCCGCACCGGCGAACTCGGCAACCTGAACGGCTTCGAGCCGTCGGCCCTCGCGGAACTGGTCTGACATGAAAAGAGGCGGGTGGCCGTTCCAGGCCGCCCGCCTACTCGAACGTCTTCGAGAACCTCAACTGGATGCTTTCAATACCGGGGTTCTGGCGTCCGAGCCCCGCATTCGAGCGATGGTCGTAGGATAGCGATAGCTGCGCGCCGCTTTCTGTCCGGTAGCCAAGTTCCACGCCCGAGCGGAAAACGAGGGGATAGCCAAGGTCGAAACCGTTTCCTTTGGCATAGAGGCCCGGAATGAACGAGAAACCGGCAAAGAAGTCGTGGTCGCCGATGGAGAAATCCGTCTGCTCGTAAAGTCCGACGCCAAGGAACGTCGCGCCGCCCGTGCCCACCGAAAAGTCGACCACCGGATTGAAGCGGTTCAGCACGCGCTCGAAACTGTAGGTGATGCGCGCCTCGCCACCGACGGTGCGGCCGCGCGACTGCAGGAAGCCCTGCGAGAAGGTCAGGCGGTGAGCGGCATCGCCATGTTTCACGGAGAAGGAATTGCCCTCATAGTCGCTGGACGCCAGCGACATGAGCCAGAAAGCAATCGCCATCCTTCCGTCCATCGCTTCCCCACA
This sequence comes from Hyphomicrobiales bacterium, assembly GCA_900467685.1. Taxonomy (GTDB): domain Bacteria; phylum Pseudomonadota; class Alphaproteobacteria; order Rhizobiales; family Rhizobiaceae; genus Ensifer_A. The sequence continues at coordinate 251,036 of UBQX01000010.1, forward strand.
TCCCGAAAGCGTCGCTCGTGAAACCACAAGAGAGCAAAGTCCGAGGACGGATAGTAAGGGATTCGAACCATGTAGCAATGGCTAGACCTGACATATTTCAAGAAATTGTGATATTCGGTTGAATAGGCTTTCGTGCCTTGTTTCTGCGGAATCTTGCGCCCTCCGGCGGGTTTGGCCTGCTGCCATCGTATTCCTGTCTTAATTTTCATGATTTCTGCTTTGACTTGCCGGCAACCATCGGCAAAAGGTGCAGATCAGAGCGACTTGAAAGCGGAAAAGGTCCGTTTTAGAGAAGCAATGCTTCAAACAATTGGATATTTGACGATGAACAACCTCATGCTGACCAAGCGTCATCTCCTCGGCGGGATCGCTCTTGCTTCTTCCGCTGCTGTTCTTGCCGCCTGCAATGGCAAGGACGAGAACAAGGAGAGCGCGGCCAAGGATGCAAATCCGGGCATCGACAACACCAAGACCGCTTCGACCTCGGATGTTCCGAAGTCCGACGGCTCCGTTGATGTCGCCAAGCTGATGGAGCCCGGCCCGCTGCCGGAAATGTCGGAAGGCAAGGCCGATGCGCCAGTCACGATCGTCGAATACATGTCGATGACCTGCCCGCATTGCGCACGCTTCCAGAAGGACACTTTCCCGGCGATCAAGACGAAGTATATCGACACCGGCAAGGTGCGTTACATCCTGCGCGAATTCCCGCTCGATCCGGTTGCCGCCGCTGCCATCATGCTGGCGCGCTGCGCCCCGGCCGACCAGTATTTCCCCTTCGTTGACGTGCTCTTCCAGCAGCAGATGAGCTGGGCGACGGCTGACGACAAGCGCGCTTCACTGATGCAGATGTCCAAGCTCGCCGGTTTTACACAGGAGAGCTTCAACGCCTGCTTGACGAACCAGAAGCTTCTGGATGATGTGAACGCGGTTCGCGAAAAGGGCGCGAAGGACTTCGGAGTCAATGCGACGCCGACCTTCTTCGTCAACGGCGCGCGTTATGCAGGGGAAATGACGGTTGACCAGATGTCGGCCATCATCGACAGCAAGCTTTAAGCGCAGTCATTTTGGGAAACCGGGCCGCGGCCGCCGCCGTGCGCCCGGTTTTTCGTTGTCTGGGCTTCAGGCACTCCACTCTCCCCCCTTGAGGGGGAGATGTCACGCAGTGACAGAGGGGGGTGTCCCTCGGCACTGCGGCGGAGCACGCCCATGAAATTCAATAAGCTCCGCCTCCTCGGCTTCAAGTCCTTCGTTGAACCTTCCGAATTCGTCATCGAAGCCGGCCTCACCGGCGTTGTCGGCCCGAACGGCTGCGGCAAGTCCAACCTTGTCGAGGCGCTGCGCTGGGTGATGGGAGAAAACTCCTACAAGAACATGCGCGCGTCCGGCATGGACGACGTCATCTTCTCCGGTTCCGGCAACCGCCCGGCACGCAACACGGCGGAAGTCGGCCTCTATCTCGACAATTCCGACCGCACCGCGCCCGCCGCCTTCAACGATGCCGACGAAATCCAGGTGACGCGCCGCATCGAACGCGAGCAGGGCTCCGTCTATCGCATCAACGGCAAGGAAGCCCGCGCCAAGGATGTGCAGCTGCTCTTCGCCGACGCCTCGACCGGCGCACGCTCGCCCTCCATGGTCGGGCAGGGACGCATTGGTGAACTCATTCAGGCGAAGCCGCAGGCGCGCCGGCAATTGCTGGAAGAGGCCGCCGGCATTTCGGGCCTGCATTCCCGCCGTCACGAGGCGGAACTGCGGCTGCGTGCCGCCGAAACCAATCTCGAACGTCTGGACGACGTGACGGCGCAGCTGGAAAGCCAGATCGAGAGCCTGAAACGGCAGGCCCGGCAGGCGACCCGCTTCAAGCAGCTCTCCGCCGATATCCGCGCCCGCGATGCCATGCTCTACCACATCCAGTGGACGGATGCGAAACAGGCCGAGTCCGAGGCCACGACCGCGCTGAACGAGGTGACCTCCATCGTCGCCGAACGCGCCCAGGCGCAGGCCGAGATGGCGAAGAACCAGGCGGTGGCCGGTCTCCATCTGCCGGAACTGCGCGAGGACGAAGCCCGCGCGGCGGCCGCCCTGCAACGCCTGCAGATCGCCCGCACCCAATTGGAGGAAGAAGCCTCCCGCATGGCCCGCCGCCGGGACGAGCTGGAGCGCCGTCTGCTGCAGCTTTCCGGCGACATCGCCCGCGAAGAGCAATTGCTGGCCGACAATGCCCGCTTCCTGTCCGAACTCGATTCGGAAGAGGCCGACTTAGCGACGGAAGTCGAAGGCGCTGCCGAGCGCGCCGAGGAACTGGCCGCTGCTGTCGCTGAGGCCGGCGGAGCGCTGGCCGAAGCGGAAGGCGTCTTTTCAAGCCTCACCGCCGAGCGTGCCGAGGCCGCGGCCTCGCGCCAGCAGATGGAACGCTGGCTTTTCGACCTGACCGAACGCGCCGGCCGCCTGACCCGCCAATTACAGGACGCCGCCCGCGACCTCGACGCCGCCGAGCGCGCCATTGCCGAAATGCCCGACCCCTCCGCCTACCGCGAGGAAGTGGCCGAACTGGTGATCATGCTGGAGGAGGGAGCGGAAGCCATCGCCGCTGCCGAGGATGCTCTTGCGACGGTGCGCGAAGGTGAGACCGAAGCCCGCCGAGGCGTCGAAAACGCCCGCCAGACTTTGAACGGCCTTGAGACAGAAGCCCGCACGATCGAGCGCATGCTGGAGGCGGGCTCCGCCGGCGGCGACGATACGCCCGTCGCCGATCTTCTCTCCGTCGATCGCGGCTATGAAACAGCGCTCGGCGCCGCCCTCGGCGAAGATATCGACGCACCCGCCGACGCCCGCGCCGCCCGCCATTGGGGCGCGCCGCTGAGCGCTGCAAGCGATCCGGCGCTCCCCGACGGCATCCCGCCGCTTATCCGTTTCGTCCGTGCGCCATCAGAACTTGCCCGCCGTCTCGCGCAGGTCGGCGTCGTGGCCGCAGGCGAGGGTGCGTCCAAACAGGCGCTCCTCAAACCCGGCCAGCGGCTGGTCTCGAAGGACGGTGCACTGTGGCGCTGGGACGGGTTCGTCTCCGGAGCCGACGCGCCGGGCGCTGCCGCTCTTCGCCTTGAACAGAAGAACCGTCTCGCCGCGCTCGCCGATGAGATCGTCGCCGCCCGCGAAGCGCTGCTGACCACCGAGACCGCCCACCGCGCCGCCGCCCAGTCCGTGGCCCTCACCGAAGCGCAACTCCGTGACGCGCGCGAAGCCGAACGCCACACCCAGCGCCGTCTGGTCGAGGCGCGCGACGCGCTCTCGAAAGCCGAGCGCGTCGCACTAGAAGTCGCCCGCCGCCGCGATACGCTGGCCGAAAATGTCGAGCGGCTGAAGGGCGAGATCGAGGACCTGAAGGTTCAGGAAGACGAGGCGCGCGAAGCCATCGCCGACACGCCCGACCTCTCCGGCCTCGACCTGAAGCTCGCCCAGGCGCAGGCCGACGTTGCCGCCGGCCGCGGCCGGCTTGCCGAAGCCCGTGCCGCCCATGATGGCCTTGCCCGCGAAAACGACATGCGCCGCCGCCGTATTGGAGCCATCGCGCAGGAACGCTCCGCCTGGACCGCCCGCGCCGCCAATGCGCAAACCCAGATCGCCGCGCTGAAGGCGCGCGGCGAAGAGGCGCGTGAGGAACTGGAAGGGCTGGAAGATGCCCCGGAAGAACTCGATGACAAACGCCGCCGCCTGCTCGACGAACTGGTGAAGGCGGATGCCGCCCGCAAGGCCGCCGCCGACCGTCTGGTCCTCGCCGAAACGGCAGGCCGCGACGCCGATCAGGCCGCCGCCATGGCGCTGTCTGCTCTGGCCGAGGCGCGTGAAAAGCGCGGCCGCGCCGAGGAGCGTCTGGTCTCCGCCCGCGAGCGCCGCGAGGATGTCGAAAACCGCATCCGCCACACGCTCCAGATCGAGCCGCACGAGGTCTTCCGCCTGACCGGCCGTCCGCACGGCGCGCCGCTGCCGGATCCGCGCAATGTGGAGATCGAACTCGACCGCCTGCGCATCGAGCGCGAACGGCTGGGCGCGGTCAACCTGCGCGCCGAGGAGGAGCAGGCCGAACTCTCCGACCGGCTGAAGGCGCTGATCCGCGAACGCGACGACGTGGTGGACGCCATCCGCAAGCTCCGTGCCGCGATCCAGAACCTGAACAAGGAAGGCCGCGAACGGCTTGTCGCCGCCTTCGATGTGGTGAACGCCCAGTTCCAGCGCCTCTTCACCCATCTCTTCGGCGGCGGCACGGCCGAACTGCAACTGATAGAAAGCGACGACCCGCTGGAAGCCGGCCTCGAAATCCTCGCCCGCCCGCCGGGCAAGAAGCCGCAGACCATGACGCTTCTGTCGGGCGGCGAACAGGCGCTGACCGCGCTCGCCCTCATCTTCGCAGTCTTCCTGACGAACCCCGCGCCGATCTGTGTTCTGGACGAGGTCGATGCGCCGCTCGACGACCACAATGTCGAGCGCTATTGCAACCTCATGGACGAAATGGCCGCCTCCACCGAAACCCGCTTCGTCGTCATCACTCACAACCCCATCACCATGGCCCGCATGGACCGCCTGTTTGGGGTGACGATGGCAGAGCAGGGCGTGTCGCAGCTTGTCTCGGTGGACCTGCAGACGGCGGAGCAGCTGCGCGAGGCGGGGTGAGGATGAGGGAACCGGTGGTGAAAAAGACAACGCTTGAAGAGCTTCGTCGCATGAAGGACACGGGGCAGCTTTTTCACGATCCGGCCGCGCTTGCTTGTGATCCGGTGGGTCCAGAGTTTTGGCGTGACGCTCTCAGCGAGCCATCGCTACCAAAGAGACATCCTTTGAAAGATGAAAAGCCTTCCCATCAATAGGCGAACAGGCTTGACCTTGATTTGGTATCGCGCAATGATACCAAAACATCTGGTGCTGCCGAATGATCGTTTCTTTCAAGGACAAGCAGACGGCAGCCGTTGCCGACGGGACTGTCCGCAAGGGTTTTCCTGGGGAGCTGGTTCGACGTGCCCAGCAGCTTTTCGCGGTGATGGATGCCGCGCTGTCCGTTGATGACCTTCGCTCGCCGCCGGGCAACCGCCTCGAAAGACTTTCAGGCAGCCGTGACGGGCAATATTCCATTCGCATCAACAAGCAGTGGCGCATTTGCTTCGTGTGGACAGGGCAGGGGCCCAAGGATGTTGAAATTGTTGACTACCATTGAGGAATGACCATGAAGCCGGCTGATAGTCTGCCTCCGATCCATCCGGGCGAAATCCTGCGGGAGCTCTATCTGGAGCCGCTGGAGATGACGCCCTACGCCTTGGCGAAACAGCTTCACATTCCCCGGACGCGGATCGAGAGGGTCGTCACCGAGAAGTCCGGCATCACCACGGATACGGCCCTGCGGTTGGCGAAGTTTTTCCGCACGACGCCGGAATTCTGGACGAACCTGCAATCCGCCTACGAACTCAAGATCGATTCGAAACGTCTCGCCGATGAACTGGCCACGATCCGTGAGATTGAGGCAGCCTGAAGCTCACCCCCCATAAACAAACGTCATCACCAACCTCCGCACCGTCCCCCCATCGCCCATCTCCGCCTTGTCAAACGCGGCATCCTTGCCGCTCTTCTCCTTGAAGGCCGCTCCCAGCCGGCGGGTCAGTTCCGCGCGGACTTGTCTGCAAGCCGGATCGTTTGCCGCACTGAGGTTTGACGTCTCAGCCACCATCCGGCGCACCATCTGCATGATGAACTGGCCGTGCTGACGTTCATGCGTTTCGATGCCGGCCTCGAATGTGTCCCAGTTGGCCTTCACCGAAGGCGAAAGCTTTCCGGCGGGTTTGGGGAAGCGATAGATGATGGTGACGTTCGGCGTGTTTTCGGCGATCCGGCAGCCGCCATTCGCGTTGTTCTCGTAACGCCGCGTCCAGGTCAGCTTGAAGTCGGTATAGGCAATGGCCCGAACCTTGCCACTGCGCACCATGGGGCCTTTCTCGCCGATCGACTTGTAGAGATCGAGCTCCGTCTGGCCCGAAATGGCATAGCGCTCGATCTTCTCGACGGGTTTCCAGGCGCCCGGTTCCTGGGCGGCGAGGGGAGAGGCAACAAGGGCAAATGCGAGGGCCAGAACGGTCCGGGACATGCAGGGCGAATCCTTCTTCAAATGAAGGATCAGCCTATCACTTCGCCTTCGTCGCGACCACGGCGTAGCGGTGCTGTGTCGCGCGTTCCAGCCCCTTGAAGAAGCTGAAATTCTTGCGCTGCGCCTTGTGGATCGCCCGCATGTCGGTGTCGATGACGACGGTTTCAAAGCCTGCCTGTTTCAACAGATCGGCCACGGCCTCGGCGCGCGCCCCTTGCGAGAAATAGACGCGGGAGAGAATGCTTTGATGCGTCGCCGCCATGTCGGAGGTCGCCGGGCCGTGATGCCTATCGCGGGCGAGGCCAAGGCGTGCGGCAAAGGCCGCAAGCTTTTTCACAAACTCGGCCACCGGACCCGGATTCACGAAGTCGCCATCCACGACCAGCACCTTTCCGCCCGGCTTCAGCACGCGGTGCCACTCGACAAAGGCCGCCTTCGGATCGACCAGCGTCCAGACGAGATGCCGATTGGTAATGACATCATAGCTCTCGTCCGGCTCCATCGTGTTTTCCGCGTCCCCCATGACGAAGCGGATCGGCCGCCCGTTGCGTTTGGCCTTGGCGCGGGCCAGCGCCAGCATCGGCTCGGCCCAGTCCATGCCTGTCACGCTGAATCCGATCCCGTCGAGGAGGTGCGAGACCACGCCGGTGCCGCTTGCCAGGTCCAGTGCCTTGCGCCCTTCGCCGGTGCCGAGATGACGCGTGAACAACCGCTGCCAGGCGTGGCGCTCCTCCTCGGAAAAGATCTCGTGGCCGGGCTGCTCGTCGAAGGTGACGGCGCGCGCCGACCAATAGGCCTTGATCTCGTCGCGCAGCGAAAAATTCGATCCTTCAATCGTGTTGGCCATCGTGTCTTCCATGTCGTTACCCGCAGTCTGGAATGGTTCCAAAAGATAATTCTTGACTGAGATTATCAACATATCTAGTCAAAACATGATCGCATTTATCAAGATAAGGCGCTGCCATCAAGCGGCGACTTGAGGGATACAAAGATGAAATATTTCAACAAGGTGGCTCTCGCCGCCTCGGCTTCGCTCGTCCTGTTTTCCGGCTTTGCCTTTGCAGGCGAGAAAACGGAAGTAACCGATATCACCGGCCGCAAGGTCACGGTTTCGCTCCCCGTCGAGCATGTCATCCTGGGCGAGGGCCGGCAGATCTATTTCACCGCCGCACTCGACGCGGATGCCCCCTTCAAGCGCGTCGTCGGCTGGCGCGACGACTTCAAGAAGGCCGACCTCGACGGCTACAATGAATATCTTGAGAAGTTCCCCGAGATGACCAAGATCCCGACCTTTGGCGGCATGAAGGACGGAACGTTCGACATCGAACAGGCGGTCGCGCTGCATCCCGATGTCATCATCATGAACATCGATGCCAAGTCGGCGACCGAGGAAAGCGGCTACATCGAAAAGCTTGCCAAGGTCGGCATCCCGCTCGTCTATGTCGACTTCCGCGAAAAGCCGATGGAAAACACCGAGCCGTCCATGCGCCTCATCGGCAAGCTGTTCGGCAAGGAAGCCCGCGCCGAGGACTTCATCAAGTTCCGCGCAGAAGAGATCGCCAAGGTCACGGACGTTCTCGCCAAGCACCCGGACGTCAAGAAGCCGCTCGTCTTCATGGAACGTGCCGGCGGCTATTCGGATGATTGCTGCATGTCCTTCGGCAACGAAAATTTTGGCAAGATGGTCGAGATGGCCGGTGGCATCAATCTGGCCAAGGACATCATTCCCGGCACGTTCGGCACGGTAAATCCCGAGCAGATCATCGCCTCCAATCCCGATCAGGTCATCGTCACCGGCGCCAACTGGGAAGGCTATGTGCCTGGCGGCAAGTGGGTCGGCGTCGGTCCGGGTGCGGACAAGGCGAAGTCGCGCGAAAAGCTCGCAGCGCTGATGCAGCGCCCGGCCTTCACAGGCATCAAGGCAGTCAAGGATGGCAATGTCCACGCCGTCTGGCACCAGTTCTACAACAATCCGTACCAGTTCGTCGCCATCCAGCAATTCGCCAAGTGGCTGCATCCGGACCTGTTCAAGGACCTGAACCCGGACGCGACGTTCGCGGAACTGCACAAGCGCTTCCTGCCGGTCGAGTATCGCAGCGGCTACTTCGTCTCGCTGAACAACGCCACGGAATGACAAGGACAAGAGACATGGCGACGATCGCCACCGAAACTTCGGCTTCACATCTCGAGACGGGGCGCGGTCAATACCGCGCCCTCGTCTTGCGCCGCATCCTTATTCTTGTCGGCATCGCGCTCGCGCTGTGCCTGACGCTCACGCTCGACATGGCCCTCGGCCCGGCGCGCTACACGCTGGCCCAGGTTCTCTCGGCGCTGACAAACCCTACAGCCGTCGCCGATCAGCTCCGCGTCGTCATCTGGGATATCCGCATGCCGATCGCGCTGATGGCGATCACCGTTGGTGCGTCGCTGTCGCTGGCGGGCGCGCAGATGCAGACCATTCTCGCCAATCCGCTCGCCAGTCCCTTCACGCTCGGCATCTCCGCCGCCGCCGGCTTCGGCGCGGCCCTTGGCCTCGTCGGCGGCGTGGCGCTGTTTCCCGGCGCGGTCGAACTCATGGTGCCGATCAACGCCTTCGTCATGGCGATGGTCGCCTCCATGTTCATCTACGGCGTCTCGACCCTGCGAGGCGTCACTGTGGAGACGATCGTGCTGCTCGGCATCGCGCTCGTCTTCACCTTCAATGCGGCCCTCTCGCTGATGGAATATCTGGCCTCCGAGCAGGCGCTCGCCGCCGTCGTCTTCTGGACCATGGGTTCGCTCACCAAGGCGACATGGACCAAGGTTGCCGTGACGGCAGCCATCCTCGTCGTTTGCGTGCCGCTCTTCGCGCGTCAGGCCTGGCAGCTCACGGCTTTGCGCCTCGGCGACGACAAAGCCGCCAGCTTCGGCGACAATGTTCGCCGTCTGCGCCTGCAAGCCCTCATCATCATCAGCCTGCTGGCCTCCATTCCGGTCTCCTTTGTCGGGACGATCGGTTTCGTCGGCCTCGTCGGCCCGCATATTGCCCGGATGCTGGTCGGCGAGGATCAGCGCTTCTTCCTGCCGGGCTCGATCCTGTGCGGTGCGCTGCTTCTGTCGGCCACGTCGGTCGTGAGCAAGATCCTGATCCCCGGCGCGGTCCTGCCCATCGGCGTGATCACAGCGCTGGTCGGCGTGCCCTTCTTCTTCTCGCTCATCTTCACGCAAAGGCGGCGCGCATGGTAAGCCTGACGCTCGACAATCTCGGCGCATCCTATGGCCGGACCCGCATCCTCGACGGCATCTCCACCGGCAAGCTGGAGGGCGGCTGCCTGACGGCGGTCGTCGGCCCCAACGCCGCCGGCAAGTCCACGCTCTTCAAGCGCATCGCCGGCCTCATCAAGGGCGATGGGAAGGCAACGCTTGAGGGTTCCAAACGCGGCCGCGACGGCATCTGCTACATGCCGCAGGACACCGGCGCGAATGCCGTGCTCACGGTCTACGAGTCCATCGTTCTTGCCTCCCGCCAGGGTGCTGGCTGGCGCGTCGGGGAAGGGGATCTCGCCGAAATCGACCGGCTGCTGGAAAGCCTCAACATCGCCAATCTCGCCTTCCGCAATCTCGGCGAACTGTCGGGCGGCCAGCGGCAGCTGGTGGCGATTGCCCAGGCGCTCGCCCGCAATCCGGAAGTGCTGCTGATGGACGAGCCGACCTCGGCGCTCGACCTGCATCGCCAGATCGAGGTGCTGGATTTCATGCGTCGGCTGGCCGCGAAGCGCGGCATGGCGGTGCTGATCGCGATCCATGACCTCAACCACGCGCTGCGCTATTGCGACCAGACGCTGGTGATCGCCAATGGCCGCCTGATTGCTTCCGGCCGTACGGCAGATATCGTCACGGCGCGCATGCTGCGCGAGACATACCGGATCGATGCGCGTATCGAAACCTGCTCCCAAGGCCTGCCGCACGTCATCGTTGATGCAGCGGCGTGACCTGAGTGCCGTGCGTCCGCGTGGATGCACGGCATGCCGATGCGCGATGAGCGCACGGATTTCCGTGATTTGTGCGCTGCAGCAAATTCCTCACAACTTCCCATTTCCTTTTTTATAGCCATACCTTAGTGTCGCATCTCTCAAGCTGAGTCCGGCGGCGGAATGCTTGACTGCGGGAGGCGGGGAGCAGGTAGGCGAGAATGAGGAAATGGGTCTATACGTTCGGCAACGGCCAGTCCGAAGGCAGTGCCGGCGAACGGGATATTCTGGGCAGCAAGGGCGCCAATCTCGCCGAAATGGCGAGCCTCGGCCTGCCCGTACCGCCCGGCGCGACCATCATTTCCCCCGCCTGCACCTGGTATGCCGAACACCAGCGTCATTTTCCCGAATCGCTGTCCAAGCAAATCGATCAGGCCGTTGCCGAAATCGAGCGCATGTCAGGCCGCAAGCTGGGCGACAAGAAGAAGCCGCTGTTTCTGGCCGTTCGCCCTGGGTCCCGTGTGCCGATCCCCGGCATGATCGAGGCGATCCTCAATCTCGGTCTCAATGATGAGACGGTCGAGGCTTTGGCAAATGAAACCGGCGACCGCCGCTTTGCCTATGACTGCTACCGCCGCTTCATCAGCAGCTTCGGCGATGCCGTGATGGGGCTGGACCGCGGCTATTTTGAGGACCTGACCGAGGCCGAAATGCGCGCCCGCGGCGTCAGCCTCGATACCGATCTCGATGCGGATGCGCTGGTCGATATCGTCGCGGCGATGAAGGAACTTATCTTCGAGGAGATGAGCGAGGCCTTTCCTCAGGATCCCCGCGAGCAGCTTTGGGCCACCATTTCCGCCACCTATCAAGCCTGGCTTGCGCCGCGCGCCAGCGCCTATCGCGCCATGCATGGCATTCCGGTTGAATGGGGCACGGCGCTGAACCTGCAGGCCATGGTCTTCGGCAACCGCAACGCAGCCTCCGCCTCGGGCGTCGTCCTGACGCGCAATCCCGAGACGGGCGAAAAGCAACTCTTCGGCGATTATCTGCCGAAGTCCCAAGGCAGCGAGCTGGCGCTTGGCGAGCGCAAGCTGTTTCCGGTTTCGGGTCGCGCGCATGCCAACGTCAATGCCGGGGTCACCTCCATGGAGGTGCAGTTCCCCGAAGCCTATGCGCAATTGCGCGATGTCGCCGGAAGGCTCGAAGCGCATTACCGCGACATGCAGGACATTGAATTTGCCGTCGACGATGGCAAGCTGCATGTGCTGCAGGCAAGGCCGGCGCGCCGCAGCGTCAAGGCAAGTCTCAGGCTCGCGGTCGAGATGGTGGCCGAGCGGCTCATCACCCGGGAGGAGGCGATCGCTCGCATAGATCCGCTCTCGCTCGAGCAACTGCTGCACCCGGCTATCGACCCCTCCGTGGAGCGCAACGTTATCGGCACCGGTCTGCCTGCCTCGCCCGGTGCTGCTTCCGGCGAAATCGTCTTCACCTCTGAAGATGCGGTGGCCGCCTATCGCGAGGGCCGCAAGGTCATTCTGGTCCGCGCCGAAACCAGCCCCGAAGACGTTCATGGCATGCATGTAGCCGAAGGCGTGCTGACGCTGCGCGGTGGCGTCACCAGCCACGCCGCCGTGGTTGCGCGCGGCATGGGCATTCCTTGCGTCGCCGGCGCATCTGGGCTTCGCATCGATACGACGGCCGGTACGCTGACCGGCTTTGGCGTCACCCTTGAGAAGGGCGATTACATCACCATCGACGGCTCGCTCGGCCAGATTATCAATGGCGAAGTGCCGATGATCCAGCCGGAACTCTCCGGCGATTTCGCCGAGATCATGGAATGGTCGGACGCCATCCGCCGCCTGGGCGTCCGTTCCAATGCCGACACGCCGGCCGATGCGCGCGGAGCGCGTTCCTTCGGTGCCGAGGGCATCGGCCTTTGCCGCACCGAACACATGTTCTTCGAAGAAGGCCGCATCAATGTGATGCGCGAAATGATTCTCGCCGAAGACGAGGACGGTCGTCGCGCCGCGCTCGCCAAGCTTCTGCCCATGCAGCGCTCCGACTTCATCGAGCTTTTCGAGATCATGCACGGGCTTCCCGTCACCATTCGCCTGCTCGACCCGCCGCTGCATGAATTCCTGCCGAAGGCGAGCGAAGACATCGCCGAAACGGCCGTCGCCGTGGGGATGGACGAAGACAAGCTTCGTCGGCGCATCGAGGACATGCACGAGTTCAACCCGATGCTCGGCCATCGCGGTTGTCGCCTCGCCATCTCCTATCCCGAGATCGCCGAGATGCAGGCCCGCGCCATTTTCGAGGCCGCCGTCAAGGCTGCCGAAAGCACCGGCGCTGCCGTCGTCCCGGAAATCATGGTGCCGCTCGTCTCGCTGCGCAGCGAGCTTGATTACGTCAAGGCTGCCATCGACGGCGTGGCTCGCAAGGTGGCCGAGGAAACTGGCGTCTTTATCGACTATCTCGTCGGCACGATGATCGAGCTGCCACGCGCAGCGCTCCGCGGGCAGGAAATTGCCGAGGCGGCCGAATTCTTCTCCTTCGGCACCAACGACCTGACGCAGACGACCTTCGGCATTTCGCGCGACGACGCCGGCGGGTTCCTCACGACCTACAAGCGCAAGGGCATCATTGAGCAGGACCCCTTCGCCTCGCTCGATTTCGACGGCGTCGGCGAGCTGATCAAGATCGCTTCCGAGCGTGGTCGCAAGGCGCGCAACGACCTGAAGCTCGGCATCTGCGGCGAGCATGCCGGCGACCCGGCCTCGATCCGCTTCTGCGAACAGACCGGGCTGGACTATATCTCGTGCTCGCCCTTCCGCGTGCCGATCGCCCGTCTCGCCGCCGCACAGGCCGTCACCGGCACCTCAGCGAGATAAGACATGGCAATCGAATACGTCCGGCCTGTCTCTTATGCCGCCTTCTGGGCGCGACGCATCGCACTCTTCGCCCTGATGCTCATGCTCGCCTCGTGGCTGGCAACACGCTTCGGCCCGGTGCTGGAGGTGCATTTTCTGGCGCTCTACCTCGCCGCCAGCGGGCTTGCGATCCTCGCCTTGCTCTTCGCCTTGATCGGCCTGGTCAATCTCTGGCGCGTGGGCGCGCAGGGCGGCAAATCCTCGATCGTCGCGGTTCTACTCGCCGTGCCCGTGCTTCTGCCCGGCGCCTATGCCGGCTGGCTCTACCAGTCGAATGCCAGGATCTACGAGGTGACGAGCGATCTCACCGATCCGCCCGCCTGGATCAAGGCGCCGGACTATGACCAGCTCTGGCTCGGGCCGCGCCCGCCCGCAGATGCGGCGATGCGCGAGGCGCAATCCGTTGCCTATCCCGGCCTGATCAGCCATCGCTACGACGCCTCGCTCGATCGCGTCGTGAAGGCCGTTCGCGATGCGGCGGCCGAGCGGCGCTTCAAGTTTGCGGAAGAGAATGTCCCGACCGCCATCCGCGAGCGGGAAGAGGAAGAGGCCCTGCCTGAGGTGATGGGCGGCATTCCCGTGCCGCGCCGTCGCCCGAACTCGATCATCGTCGTGCCGGGCGCCACGCCCGCCAGGCCGCAGGTTGCCGTGGCGATCTTTCAAGGGACCGTCACCGACCGCATCACAGGCTTCCCCTATGACGTCATCGTCCGCGCCCGTGAGGCTGGCGACAGCACGCTGGCCGACATTCGGGTCGCCGCCCGCTATGGCCGCGTCGATCTCGGCGTTTCGGCGCACATTGCGGACGCTTTCCTGAAGGCGCTTGACGAGGCGATGCTGGGCTCGGCTGACGACTGAGCAGGGGCGTCGCCTCGATGCAGACGTTCTCTATGCGGGCACCGCGATCGGCTGCACGGCAGCCGCATCTGCCGGTCGCCTGAGCGTCAAGGGGTCGATCACGACGTCATCGATGGGCGGGGCGATGGCCGACATCATCTGGTAGATTTCGTGCGGGGTGCGCGCACCCGAGTTGCGGTTGTTCAGATAGACCTTGCCATCCCTGATGCCGGAAAATGCGGCGTAGTTCCCCCGCAATTCGTCAAAGGTCGGATTGAAGGCATGGGCATAGCGCCCGCCGTCCCATCGCGCGAAGGATGACCTGTAAAGGTCGGTGATGAAATCGAAATCCTCGCGGATTGGGAAGCGCGAGCAGTAATAGGCGCAGGACCGCGCGAAATTCTCCTGCCAGCCATCGATGGAAAAGCCGGCGCTATGCTTCACCCATTGCTGGGTTGCGAGGATCGAGGCGGGCACACCCATGTCGCTGCCAAAGGGAAGCCCTTCCATCGTGGCGTCTTCGAAGAAGTTGCGTCCCGTCTCGGCAAAGAAGTTGGCGTTGGCCGAGCGGATACGCTTGGTGTCGAAGATGACGGACGAGATCGCGAGCGGGCACACGCCATGAATGGAAAGCGGCCGCTGCCACAGGACGAAACGCGTGCCCAGGAGGACCGACTTGAAGCTCGAATCGAAATCGACGGTCGGATGCTCGAAATAGCGATTGTTGAAGCGCGCCCGGATGCGCTCCACCAGCCGGCGCGACAGGGCCGAGTGGTAGATCGAGAAACCATGCGTCGGCGTCGTCGTTGCATCCGTCCAGAGATAGGCCCGGCGGATCAGCCATTCGCGGGGGACGTCGATGAAGTGATGCGTAAGGTCGAGCGCGATATTCGTGTCCGGCGCGCCCTCGCTGCCCGGCCAGGTGAAGCTCGCATAGGCCCAGCCGAAGGCTTCGACATCGGGCAGCATCAGTTCGACCTTCTTGAGCACCGAGGCAAGATCCGGATCGACATAATCGTCGTCGCCGATCACGGTCACCCAGTCGCCGGTCGAGGCCGCGACCGTGCGTTCCCAATTGTCGACCATGGAATAGACCACGGGGCCGGGGGAGAGAAAGGTGACGCGCGGATCGTCCGCATGGGCACGCATGAAATCGGCCATGATGGAGGCATCGTCGGAATTGTCGGCAAAGACGAATTCGACATCGTCGCGCGAGCTTTCGAGAAGCGCGCGGATGGTCTCCTGAAACCAGATCTGCCGGTTGCGCGATGGCACGCAAATGGAAAGCTTCGCCATGGCCGGTCCCTTTTTCGAGAGAGCTTCATAGCGTCTCGCACTGGAGCCGGGCTTGCGGAATGGACGTTTGCTCAGCCGGGCGCGTAGATGCCGGCAAGCCGCGCCGGCCCGTCTGTCGTCACCAGCCCGCGCTCCGTCAGATCCTCCAGATGCGCCAGTACCGAGAGTGCCGCCGCCCCGTGCAGCCGCGGATCGGTCTCGCGATAGATGATCTTCACCATCTCCGGGATCGTCCTGTCCCCGGCCTTCACCCGCTCCAGAATGGCGCGTTCGCGCATCCGCCGATGGGTTCTAAGGCCCCGGCAGAAGGCGGCAGGCGACGTGACCGGTCCACCATGGCCGGGCAGATAGAGACGATCGTCACGCTGCAGCAGCCGCTCCAGGGATGCCATGAAATCCGCCATGGCCCCGTCGGGCGGTGCGACGATGGAGGTCGCCCAGGCCATGACATGATCGGCGGAAAAGACGATGCCGGTGCCCTCCAGCCCGAAGGCCATGTGGTTGGCGGCGTGGCCGGGGGTGGCGATACCGGACAGCGCCCAGCCGTCACCTTCGACGATGCTCCCATTTGCAAGGACGATGTCGGGCACGAAATCCACATCCGAACTCTCGGCAAACGGGTTCGTCTCGCCATCATGCAGCGGCCGCGCCGCCCGATGCGGACCTTCCGCCACGATCAGCGCCCCAGTCGCTGCCTTCAGGCGGCGGGCAAGCGGCGAATGGTCCTTGTGGGTGTGGCTGACGGCAATATGCGTCACCTCGCGCCCCTCAAGCGCCCGCATCAGCGCCTGAAAATGCGCCTCGTCTTCCGGTCCGGGGTCGATCACGCAGACCGATCTCTCGCCGACAATGTAGCTGTTCGTGCCGTGAAAGGTGAAGGGCGACGGATTGTTGACCGTTAATCGCTGCACACGATGTGCTACATCGATGGCCGTGCCGTATGCGGGCAGAAATTCGATTTCAAACTTCGGAAGATCGTCGCTCATGCCCCCTTATAGACGATTTCCCCCGCCCGAAAACCCTTGCTCGCCGCGTCGATCTCGAGATCGCATTTATCCACGAATATGCGTTGCCGTGCAGCGCACTTCTTGCTAAGAGCCCTTCCGCAAACGCAAGTTTCGCGCCTCTCGGACCGGCCCCTGGCCACCCCGAAGCCACAGGCGGAAACAGGCATTGGGGCGTCGCCAAGCGGTAAGGCACCGGTTTTTGGTACCGGCATTCCCAGGTTCGAATCCTGGCGCCCCAGCCACGCTCGTAGTGTCCATACTCCACGGACTTGGCTGAGCCTCTCGAGAAGCCGAAATTCATCCTGTCCTTGCCATTGCGACGAACACGGCGACCGACAGGCGGAGCATTTTTCTGTTGATACAACAATGAACACGCGACGAAGGGATGAGACTGCCACGCCTAGATTTGCCTCGCGTGGCCCGGATGACGGCCTGGTTGGATGGGACGCCGAACAGATGACGGCAAAGGACGCGCTTGCCGCCTCATCCACGAGATGACTCGACATTTCGGCGTAACCGCTGCAAACCCGATGCAGGTCACCATGCCTTGCCGGTTTTTTTGTCTTTGTGGCTGTCCCATTCTTCATCTCCGACGGGGCGGGATCGACGCGAACGAGCGGTTAGAGCGCTGGCCGGTCTCCGATCCGTTGAGTTCCTATATTGGCTGCTGGAAACCTTAAACTAACGATCCGTCTCCATACTGTCAGTCAATTGGATCCATGATGGGCCCAGGCAAGTGAACGAGGCCGGAGATGACTTTTGAACTCATTGAACGTGGCACAACCGGCGAGATCACCGCAGGTAATTTGTCCAGTGTTGAGCAGTTTCGACGTATCCAGGACCTGTTCGACAGGACCTTCAAGGCTTCACGGGTGGGTATCTGGGTTTGCACCCTTCCCGAGGAGAAATTGACCTGGACTGACACCGTCTTTGAGCTCTTCGATCTGGATCCGCAATCGCTGCTCTGTCGCCGTGATATTGTTTCGCTCTATACGCAGGCCTCGCGCGAAGAGCTCGGGAAACTCCGGTCGGACGCAATCAAGCACGGAGATGGCTTTACGCTCGATGCAGAGATTGTGACCGCCAAGGGCAACAGACGCTGGATCCGGATCACCGCGATCGTCGAGCGTGTCGATGGTGTTGCAACACGCCTGTTTGGCATGAAACAGGATATCACCTCGGAAAAATCGATGTTCGAGCAAATCCGCCGTGCGGCGGAGATGGATCCCCTCACGGGGCTAGCTTCGCGTGCAAGGTTTGAGAGCATCTTCGCCGAGGTGTCTGTGCCCGTGGACGCGCCGCCCCATGGCCTTCTTTTGATTGATTTGGATGGCTTCAAGGCTGTCAATGACAGTCTTGGGCATCAGGCGGGTGATGAATGTCTGGCCATGGCGGCTCAAAAAATCCGGAAGGCTTTGCCTGATGCCAGCTTGGTGGCCCGCCTCGGCGGCGACGAGTTTGCTGTGCTTCATGCGTGCGAATCCATCGAGTCTCTGCAGGCCATCGGTAATCGCACGGTTGACGTCCTTGAGTACTGGTGGGGGAGTGGTTCAGACAAGCTGAAACTGAGCGCTTCGGTCGGGGCGGCATTGATAGACGGCGGCGCCGCCGCGAAAGATGTCTTCTCCCGAGCCGACAAGGCGCTTTACAAGGCCAAGGCGGAAGGCAAGGCAAGGCTGCAGATCGCCTCAGATGTTGATATCACGAAGGCTGCATGATGGGTGGCCCGCACCGACCTGTCCGAAGGATTGTCCGCGTAGCAAAACCCTTGCTTTTTGGCGGCTTGAAGTCCAAATAGGCGCGATATTCGAGCCCGGTCAAGAGAAGTCTCCGGGCGTGGGCATTGACGAAAAGACGTCTTTGGCCCGATCAAAAGGCACACCTCATCCATGCTGGACAAGTTCATCTCCCGCACCAACAAGACGCTTGTTGCGCGCCTGCTTTCCGAAAACTTCAAGAAGCAGGCACCATGGTACGGCATCGCGATCGCCTCCATGCTCGTCGTTGCCGCCATGACTTCGGCCAGTGCCTGGATCATGCGCGACATCGTGAACGAGACCGTGGTTTCGCGCGATCTTAACCGCGTCTTCGTGATCGCCATCGCGGTTGCCGCGATCTTTGCCATCAAGGGTGTCGCGACCTATATCCAGTCGGTCTTCCTGTCGCGCGCCGGGAACAACATCATTGCCGAAACACAGAAGAAGCTCTTCCGCAGCGTGCTCAACCAGAGCCTCGGCTTCTATTCCAAGTTTGCCTCGTCAGAACTGCTGATGCGCATCACCAACAATGCGCAGGCCGCTCGCAATGTCATGGACCTGATCGTGACGTCCTTCGTGCGCGATCTCTTCTCGCTCCTCGGCCTCATCGCCGTGATGGTCATCCAGCAGCCCTCGCTGTCGCTGATCTCCGCAGTCATCGGTCCTGCCGCCATCTTCGGCGTGCGCCGCCTGTCGAAGAAGGTGCGCAAGATCATGGAGCAGGAAATGGTGTCGCTCGGCGGCATCATCCGGAATGTCCAGGAAACCTCCTCCGGCATCAAGGTCGTCAAGGCTTTCGGCCTGGAAGAGTTCATGGGGCAGCGCATGGACCGCTATGTCGAGGATGTCGAGGCGCGCTCGAATGCGATTGCCAAGCTGGAGGCTGCCTCCAGCCCGATCATGGAAACGCTGTCCGGTTTTGCGATCGCTGCCGTGGTCGCCCTTTCCGGCGTCTGGGTGCTGCAGAAGGGCAATACGCCGGGGGAGCTCATGTCATTCGTGACGGCGCTTTTGCTTGCCTACGAGCCGGCCAAGCGTCTCGCCCGCGTGCGCATCAATCTGGAATCCGGCCTTGTCGGCGTGCGTCTCATGTATGAACTGGCCGATCACCCGGTCGAACTCACCGAGCGCCCCGATGCGAAGGACCTCGTCGGGGGTCCCGGCGAAATCCGCTTCCACGACGTCGATTTCGGTTACCGCGAGGGGCAGGGCCTGTTCCGTAAGCTCAACATCACCTTCCCGGCGGGCAAGACGACGGCACTCGTCGGCCCTTCCGGTGGTGGCAAGTCCTCGATCATCAATCTCGTGATGCGGCTCTACGATCCCGAAAGCGGTTCCGTGACCATCGACGGACAGGACCTGAAAACAGTGACCTTCCGGTCACTGCGCGAACGCATGTCCTATGTGGGCCAGGATACGTTCCTCTTCTCGGGCTCCATCCGCCACAATATCGCGCTGGGCCGCGAGGGCGCGACGGACGATGAAATCATCGCCGCCGCCAAAGCCGCCAACGCGCATGATTTCATCATGGCGCTGCCGGGCGGCTACGATTGCGATACGGGCGAAAACGGCGGCAACCTGTCCGGCGGCCAGAAACAGCGCATCGCCATTGCCCGCGCCATGCTCCGCGACGCCGAAATCCTGATCCTCGATGAAGCGACAAGCGCGCTCGATTCCGATTCCGAGGCGCAGATTCGTGATGCGCTGGCGCGGCTGACGACCGGCCGCACGACGATCACGATCGCGCACCGCCTTTCGACAGTCACGACCGCCCACAATGTCGTTGTCATGGAAAACGGTGCAGTGGCCGAGCAGGGCGAACTTGGCCGCCTCTTGTCGCATGACGGCCCGTTCAAGCGGCTTTACGAGCTGCAACTGCTGCCGGGCAGGGAGAGCTTCGAAGGCGCTGCGGAGTAGGACAAACCTGCCGCGGGACCGAACAGTAAGGTTCAAAAAGCAGAAGGACGCAGTCGGAACCAGACCACCTGCGTCCTTTTTCTATTCTTCACCCAGAGCCCGTTGCGGCGAAGGGAGACCCCGGCCCCCGGGCGCTGTTGCTCTTGCCTATGCGGCGCGGCTTCCAGTTGCCGCGGCCTGCGACAAGACCTCGTGAATGGTCCGGCAGGTAGCCTGGATATTCTCTTCGGTCAGGGTGGGGTGCACGAGGAACATCATGCTTGTTTCACCCAGCACGCGTGCGGTCGGAAGCCGATGCTCGGGACGCCAGCCGGTGTTGTCGAAGGCCTTCTCCAGATAGACCTCCGAGCACGAACCCTCGTAGGCGGGAACGCCCTTTCGGTTGATCTCCTCGAGGATCTTGCTCCGGGTCCAGCCCTCTGCCAGGTTCTCGGGCCGGATATAGCAGTAGAACTTATAGTAGGCGTGACGGCTTCCGTTGTCGCCGGGGCTCATTTCCGGGAGCCTGATGAGCCCGCCGTTGCCGGAGAACGGCCGCAGGGCATCGGCGACGCGCAACGCGTGATGGGTGCGCGCGGCAGTCCAGTCAGGCAGGCGACGCATCTGGATGCGACCTATGACAGCCTGCATCTCCAGCATGCGCCAGTTCGTGCCGAAGCTTTCGTGAAGCCAACGGAAACCCGGCGGGTGCTGGCGGTTATAGACGGCATCATAGGACTTGCCATGATCCTTGAAGGACCACATGCGCGACCACCATTCCGCATTGTCGGTCGTCACCATTCCGCCTTCGCCGCCGGTCGTGACGATCTTGTCCTGACAGAAGGACCATGCACCGATATGTCCGATGCTGCCAACGTTGCGGCCCTTGTACTGCGCTCCGTGGGCCTGGGCACAATCTTCGATCACGTAGAAACCGTGCTCCCGCGCCAGATCCATGATCGGATCCATGTCACAGGGCCACCCAGCCAGGTGCACGCATATGACGGCCTTGGTGCGGGCAGACAGGACCTTGCGGATTGTCTCCGCCGAGAGGTTGCCGCTATCGGCGTCGACATCAGCAAAAACCGGAGTTGCCCCGGCATTGACCACGCAAGACACGGAAGCCAGGAAGGTGCGCGGCGTAACGATGACTTCGTCGCCCGGACCGACATCGAGAGCCTTGAGAGCCACATCGAGGGCCACGGTGCCGTTTGCCAGTGCGACCGCGTGTTTGGTCCCGCACCAGTCGGCAAATTCGCGTTCGAACTGACGGGTCTCGGTCCCGGTCCAGTAGTTGACCTTGTTCGACAGTACGACGTCGCGCACGGCGTCGGCCTCTTCAGGCGTGAAACTCGGCCAGGGGGCAAACGGCGTGTTGAGCACTTCAGTTTCCTTTTCGTTGAAGGGGGCGAGCCGGATTTCCGACGACCGTGACACCGGGGGGAACATCGCGCGTCACGACAGCTCCCATTCCGACCGTGGCACCGCGACCGATGATCAGGGGAGCGCCCGGCCGTCCTTGCTTTATCACGGCGCCGGACCCGATATACGCGTGATCGTGGATATGTATGTTGCCGTTGCACTTCGCGGCCGGCCCGAACGTGACAAAGTCGCCGATGACGCAGTCGTGTTCAACATAGGAATAGAGATTGGCGTGGAAATGACGCCCAATCCGGATGTTGGACGTCAGGGTCACGAACGGCGACAGGATTGCACCCTCGCCAACAATGACATCATCCATGATGACGACATTTTCCGCCTGGACCGAAAAAGAGCCGATGCCCGCGGCGTCGAGCTTGGCTGCCAGGGCTTGCCGAACCGTGCCGGACGCGATTGCCAGGCAGACCAGCTTTTCTCTCTCGGGGCGGGCCCGGAAGGCGTCGAAAGTCAGCACCTGATGTCCGTTGACCACGGGAGAGGCGGGAACATCATCGATGAAAACGAGCTGCTCGGGCGCCACGCCGCGTGCAGCCAGCCGGGACGCGGCCAGAGGCATGACGCCTCGTCCGCAACCGCTCGCTCCGTAAATCCCGTAGAGCGTGTCGTTCATGTCCGCTGCCCGCCGGAAGTTCCGGTGAACTTCGTCATCGTGTCCTGTCCGGGCTCGCTGATTCCCTCTCGCTTGATGACTTTCCGCACGGTCAGCCAAAGGATGCGCAAGTCGAGAAGCAGCGAACGATTCTCGATGTACCAGACGTCGAGCTTGAACCTTTCTTCCCATGACACCGTATTGCGCCCATTCACCTGCGCCCAGCCGGTTATACCCGGTCTCGCCTCATGGCGACGCATCTGAAAATTGGTATAGAGGGGAAGATATTCCATGAGCAGCGGACGTGGCCCCACGAGGCTCATGTCGCCTTTGAGAACATTCCAGAGCGCGGGCAATTCATCCAGGCTGCTGGAACGGAGAAACCGCCCGAACGGGGTCAGCCGCACGGAATCGGGCAGCAGGTTTCCATTGCTGTCGACGGCATTGGTCATCGACCGGAATTTCAGCATCTCGAACGGCTTGCCATGAAGGCCCGGACGCACCTGGCGAAACAGCACCGGCGACCCGAGCCTGGTTCCCACCAGAATCGCGACAACCAAAAGAACAGGCGACAGAACGACCAGCGCCAGCAGGGAGAGCGTGAAATCCAGAATGCGTTTCAAGGCTTGACCAATGCAACATCTGCGGAGACGAGGTTATAGAGCGCCGTATAGACCAATTCAAGGGCGGGCCAGTGCGCCCTCCAGCCATGTCACCCACTGGTCGGCAAGCTTGGCGCGATCGAAACTGCTTTCCGCGAGCGTCTTGGCCCGCTCGCCCATCGCCCCCAGATCGTCGCGGCGTCCCGCCAGACCTTCCAGAGCGTCGGCAAAGGCGGCCGGGTTGTCGGGCGGGACCGCCACGCCGCAACCGTGCTCCGCAATCATGTCCGCAAGCCAGCCGGGATAATTGTTAAGAACCGGCAGGCCCGCAGCGATGTAGTCGAAGAACTTGTTGGGAGACGTACCGTAATAGAAGGCTGGGACGTTCGCCAGAATCTGCATTCCGATATCGGTGGAAGCCATCAGGCCTGCAAGCTTCGCCTTGTTGACGGGCGGGTGGAAGACCACGTTGGAAATGCCTTCGCGTGCAGCGCGTGCCTCAAGCTGCGGCTTCAGCTTCCCCTGTCCGACAAGAACGAGCTTGATGTCTTCGCGCCCACGCTTCTTCAGTTCCACGGCGGCATCCAGCACGGCATCCAGCCCGTTGGCAACGCCGTGAGTGCCGGCAAAAACGGCCATCAGATCGGTCTCGCGAACGCCTTCAGGACGCCATCGCTCGACGGCAGCCGAAAAGATTCCCAGATCGCATCCGTTGGGAACCATGGCGATCCGCTCGGGCGCCACTCCGGTCCGCTCGATGCCCTTGACGATCCCCGGTGATAGCCCGATGGCCCGGTTGGCAGAGCGGTAGCTCGTCCATTCCAGCACCGACATCGCGGCGAGCACGACCGGATTCTTGATGACGCCCATCGCCTTGGGCAGTTCTGGCCACAGGTCGCGCACCTCGAAGACAAACGGCTTCCTGCGGAACCACCGAGCAACGATGCCGGGTATTCCGGCCGTGAGCGGCGTGGTCGTGGCGAAGACGAGGTCATATTTTTCCGAGAACACCAGGCCGACGCTGCGGAGCGCGAATTTGACGAATGTCATGGCCCGCTTCAGAAAGCCGTCCCGATTGGAATAACTCAGGTCGAATTCCACCACATCTATGCCGGCGACCATGCCCCTGCGCATGCCGCGCTCAAAGGGCGCGTCCAGCCCCGTTTCGCCACCGCCATAGCTGCCGCAGACCATCACGACCTGATGCCCGCGCTTCAGCAGGCGCTGCGCCATTTCGTAGGATCTGATCCCCGTCGATCCGCGCGGCGTGGAAAAATGCTGATGAAAATAGAGAACCTTCATGCTGACCACCGAAATTGCGTTCTGAGACGACACGGGGAACGGACCTCCAGTTCGACCACGGGAACCTTCGTTCGCTCGAGATAGAAGCGGGACTCCTCGCCTTCGACGAGTTCAAGTCTTGCGACGGGAACATCGCAATCGATCGACAGGAACTCTCTCCCGTTGCTGATCACGCCGTCGCGAATTGTCCATTGTCCCGGCGCGAGCCGCCACCGCAGCACTGCCTTTTCGCGAAAGCCTGCTATGTCGTCGACAACCTCGAGAGCATCGTCCGTCAGATGCAGGCGTCGATGATGTGTCGCACCGGAACTGTCGGCATATCCTGCGCCAAAACGGCTTCCTTCGGCGCCTTCGCTCAGAGGTTCGAGCCGGAAGGTACTCAGCCACTTGCCGAAGAGAAACCGGCCCAGCCTCGGCATCTGGTCGCGACCGTCGAACATGACGGTGTTGTGGCTCGCGGTTCCACCGAAATAGGCGAGCAAATCCGGCGAGGTGTTGTAACTGTACGTGCCGGCGTCCCTCAGCAGGTTCTGGCCGCTACGCCAGAGATCCACATGTAGCGCGTCGGCCTGGCTCGGCCGGAAGCGGAAGCGGGGGTATCGCAACATGGCGAAAGTGGAACCGCGGCGCAGCCCCGCAAAGCCGCCCTCGTTGGCGACGAAGCTGGTTTGGGGTGCCGCTGGTTCCGTTCCCACCGGGATGTTCAGCCAGCGGATCGTATCGTCCCAGGGACCGGCGGGCTCGACTGCGCGCTGATTCAGAAACAGTGCAAACGCCAGTTGCACGCTTGGCCGGAAGTCCCGGTAGCCGGTATTCGCCAGTTGCAGCAACCGCGCACCATCGTTGGCTCCCAGATTTGGCCCATCGCCCGTCTGGAGGTCGATCATGTCCCGAAGCCAGCGCGCTGCCGCCTGCAGGCGCTGGAGTGTTTCGGGTGCGAAAGGCGCAAGTCCGTGCCGCATGCGCCATGCCTCAGCGAGGCAGTATGTGTCGAGCATCACCCGGTGATAATTGAGGGAATACTGGCTGAAGCTGCCGTCCCGCGCGATCAGATGGCTGGCGCGATCTTTCAGCCACGTGCGACCGATACTGGCCCAACGCGCGCCGCGGTCGACGCCCAGCATTTCAAGCCATGTGCCGCCGATGAACAGCGCCGCCGCTTCAGACGTGCCATGATTGTTGTCCTGCCCGATGGCATAGGACATCGTTGGCGCGATGCGCTGCAGATGTGCCACCAGAAAGTCCCTGACGCCCGCGGAGGCTGACCGGGTTTCTTCAAGGATCATCGCCGCCGCCGCCATGTTCATGACACGGATCGACGCTTCCTGCCCGCATTTCCAGTTGGGTCCCAGATAGGCCGGGTTGTGTGCAATCCAATCGGAAAGCCAACGATCGAGTTTTTCTAGGCTCGTCTTGTCCCCCTTGCGCGCGTGCTGTGCGAATGCCGGAAGCCAGTCCATCCTGGACAGTTCCCAGATAAGCTTGATGTCGCCGACGGCAGGATCGAAGTCGGGTATTTTCCACCAGGAGCGCATGGGATCGGGGACGGGCGCTTCCGTCAGCGGATTGGCGATCCAGACAGGAGGCTCGTCGGTCAGCGTGACAGGCCATCGCCCGAAGATGTGCGCTGCGGTCTGCCAGTCGGCAACAGGCTCCGGCAAGGCTCCGACAGCTCCCACCGCATCGCCTTTGAAAAAGGGTGCTGCCGGGGTCACGGGCGCAATACGCAGCACCCTGTGAAGCCCCGACCGAAGCCCCAAACGGTAGACCGCCACCCGCAGGACACTCGGCAGGCCGAGAGACATCAGCGTTCCGGCGAGGGTGACGAACCGTTTCATTGTCCGCGAATCAATTCTGCCGCTTCGATCGTGACCCTGGCGACCTCGAAGATTTCGTCGGACGGTATGGGCGCCCGGCCATCCTTTATGCCCGACAGGAAGGCAGCAGCACAGGCATTCTGCCCCTTGTCCTGCTTCCAGAGGTTCATCTTCTTGAAGTTGGGCCAGCCGAAGCCCTGAAGCTTGCGGAAATTGTCCAGTTGCAGAACCCGGCCTGCGGCAAAGACTTCGATGCGCTCCTTGGGGAAGCTTGCGGCACCGTTGGCAAGGTACATGACCGTTCCGAATGACCCGTCCGCGAAACCAAGGGTAATCGAGGCCTTGTCTTCGGTCACCTCGACGCTCGCGGTGTCGCCCATGCGGCGGGCCTGGACCGAAACGATCGGGCTACCGGCGAGAAACCGCATCAGGTCGATCAGGTGACAGGCCTCGCCGATGATCCGCCCGCCGCCGGTAAGCCGATCCTGCGTCCAGTGATTGGCCGGAATGGCCCCGGCATTCATCGTCATCAGAAACGACTTCGGTTGCTGCACGGTCTGGAGAAGCGATTTCATTTTCTGCACCTGTGGCGAAAACCGCCGGTTGAACCCGACCATGATGTGGGGGCCGGATCCGGATGCATGGGACTGCCGATAGGCGTCTTCCACGGCCGAAAGCTCTTCCATCGACAGCGCCAGAGGCTTTTCGACGAAGACATTCTTTCCCGCATTCAGGGCTTCGATGACAAAACGCGCATGGCTGTCATGGCGCGTGACGATCACGGCCGTGTTGATGTCCCTGTCGCCATAGATCGCCGCCGTCTCTGTGGAGGCCTCTGCAAAGCCCGCCTTGTTGCCGTGCACGACACCGTTGAGGCCGCCCGAGGTGACAATCGTCTTGAACTGCGCACCTGCTGCCTTGAATGCCGGAATCAGCATGCGGGACGCATAGTTGCCGGCGCCGATGAAGCCGAGAACGGGCCTTTCGGCGGCAAAGCTCTGGCCCGCGCCCGAAAGTGCAACAGTCCGCTCATGTTTGCCTTCCGGCGACCTGTCATAGTCGAGGACGATGCCGAGCGCCGTCTTGTCCTGCGTCAGCAGATCGTAGGCCGACGGTGCATCGCTGAAGGCAAACCGATGGGTGATCAGCGGCTTCACATCCAGTTGCCCGGACGCCATCATGTCGAGGACGGCTTCGAAGTTGCGCTGCTCCGTCCAGCGCACGAAACCGTAGGGATAGTCGACGCCCTCGTCTTCGTAGACACTGTCGTAGCGGCCGGGGCCGTATGAGCACGAGACCTGGAAGCTCAGTTCCTTCGTATAGAAATCTGCCCGGTTGAGCTCCAGCCCCGTCACGCCCACAAGCACGATGCGGCCACGCTGCCGGCACATCTGGGCGGCCTGTCGCACAGGGTCGTTGGATTTTGTCGACGCCGTGATGATCACGCCGTCCACGCCGCTTCCCCGGCTGAAGGCGATGCCCGCCGCGACGGGATCTGCACCCGTCGAAGGATTGCAAGTCTCGGCACCAAAACGCCGCGCCAGCTCTAGTTTCGATTCGTCGAAGTCTATGGCCAGCACCCGGCAGCCATGCGCCCGCAGCAACTGCACCGTCAGAAGCCCGATCAGGCCGACGCCGGTCACCACGAAGGCTTCGCCAAGCGTCGGCTGCGCCAGGCGAATTCCTTGCAGGCCGATGCTCGCCACGACGACGAAGGCCGCTGAATCGTCATCCACATTATCCGGAATGCGCGCGCAAAGGTTCTTTCCGACGCGAACCACATCTGCATGGGGTCCGTTGGAAACAACGCGGTCGCCCGGCTTGAATTCTTCCACGTTCCGGCCGATCTCGTGAACGATCCCCACGTTGCAGTAGCCAAGGGGAAGCGGCTGGGCGAGCTTCGACTGAACGGCCTCGACCGTCGACATAAGACCGTCGGTACGAATCTTGTCCAACACCATCCGCACCCGCTCGGGTTGCTGGCGAACCTTCTGAACGTAGGAGGCGCGGCCGAAATCCACCAGCATCCGCTCCGTGCCGGCCGAGATCAGGGTGACTGTGCTGTTGATCAGCAGCGATTGCGATGTTGCGGACGGCGTCGGAGCCTCGGCAAGGTACGTGGTGCCCTTGCCCATATCCTGGAGAACCTGCTTCATTACCTTATCCCGTTTTACGAGAGACGACCCGGCCGGGCATAATTGATCAAGACGGCGCGATAGGCGCCCTTGAAAACAAAGAGACTGCCGGCCGCCGCGCCGATCACACCGACCGCATCGATCAGCTTCTGCATGTCGTCGACGCTGCCCGCGCCTCCGACGAAAGTCATCGGGGTCGAAACGGCAGATCTGATCTTGGTGGCCAGATCCAGATCGTAGCCATTCATCATCCCATCCCTGTCGATGGCATTGATCACGATCTCGCCGGCGCCGAGTTCGACCACCTGTTGGCAGAATTCGGCCAGATTTGCCTTGTGCTTTTCACGTCCGTTATGCGTGTAGATGGTGTAGCCGCCGAGCAGCTTGTTCTTGCGGACATCCAGCGTGACCACCACGCTCTGTCCCCCGACGGCCTCTGCCATTTCCCTGACCAGGGCAGGGCGGGCCAGCGCGGCCGAACTGATGGACACTTTTTCAAAACCCATGGCAATGATCTTGGCCGCCTGGTCCGCCGTCTGAATGCCCCCGCCATAGGCCAGCGGCATACGGCTTTCCACCGCCAGGCTCCGCAGCAGCTGCAGATTGGGCGCTTGTCCCTTGGCGCTGGCGTCAATGTCGAGGAACATCAGTTCGTCGACGGCCTTCTCGTTGAAGATCTTCACCGCATTCAGGGGATCGCCCACATATTTGGGATCCTTGAACTGCTGTGTCTTTACCAGCCCGCCATCATGCATCAGCAGGCAGGGGATAATCCGGGATCGCAGCATGGTCACAGCTCCGCAAAATTTCGGAAGATCGCGACGCCGTTTGCGTGGCTCTTTTCTGGGTGAAACTGCATTCCGAAGACGTTTCCATGGGCAACGCCGCACGTGATCTGGCCGCCGTAATCCACCGTCGCGGTCACGTCTTCGGTTCGCGCCGGATCGAAGTAGAAACTGTGCAGAAAGTAGAAGCCATGGGCCGCATCGACCCCGTCGAAAAGGCGGGCCCCCGGCGTCGTAATCACCGTATTCCAGCCCATATGGGGCAGGCGGGGAGCGGCGGGAAGCTTCGAAGGATCGATCTTGCGCACCCGACCCTTGATCCACCCAAGGCCGCTTTCCTCACCTTCCTCGCTGGATTCGGCGAGAATCTGCATGCCCACACAAATTCCGAGAACCTTCTTTCCGGATCCGAGAACCTGCTCGTTCAGCAGCTCAACCATCCCGGAATCCTTCAGATGCTTCATCGTCGTGTCGAACGCACCAACGCCCGGCAGGATGTAGCGTTCTGCCTGGGCGAGCTCGGACAGGTCGCCCGTAATGAGGTGAGGAACCTTGAGTTGTTTGTAGATGTTCGCGATGGCGCCGACATTGCCGGAGCCATAGTCGATGATGGCGATCATCTCTTCACCGACCTTTCAATCCCCAGCATCTTCAGGGCCTTGGCACCCAGATCGAACATCCATTCCTGGTTCTTGTAGTCCTTGTATGTCTTCTTGGGCATCGTGTGATAGTGCCGAAGCTCATCGACGGTAATGCCCAGCTTGGTCGCGATGTATTCGAATTCCTCATCGATCGTTTCCGGATCGTAGGCAGGCTTCGAAAGCTTTTCTAGAGCCTCGTCCCGCGTCATCTGCCCGGTCAGAATAAGGCTCGAATACTGAACGCGGCGGGTATCGTAGCCGAAGCGAGTCGGCAGCCAGTAGCCTTCGAAGAATTTCGTGAAACGGGACTCGAAATGCTTCTGCGGATAGGGCCTCCAGCCGTATTTCTCCGACAGGGTCGTGATCGCGATTTCCTTGGTGTAAGGCAGCCAGTTCAACGGTTTGACGACCTGCACGCCGCGGATATAGCGCAGGTAGACCTTGTGGAAGAGGATGCTGCTGAACGGATAGGTCTTCAGTTGCCGAGTGCCGAACTGCCGGTGAATATCGCGGATCTGCGCCATGTCGGTGCCATAGTACAGCCATTCCAGCGGATTGCGCACGCACTCGGTGGCATAGTTCCCGCCGTTTAGAATGTACTTGATGTTGTGCTTGTTCGCGAAGTGGTACAGCGTCGCAACGAAGGCATGATCCTGGGGAATGTCGAGATGCGGAACCCCGGACTTGAAGAAGGCGAGCTGGAAGTCTCGCATCTCTTCCCAGTTGATCACCTCGGTGTAGAGGTCGAGGCCGAGCTTGTCGACGAGCATTTGGATGTTGTTGACGGCGATATCCGTGTTCCATCCACCATCGACGTGAAACACCAGCGGGCGCAGGCCGAATTCGGAGACTGCAAGATGGAGCAGATAGGAGCTGTCGAGCCCGCCGCTCATTCCCATGATGCAGTCGAACGGCTTGCCTTTCCCATCCGCCTTGATCTTCGCCACGACCTCACGGAACATGGCCTTGCCCTGATCGTCGGGATGCCAGTTCGGCTTCACATCCCGCCAGAAGCCATTGCAGTGGTCGCAAATGCCCTTCGCGTCGAAGCTGATCTCAGCGTCGCTCGTATCCATGACACAGCATTCGCATATTCTGTAAGGTCTACTCATTTTTTGGTGTAACTCTTTGAAACGGTTGCCGAGGCCGGCATGGTCAATTGGAGGCACCGCAGAAATCGAGCGCGCCCTTCGATCGCAAGACCGCCGCCATTTCTGGCCGCAGGAACTGCCGGTGCTTGACCAGGAGCACAAACAATGCCTCCTGTTTCACCGCATCTTCAAGCGTTACGACATCCAGCGATGCATGATTTTCAATATTCGGCTCAACCGCCTGCACCGCATAGCCCTTAGACTTGAGGTCCAGCGCAATCTCCAGCGCGGGCGATTCTCTCAGGTCATCGATGTCAGGCTTGAAGGCGAGGCCAAGGCAGATGATGGTGGGTTCGCTTCCGCGCGCCGCGCGCCAACCTTGAGCCGCCGTGCGCACCTTGTCGACCACCCACTCGCTCTTGTGGTTGTTCACTTCCCGGGCGGTGCGGATGAGGCGCGCATTGTCCGGGTCGGACGCTACGATGAACCAGGGATCGACGGCGATGCAATGTCCGCCGACGCCAGCCCCGGGCTGCAGGATATTGACGCGGGGATGTCTGTTGGCCAGCGCAATGACCTTCCAGACATCGATGCCCTGCTTGTCGCAGATCATGGACAGCTCGTTCGCAAACGCGATGTTGACGTCACGGAAGCTGTTTTCTGTCAGCTTGCACATCTCCGCGCAGGCCGCCTCCGTTTCCAGCACGTCGCCGCGCACGAAGCCCCGGTAGAATTCCGCCACAATACGTGACGCTTCGGGCGTCAGTCCGCCAACCACGCGATCGTTCTCGACGAGTTCCGTCATGATCTTGCCCGGCAGCACGCGTTCTGGGCAATAAGCGATGAAGAGCTGGTCGGTATCGACGCCAAAGCTGCGCAGGATGTCCGCAACCTGACGGGTCGTGCCCACCGGCGACGTCGACTCGAGGATCACCAGATTGCCCGGCTTGACGAACGGCGCGATGCTGCGCGTCGCCTCCATCACGATATCGATATTCGGCTGCGGGATGGCGCCACCTTCGTGGAAGGGCGTGGGCACGGCAATGATGAAGACATCCGCCGATGTCGGGGAGGTGTCGGCGCGCAGGTTGCCATGCGCGACCGCGGCCTGGACGAACGCATCGAGGTCCGGCTCCACGATGTGGATCTGTCCCGAATTGATGGTATCGACGGCCTTGCGATTGATATCGACACCCATGACCTGGTGTCCTTTGCTGGCCAGCAAGGCAGCCGTGGGAAGCCCGATATAGCCAAGGCCCACCACACAGACTTTGCGCTTCAAGTGACATTCTCCTTCAAATGGGCCACGATGCGTTCACAGGCGTGACCGTCCCCGTAGGGATTGTGGGCGCGAGCCATTGTCTCGTAATGCTCTTTGTCGTCAAGCAAGGCGACCATTTCCTTCACGATCCTCGCCTTGTCGGCTCCGACCAGTCGAACTGTTCCTGCGCTGACCGCTTCGGGCCGCTCGGTCACGTCTCGCATGACAAGCACGGGCTTCCCGAGACTGGGTGCCTCTTCCTGTATCCCGCCGCTGTCCGTCAGGACGATATGACAGTGTTGAAGCAAAAGAGCAAATGGCTCGTATTCCTGCGGCGGGATCAGATGGATATTGTCCACGCCCGAAAGTGTTGCATGCACATGCGCAGATACATTGGGGTTCAAGTGAACAGGATAAACAAAGCGGATATCAGGATAGCGCCCCGCCAGTTCGGCCAAGGCAGCCGTGATCTGCGCGAAACCTTCGCCAAAATTCTCCCGGCGGTGGCCAGTGATCAGGACATAGCACTCTGAAGCGAGTTCGAAGGGCAGGAACTGGCGCAGATGTTCCAGTACCTGTTGCCTCCGTTCCGGCTGGGCTTCGAAACGGCGCAGGATCCACTTCAGCGCGTCGATCACGGTATTGCCGGTCTTGCATATCTTTGCGGGCTCGACGGATTCGGCGACAAGGTTCGCCACGCTCTGATCCGTGGGCGCAAAATGCATCGTTGCAAGGCGCCCGACGAACTGCCGGTTCATTTCTTCCGGAAATGGCGCGCGCAGATTGTGTGTCCGCAGGCCCGCCTCGACATGGCCCACCGCCACGCCGGAATAGAAACCGGCAAGCGCCGAGGCAAAGGCCGTCGTCGTATCTCCGTGGACAAGCAGGATGTCGGGCTTCTCCCGCTCCAGCACATCCTTCATCTCGAGAAGCACGCGCGCCGTGATATCGAAAAGCGTCTGGCCCGGCTTCATCAGATCAAGATCAATGTCCGGGACGATATTGAAGACGTTCAGCACCTGGTCCAGCATATCTCTATGCTGCGCCGTTACGCAGATGCGCACATCGAAGATGTCGCGGTGTTCCAGAAGGGCGTGACACAGCGGAGCCATCTTGATGGCCTCCGGTCGCGTCCCAAATGCGAGCATTATCTTTTTCATATCAACTTACTTCAGTATGCGAGCCGCGAGTGATCGATAGTCGAGCAGCCGGGACGCAATCGCCAGGGAAGCTTTCGACATGGTCTGTAGTTCGGCCGGACGATCCGCGATGTCCCGGAAGACCGTTATCAGGTCGTCCGTACTTTTCAACAGCCAGCCATTGCCGTCCATGAAGGGAACGTGACTGGGCACATCGTCGAGGACGACGGGGCAGCGCGCGCACAGCGACATCTGCATCGTGGCCGATTGCGTTCCGGGCTGCACGTAGACATCTGCTGCGCAGAGAAGGTCGCTGAGTTCTTCGGACGCCTTCCAGCCGAGGAACCGGATTCGCGGGTCCGAGGCAACCAGCGCTTCCGCTTCCGCCTTGATGCTGTCGTCGAAGGAACCTGCAAGCACGAACCGAAGGTGCTCGCCCGGCATCCGGCTGAAAGCTCTCAGGCTCTCCAGCAGCTTTTTCCTTGGGCCCATCTTTCCAGACTGGAGCAACATGATCTGGCCGGTTTCCACGCCGGCGACACTCCGCCCGCGTTCCCGGCGCATCGTGTATTCGCCATCGTCAAATATACGCCCGCCAAGCGGGAAGAATTCCAGTTCGCTGCGCGGGACGCCGTAGGTCTCGTGGACGAAATCCATGGTCTCGATCGACACGCAAAGGATCTTGTCGAAGCTCTTGCGGCAGCTGCGAATGATCGATCCGTAGTAGAGCTTGTGCAGCAGGTATTTGGAAACAAAAGTGCGGGCGCTGTTGTTCTGGTCCTCGTGGCTGTCTGCATACAGGCGGACGGAGGGCTTGAGACGTTTGTATTTGGCCACGGTCCGAAGTTCGTATCCGCAAAGTCCGTGAAAAAGAATGACCTCCGGATCGATCTCCTTCAGCAGTTCCATCACGCCCGGATGCAGCCGGAGCTTGCGCATCAACTTCTCGCCGAGGAAGGTTCTGTAAGGCAGGCGGATGACTTTCGCGCCATCCTTTCCCATGTAGGTCGAGGGCTCCACATAGGTCAGTCGACGATCCGCACCGAAATTTTCCGTCGAGGCGATTACGGTAACGTCGTGCCCGTCGAGCACGTGCTGCCGGACGAGTTCGTTTTCCTGATAGGCATAGCCGTCGATGTAGAAACACGACAGGCAGACATGGGCGATCTTCAAAGAAGCCCCTCCTGTCGAAGCATTCGCTCGGGATCCGGAAAATGCGGTGCCAGACGCCTCAGTTCTTCGTCATGCAGGTTCCACCACTCCATCTTGAGCAGCGCTTCGATCACGTGGGGCTGAAAACGCATTCTGATCAGACGAGCGGGGTTGCCTGCTACAATTGCATAGGGCGGAACGTCCTTGGTCACAACGCTTCCCATGCCGACCACCGCGCCGTGGCCGATGGTGACACCCGCCTTGATCAGGCATCTCTCGCCGATCCAGACGTCGTGGCCAATGGTTGTCCGGGTCGTCCAGCGGTAGGGGTGTCTCGAGAACTTCGTCGTCACGCTATCGCGATGAGCCAGGAAAACCGGGCTGGTAGACACATATTCCATCGGGTGGCGGGCACCACCCGCAACGACGCCGCCTGCAATCGAGCAGAATGCGCCAACGTCGCAGTCAATGAAGGTGCAGTCATACCCGCAGAAGGAATGCCTGTCGAAATTGGACCTGACAATCGTGCTTCCGGACTCGATCTTCGATGTCCGATGGATGACGCTGCCGGCAATCGCACTGCCGCGAGCCTTTTTCAGCAGGCGTGAGAATATGTAGCCGAACGAACTCATGCCAAAATCTACCGATCTCCATTTTCGCCGGAAACCGGCTGCGCAAGTCCAGCAAGCTGATTGTCGTCTCGCGCGTTGGTTTGTCCGCATGCGTGCCAGGTCAACAAGGCGTGCACAAATAGACTGAAGGACCAGACTGCCGCAAGCAAAACAAGGAACTGTCCAAATCGAAGCGACAGATAATATGTCGCTAACGCCACAGCAAGCACTGCCGCCAATCGACCTGCGTCCCAGAGCAACTGCAGATTGGCTCTGCCGATATAGCTCAGTGTCATCGAAACGGGAGTCGTTGCGAAGTCCGTCAGGAGCATCAGGGACAGAAGTGACGAGACAATGCCGATATTCGCCCATCGCGGTCCGAATATCCACGTCCCCCAGAAGTTCATGACCAGCACGAGCGCTCCGACAACGAAGACCCCCATCGCAAGCAGCCGAAGCAGCATCGTCATGTACTCACGCGCCAACGCGCCCGCCGGCTTGTCCAGATAAGATCTGAATTCCGACGCGTAGACCTGTGCAACGGCCTGTCCCAGCATGCCGAGTGGCGCGCCGCAGGCTCTCATGATCAGCGCGTAGAGACCGGCTTCATAAAGGCCATAGATGTAGCCAAGCGCCAGCACCGGAACCTGTTGCGCGGCAAGATTGAAGAGGGCAGCGGGCCCCAGTTTCAACGGAAATCGCCGATATTCGCGGAAAGTCTCCTTGAGATGGACACCCCGGTGTATGAGGACCATGGCACCGCGGGCGCTCAGGCGCCGCATTCCGCTGATGCCTCCCACGAGATAGCCCAGAGCCTGAGCCCAGATCATGCCGGCCGAACCGAGGTGGATCATGCCAAAACCGACCTGCGCCACACCGGCAACACCGCCTTGCAGGATCTTGTTCTTGCCCACGCTGCGGATCGCGCGCTGGCGCAGGAGGAGGGCGTTGATCAACTGCGAAAAGGCGAGACTGATCGCAATGGCCGGAACCGCAAGCAACGGCAAGTCTTTCCACGAGGCGCCGGACGGCAGCATCTTTTCCGGCAGAAGATTGATGGCGACAAGCACGACCAGCGAACTGAGAGAGACAAGGATACTGCCGAGGAAGGCGATGCGGATGGCATCGGCCGGCCCGCGCGCGATCGGAATGGCATGTTCCAGCCGACCCGTTCCCACCGAGCCAACCAGCGCGCCGAGTCCGAGGACAACAGCGAATGCACCCACTTCCTGCGGCTCGTAGAGGCGCGTGATCAGCGGCGATATCAGCAGAAGAAATCCTTGTGCCAGCCCTGAACTCAAAGTCAGGAACATGTAGCTGGAGATCTTGGATTTCATGTTTCCGCCACCCGTCTTGAGCTCTTGTTCATGGCTCTCTTGTTCACGGCTCTTTCGAGCATCTTGGACGAAATCATGTCGTCTTCCTTGCCCTGCTTGCTTGCAAGTTGGGCGCTTTCGGTCTGCAGGCTAGGGAACGGCCGCTGACCGAAACCGCTTTCGTCAGGCCTTTCAGGCGGGCGCTGGCCCGCTCGTCTCTGCACCCGCCGGGCGGCTCAGCATCTGACCGCGATAGAGCCAGAGGAGCACTACCGACATTCCCAGCCCGTGACTGAGAAGGCTGGTGAAAAGGTCGCTGTCTGCCAGTGCAGTCCGCAACGGACCGATTGTCAGCGCCGCGACGAACCAGAGCGGGACGCCCGACTTCACGATCATGTTCAGCACGCTGAGAACGAGACCGAGGATGACGGCATAAAGGGCGACGCCCCACATGCCGGCCTGGGCGTAACCGGCCGGGACGAGTCCGGTATTGGCCGCGCTGTCGGAGCCGGGCACGAAATAATCGCCCATCAGCCTTGGCAGGTTCACCCGGACATATTCGCCGCTGGAGAAACTCGCCAGAAGCCTGTCCGCCCAATAGACGTGCGGATGGAAGGTGAAATAGTCAAACCACTGGAACGTCAGCCCCGACGGCACGAAGAATGCGCGTCGGATGGCAATCTCGGCGATGCTCTCTATGCCCCTGACCTCGAACAGGAAGAGTGCGGCGACGATACCGAGACCGGCGGCGTAAGGCATTGGCGCTAACTGGTCGATCCGGTCGAGATAGAGCCATATGGCGATGGCGAGGAAGGGCAGGAAAAGCACGATCCGGTGGCTTGTGAGACCGAAAAATACCATCTGCGCTGCAAGAACAAGCACCAGCCCGATCCAGTTCCTCCGGTGCAGGCAGACCAGAACGAGAAAGATCGTGAAGACCTTGTAGACCCAGAGATTGAGGTAGGACAACGCGCCACGGTCAAGCAGTTCCGCAACCTTGTCGCGGTAGTCGTAGACATGCCTGACATCGATGTTGAAGTAGTGGTAGGCGCCGGACAGATAGGCCCAGATCAGCAGGTAGAGCACGGCCAAAACAGAACCCACGACCGCCAGCCGCGGGCCGCCGGGAACCGGAATGCGGGAGATGATGTCCGGAAGAGGGATGCGCGAGGCGAGATCGGCCACGAAAAGCGCTGCTATCGTGTAGAGCACGGGCTCGATCGGCCGTCCGGCATTCAGGCCGTACTCGCTGGTCAGCGGGCCAACCAGAAAGAACGCGGCCATGAACAGGAACACATTCGCAATATCCTTCGGCCGGCAGTTGATGACGCTTGTGAAGATCAGGAAGATCAGTAGCGAGAAGAGATACCTGCCGATGCTGACATTGTACCAGAAGTTGATCGGCGTATCGAATTTGAAGATGACGTAAAGAAATTTTTCGTAAGAGATGTCGAGGGCCAGCCTGAAAAACAGGAAGCCGCAAAGAAGAACGATATCCTCTTTCTGAAAAGACTGGATGAAGTTTTGTTTTATACGCAAAGGTTGCCCCCGAAAGCTTGTATCTGTCCGATCGTTATCCAGTCGTGTTCGATTGGACCGTGTTTTGAAAGTCTCGAAAACTTCGCTTTCCCGATCGTAGCCGGATCAGAAATAGACTTTCTTGTCCAGCGCATCCTTCATCTGCCTTTGCGTCTCCCGCAGCGTCCTGAGTTCCGGAATGGATTCCTGAACCGCATCTATGGCCGCAAATTGGTCCGAGCGCTTTTCGACGATGGCTCGCCCGAATTCGACGCTCAGCTTCACGTCAAGCCGTGCGATGTCAAAGTCCTCGGGCAGCAAAACTCGAGCCCGATACGCGTTGCCAATCGAGGGCATGAACAGGCAGTCGAATTCCAGCTTCCCCTTCAGGACCGAGTCCTTGTCCGAAAACTCCAGGGCGCAGGGCAGGAACCTCAGAGAAAGCCCTTCCGGCAGTTGGAGATTGTACTTCACGACGGCATAGTTTCGACCGTCAACGGTTTCCTTTTCAAGCCCCATGATCCTGGGTGCGAAGGCATCAAAGATTTTCAGCCCATCTTTGCGCTTCTGTTGTGCCGCAATGAAGGCATCCCGACTTGCCTGGACCGCTTTCGGGTCCATGGCATCCAGCCTGGCCTGCATCTGCTTCATGATATCGCGGTCGTGGTCGGCCGCCCGCAGAATTTCGCCCATCACAAACGTCCTGACCGTGGGGCGTGCGCCATAAGCGGGCGGAGCCTGCTCCCCGTCGCGTCTGATCGTTGCCCAGGCCAGGACCGACCTTTGCGGCTCGGTGAGCAAGGCGGCCGCCGCAGTGCGGGAGGCGTAGAAGCTCTGGCTGCGAAGACCTTGCGTGAGGTCGAGGCGAGCTTGCACGCCATTTCCGGGAATAAATCCGGACAGCAGGCACAGAACCAGAATGAGCGCGAAAGCCGTGAACTTCCATCTCAGATTGGCCCGATTGTAAGCCGTGTCCATCTGTCTCGCCCTTTCGTTCCCGCTCTCGGTCGTATGTTCGGCCCTATTGATCATGCCGTTCCCGATATTGCAAATGACTCAGCCCATTTGGCGAGGGAGAAAAGTCGCCACCGCAGCCCCTGGTTCAAGCCTGCGAGCGACTGGGGCTCCAAAGCCCCCTTGCCGCAAATGGAGCGCACAATGGCAGAGCCGGCAATGGCCGTATCGATTGCCGCCGCATGCTGCCGCATCCATTTGCTTTCCGGAGATTCGAAGCCGAACTTGTGTTTGCGCCAGACGATGTCGGCCGGCATTCTTTTCTCCATTGCCTTGCGGAGAAGATGCTTGCCCCAGCCGTCCTTCAGCTTCCATTCCGTCGCCACCGAGGTCGACAGTTCGACCAGCCTGTAGTCGAGGAAGGGAAGGCGCGTCTCGACAGCATGCGCCATGGAATTCTTGTCCTCGTAGCGCAGCAGCACCGGCAGGTTGGTCCGCTCGATTTCGCGCTTCTGGAGAGCATAGAGGCCTTTGCCCTGCGACTCGCCCGAAGCGTTCGTGCAAGAGGCCATCGCCTCCTTCAGGAAGAGCCCGCGAGGATGTCCGAGGCCGGAGGTCCGCAAGCCGGGAATGTTGAAATACGCGAGGTTCCACAGAAGAGACTTGAGCGCGCCCTGGCGCCCGTTCTTCATGAGGCCTGCGACGTTCGAAATCGCCCGTCCGGGGCGCCCCGAAAGTAGCGCTTCCACAAGGTCGTCTGCGAAATAACGCTCGTAGCCCAGAAGCGTCTCGTCGCCCCCCTGGCCGTCCAGAAGAACGGGAATCCCAGCCTGCCGCGTCCGCTCCATGACAAAATACTGCATGAAGATCGAGGTTCCCGCGAAGGGCTCCTCCTGTGTCCGAACCACGGCGTCGATAGCGTCCCTGAAAGCGTTGCCATCAGGCTTGACGGTCAGCCATTCCAGCCCCGACTGTTCGACGATCTGCCGCGCAAAGGCGGATTCGTCGGTGGCCGGATCTTCGCTGATGGCCGTGATGGCAGAGAAGGCCTGCCCGCTGTCCGCGCGATAGATGTCGGAGGCAAGGGTTGCGATGCTGGAACTGTCCATGCCGCCGCTAAGGCAGGTTCCCACCTTGACGTCGGAGCGCAACCGCAAACGGACGGCATCCTGAAACAGCTGGTCAAATTCCTCCAGCGCGGCCCTGGCATCGAGGCGGGCGATGTCTTCGCGCTTTTCCAGATTGTAGTAGCGTTCGATGCGGTGGGCGTGATTGTTCAGGTCGAAGACGAGATTATGTCCGCCGGGCAGTTTGCGAACTCCCGCGAAGAACGAGTTTTCGATGTCTTCGGCCACGCGAAGAACGAGGAAGTTCATCACGACGCGAAGATCGGCCTTGCGATTTTCAATGAGCGGCAGCAGCTGCCGGATCTCGGAGCCGAACCCGAACCCCGTCGGGGTTTCCGCAAAATAGAAGGGCTTTACCCCGAAGCGGTCGCGTGAGCAGAAGACGATCTGCTGCCTCGGATCGAAAATGGCAAACGCCCACATGCCATTAAACCGGCGAACGCAGTCGGTGCCCCACTGCTCGTAGGCCTTGAGAAGAACTTCGGTGTCTGACCCGGAAATGAATTGATGCCCGAGGCTTTTCAGCTCCTCCTTCAGTTCCAGATAATTGTAGATTTCACCGTTATATGTGACGACGCACCCCGTCTGCTGGTCCGTCATGGGTTGTTTGCCCATCTCCGACAGGTCGATGATCGCCAGTCGGCGATGGCCGAAGGCAACAGGGCCGTGACACCAGATGCCCTGGCCGTCCGGGCCGCGATGGGCGACCGCATCGGTCATCTGCTGGATAACCTGAGGGGAAGCTTCCGCTCCCGCCCTCGCGATAAAACCTGCAATTCCACACATGTTACGGCAACCTGCTGCTCAAGACGTCCCGGTCGGGATAGTTGATCAATACGGCCCGATGCGGACCGACAAATACAAAAAAGCTTCCCGCTGCAACGGCCGATGCGCGGCCCAGTTTGATGGCGTCGGCAAAGTGGTCGATACTGCCAGCCCCGCCGCACGCAATTACGGGAACTGACACCGTGTCCGCGACTTGGCGAAGGATGTCCAGATCGTAGCCGCTCATTGTCCCATCTCGATCGACACTGTTCACGAGGATTTCGCCGGCGCCGGCTTTTTCGGCTGCGACCAGGTGATCGCGCAGGCTGACAGCTTCCCGCTTCTTCCCGGAGTGGGAGACGAGCTCAATCCGGCCCATCCAGTTCTTCCTGACGTCCACGCTGCAGACGACACTCTGGGAGCCGAATATGG
This sequence comes from Hyphomicrobiales bacterium, assembly GCA_900467685.1. Classification (GTDB taxonomy): domain Bacteria; phylum Pseudomonadota; class Alphaproteobacteria; order Rhizobiales; family Rhizobiaceae; genus Ensifer_A. The sequence goes on from UBQX01000010.1 coordinate 291,513, forward strand.
CTGCAGCTTCTGAGATCAGGCCGAGATTGCCGTAGGCCGCGCTGTTGATGATGACTTTTTCAAAGCCGAGCGCGAAGACCTTACGGATTTGTTCGATATTCCGGAGGCCACCGCCATAAGCCATCGGCATGAAGGCTTCGCTGGCAATGTCAGACAGGAGATCGAACGGAGGGTCGCGTGAATCTGCGCTTGCCGAAATGTCGAGAAGAACGAGCTCATCGACTTCCTTTTCGTTGAAGATCCGGACCGCATTGATCGGATCTCCGACATATTTCGGATCGCGGAACTTGATCGTCTTGACGAGGCCTTGACCCCGCAGCAGCAGGACCGGGATGACACGGGTGCTATTCATGTCCGGGCAGCTCCGCGAATGCGCGCATCAGGGCCAGGCCGTGGCGCAGGGATTTTTCCGGATGGAACTGGGCTCCGAATATGTTGCCGCTCCAGACAACGCTGGTGAAATCGATCCCGTAGCGGCTGGTGGCTGCGAGGTCCCCGTCATTTGCACAGTGCATGTAGTAGCTGTGAACGAAATAGTAGCGTGCCTGGTTTTCAGCCTGCGCGAAGAGCGGGCAAGCGCGCTTGATGTCCAGCTGGCTCCATCCCATGTGCGGAATGCGCAAGCCTTCCATGTCGGGGAAACGGCGGCATTCCATGTCGATCCAGCCGAGACCTGCGCGATCTCCCTCCGCGCTGCCCTTGCCAAGCATCTGGCCACCAAGGCAAATTCCAAGCACAGGCTTCTTCTGTTCGAGAGCAAAATGGTCGAGAGTGGCGCGCAAGCCCGACGCGTCGAGCATCTTCATGCCGTGATCGAAATGACCGACGCCGGGCAGGACAAGCTTGTCGGCCTGCGCGATCACCGCGGGGTCACGCGATATCGCGGCTTCCGCACCTGCCTTGCGCAGCATGTTGCAGACCGAAGAAAGATTTCCCACGTCGTAGTCTACGATAACGATCATATGATGCCTCCTGCACCGCTTCACGGCTCATGAGTTTGGGTGCAGTACCATACCTTTTGATCGAAGCCATTCCCGCAGCGCCGTCTTGAAATTGAAGAGCGCATAATTCGAAGGGTAGTCGCGGAACGTCTTGGGCGGCTGTTCCATGATCTGCCTGAATTCGTCCTTGCTGATCAGGAGCTTCTTGGTAATGAAATCGGTGTCTTCCTCGGCTTCCCGTTCGTTCTGGACGTCCTTGGCGAGCGATTCCAGCGCCTGTTCGCGGGTCATCTGGCCGGAAAGGATCATGCTCGACAAATAGGGGCGCCGCTCGTCGTAGCCGAATTTCCGCGGGCGGTAGTAGAGCTGCTGCCATTTTGTGAAGCGGGATTCGAAATGCTTTCCGCCATAGTAACGGAAGCCCAGCTCCCGCTCGAGAAGGGCAATCGCCTCGTCCTTCACGTAGGGCATGTAGTTCAGCGGCCGGATCACCCGCATGCGTTTGACGTAGCGGTTCCAGAAATAGTACCGGAAGAAACTGACGCGCGGGAACGTCTTGAGCTTGACGGTTCCGAAACGGCGCTGAACGGCTTCAAGGTGCCGCAGGTCCATGGCGTTATACGCCCATTCCTCCGGCATGATCGATTCCGTTGCTATGTTTCCGCCGCTCAGCACGTAGCGGAGGCCGTAACTTTGCGCGTTGCTGTAAAGGGACGCAAAGAAGGCGTGGTCCTGCGGCACATCCTGATTTGCGAGCCCCGCACGAAGAAACGATCGCTGCAGGTCCCGCATCTCTTCCCAGTCAACGACATAGGTATGGAGATCGATATCCAGTTTGCGGACGATGTTTTCGATGTTGCGCGTTGCAAGTTCTGAATTCCAGCCGCCATCGACGTGAACGGCCAGCAGGCGCAATCCCAGTTCCTTGCGGGCGACATAGGCGAGGTAGGAACTGTCGACGCCGCCGCTGAGGCCGATGGCGCAATCGTAGTCCTTGCCTTGCCCTTCCTTCTTGATTTTGCTGACGATGGAATCCAGCATAACCCGCCCCTCCGGCCCCGGGTGCCAGTTCAGGCGGACGTGGTTTTCAAAGTTCTGGCAATGACTGCAGACACCTTCCGCATCGAAGGAAATGTCAGGATCGCTCGTATCCATGATGCAGCGGGTACATATTCTGTAGGGCATGGCTGGAAGTAATCCCGGGTGTTTTCTGTTTCAAGCCGTCTTTGCGAGCATGCTTGTCAATTCGGATGCGCAGGCTTCGGCAAAATGTCCGAAATTGGCCCACACGCGATCACGCTCTATTCGTATCCTGGTCGACCATTCCGACTGATCGGCACCGAGCCTCGACAGTCCCTCGAGGACGGCGCTCACATCCGGTTTGGCGATCGTGCCGATGCGTTCTCGTATCGAGAGTTCGAGCGGTGTCAACCCGAGCGCCTGCCAGCCCGGATTCAGCACCTTGGGAGAAACGTCCACATAAAGGACCGGGCGCTCACGCATGAATGCAAATTCCATCGCAAATCCAGAATAGTCTGCAATCATGATGTCCGCAGTCCAAAGGGCACGACTTTCTTCGACCGAACTCTCGAGCGTAAATGCTTCGTGCCCACGCCACTTTTCTACAATCGGCGCCAATTGGGCATCGCCATAAATGAAAAAGGATGGATGCGGGCGTAGGGTTACCCTGTAGCCTTCTGCCAGAAGACGTGCAAGAAGCTCGTCCCCCATAGTCTCAAGAATATTGCCCTTGCCCCAGGAGGGGCCGATCAGGATATGGGGCCGGTTCCCGTCGGTTTTCGGGTTTTCGGTCCGCGTCTCCAGAAGCCGCTCGGCTTTCCCGTACCCGACAAGGATCGCACGTCTGTCAGTGCGTCCGGCGAGCCGGTTCATCGCCCCGATTTCCGCCACGTGATGTTCACCGCAGCAAAAGACGTCGGTGTAAGGATCAAATGTCCCGACGGGATAGACCATGTGCAGACTGACAAGCGAATGAGGGACGGCGACGCGAAATTGGGCCCTTCTGGGCATGTGTTGCAAGCGCAGTCCGCTTGTCGCGGTCACGATCGCCCGCGTGCGCAACATCGGAAACAGTTGCACCGGCACATCGATATAATCCGATCCGTCGGGTGGAGATAACGCGGGACCGGCAAGCGAACAGGCGAGACCGCGCCTGCGCGTCTCTTCGTAGGCCGGTATGACCCATTGAAGATCGACCTGGCTGCCCGCGGCAAAGATGACATCGTGGCCGCGACCGATCCGTTGCCGCAGCAGGCTGCCTGCCGCCGCGAAACCTTTTCCTGTTACAACGTATTTAAGCAGTTTGCCCGCCGACATCCGTTACTACCTTGTTTTCAATCAGGATCTGATTGATGTCCCGCAAGAGCGCCGCATATCGCAGGCAGCCCAGACCCGAGAACAGCGCGAAGCCGACCCAGGAGTTGTGCAACGCAATAGCAGCACCGAACGAAAATGCCGATATGAGAAAGTAATGGATCTGTGTCTTGAGCTCGTAAAATTGACGGTTGAAAGTGTTCAGCGAGACGGAAAGAGGCGTCAGATAAATCATGGTGCCAAAGAACGGCGCAAAAATCATCGAGATCCAGCCTGCGGTCATCCATTGCGGGCCGAGGAAAAGCCGGAACCCGATAGGATAGGCGACAGCGATACCGACAGCTGCCGCCAATGCGGCATAAAGCACCATGCGGCGCGCTCTCATGAACTGATCGAAGAGGGCGCTGTTCTTGCTTCGCGCGGCTTCCGTCAGCAGGCCGTAAAAGACCTGATAGAGCGTCCCTCCGATCAGGCTCACGGGTCCGAACCCGAAACGCAGGACATAGGCATACTGCGCGGCCAGATCGGGACCGAACCATTTGTTGATGACAACCACCGGCACATTGTAGGCAATCAGGTTCAGCACATTTGACGGCATCAGGAAAAGCGGCGCGCTGGACGCGTCCCGCAGCGTCCTGACCATGGTTCGCCAGGGATCCCGCGTGGCGAGTGCCTTCAGCGGCAGGCTGAACGCCGCATAAAAAAGTCCGAGCACAAATACCAGGTGGGATTGCCAGGCGATCATGTTCGCCATCGTCCCCTTTGCAACGATGAAGGTTGCCAGAATTCCGCTCATCAGGAGGGCAGGCAGGAGCCTTGCCAGGGCGACGCGCCCGAACAGGTTGAGGCGTACATTGTACATCTCGCCGAGCCTCTGGATGGCGGCACCGGCGATCCACGGTGCCACGGCAGCCCAATGTTCATACCCGGCGAGATAGGCCACGGCGGAAAAGAGAAGGGCGGTTGCGATCGGAAGCACCGCCACTGACTTCAGGAAAGGCCGTATGTCCTCCTCCGGCACGGCCGGAACCAGCATTTCGTAGCCCAGCATGGCCGCCGAGGTGAGCGTGCCCACCACTGCGAAGAAAACGCTGAAGATGCCGACGTCCGACAGCGGGTAGAATTTTGCGAGAACAACGAGGTTCACGAGCTGGATCGCCTGCCCGAGCATTGTTCCTGTCGTCAGGGTTCCCATGCGCCGCAGTAGCGTCGAGTTCCGGAAACGTCGGATCCATCCGTTCAGAAAAGACATGGCGGCCATCGATGCGTCCGGACGTTAGATGCACAGCCGGGACAGGACGCGGTCGCGTATCGCCCGATGCATGGTGAAGTAATGGCCGCCTTCGTGGGGCTGTGAGGCCGCTGGAAGGTTCGCCAGGTCCCCGTCGCCTGCCACACCCCGCAGCACGTCGACCAGCAGTGCAGCCCTCAGATGCGGGTCGTAGCAGTAGATCAAAGCATTGTAGAGGACGTCCGGATCCACAGCCAATCCGGACCAGCGCGGCATGGGATATTCCGCTGTTGCAATCAACCTCCCGGTATCGATGCCCGCATCCATGTAGAAGCAGCTCGCACCCGGCTTCTGCCGCGCAACGATCGACCACAGAAGCCCGTCTGACCCTTTGACATGAGGCACGACGCCCGGATGGATATGAAGAATACGGAAGCCTTCTTCGAAGATGGCGGCCGGAACGCGCCCCCCAGAACAGTAGAGGAAAGCCTCTGCCTTGCTGACGCGCATCGCATCGCGCAAACGCGGGTCGGCGTAATCCCGGATTGTCAGAGGGATCACTCGCGGGCTGAATTCCTCGAACCGCGGCTCACGGCCGGGGCGCAATTTGACGGCGCGATCCTCTTGCAGTCTCTCGACGAGTTCCGGCTTGATGCGTGCCGACCGGTTGCGCCAGTGGCGAAGCAGCGTCGCTGCAAGGCGTGTTCCGAGGAGCCGTTCCAGTTTGGCGCCACGGGCACCTTCGCCCACATAGTCGACCGCCAGAATCACGGAGGGCTGCAGGCCTTCCTGCCGCAGAGCCAGAAGATAGGCTTCTGTGACCGGGCAGCCGCCCCTGAATGCGAGAATGCCGAGTGGAATGGTCTTCATCACGGCGCCCGCCCGAGCGGCAGGAGCAGGTCCAGCGTTTCCCGCGTCAGCGAACTCAAACGTTGCGACACCTGAACCCCGGCGGGCTCACGCAGACCGTCGATAAGCTTCAGGGCCGCGTTGAGAAAACGTGCATCTCGTCGGCGAAGCGCCGCAAGCAGCATGACCGCGCACAACTGATTAATTCCGTCAGGCGAAAGCGGCTGGTTTGAGGTCGGGCGGGAAATATCCTGCTCGTAAGCCCTGTAGACTTTCCGTGCGACCTCGATCTTCCGGCGCAGCCGGTCAAGTTGGGCGTCACTGAGCCGAGCCGCTGCAGTGTCTGCACCGAATGCGAGAAGGCGTTCGAGGTCGAACGGCGAACCATCTTCCGCAAGCCCGACCGATTCCCGGTCCGGTCGTGCGAGAGACCGGCTTTCAGCAGTCACCCGCTCGCACAGTGCGTCGATTTCGTTCACGAGTTCGGCCCGGCCCGCAGTGTTGGTCATTCCTTCACGTATACCATGGCGATGCGTCGCTGCACCGCATTGTCCTCGTCCACGTCGTTGAAATACGGGGAGGCCTCATAATACTTGCGCGCAAAGGGTCGCAACGACCAGTGAAGGCTCGACGGCCCGCGGTCCCAGTAGAAATACCCCTCGTCGAAGCGTGCGCGCAGCGGCATTGCGGCGTCCGAAGCCGCAGTGTTCAGCGCACTTTCCGTATACTGGCGAAGATAGGTGTAGTCGTCGAACATCCACCGCAGCATCACGGTACGGGAGGCGGGGCTGAAGGAGATGTAGAGCAATCCACCCTTCTTCAGAAGGGGTGACAGCTTTCGCATCAGGCCCGCGAGGTCGGTGCAAAAGCCGATGGCAAACCGGATGAAGATGAAGTCGTAGAGTTCTCCGTCACCATGGGTCTCGACCTTGGCCGCAATATCGTCCGCGTTGAAATCGTAAGTGAAGGTCTTGAGCTTCAGGTGATCTGTCATCGCGCGTGCCACGTCATCGGCAAATGCGGAGACGATTACATCGGCGCCGGCCTGCGCGAGGTCATAGGCGAAGTATCCGGGCTCGCCGCTGATTTCCAGAACGCGCTTGCCCTTCCAGTTGTCCAGCAGACCTTCTCTCTGCAGCTCCGCTGTCACCATGTCCGACTGGCCCGCCCAGGGGCCACGGTCCGGAGATGTCAGTTGGTCCGAGTAATAGCGATAGAAATCGACGCCCTGTTCCTTGCGAGCCAGCGACTTGAGAAAACCGTTGACCTTCGGCACCGCCCCGAGAACACCGAGAAGAGCCCCGGCCACGCCCTCGTGAGGATATCGGTTCTTCTGACTGCGCGACGAGCAGCCGCAGGCCGCGCAATCATACCAGGTCGACTTGTAGGTATCGACGACCCGAACGGAGCCGACCTGACCGCAGATGGCGCATGCGGTTTCCGGTGAGGGGCGAGGGTTCGTCATGCCTGGGTTTCCTGCAGATTGTAGAACGTGGCAAGCGAGCCGTCCGCTGCCATGCGATGATAGAGTTCCAGATCGGTGACGCTGTCCACTTCCAGCCAGCCATTGTCCGTCGGTGCTACGCGCACATCCCAACCCTGGTCGATCTGATACTGGATGAAGCTCGTCATGTACATGTTATCGAAATCCTTGCCGTCATAGACAGCCGAGCGGTTCATCGCGTGATAAAGCTCTTTCAGCGCGCGCACCTGATCCGCGCGAACCTTGATCAGGCCGATATACTGGCCCTCGATGTCGGCATAGGTTTTGGGCTTCTTGCCCAGTTCCAGCAGACGCCCGTCCGGCCCAAGCTTCAGGGTCTCTGCGTCGGTCAACGGATCCTCCAGACGCAGCTCCCAGTAGCGTCGCCATTGCCGGTCGATGACCACGGTTACAGGAGCGTCCACGGTCAGCAGTGCCGCCAGAACGCGCGCTTCATAGACGATATCGCCATAGCAGATCAACAGGTCCTGCGTCTCATCCATGAGATGTTCGGCCGAGAAGAGGGTGGCGACCATGTTTGTGGCGGCGAAGCGCGGGTTGACGCAGGTCGCAAAACCGGCGGCAGCAATCTGGTCTGCGCGATAGCCGCTGACGACCGTGATGTCGTTGACGCCTCCCGCCCGAAGGGTCGAAGCCTGACGCGCGATAAGCGGTCGACCGGCAAGTTCGACCATGCATTTCGGCCTGTCGTCCGTCAGCGGACGCAGCCGCGTGCCCTGGCCAGCTGCGAGGATCAAAGCTTTCAATTTAGGGTCTCCTGTTCCGGCGACCGATCATGCCGGCATCGACGGGATCGGGTCGGGACTGGCTGAGTGAATGGGAAAACAGGATCGCCGGCGTCCCAACCTCAACCGGCAACCGCAATTCGATTATGACGACGGCGCAATCTGCCGCATCAGATAGAGTTCGCGCGTGCCGCGCGCCATGGTCCGGCAGCCGTCCCAGCTGAAATGCCCGCGCATCTCCTCAAGCGCCTGATAGAATTCCGGGTTACCAACATCTGCCGAATGCGATTCAAAAATCAGCAGGCCACCCGGTTCCATCATGGCATGGATGCGCAGAAAATGGTCCTGCAGGCGTACGCGGTAGTTCTTGTCGTCGGTCCAGTGGGTGGCAAAGGACAGCACGACCGAATAGGGTCGCTCCGTCTTGTAGTCCAGGAACGATTGCGCGATCAGCTTCACGCGGTCGCTCATCTGTAGGTAGTCGGCGCAATGCTGGCCGACGCGGATCATGTAGGGATTGATGTCGATGCCGTCTGCACTGCAGCCGGTGCGGAAAGCGGCATAGATGGCCATGAAGCCGCAGTTGCATCCGATGTCCAGAACATGGTCGCTTTTCCTGATCAGGTTCGCCAGATCGTAGGCATCGAAGCGTTCCTCCGTGCCACGCTCGCCGAACACCTGCAGAATCCCGAGCGACTGGTAGGGATAGCCATGGAAGTAGGAATAGCTGTCATATTCGCGTCGCTGAAGATCAAGTTCGTGCCTGATCTTCTTGTGCAGCTCGGGCAACCCGATGATGAAACGATCGGATGTCGTGTCGATCGTGTGCATTTCTGTCAGCCGGACGAGCTTTCTCGCAGACACGATCATGGCGATGCCGGCGCGATGCAGGAGAGAAGCCGCTGCCACCATGGAATGCCGGATGAACTGTTTGATCTTGGAGAGGGTGCGACGAGCACCCGAAATCTGTTGGGTCATTCCGGTCTTTCCGTGTTGTTTGAAGCGGGGGGCAGTCGGAGCGCCCTGGCAAGAAATGCCATGGCCGTGTCCGGCAGATCAAGCTCGCGCTCGGGATGCCACACGATGCCGGTCACGGCACTGTCAGTCGTATAAAAGGCTTCGATCGAGCCGTCATCGGCCCGCGCCGCGGCTTCCAGTCCGGCCGCCAGCCCATCTTGCGGAATGGCCCAGCCGTGATAGCTGTTCACATCGCCGGGACGATCCCATCCGTGGGGCAGGCCGTCTCGCCATGTGAGTGCGTGACGAAGGGCGATATGCTTTTCAATCCGCTCCAGCCTGCCGCCGGCCAGAACATTGATCATTTGCGCACCCCGGCAGACCCCGAGCACGGGAAGACCCTTCTCGCGGAAATAACGGAAGGCCTCGGCTTCGAAGAGATCGCGCTCCGGTGCCGGGTCCGACGCATCCGGCAGGGCCGTCAGGTCGTTGCCGCCGGTCATGACCAGAGCGTCCAGACCGAGAGCATCAAGATAGCGCCGGGGATCGTGCACGGCATTGGCGAGCGGCACGGGACAGGCGCCCAGCCGCTCGATGAGCTGCGCCCACCGCTGGTCAAGCATGTCGCGGCGTTCTGAAATTCCCGAGATCGTGTGCGCGCGCTGGGTGAGGCCGATACGTTTCATGGCTCAGGCTTGCACCTCGATCTTGCGTGCGGCGCAATCCAGCAGGATCATCCGCGCAGAGGATAGCCGCTCGAATGCGGATTCTCCAACGCCGATGGCAGCCGGCAAGCCGAGTTCGGCGGAGCGGATGGCCATGTGCGAATTCGCTCCGCCATATTGGGTCACCAGGCCAGCGATATTATGGGCGAAGAGCCAGTCGTAGCCCGGATCTGCGCGCGGTATGACCACGATCTTGCCGGCAAGCGGTTCGGTGGTGCTGGCCTCGCCATCCGCCATCACGACCACGTCCGCAGAAAGCCGTCCCTGTCCGACGAAATTGGGTTCACTCGACGGACGCTCGAAAGCTTCGAAATCCTCGACGCGCGTGATGAGGGGCGGCAACTCGATGGCACAGCGCAGCTCGTACTCGCTTGCACCTTCCTCCGTGCGCGCATTCAGCCATGCCGAAATGTCTGCCGGGTGAGCGCCCACACGCAACTTATTGATATCGCTGATGTCGACGTGAGACAGCGCCTCGCGATCCAGAGGACCGATCTGCGCAATGGCGGAGAGCGCGGCACTCAGATTGCGGGTGAACAGGAATTTCGCATATTCCCGCCCGGCGATGGCTCGCTTGACGAAGCGTTCGAAAGCGTCGGCGCCAGGAGGCAGGCCGAGCGCCCGCAACTGTTCTTCAATGCCGCGGCGAATGGCAGGTGTCCACGAATAGCCGGCGGACGGCGCGGTATGCGGTTTCACCATGGGCGCGAGATAACGCTCCGGATCGTCCGCATAGGAGTCCGATGTGATCTCGTAAGTGCCCGGCCGCAGATGCCCGTAACGATCGACAAACGTCTCGAAGGAAAGCTTGCCGTCATGGACGGCGCCCCCGTCCTTCTCGAACATGCCGGTCACGGTTTCCAGTGATGCCAGGAATGCGCTGGTATCTTCGGGAGCAGTGACGCCGACCCGCTCCAGCGAGCGCAGCAGGGCCATGGCAACAAAAGCGCCGCGCGCCAGGTGAGCAAAGGCGATGGTCCCGAAGCGGCGGCAATCGTCAAGCAGTTCGAAGGCCCGGTCGAGATGAGCCATTTGCCGGTTCTGGAGCGCCGCATAGCGCGTCTCGAGAGTCTCGAGCACCGCATAATCGTCCTCAACGCGGGCAATTCCCCGGTTCGTCAGGTCCAGCAGCGCCTGTTTGACGCTTGCCACATCCGCCAGCGAAAATCCGTTCGGCGCCAGCCGCTCCGCCGCCAGACTGTCGAAGTCGAAGGTCAGGCAGGTGAACGCGATATCGAACTCGACCTTGTCGTGAAGTTCCGGATGTTGCGTTAGCCGCGCGAGATAGTGATCAACGAGGCGGGCCGCCAGATCGTCATTCAGCGAAGCCGGCACAAACGAATTGAAGCTTGCCCGGATATCGACAAAGGGATGGCCGGCGAAGCTCACGATGAGCGGGCAGGGCCGTACATCCCGATAGCCGTATTCCGCCCTTTGGCGCGCCCAGGTCTCGTCGGTGATCAACTGACGGTAAAGCGAAAGAGCGAGGTTTCGGGGTTTCGTTCCAACGATCTCGGCCGGGTTCCAGTCCGTCATGACCCCGAACAGCGGCGGTTGTCCGACCAGCCGGCTGCCGCGGCCCGTTGCCGCTTCGAACCAGCTTGCCGCTTGGTTCAGTGCCAGATCGATGCTTTCGTCGGAGACGTGGCCTGTCTTGTGTCGGGCGGCAAGCGGGCGAAGCTGGAGGATATACACGACACCTGCGGCATCCATCGCGAACTCGATATCGAGCGATGTGTGACCAACGAGATCCTCCAGTTCGGCAATCGAGCGGACAACCTTGGCGATGCGGGGATCAAGACGTTCCGCTGCTGCGAGACGACTGCGGCGGATGAACAGCGTGCGCAATTCCTGACGTGCGCCGCTGGTCACGCTATCTGTCCGTGCACTGCTGTCGTCGTAGTTGAGCACATAGTAGGGCGCGCGATGCGTCAGCGTGCGCGTGAAGGCAACCCCGCTCAGCGCGACATCGTGCAGCATCTCCTGCACCAGCACCTGATCGGTCGCCATGGACGTGCCATAGCTTGCGATCACCCGCTCGATGGCATCGCTGGTTCTGGCGGCGTCGGAGGCGGGAACGTTCAGGATGCTTTCGTAGCTGCCGGCATTGGATGCGGCCCAGCCGTCCTCCGAATGCGCGCTGCTGCGCACGATAACGGCAGCACCCCCGAATTTCGCCTGAACCGCATCGATGACCGAAGATCGGTCGCGCTGCCAGTCGCCGGCGGTAAAGCAAACCTGGGTGCCGATGACACTGGCCCGCACAAGCGGTCGCAAACGCTCAAGTGTCTCGGCCTTGGTGCCCAGCACGAAATGCGCAAGATCCTGCGGCGCATTCAGCTCGGCCCATCGCCCCCGGTTTTCGACGACATCAGCCCTCAGTCCGGTTTCGACGAGGCGGTTTATCAATCCGGGCATGTCCAGCTTGCGAAAACGGACGATATCTTCTTCCGCCGCCAGCGCCTTGATGGCGGCGATGGCACGGGCCGAAAACTTGAAGACGCCGATCAGTTCACCATCGGCGCTTTCCGGGTCGAGCGTTCGTCCGACCTGAAGGCGCCCTTCGTCGTCGACGCGAAGCTTTTCGGCACCGGCAATGTCCTGAGTGGAGCGTCCTTCATAGCGGTTGCGCCAGAGGCGATCGACGCAGAGCGCAATGTCGGCCCTGCTGTCAGCGAGATCCTTGACGATCTCGGGAGAAAACACCGTGTCCGCATAGCAGATAAAGGCGTCCCGGTTGTCTGCGAGTGGAGCGGAGAGCAAGGAGCCGGTCGCGGAACTGTTCTTCCAGTCGGAGTTCACCGAGAAATAGATGTTCGGGTATTTGGCGACCACGTCTTGCAATCGATAACCGCCGACGAAATAGAACTCCGCGCCTTCGATGCTCGAAAAAGCTTCCATCACCCAGTCGAGCACCCGACGCGCGTTTCCCGGCGCCTGAACGAGCGCCGACGGATGCTCGCCGGAAAATGGCTTGCCCGCTCCGAGAATGATGACTTGCGGTCGCTCCAAGAAAGTCTCCGACGAAAGGTTCGTCCCGGTCAGCGGGACGCATGCAGCAGTCAGTGGTGCGTCAGATGCTCGCGAGAGCGGCAGCAACGCGTCCCTGTTCTTCGGCCGTAATGTAGGGGCTCATCGGGATGCTGAGCACCTCTGTGGCGACGAGGTCGCCGACAGGCAGGTGCGCATCGGGTTGGGCGACGGCCGGTTGCTTGTTGAGCGGCATCGGGTAATGCACCGCCGTCGGGACACCTGCGGCCTTGAGCACGTCCTGCGCACGCTCACGATCGGCAACCCGGATCGTATATTGCGCCCAGGCGCTGACATTATGCTGCGCTATCGACGGAATGGCCTTCAGGCCGATGTCGCGGAGCAGCGCTCCGTAACGATAGGCAGCCTCCTGTCGTTTCTCCATCTCGTCGTCGAAAACGCTCAGTTTCTGCAGCAGGATCGCCGCCTGTAGCGTATCGAGGCGGCTGTTCACACCCACGCGGATATGGTGGTAGCGCCGGTCCTGTCCGTGGCGGGCAATCTGGCGGATAATCTTCGCCAGTTCATCGTCATTTGTAAAGATCGCGCCACCGTCGCCGTAGCATCCCAGCGGCTTGCTCGGGAAGAAGCTCGCGCAGCCGATCGTCGAGAGATTGCAGCTCTTGCGACCCTTGTAGGTCGCGCCGAAGCTTTGTGCGGCATCCTCGATCACCGGAATGCCGTGTCGTGCGGCAATCGCATTGATCGCGTCGAAATCGGCGCACTGGCCGTAGAGGCTCACGGGAATGATCGCCCGCGTTCTGGGCGTGATGGCCGCCTCGATCAGCGCCGGGTCCAGATTGTAGCTGTCTTCCTTGATGTCTACATAGACTGACTTCGCACCCAGAAGGGCGGAGGTCTCGGCCGTCGCGATGTAGGTAAAGCCGGGTGTGATGACCTCGTCGCCCGGACCAACACCGAGCGCCATGAGGGCTATCTGAAGTGCATCGGTCCCGTTGGCCACGCTGATGCAATGGCGCGCGCCGGTAAATGCGGCGAGCTTTTGCTCAAGCTCGGCAACCTCGGGGCCAAGGATGAACTGGCCGTGATCCAGCACGCGCTGGATGGCCGCATCCATGTCGGGCTTCAGCCGCTTGTACTGGCTCTTGAGGTCGATAAATTCCATTGCGAACCTTCCTGGACTTAAACTCAGTCGACGGCGATGCAGCGACCGTTGCGAAGTTCATATCTCTGGCCCGTATGTTCACAGACCGTTTCCGCATCGCCGGTCAACGGAAGCTGGAGCCGTTCGCCGAACTGGCTCATCCAGCCGATCTGCCGTGCCGGCACGCCCACCATCAACGCATAATCGGGGACGTCATCCTTCACGACGGCGCCAGCGCCCACAAAGGCGAATTCTCCGACGGTGACCCCGCACACGATCGTGCAGTTGGCGCCGAGCGATGCGCCGCGCCTGACGCGGGTTTCGCGATACTCGTTCTTCCGCTCGATCAGCGCGCGCGGATTGAAGACATTCGTGAAGACCATGCTCGGTCCGCAAAACACGCCTTCTTCGAGCCTCACATTGTCATAGACCGAGACATTGTTTTGGATCTTGCACCGGTCGCCGATCGTCACCTTGTTCCCGACAAACACATTCTGCCCGAGAGAAACGCCTTGGCCGATCTTCGCGCCGCCACACACATGGACCCAATGCCATATGCGGCTGCCTTCGCCGATCTCGGCGCCCTCGTCCACGATGGCGGTCGGATGCACGGAGAAGGCCATGTCAGAGTTCCAGGGGCAGCGAGACCGTCTGGCCGTCGCGCGCCGAGCGGTATGCGGCAATCAGCAATTCCAGTGATTTCAGCCCTTCGCGCCCGTCGGTCTCCGGCTCATGTCCCTGCGTCAGCACGTCGACGACGTTCTTGTAGTAGAGCGGATGGCCGAAGCCGTAGACGGAGGTCGTCTGATAGCTGGCAGCCTCGATGCCCTCGTCATAGTCCTTCGGCTCGGCAAACTGCCACATCTCGATCTTGTTGACGGCCACGCCGCCAATCCGCACGGAACCCTTTTCCCCGAGGATCGTGATGCTGCCCTCGATATTGTTGGGGTAGGCGAGCATGGTCACACTCATGGAGCCGAGCGCGCCACTTCTCCAGCGCACGTTCATGACGCCGGTATCCTCGACCTCGATGTCGCGATGCGTGCTGGTCATGCACTGTACTTTCTCGACAGGCCCGATCAGCCAGTCGAGCAGATCGACGTAGTGGCTAGCCTGGTTCATGAAGGCACCGCCATCCAGCTCCCAGGTGCCGCGCCATTTGGCCTGGTCGTAATAGGATTGCGGACGCGCCCAGTAGACGTTCAGCTGGACCATGTGGATCTTGCCGAAACGCTTTTCCTCGACGGCGCGCTTGAGGAGCTGCAGCGTCGAATTCCGGCGGTTCTGCTTGACGACGAAAAGATGCACGCCGGCCTCGTCACAAGCCCGGACCATGCGGATACCGTCCGACCAGCGCGTCGCCATGGGCTTTTCCGTCATGACATGGACTCCGTGTCGCGCGGCGAGCACCGCCTGATCGGCATGAATGCCGCTGGGCGTGCACAAGGCGACCAGATCCGGCTTCACGGCCTCCAGCATCTCGGCGAGGTCGCGATAGCCGGGCACGCCATACTGCTGCGTATGGGCGGCAAGAACTTCGGGATCGATGTCGCAGACGGAGACGAGTTCCATCTCCCCGGCATGCTTCTCGATGGAGCCGAAATGGTTCTTGGAAATTCGTCCGCACCCGACGACTGCGATCCTGATTTTCCGACCCGTAATGCGCTGCATGGTGTTCACGTCAATTGCCTTGATGGAGGAATATTAAAGCCTGAAAAGGGTGAAACCCTGTTCAGTTGCCTTGTGGCGGTCGAAAAGGGATTTGAGATCCGCAAGCACCGGCTTTTCGCCCCGGCAGAGCTTCCGCAAGTCAGCCGGTGACATCGAACGGTATTCGTGGTGACCGACTGCGACAACGATCGAATCAACCGGGTTGTCGGGCGTGATCGCGTGGAGCTTGATCCCGTATTCGTGTTCGACCTCCTCTCGATCCGCCCAGGCGTCGTCCACGACGACCTTGGCACCCCATTCCTGGAGTTCACGGATCAGGTCGATGATCTTGCTGTTGCGGATATCGGGGCAGTTTTCCTTGAAGGTCACACCCATCACGCCGACCGTGCTGCGCGGCACATCGATGCCGTTTTTCAGCATCAGGCGGATCACATTGCGCGCGGAGTAGCGCGCCATGTTGTCGTTGATGCGTCGTCCGGCCAGGATCACCTGGGGATTATAGCCGACTTCTTCTGCCTTGTGAGTGAGGTAATACGGGTCCACGCCGATGCAGTGGCCGCCGACCATGCCGGGCCGGAAAGGCAGGAAGTTCCACTTGCTGCCCGCTGCTTCCAGAACTTCCAGCGTGTCGATGCCGAGCCGTGCGAAGATGATCGAAAGCTCGTTTACGAACGCGATGTTCAGGTCGCGCTGGCTGTTCTCGATCACCTTGGCGGCTTCCGCGACCTTCAGGCTGCTTGCCTTCCAGGTTCCCGCCGTCACGATCGAGCCATAGAGCGCGTCGACGACGTTGGCCACGTCAGGCGTGCTGCCGCTTGTGATTTTCTTGATGGTGGTCAGCGTGTTGACCTTGTCGCCCGGATTGATGCGCTCGGGGCTGTATCCGCAAAAGAAATCCTTGTTGAAGACAAGGCCGGACGCCTTCTCCAGTGCGGGTACGCATATTTCTTCCGTGCATCCAGGATAGACTGTCGACTCGAAGATCACGATCGCGCCCGGGCGCATCACCGAACCGACGGTGGTGCTGGCGCCGATCAGCGGGCTGAGGTTCGGACGATTGGTCTTGTCCACGGGCGTCGGCACGGTCACGATGAAGATGTCGCAATCCTTCAGGGCGCTCACATCGCTCGAAAACACGAGTTGGGATGCCTCGCGCAGACCTTCCTCGGTCACTTCCAGCGTGGAGTCCTTGCCTGCGCGGAGCTCTGCAATTCTCGCCTCGTTGATGTCGAAACCGATAACCGGTCGCTTCTTGCCGAACTCAACCGCAAGGGGAAGGCCGACATACCCCAAGCCGATCACACTAATCTTGCTCTCTGCCATATCGCGTTTCTGTCAATGCGGTCCGGCGGTCGATATCCCAGTGGGCGTCCGGCCTTCGGTACCTGGTAATTCTGCGGCACGTTCAGACGCCGCATGAAACGAAAAGTTCATGTCGCACGAAAGAGCAGATGGCCCGGCGGCCCCGGCAAGACGTCTTGCCAATATCGGCCGCTGATCTTGCAGTCGTCCTCTCGTGACCCGCGGCTATATACTCTTGAACAAAACGGCACTGCAAGCACCGAGACAGTCCAATAGCCGTGTATTTTCCCTGTCAGCCGCCTGCCTTCGGCTAAATGTGGTCGTCAGCGTGTCGGCCCGGGCATGCCGACCCGGCTCAATGCAGCCAGCATTTCCTGCGCTACGGTTTTCCATGTTCGCAGATCGGGCTTTGCTGCCGCAATCCGCGCCCGCAAATCCTCTCGATAGGCAGCATCCTCTGTGAGCCGGGTGATCTGACCCGCCAGCGTTTCCGGATCGTCCGGATCGAAATAGAGACCAAGCTCGCCGCATACCTCGTAGAAGACGGGCGCGGTCGAGCAGAGGGCGGGTGTGCCGCACCAGAGTGCCTCGCCCGCAGGCAGGCCCCACCCTTCGATCCGGCTGGGGATGATCAGCGCCAGAGCCTGAACATAGAGCCTGACGAGGTCGGTCTGGTTCGGGTTGTTGATGAAAACAATCCGGTCGCGGATCGGCTGCAGTGCCGCGCGGTCCACATAGCGTTTCAGCCGCTTCCGATGCGCTCCGGCGAGCACGAGATGCGGAACCTGCCGTCCGGACTTCGCGATCGCGAGGAGTGCGTTCAGGACAACTTCAACATTCTTGCGTCCAAGGTTCAGGCCGACCGTCAGCAGATACGGGGAAGGTGGCAGGGTTACTTCCGCCGGCTCGGTCCCCTGCGGGCACTCGTGAACGAGCGGAATGGCAACGGCAGGACCCGGCTTCGGCAGCATGCCGGATACGGCGAACCGGTCAAGTTCATCAAGCGTGAAGACCGAATTGGTGAGAATAAGCTTCGAGTGCTGGATCAGAAAACGGTTGTCGTTCAGGAAGTTTCGGTCGAACCTCCTGAAGCGCTTGGTGGCGCCATTGTGCAGAGGCATGAAGTCATGCACCAGCGGCACCACGTTTGCCTTTGAGCCGGCTTTGCGAAGCGCAGCGATCATGTCCACGATCATCTTCGGCCGGGCTGCGGAAACGAAGATCCCATCCTGGATTTTGATCGGGCGGATGGAGGAAGCCCGTTCCTCCCAAATGCGGATATTGCGCCTTGCAACCGACGCGTTGAAGATGCGCATGAACATGCCGAGCAGGCCGGTTCCGAAATGCGTCCTGAACCATCTTTGTCCCACATCCTTCGGGATATGGAAATCGGCGCTGCCATCTGCAGATTTGCTCCAGGGGATTTCGTAGAACGCGTTCTTCCCAAATGAAAACACGACGAACTTTATGGTCGGATCGATCAGCGCTGCCGCCTTGGCGGTCTCGATCACGACCCGTGCGATGCCATAATATTGCACCCGCTTGGCCGAGGCGGAAAGCAGCGCCTCGGTGAGGTCATAGTAGATTGTGCCGGTAGAGGTCACGTTATTCCTTTTTGCCGGACGGCGTTGCGAGCATGTCGTTGATCAGAGCATAGAGAATGCCGATCAGCAGGCAGTAATAATGCAGATAAAATTTCATGTTAAGAAATGAATCGAAGACCATCGATATACCCCAAACCAGCGTGACGGCCAGCGTGATGACGAGCCGGTCGTTGGCGGCAAGGCCAGATGCCATGCTCCAGGGCGTGAGAAGAAGCCAGAGCCCCAGGCAAAGCAGCACGACCCCGCCGGTTACGAGCCACGAGAGATACTGGTTATGGTTATGCTCGAACCCGTATTTCGCGTATTTCTCGCCGATCAGATGCTGCAGATAGAGTGAGCCATGTCCGAAGATCGGGGCCTCGCGTATCGACTGGATGGAGATATTCCACATTTCCAGGCGGATTCCGATCGACAGATCGGTTTGCATGACTGTCGACTTGTCATCCACGGGTGCCGGTGTGACGGCAGGAGTCGTAGCGGGCGCGGGGGTGGTTGTAGCGGGG
>UBQX01000012.1 GCA_900467685.1 Hyphomicrobiales bacterium
CTCCGGAAGGGCGGGCGGGAAAAGGGGGCAAGGCCAATATAGGTGCAACGTTCCAGAGTGAAATAAGTGCGACGGAAAAAATCATAAGGGGATCGTACATTGCTCAGGGTGCCCCGGCCTTCGTTGTCGCACAATTGCCTGGCTTGGTCCCGGCTGTTCTGAGGCCGCGCGGGTCATTCGGTTCCGCCCGTGCGTTGCGACATTTGTCGTGCTCAAACTGCCACAGCGCGAAAAAAAACGATTCGGGCCTTTTGGTCGCGCGTGCGCCTTAATTTCTTAAGCAAAAATTAAGCCTATAATTTTAACAAGTATTTAGGCACTTCAGGCGGCTCGCAAACGGAAGTAATCCCTGGCTTGACCGGGCAAGGGAATATCCGGGCACCTATGGCCGTATTCCATTTGTTCGGCTAGCAGTGGATCGACCCCAACGCATTCCGAATATTGAATTTCATCCGGTCCAATGGGCCGAGGGATAAAGTCTGATATGAAAATGACCTCCAAAGCCGCTTTGCTCGCCGCTGTCACGGGAGTGGTTTTTGCCGCGCAGACGTCGGGCGCTTTCGCGCAGCGATCGCTCTTCGACATCCTGTTCGGCGACCAGCCCCGCTATGATCGTCGCGGCGCGACGCTGGAGGGGCCGGTCGGCGGCGCGCCGATGGGCAATGGAGCGCGGGCAGGGGCTTCCAGGGCGCCCGCAGATTTCGACGCCTCCGATCCCGATCCGCTGCCGACCGTCAAGAAGTCGCAGTATTTCACCTACAAGGCCGAGGTGGAGCGTCCGGTAAAGGTTCCCGCATTTGCCGGCCCGCTGGTCACGGGTGCCGTCTCCCCCGACAGCACGACGACACCGGTTGCGCCTGTCACGGTGTCGGTACGCGCGGAAAACTCCGTCGCTTCCGCCATGGAAGGCTTCTACGCCAAGGGCGATACCTATCTCTGGATCACCAATGAAGGCGTGACCGACCGCGCCCGTGCCGCGATCTCCGTGCTGCAAAAGGCCGGGGAAGTTGGCCTCAACCCGGCCGACTACAAGGTCGAAGAGCCAATTCTTGTTGGCGATGCTGCTGCCGATCGGCAGAAGCTGATGACCTTCGAACTGGAAATGACCAAGGCGGTCCTGACCTACATTCAGGACGACGTGCGCGGTCGTATCGATCCGAACCGGATTTCCGACTATTATGAATTCAAGCGCAAGGACGTGAACCTCAAGGGTTCGCTCTCCGTCATGCAGCGCAGCCCCGACATCGCCGCCTATCTCTCGAGCCGCGATCCGTCGAGCCCGCAGTTCCAGGCCCTCAAGGCTGAGCTTGCCCGGCTGAACGGCGCGCAGACGGCGGACCAGCAGCCCCGCATCGAGGTCAACCTGACGTCGCTTCTGCGTCCGGGCGGCAACAGCCCCGAGCTTTCCAAGATCGTCGAACTCATCAAGCGCCATGGCTCCGACGGCCTCAAGGCCGAGAACGCCATGACGCTCGAGAGCTACACAGGCTCGTCAGAATATTCGCCGGAACTGGTCGACCTCGTGAAGGCCTTCCAGCAGGAAAAGGGCATGAAGCCGGACGGCGTTGTCGGCAAGGCCACGATCCGCGCGCTGCAGGGCGGCGAAAGCCAGGACAACAAGCTCAACAAGGTCATCTATGCGATGGAGCAGCTGCGCTGGCTGCCGAACGATCTCGGCAGCCGCCGGGTGTTCATCAACCAGCCGGCTTTCACGGCCTATTACTATAACGACAACAAGCAGCAGTTGGCGATGAAGGTCGTGGTCGGCAGCGTCAACCACCAGACCAATTTCTTCCAGGACCAGATCGAGACCGTCGAATTCAATCCCTACTGGGGCGTGCCGCGCTCGATCATCGTCAACGAGATGATGCCGAAGCTGCGCCAGGACCCGTCCTATCTGGACCGCATGGGCTATGAAGTCAGCGTGCGCGGCAAGGTCGTCTCCTCGTCGAGCCTCGACTGGGGTCGCAATCCGGATGTCGACGTGCGCCAGCCGCCGGGCAATGCCAACGCGCTTGGCCAGCTGAAGATCCTGTTCCCGAACAAGTTCTCCATCTACATGCACGACACGCCGCAGAAGTCCTTCTTTGCACGTGACATGCGCGCGCTCAGCCATGGCTGTGTTCGTCTGTCCGATCCGCGTGCCATGGCAGCGGCCGTTCTCGGCGTCGACAAGGAAAAGATCGCCTCCGATATCGGCACGGGCAAGAACATGTCGGTCCCGGTTCCGAGCAAGATCCCGGTCTATGTTGCCTATTTCACGGCATGGCCGGATGCGGACGGCAAGGTCCAGTTCTTTGACGACGTCTACAGCCGCGACACCTATCTGCAGCGCGCGATGGACGCGACCAGCAAGGCCCGCGCCCAGGGCTGAGCGATAAAGGATTGAATATACGATCTTCTGAAAACGGCCTTCGGGCCGTTTTCTATTTGGCGAGAAGGCCGCGGATGAGATCGGGCGTCAGCTCGTCGAAATGACTGATGATCCGCGTGGGGTTGAGCGTTTCGACCGGCACATCCGAGTAACCGAAGGGAACGGCAATCGCTGGAATTCCTGCATTTTGCGCCGCCAGAATGTCATTGACGCTGTCGCCCACCATCACGCTTGCCGTAGCGTCACCGCCGGCGCTCTCGATCGTTTTCAGGATGTGGGCTGCATCGGGCTTGCGGACCGGAAACGTATCGCCGCCAGCAATCGCGTCGAAATAGCCATCCAGCTTCAACCCCTTGAGGAGCGGCAGTGCGAGCCTTTCAAGCTTGTTGGTGCAGACGGCAAGCCGGAAACCCTCCGCCTTCAACGCCTCCAGCGATCGGACGACGCCCGCATAGGGCAGGCTCTCGCCGGGCATGCCGTCGAGATAGTGGGTTATGAAAATGTCCAGCAGCTCGCCGAGGCGTTCTGCCGGAAGCGGACGGCCACGCAAATGGAAACCGCGCTCGATCATCGCGCGCGCGCCTTGCCCGACCAGGAAGGTCATGTCGTCATAGTGGACCGGCTCGATCCCTTCGATGGCAAGCACGTGGTTGAGGCCCGCCATGAGGTCGGGTGCTGTATCGACCAGCGTTCCGTCGAGATCGAAGACGACAGTGGGTGTGAACGTCATGAGGGCA
This sequence comes from Hyphomicrobiales bacterium, assembly GCA_900467685.1. GTDB lineage: Bacteria > Pseudomonadota > Alphaproteobacteria > Rhizobiales > Rhizobiaceae > Ensifer_A. The sequence continues at coordinate 3,112 of UBQX01000012.1, forward strand.
GGGCTCCACAATTGCTCCAGCCTCGATAGAGCGGACGCATCACGACTGCAAGCCAACAGGGTGGCCTTGACGGGCCGAGCCTGTTGAAACCTCCGGTACTTGTCTTGATGATGTTTGGATTTGGACTTCCGTTTGCGGCCGCGCCCGTGTAAAAGCGCCTCAATCCAAGGAATTCAGGAGTTTTCGGCGCATGGACGCCCGTCAGATGAAGATCAAGGCTGCTGAGGCAGCGCTCGCCCATGTTGAAGACGGGATGCGGCTCGGCATCGGCACGGGCTCCACGGCGGAAGAATTCGTCCGTCTGCTCGCCGAGAAGGTGGCCGATGGCTTCCGGATCGAAGGCGTTCCGACCTCCGAACGCACGGCGCGTCTCTGCCTGGAACTCGGTGTGCCGCTGAAGTCGCTGGAGGACCTGCCGGAGCTGGACCTCACCATTGATGGCGCCGACGAGCTGGACAGCGAGCTCCGCCTCATCAAGGGCGGCGGCGGCGCGTTGCTGCGCGAAAAGATCGTTGCCGCGGCCTCTCACCGGATGATCGTCATTGCCGACGAGAGCAAGGTCGTCGAGACGCTGGGCAAGTTTCCGCTGCCGATCGAGGTCAATCCCTTCGGATTGGCGTCAACCCGTATCGCGATCGAAAAGGCCGCTACCGCACTTGGCCTGACAGGCGATCTCGTTCTGCGCGGTGCATCGAAGGAAACCTTCACGACCGACGGTGGACATTACATTCTCGACGCATCATTTGGCCGTATTCCTGATGCAGAGGCCCTATCCAACAGGCTGCATGCGATTCCGGGTGTGGTCGAGCACGGACTGTTTATCAATCTGGCATCTGCTGCCGTCATCGCCGGACCGGCGGGCGCGCGGATGCTGACAAAAGCAATTCCAGCGTAAGTGGTCACCGGTTACGCGTCCGGAATTGCGATAAGACAAGGGAAGCAATTCCAGCGTAAGTGGGCACCGGTTACGCGTCCGGAATTGCGATAAGACAAGGGAAGCAATTCCAGCGTAAGTGGGTACCGGTTACGCGTCCGGAATTGCGATAAGACAAGGGAAGCAATTCCAGCGTAAGTGGACACCGGTTTCACATCAGGAATTGCCCAGGACAATGAGACAGGGCGCTTGGAGCGCTCAAAAGAATAACGGGAGTTACTAGCTAAATGTTGAAGTTTGCCGCTCTTGGCCGCGTTGCGGCCGCCGCCCTTATCGTATCGGGCTTCGGGTTCGCAACTCTTTCCAAGGCCGCCGAAGTGACGGACGAGCAGCTGAAGGCCGCCTATGCCGCCATCAAGGCAACCGGCGCGACCGTTCCCTTCGACTCGATCCTGCCGAACATCGCGGAACAGCTGAAGGCGAGCTTCATTCAGGCCTCCCCGAACTATCAGGACATCATCTCGTCCACCGTCGATGATGACGCTCTGGCGCTGGCCGGTCGTCGCGGCGATCTCGAAAAGGAAGCTGCGACCGTCTACGCCAAGACGTTCACCACGGATGAGCTCAACACGATCGCCAACTTCTTCAATTCCGATGTCGGCAAGAAATTCCTGAAGGATGTTCCGCTCGCCAACCGCGAACTCTTCAAGGCTGCAGACATCTGGAGCGCCGGCGTCCAGCGCGATCTCACGAAGAGCGCCGCCGATAAGCTGGAAAAGATCATCGGCGAGAAGATCAAGGCAGGCCAGGCTCCGGCTCCGCTGCCGGCCGACGCCGTAACGCCGCAGGCTGACAATGCTGCCCCGGCCGATGCAGGTGAAGCGCCCGCCAAGGCGCCGGCCGAAAAGGCGCCCGCCAAGGAAAAGGCACCCGCTCCGAAGCCGGCTCCGAAGGAAAAGGCTCCGGCTGCGAAGGCGCCTGCACAGCAGCAGTAAGTCCAGACAGACATGCATGAAGAGAGCCCGGTCCGTCCGGGCTCTTTTTGTTTGCGCGCCGACCGCGTTGTTGCGCTGCCGTACGGCTTGCAAAGGCGGTCAAATCGTCCCAAATGACAGGGATCAACTTCCTCTCGCTTCGGCCCGGCCCGGGGCTCTCTCCAGGAGACATCACGTGTCCACTTATGATTACGACCTCTTCGTCATTGGCGGCGGCTCTGGCGGCGTTCGCTCGGCCCGCGTTGCTGCAAGTCTCGGCAAGAAGGTCGCAATTGCAGAGGAATACCGCTTCGGCGGAACCTGCGTGATCCGTGGCTGCGTGCCGAAGAAGCTCTTCGTCTATGCCTCGCAGTTCCACGAACATTTCGAGGATGCCGCAGGCTTTGGCTGGACGGTCGGCGAAAGCACGTTCGACTGGAAGGCGCTGGTCGCTGCCAAGGACAAGGAAATCACGCGCCTTGAAGGCCTCTACCGCAAGGGTCTCGACAACGCCAAGGCAGAGCAGATCGACAGCCGCGCCGAACTCGTCGACGCCCATACCGTGAAGATCGTCAAGACCGGCAAGACCGTGACCGCCGAACGCATCGTCATCGCCGTCGGCGGCCGACCGAACCCGCATGTCTCCCTGAAGGGACATGAATTCTGCATCTCCTCCAACGAGGCCTTCCATCTGGCAGAACTGCCGAAGTCAATCCTGATCGCCGGCGGCGGCTATATCGCGGTCGAGTTTGCCAACATCTTCCATGGCCTCGGCGTGGACGTGACACTGATCTATCGCGGCGCTGAAATCCTTTCCCGCTTCGACCACGACCTGCGCAAGGGCGTTCATGCGGCGATGGAAGCCAAGGGCATCAAGGTGCTCTGCCACGATATCATCGAAGAGGTCACGAAGACCGCTGATGGCTTCTCGGCGCAGACCAAGAACCACGGCACGCTTGATGTTGGCCTCGTCATGCTGGCGCTCGGCCGCGATCCCTATACGGAAGGTCTCGGCCTCGAAAAGGCCGGCGTTGCGACCGACCACAAGGGCGCGATCATCGTTGACGATTATTCCCGCACCAACGTGCCCTCGATCTTCGCGCTTGGTGACGTCACCGACCGGGTACAGCTGACGCCGGTGGCCATCCATGAGGCCATGTGCTTCATCGAAACCGAGTACAAGGGCAACCCGACATCGCCCGATCACGACCTGATCGCCACGGCCGTCTTCTCCCAGCCGGAAATCGGCACGGTCGGCCTTTCGGAAGAGGATGCTGGCAAGAAGTACCCGGATATCGAAGTCTATCGCGCCGAGTTCCGCCCGATGAAGGCGACGCTTTCGGGCCGCTCGGAAAAGATGCTGATGAAGTTGATCGTCAACGCCGCCGACCGCAAGGTCGTGGGCGCCCATATCCTTGGCCACGAGGCCGGCGAAATGGCGCAGCTTCTCGGGATCACGCTGAAGGCCGGCTGCACGAAGGACGACTTCGACCGGACCATGGCCGTTCATCCGACGGCGGCGGAAGAGCTGGTGACGATGTACACGCCGAGCTACCGGCTGAAGAACGGCGAGCGGGTGTGAGGAGGCGTGGCGCAAACGCGCCACAGCCCTCACAATTCGCGTGCCGTGATCCTTTGCAAAACCTTAATCTGCGGGTATAAGCCGCCGAAAATCGTAATTAGCGGTACTCTGCGCAAGTAGAGCTTAAAGCCGCGAGGGAAGGGTGAGTGAAATGACCAGGAACTGGAGCCCGTCGAGCTGGAGGCAGAAGCCCATCAGCCAAGTGCCGGACTATCCGGATGCAGCAGCGCTTGCATCGACGGAAGAGCGCCTTGCTACCTATCCGCCGCTGGTCTTTGCCGGTGAAGCCCGTCGTCTGAAGACCGCGCTCGCCAGCGTTGCCAATGGTGACAGCTTCCTGCTGCAGGGCGGCGACTGTGCCGAGAGCTTCGCCGAACATGGCGCGGATAATATCCGCGACTTCTTCCGCGCCTTCCTGCAGATGGCTGTCGTCCTGACCTTCGGCGCGCAGATGCCGGTCGTCAAGGTCGGCCGCATTGCCGGCCAGTTCGCCAAGCCGCGCTCGTCCAACATCGAGCGTCAGGGCGATGTCGAGCTGCCGAGCTATCGCGGCGACATCATCAACGGCATCGAATTCACCGAGGAAGCCCGCGTTCCGAACCCGGAACGCCAGATCATGGCTTACCGCCAGTCGGCTGCGACGCTGAACCTGCTGCGCGCCTTCGCGATGGGTGGTTATGCCAACCTGGATAACGTGCATCAGTGGATGCTCGGCTTCGTCAAGGAATCCCCGCAGGGCGAGCGTTATCGCAAGCTTGCGGAGCGCATTTCCGAGACGATGGATTTCATGCGCGCCATCGGCATCGACGCGGACAACAACCGCTCGCTGCGCGAAACCGATTTCTTCACCAGCCACGAGGCTCTGCTTCTCGGCTACGAGCAGGCGCTGACCCGCGTCGACTCCACCTCCGGTGACTGGTACGCAACGTCCGGCCACATGATCTGGATCGGCGACCGCACGCGCCAGCCCGACCATGCCCATGTCGAATATTGCCGTGGCATCAAGAACCCGATCGGTCTGAAATGCGGTCCGTCGCTGACGGCAGAAGGCCTGATCGAGCTGATCGATCTCTTGAACCCGACCAACGAAGCCGGCCGCCTCACGCTGATCTGCCGCTTCGGCCATGACAAGATTGCCGAACACCTGCCGCGCCTCATTCGCGCTGTGGAGAAGGAAGGCAAGAAGGTCGTCTGGTCCTGCGATCCGATGCATGGCAACACGATCACGCTCAACAACTACAAGACGCGCCCCTTCGAGCGCATCCTGTCGGAAGTCGAAAGCTTCTTCCAGATCCACCGTTCCGAAGGCACGCATCCGGGCGGCATCCATATCGAGATGACCGGCAAGGACGTGACGGAATGCACGGGCGGCGCCCGCGCGCTCACCGGCACCGATCTCGGCGACCGCTACCACACGCATTGCGACCCGCGCCTCAACGCCGACCAGGCGCTGGAACTGGCCTTCCTGCTCGCCGAACGGATGAAGCAGAGCCACGACGAAAAGCGCGCGCTGGCAGCCAACGGCTGATTTTGCCTGACGCTTAGCTTGAGCGTTTTGAATTTGATGATCCGGGAGCAATGCGTAAAGCTTGCTTCCGGATTTTCTGTTCCCGGGGAGGGACAATGATGAGCGAGACACATGAAGGCGGATGCCTCTGCGGCGCGGTGCGCTTCAGGACGCGCGGAACCTTGCGCGCCGTCGTCGCCTGCCACTGCACGCAATGCCGCAAGCAGTCCGGCCACTACTGGGCGGCCACCAACGTGCCGGACGTCGATCTGACCATCGAGGGAGCGGATAACGTTGCCTGGTACAGCGCGACGCCCGGCATTCGCCGCGGCTTCTGCAAGACCTGCGGCTCCTTCCTGTTCTGGAAGATGGAAAGCCTCGATTATACCTCCATCGGGGCAGGGGCGTTCGACGGTGACACAGGACTCGTCATCGACCAGCATATCTATTGCGCCGACAAGGGCGACTATTATGATATCCCAGAAGGCGTGCCGGCCTATCCGGCCGGCAGTCCTGACGTCGCGACGGCCTGATGAGGGCTCAGCCTTAGTTGAAGGTCAGACGTGGGCGCGGCGTCGTTGCCCTTGACGTCTCGCTCGTGGCCCTGCGAAATTCGATAAGGTTCAGGGTCTTGTTGGTGTTGGATGACTTCTCGCTGCCTCCCGTCGTTGCCGTGGCTGTCGCTGCGGCATTGTCGATCGACGCGCTGATCGTTGAAGGCAGGCAGAGTTTCAGATACCCGCGGATATAGGCATAGGCCAGCGGAACGCCGCTGCTGTTGATGTCATTCTTTGCTGAAGCGGTGTCGGCGCGGTACTTGTCGCGCATCACGTCCACGACATGGGACACGACGGCTGGCGACTTGCCGTAGAGGTAGCCCTTCAGGAGATCATCTGCGAACTGGCCTCCGAGGCCAAAGGCTTGCGTCACGACGCCCATCGTCAGCTTTGACGCTGGCGTGATGCCGAGAATGGCATTGGTGACCTGCGCAACCGCGTTGAGCCCGGTTTTCGTCGAGTCCCGTTCGCGATCGAGAACATAAAGCGCCTGGAGATAGGCGTCGCATTGTTCATCGACGAAATTGAAGCCGATGAGCGTTGCGCCGAAATAGTCGCCCGCATCGCCACTCGCCGAACGGAACGCCTGCACGATATCCGTCTGCGCGTCGGCGCTCTGTCGGGCTGCGCTGGCGGAAATGGTCGGCGAGGGGCCGTATCGCTTGCTCCACGACTGTGTGAATGCAGTCCCATCGGATGTCGGGCTGCACGCTGCGAGCATGATGATCGATGCGATCGTTCCCGCCAGCTTGATCGAATTTGCCATGACCATTTCCCCTGTTACTGCAAAAATTTGCAACCAATAGAGGAGACGAAGATTTAATAACTGTAAAGTTGTATTTTAAGCCGAGGCATCTTACCCGTGCAGAAATTTCCTCATGCACAGCGGCGAGCGATGTCGGGTTGATGATTCAGCCTGGGCAGCCTGTGTTGCCGCGCGCCCAGTGGTTGACTCCGGCTGTGATCTTGTCATGCATCGGACCCTGCATGATCGGCCCGAAAGCCTGCAGCCGCGCCGGATCGCCCTCGGCCATGATGACGAGCAGCGGGCGCGATTCCGGGCTGTGCTTGGCCACAAGCAGCAGGCGCGGCTTGCCGCTGAACGAGTTCAGTTCCGGAGCCATCCGATAGGCGGCAAATGCCGGGTCCTTGGTGCGGAACCAGCAGGCGTTTGCGCCGGTGGTGATCCGTTCCATGACGGGCAGCGCTGCCGAGCGCACTGTTGCCGGCGACTGCGTAGCCTTTTGAGACTGGCAGGAGGAGAGGGCGGCGGCAGACAGGACGATTGCGGCGGACAGCTTGAGGAAAGCGCGCATGGAAAACCTTGTCGGCTGGAGAAATCAGGCGGCGATGACGTCGAGGGCCGAGGCAAACAGCCCGCGACCATCGGAACCGCCATGGGCCGCTTCGATCAGGTTTTCCGGATGCGGCATCATGCCGAGCACGTTGCCCTTGGCGTTGATCACGCCCGCAATGTCGTTCATCGAACCGTTCGGGTTCGTGCCTTCCGCATAGCGAAACACGACCTGACCCTGGTCTTCCATCGCCTTCAGCGTCTCGGCATCGGCGAAATAGTTGCCGTCATGGTGCGCGACCGGGCAGCGCAGCACCTGGCCCTGGGCATAGGCGCGGGTGAAGGCCGTCTCGGCATTGGCGACTTCAAGCTTCACTTCGCGGCAGACGAATTTCAGAGAGGCATTGCGCATCAGCGCGCCGGGCAGCATGCCGGCTTCTAGGAGAATCTGGAACCCGTTGCAGACGCCCAGAACCTTGACGCCCTTTTCGGCCTTCTCGCGGATCGCCTGCATGACGGGCATGCGCGCCGCAATCGCACCGCAGCGCAGATAATCGCCATAGGAAAAGCCGCCGGGGATGACGATCAGATCGACATCCGGGATCTCGGTTTCCGTCTGCCAGACCGTGACCGGGGCCTTGCCCGAAATCTTGGTCAGTGCCGCGATCATGTCGCGGTCACGATTAAGCCCGGGAAGCTGAACGACGGCAGATTTCATGGCTTTCAAAGCTCCAGTTCCGGAGTGGTCAATAATGGGTCGGATAATGCGCCGCGCTCCCAGCGTCAACGCATTTTCCCCGTTCTCCCGCGACCTTTGGGTCTCAGGAGGAAAGATCGAAAGGAGCCTGACCGCGCTCTGCGAGTTCGCGAAGATCGAGACGGGTTTCGATCCGGTCAAGCCGCATTTCGATATGGCCGACAGACGCGCGCAGGTTGTTGATGTCGCCCTGCATCGCATGAAGCTGCCCGCGAACGGATATCACATCCTGCCGAAGCTCTCTCTGGCCTTCCTTGAGGTTCGAGACGTCGGACTGAATGCGCTTCAGCATTTCAAAGACAAGATCTGCGCTGACCTCGGCCATGGAACCATCCTTCAACCTTCACGCGAGGCTGATAGTATAATTCTCAATTACCGTGTTCGCCAGAAGTTTCTCGCACATGGCCTTCAGGTCGGCTTCGGCCTTGGCCTTGTCGGCGCTGTCGATCTCGATGTCGAAGACCTTGCCCTGGCGGACATGGCCGACGCCATCGAAGCCCAGCGCGCCGAGCGCGCCTTCGATTGCCTTGCCCTGCGGGTCGAGAACGCCATTCTTGAGCGTGACGGTTACGCGTGCCTTGATCACGTCTAATCCCCTGACGGTTTACTTGACCAGAACCGGACCCGTGCCGCGCACAGGCTCGTTTTCGTTGATGATGCCGAGACGGCGGGCGACTTCCTGATAGGCTTCGATCAGCCCGCCGAGATCCTTGCGGAAAATGTCCTTGTCCATCCGTTTCTTGGTCTCGATGTCCCAGAGACGGCAGCTGTCCGGCGAAATCTCGTCGGCCAGAACGATGCGCATCATGTCGCCTTCGAACAACCGGCCGCATTCGATCTTGAAATCGACGAGCTGGATTCCGGCGCCGAGGAAGAGACCGGACAGGAAGTCGTTGCAGCGGATGGCGAGCGCCATGATGTCGTCAAGCTCTTGCGGGCTTGCCCAGCCGAAGGCGGTGATATGCTCTTCGGAGACCATCGGATCGCTCAGCTGGTCCGACTTGAAGTAGAACTCGATGATCGAGCGCGGGAGCACGACGCCTTCCTCGATGCCGAGGCGGGTGGAGAGCGAGCCGGCGGCGACATTGCGCACGACGATCTCGAGCGGAATGATCTCGACTTCCTTGATCAGCTGTTCGCGCATGTTCAGCCGGCGGATGAAATGCGTCGGAATGCCCATGCGGTTCAGGTGCGAAAAGATGAACTCGCAGATGCGGTTGTTCAGCACGCCCTTGCCGTCGATGACGGCATGCTTCTTGGCGTTGAAGGCGGTGGCATCGTCCTTGAAGAACTGGATCAGTGTGCCCGGCTCCGGTCCTTCGTAAAGGATCTTGGCCTTGCCTTCGTAGATACGGCGGCGACGGTTCATGTAAAATTCGACCTGTTCGGCGCATGTCGCTGGAATGACTCGACATGCTTGTTTTAAGTTTTGCGGCTCCTTAGCCGATCTTGCAGCATTTAACAACGCTTGGCACGACGCGATCCCCGCTTTCGTCCCTGCGCAGTCAGTTCGGCGGTCTGAGATTGCTCAGGAACTGCGCGAAGATCATCGTTCCCTCGGGCCACGGACCATGCCCCGAGTCGGCATTGATATGGCCAGACTCGCCTGCATCCAGCAGAAGCGAGCCCCAGCTCGCCGCAATGTCGTCGGCATGCTCGTAGGTCCCGAAAGGATCGTTGCGGCTGGCGACCGTCATGGACGGAAAGGGCAGCGGATCGCGCGGGTAGGGGCCGAATGTCATCAGATGCTTCGGCCGGATCGACGGGTTGGCGACATCCGGCGGCGCAACGAAGAAGGCGCCGGCGACAGGCTTCTGGAACAGCGGCACGGCATGAATGACGGCCGGCACACCCAGCGAATGCGCAACGAGCACCACAGGCTTTTCAGCCGCGTTCACCTCTTCCACGACACGCGACACCCAGTCCTCGCGCACGGGCTTGGACCACTCGGCCTGCTCGACGCGGCGGGCGGTGGAGAGCTTGTTTTCCCAGCGTGTCTGCCAATGGTCCGGACCGGAATTGGTATAGCCGGGAACGATGAGAATTTCGACGTCTGCTACTTTCATGGCCCTTATGTCTGCTTTCCTTGCGCGATCGTCAAGAACCTGAGCAATACCTTATGTTGCAATGCAAAAAATCAAAACGATTTCAAGACCTAAGACGAAAGTTTGGGCTTGCGTGCGTCTCCCTTCCGGGTACTCTGTCCGTCCGAACCACTTTGGGAGGAGTGAACATGCTCGGTTTGATGCAGGATTGGCCGCTGCTTTGCCACAAGGTTATCGACCATGCTGGCCTGTTTCATGGCAGGCGCGAAGTCATTTCGCGGTCCGTCGAAGGTCCGATCCACCGCACGGATTATGCCACCGTGCGCCGCCGCTCGCTGCAACTTGCCAAGCGGCTGGAAAAGGATGGCATCAAGGTTGGTGACCGCATCGGCACGCTCGCCTGGAACACCTGGCGACATCTGGAAGCCTGGTATGGCATCATGGGCTGCGGCGCGGTCTACCATACGCTGAACCCGCGGCTCTTCCCGCAGCAGATCGCCTGGATCATGAATGATGCGGAGGACCGTTTCCTTTTCGTCGACATCACCTTCATGCCGATCGTAGAGAAGATCGCGCCGCTGGTGCCGACGCTCGAAAAGATCGTCGTGCTGACGGATGCAGCGCATATGCCGCAGACCAGCCTGCCTAATGTCGTGCCTTACGAAGACTGGCTGGCGGAAGTCGATGATGACTATGTCTGGAAGGACCTCGACGAGCGCGCCGCCGCCGGCATGTGCTACACATCGGGCACGACGGGCGACCCGAAGGGCGTCGTCTATTCGCATCGCTCCAACGTCTTGCATTCGCTGATCTGCATTCAGCCGGATGCGATGCAGCTTTCCTCGCGTGATCGCCTGATGCCGGTAGTGCCGCTCTTCCACGCCAATGGCTGGGGCATTGCACTGTCGGCCCCGATGGTCGGCGCGACGCTGGTCATGCCGGGACCGGGCATGGACGGCAAATCGATTTATGGCCTATTGACCGAAGAGCGCGTGACGGTGACGGCCGCCGTGCCGACCGTCTGGCTTGGCCTGCTGCAGCATATGGAGAAGGAGGGCGGCAAGCTCCCCGATCTCCGCTCCGTCGTCATCGGCGGCTCTGCAGCCCCGCGTTCGATGATCAAGACATTCAAGGAAAATTATGACGTCGATGTCGTCCATGCCTGGGGCATGACGGAAATGAGCCCGGTCGGTTCGCTGGGCAGCCTCAAGCCGGAATATGACAAGCTCGAGGGCGAGGCCCGCTACGACGTCCAGATGAAGCAGGGCCATCCGCCCTTTGGCGTCGAGATGAAGATCACCGACGACGAGGACTTGGAGCGCCCGTGGGACGGCAAGACCTTCGGTCGGCTCAAGGTGCGTGGACCCGCTGTCGCCAGTTCCTATTACAAGGGCAGGGGTGCTGAACAGTTCGATGCCGGCGGCTGGTTCGACACGGGCGACGTCGCCCATATGGACCCCGAAGGCTACATGCAGATCACCGACCGGTCCAAGGACGTCATCAAGTCCGGCGGCGAATGGATTTCTTCCATCGATCTGGAAAACCTCGCGGTCGGCCATCCCGATGTCGCCGAGGCTGCCGTCATCGGTGTGGCGCATCCGAAATGGGACGAGCGCCCGCTGCTCATCGTCGTGAAGAAGGAAGGCCGCAATCCCTCCAAGTCCGACATTCTCGGCTTCATGGACGGCAAGATCGCCAAATGGTGGATGCCCGACGACGTCGTCTTCGTCGACGCCATCCCGCACACGGCCACCGGCAAGATCCTGAAGACGGAACTGCGCGAGCAGATGAAGGAATACCGGCTGCCGATGGCATCGTGAGGGCGAGGGGGCCTCGAACTCCAATCTCCCCCCTTGTGGGGGAGAAAGCGATTTCAACATTTAGCTTCAGCTAAGGGTTAGAAATCGCAAGAGAGGGGGCGCCGGCGGGGACAAGTTTACCCCCTCACCTGGAAAATCTAGCACTTAGCTTTCAGCTAAGGTGCTGATTTTCCTTCCTCTCCCACAAGGGGAGAGGTCGGGCCGCACCCTCTCTTTCGTCATCCTCGGGCCTGTCCCGAGGATCTACTGACGAGCCCGAGCAAATGACGGTGCGGCGTGAATTCGGCGTAGCAGATCCTCTGGACAAGCCAGAGGATGACGGTCGTGAGAGTCGTGCCAATTGTGCCTCAAGCGAGCGCTGCCAAGAAAAATTTTGTCCCTCAATTTCCCCGTTATCGTATCTCGCCTTATCCTATCCTTCTTCCGCCACCGGATGGGCCCGCGACGACGGGCTCAGGCGGGAGGAGAGCCTGGTGCGGTGTTTCGTAACGTGCGGGACATTGCNNAGCGAGGCGGCCCGCGCTTGGGGAATGGAGTCGGATGAGGCTCCCCTCGGTAATCTCGACGGGTCGCGCTGGCGCTCCGCCGTTTTTACTAACTACCAATCAGGGCGGCGCGTCAGCGTGGCTCTCCGGAAGCTGATGTCCAGAGACAGGGGCGGAAGCGTGAAAACCGGAGGATAACTCGGGAGAGATTTTTCCCGAGGGTTTTGGCGTGGCGGGACGTCACTCTCCCCCCCCTTGAGGGGGAGATGTCAGCGAAGCTGACAGAGGGGGGGGTCACAGAGAAGAAGGCCAATGGAAGCAGAGACTGCCGCACCATACCCCCCTCTGCCCTGCCGGGCATCTCCCCCTCAAGGGGGGAGATTGAAGGAGGCATCCTCACGTCCGCAGCACCCGATAGATCGCCGGGATGACGAGAACCGTGAGCGCCGTCGAAGACGCCAGACCGAAGAGCAGCGAGATTGCAAGCCCCTGGAAGATCGGGTCGGTCAGGATCACGGCCGCGCCGATGATGGCGGCAAGCGCCGTCAGCAGGATCGGCTTGAAGCGGATCGCGCCGGCTTCGATCAGCACGTCGGTCAGCGTCCGGCCCTCCATGTCGCTGTTGCGGATGAAGTCCACCAGCAGGATCGAGTTGCGGACGATGATGCCGGCAAGCGCGATGAAGCCGATCATCGAGGTGGCCGAGAAGGGCGCGCCGAACATCCAGTGGCCGGCGAGAATGCCGATGAAGGTCAGCGGCACCGGCGTCAGGATGACGAGCGGCAGCTTGAACGAGCCGAACTGCGCGACGACGAGAATGTAGATCCCAAGGAGGGCAATCATGAAGGCTGCGCCCATGTCGCGGAACGTGACCCAGGTCACTTCCCATTCGCCGTCCCAGAGCAGCGTCGGCTGACGCTCATCCTCCGGCTGGCCATGCAGAGCGATGACCGGCTTCGGCAGATCCTTCCAGTCCATCTTGTCGAGCGCATCCTGCACGGCGAGCATGCCGTAAAGCGGCGCCTCGAACTGACCGGCCAGTTCCGCCGTCACCATCTCCGCACTGCGGCCGTTGTGCCGGAAGACGGGGAAGGAGGAGAGCTCGTTGGTGACCTTCACCACATCGCCCAGTTCGACCACGCCATTGCCGCCAGGCAGAACATTAGCCGGGATCGGCGTTGTCAGGAAGGCCTCTCCCAGCGTCTGGTCGCCCTTCGCCCGCTCGACCCGGATCGGGATCGGCGTGCGGCCGTTGCCGCGATGCGAATAGCCGACCGTCTGCCCGCCATTGAGGATCGAGATCGTGTTGAACACGTCACCTTCCTCGACATGGAAGAACTCGGCCTTGTCGGTGTCCACTGTCATGCGCATGCGCTCAGCCTGCGTGCCATAGGAATTGTCGATGTCGACAATATAGGGAACGCTGCGGAAGGCTTCCTCGACGCGGGCGGCAACCTTGCGGCGCGTATCGGCGTCGGGCCCGTAGATTTCGGCGAGCAGCGTCGCCATGACCGGGGGACCCGGCGGCGGCTCGACCACCTTCAGGCTCGTGCCGGCGGGCACGGCGAGCTTGGCGATGCGCTCGCGGATATCAAGCGCGATTTCGTGCGAGGAGCGCTCCCGCTCGCCCTTGCCCGTCAGGTTGACGGCGACGTCGCCCATATAGGCTTGAGACCGCATATAGCTGTGGCGCACGAGCCCGTTGAAGTTGAACGGCGCTGCCGTGCCGGCATGGGTCTGCACCGAGACCACCTCCGGCAGACCGACGACGATGCGGGCGATGTCCTGCGCCACCCGGTCGGTCGCCTCGACGGAGGCGCCTTCCGGCAGGTCGATGGTGACGGAGAGTTCCGACTTGTTGTCGAAGGGCAGGAGCTTCACGGTCACATGCTTCGTGTAGAAGAGGCTGAGCGAACCGAGCGTGAGTGCGCCGACAGCCAGCAGGAAGATCCAGCTGCGTGTCTTCGACTTCAGGATCGGCCGGGCAACGGCTGCGTACATCTGGCCGAGCTTCCCGCCATGCGCTTCGTCGTGATGAACGACCGGCGCCTTGCCGCTGACCTTCAGCATCAGATAGGGCGTGACGATCACGGCGACGAAGAAGGAGAAGATCATCGCAGCCGAAGCGTTCGCCGGGATGGGGCTCATGTAGGGACCCATCATGCCCGAAACGAAGAGCATGGGCAGCAGGGCCGCGACAACGGTCAGCGTCGCGACGATCGTCGGGTTGCCGACTTCCGCCACCGCCTCGATGGCTGCACGGCGGCGCGAACGCCCGTCATGCATGCCCCAATGCCGCGCCGTGTTCTCGATGACGACGATGGCGTCGTCGACGAGAATGCCGATGGAGAAGATCAGCGCGAAGAGCGAAACGCGATTCAGCGTGTAGCCCATGACATTCGAGGCAAAGAGCGTCAGGAGGATCGTCACCGGAATGACGATGGCAACGACCAACGCCTCGCGACGCCCGATGGCGAGCCACACAAGAAGAATGATCGAAACGGTTGCCAGCCCCAGGTGATAGAGCAGTTCGTTCGCCTTCTCATTGGCCGTTTCGCCATAGTTGCGGGTGACTTCGAGATGCATGTCGCCGGGGATCAGGTCGCCCTCGAGCAATTCGACGCGCTTCAGCACCGCTTCGGCGACAGTTACAGCGTTGGAACCCGCGCGCTTGGCGACGGCCAGCGTGACGGAGGGAACGCGCTCGATGCCCTTATCGGTCTTCGTAACTGTCGAAACGCGAAGGTCTGCCGTGTCGGTCGCAAGCGAAATATCGGCGACGTCGCGGACGTAGACCGGACGGCCGTCGCGCGAGGTCAGCAGCAGGTTGCCGATGGCAGCCGGCGTCGAGAGCGTCTCGCCGGCAATCAGGCCGATTTCCTGGTTGTTCTGGCGGATATTGCCGGCGGGGAAGGCGCTGTTGGCGCTCTGGACCTTGCCGGAAAGCTGCTGCAGCGTGACGCCGTAGAGCGCGAGCTTGGCCGGATCGGGAGCGATGCGGATTTCCTCGCCCGTCTCGCCGACGAGATAGGTGAGGCCGACATTGTCGATCTTCGACACTTCGGTGCGAAGCTCCCGCATGATGCGGGTAAGGTCGTTTGGGGTGATGCGATCAGCGGCTTCCGGCTTGGGCGAGAGCGTCAACGAGACGATGGCGACGTCGTCGATGCCGCGCCCGACGATCAGCGGCTGCGGAATGCCGAGCGGGATCTTGTCCGTGTTCGCCATGACCTTGTCATGCACGCGCAGGACTGCCGCGTCGGAAGACGTGCCGACCTTGAAGCGGGCGGTGACCATGACACGGTCGTCGCCGGACTGCGAATAGACATGCTCGACGCCATCGATGCTCTTGACCACCGTTTCCAGCGGTTCGGTGACGAGCTTGACGGCATCCTCGGCCTTCAGGCCTGGCGCCTGGACGATGATGTCGACCATCGGCACGGAAATCTGCGGCTCTTCCTCGCGCGGCAGGCTGATCAGCGCGACCAGCCCGAAGGCGAAGGCAGCGAGCAGGAAGAGGGGGGTGAGCGGCGACTTGATGAAAGCCTTGGTGAGACGCCCGGCAATGCCGAGATCGGCCATGCCCGCGTCTTCCGCTTCCTCATGGTGATGCTCGACCGGCCAGGCGCTGAGCTCTTCATGGCCCTGGCCCGCCTGGTTCTTGTTGTTCTCGTCGGTCATTTCGGGGTCACCACGCTATCGCCGGCGGCAAGGCCGGTCAGAACCTCGACCATGGGCGGATTGCTGTCTTCCATCGTCTCGCCGAGAATAACGGCACGCTCGACCGGCTTGCCGGCTTCTTCCACGGTCACGAAATCGATGCCGGAGCGGGTCACGACGGCGTCTTTCGGCACAAGAAGCGCCTTGCGTGTCGCCACGGGTATTTCGACCAAGACACGGGCATTGACGAAATCGGAATTGAGCGCCGCCACTTCGACATCGGCAGCGACGCGGCCATTGGTGATCTCGGGGTAAATCTTGACCAGCTTGCCGGTCTCCTTTGATCCGCCCGCCGAAATGTGGATGCTGGCACCCTGTTTCAGGGCCGCCGCATGACGTTCGGGAATGGCCAACCGCAGGAAGAAACCGCCGCCGCCGATGGTCGCGACCTGCTCGCCGCCCATGATGACGGCGCCCTTGGTGACGGGAACCTGCAGCACGCGGCCATTGGCCGGCGCCAGCACATCGCCTTCCTTCTGCTGTTCGACAGAAACGGAGCGCTGCGCCTGGAGCGCCACGATCTGGCTGCCCAGAACGTCGACGCTGGTCTTCAACTGGTCGAGCTGCTGCTGCGTCGTGATGCCCTTGCCAACCAAGGTCATCCCGCGGGCAAGTTCCGACTGCGCATTGGCCAGCTGCGTTTCCAGCGCCTTCAGCTGCGCATCATAGGCCGCGAGCTGGAAGTCGATCTTGTCGTCGCGGACGACGGCAATCTTCTGCCCCGCCTTCACGACATCGCCTTCGGTCACGGCGAGCTCCGTAATCACGCCGCCGATGCGGGCGCGGGCCGGAACCGTGTCCTTCGCCTCCACCTGGCCGTAGACAGCCTTCCATTCGGTCATCTCGGTCGGCTGCAGCGTGAGCGAACCGGCAAATGCCGGGTTCGCGAGCGCCAGAAGGCCCGCGACCATCCATGTCTTTTGCATGTTTCAGTCCTTCAGAACGCGCAGCCGGCCTTGATGCCGAAACGCTTGAAAATCATCGCAGCGGGGCAGAAGCCGGTGAAAGCGGATTGCAGAAGATTCACGCCAATGAAGACCGTGAACCAGATGAAGTAAGGGGAAACGTAAACGGTCAGCAGGACCGAAAGAAGGGTCATGATGCCGGCAAAGGCGAAAACGGCGCGGTCGAGTGTCATGGTAGGACTCCAGTCAGGTTTGAATTCAAGGAAACATATATATAATGTTATATATGTTTCAAGTCCCCAAGCTTGGCAATTATCATTTTGAGCACGGTTTTGATGGTAGCCGCCGGTCTGCTGGCAAACCGGCGGCCTTGTCCATGGTCATTCGCCCTACTGGGACTTCATCCAGTTCTTGCGACTGACGCCGCCCTTCTGCCCGCCTGCCGCAGCAAAGCGCGCATGGGCGCCGGCCATAAACTCGTCATGACTGACCATTCCGTCATGATCGGTGTCCATGACCTTGAAGCGATCGGCTTTCGCCGCCTGCATCTGGGCCTGCCGTTTGGCATTGCCGGTTCCGGAGGCGCCGGGGCCCATGCGCACGGCCATGTATTCTTCGAGAGTCAGCTTGGCATCGGAGTTTGAATCCATGGCGCCGAAGACACCTTCCGCCCAGGCATCGACTTCGGCCTGAGAAAGCTTGCCGTTGCTATCCGTGTCGATGGACTCGAAAGGCGTGTTTTCGGGCGGTCCCTTTCGGCCCGCACCTGAACCCTGCTGCGCAACTGCGCTGCCCGCCAAAAGCAACAGGCCAAGCGCCGTTGCTATAGTCCGTCTTGTGTCGTGTGACATGTGTGTTCTCCACTCTTCTGACCCGCAGGATCGAGAATAGCGCAGCAAAACATTGCGTTGTTGATATATGTCAATCAACTAAAGCAAATGCGCACGCCGCTCCCGAAATGGGAGCGAAGATCGAGTAGACATGCCTGGTCTGGTCGCCGAGGCTGATAGATCAGAGCGCGGTGAACCCGTTGTCGACAAAGAGATGCGCCCCGTTGACGAAGCTCGCATCGTCGGAGGCGAGGAAGAGGGCGGCCTTGGCCACTTCCTCAGGCTCGCAGATACGCCCCTGCTGCGCGGCCAGCGCCTCCTCCGAGACGTCCACGCCCAGCGCCTGCAGGTCCTTCACCTCGCGAAGTCCGTGCGGGGTGCGCACGAAGCCGGGGCAGACGGCGTTGCAGCGGATGTTGCGGTCGCGGAATTCGACGGCAATGGCACGGGCGAACATATGCACCGCGCCCTTGGTCGTGTCGTAGAGCACTTCCATCGGTGTCGCCGCAACGGCCGAGATGGAGGAGGTGCAGACAATCGACCCGCCGCCCGCCGCGATCATGCCCGGCAGCACAGCGCGTGTCATGAGATACATGGACTTCACGTTCACATCGTGCAGCCAGTCCCATTCCTCCTCTGTCGTCTCAAGGAACGGCTTGATGACGATGGTGCCCGCGTGATTGAACAGGACCGTCACCGGCCCGAACGCCGCCTCGATCGCCTTCACGGCCGCATTGACCTCGTCGGCCTTGGACACATCCGCCTGCTGGAACATCGCGATGCCACCGGCCGCCTTGATCTCCGCAACCTTGGCCGCACCGGCCTCCGCGTTGCGGTCGATGATCGCGACCTTCGCGCCTTCTGCCGCAAACAGGCTGGACGATGCCCCGCCCATGCCCGTGGCTCCGCCCGAAACGATTGCGACCTTGCCTGCGAGACGTCCCGCCATGTCAGTAACTCCTCGTTAAACTTCACAGATATCGGAAGCCAAGCACGATTCGTCAGAACTGAGTCAGTAAAAATGTTCCTGTGGCGTCTAAGTCAGATTGCTTCAGAATCGATACCCAGGAACGCGTCGCCTAATTCTCGCCTGTCGATTTTTATCTGAGATCCATCCTTCAATAGTATGAACCAGTAAATTGATCCATCTTGGTAGCTCATCCTACCGTAGCCAGGTGCTTCCGCTAGAAGGCCGTTTGTTTTCGGGATTTCGTGTTTGGCGATCGTAACTCGTAATGCTTCGGCATCTCGGAAAAGCCAGTCGGTATTCCGCTTGTATTCGATTACCTTCTCAATAAACGCCTTGTCGGCAAACTGCTCCAAGTGTCGCGCATACATCGCTGGTCCAATTCGAAGCAATCTTCTTTTGTTTTGAAATGCAACGGCAGCCGATTCTAAGTATTTTTTGCGTCCTTCCTCATCCTGAACGGAATTGTAGCCGTCAGAGAATTTTATGAGATAATCGGCGCGCTGTCGCCAAGTCCTCAGGAATTCATACAAAGAAAATACCCACATTTGGCTTAACGCTGATAGCGGCATCAGTATATCAACGGGCGTTCTTTCGCGCTCCATGTAGGACGCGAGCGCATCAGCTTCCATCGGGCGTAAAATCCCCATGTCGACCAACGCTATATTTCGTGCTTGCATTCCAAGCCATATGTCGTCGCAAAAAGGGATTTGGCGCGACCAACTAAAAATATTAAATTCGTTGCTCATGGCGCAAGCTCTACAGTAGTGACATTCGGAGTCCTATTGAGATAAAAGCAAACTATGCAGGTGATATTTTAGACTAAAATCTTACGTCGAGTGTTTCCAAGTGAGTTTTCGCCGAACACCCGGCGGAAGATCGTGTCGACATGCTTGGTGTGGTAGCCGAGGTCGAACTTCTCGCGGATTTCTTCTTCCGACAGAGCCTTGCGAACCTCTTCGTCGGCCAGCAGTTCTTCGAGGAAGTCCGCGCCCTTTTCCCAGACCTTCATGGCGTTGCGCTGCACGAGACGATAGCTGTCCTCGCGCGATACGCCGGCCTGGGTGAGGGCGAGAAGGACGCGCTGGCTCATGACCAGGCCCTTGAACTTGTTCATGTTCTTGAGCATGTTTTCCGGATAGATCACCAGCTTGTCGATGACGCCGGCGAGGCGGTTCAAGGCAAAGTCCAGCGTGATCGTCGTGTCCGGGCCGATGCCGCGTTCGACGGAGGAATGCGAGATATCGCGCTCATGCCAGAGCGCCACGTTTTCCAGCGCCGGAACGACCGACATGCGTACAAGACGGGCAAGACCCGTCAGGTTTTCCGTCAGCACCGGATTGCGCTTGTGCGGCATGGCGGACGAGCCCTTCTGGCCGGGCGAGAAGAACTCTTCCGCTTCCAGAACCTCGGTGCGCTGCATGTGGCGGATTTCGATGGCGACATTCTCGATCGACGAGGCAATGACGCCAAGCGTCGCGAAGAACATCGCATGACGGTCGCGCGGGATGACCTGCGTCGAGATCGGCTCGGGCTTGAGGCCGAGCTTTTCGCAGACATGTTCCTCGACGCTGGGATCGATATTCGCAAACGTGCCCACAGCGCCGGAAATGGCACCGGTCGCGACTTCGGCGCGCGCGGCAACCAGACGGTCACGGTTGCGGCTCATTTCGGCATAGAAGCGGGCGAAGGTGAGGCCCATCGTCGTCGGCTCGGCGTGAATGCCGTGGCTGCGGCCGATGCGCACCGTGTCCTTGTGCTCGAAGGCGCGCTTCTTGAGTGCTGCGAGTAGCTTGTCCATATCCGCAATCAGGATATCGGCGGCGCGGACGAGCTGGATGTTGAAGGTCGTGTCCAGCACGTCCGACGAGGTCATGCCCTGGTGCACGAAGCGCGAGTCCGGACCGATGAATTCGGCGAGATGGGTGAGGAAGGCAATCACGTCATGCTTGGTGACGGCTTCGATCTCGTCGATCTTGGCGACGTCGAATTCGGCAGCCGAACCCTTGTCCCAGATGTTCTGCGCGGCTTCCTCGGGGATCACGCCGAGGTCTGCGAGCGCGAAACAGGCATGGGCCTCGATCTCGAACCAGATGCGGAACTTGGTCTCCTGCGACCAGATGGACACCATTTCGGGGCGGGAATAGCGCGGGATCATCAGCCTTCGCCTTTGCGGGTTTGGAATATCGTTGGGCGCGCCATAGCAAACATGGCCGGCAATCTCAACGCATGCCGGCCGCAAGGCACAAACTATCGGTGTGATACGCTTACGCGCGGCCCTTTTCAGCGGCTTCGCGGATCGCCGCGATACTGGCGCGGTAGCTTTCGACGCTGCCGCCCTTGAACACGGCGGAGCCGGCAACGAAGGCGTTGACGCCGGCGGCGGCCACGGCAGGCGCCGTTTCCGGCGTAATCCCGCCATCCACTTCCAGCTCGATCGGGCGGTTGCCGATCATGGCGTGGATGCGCTTTGCCTTTTCGGTGACGGCGGGAATGTATTTCTGGCCGCCAAAGCCGGGGTTCACGCTCATCAGCAGGATCAGATCGACCTCATCGAGGATGTATTCCAGCACGCTCTCATGCGTTGCCGGATTGATCGAAACGCCGGCCTTCTTGCCGAGCGCCCGGATCGCCTGCAGCGAGCGATGCAGATGCGGGCCAGCTTCCGCATGAACGGTGATGTAATCGCAGCCCGCCTTGGCAAAGGCTTCGAGATAGGGATCGGCCGGCGAGATCATGAGATGGCAGTCGAAGACGGCGTCCGTATGCGGGCGCAGCGACTTGATGACATCCGGCCCGAAGGTGATGTTCGGCACGAAATGGCCGTCCATGACATCCAGATGGATCCAGTCCGCGCCTGCGGTCACGACGTCGCGCACTTCCTGTCCGAGCTTGGAAAAGTCTGACGCCAGGATCGAGGGGGCGATGCGGATGGGTTTCATGGGGCCTGCCTCCGTAAATTCGTTGCCGCGCCCCTAACACCGCTTCTCCGTGGCGGCAATGGCGCGCGGAGGAAGGGGTCTCCTTTAAACCGATATTATTGTGTTTGTCCCGGCTTCGCAGGCGTTTGCGAGGCGGGAGGAACGGGCGCCTGGAACGCACCGTTGCGCCATTCCGTCAGGCGATAGACGTCTTCGGCGCGGAAATGATCCTTCGCAAAGGTCACGGTTCCGACCGCCGTGTCGAAGCTGCCGCCTGCGATCGATGCTGCAAGATCCTGCTTGTCGCTGATCATGCCCTGCGCCTTGTCGACGATCTGGGCTGCCGCGTGAGCCGGAAGGACGTAGCCTTCCGCAACGATGTTCTGCTCGGCCAGCGCCTGCACCAGGCCGGATGCCGCCGGCTGCTCGCGCCAGCGCTCGGGGATCGCCGCCAGAACGCCATCGGGCAGGGCCACGCCGTCATCGGCCGCCACAAGCTGGTCGCCGCCCATCAGGGCAATTCCGGTTCCTGCCGCGTCTCGCGCGATCACGGCCACGTCGCTGCGGGCTCCGGCGATATAGACCGCAGACACGCCGGCCTTCTGCAGACGCCGTACGAGGATTTTCTGGTTTTCGAGGCTTGGCCGGAAGGTCTCGGCCAGAACCGGCTTGATGCCCTTTTCCTCAAGCTCCAGTCGAATATTGGCGGCAAGTTCATGGGAATTGAGCGTCCCGTCGTCGAGAAGCGCAATGCCGGTGCCGGGCCATGCTCCCGCAATAAAGCCGGCCGTGGCGCTTGCTTCCTCGCCCGGGCGCGCGCTCAACGAATAGATCGGCCATTGATGCTTGACGGCATCTTCGAAGAGAACCTTCGACCGGGCAGAGAGCGTGATGGCGGGAATGGAGGCATCCTTCAGCGCCTGCGCGCTGCCGATCAGGGAGTCGGCACAGAGAAAGCCGATGGCGACCGACGCACCACCGGCAATCAGGCGGCTGGCGACATCGACGCCACTATCCGGAGCGCAGCTCTCCGGCACCGGTAGGATCGTATTGCCCGCAGCCTCCGCCTGCGCCTTCGCGCCCTCCATGATCTGCTTGCCGAGGATCGCGAAAGGCCCGTCAACGGGCGCGACCACACCGATCGTCAGGCCTTTTGCATCTGCCAGACCGGCAGACAGCAGGCTGAGGAGAACGGCGGTTGTCAGTGCAAGTTTCGTCATCCGGTGCGGCATCCGTTGCGTATCGTGTTGAAAACAATAGTGGGGCGCTGGCCCCGCTTCAAACGGAAATGCGACATGTCGGTCGAAAACGGCAATTTGTCGGGGCTGGGGCGGTGAATTTTAACATTCCCGGTCTATCTTTATCATCAATGGAACAGTCTGGAGAATGAAGTGTTGAGCGCACCCGGGATCGATCCGAAGCTCTATCGCGACGCCATGGCGCGCTATGCCGGCCATGTGCAGATCGTCACGACGGCGCACGAGGGCGTGCGGCGCGGCGTGACGATTACCGCCGCCTGCTCGGTCTCCGACAGCCCGGCCATGGTTCTCGTCTGCCTCAATCGCCACAATGCCAGCAACGACATCTTTGCCGAAAGCGGCGTCTTCGCGCTCAACACGCTGGCCGCGCATCACAAGGGATTGGCCGATGCCTTCGCGGGCTTTGCCAAGCTGCCGGTGGACGAGCGCTTTGCCATGGGTGAGTGGGACGAGCTTGTGACAGGCGCGCCGACGCTGAAGGATTCCATCGCGACCTATGACTGCCGCATCGTGGATACGAAGTCGGTCTCGACCCACAACATCTTCTTCGGCGAGGTCGTCGGCCTGCGGCTGGGGTCGAAAGATCAGTCTCTTGTTTATATGGACCGGAGCTATCACGCGATATAATCTCTTATGCGCAAGAGGAGATTTCGCCCCACATGACCGGCATGACTGCGCGGCCGCTGCCGCAATCCATCGACGAGACCGCCAGCCTTCTCGAAGAGAATGACTATCTCGCCTCGCGCTCGCTCGCGACGGTGCTCTTTCTCGCGCTCAAGCTGAAACGGCCGCTCTTTCTGGAGGGGGATGCCGGTGTGGGCAAGACGGAGGTTGCCAAGGTTCTCGCCAAGGCGCTCGACCGGCCGCTGATCCGCCTGCAATGCTATGAAGGCCTGGACATTTCCTCTGCCGTCTACGAGTGGAACTATCCCGCCCAGATGCTGGAAATCCGCTTGTCGGAAGCGTCGGGTGCCACCGATCGCGGCGAGATGGAAGCCGGCATCTTTTCCGAAAAGCACCTGATCCGCCGTCCGGTGCTGCAGGCCATTTCCGCGCCCGCCGGCCGCGCGCCGGTCTTCCTGATCGACGAACTCGACCGCACCGACGAGGCCTTCGAGGCATTCCTGCTCGAAGTGCTCTCCGATTTCCAGGTGACCATCCCGGAATACGGCACGATCCGCGCCGAAGAACCGCCCATCGTCATCATTACCACGAACCGCACCCGCGAGGTGCATGACGCGCTGAAGCGCCGCTGCCTCTACCACTGGGTCGGCTATCCGGATTCGAAACAGGAGCTGGAAATCGTCACCCGCAAGGTGCCGGGCTGCAACGACACGCTGGCGCGGCAGGTCGTCGCCTATGTGCAGAAGCTGCGCGAGGTCGATCTCTTCAAGAACCCCGGCGTCGCCGAAACCATCGACTGGGCGACCGCGCTGACCGAACTCGACCGCGTGGCGCTCGACCCGGAAACGATTGCCGATACGCTGGGGACGCTCTTGAAATATCAGGACGATATCTCGCGTATTCAGGGCGGCGAGGGGACGAAGATCCTCTCCGAAGTGAAGGCCGAACTTCTGGCCGCAGGCTGACGCGATGGATGTCTCGGGCGAAATCGCGAGCGGCAAGGGTGGGGACGGCAGGAGTGACGGTCGGCTGGCCGACAACATCACTTACTTTGCCCGCGCGCTGCGGAAGGCCGGCCTGAAGATCGGTCCCGGCGCGGTGATCGACGCCGTGGAGGCGGTCGAGGCCATCGGCATCGGCTCGCGCGAGGAATTCTACACCGCGCTCTTCGCCGTCTTCGTCAAGCGCCATGAGGACAAGGCGGTGTTCGACGAGGCGTTCCGGCTGTTCTGGCGCTCGCGCGAGCTGATCGCCAAGATGATGCAGATGATGCTGCCCGGCACGCCCAGTGTCGGCCAGAAGGAGAAGAGCCGCGCCGGCCAGTCCCGCGCAGCAGACGCCCTGGTGGCAGAGAAGGACCGCCGCAGCGCAAAGCCGGAAGAGCCGGAGATCGAATTCGACGCGCGCTTTACGATGTCGGGCTCGGAAGTGCTGCGGAAAATGGATTTCGCCCAGATGTCGGCGAAGGAACTGGCCATCGCCAAGGCCGAGATCGCCAGGATCCATCTTCCCTTCGACGAAGTCCGCACCCGCCGTTTCCGGCCCTCGAACCGTCCGAAGATCTTCGACGCCCGCCAGACCATGCGCGCCAGCATGAAGACCGGCGGCGATCTGCTTCTGCCGAAGTTCAAGCAGCATCGGACAATCCATCCGCCGCTGGTGATCCTCGCCGACATTTCAGGCTCGATGAGCCAGTACACCCGCATCTTCCTGCATTTCCTCCACGCCATGACGGAAAAGCGCCGGCGGGTTCATACCTTCCTCTTTGGCACGCGGCTCACCAACGTGACCCGCCAGATGCGCCACAAGGACCCGGACGAAGCGCTCGACGCCTGCTCGGCGGCTGTCACCGACTGGTCGGGCGGCACGCGCATCGGCGAGACGCTGCGCGAGTTCAACCGCCTCTGGGCGCGGCGCGTGCTGGGGCAGGGCGCGAGCGTGCTTCTCATCACCGACGGGCTGGAACGCGACAGTATCGAGGAGCTGCAAACCGAGATGGATCGTCTCCATCGATCCTGCCGCCGCTTGATTTGGCTCAATCCGCTCCTACGTTTTGATGGGTTCGAAGCCCGCGCCCGCGGCGTCCGCGCCATGCTGCCCCATGTCGACGAGTTCCGCCCGGTGCACAATCTGGATGCGATCGGCGATCTGGTGGCTGCGCTGTCGGGCGAGGGCGGCGGGAGGAAGGCGGACCCGCGGCGGTACATGGGACGGGTTTGATGGAGGATGCGGGGCGGACCCCCTCTCTTGCAAAATCTATGACTTAGCCTTTGGCTAAGATCATGATTTTGCTTTCTCCCCCACCAAGGGGGAGATGGGAGGACGCCGCATCCACTTGCTCCAATCTCCCCCCTGGTGGGGGAGAATGGAATTTCAGCATCTTAGCTTCAGCTAAGTGCTAGAAATTCCAAGAGAGGGGGTAACCGCCCCCCACGACACGAAAACGGAGGCACCGATGAACGACATCGCAAATTTTGACGATCCGCTTCTCATCGCGGAAGGCTGGAAAAATGAGGGGCGCGATGTGGCGCTGGCGACCGTCATCGAGACATGGGGTTCGGCCCCGCGTCCGGTCGGCAGCCATCTGGTGATCGATGGCGAGGGCAATTTCCACGGCTCCGTCTCCGGCGGCTGCGTCGAGGGCGCGGTGATCACCGAGGCGATGGATGTCATTGGCTCAGGGAATTCGCGCATGCTTGAATTCGGCGTGGCGGACGAGACGGCGTGGCGCGTCGGCCTCTCCTGCGGCGGCCGTATCCGCGTTTATGTCGAAAAGGTCGCCTGATGCGCATCGAAACCCTGAAACAACTGAATGAAGCCAAGCGCGCCCGCCGCGCCGCCATCCTCGTGACCGATCTGGCAACGAGTGAAGACCGACTGGCGCTGGAAGGGGAGACGCTCGCGGGCGTCTCCCCCGACACGCTCACCAAGGCTTTCCTCTCCGGCAAATCCGGTCTGGTCGAAGACGAGGGCAGGAGCTTCTTCCTTAATGTCCACGTTCCGCCGCCGCGCATCGTTGTCATCGGCGCGGTCCATATCAGCCAGGCGCTTGCCGCCATGGCGCCCGCTGCCGGCTTCGATCTGGAGATCATCGACCCGCGCACGGCCTTTGCCACGCCCGAACGCTTTTCCGGCGTGAAGCTCACCGCCGACTGGCCGGAAGATGTGCTGAAGGATAACCCACTTGATGCCTTCACGGCGCTGGTCGCGGTGACTCACGATCCGAAGATCGACGACTATCCTCTTGTTTCGGCGCTGAAAACCGGCTGCTTCTATATCGGCGCGCTGGGTAGCCGGAAGACACATGCGAAGCGCGTGGAGCGCCTGAAGGAAGCCGGCTGCACGGACGCGCAGATCGCCCGCATCTCCGCACCCATCGGCCTCGATATCGGCGCATCGACGCCCGGCGAGATTGCCGTTGCCATCCTCGGCGACATCATCCAGGCGCTGCGCAAGCGGGCGATTGGAGCCGGCACATGATCTTCGGCGGGGTGCCGGTTGCCGAGGCGAAGGCCTGTGTGCTCGCCCATTCGGTGATGTTCGAGGGCGGCCGCCTGCCGAAGGGACATGTCGTAACGGAAGCAGATATCGTTACGTTAAGTGCTGCTGGCGTTACCTCGGTGATCGCCGCACGGCTGGAGCCGGGCGATATCGGCGAGGACGAGGCAGCTTCACGGATCGCATCGGCGCTCGAAGGCGAAGGCTTGAACGCATCGCCCGCCGCAACGGGCCGTGTCAATTTCCATGCCGAGGCAACCGGTCTCTTCCGCGCCGACCGCACTCTCATTGACGCCTTCAATGCCATCCACCCCGCACTGACGCTGGCAACGCTCGCTGACCGCTCAGCCGTGCGCAAGGGCGATCTGGTGGCGACCGTCAAGATCATTCCGCTCGCCGTGCCGGCCGAACTGGCGGAACAGGGCCGGGCACTTCTGGCAGCGGGTTTGGCCTTCGCGGTCAGGCCCTTCGCAAGCCTGACTGCCGGCCTTATCGCAACGGTGCTCCCCTCGCTGAAACCCTCCGTCATGGACAAGACGAAGCGCCTCACCGAGGACCGCCTGCGTCTCAGCGGCAGCCGCATCGCCGAGGAGGCCCGCTGTCCGCACGACGCGGAGGCGGTCGCGGCCCACATTGCCGATTTCGCAAAACGCTACGGTATCGTCATCGTGTTCGGCGCTTCCGCCATGACCGATGAAGGCGACGTCATACCCGCCGCGATCCGCCTTGCGGGCGGCGAGCTTGCCATCGCCGGAATGCCCGTCGATCCAGGCAATCTTCTGGTGCTGGGCTACGTTCAAGGCGTGCCGGTCATCGGCGCGCCCGGCTGTGCCCGAAGCCCGAAGGAGAACGGCTTCGACTGGATCCTGAACCGCATCCTCGCCGGCGAACGTCCGACGCAAAAGGATGCTGCGACACTCGGCGTAGGAGGTCTCCTCATGGAAATACCGGTCCGCCCGCTGCCGCGCGAAAAGGCCACAGAAGAACCGCATCGCCCGAGGGTCGGCATCGCTGTTCTCGCTGCCGGCCGCGCCAGCCGCATGGGCGGCGAGAAACACAAGCTGCTCGCCGAGTTCTCCGGGGAACCACTGGTCCGTCGCAGCGTCGCCGCCGCACTTTCTGCCGGTGCCGAAAAGGTCGCGGTCGTTACCGGCCACCGTGCCGAAGAAATCGAGCGGGCGCTTGCCGGCCTTGATGTGGAAAGCGTCCGCAATCCTGACTTTGCCAGCGGCATGGCTTCATCCATCCGCATGGGCGTTGAAGCCCTCCGCGAGACGGACGGTATCGTGATTGCTTTGGCCGACATGCCGGGCGTCACTGCGCCGGATTATGCCAAGCTGATCGACGCCTTCCGCCGAGAAGGCGGCAACGCCATCGTCCGCGCCGTCTCCGCCGGCAAGCGCGGCAACCCGGTGATCCTGCCGAAGACGCTTTATCCGGCGCTCTCGCGGCTTGAAGGCGACGTCGGCGCGCGGCATATCATCGAGAAAAGCGGTCTGCCGGTCATCGATGTGGAGATCGGCGAAGCGGCTCATCTCGATGTCGACACGATCGAGGCGGTCGAAGCGGCGGGCGGCGTTCTGAAGGGGTAGGGCGATGGACAATGACCAGCTTGAGGAGATGTTTCAGGCCGTGGCGCCCATCTCCATCCGCCGCATGTTCGGCGGCAAGGGCATCTATAGCGATGGCGAGATCATCGCGATCTGGCTGCGCGACCGCATGTTGCTCAAGGGCGATGCCGAATGCGCCGGCCAATACGAGGCGC
Organism: Hyphomicrobiales bacterium; assembly: GCA_900467685.1. GTDB lineage: Bacteria > Pseudomonadota > Alphaproteobacteria > Rhizobiales > Rhizobiaceae > Ensifer_A. Next base: position 31,496 of record UBQX01000012.1, read on the forward strand.
AGGGCGGGGTGCAATGGACCTACCAGCACAACAAGACCGGCAAAGACGTCAAGATGCCTTACTGGTCCATGCCGGAGATCGGTTGGGACGACCCCGACGAGATGGCGACGCTCGCTCGCACGGCGCTTGGCGCGGCGCTGAGAAGCCGATAAAAAAGTCACACCCCGACCGGTGTTTTCACGGAATTGATCAAGCCATTAAAAAGGCTGATTGGCGTACCTCATAAGGGCGTGTTAGCAATCGACTCGTTCCGGCATTTTCCGTGGACGCTCGCCTCCAGGTACAACATGACCACTGTTCTTTCGGATGCCCAGTTCGGGCAAGCGCCGTTCTATTACAGGACGCGGGCCGCGATGACGTTTTGCGCGCCCATGATCACCAATGCTTTGCTGATGCCGTATTTCCCGGTCTGGCTTCAGTCGCTGCATCTGGCCGATTGGCAGATCGGTCTGATCACCGGCGTGCCGCTCATCGTCCGGGTCATTGTCGCGCCCGTGGTCTCTGCGCTTTCGGATCAGATCGGAGAGCGGGCAACGGTCCTGTTCTGGTCGGGGCTCACGTCGTTTATCACCTGCTGTGCCCTTTTCTATTCAGCAGCCTTCTGGCCGGTCTTGCTCATCTACGGGCTGATGGGCGCATTCTATTCGCCCTATTCACCCGTGGCGGAATCGCTGATGATGACGGGTGCGCGCCGCTGGGGATACCAGTATGGCCATATGCGCATGTGGGGCTCCGTTCTCTTCATCGTCGCAACGCTCGCCGGCGGCTATCTCGTGGGTGCACACGGCGCGAGTTCGGTGCTGCCCGCCATCACGTTCGGCTTTTTCCTGACGGTTCTGGGCGGCCTGATTGCCCCGAAAACCGGCGTCAGCCGATTGAAGCCGATCACGGAGCCCACTGTGGTTCCCGAGGAACGGGTCTTCCGCAAGCCCGACTTCCTGTTCGTGCTGATCGGCGTCACGCTTTCCGGTTCCAGCCATGCCATGCTCTACACCTTCTCGTCGCTCTATTGGGAGCAGATCGGGATCACCGGTTCGCAGATCGGTCTCCTCTGGGGCGCGGGCGTTGCGGCTGAAGTCTGTGTTTTCCTGTGGTCGAGCTGGCTGCTGCGCCGCTTCTCGATCTGGCACCTCATCTTCGCCGGAACGCTGATGTCGACCGTCCGCTGGGCGGCGTTTCCCCTGGCGACGGATTTCTACAGCTTCATTCCGCTGCAGGTCCTACACGCCTTCACCTTCGCCACGGCGCATCTCGGGCTGCAGCGGCTGATCACGCAGCGCGTGCCGGGACACCAGGAAGCGACCGCGCAGGGGCTGTATTTCTTCTACAGCAACATTTTCCTGGCGGTCTCGACCTTCTTCTGCGGCTTCGTCTTCAACCGCTTCGGCGGCGTCAGCTTCCTGTTCATGTGCGTGCTCTCCATTGCCGGCACGCTGGCGGTCCTCGCCGGCTGGCTGGCTCAGCCCCAGAGGGCCGGCGCCGGCGGCAGGACGAACGAGGCGTCGTAGACGAGGCCCGGCGTCCGGTCGCGCGCCAGCAGAAGCGGCCCGTCGAGATCGACGAAATCGGCATCCTGCGCCAGCAGCACGGCGGGCGCCATGGCGAGCGACGTGCCGACCATGCAGCCGACCATCACCTCGTAGCCAAGTTCGCGAGCGCGGTTCTTCATTTTCAGGGCTTCGGTGAGACCGCCCGCCTTGTCGAGCTTGATATTGATCGCGTCATAGCGGTCGCGCAGCAGTTCCAGCCCTTCCGTCTCATGCGCGCTTTCGTCCGCGCAGATCGGCACCGGATGCGGGATCCGCGCCAGAAGATCGTCCTGCCCGGCCGGAAGCGGCTGTTCGATAAGCCCGATACCGCATTCGGCGGCGACGTTCAGATGATGGGTCAGGTTGTTGGCGGTCCAGCCTTCATTGGCATCGATCACGATGGCGCTGTCGGGCGCGGCAGCGCGCACGGCCCGGATGCGTGATTCGTCGTCCTCCGTCCCGACCTTGACCTTGAGCAGCTTTCGATGCGCCCACTTCGCCGTCTGAGCCGCCATCTCTTCGGCCGAACCGAGCGAAATCGTATAGGCGGTGACAAGCGGCCGTGCGATGCTGAGGCCCATGGCCTCCATGACTGTCAGTCCGCGCTTCTTGGCCTCCAGGTCCCAGAGGGCGCAATCCACCGCGTTGCGGGCAGCTCCCGGCTTCATCAGCGATTGCAACACGCTGCGTTCCATGCCTTCCACCACCATGGGCAGGATGGCATTGATCTCGGCCATGACGCTCTCGATCGTCTCTCCGTACCGGCGGTATGGAACACATTCGCCCCGTCCCGCGTTACCGCCCTCGCGAATGGTGCAGACAACGACGTCTGCCGAGGTTTTTGAACCGCGGGAAATGGTGAAACTGCCGGCAATCGGAAAGCTCTCGATTGTGGCTTCGGCGTAACGGATCATGATTTTGCCTTGCTCGGAATAAGTTAATGGTGAGGTCGGGCTGTCGAAGCAGAGAGCTTGGTCTATATAAGAGTAGTGCGTGTGACGCCAGAATTGAGGCGTCGGTTATTATTTCCCCGCGAGGGGTGCGTTGATAAAGGTGAATTTCTTGCCGGCAGAAAAAGCCGCATTCGAGGTCGAGGAGCGCAGCTCCGGCGCCGAGCGGGTCGTGACGCTGTCGGGAGACTGGCGGCAGGCGTCGCTGCGTCGTGCCGGCGAGCAGATGATGGCGCTGGAGCGCCAGAAATTCGCCGGCAAGACCGTCATCGATATCGCCGCTGTCGAGCATCTCGACACGTCCGGCGCATGGCTAGTTCGCCGTCTGATCACAGCCGCCGAGGGTGAGACCGAGGTCGTCAATGCGCGCAAGTCGCATCTCGATCTCATCAGTTCTCTGCCGGAACGCCTGAAGGAAGACACATCCGCCAAACCTTCGCCCGACAGCTTGTTCGTGCGTCTCATGACACCGGTCGGCAAGGTCACGGTTGACCTCTGGCAGGACATTCTGATGTCCATGCACATCCTCGGTTCGGCTGTCAGCGGGGCTCAGCTCAAGCTCGGTCGCGGCTCCGGCGTCTCGCCGGCATCCATCGTCAACCAGATCGATCGCATGGGCGTCGGTGCCGTCCCGATCATCCTGCTCATGAGCTTCCTGATCGGCGCCATCATCGCGCAACAGGGCGCATTCCAGCTGCGCTATTTCGGCGCGGAAATCTTCGTGGTCGACCTCGTCGGCATCCTGCAATTGCGCGAGATCGGCGTGTTGCTCACCGCGATCATGATCGCCGGCCGCTCCGGCAGCGCGATCACGGCGGAAGTGGGCTCCATGAAGATGCGCGAGGAAATCGACGCGCTGACCGTCATGGGGCTGAACCCGGTCGGCGTGCTGATCTTTCCGAGGCTCGTGGCGCTGATCATCTCGCTGCCGCTGCTCACGATCATCGCCAATTTCGCGGCGCTTTCAGGGGCTGCGGTCGTGACGTGGGCCTATTCGGGAATCACCTTCGAGGTGTTTCTCTCCCGGCTGCGGCATGCCGTCGATTACTCGACCATCATCGCCGGCTTGTTGAAGGCGCCGTTCATGGCGCTGATCATCGGTGTGGTCGCGGCTGTGGAAGGCCTCAAAGTCGGCGGCAGCGCCGAATCGCTCGGCAAGCATGTGACGTCTTCCGTCGTGCGCGCCATCTTCGTCGTCATCCTCGTGGACGGGCTCTTCGCCATGTTCTACGCGGCAATCAAGTTCTGAGGCGGCGATGGCAGACGAAGCGAAAAACGACGACATCATCCTCTCGGTCAAGGACGTGACCGTTGCCTTCGGCGAGAAGGTGGTTCTCGACCACTTGAACCTCGACGTCCGCCGCGGCGAGATCCTCGGCTTCGTGGGGGCCTCCGGCACCGGCAAGTCGGTCCTCATGCGCACGATCCTCAAGCTCGTGCCGCGCAAATCCGGGTCGATCTCGATCTTGGGCCACGACTACGATTCGCTCGACGCCAACGAGCGCGTCGAGATGGATACGCGCCTCGGTGTCCTCTTCCAGCACGGCGCGCTGTTCTCGGCGCTCACCGTGAAGGAGAATATCCAGCTGCCGATGCGGGAGTATCTCGACCTTCCGCAGTCGATGATGGACGAGTTTGCAAAGCTGAAGATCGAGTTGGTAGGCTTGCAGCCCGATGCAGCGGACAAGTTTCCGTCGGAGCTTTCGGGCGGTATGATCAAGCGCGCTGCGCTGGCCCGTGCCCTGGCGCTCGACCCCGACCTGGTCTTTCTGGACGAGCCGACCTCGGGTCTCGATCCGATCGGCGCGGCCGAATTCGACGAACTGATCGCGCGGTTGCGCGACACGCTGGGGCTGACCGTCTACATGGTGACGCACGACCTCGATAGTCTGTTCTCGGTGTGCGACCGTATAGCTGTGTTAGGGCAGAAAAGGGTTTTGGTTGAAGGAACGATCGAGGACATGCTCGCCTTCGACGACCCGTGGGTTCAGGCCTATTTCCGGGGAAAAAGGGCAAGAACGATTGTGAAGCCTGCATAGAGCGGGCATGGATGAAATTTGAAACGGGCGTTTGACGCCCGATTGGCCGGACCATGGAAACCAAAGCGAACTACGCAATAGTCGGATTCTTCACGGTGGCAGTTGTCGCCGCGGCGTTCATGTTCGTCTTCTGGATGTCTCAATATGGGCGCCAGGGGCCGATGTCCGATCTCATCATCCGCATTCCGGGCTCCGCCAACGGCCTGTCCGTCGGCTCGGCCGTGCGCTTCAACGGCATCCAGGTCGGGTCGGTGAAGTCGCTTGCCATCGATGCGACGGACCCCAATTATTCCGTGGCTTTCACGCAGGTGAACTCGGATGCGCCGATCTATGAATCGACCAAGGCCGTTCTGGGTATCCAGGGCCTGACGGGTGCGGCCTATATCGAGCTTTCCGGCGGCAAGCCTGGCGGCGTCAACCTGCTGGAAGAAGCCCGCAAGACCGGTCGCGCGCCGATGCTGCTGGCCGACCAGTCGAGCGTGACCAACCTGCTGGCAACCGCGGACAAGATCCTGAAGCGCGCCGACGAGGCGGTCGGCCAGATTCAAACCTTTGCCGCCGACGCGCGTGAACCGCTGACAAATACGGTCAAGAATGCCGAGACCTTCAGCAAGGCGCTGGCCGACAATGCCGATGGCGTGAACAAGTTCCTGGCGAGCGTCGGCAAGCTCTCCGATACGGTCAATGGCCTGTCGGGCCGCCTCGATGGCACGCTCGCTTCCGTCGATGCGCTGATCAAGGCAGTGGATCCGAAGAAGATCGACAACATTCTCGCGAACGCCGATACGGTCACGAAGAACCTTGCCGACAGCTCCGGCGAGATCAAGACCTCGCTCGAGAAGTTCAACAAGGCTGCGGACAACATCGCAACTCTCGCGTCGTCGGCCAATGATACGCTCGCCAAGGCAGACAAGCTGATTGCGGCGATCGATCCGCAGAAGATCAAGGGGTCGGTTGACGATATCTCCAAGGCCGTCGCCGACGCGCGGTCCGCCGTTGCCGACGTCAAGGCAGTGACCACCGACATCAACAACCGTCGCCAGCAGATCGATCAGGCGATCAACGACGCTTCGGAACTGGCTTCCAAGCTCAACAAGGCTTCCAACCGCGTCGATGGCATCCTGGCCAAGGTCGACAACATGCTGGGTTCCGGCGACGGTTCGTCGCTGATGGCGCAAGCCAAGGAAACGCTGGCTGCATACAAGGAAGTTGCGGTGACGCTGAATTCCAGGATCGGGCCGATTGCCGACAATCTCTCGCGCTTCTCGTCGCAGGGGCTTGGAGGCATCCAGGCGCTCGTGGGCGACATGCGTCAGGCGGTCGACAATCTGAACCGCACGATCACCAATTTCGACAGCGACCCACAGAGATTGCTTTTCGGCGGCGATCAGGTGAAGACTTTTGACGGGCGGACCCGTCGCTAGGGTTTGTCAGGGAAAAGTGGAAGCCGGTTTTCCCGAAAAACAAACGGCAACAAAGACTTTAGGCCCACGTAAATGGCCGGTGTGAAGGCAAGAGTGAGGTAGTGTTGTGCAGGCTTTGACGACGAACAACCGGCTGACGAAATTCTCCCTGGCGCTGCTTCTGGCCGCGACCATGGGGCTTTCGGCTTGTGCGACCTCAACGCCCAAGGACACGTTTGGCCTGACGGCGACCCCGTCCGCCGCCGGCCCGACGCGCAAGGGGCGTCAGGTGCTGATCGCCAACCCGGTCGCCACCCAGATGCTGGATAGCCAGAATGTTGTCGTGCATGTTTCGGGCCAGGAATATCAGTTCCTCGGCGACAGCCAGTGGTCCGATCGCCTGCCGAAACTCGTGCAGCTGAAGCTTGCGCAGGCCTTCCAGAATTCCGGCAAGGTCGGCGGGGCGGGCCTGCCCGGGGATGGCCTTGCCATCGACGAGCAGATCCAGACGACGATCAACACGTTCGAGATTTCCGCCTCAGAGGGCGTTGCTGTCGTCGATATCACGGCGCGTCTGCTCAATGACCGCAACGGTCAGGTGCGCGCGTCCAAGAGCTTCCGCGCGGCTGTGCCAGTCTCGGGCTCCGGCAACAAGGCCTATATCGCCGCGATGAACTCTGCCTTCGGTCAGGTCTCCGGCGCGCTCGTCGCCTGGGCGCTCGCGACCATGTGAAGGTTGGCTTACGTCAGATAGCGCTCGAAGATCGCGACGGTTTCATAGACGGCGCGGTTTTCCGGAACGTTGCTGCGGATATTGTCCTGATAGTGCCTGAGATTGACCAGCACCTGCCGCGCGGCATTGCCTGTATCCTTGCGGAAGCTTGAGATGACGACGCCAACACCCTTGTCAGCCACCCAGTCCGGATTTGGTCGTTCCTGCGGCATGGTATTGGCATTCTTCTCGACGATGACCGGCAGGCCCATATGCAGCGCTTCCGCGACGCTGCCGGGGCCGGGCTTGCCGATGAAAAAATCGGCCAGACGCATATAGTCCGCGACGTTGTTGACAAAACCGACCGGCTTGCAGCCCGGCCGTCCTTCGAGCGATTTGAGAAGCGGCGCGTTGCGTCCGCACATGACGATCGATTCGATACCGAGCCCGGTTTTATCCAGCTGGCTGAGGATATTATTGGTCGCGCTCGATGCTCCATTGCCGCCGAACATGATCAGCGCCACCGGCCCGTCTGCGGAGAGCCCGAGCTGCTTGCGCGTCGGCGCGTCGGCAGGGGCAGGCGTGTAGAAATTGTCCTTCAGGATCATGCCCGAGACGAGATGGATGTCCTGCGGTTTGTAAAACCCGGTGGCAACCGCCTGCCGATAGGCGATATCCGTTCCGCAGATCATGATCTGATCCTGATCTTCCATCCAGAAATGCGGCGGGCAGTCGGCAAAGTCGGTAATGACGGTGGCATAGGGAACATTCGGCAGCGCACGGCGGAGCGCGCCATAGAGGACCCAGTTGAAATTCGGGATGACCGAGACGACGAGATCCGGGCGAGGGGTCGCCGGATCCTTCCAGCGTTTCGCCAGCAGCGGCTCGATTTCGGTCGCGTAGCGGGCAATGAAACGCTGGAGCACCGGCAGGATCGCGCCCATGCCCGTCGTCACCCCGCGCTTGAGGGCGCTATTGTAGATGTCCTGCGCCTGCCACGGTTCGATGGTGCTCAGGCTAGGCGCAACGGGCCGCAGCAATCGCTTGAGCGACCCTGTGACGCGACGTGTGAGCTTGTAAACGGGATCGATCGGCTCCAGCAGCGCCTGCAGGTCCACCGGCGTCACCTGCCAGCCCGGCCTTTCCGTCTCGATCAGCCGCGTCAGCGCCGTCATGGCATTGCGATGCCCGCCTCCGGCGTCGAAGTAGAAGATTTCGATACGGGAGTCCGGCGTTCCGGGAAGAGGGGGCAAGGCTTCACCTGTTTCAGCGCGATCAAGCGGCGCGGGCTTTACCGCACCAGCGGCCAAGGCGACCGGATATTACGATTGGAAGAAAGTTTTGTGACAATCATGGGGCTTGGTGCGGCTCTGGCGCGCTCTTGACAGGCGGTGGCGCAATCCCGACTTGCCCTTGGGGCCCGGGGGCTTTAAGAGACTGGCCTTCAACGATTTCCGCTGATTTACTCGAGAGGCTGCTCATGAGCGCGACTGCTGGCTTTTTCACCAAGACCCTCGCTGAAACCGATCCGGACATTTTCGGCGCCATCGAGAAGGAACTCGGTCGTCAGCGTCACGAGATCGAGCTGATCGCATCCGAAAATATCGTCTCCCGCGCCGTTCTGGAAGCGCAGGGCTCGATCATGACGAACAAGTATGCCGAAGGCTATCCGGGCAAGCGCTACTATGGCGGCTGCCAGTTCGTCGATATCGCCGAAGAACTGGCGATCGAACGCGCCAAGAAGCTCTTCGGCGTCAACTTTGCCAACGTCCAGCCGAACTCCGGTTCGCAGATGAACCAGGCCGTGTTCCTCGCGCTCCTGCAGCCGGGCGACACCTTCATGGGCCTCGACCTGAACTCGGGCGGCCACCTGACCCACGGTTCGCCGGTCAACATGTCCGGCAAGTGGTTCAACGTCGTCTCCTATGGCGTGCGTGAAGACGACCACCAGCTCGACATGGACGACGTTGCCGAGAAGGCCCGCAAGTTCAAGCCGAAGCTGATCATCGCCGGCGGCACTGCCTACTCCCGCATCTGGGACTGGAAGCGCTTCCGCGACATCGCTGACGAAGTCGGCGCATACCTCATGGTCGACATGGCCCACATTGCCGGTCTCGTTGCCGGTGGCCAGCATCCGTCGCCGTTCCCGCATTGCCACGTTGCAACGTCCACGACGCACAAGTCGCTCCGCGGCCCGCGCGGTGGCATGATCCTCACCAATGACGAGGATCTGGCGAAGAAGTTCAACTCGGCCGTCTTCCCCGGCCTGCAGGGCGGCCCGCTCATGCATGTCATCGCCGCCAAGGCCGTTGCCTTCGGCGAAGCGCTGAAGCCGGAGTTCAAGGACTATGCCGCTCAGGTCGTCAAGAACGCCAAGGCGCTCGCCGACACGCTGATCAGCCATAACCTCGACATCGTTTCGGGCGGCACCGACAACCATCTGATGCTCGTAGACCTTCGCAAGAAGAACGCGACCGGCAAGCGTGCGGAAGCCGGCCTCGGCCGCGCCTACATAACCTGCAACAAGAACGGCATCCCGTTCGATCCCGAAAAGCCCTTCGTCACCTCCGGCGTCCGCCTCGGTACGCCGGCCGGCACGACGCGCGGTTTCAAGGAAGCTGAATTCAAGGAAATCGGCAACCTGATCGTCGAAGTCCTCGACGGTCTGAAGGTCGCCAATTCCGACGAAGGCAATGCGACCGTTGAAGCCGGTGTGCGTTCCAAGGTGGTTGAACTGACGAACCGCTTCCCCATGTATCCCTACATGGCGTAATAGAATGGCTCCGCGCCTGATTCTGGCGCGGAGCCATTTCAATTTTCGAGGAGCCGCCCTATGCGATGCCCCTATTGCGGATCGCTGGACAGCCAGGTGAAGGACTCGCGGCCGGCGGAAGATTCGTCTGCCATTCGACGCCGTCGTATCTGCCCCGATTGCGGCGGACGTTTCACGACATTCGAGCGGGTACAGCTCCGCGAGCTTATGGTGGTCAAGAAAACGGGACGCAAGGTTCCCTTCGACCGCGAGAAGCTGGTTCGCTCCTTCGAGATCGCGCTGCGCAAGCGCCCCGTTGACCGCGACCGCATCGAGCGCGCCGTCTCCGGCATCGTCCGGCGCCTGGAAAGCTCCGGCGACACGGAAATCCCATCGGAAGAAATCGGCCTGCAGGTGCTGGAAGCGCTGAAGTCCCTCGATGACGTGGGCTTCATCCGCTACGCCTCCGTCTATCGCGATTTCACCCATATCGAGGACTTCGCGCAGGTCCTGTCCGAGGTGAACGCCAAGATTGCCCGTGACCCCGGGGATCACTGAGGTGGGTGAGGCATGCCATTCCGCCGATGAGGGCTTCATGGCGGAGGCTATCGCGCTTGCCGCCACCCATATCGGCCAGACGTCTACCAATCCCTCGGTAGGCTGCGTGCTGGTTAGCGACGGCGAGATCGTCGGACGCGGCGTGACGGCGAGATCGGGCCGGCCCCACGCGGAGACGCAGGCGCTGGCCGAGGCAGACGAAAAGGCGCGCGGTGCCACAGCCTATGTCACGCTCGAACCATGTTCCCATCACGGCAAGACGCCGCCCTGTGCCAGCGCGCTGATTGCGGCGGGTGTTTCGCGCGTCGTCATTGCCGTGACCGATCCTGATCCACGCGTCAGCGGCAACGGCATCCGCATGTTGCGTGAAGCCGGAATCACGGTCGAAACGGGCTTGATGGAGGCGGCAGCGAAACGCGGTCTTGCGGCCTATCTCACGCGCCAGACGAAGGGCAGGGCCCATGTGACGCTGAAGCTCGCCGTGTCAAAGGACGGCATGCTCGGCCGGCGCGGTGAGGGACAGGTGCGCATCACAGGCACTGAGTCGCGAGAGACAGTGCAGCATCTGCGTGCCGAAAGCGATGCGATCCTTGTCGGCATCGGCACGGCACTCGCCGACGATCCGGACCTGACATGTCGCCTGCCGGGACTAGAGGCGCGTTCGCCGGTGCGGCTGGTGCTCGACCGCCTCCTGCTGTTGCCACCGACCTCTAAGCTGGCTCGGACGGCGCACAAGGTTCCGGTCATCGCCGTCATCTCCCCTGACGAAACGGTGCGCGACGACGCCTGGCTCACGCGCCGCGCCGTCCTGCAGGATTGCGGTGTGGAGACGCTTGAAGCCGCTTCGCTGCTCGATCTGCTGCAAAGCCTTGCCTCCCGGGGAATGAGTTCCCTGATGGTGGAAGGCGGCGCACGCGTGGCGGAGGACTTCCTCAAGGCGGATTTGGTTGATCGGATCTGGCTCTTTGAAGGGACAGCGACTGTCGGAGACGCCGGTGTCGCGTCACCGATCACGCCTGGACACATGCCCGCCGGCTTCGCGCTTGTTTCAAACGAAACCTTGGGCGAGGATCGGCTGGAAATTTTCGAAAGGATGGAATGAGATGTTCACGGGTATCGTTACGGATGTCGGCAAGGTGGAGAAGATCACGCCGCTGGCGGAGGGCATCCGCCTGCGCGTCGCAACCGCCTATGATCCAAAGACCATCGATATCGGCGCGTCCATCTCCCATTCCGGCGTCTGCCTCACGGTTGTGACCCTGCCCGATGCCGGCTCGAACGACCGCTGGTACGAGGTCGAGGCTTGGGAGGAGGCCCTGCGCCTCACGACGATCAGCACCTGGAAGGAAGGCGCGCGGGTCAATCTCGAACGCGCATTGAAGATCGGCGACGAACTGGGTGGGCATATCGTGTCCGGCCATGTCGACGGGATGGCCGAGATCGTTGCGATCGAGCCTGAAGGCGATGCCACCCGTTTCCGCCTGCGCGTGCCGGAGGAGTTTGGCCGTTTCGTCGCCCCGAAGGGGTCCGTGGCACTGGATGGGACATCGCTGACCGTCAATGCCGTCTCGGGCTGCGACTTCGATATCCTGCTGATCCGCCACACGCTGGAAGTCACGACCTGGGGCGACCGCAAGGTCGGTGACAAGATCAACTTCGAGATCGACACGATGGCGCGCTACGCCGCGCGGCTTGCCGAGTTCAAGTAACGCTGCAAAAGCAAATCCCCCCGCGACTGGAGAAGCGGAGGGATTTCACGTCCGGGGTCGGCGGGCGGGCCGTTGCGGATGATTACATCGTGTAGAGGACGATGCTGCCATCGGCGGCCTTCACGGCGCCGGTGATTTCCTTGACATCGACATTCTGGGCGCTGAGCTTCTTGACCAGCGCCGGGTTCGCACTGATCGAGGCCTGAATGGCCTTCAACTGACCGCCGGACGTCGTTTCCTGAATGAAAGCTGCATCCTGTCTCGGGAGCGAGGCTTCATCGATGACGGCAACGTCGGCGCCATTCGAAGCGCGGATGGCAGCTTCGACGGGCGAGGCGGCAGACATCGTGGACGTAGCTGCGTCCGAATGCTTCGTCATCTTTGCATTGGCCACTTCGGCCGAGCCGATGGTGGTAATCAGGGCTGCAAAAGTCATGGCGCCAATAGCGGTAAGCGAATTTCTCATGGGATATCTCCATCCGTATATCGCGGGACACCTGCAAATCGGCAGATGCTTTAGACCTTGCGCTACGCCTCACCATGAGACGCATGTGCGACGCTCGGCCTCCCCGGAAGGCCCATCCCGTTGCGGTGCAGCAGCCTTCCATGAGCATGAAGGTAAGGCCGCCGAAGTTTATTGCCAACTTAAATGATTGTAATAAGATCATGATTTTGTTAAATTAAGTTCATGATCTCCGCCCAACTTTCGCCATGAAAAACGCGGTTCGCGACTTGCGTTGTGTCAAGGAACGGGCGCTGACATCTTCGCCAATACCCGCCCCGCCCATCACCCGTCGGTCCGAAGGGGGCGAAAATGCCGAATTTGCTTGCCAAGAGAGGCGGGGCATGGTTTGACCGGCCTCAATTCACCAGATTTTCAAAGATTGGACAGTCCCATGACCGAGGACCTCACGCCTCATCTTCTCATTGTCGAGGCACGCTTCTACGACGATCTTTCCGATGCGCTTCTCGACGGGGCGACTTCCGCGCTCAAGGAAGCCGGTGCGACGTTTGACGTCGTCACGGTTCCGGGTGCTCTCGAAATTCCGGCTGCCATCGCCATGGCCCTCGACGGCGGCGATACCGGTGGCGTTGTCTATGACGGCTTCATCGCACTCGGCATGGTCATTCGGGGCGAGACCTATCACTTTGACATCGTCTCGAACGAATCCTCGCGCGCACTCATGGACCTCGCCGTCAGTGAATCTCTGCCGCTCGGCAATGGTATCCTCACGGTCGAGAATGAAGCGCAGGCATGGGCCCGCGCCCGCAAGACCGAACTCGACAAGGGCGGCTTTGCTGCCCGCGCGGCGCTGACCATGATCGCGCTGAAGGAAAAATTCGGCGGTTGATCATGACGAACGACACTTCTGCAAAAACCGTCAAGCCGGCCAATCAGCGCGGCGCTGCCCGTCTCGCCGCCGTCCAGGCTCTCTACCAGATGGATGTCGGCGGCTCCGGCGTCCTCGAGGTGGTTTCCGAATACGAAACCTACCGTCTGGGCCAGGAGATCGATGGCGATCAGTATCTGAAAGCCGACCCGTCGTGGTTCCGGTCTATCGTCGCCGGCGTGGTCCGCGACCAGCTCAAGCTCGATCCGATGATCACCAAGGCGCTGCAGGAAGGCTGGACGCTGTCCCGCCTCGACAGCACGGTGCGCGCAATCCTTCGCTCAGGCACGTTCGAATTGATCGAGCGCAAGGACGTACCGATCGCGGTTATTGTCAATGAGTATGTCGAGATCGCACAGGCGTTCTTCGAAGAAGAAGAGCCGCGCCTTGTCAACGCCGTCCTCGACCGGATTGCCAAGCAGGTGCGGCCGAGCTGAGAGACGACGGGAGAGGGGGCTTCATGGACGCCGCGGTTGACGGTATGGCGCAAGCGCTGGCGAAGGCGAGACGCAATGTCGCGATCCTGGCTATCGCACAGGCCATCCAGGGCGCCGTCGCTCCCATCTCGATCTCGCTGGCAGCCCTTGCCGGCTATCAGCTGCTGGCGGCGGACAAGTCTCTGGCCACCGCGCCGGCAACCGGCTTCAATGTCGGAACGGCCGTCGGCGCGGCGCTCATTGCCCTTGTCACACGCTATGCCGGCCGCAAGCAGGCCTTCATTCTCGGCGGGCTGATTGCATGCGGCGGCGCGCTTCTGGCCGCCACTGCATTGATCAAGGGCAGCTTCTGGCTCTTCGCTGTGTCCCTGCTGCTGCTCGGCACCTCATCCGGTTTCGTCCAGAAGTTCCGCTTCGCCGCTGCCGATGCTTCGCCGTCCTTCTACAAGCCGAAGGCGATTTCCTGGATCCTTGTCGGCGGCGTCGTCTCTGCCGTCATCGGACCGCAGATCGCGATCTGGTTGCGTGACAGCTTGCCCGGCGTCCCATTCGCGGGCGCCTTCCTCGCGATCATTCCGCTTGCGCTCCTGAGCATTGTGGTTCTCAGCAGGCTGAAGCTGCCGAATATTGGCGAGAAGCATGCCGACAGCAAGCCGGCCCGGCCGCTGACCGAGATCATCGGCACGCAGCGCTTCATCACCGGCATGCTTTGTGGCATAGGCTCCTACGCGCTGATGACCTTCATGATGACCGGTGCACCGCTCGCCATGGTCGTCGGCTGCGGCTACTCGCCGGAAATGTCGACGCTCGGCATCCAGTGGCACGTGCTCGCCATGTTCGGCCCCAGCTTCTTCACCGGCCACCTGATCACCCGCTTCGGCGTCGAGAAGATCGTGGCGACAGGGCTCCTCGTTCTCATGGGCTGTGCCGTCGTGGCCGTGCTCGGGACGGCAATCTGGAATTTCTGGGGCTCGCTGATTCTGCTCGGCATCGGCTGGAATTTCGGCTTCATCGGCTCCACCGCCATCGTAGCCTCCAGCTATCGCCCGGAAGAGGCGGACAAGGTGCAGGGTTTCCACGACATCTTCCTCTTCACCGTCGTGGCGCTCGCCTCGCTCTCCTCCGGCAAGGTCTTCAACAGCCAGGGCTGGAACATGATGGCCTATACGATCTGGCCGGTCTGCATCATCTGCCTCGTTGCTCTCATCATGCTGATCCGCAAGACGCCGCGTACGTCCGCGCGGTAACGTCGCGACGCGACCTGCCAGACGTCAAGCCAGAGGGTTGATCGACCTCAAGGCGCATTTTCTCCGGCCTGCAAAATTAAGAGCGCGCTCATTCGGGCGGGCCTTGACGTGCTCTCCTGCACCACGCACTCTCCCCTTGCAACAATGCAAGGGCGCGACGTTGGGAGGCGGAGCGCTGAAGGAGGAACTTGCGAATGACGATACTATTCGGCGTGATTGCATGTGGTTTGTTGTCAGTGGTCTATGCGATATGGGCCACGCAGTCAGTTCTGGCTGCCGACCAGGGAAATGAAAGAATGCGCGAGATCGCGGGCTATATCCGCGAAGGTGCGCAAGCCTATCTGACACGGCAGTACAAGACGATCGCCATAGTCGGCGTCATCGTGTTCATTGCAGCATGGTTGCTTCTGTCCGGAGCGGCCGCAATCGGTTTCCTGATCGGCGCGGTGCTTTCGGGCGCGGCCGGTTTCATCGGCATGCATGTCTCGGTGCGCGCCAACGTGCGCACCGCGCAGGCCTCTTCCAAAAGCCTTGCCGGCGGTCTCGACATCGCCTTCAAGTCCGGTGCCATCACTGGCATGCTGGTGGCTGGCCTCGCGCTTCTTGGCGTCTCGGTCTATTACTACATCCTGACCGGCCCAATGCAGTACGAGCCGGGCTCGCGTAACGTCATCGATGCGCTCGTCGCGCTCGGTTTCGGCGCATCGCTCATCTCCATCTTCGCCCGTCTTGGCGGCGGTATCTTCACCAAGGGCGCGGACGTTGGCGGCGACCTCGTCGGCAAGGTCGAGGCCGGCATTCCGGAAGACGACCCGCGCAACCCTGCCACCATCGCAGACAACGTGGGCGACAATGTCGGCGACTGCGCAGGCATGGCGGCCGACCTTTTCGAGACCTATGCCGTCTCGGTCGTGGCAACCATGGTGCTGGCGGCGATCTTCTTTGCCGGAAGCCAGATGCTGGGCACCGCGATGATCTATCCGCTCGCCATCTGCGCCGGCTCGATCATCACATCGATTGTCGGGACCTTCTTCGTGAAGCTCGGCTCCAACAACTCGATCATGGGCGCGCTCTACAAGGGCCTGATCGTGACTGGCCTTCTGTCCATCGTCAGCCTGGGTGCTGCGACATCGCTCACCGTCGGCTGGGGCGAAGTCGGCACCGTGAACGGCCTTGTCGTAACCGGCAAGAACCTGTTCATCTCCGGCCTCATCGGTCTTGTGGTAACGGCGCTGATCGTCGTCATCACGGAATACTATACCGGCACCAACAAGCGCCCGGTCAACTCGATCTCGCAGGCCTCCGTGACGGGTCACGGCACCAACGTGATCCAGGGCCTGGCCGTGTCGCTGGAGTCGACGGCGCTTCCGGCGATCGTCATCGTCGGCGGCATCATCACCACCTACCAGCTTGCCGGCCTGTTCGGCACCGGCATTGCCGTGACGGCCATGCTCGGGATTGCCGGTATGATCGTGGCGCTCGACGCCTTCGGTCCGGTCACCGATAATGCCGGCGGGATTGCCGAAATGTCGGAACTGCCGCCGGATGTTCGCAAGGTGACCGACGCGCTCGACGCCGTCGGCAATACGACCAAGGCCGTCACCAAGGGCTATGCCATCGGCTCGGCAGGTCTCGGCGCCCTGGTTCTCTTCGCGGCCTACTCGAATGACTTGCAGTATTTTGCAAGCCATGGGGACAAGTATCCGTACTTCGCCGATGTCGGGACGATCTCCTTCGATCTATCCAATCCGTATGTCGTGGCCGGTCTCATCTTCGGCGGCCTCATCCCCTACCTCTTCGGCGGTATCGCGATGACTGCAGTCGGACGTGCGGCGGGCTCGATCGTCGAGGAAGTGCGCAGCCAGTTCAAGGCAAAGCCGGGCATCATGGCGGGAACTGAAAAGCCCGACTATGGACGTGCGGTGGACATCCTGACCAAGGCCGCCATCCGCGAGATGATCGTGCCTTCGCTTCTGCCGGTTCTGGCACCGCTCGTCGTCTATTTCGGCGTGCTGCTCATCTCCGGCTCCAAGGCCTCGGCCTTCGCAGCGCTGGGCGCCTCGCTTCTCGGCGTGATCGTCAACGGCCTCTTCGTCGCGATCTCGATGACCTCGGGCGGCGGCGCATGGGATAACGCCAAGAAGTCCTTCGAAGACGGCTTCGTCGACAAAGACGGCGTTCGCCACCTGAAGGGTTCGGATGCCCACAAGGCCTCCGTCACCGGTGACACCGTCGGCGACCCCTACAAGGATACTGCTGGTCCCGCCGTCAATCCGGCGATCAAGATCACCAATATCGTGGCGCTCCTGCTGCTCGCAGTCCTCGCCTGATCAGGCTGCAACGGAAAAGGCCCGCAATGGAAACATTGCGGGCCCTTTTTGCATCTTGTAGCGCTCCGGAACCCGAGACGGGTCCCGGAAGGATCAGTACTTCGGGGCACCGCCCAGCAGGCCGCGAGCCGCCTGCGCACCGGACGCAGCGCCACCGGACAGGATACGCTGCAGGAAGGTGAGTTCCGTGCCGCCGGTCGGCGTCGTGCGCGAGATCATGTCGAAGACCTTGCCGTCCTGCATCTGATAGTTGGAGAGCTTCTCCACCGTGCCGTCCTTGGTGAAATAGACAGCCAGCACGCTTTGCGAAACCAGCGAGGGCTTCATGAATTCGAACCTGCGTTCGCGCTTCTGCGAAATGTAATAGAAGACTTCGCGGTCGAAGGTTGCTGTTGCCGAGGGGGTGCCAAGCGACAGAAGAACCTGTTCGCGGCTCGACCCCACGGGAACCAGCTTCAGGGTCTGCTCGTCAGCGATGAAACCGTTGTTGATGACGTCTCGCGATGTACCCATGCAACCGGTGGTACCGATGGCCGTAGCTGCAAGAGCGATGAGCAGTGACGACCGCGCGATATTGAGTTTTGACACGATAGCCAAAGTAATTCCTTTCCCGTGACGCGGGGGCAAATACGCGTTGCAATTCGTGCCTGCTTGGGTAAACCAGCTTTAACGATGATGCAACATCGGTCCGCGGCGGGGCCGCGCTTTACAGCGTGGACAAATAATCAATACCGGGCTTTTTCATGATATTTGGGCTGTTCAGGAAAAAAAATAGCAACCAGGCCATTGTGACCCGGCAATATGAGCATCTGACGCAGGCCGCCAGGCGCCCGCTGTTCTATTCGGACATGGGCGTCCCCGACACTGTGCTGGGCCGCTTCGAGATGCTGACGGTCGTCCTGATTCTCTATTTCCGCCGCACGGCGCAGTCTGAGCGCAGCGGACAGGAAATTGCCCAGGAGATCATCGACTACTTCTTCGAGGATATCGATCACTCGATCCGTGAACTGGGTGTCGGTGATGTGGGCGTGCCGAAGCGTGTGAAGAAATTCGCGCGGATGTATTACGGCAGGCTGGAATCCTACGCGGCGGCACTCGACAATGCCGACCTCGAGGCCTTGAAGGGCGCGCTCCGCCGCAATATCCGGCCCGACGAGCCCGACGCCCCTGACATGACGGCGCTCGCTACCTACATGATCGAGGCGGAAGCGGCCCTCGGGCACGTTTCGGAAGACCAGATTGCGACCGGTGCGGCTCTCCTGATGGAGCCCAAGCCGATGGAAAGGACATGAAAATGCAGCCTGTGAAAGAAAAGGGCGACGCGCCGTTTTCCTACAAGGTCAAGGTTGGCCACATTTCGGCGAACCCTGTGACCGTGAAGCTCGCGGCTGACGCAAAGGAACTCGAAGGCCTTGCGAAGCTCTGGCGCGTCGAGGCCGTCAAGCGGCTGGACAGCGAGCTGCAGGTCGCGCGCTGGAAGAAGGACGGCGTGCGGATCCGCGGTCACGTCAATGCCGAGATCGTGCAGTCCTGCGTCGTCACGCTCGAGCCGGTGGAAACGAAGATTTCCGAAGAGATCGACCGCATCTATGTGCCGGAAGGCTCACGTCTTGCGCGCCTGGTTCTCGACGACCGCGGCGAAATGGTGCTCGATCCGGAAGGTGAGGATATTCCGGAACAGTTCAGCGGTGACACGATCGATGCGGGCGATGCCGTCTGCGAAGCTGTCGCATTGGCCATCGATCCCTATCCGCGCAAGCAGGGCGTGGAATTTGCCGATCACGTCGAGTCCACCGAAGCCGACGATCGCAAGCCGTCGCCCTTCGCGGTCCTGAAGGATTGGAAGAAACCGGAGTAATCGTCTCGTTGCCGCGGAAAATTGCCTTGTTTGTGTGCGCCTTGAGCCTCACCGCAAGGCATTTCCATTTGAAAAACCGCAATGGCAGTTGTACGCGGATCGAAAAAGGGTATTTTGACCCCAATTTCGTAGGGGCAGAAATGCCTGTGCGAACAGCAGGACAGGGTAGCGCGTGGTAACAATTTCACTTGATGCGATGGGCGGCGACTTCGGTCCCAGCGTGGCTATTCCCGGAGCAGCGCGCGCACTGGAGCGGCATCCCGATATGCGCTTTGCCATTTATGGCATTGAAGCCGAATGCCTGCCGATCCTGAACAAATATCCGGCGCTAAAGGCGAAATCGGAGTTTCATGCCGTCGAAGTCGCCATCAGCATGGAAGAGAAGCCGAGCCAGGCGCTGCGCCGCGGCCGCTACAAATCTTCCATGTGGAAGGCAATCGAGGCTGTGAAGCTGAAGGAGGCCGATGTTGCCGTCTCTGCCGGTAACACAGGTGCCCTGATGGCGATGGCGCTGTTCTGCCTGCGCACCATGGCCAATATCGAGCGCCCTGCGCTTGCCGGCATCTGGCCGACCCTGAAAGGCGAAAGCATCGTTCTAGACGTCGGCGCGACGATCGGTGCGGACGCCCAGCAGCTTGTCGATTTCGCCCTGATGGGTGGCGCCATGGCGCGCGCGCTCTTCGAACTGAAGCGGCCCTCCGTCGGCCTGCTCAATGTCGGCGTCGAAGAGGTCAAGGGCCAGGAAGAAGTCAAGGAAGCCGGTCGCATCCTGCGTGAATCCGATTTCGCCTCCATCCGCTATGCCGGCTTCGTCGAAGGCGACGACCTCGGCAAGGGCACGGTCGATGTCGTGGTCAGCGAAGGCTTTACCGGCAATATCGCACTGAAGGCGGCGGAAGGCACGGCGCGCCAGCTCGCGACCTATCTGCGCACCGCCATGTCGCGCACGCTGCTCGCCAAGATCGGCTATCTGTTTGCCAAGAGCGCTTTCGACATGCTCCGCGACAAGATGGACCCGCGCAAGGTCAACGGCGCCGTCTTTCTCGGCCTGAACGGCATCGTCATCAAGAGCCATGGCGGTACCGACGCCGAAGGCTTCGCAGCCGCGGTCGAAGTGGGCTATGATATGGCCCGCAATCAATTGAACGAAAAGATCGAAAACGATCTGAAGAATTTTCATTCGAGGCGTCTTCCCGTGAAGGTCGACGCGGATGACGACGGGGTTTGACATTTATGATCCGTTCCGTGGTGAGAGGCTTTGGTGCCTCGCTGCCCGCTCGCGTAGTGACCAACAGCGAGCTCGAAGGCCAGGTCGAGACCTCTGACGAGTGGATCGTTCAGCGGACAGGTATACGTCAGCGCTATATCGCGGGAGAGGGGGAGACGACCGCCTCTCTCGGCACGGCGGCAGCGCGCGCAGCGCTCGATCGCGCTGGCCTGAAACCGGATGACATCGACCTGATCATTCTCGCCACCTCCACGCCGGACCACACGTTCCCGGCAACGGCAGTCGAAATCCAGAACCGTCTCGGCATTCACCATGGCGCGGCCTTCGATCTGCAGGCGGTCTGTTCCGGCTTCGTCTATGCCATGACCACGGCAGATGCCTATCTGCGCGGTGGCCTGGCCAAGCGTGCGCTGGTCATCGGCGCCGAGACATTTTCGCGCCTTCTCGACTGGGAAGACCGCACGACCTGTGTTCTCTTCGGCGATGGCGCAGGCGCCGTCGTGCTGGAAGCTGTTGACGGCAATGGCGATTCCGCCGATCGCGGGATACTGACTGCGCATCTGCGCTCCGATGGTGCGCACAAGGAAAAGCTCTATGTCGATGGCGGCCCTTCGACGACGGGCACCGTCGGCCATCTGCGCATGCAGGGCAGGGAAGTCTTCAAGCATGCGGTCGGCATGATCACGGACGTGATCGTCGCCGCCTTCGACGCCACGGGTCTATCCATAGAGCAGCTCGATTGGCTCGTGCCGCACCAGGCGAATATCCGCATCATCGAAGGTTCGGCAAAGAAGCTCGGCATTCCGATGGAGAAGGTTGTGGTGACCGTTGACCAGCACGGCAACACCTCGGCGGCCTCCATTCCGCTCGCTCTCGCGCAGGCGGCTGGCGACGGTCGAATCAAGGAAGGCGATCTCGTGCTTCTTGAGGCCATGGGCGGCGGTTTTACCTGGGGTTCGGTGCTCCTGCGCTGGTAGGTTCTTGTCCCTCTGAAATCTAATTTTCTTTGCTTTTCAACGCTTGACCGTTAACGGCAAGGGAAATAGTCTCGCTTGGCTTGAGGAGCGCGACGCAAGATGTGAGGAGCATTGACCGGCGCATGTCTGCTTGAGGCCAGGATGAGCGAGGCGCCCGGTCCGTGGAGCCCGTATCAACAACAAGCTTTGATAAGAGCGGGGAAAATGACAGGTAAAACCGTGACACGCGCCGATCTCGCCGAATCGGTCTTCCGCAAAGTTGGTCTTTCGCGCGCCGAGTCCGCCGAGCTTGTCGAAACCATCATCGACGAAATCTGCAATGCGATCGTTCGCGGCGAAAGCGTAAAGCTGTCGTCCTTCGCCACCTTCCAGGTCCGCGACAAGAACGAGCGGATCGGTCGCAACCCGAAGACGGGTGAGGAAGTGCCGATTTCTCCGCGCCGGGTCATGACCTTCAAGGCGTCGAACGTGCTCAAGCAGCGCATTCTCAAGTCGCACCAGCAGCGCAAGGCCAAGCAGAAGCCTGCGTCACCCGCCACCTGAACGGGACGGCGGCAGCAGGACCTAACATTCCTGGCCCCTGAACGCGGCCCGCAGGATGACAGACAATGGAAAAGAGCCCAGACGCATTCCGGACGATCAGCGAGGTCGCTGACGATCTCGATCTTCCGCAGCACGTCCTGAGGTTCTGGGAAACGCGTTTCCCCCAGATCAAGCCCATGAAGCGCGGCGGCGGCCGCCGTTACTATCGCCCGGAGGACGTCGATCTTCTCAAGGGCATTCGCCACCTCCTTTACGATCACGGCTATACGATCAAGGGCGTCCAGAAACTCCTGAAGTCGAACGGCAACAAGTTCGTCATTGCCATCGGCAACGGCGACATGGACGCCGTGGAAGCCCTGTCCCAGGCCGCCGCTGCCGAGCAGGCTGCCGCGAAAATTCAGCCGCCGACGCTGGAAGAAGACCAGATCGTCGGCAAGGCGAAGGCCCCGTCCACGCGCCGCTTCTTTGGCTTCGGCGTGGCGAATCAGGAGCCCGAAATGGGTTCCGCGGGTGTGGGCAAGGAAGACCGCGCGCTCCTGCAGGAAGCGCTTTACGACCTCCTCGAATGCAAGCGCCTGCTGGATCAGGTGCGTTGATCCAGACGCACGTGCGGCGCAGGCAATCATTCCGTCGATTTCTTCCGCCTGCCTCTTGCGCTTGCCATGCGACGCGGCTATGGAGTGCGTGCTTTCCTTGAAGGCAGGTCGGAGCGTAGCGCAGCCCGGTAGCGCACTTGACTGGGGGTCAAGGGGTCGTGGGTTCGAATCCCGCCGCTCCGACCATTATTTCCCCCGCTTTTCCAGCAATTTGCAGGTTTCGCTTGAAGCGCATGACGTTACGTCATGCGGGCGATTATCTGACTATGCCCGCTGTATTCTTGACGTCTTTCAGGCTTCGGAAAGCGCCTTTTGGCGCTGATAATTCATCTCCAGCGCGCGGCAGGCCCAGATGATGCCGAGGATCAGATAGAAGTGCCGCCAGTGGTCGGTGTCGATCACGTTGCCGATGCCGACATGGCCGACCAGCATGATCCAGGCGATCATCAGGTAGGGCTGCCAGGGACGATTCCGCAGCAACAGACGGAAACCGATGACGACGCTCCAGGCGATCAGGCCGACGTAGCAGACGAAGCCGAGCCAGCCGTAGCTTGTCAGCATCTTCAGCCAGATATTGTGTTCGTCCTCGGGGAAGATCGTGCTGAAGACGAGTGGGCCGATGCCGAGAGGCTTTTCCATCGCCATCATGAAGCCGAGCCGGTGGCGCTCGAAGCGACCGAGATGTCCGCCATCATAGGACTGAACGAGTTCCGTGCGCGTCGAGAAGAGATCGGCAACCTTCTGGAACTGAAGCGCGATGACCACCGCCGCCACCATGAGGGCGACGCCGGCGAGAGCCAGCAGCAGGATCTTCAGCCGAAACGCCGAGGTTCGCTCCTTCAGGAGCATGATGAAGACCAGCAGGGCGACCGCAAAGACGTAGAGGCCCCAGGCCGCGCGTGAAAACGCAAGGAAGATCCCGAGGGTAATGATCAGCAGCGACACGATCCGGATCGGCAGATGATAGGTCTTGCCGGTGAGGATGCCATGGATGAGGTAGAGGGCAGGGGCGACGAGATAGGGGCCGAAGACGTTCGGATCCTTGAAGGCGCCCATCGCACGATCATAGCGCGTGAAGATCTCCGAGCCCGGAAAGGCATGGAAATAGCCCAGGATACCGAGCATGGAGGTGATGACTGCGGCCGCGGTCCAGGCCTTGAAGACCAGTTCCATGCGATCGTAGCGGTCTTCGAAGATCGCGGCATAGAAGATTGCCGTCAGCGCGAGGAACGCGCTCACGCCGAAATAGACGAAACCGCCGGCAATGTCCGTCATCTGTGTCAGCGACAGAAGGCATCCCGTCTCGATGGCGACGAGCAACATGGCAAGCGGCCCGGTGCCACGGGTCACCTTGAGGCCAAGAATGAACCAGAAGCCTAGAAGAAGGGCGATCACGGCATCCGTGGGCGCAGGCTCGCGAATGACAAATCCGGTCAGAAAAATGCCAAGCGCCAGCAGCACGGATCCGATGAACCGGAAGGTTGCGAGCCGCGGGTGGAACGTCCCGCCATCCATGGCGTCAAGCGTGGTCAATATGCGTTGTCCGTCTTGAGGAGCCGAATCGGCGTAAGGATGAGGATCTTGAGGTCGAGCCACAGCGACCAGTTCTCGATGTAGTAGAGATCGGCAGCGATGCGCCCGCGGATCTTCTCGTCCGTGTCGATCTCGCCCCGCCAGCCGTTGATCTGAGCCCAGCCTGTGACGCCGGGCTTCACACGATGCCGCGCGAAATAGCTGTCGACCACCTCGACATAGACGCGATCCTGCGTCTGCGCGGCAACGGCATGCGGGCGCGGCCCGACCAGCGACAGCCGGCCCTGCAACACGTTGAAGAACTGCGGCAGTTCGTCGATGGAGGCCTTGCGGATGAAGCGGCCGACCGGGGTCACGCGCGGATCGTTCTTGGTCACGGCCTGCTTGGCGGTCGGGTCGCTCATTTCCGTGTACATCGAGCGGAACTTGTAGACCTCGACAATCTCGTTGTTGAAGCCGTGGCGCTTCTGTTTGAAGATGATCGGACCCCTGGAGGTGAACTTCACCGCGAGCGCGGTGCCCAGCATGACCGGCCAGAGGAGCGCAATGGCGAGGAGCGAGAAGACGATGTCGAAGCAGCGCTTGGCGACGGAGTCCCAGTCGGCGATGGGCTTGTCGAAGACGTCGAGCATCGAAACCTTGCCGATACGCGAATATGCGCGCGGCCGGAACCTCAGCTTGCTCGAATGGGCAGCGATGCGGATATCGACAGGCAATACCCAGAGCTTCCGGAGCAGGTCCAGTATGCGCAGCTCGGCAGAAAGCGGCAGTGCGATGATCAGGATGTCGATGCGGGCTGTCCGGGCAAACTCAACCAGTTCGTCAAACGTGCCCAGCTTCGGATAGCCTGCCACCATGTCGGGCGAGCGTCGGTCATCGCGGTCGTCAAAAATACCGCAGATGCGGATGTCGTTATCGCTGATGCTTTCCATCTCGCGGATCAGGTCGCGCGCCGGCGCTCCCCCGCCCACGATCACGGCGCGGCGCTCCATGAAGCCGTTGCGCGTCCAGCGGCGGATGGCATAGGCGACAAAGAACCGCTCCAGCGAGAGCAGGCCGGACCCGATGACCACGCCAATAAAGCCGCTCGAAAGAAGAGCTGCGGCGTTTCCACCGCGATAGAGAACGATCAGGCAGAATAACAGCGAGCCAGCCGCAAGCCCGGCAGCCGCGCGAATGGCGCCGCGGCGGGGAGAGCGCAGCACCGGGAACAGATAGCCGTCCATAACCTGTGTAAGGAACGCGGCGCATGCACCGGCGAGCAGTGCAACAACAATCGCAGCCGGAACGCTCAGGACATGCGCATCGGGTGCCGCAAGATAGAAGGCGAGGCAGGTCAGCGCGGCGACGAGCGCCTCGCCGATGCGGATGAGCCCGGCAACAATCGCCGGCTTCTTGCTGTCGAGGGCGAATTGCGATGCGATCCGCGCAGCATAGGGATTGAGCGGTTTCGACGGTGTAGCCGGCTTGGTTTCGGCATTGCCCGACGCTTCAGCAATCTGCTTCCGGATCTTGTCAATGTCGAATTGATCGTGACGCTCGATCTGATTCATGGCTACCGTCCATCTGTGAAGATGAACCATGCATATCAGCCACCCTTGAAAAGATTGATTAAGTCCGGGTGCAACCGATCATTTCTAAGAAATATGGTCAACAGAGGCTTAAGTCTTGCTGCTGATCTCGTCGTGCAGCGACTGATAAAGCTCGATCATCCGCTGGCCCATGGCGCGGCTGGAGAAAGTCTTTTCAAACGAAACCATGTCGGGGCGTGTCATTTCATGCCATCCCGGGTTCGTCGCAGCTTCCGCCATGGCCTGTCCCATGGCCTCCCAGTCGCCTGCGGGCGTCAGCGCCGGATTGTCCTGCCCCAGCGCCTCGGGAATGCCGCCGACACGCGTCGCAACGATCGGCTTTCCGGCAGCCACGGCCTCAAGCACGATATAGGGCATGGCTTCGGCGCGAGAAGGAACGACGAGCGTCCGCGCAAGGCGAAATGCCTCCCGCTGCTTCATGGCCGGCAGCATGGTGATGCGCTGGCCGAGACCGAGCTGAACCATCATCTCGGCGTATTTCTCCTGATCGGGCCCGTCGCCGATCATCAGGGCAGACATGGGGCGTCCGACAATGCGCTCGGCGTGAGCGAAGGCGCGGATGAAGAGGTCTCCACCCTTCAGGTCGCGCATCATGCCGATATACTGGAAGTCCCGAGGCTCTTCGACCATGCCGGGCGAGATGAACTCGGTGCTGTCGATGCCGTTGTAGTTCACCACCGCCCGGCCAGTCGGGCGTCCGATCTTGTCAATGAAAGTGCTGCGCTCGAACTCGCAGACGAAGACGGTGGCGTCGCCCATCCGGTCGAGAATGCGTTCCAGCATGAAGACGGTGGAACCCGGCACGCCTGGCCGGAAATGAACGCTTCCACCGTGCGGAGAATAGAGGCGGGCTACGCAATACCTGTTGACCCGCAGCAGTGAGCCGATGACTCGGGCAATTGCGCCACCCTTGGCGCCATGCCCGTGCAGAACATCCGGCTGCAAACTCTTGATTTGTTGATAGCTCTTCATGAAAGCGCCGAAGTCGGAGGGACTGATGGCGCGATTGATCGGGATGCGGGTGAGGCCCAGGGCGAGATAGGGGCGGATCTGGTCGAACAGCTTGTCTTCGAAGGCACCGCCTGTGGTGCTGTCGCAGACAATGCCGACCTCGTGACCCGCCTTGCTGTGTTCGATGGCAAGATCGCGAACATGCCTGAATATCCCGCCGACCGGCGAGCGGAAACAGTGAATGATGCGCAGTTTGCCGTTCTGAGCCATATCGGTCAGAACAGACGTTCGCGTACGTAGATCGTATCGCCTGCCAGAATTGCGTCCGTGATGGCAACACGTCCGGTCAGGACCCGACCGTTCAGCTTGCGGGAGATGTCCGCGCTGGACTTGAGGGCGCGGGGCGTGAAGCCTCCTGCCGCCGCGACCGCATTCTGGACTGTCATGCCAGGCGCATAGGAATACTGCCCCGGCTGTCCGACTTCGCCCATGACGTAGATGGGGCGATAGCGATCGACTTCGACCGTAACATCGGGGTCGCGCAGGTAGCCCTTGCGCAACTGCGCCGCGATCGCAACCTCGACTTCCTGCATCGTCTTGCCGCGTGCGGCGACAGAGCCGATGAGCGGGAAGGCGATGTAGCCGGACTGATCCACGCTGTAGGTATTGGTCAGGCTTGGCTGATCGAATACCGTAATGCGCAAGCGATCACCGGAATCAAGCCGATAGGGCGCCATGAGCGACTGGCTGAATTCGCCGGAGGCGGGTGCAGTCGTATTGCACGCAGCCAGAGGCGCAGTCAGCGCGAGTGAGGCAAAGATAAACTTGCGTCTGCTGAGGTCGAGAGGCATCCCGCGGATAGCTCCGATAAACATTGAGGTTGACAGTGTTATCGATCGATTAGGGTTAATACCGGGTAAACCTGACGCTGGGTTGCAACCATTTTTTCAGCGACGCCTACGGAATGGCTCCAGCGCTCTTCTGGTTCGGAAAATCAAGGAATTAACGAAAGAGTTACCATACACGTTTACGCTTCGCCGCAATTGTTATGTCTATGGAGTGCGATATGTCGGGCGCAAAACCGGGTCAGGATGTGGATATTGATCTCGGTCAGTTGTTCCGGGCCCTTTGGGAACGGCGGCTGAGGCTTGTGGCCTTGACGGCTGGCGTCGCCGTTCTGGCCTTTGTCGGTACGCGGATGGTCGCCCCGGAATACAAGGGCGAGGCGCAGGTTCTCATCGAGCTTCGCACGCCCGACTTTTCCGAACGAACCCAGCCTGCCAACAGCAATGCCGATCCAATCCTCGATGATCTCGGCATATCGAGCCAGGTACAGGTCCTGCAGTCGACGGATCTCATCAAGCAGGTGGCGCGCGAACTCAAGCTTTCCGAGCGGGAGGAGTTCGATCCGGCCGCCAACACGTCCTTCTTCAAGCGTCTGCTGATCTCCTTCGGCGTCGTCAAGAACCCGCTCGATGTGGCACCGGAAGAGCGCGTGTTGAAGACCTTCCGCGAGAAGCTGCAGGTCTATCAGGTCGAGAAGTCCCGCGTGATCGGTCTGAACTTTACCTCGGAAGATCCCAAGCTTGCTGCTGCCGTCCCCAACAAGATGTCGCAGGTCTATCTGGCCATGCAGAGCGGCGCCAAGCTCGACACGGACTCGGAAGCCGCTCGCTGGCTCGAGCCGGAGATTGCGTCGCTGCGCGAAAAGGTGCGTGAAGCTGAAAAGAAGGTTGCCGACTACCGCGCGACCACTGACCTGCAGCGCACCGGCCAGGATCAGACCTTTGCCGGCCAGCAGCTGAGCAATGTCTCTGCTGAATTGACCCGCGTGCAGGCCGATCTCGCCAACGCCAATGCGCGCGCGGAATCGGTGCGTCAGGCGCTGAAATCTGGCGGTCCGGTCGATACGATCGCCGATGTCATTTCTTCGCCGACGATCCAGCAGTTGAAGGCGCAGGAAGCGCAGATCCAGAATCAGATCTCCGACCTCTCCATGTCCCTGCTCGACGGGCACCCGCGGCTGAAGGGCCTTCGGGCCCAGCTCGCCGGCATTCGCGAGCAGATCAATGTCGAAACGCGGAAGATCCTGAAGAGCCTGGAGAACGAGGCGGAAGTCGCAAAGTTTCGCCAGGCCCAGCTGGTCGCCCAGCTGAACAAGGCAAAGACCGCCTCGGCAAAGGCCGATGACCAGCAGGTCGGCCTCAACGCCCTGGAGCGCGAGGCCGCAGCACAGCGTGATCTCCTGCAGACCTATCTCGCCCGTTATCGCGAGGCTTCCTCGCGCGCCGGCAAGAATGCGGCGCCCGCCGATGCCCGCGTGATTTCGACTGCGGTCGTGCCGACCGAGGTCTATTTCCCGAAGGTCGGCCCGATCGTGACGGTTGCCGCACTGGCCGCCTTCCTGCTGAGCGCCGTCTTCATCATGCTCGCCGAACTGTTCAGCGGTCGCGCCTGGAAGACCGTATCGCCCGAAGGCGTGTCCGCTCCGGCACCTGCGGCAGCGCCGGCTCCCGGGGAGCGCACGCGTCCCTCCCGTCTGCTGCGGGCCGTTCGCTCACGGCGCGATCTGCCAGCAACGCCTGTTGCTCCGGCGGTGGCCAAGCCCGAACCTGTTTCAGCACAGACACCGGCCACTCCCGTTCCCGCTCGCTCCGTCGAAGAAGACGTCGTCCACGAGGACAAGTCCGCAGGCATGCCCATCGCTGCCGCCGCCCAGACACCGGTTGCTGAAGACGAGGCGGCGAAGGCCGAGCCCGAAGTTGAATTCATTCCGCCGTTCACCAGCCGCGTGATGGACCGTCTCGAACGCTCCAAGCAGGAAAACGCGCCTGCAGAAGAGGCGCCTGCAGAGGTGCACGAAGAGCCTGTGGCCTCTGAAACCTCGAAAGTTTCGGCCTCCGATCATGCGCTGGACGGAGACGATGTCGTTGCCGTATCGCCGCTCGATGAGGAGCAGGATGGAAATGACTTCTCCGTCGCATCCGTCGCCCGCTATCTGGCGGCCTCCGACAAGCGAATCGTCGCCTGCATCTCGCCGACCGGCGACGATGGCTCGGCAGCCTCTGTTGAACTCGTTCGCCGCATGTCCGGTCTCGGCTTCCGTGTGATCATCATCGACATGACGGGCTCTGCGCTTCCGTCACGGCTCATGGGCGACAGCACGAACCTGCAGGGCATCACCGATATTCTTGCCGGCAAGTCCTCCATCGCGAGCTGCATCCACGGCGACAAGCATTCCGAAGCTCATTTCATTCCGCATGGAACGGCTGATCCAGCCCGCGCCATGCGCGGCGCGGACCGGTTGACCATGATCGTCGGCGCGTTGAGCGAAGCCTATGAAAAGGTGCTGATCGAATGCGGTCCCATCGATGGCCGCAGCGCCGAGCGCCTGACCCGCAACGACAATGCGGAAATCGTGCTCTCCATGCCGGGCGGAAGCGAAGAAAAGATCGCCCGCATCCTGGCCTCCTTCGAGGCCACCGGCCGCGACGAGGTCATCCTGATGAGCAACAGCCCTGTGTCGTCCGCAGGTAACGGTGACAGCCAGGTTGCCTGATAGGTAAGGTGAAGATCAATCTTCCTGTTCGGGGGCGGGCGAGCTTTGCTTGTCCGCCCTGAAACGTTGGATGAGTGCGTAAAGCGGCTTGTTGCGCTTGATGGCCGCTTTGAGCCGGGTCGCGGCGGATATCGCGAACGCGCCGATGCGGCCCTGCAGGCTGACGGGAACGAGCACGTCATAGTGCTGCGTTTCGACCGGGCACCAGCTCTTCTTGTAAAGCTGATAGCCGATCCCGAAATCGAAGAGGGCGACACGGCTTGCGCAGGCCTGCTCGATGATCAGATAGAAGAGAAACTCGCCGGGGCTCGCGCCGCGAACGGCGTCGTTCTCTACAGAGCCGAACTGGCAGATGACATGATCGCCCTTGCGGGAAAGACCCGCGATCGCGACAACCGTGCGGTTCTCGTCCTTGAGCGTCAGCGCATGCAGGCTCAGCGCCGCATTCGGTGCATCCTGCGCCGAATGCGCTGCCTCCCGGAAGAATGCCTGGACGTTCTCCTCGCGAAACGGGTTCGGCAAATGCATGGCCTGCAGCCGCTCCGCCTTCTGCCTGAAGAAGGTCGAAAGGAGAGCATCCTTCTCTGCGCGCGTCTCCGCGACAAGGTGATTGTAGCCGCCGGCCTCTTCGAACTGGCGCACCGACTTGCGAAAGAGCTTCCGCTTTCGCTTGGCATGGATTTGCTCGATCGTTTCGTCCATCGTCGCGCGGACAGGCAACTGGTAGGCCTTGTTCTGGTTCTCGATGGCGCCGGCCATGACCCACGGAACAGGCACGCCGCGCCAGGTTTCCGGCATGTTGCCGAGCTGGATCAGATCGGCGCGACCGGCCAGTTGTCGACGGATGGAAGCAAATGTGGCTTTCAGGTCCGCCTTGCCCAGGCCCAGGGCAAAGCTCTCGTTGAAAAGTCCGGTGTTGAGATTGGAATGCGCTGCGCCGATGAAGCGGGCGATTCGACCGAATCGTGTCGAATGGATCTCAAGCGGCAGGATGAAGACAATGCGCCCGCGTGACCGACCGACGACGATCGCCAGCTCCGGGTTCATGTTCTGCGCCCAGGCTTTGCACCAGGCAAGCGACTGGTGCAGCGAGACATGCCGCCCGGCTTCGAGCATGCGCCATTCCTGTTCGACCGGTTCGAAGCTGTGATAGACGCAGATATCCGGCGCTGGACGCGCTTTCGATGTCGCAGCTTCCATCGTGATGGCGTTCATGCGAGTCAGGACATCCTTGTTGGCACACGTATCTACCGGCTATTCCGGCCGTTGCGCGCGAGAATGCCGGGATTGAGCCAAGGATTGGTTTATTTTGGAACGATCACGGGCGGATTTTCCCGCGTTGGGTTAGCGATCGATTAACGACGGTTGTCGTCGACGGGCCGTTCCATCCATTTGATGATCGCCATCGCCGGCGGCACCCACAAAAGACCGCCTATGGCGAAGAAGATGAGGTGAGACCACCACGGCGCATCAGCAAAGCGCGCAGAGGCAACCGAAAGCACAATGAATACGTAGACAACGAGGAAGACAATGAGGGCGACCATGCCGATCAGTTTTCTCAAGCGAAGGGGCATATGCGTCCTCGTCTCCCATGTTCCTCCCGCATGATGTCGCGGGGTGATCTTGGAAAACCCGGTGCGACATGGCCATGCGACCCTTTGGCGCTTGTAATGCACCGGCTTTGAGGGCAAATCAACTGCGGTTTCATAAAGGTGATGATCCATGGCACATGTCACGGCAATACGACAGGACTCGTCAAACCCGGCTGCGGATGAACGCAGGCCGTTGCGTATCTGGCTCGGCATCGTCGTATTCGCCCTTTTTGCGCTGGTGATGGTAGGCGGGGCGACCCGTC
Source organism: Hyphomicrobiales bacterium (assembly GCA_900467685.1). Classification (GTDB taxonomy): domain Bacteria; phylum Pseudomonadota; class Alphaproteobacteria; order Rhizobiales; family Rhizobiaceae; genus Ensifer_A. Next base: position 63,245 of record UBQX01000012.1, read on the forward strand.
TCACCCAGTCCGGCCTGTCGATCACCGAATGGAAGCCCATCCACGGCGTCGTTCCACCGCTGAGCGAGCAGGAATGGCAGGAGGAATTCGACCTCTACAAGCGCATCCCGCAGTATCAGAAAATGAATTCCGACATGACGCTGGAGGGCTTCAAGAGCATCTTCTGGTGGGAATGGGCGCACCGGCTGCTGGCCCGCTCCATTGGGATCATCTTCTTCGTCCCCTTCGTCTTTTTCCTCGCCAAGGGCATGATCGAAAAGCGCCTGCGGCTGCCGCTTCTGGGTATCTTCATGCTCGGCGGGGTTCAGGGCGCAATCGGCTGGTGGATGGTGGCGTCGGGCCTGACGGAACTGACCAGCGTCAGCCAGTACCGCCTGGCCGTGCATCTCGTCATGGCCTGTCTCATCTTCTCCTCGACCATCTGGATCATGCGTGGACTGACGCCGCATTCCTCCGATGCCGCGCCAAGGGGAGGGGCCGTCTTTGCGGGTATCATCGCGTTCATGGCGCTCTTCCAGATCTATCTGGGTGCGTTGGTTGCAGGCCTGCATGCCGGGCTGACCTATAATACATGGCCGCTCATGGACGGCGCCATCGTTCCGGGCGATCTCTTCGTCCAGCAGCCGTGGTGGATCAACCTCTTCGAGAACCCGAAGACGGTGCAGTTCATCCACCGCTGCGGCGCCTATCTGCTGTTCGCGGCGGCGTTCGTACAGGCAATCTGGCTTTTCCGGGTTGCGCGCGGGACCACACATTGCCGCCGCGGCATCGTTCTCTTCCTGCTGGTGACGGTTCAGGCCGGGCTTGGTATAGCGGCGCTTCTGACGCAGGTTGACATGCACGCAGCCCTTACCCACCAGGCCGGCGCACTTGTCGTTCTAGGCTTTGCGATTGCGCATTGGCGGGGCTTTATCGGCGAGTATCCGCGCGCAACGGCGGCTGAAAGGGTGAGTACTTCCGCGTCTAAGCGGGATTTACTCGCGTGACGGTTGTGATTAGCTGTGCTATCAAGGCGCCATGAGCCTCATTCGGAACGAACGCACGAAGCTTCTCGCAAACGCGCTTGACCGCGCCTCGACGGCTTGCGCTGCAGCCGGATTTATTGCTCCTGCGGTTGCCGCATCGGTTGGCAGCACCAGCGTTCACTTTACGCTAGCTGCCGGATTTGCGACGATCGCTTGGCTTTTTGCTGCGGTAGCATTACATTTTGGTGCAAGACATGTTCTTGGAAGGCTGCAGCCATGAGCGACGCATTGGTGTTCTACCTCTACATCTTGCCGCTATTGATCGCTGTCGTTGGATGGGGGATCGTTCTGTTGAACGATTGGAACGATCGGCGCCAAAAGCGAATGCACCCGGGTGAATGATCGCCCGAGTTCAAGGCTTCTGAAGCGAGAGCAATTCCAGCAGTAGGTGGAACCGGTTTCGCTTTCGAACTATGCATAGCCAAGAAGTTCAGCCCCAGCGATATCCCGAATAGGGCTTCTCCAGCACGATACCCTGGAAGACCTGGTGACCCGGTTCACCAGTGCCGGCACCAGCCGCGACCATGACAGGCAGGAAATGCTCGGGCGTCGGGAAGTGGCAGGCGCGCGCGTCGGGGTTTTCCCACCAATGCGCCAGTCGTTTGTCGCGATCGGCAACATCCGGATTTTCCAGCGTTTCCTTCAGCCAGTTGTCGAATGCCTTTGCCTGCGCAACATGACCAGCCTCGGTCGAACCGAACATCCGCATGTTGTGATAGGATAGTCCGCTACCGACGATCAGGATGCCTTCCTCGCGAAGCGGCGCGAGAGCCTTGCCGAGCGCGATATGGAAGGCCGGATCAAGGTCCTGCCGGATCGACATCTGGACGACCGGGATTTCGGCGTCCGGGAAAGCGACCATCAGCGGAACGAAGGTCCCGTGATCGTAGCCGCGTTCGCTATCCGTCTCCGTTGGAATGCCGGCATCCGCGAGAACCTTGCGAACATGGTCCGCGATGTCCGGAGCACCGGGGGCCGGATACTTGATCTCGTAGGTATGCGGCGGGAAGCCATAATAGTCGTAATACATGCCGGGCTTTTCGGCGGTCGAGATGGTGACTGTGCCGACATCGTCCCAATGGGCGGATACCGCGAGAATAGCCTTTGGCTTCTCAGGCAACGCGCCCTGCACCGATTCCAGAAACGCCCTCAGATCGCTCCAACCGCCAAAGCGGGTGTTCCCATCCATGACATGCCACGGGCCACCGCCATGAGGAATGAAATATACCGGCTGCTTCTGAGACATCGTAGCACCTCTATCAATCTGTCAGACTAAATATAGAGATTTGGATTGTCTTCGCTACGAAGATTTTCTGGATAGATCGTTCGACAATTGCGAACGAGCATTACTCCGGTCGGTGGCAGACGGCCTCGACATTGTGTCCGTCGGGGTCGAGAACGAAAGCGCCGTAATAGTTCGGGTGATAGTGCGCGCGAATGCCAGGCGGGCCGTTATTGGTCGCGCCGGCCTTCATCGCGGCCGCGTAGAAGGCATCAACGGACGCGCGATCCGGTGCCGCGAAGGCGACATGCAGCCGCCCTTGAAGCGCGCCGCCGATCCCGATCCAGAAGGAAGGCTTGCCGCCGACACCATAGCCGGCGCCCTCATAAGTCCCGCCGGTTTCTTCCGCCGTGACTTCCATGCAGCGTGCGGCCCCGATCGTCGGCATGACCGCGTCGTAAAACGCCTTCGACTTTGCATAATCGGAAACCGAAATTCCCATATGGTCGATCATCGCTTCCCCCTCCCGAAACGGATGCTCGCCGCGATCAGGCTGCGAGCATCAGGTCCATGTTCTGCACGGCAGCGCCCGAGGCGCCCTTGCCGAGATTGTCGAGCAGCGCCACGAGGTTGACATGCGGCTGGCCCGGCGTGCCGAAGACAAAGAGCTTCATCGTGTCCTTGCCGGCAAGCTCGACTGCATCGACGCGCGGCAGCTTGGCGGAGGTCTCGAGCGGAACGACTTCGACGATCGACTGCCCGGCATAGTGCTGGACCAGAACCTTGTGGAGGGTCTCGACCGATTGCGCGCCCCTCAGGTCATCGAGGAAGATCGGAACCTGCACGATCATGCCCTGCGGGAAACGGCCGACCGAGGGCGCGAAGAGCGGAGGGCGGTCAAGCAGTCCGTGAACCTTCATTTCCGGCACATGCTTGTGCTTCAAGGTCAGGCCGTAGAGGAAGTTCGGCGAGGCGATGTGATCCTCGCGGGCCTCGTCTTCCATCTGCGCGATCAGGCTCTTGCCGCCGCCCGTATAGCCGGAGACAGCGTTGACGCTCACCGGATAACCGTCCGGCAAAATGCCGGCCGCACGCAGCGGACGGATAAGACCGATTGCGCCTGTCGGATAGCAGCCGGGATTGGAGACATGCCGCGCTGTCTTGATCTTCTCGGCCTGCGCCTTGTCCATTTCCGCAAAGCCATAGGCCCAGGTCGGGTCGACGCGGAATGCGGTCGAAGCGTCCAGGAGGCGAACGCTGTTATTGCCTTCAGTCATTTTCGCCGCCTCGATGGAGGCGTCGTCCGGCAGGCAAAGGATTGCGATATCGGCGGAATTCAGCATGTCCTCGCGCATCGCGGCATTGCGCCGCTCGGCTTCCGGGATCGACAGCATCTCGAGATCGCGGCGCTCGGCCAGGCGCTGCCGGATCTGCAAGCCTGTCGTGCCGTGTTCGCCATCGATGAAAATCTTCGGAGCCATCTTATTCGTCCTGCGCTGGATATAACCGTCTGCGGCGCAATTGCGCCCTGCGGCCTGATATATAGCGCCTTTTAAGGGGCGACAATGGCGCTCGTGTGAATGGAGGCATGCGAAAAGGGCATGGAATGCGCTTAGCGGCCTTCGCCGTCCTTGTCGCGCAGCACGGTCGAGAGCGCCTCCCACATGTCCGCGCCCGCCTCAAAGACTGAAACGCTGGCCTTATAGGCCATCGACGTCTCGATCATATCGACGGCTTCCTGCGCCAGATCGACGTTGGAACTGTCGGGAGAGGTTGCCGTGCCCGACCGGGCCGTGGTGGCCGAGACACCGCCGCCGGCATGCGCCTTCGTGCTTGTCACCAGCCGGTCATAGCCCGGCGTCAGCGCATTCGCTACATTGCTTGCGGTCGACGCCGCGCGCTGCTGCTGCGCCAGCATGCCGGAAAGCGCTGTGTTCATGGCGGAGGAAATGGAGCTCATGGCATAGGTCCGGAACGTCTATCCGGGACACAATAATTGAGGGATGTAAGCGAATGCTGAAGCCGATCCCGCAAATTTGAACGAATGCAGACCGCTCAAGTCGTGCGGCGGAACCCGTAGGCCCTTTCGACGCGGGCGACCCGCAGTTCGTAGGTTTCATACCAGTCCTGCCGGCCGAGCCTCTGCGCCACAAGGTGATCGACATTCCGCTTCCAGGCGCGGATCGACTCTTCGTCTTGCCAGAAGGAATTGGTGATGCCGAACCCGTCGGAGCCTCGCGCGCTTTCGACGCCGAGAAAACCGGGTTGCTGCCGGGCCAGTTGCTCCATGGCATCAGCCATGTCACCGTAGCCATGGTCGCCCTCCGTCCGCTGCGACGAGAAGCAGACAACATAGTAGGGCGGTTTGGGAAGTTTTGCCTGGTCGCTCATCGGATTTTGCGTTTCACTTCAGGAAAGCGTCTGCCTCTGCCCTTTGCTGCGGCGAGGGCATGATGCCGAGATAGGTCAGCATCTCGTCGCGCAGCGCCGGTTCGTTGCGCATGCGTTCATAAGGTACGACGAGATAGCCGTGATTGTTCTCGTGCAGCCAGGTATAGGTCATGCCATAGACCTGCCGCGCGCCGATCTCGCCGAAGGAGAGCGGCCAGTTGCGCCGTGCCCGCGTTGCCTCGATCTTCGCGAAGGGACGGCTGACGACAACGATGCGGCAATCCGGCTCGATTTTCATGATTGTCGGCAGCATGAACGACTGCAGCGGATGTTTCAGCACGATGAAGCTGCATCCCGCTTCGGCCGCCTTCTGTTTCTGCTTGGCAATCCAGGTGGCAAAGAAGGGCTCGAAGGCGTTGAAGCGCGGCGTGCTCTCCAGCGTGTTCTCATCGATACACAGGCAGAGAACCTGCTTGTATTCCATCGGCTCGTAGGCATTCGGCGTGCGCTCGTCGACTGTGTGCACATGGGGAGGGCAGGAATAGGCACCGCATTTGTCGAGATAGCCGGCCACGGATGTGGAGCCGGAACTCCAGGAGGCCAGAACGAGGATGATCTTGACGTCTTCCGCCTGCACGCGCGCGAATCTCCATGAACAGTGGCGGAAATTTCGCAGCCGAAGCTTTCCTCAGGCCATTCCCGTCAATGCCGCTGAAACGCAAAAGGGCCGCCCGGAGGCAGCCCTTTCGAAAGTCCAATGTCTGAAAGCGATGAGCGCTTCGAGAACTTGGCCAGTAGCGCGATTAGCGCTTCGAGAACTGGAAGGACCGGCGGGCCTTGGCCTTGCCGTACTTCTTACGTTCAACAACGCGGCTGTCGCGCGTCAGGAAGCCGCCCTTCTTCAGAACCGCGCGCAGGCCCGGTTCGAAGTAGGTGAGGGCCTTGGAGATGCCGTGACGAACGGCACCGGCCTGACCGGAAAGACCACCGCCGGCAACCGTGGCGACGATGTCGATCTGGCCGCCGCGGGCAGCGGCAACGAGCGGCTGCTGCAGGATCATCTGCAGAACCGGACGTGCGAAATAGGCGCTATAGTCCTTGCCGTTGACAATGATCTTGCCGGAGCCGGCCTTGACCCATACGCGAGCAACAGCGTCCTTACGCTTGCCGGTGGCATAGGAGCGACCCTGGGCATCGACCTTGCGGACGTGAGCCGGAGCAGCAGCAGCCTCGGAAGAGCCTGCGAGGGACTTGAGAGCAGAAAGGTCAGCCATGATCAGGCGCTCCTGGTGTTCTTGGAATTCAGCGCGGCAACGTCAAGCGTGACGGGCTGCTGTGCTTCGTGCGGATGGTTCGTGCCGGCGTAAACGCGCAGGTTCTTCATCTGGCGACGGCCGAGCGGGCCGCGCGGGATCATGCGCTCAACTGCCTTCTCGATGACGCGTTCCGGGAACTTGCCTTCGATGATCTGGCGAGCCGTGCGCTCCTTGATGCCGCCCGGATAGCCGGTGTGCCAGTAGTACTTCTTGTCGGTGTACTTCTTGCCGGTCAGGACTGCCTTTTCGGCATTGATGACGATGACGTTGTCGCCGTCGTCAACATGGGGGGTGTAGGTGGCCTTGGTCTTGCCGCGGAGGTGCATGGCAATGATGGTGGCGAGGCGGCCGACGACAAGCCCTTCGGCGTCGATCAGGATCCACTTCTTCTCCACCTCGGCAGGCTTCTGCATGAAGGTAGACATATCGGGTCTCTTTCGTTCGATCTCCGGAAACCGGAGCGTTTCTTGTTGCTTGAATTGGCGTAAGTTCGAACACTTGCCGCCAATAATGAAAGCGGCCCCGTTCGGGACCGCGTTTCTGTGGCGGCTTATACGTGTGGGTGAGAAAGACGTCAAGCGAGCCGATTTTGATGGTCTAAAAAATAGCCAAGGAAAATCAGTATCTTGAATATGTGGTATTATTTTACCACTACATTTTACTCACTTTCCGGGCTGCGAATAGGTCGCCGTGGCGTGTGCGATGAGCTCCCTTGTGTCCACGCGTTCGATGGCGATCTCGATCACCGACAGTCGCTTGCCGATCTTCAGCACGCGGCCGACGCCGTCGAGCGGGACCGGCTCGGGCCGGCTCAGGAAATTGATGTTCATATTGGCCGTGACAGCCATGGCGACAGGTCCGATATGGGCGAGAAGCGTCACATAGGCCCCGACATCGGCCAGCGCAAACATGGCCGGCCCGCTGACCGTGCCGCCCGGCCGCAGGTGCAGTTCGTTCGGCGTGAACCGTAATGTCGCTGTGCCGGAGGCCACATTGATCACCTCGAAAATGCGCCCCTGGCTGTGAACCTGCGGAAATTCCCGCTCCAGAAAATCGTTGATCTGTTCAGCCGTCAGCACGGGTGTCATTGCAGTCTCCTCCAGTTTATAACAAAAATGCATACGCGATTTTTGTTCAACTATAAACAATTTTATCCGGAGGAACCCATGGCAGACGTCGTATCGCTGAAGACCGATGGCGCGCCAAGCCCGTTGATCGTCGAGGAGGCAGACGGGATCTTGCGGCTGACGCTGAATTCGCCGCCGGCGAACGCGCTCTCCATTGCCATGATGGAAACACTGAAAGCCGAAATCCTGCGGGCAGGGGTCGACAAGGCGGTTCGCGTCATCATCCTCGCAGCACGCGGCAAGGTCTTCTGCGCCGGGCACGATCTGAAGGAAATGACCGCCCATCGCGCCGATGCAGACCGGGGCCGGGCCTTCTTCGAAAAGACCTTCGCGCTCTGCGCCGAGCTGATGCTGACGATCACCCATTGCCCCAAGCCGGTGATTGCCGAAATCGAGGGACTGGCGACAGCCGCCGGCTGCCAGCTCGTTGCCACCTGCGACCTCGCCATATGCACCGACGCTGCAACCTTCTGCACGCCGGGCGTCAATATCGGCCTCTTCTGCTCGACGCCGATGGTCGCCGTCTCGCGCGCCGCGCATCGCAAGCAGGCGATGGAAATGCTGCTGACCGGAGAGACGATCGATGCCAGCAACGCCAAGGATTTCGGCCTCGTCAACCGCATCGTGCCGAAGGAATATCTGCGCCAGGTCGTCGACAAATATGCTGCCGTCATCGCCTCGAAATCGCCCCTCACGCTGAAGATCGGCAAGGAAGCCTTCTACCGCCAGATCGATATGCCGCTCGAAGAGGCCTACGCCTATACCGGCCGCGTCATGACGGAGAACATGCTGGCCCGCGATGCGGAAGAAGGCATCGGCGCCTTCCTCGGCAAGCGTCACCCGGAATGGACCGGCGAGTAAATCGCCACCATCTTCAAGGCCATCTCCGCCATCATGTCACGTAACGCCTGCGGTTCGAGAACTTCGATTTCCGGCCCCAGCCGCAGGAACTCGGTTGCCGCTTGCCGGGGTGAGCCGATCGGCAGGGTCGCCTCGCACCAGCCGTCCGGCCCCGGCTCACCCATTTCCATGCGCTTGTTCGCATAGCCGCTGTTGAAATAGGGGAGCATCTGCGCGCCCCATTTGGAAAGCCGGACGCGGGCCGTGTTCGGGTGCATTTCCGCATCCAGCCGCTCGGTGCTTTCCCGCCAATGGCCTGCCAGATCGAAATCGCGCGGCGGCTCGAAAGTCTCGTCCGTCACGATGAGATCGAGAATGCGGGTGATGCGATAGGTTAACGCAGCATCGCCCTTGCGCGCGACGAGATACCAGGCGCTGCCTTTCAGCACGAGGCCCAGCGGCTGCGCCTCGACGGTCTTTTCCTTGCGCCATGTCTGGTAGCGCATTCGCACGACCTTGTGATTCCACACCGCATCGGTAATCGCTTCCAGATGTGCCGGCTGCTCGCCTTCGCCGAACCAGGCGACCGTATCGAGATGGAAACGGCTGCGCATGGCCGCAGCACTCTTGCGCAGGTCTTCGGGCAGCGCGACGGCAAGCTTCTTTTCAGCACTCGCCATGACCGCGCCGAGACCGAGATCGGCAGCCGGTCCTGGCAGCCCACTCAAGAACAGCGCCTCCGCCTCCTTGGTCGAGAGCCCGTTCAGCCGAACGCGATAGCCGTCGAGCAGCCTGTAACCGCCCTCCGGCCCCCGCTCGCTATAGACCGGAATGCCGGCCAGAGAGAGCTGGTCGATGTCGCGGTAGATGGTGCGCAGCGACACGCCGTTTTCTTGGCTCAGTTCTGTCGCCGTCACGAGGCCACGCGCCTGCAGCGTTGTCAGGATATTGATGAGGCGGCTGGCACGCATGGTTCAGCGGTTCCGAATTTTTGTCATCATGCTCCGACTAATATGACATATTCTGACAGGTATGGGGCGCTAACCTGACATCATCGTCAATCAAGCGAGGAGAGAGACACCATGACCAGCACTGACCGCATCAAGCTTCATTATATGCCGCAAACCCGCGCCGCCGGCACGCGCATTATCCTGGAAGAGCTCGGCGCGCCCTATGATCTCCACGTCATGAACATGAAGGCCGGCGAGAACCGCGAAGCGCCCTATCTATCGATCAACCCGCTCGGCAAGGTGCCGGCCATCGAGCATCGCGGCAAGCTGGTGACGGAGCAGATCGCCATTGCCATCTATCTGGGTGATCTCTTCCCGCAAGCCGGTCTGACGCCGGCGCTCGACGATCCGGATCGCGGAACCTATCTGCGCTGGCTCGTCTACTACGCCGCCTGCTTCGAGCCGGCGCTGATGGACAAGTTTCGCAATGTGGACCCCGGTCCGATCACCCAGTCGGTCTACGGGACCTATGACCTGATGCTGGACACGCTGGAAGGCGCGCTGTCGAACGGCCCCTATATTCTCGGCGATCGCATGAGCCTTGCCGACATCCAGTGGGGCGTGGCGCTCAACTGGACCATGATGTTCGGAATCGTTCCGCAGCGCCCGCGCTTCGTCGAATATCGCGACCGGATCGCCGCGCGTCCGTCCTTCGCCAAGGTCTGGGCTGAAGATGCCGCCATGGCCGAAAAGCATGCGGCGCTCGCCGCCCAGAAAGCCTAGGCTAGCTTGAGGGCCAGCGCGCCGGCGGTGATGACGCCGCCGGCGAGATAGCGCCAGATGCTCCCGTTTTCCCGGAACACGAAGACAGAGATGAGCAGCGCGAAGACGATCGACGTCTCGCGCAGCGCCGCAACCAGCGCGACCGGCGCCTTCGTCATCGCCCAGAGCGCGACGCCATAGGAGCCGATGGAGCCGGCACCGCCAACCGCCGCGCGCCACCAGTTGAGCTTGAGATGCTCGCGAACGCGGACGCTGCCGCGTGAGTAGAGAGCATAGCCAAAGAGCGCGACAGGCGGCAGGATCGAGATCCAAAGCACATAGGAGATCGGATCGTTGGCCGTGCGCGCGCCCCAGGCGTCGAAGAGCGTGTACATCCCGATCATCACCGCGTTGAGGAGGGCGAGTGCTGCCGCCTTGGCGCTGTTGGCGCGCACGCCCAGCGCCATGATGAAGATGCCTCCCGAAATACAGCCTATACCGATCAGGGCGTGGGTGGAGATGCGTTCGCCGAAGACGGTGAAGCTGAGCGCCGTGACCACAAGCGGTGCCGCCCCGCGCATCAGCGGGTAAACCAGCGCGATATCGCCCAGCCGGTAGCTTGCGGCAATCAGCAGGAAGTAGATCGTCTGCAGAACGACCGAGGCCAGCAGGAAGGGCAGGATCTGCCAGCCGGGCAACGGAAAGAAGGGCAGGGCAAGAAGCGAAATCACGCCTGCGCCGAGCGAGATCATCGCGGTGTTGAGAACCTTGTCGTCGCCGCCCTTGATGATGGCATTCCAGCTGGCGTGAAAGAGTGCGCCAAGGAGCACAAGAAGCGCGATATCGAAAGGCAAGAGAGCACCGGAGGGATGAATTATGACAGATGTGTGACAGTGCGCTCCCGATCTCTCGCCGTCAAGCGTCGTGCTTCCGCCGTCTTGTCAGGCAAGATATCTCGTTATAAGGTCGCTAAAAGTGAACATAAGGAGAACAATTTGTCGCTTGATCCGCGCATTTCCCTCATCACGCTCGGCGTTGAGGATGTTCAGCGCTCGACGGAATTTTACGAGCGGCTGGGCTGGAAGAAGAGTTCTGCCTCGCAGGACGCCATTACCTTCATTCAGTTGAAGGGGACGGTGCTGGCCCTGTTCTCGCGCGCTTCGTTGGCAGAAGATGCGCATGTCGAGGACACGCCGAAGGGCTTTTCGGGCGTCACGCTCGCCCACAATGTGTCGAGCGAAATCGGGGTCGATGCCGTCTACAAGTTCGCTCTGTCCTGCGGGGCTACGCCCGTCAAGCAGCCGGAGAAGGTCTTCTGGGGCGGTTATTCAGGCTACTTCGCCGATCCCGACGGTCATCTCTGGGAGGTCGCGTATAACCCGTTCGTGCAGCAGGACGCCTCCGGCCATCTCGTCATGCCGGAATAGGAAGCTCACCGTCGGCAGAAGACCGAGAACAGATCGTCACACGGGTCCGGCTCCTGAATGCAATGCAGGACCGGGCATTCGCCGTTTTTGGACGGGATCGTCACCTGTTCCGCGACCTGATGAGGCCCGCAATAGGCTCCGCTGCGGACATAGCGGTCGTAGAGGGGGAGATTGGCAACGCGCTTCGAAGGATAGCGGAAGATCGCCGCCTTCTGGGAGGCGAGTATGCCATGGATGCGCTCGCAGCTCATCCCTGTCGAGTTGTAACGTGAAATCGCGCCGGCATTGCCCGCGGTCAGCGTGACGGCAAGGGCAGCGGCAACAGGGAGCATGAACTTTATCATCGGACTGCCCTTTCAATTCGGGTCGGGGAATTCGATATGAACGAGATGAGGGGCTAAACTGTTCCCCGACCCGATGACTTATGGCGGAGGACGGCATGAACCACGACCAGTATTCCGATACACTCATTCGCGAGATTTTGACATCCACGAAGACGATTGCACTCGTGGGCGCATCGCCGAAGGCTGAGCGGCCGAGCTACGGCGTCATGGCAATGCTCCTGAAGCGTGGCTACACGGTGATCCCCGTCAATCCGGGGCAGGCCGGAAAGTCTATCCATGGCCAGACGGTCGTCGCGAACCTCGCCGATATCGATGTTCCGGTGGACATGATCGACGTCTTCCGCGCTCCGGAGCAGATGGGCGATGTTGTCGAGGATGTCTTCAAGATGAAGACGCTTCCGCGCTACATCTGGGGCCAGCTCGGCGTGCGTAATGATGAAGCTGCAGCACGGGCCGAGGAGAGGGGCATCACGGTCATCATGAACCGCTGCCCCGCCATAGAGATCCCGCGCCTGGGGCTTTAACCTCAGCCCGCCTGAAATTCCGGATGCGCGCGCAGTTCGCTCATCGTCTCATGGTTGGGACAGAAATGCGCGTAGTTTTCCGAAGCCGTGCCTGCGTCCAGCTCGTGGCGGCAGCGACCCTTGTCTTCGCAAAGCGCACAGGCAGTCTGCAGGCCGCGATAGAGGCCGGGCTCGTCGTAATGAACGGCATCCGGATCGATGTTGAGTGCCCGCATCAGGCGATCCATGTCGTCGGCAGCCGACGCCCCATGGCGCACGATGGCCGCCAGCATTTGCGGGTTCACGCCGACGTCGGTTGCCAGCATCGCCAGCCCCTGATCGCCCAGCGCTGAAAGCTCTTCGAGCTCCCGGGCGATTTCCTGCCGTTCCTGCCACCAGGATTGGACCCGGCCGCGAAGGCTCTGGAAAACATTGTGCTCGGTCTTGGCCATGGCGTGCGGCATAGGGGCTCTCCTCAGCTTGCTTTGCGCCATTCTTGATCCGGGACCGCAAGGGCGCCTTGATCCTGATCAAGTACCGTAGGTGCGTTTCTGCGATGCCACCGATCACTGTTGTCGCTTTCCAATTTTGCCTGCGGAATTAGACAATAAATCCTCGCACGCCCCGAAACGACCTGTTACCCGTTACATCCTCGGTTCAAAGAAACGTCTCTTCGGGAGGATCAAAGATGACCGTCAACACTCCGGGTTTTTCCACGCTCGCCGTTCATGCAGGGGCCAAGCCCGACCCGACGACCGGCGCGCGCACCACGCCGATCTACCAGACGACCAGCTTCGTCTTTAACGATGCGGACCACGCCGCAGCGCTCTTTGGCCTGCAGCAGTTCGGCAACATCTACACCCGTATCATGAATCCAACGCAGGCGGTTCTGGAAGAAAAGGTCGCCGCTCTTGAGGGTGGCACGGCGGCACTGGCGACCGCGTCCGGCCACGCCGCACAGCTCCTGATCTTCCACACGATCATGCAGCCGGGCAAGAATTTCGTCGCGGCCAAGCGCCTCTATGGCGGCTCGATCAACCAGTTCGGCCATGCCTTCAAGAGCTTCGGCTGGCAGGTGCGCTGGGCCGATCCCTTCGATCTCGCCGAAGTCGAACGCCAGATCGATGTCGACACGCGCGCCATCTTCATCGAAAGCCTTGCCAACCCCGGCGGCACCTTTGTCGATATCGCGGCCATTGCCGAAGTCGCCCACAGACACGGTCTGCCGCTCATCGTCGACAACACGATGGCCACGCCATATCTCCTCCGCCCGCTCGAACACGGCGCGGATATCGTGGTCCATTCGCTGACCAAGTTCATGGGCGGCCATGGCAATTCCATGGGCGGCATTCTCGTCGATGGCGGCACGTTCGACTGGTCGAAGTCCGGCAACTACCCGATGCTCTCGGAGCCGCGCCCCGAATATAACGGCCTCGTGCTGCACCAGGTCTTCGGCAACTTCGCCTTCGCGATCGCCGCCCGCGTTCTGGGTCTGCGCGATTTCGGGCCGTCGATCTCGCCCTTCAACGCCTTCCAGCTGCTCACCGGCATCGAGACGCTGCCGCTGCGCATGCAGCGCCATTGCGAAAACGCTCTCCAGGTCGCAAGCTGGCTGAAGGCCCATGAAAAGGTCAGCTGGGTGTCCTATTCCGGCCTGCCGGACGACCCGAACAATGCGCTGCAGAAGCGCTATGCGCCGAAGGGCGCCGGCGCGGTCTTCACCTTCGGCCTCAAGGGTGGCTATGCCGCCGGCAAGACTTTCGTGGAAGGCCTGAAGCTCTTCTCGCATCTCGCCAATATCGGCGACACGCGCTCGCTCGTCATCCATCCGGCTTCGACGACGCACAAGCAGCTGACCGAAGCGCAGCAGATCGCTGCCGGCGCCGGCCCGGATGTGGTGCGCCTGTCGATCGGCATCGAGGATGTCGCCGATATCGTGGCCGACCTCGAACAGTCGCTCGCGGCTGTGTGAAACCAGCTGGTCGCCGAGGAGTGACATGACGAAGGCTTGTAAATTCGACCTCTCAACCATCGAGCCGGAAGAGGGCGCGCCCGCGCCCGACCGGCTCATCTCCGGCGACCCGCACTTCACCACCTGGAATTTCGAAGAGACAGACGGCGGCATTTATGCCGGCGTCTGGCAGGCCACGCCCGGCAAATGGCGCGTCGTCTATGACGAATGGGAGTATTTCCATATTCTCGAAGGCCACTCGATCCTGACAGAAGAGGGTGGCAAACCCGTTCACCTCAAGGCCGGCGATAGCATGATCGTCCGCCCCGGCTTTTCAGGCACCTGGGAAGTCGTAGAGACCACCCGCAAGGACTACGTGATCCGTCTTTAGTCTCTGAGCCAGTCGAACGCATCGACCTTGCATTCGTCAATTTACAGGTATATACCCGCATCATGACTCATCCCTGCTATTGCATCGCTCTGCGCAAGGTTTCCCGTCGACTGACTGCGGTCTACGACGAGGCGTTTGCGCCGCTGGGCATCACGGTCTCGCAGTTCAGTCAGTTGCGCAACATCAAGCATAAGCAGCCGGTATCGCTGACGGAACTGGCCGATATTCTGGAACTCGACCGCTCAACGGTCGGGCGCAATACCAAGGTTCTGCATCGCATGAACCTTGTCGCCATGACGCCATCGCCGGAGGATCAGCGCGAGACGATGCTGACGCTGACGGACGAGGCGATAACGCTCCTGAAGCGCGCTACGCCGATCTGGAATGACGTTCAGCAGCGCATCGAAGCCAAGCTCGAAGCCGCAGAATTCGATCGCCTCATCGGCGCACTTGGGGACTTGTAATTTTCACGCAAATGCGGGCACATACCCGCAAATAGGAGAGACGTGATGTCAAAGCGAGCGGCAGCCTTTCTGGCTGCAAGAGGCATACACTACGGTTGGCTGGTCATCGGCATCACCTTCCTGACCATGCTGGCCACGGCCGGCGCGATGGGCTCGGCTGGCGTTTTGATCCGCCCGTTGAGCGCCGAATTCGGCTGGACGACAGAGCAAATCTCCACCGCCATGGCGATCCGCCTCGTGCTTTTCGGCCTGCTCGGGCCGTTTGCTGCGGTCTTCATGAACCAGTTCGGGATTCGCGCCGTGGTGGCCACAGCCGCCGGGCTGATCTCGATCGGCATTCTCTGCTCGCTGTTCATGACTGAGCTCTGGCAGCTCATGCTCTTCTGGGGCCTCTTTGTCGGCATCGGCACGGGTCTGACGGCGCTGGTTCTCGGCGCAACGGTCGCCACCCGCTGGTTCGAGGCACGCCGGGGCCTTGTTGTCGGCCTGATGACGGTCAGCAATGCGACCGGTCAGCTGATCTTTCTGCCGATCCTGGCAAGCCTCACCGAGCACTACGGCTGGCGCACCGCGCTCTCCCTCATGGTCGTCATTCTCGGCGCAGCCCTTGTGCTGATGCTGACCTTCATGCGCAACTACCCGGCAGATGTCGGTCTGGCTCCCTTCGGCGGCAAGTCGATCGAGCCGCCGCCGGCGCGCGCCGCCTCGTTTGGCGAAATGATCACCACGCCGCTGATTGTTCTGCGCGGCGCGGTCGGCAAGCCAGTCTTCTGGGCGCTGTTCTTCTCCTTCTTCGTCTGTGGGCTCAGCACCAACGGGCTTGTCCAGACGCACTGGATCTCGATCTGCGGCGATTTCGGTATCCTGCCCGTCGCCGCTGCCGGGCTGCTCGCAACGATCGGCATCTTCGACTTCATCGGCACACTCGGCGCCGGTTGGCTCTCCGACCGCTTCGACAATCGCTGGCTTCTTTTCTGGTTCTACGGCCTGCGC
Organism: Hyphomicrobiales bacterium; assembly: GCA_900467685.1. Classification (GTDB taxonomy): domain Bacteria; phylum Pseudomonadota; class Alphaproteobacteria; order Rhizobiales; family Rhizobiaceae; genus Ensifer_A. The sequence goes on from UBQX01000012.1 coordinate 78,951, forward strand.
GGACTGTCGCTGATCGCGCTCTCCATGTCCGGCTTCGACTACCTGACGCTGTCGCTCTTCGCCGTCTTCTACGGCCTTGACTGGGTGGCCACTGTGCCGCCGACCGTCAAGCTGACGGTTGCCAACTTCGGCCGGGACAAGGCCAATATCGTCTTCGGCTGGGTCTTCGCCGCCCACCAGCTGGGCGCGGCAACGGCAACTTTCGGCGCAGGCTATATTCGGACCGACTACGAGACCTTCATGCCGGCCGTCTACATCGCGGGCTTCGCCTGCCTCATCGCTGCCGTCGTCGTTCTTGGCATCAATCGTGGACGGAAGGCAGGGGTGCTCTCCGGTCAGCCTGCCTGATGCGCCAGTCCATTGGAACAAGCTAATAAATACAACGTTTCTCCCCGGCATCATTTCCGGGGAGAGACATGAAATGGCGAACGTTACCAAGCTTTTTTCAAAATTCGCAACCAAGACGTCGAAGCTCGCCGGAAAGCCGGCGACTTTCGTGCTGGCGGTGACGCTGGTCGTCGCATGGGCGGCCACTGGACCGCTCTTCGGCTTCTCCGATGTCTGGCAGCTCGTCATCAACACCTCGACGACGATCATCACCTTCCTCATGATCTTCGTCCTGCAGAACTCACAGAACCGCGACAGCGAAGCCATCCAGGCGAAGCTTGACGAACTGATTCTCGTCGGCGCCGCCCATAACCGACTTGTCGGCGTCGAAAAGCTGGATGAGCATGAGCTCGACAAGCTCAAGAAGGAGCTCGAGGCGAGGGCCGAAGAGATTGGAGAAGAGCCGGAGGAACTGGCCGAGAAAATCGGCCTGAGACGCTAGAAGCCTTCGAAGTCGGAAAGGTCAGCGCAGCAGAATGCTGAGCAGCGGCGCGAAGAGCACGTTGACCAGCCCGACGAGTACCATCACAAGGCTGGCGATCGAGCCTTCCTCGCGGCCGATTTCATTGGCGCGGGCCACACCGGCCCCGTGCGCGCCCATGCCGAAGAGGGCGCCACGAGCCATCGCCGATTTCAGCGGCAGGAAACCCATCAGAAGATCGCCGAGCGCGGCTCCGAGCACACCGGTGACGACCACGAAAATGGCCGTCAGATCCGGCACGCCACCGATATCTTTCGAGACCGTCATGGCAAACGGTGTGCTGAACGAGCGCGCCATGAGGCTGAGGCGTAGCGTGCCATCGATGCTCAACAGGCTGGCAAGTCCCCAGGCGGAGACCATGGCAGTCGCACTGCCGACGACGACGCCGAAGGCCAGCGCCGGCCAGTAGCGGCGGATCGTGGCGCGCTGCTCGTAGATCGGCACGGCAAAGGCGACTGTCGCCGGACCCAGCATCGCAACGAGCCAGTGCGTGACGTGAATGTACTGGGCATAGCTCTGCTTCAGCAACAGCGCCAGCGCGATGAGGACGACCGGCGCGACCAGCAGCGGCGACAGCCACGGGCTCGGCCAGCGCCGGTAGACCTGCCTGGCGGCCAAATAGACGCCGATGGTTGCGGCGGGCCAGAAGATGCTGGCAAGAAGGGTTTCAATGGCCGCGGGCATGGCTTTCTCCGAACCGCATCATCAGGCGGTAGCTGATATCGACTGCAAGCGCGGTCACGATCATGACCGTGGTCGCGCCAAACAGAATCACGGCGAAGATCTTGAGGCCGAGCAGGCCCAGGAATTCGCGATGATCAAGCACGGCCAGAACCGCCGGGATGAAGAAGAGCAGCATTTCGGCAAGCAGAAACTTCGCGCCGCTGCGCAGGCTGACAATGTTGATCCGGCCCGTGCCGAGCAGAACCAGCACGAAGAACAGGCCGATCACGCTGCCGGGGACCGGAAGATCGAGGAGATGGACGATGGCTTCACCGGCCTGCCAGATGAGAATGAGCAGCGCGATCTGCATCACGGCGCTGACATGCATCATCCGGCGGACCGAGAGTGTGATCTGGCGCGTGGACATGGGTGCGGCTCCTTGTTTTCTGCTGGAAATATAGGACGCGGAGCGTTATGAGTGAAATGAATTGATATCATAAATAATAGTCCAGATTGGAATAGTGATGGATCTGCGGTCGCTGCGCATCTTCACCGAAGTCATCCGGCAAGGCGGGTTCTCGCAGGCAGGGAAGACCGTCTTCCTGACACAGTCGGCGGTCAGCAAGGCCGTGCGGCAACTGGAGGAGGAGATCGGCTTTGCGCTCGTCGACCGCTCTGGTCACAAGCCGGCGCTGACCGATGCGGGACGCGTGGCGTTCCGTCATGCGCAGACGATGCTGACCCAGCGCGAAGACCTGCTGACGGAGCTTTCGGAGCTGAAGGGACTGAAGCGAGGCGCACTACGCCTTGGCCTGCCGCCGATTGGCAGCGATATCCTATTCGCGCCGCTTTTTGCGGAATATCGCAATCGTCATCCGGACATTGAAATCCAGTTGGTCGAGCACGGCAGCCGGCGACTGGAGGAAATGGTGCTGGCCGGCGAGGTCGATCTCGGCGCATCGCTGCTGCCGGTTCCCGACGCGCTCGACTGGCAGGAGGTGACGCGGGAGCCGCTTCATGTCCTCATTGCGCAGGATCATCCATTGGCCCAGCGGCAGGAGATCGCGCTTGCCGAACTGAAGGACATGCCGCTCATCTTCTTCGACAGCGGCTTCGCGCTCAATCCCATCATCCTTGAGGGCTGCCGCGAGGCGGGCTTCGAGCCGACCATTGCGGCGCGCAGCGGCCAGATCAATTTCATCGTCGAACTGGTCGGCGCGGGCCTTGGCGTCGGCTTCCTGCCGCGCCTGATCGCGGACCTGCGCGTGCGTCCGGGCGTGGTTCACATCCCCGTCCATTCGCCGGCGATGAACTGGCACATGGCCTGGGTCTGGCGTCGTGGCGGCTATCTCTCATTCGCCGCCAAGGCGTGGCTGGATCTCGCCCGTGAGGTCACCAGGAAAGCGTCAGGCTCTCAAGGCCGTGGAAGTGATAGACATCCTTGACCTGCGGTTCTTCGGCAAGGCGAATCCCCGGAAGGCGGTCGAACAGAATGGGCAGAACCGTATTCATCTCCAGCCGCGCCAGCGGTGCGCCGATGCAAAAGTGAATACCGGCCCCGAAGGACAGGTTCTGGCCTTCGTCACGCTGCGGCTTGAAGGCAAGCGGATCGGGAAACTTCGCCGGGTCGAGATTGGCGGCCGCGAGGATGAGCCCGACCTTCTCGCCTTTCTTGAACGAAAGCCCCTGAACCTCGACATCTTCCAGCGCCCAGCGCTCAAAAATGTGCACAGGCGCAGAAATACGGAAACATTCCTCGACCAGCCGCTCGGTTATCGCGTCGTCACTTGTCAGTGACTTCGGGTCGAGCCCGCTCTGGAGAATGATGTTCACCGCGTTGCCGATCTGGTGAACGGTCGCCTCGTGGCCGGCATTGAGGAGCACGATGGTCGTGGAAACCAGTTCTTCTTCGCTGAGATATTGCCCGTCGCGTGCCGGCTGCACCATCAGGCTCAGGAGATCGTCCTGCGGGTTGGCGCGCTTCTCGGCGGCGAGCTTCACGACATAGTCGGCAAACTCCTTCGCCGCCTGGTTTGCCCGCGCTTCGTCCTCCGCCGTGCGGCCGAACTGGTACATGCGGACATAATCGTGCGACCAGTCAAGCAACTGCCGGCACATGTCATCCGGCACGCCGATCATCCGGGCAATCACCGTCACCGGCAGGATTTCGGCAAAGGCGGAAAGCAGCTCGACTTCGCCTTTCGGCCCGAACCCGTCGATCAGCTGATGCGCAAGCGCTGCGATCTCGGGGCGCAGCTTCTCGATATGACGGGACACGAAGGCCCGGTTGACCAGCGTGCGCAGCCGCGTGTGCTCCGGCGGCTCCAGCTCCAGCAGCGACTTCGACTCCGCCCGGTCGAAATCTGCTAGCCGGGGATCGGCGGCCCCCAGTCCCGCTTCCTCGTGGCTCATGACATGCGTGATCTGCCGTCCAAAACGCCGGTCGCGCAGAAGCGCGTTCACGGCTTCATAGCGGGTGAAATACCATTGCTTCTGTTCGCGCCAGTAAAAGGCCGGGCCGATATCGATCAGCGCGGCATATGTCGCATTGGGGTTCCGGTAGAAGCCGGGATTTCGGGCATCGAGCGAGACTTCGGCGCTGGCCGTATCGATTTTCAGAAACTCTTGCACGGCTCTCACTCACGCTTCCGGCGGCACGGGCGTCGGCTTGCCGTCCTGGTCCAGCGCCACCATGATGAAGATGGCGTTGGTGACCTTTTCCATCCGGTCGCTGAGATAACGCTGCGCCCAGACCTCGATGTTGAGCGTGATCGAGGTGCGGCCGACCGCCTGGATGTCGGAATAGATGCAGAGCGTGTCGCCGATCTTCACCGGCATGGCGAAGGCCATCTCCTTGACGGCCGCGGTGACGACGCGACCCTTGGCCCGCTCGGCGGCGCGGATGCCGCAGGCAAGGTCCATCTGAGCCATGACCCAGCCACCGAAAATGTCACCGGCAGCATTCGCATCGCCCGGCATGGCCAGCGTTCTCAGCGTCAATTCGCCCTTCGGTGCAACGGTCTCCGGCATCTCATTCTCCACGATTCTTCAAGGGTTTGAGCATTGCTTGACATGGCGTCCAAGTCAATTTCGAGGCAGCGATAGGCCCCACAAGATTGAAATGGCAGGTCGATACGGTTAAAGAGGGCGTCCCTGAAACGTTTTAGCTCATAACTGAAACTGCATGCCGCATAAGTGGCAGGAGGTAGCATTGGCCGTTGATAACCTGCTGGCGAAGATGACACTCGAAGAGCAGGTCGCCCTGCTGTCGGGTGCCGATTTCTGGACGACAGTGCCGGTTCCGCGGCTGAAAATACCGAAGATCAAGGTGACGGACGGCCCGAACGGGGCGCGCGGCGCCGGTTCTCTGGTCGGCGGCGTCAAGTCGGCCTGCTTCCCCTGCGCCATCTCGATCGGTTCGAGCTTCGATCCTGCGCTCGCGCGTGCCATCGGCAAGGCGCTGGCCGAAGAGGCGAAGTCGAAGTCTGCCCGTGTACTGCTCGCTCCGACCGTCAACATCCATCGCTCCGGCCTCAACGGCCGCAATTTCGAATGCTATTCGGAAGACCCGCATCTGACGTCTGAAATGGCCGTTGGCTATATTGAGGGCGTTCAGGGCGAGGGCATTGCCGCCACGATCAAGCATTTCGTCGGCAACGAATCGGAAATCGAGCGTTTCACCATGTCCTCGGATATTGGCGAGCGGGCATTGCGCGAACTCTATCTTCCGCCCTTCGAAGCTGCCGTGAAGCGCGCCGGCGTGCGCGCCATCATGTCCTCCTACAATCGCCTCAACGGCACCTTCACCAGTGAACACCATTGGCTGCTGACGCAGGTCCTGCGCGTCGAATGGGGCTTTGAAGGCATCGTGATGTCCGACTGGTTCGGTTCGCATTCCACGGTTGCCTCGGTTACCGCCGGTCTCGATCTCGAAATGCCCGGCCCGACGCGCGACCGCGGCGAAAAGCTGGTGGCGGCCGTGAAGAATGGCGAGATCGATGCGTCCAAGGTCAAGGAATCGGCAGGTCGCATGCTCGATCTGCTCAGATGGACGGGTGCTTTCATCGATTCCGAAATGCATGAGGAGATTGCGGAAGACCGTCCGGAGCATCGAGCACTCATTCGCCGCGCTGGCGCCGAGGGCACGGTGCTTCTCAAGAACAATGGCGCGCTGCCGCTCAACAAGAACGACACCGGGACGATCGCTGTTCTGGGTCCCAATGCCGCCGAGGCCCGCATCATGGGCGGCGGGTCTGCGCAGATCAACGCGCACTATTCGGTGACGCCGCTGGAAGGTATCAAGAAGGCGCTGGCCGGCTCCAACGCGATCTTCCATGTGAAGGGCGTTTCCAACAACCGGCTGGTCAAGCTGCATCGCGGCCCGGTTCATATCGATTACTTCAATTCGACCGATCTTTCGGGTGCGCCGGTTCATGCCGAAGACATCGAGATGTCAGAGCGCTTCTGGATGGATCCCATCAGCAAGACGTTCAACATCAACGCCTTCTCCGCTCGCGTCGTCTTCACCTTTACGCCGGAAGCCGAGGGCGAACATGTCTTCGGTCTCGTCTCCGCAGGCCGCTCGCGTCTCAAGGTGGGAAGCCAGCAGGTCATCGAGAACTGGGATAGCTGGAAGCGCGGCGCGAACTACTTCACCGCCGGCAATGACGAGGTCCGCAGCAGCGTCACGCTGGAAGCGGGCGTGCCGGTGCAGGTTGTCGCCGAGTTCCGTTCGCCGATCGAAGGCGACGGCGGCCTCCACCTCAATGCGATCCGTATCGGCGTCGAACTGCCGCTGGGCGAGGCGGAGTTTGAAGAGGCACTGAAAAAGGCTGAAGCTTGCGACGTCGCCATCATCTTCGCTGGTCGCGAGGGCGAATGGGACACCGAAGGCAACGACCTTCCGGACATGCGCCTGCCGGGGCGACAGGATGAACTGATCGCGCGCGTGGCTGCCGTCAACTCCAAGACCATCGTCGTCCTGCAGACTGGTGGGCCGGTCGAGATGCCGTGGATCGATAATGTCGCGGCTGTCCTGCAGAGCTGGTATCCGGGCCAGGAGGCCGGCAATGCGATTGCCGACGTGCTCTTCGGCTTTGCCGAACCGGGCGGGCGCCTGCCGCAGACCTTCCCGCTGAAGCTGGAAGACAATTCCGCCATCACGGGCGATCCGCTTGTCTATCCGGGCAAGGATGGTCATGTCGAATATCGCGAGGGCGTCTTCGTCGGCTATCGTCATCACGATACCCGCAACATCAAGACGCTCTTCCCCTTCGGTCACGGCCTGTCCTACACGACCTTCGCCTGGGGCCGCCCGAAGATCAGCGCCGAGGCGATCGGCAAGGATGGTGTCAAGGTCACGCTGAATGTCACCAATACCGGCAAGCGGGCAGGGGCCGATGTCGTGCAGCTCTATGTCCGTCCCGTCGCACCCAAGGTGGAACGCCCGGACAAGGAACTGCGCGCCTTCCGTAAGGTGAGGCTCGGAGCGGGCGAGGCGAAGCAGATCGATCTCTGCATTACGTTACGGGACCTCTGCCGCTTCGATGAGGAAGCGCGCTGCTTCATCGCCGATGCCGGCGAATACGAGGCCGTGATTGCCGCCAGCGCCGAGGACATCCGCCACACCTGCCGCTTCCGCCTCGATGAGGAGTGGAGACTTTCGGTCAGCGGCTGAGGGGTCGACGACTAGCCCCGCCGACAGCTCGCCTTGAGTTTCTTCAGGGCGGCTGCCGCGCCGTTCAGCGGGAAACTGGAGTCCGCAATGCCCGCCTTGGATGAGGCGAAGGAAATGGCGCCGCCATCGGCTTTGCCGAGCGCCAGCGCCAGCTTTTCCTTGAAGGCGACATCCGCACCCATGAGACCATCCATGGCCCAATACGTCATGTCGCGGTCGAAGCTTTCGGAACCGATCTTGATCGAGAACGATCCCACCAAGTCGGGATTGTCACCGGGTGGTGCAAAGTCGCCCTTCGGCGCAAAGGCCATCAATAACGTACCGGGTGCTCCGCATTCCACGGTCAGCTCGCCGCCGACCGCGTTGCATATGCGCGCCACCATGCGGCTGCCGCCTTCGCCTTCCTCCATCGAGGCCTTCCATTTGCTGCAGTCTGCTGCCTGTGCGCCTCCTGCGAGGATGAGGAGCATGCCTGCCAGAATCAGTCTCATCGCTATCTCCATCCGGTGACCGAAAGGTATCGTTTACCATTCGTTGCTAGCCTTCTTTTCATGGCGGCAGCACATGCGCGTGAGCTTATGCGCCGTATTTTATGCTCGCAATAACCTCGGTAACAGACATCGGCGGCGTGTTGCGATCCCGCGTCTGGAAGAGAGATGAGTATGGTGTTCTCGACTTCTATCGCGCGGAGTGCGTCCTCGGTGGCGCTTGCCTGCCTGATCCTCTCCGGATGCTATGATTCCGACCCGATGTCGGTCGCCGATATCGGCCCGCGCGGGAAGACTCATGCCGTCCCGCTGGCGCCGGTCAAATCAGCTTCGCGCGACGTGGCCTATCCCGTTCTGGAAGGCCCGGTCGGCCAGATCGAGCGCAACCAGCAGGCCACAAGCTCAAATCAAGACCTCTTCGAGACGCCTGATGCAATGGCCTCCGCGTCACCGCAGACGGACAACATGAACGAGCCCGCTGCGGATGCCGCCCCCGCGCAGGCCTCCGCGGAAACGAAGAGCAACGAAGTCGATATGGACAAGCTCTTCGGCTTCTCCGGCCAGCCGGCTCAACAGGGGCAGACGCCGCAGATCGCGGAAGGCGATGTCGACGCCCCCGTTGTGGATGGCATCGGCACGGACAATCTGCGCGAGGTCTCCAGGAGCCGCAGCCTGCCGGTGGACAATGCCGTTGCGAAACCCGCCGAAGTTCAGGAACAGAAGGTCGCCTATATTCCGCGCTTCAACAACCCGATGTCGGTTCCCGAAAGCCAGGGCGGGATGCCGGCTTCGGAAAAGAGCTGCCGCGTGCTGCTCCAGAAGCTGGGCGTCTCCTATACCGACATTCCGTCCATCCACGACGGGCCGAGTTGCGGCATCGACTATCCGGTGCAGGTTCAGGCGATCAATGGCGTGCGCATCCTGCCGGCCGCCAAGCTGAACTGCGGCATGGCGGTCACCTTCGCGCGCTGGGTGAAAGACGACCTCGTTCCGACCGCCCGCATCCGCTACTTCTCCGGCGTCAACACGATCCGCCAGATGTCGTCCTATTCCTGCCGCCCGATGAATTCCAAGCGCGGCAATCCGTGGTCGGAACATGCCAAGGGCAACGCCATCGATATCGGTCAGATTATCCTGAACAACGGCGAGGGGATCGATGTGCGCAAGCCCGGCTTCTTCTCCTTCCGGCAGAAGGGCCTGCTCAATTCCGTCCGCGCCGACTCCTGCAAATATTTCAACACGGTCCTCGGCCCTGGCGATCCCTATCACGGCGACCATTTCCACTTCGACCTGCGCAGCCGCAAATCCGGCCGCCGCTATTGCAGCCTGGATTGACCTGGAGCATTTCCAGGTAAAGTGGGAAACGGTTTTCCGGTCGGAAATGCGTAAAAACAAAGATAAAGGCAAAAAAAGAGGCCGGAAAACCGGCCTCGAAAGGGTGCTGTGACGATGGGGACGTCAAAGCTTGCAGGCGCCATTCCGGAGCGGGGGCCGGAAGCAAAATCGACAGCGCCTGCAGGGGAGAGATAGACTCCCAATGCTTCAGTTGGATGACAGGGACCTGGCGAAATCGTCGAGGCGGATCATTTGCCTTTGTGGAAAGAGGCACCTGTGGAAAACGCTTGAGGTCAATCCATCAGCCGCATTTCATTTGGCTGGATCCGCACGGCGGAAAGCGATGACAGGAAATTCATGCCGAGAAGGCTCGTATCGAGTCGGCCTTCCTGCGCGACAGCGGCCTGCACATTCTTTCGAACGATCGGCCCGATCGAAAGCTCGGGGATTGTCACAGCGGCGGCCTGCGCGCCGCCGTTCGCGGTGGTCACCGGCATGGAGAATTTCAGCTGCTCCGGCTTGAGCCCGGCCTTCTTCGCGTCCTCGTAAGTGAGGGTCACCTGACTGGCGCCGGTGTCGATCAGCATGCCGACCCGCTGCCCGTCGACATGCGCATTCACCGCAAAGTGACCGCCCTGCGTCCGGCGAATGACGACTTCGCTTTCACCGTTCAGCCCTGTCAGCACCACGGAGTGACCCGGCATCAGTTCGGCCAGCACCCGCCGGCCGACATGCTTGGCCTCATCCTGATAGACATAAACGACCATGAAGAGCAGGGCGATCACGGCCCAGATGCCGAGATAGGTCAGGTTGCGACCGAGGCGAACGCGTGAACCGATCACGCCCGCGCCGATCATCAGGGCGATTGGCAGCAGGTAGATGAAATTCCCGAAATCGTCGTTTGTCATTCCGAGTGTCTGGCCGCTGTCATGATTGAACAGAAGCAGCGCAAGACCGATCCCCAGAATGGCGAGAACGACGGCGAGCGATTTCATGAGAGAGAACCGCCCTCTGCAAGGGCTCTTCGGCGCGTGACGCGACGCGGCTTGCGCTCGACCGTCTCCAGCCGGGCAGGCAGCAGGGCCATGACATTCCGCCGCTCAGCATCCGTCATCTCGATCCAGCCGCCGATTTCCTCGCGCGTGCGGCCGCAGCCGAAGCAATAGCCGGTCTTGTCATCGATCGAACAGACGAGAATGCAGGGGGATTCCATGAGGGGACTTCTTGTAAATTGTTCTTTGTCTAATATCGGCAGCTCAGGCGGCGATCGCAAGAGCGACATAAAGCGCAATCTCGCAGACCTGCTCGGTCGCGCCCAATGTATCTCCCGTATGCCCCTGAATTTTGCCGCGAACAAGGCGGGTAAACATGGCAATTGCCACTGCTGCGACGAGGGCGGCTGCAATCGCATCTGCTAGGCCGAAGCCCCAGATCGCGCCGACAGCAAAGATCACGCCACCGCTGATCAGGGCCGTCTTGAGGGCGGCGTCATCCGGCTGGCCCACCGCAGCCGCAACGCCATCCATCCGCGCCGGCGGCAGGGCAGACCAGTGCCAGACGAGGGCAGCGCGCGATGCGGCATTGACCGCAACCATGGCCAGACCCGCTGCAAGCGGCCCCGCATCCGCAATGCTGGCCAGCGCTGCCGTGCGCAGTCCCAGCGACAGGATCAGTGCAAGCCCGCCATAGGCACCCAGACGACTGTCCTTCATGATCTCCAGCATGCGCTCGCGCGTGCGCCCGCCACCGAGCCCATCCGCGCAATCGGCCAGCCCGTCCTCATGCAGGCCGCCCGTCAGCAGGATTTGCAGGGATAGGGCCAACAGAGCTGCAAGTTCCGGCTTCACATCGAAATGCAGCATAAGCGCCAGCAGCAGCGCCGGGGGCAGGGCGATGACTGTACCTGCGACGGCAAAGGCGCCGCTTGTCTGCCGCATCGAGCCGTCATGACCGGCAAAGAAACGGGCCGGGATCGGCAGGCGGCTCAGGAAGCCGAGCGCCCGGCCGATCTCCTTCAGAAACTCTTGCCACTCTAGCATGGCCACTTGCTCCCCAAAAACCCGTATGTCAGCGACGGCCTGCGTCGCATTTGCCGTTGCCTCGCGGCATGCGGACCAATAAGAAAGCGGCATCAATGCCTGCCTCCAACTGAAATGACAAGGATACTGGGTCCATGAGCGTGAGTGGATTGCCGTTCGACGATTTTCGCGAACTTCTCAACAACCTTCCGGGCCCCGATGTCCGCGCGCTGGAAGCGGCGCGCAAGCGTGACGCTCAGTTGACCAAGCCGCCGGGCGCGCTCGGCCGTCTGGAGGAAATCGCCTTCTGGCTCGCCGCCTGGTCCGGCCGTTCGCCGCAGGTGACGCGCCCGCTGGTCGCCATCTTCGCCGGCAACCATGGTGTCACGCGTCAGGGCGTCTCGCCCTATCCGTCGGAAGTGACCGAGCAGATGGTCGCGAACTTCACCGCCGGTGGCGCTGCGATCAACCAGATCTGCGTGACCCACGATCTCGGCCTCAAGGTCTTCGATCTCGCGCTGCAGATCCCGACGGGTGACATCACGCAGGAAGCAGCGCTTTCTGAGCGCGACTGCGCCGCCACCATGGCCTTCGGCATGGAAGCGATTGCCGGTGGCACCGACCTGCTCTGCATCGGCGAAATGGGCATCGGCAACACGACGATTGCTGCCGCGATCTTCTACGCCCTTTACGGTGGCAAGGCAGAAGACTGGGTCGGTCCGGGCACCGGTGCCGCCGGCGAAGGCCTGCAGCGCAAGATCGATGCCGTCGAGCGCGCGATCGCGCTTCACAAGGACCATCTCGACGATCCGCTGGAAGTCCTGCGCCGCGTCGGCGGCCGCGAGATTGCCGCCATGGCCGGCGCGATCCTCGCCTGCCGTGTCCAGAAGATCCCCGTCCTGATCGACGGCTATGTCGCGACGTCTGCCGCTGCGATCCTGAAGGCCGCCAATCCGACAGCTTTGGACCATTGCCTCATCGGCCACGTCTCGGCGGAACCCGGTCACATGCGCGCCATCGAGCGTCTCGGCAAGACGCCGCTTCTGGCGCTCGGCATGAGGCTCGGCGAGGGCACCGGTGCGGCTCTTGCGGCGGGTATTGTCAAGGCAGCGGCAGCCTGCCACTCTGGCATGGCGACCTTCGACGGCGCGGGCGTTACCAACAAGGCGTGATGCATGCATGGGACTGGCAAGCCGCCATTTGTGAAAGAGACTGGCTTTCGCCATTTTCTCTCGGCGGCACGCTATTCCTGGCAAGGCTTCCTGCGCCTGCTTCATGAGGCTGCGTTTCGGCAGCAATTGGGCGGTCTCGTGCTCGGGACCGTTCTGCTGCTCGTTATCGGCGCGGAATTTCAGCGGATCTTCATCTTCGTAGGCTTGATGGTCGTGCTCTTCGCCTTCGAGGCGGTTAACACGGCGATCGAGGAACTGGTTGACCACCTGTCGCCGGAGTTCTCGATGTTCGGCAGGCATGCCAAGGATCTCGGATCGCTCGCCTGCGCCTGCCTGATCGGCCTGAACGCAGTCTATCTCGCCTACGCGGTCGCCGAAATCTATCTCCGCTGAGACAAGGATGGATTTAAGCGAAGGAGCGGCGACGCTTCTCGTTGGAATGCGCTTCCTTCACCGGCGGCACCGTCTGAAGAACCCGCTTCGGTGGCAGGATGGCGATCACTTCCGTTCCCTCGCGCAGCTTCGAGCGCAGAACGAATTCGCCATTATGCTTGTTCAGGATCGCCTGGACGATCGGGAGACCGAGACCCGTGCCCTGTTCGGCGCTCTTGATGGCGATGGAGCCCTGGCCGAAGGCCGAGAGCACGACCGGAATTTCGTCCTCGGGAATGCCCGGTCCATTGTCGCGGATCGCCACATACTGTCCGCCGCCTGCCGTCCAGCCGAGCTTGACGGCGACTTCGCCGCCCTGCGGTGTGAACTTGACGGCGTTGGACAGCAGATTGAGGACAACCTGGCGCATCGATTTCTCGTCGGCCCAGACTGGCGGCAGACCGGGCTCGAACTGTTCGGTGATGCGGATATTCTTGGAGCGCGCGCGCAGCTGCACCATGCCGATGCAATCCTCGGTGATCTCCGAGAGCTTTACCGCCTCTTCGTGCAGCTCATAGCGGCCGGCCTCGATACGCGACAGGTCGAGGATTTCGTTGATGAGGTTCAGAAGATGCTGTCCGGACCGATGGATGTCGCCCACATATTCCTTGTAGGTCGCGTTGGTCATGGGTCCGAGAACCTCATTGTCCATCACTTCGGAAAAACCGAGGATCGCGTTGAGCGGGGTTCTGAGTTCATGCGACATGGACGCGAGGAAACGTGATTTCGCCAGGTTTGCCTCTTCGGCGCGGCGGCGCGCTTCGTCGGAGATGGCATTCGCGACCTCGAGTTCGGCAATCAGGTTGTCCTTCTCCGACTGGTAGGACAGAATCTGCACGCTCGTCCGTCGCAACCGTCCGGCAAAGAAGTGGAAGAAAACCATCGCTGCGGTGAACATCGCAATCAGGCCGATTTCCATCGGCTGCCGGTCGCGCCAGTAGAGATAGACGATGGCCGCTACGGTCGGCATGAAGGTGACGAGAATGGCACCATTCAGCATCGATGTCGTGAGGGCCGTAGCGCTCAGCACGATCAGGAGCGCTGCTCCCTTGAAGGTCAGGTAGGACCCGAGATCGCAGCTTGCGCAGCTTTGACTGGCAAAGAACGCCCAGCAAAGCCCGATGGCTAGCTGCAGGCCGAGCAGCCGGCGCGTCCAGCTTGCTCCATTCTCATCCTTGATGAGTTCGCGCCGCCTGACTTGCTGAAGCGCGAAGACATGCATGGCATGGATGATCAGCGTCGTCAGCGCCCAGATGAGCGTATATTGACCCATGTTGAAGGCGAGGCTGAAGGCACCGATGCCGCATACGAGAATGGGAACGCCGGCAGCGCTATCGAGGCTTGCATCGATGAAGAGGATCAGCGTCTCGGGTCGGAACTGCGAACTTCCCGCGTCACCGTTCTGCAGCTTGGCGCGCGTTTCCCTGAGCGTGCGGTTGAGGCCAGCATTACGGCTCGCCTTGGACAAGTCCACGACGTTTTTGTCCGGAGATGTGCTGACGCGCTCGGGCATGGACTGATACAACTTCAGACGCAGAAACTATGACCAAATTCTAACTGGAAAGAGTTAAGAAGTTGCTGCTGGAAAGGATTCATTTGCCATTTCGCGCTGCGGGCGGAACCGGCCCGATAAGCGCCGCATTTTGCGTGATGGCAGGGAGTTGAGGATGTTTTCACCAATGGGAGAGGGTGTACATGAGACTGTTTGACGGGGGCAAGGCGCCTAATCCGCGCCGGGTGAGAATGTATCTGGCCGAAAAGGGCATATCGGTTGAGCTCGTGCCCGTGGATATGGGGGCGCTGGGTCACAAGTCGGAGGAGATCACGGCCCGCAATCCGCTGCAGCGCCTGCCGGTTCTGGAGCTTGACGATGGCTCGAACCTGTCTGAATCGATCGCCATCTGCCGCTATTTCGAGGAACTCTATCCCGATCCGCCGCTCTTCGGTCGCGATGCGCGGGAAAAGGCGTTCGTGGAGATGTGGAACCGCCGGGTCGAACTCGGCTATCTCATGTCCGTCGCCGCGGCCTTCCGGCATATCCATCCGGCCATGAAGGAATGGGAGCTCCCGCAGCTACCCGAATGGGGCGAGATCAACAAGCCCAAGGCGATCGAGTTCCTGCGCCTCATGGATCGGGAACTGGCAGGTCGTGCGTTCGTTGTCGGAGATGAGTTTACCGTTGCCGACATCACCATGTTCATTGCCTTCCAGTTCATGAAGCCTGCCCGTATCCAGTGTCCACCGGAACTCGCGAACGTGCTTGCCTGGTATGATCGCGTGGCGGCCCGGCCTTCGGCAGATGCATGAGGACTCTCGTTGAGCGAAAGTGACATTCAGAAGCTTCTGGACCAGATCGCGGTATGCCGGATCTGTCGCGATGCCCCGTTGCGCGGGGAGGCGTTTCGCTTGCCACACGAGCCCAGACCCGTGGCGGTGCTTTCGTCTCGGGCGAAGATCCTGATCGCCGGGCAGGCGCCGGGCCTGCGCGTGCACGAAACAGGGCTCACCTTCAACGACGCATCTGGAAACCGGCTGCGCGACTGGCTGGGTGTCACGCGCGACGAGTTCTACGACACCGACAAATTCTCGATCGTGCCAATGGGCTTCTGTTTCCCGGGCTATGACGCGAACGGGGGCGATCTGCCACCACGCAAGGAATGCGCGCCGCACTGGCGTGCAACCGTCATGGCCGCCATGCCGCAGGTCGAGCTGATCCTGGCCGTGGGCCACCATGCGCAGAGCTGGCATCTGGGCGCGCATGTCCGGGAAAACATGACGGAGACGGTTCGTCACTGGCGCGACTATCTCGAGCCCACCATGGGCGTTCCCGTTCTGCCGCTGCCGCATCCGAGTTGGCGCAACACAGGCTGGATCAAAAGAAACCCGTGGTTCGAGAAAGAGCTGTTGCCAGTCCTGAAAGAGCTTGTGCACCGCAAGATAGACTGAAACAATTGGCCCTTCATTGCCGGATTCGATCCTTGAGATGATCCCGGTGCAAGATGCAGTGCGGCATACCGCGCGCGAAGCATAATCCTTTTTTTAGCCGGCCGTGCTAGCGTCGAATGGATTGTGCATGTTGAAAGGAAAGACCATTGGACCGTCTGGACCGCAAAATCCTGCGCCTGCTGCAGGAGGATTCCACACTTGCCGTCGCGGATATCGCCAAGAAGGTAGGCCTCTCGACGACGCCCTGCTGGCGCCGTATCCAGAAGATGGAAGAAGACGGCGTCATCCAGCGCCAGGTCGCCGTTCTTGACCCGGTCAAGGTCAATGCCAAAGTCAATGTCTTCGTGTCGATCCGCACCAATGCGCA
This sequence comes from Hyphomicrobiales bacterium, assembly GCA_900467685.1. Lineage (GTDB taxonomy): Bacteria > Pseudomonadota > Alphaproteobacteria > Rhizobiales > Rhizobiaceae > Ensifer_A. The sequence goes on from UBQX01000012.1 coordinate 94,917, forward strand.
TTCGATCGAATGGCTGAAGCGGTTCTCCGAAGTGATTGCCGAGTTTCCGGAAGTCGTCGAGTTCTACCGCATGAGCGGCGATGTGGACTACCTGCTGCGCGTCGTCGTGCCGGACATCGCTGCCTATGATGCCTTCTACAAGCGCATGATTGCCAGGATCGAGATCCGCGACGTCTCCTCGGCCTTCGCCATGGAGCAGATCAAGTACACGACCCAGCTTCCGCTCGACTACATGTCGCTGGAATCCTCGAAGTCCAACGAAGACTGACGGTTCGCGAAAAGGACGCGGAAACAGTGCTCCGCGTCCCTTATTCAGCTGTAGATCAGCGCGTGTACCAGTCTGCAAACGGGTCGGGCAGCTTCTTCCAGCGCTCCGGCTGGTAGGACGCATCGGGCATGAGGCAGGCATCGAGCATGCCGGTGATCTCTTCTTCGTCCATCGGATCGGTGCCGATGAAGACGATTTCCTGCCGGCGGTCGCCCCAGACCGGGTCCATGTAAGGCGCCATACGCTCTTCGAAGCGCGGATCGCGCGGCCACTGATCCTTCGGCACGGCTGACCACCAAAGTCCCATCTTGCCAGTTCGAACGAGGGCGCCCGCCTGGCTCAACTCACCGACATAATGCGGTTTTGTCGCCAGCCAGAAGAAGCCCTTCGCCCGCACGATGCCCGGCCATGAGCGGTCGAGGAAAGCCATGAACTTTTCCGGATGGAACGGCCGCCGGGCGCGGTAGACGAAGGAACGCACGCCATATTCCTCGGTTTCGGGGATATGATCTTTGAATCCGTGCATCTCCTTGAACCAGAGCGGGTTCTGTTCCGCCCGCGTGAGATCGAAGCGACCAGTTCCCATGACCTCCGAGAGATCGACTTTGGCGAAATCCGTTTCGATGATACGGGCATCGGCATTCAATGAGCGGATGATGGTACGCGCGGCGGCTCGTTCATCCGCGGTCGCGGCACCCACCTTGTTGAGGATGATAACGTCGGCGAACTCGATCTGCTCGACCAGCAGGCCGACCAGCGTCCGGTCGTCACCTTCGCCGGCCGTCTCGCCGCGATCGGCCAGAAAATCCGCCGAACCGTAATCCTTCAGGAGGTTCGCGGCATCAACGACGGTGACCATCGTGTCGAGTTGCGCGACATCCGCCAGACTGGCGCCGTCCTCATCGCGAAATTCGAATGTGGTGGCGACGGGCAGGGGCTCCGAGATGCCGGAGGATTCGATCAGCAGGTAGTCGAACCGCCCCTGTTCCGCGAGGCTGCGCACCTCCTTCAGGAGATCGTCCCGCAATGTGCAACAGATGCAGCCATTGCTCATTTCCACCAGTTGCTCATCCGTCCGCGAAAGGTTTGCGCCGCCATCGCGCACAAGCGCCGCGTCGATATTGACCTCGCTCATGTCATTCACAATGACCGCGACCTTTCTGCCTTCGCGATTGTTCAGGATGTGGTTGAGCAATGTTGTCTTGCCCGCGCCGAGGAAGCCGGACAGGACCGTGACGGGGAGTTTGCGTGACATTCGAACCTCGCTGAATGCAATTGTAATGTTATAAAGTTACATACAAAATCGTGGAATAGGATGCAACCCCGCGGTTCGTGACCGCAATCGGTTATTAACGCTTATGCGCCAAGTTGAGCCGACATCATCCCGATTTGCAGAAGACGATTGTGGCGAAAGGCTCGCCGCGCCTGAAGCGCGCCAAGATCGTCATTTCGAACCCCGCGGTGGATCATGAGCTTGAGCTTTCAGGAAACCACGGATGCGACGGAGGGAGGTGCGGAGCAGGGCGCAGCGCTGACCTGGAAAGCTTTTGGAATTGTTGCGGCACTCGTTCTGGCCGTTGTCCTGCTCGACGCCAGTGACGGCGTGCCCAACCTGCAGGACATTGATGACCTCCTGAGAGCCGTCCAGATTCGTCAGCTGTTTGGCGGCAAGGCGTGGTACGACCTGGTTATTGACGGCATTGCGATGCCGGAGCCTTATGTGACGCCGTGGTCACGAATTATCGATGGGCCCTATATCGCGATTGCGCATCTGCTTTCACCGTTCATGCCGCAGTCAGAGGCTCTGCACGTCGCCTATCTCGTGTGGCCTCCGGTCATGGGACTGGGGTTTGCAGTCTTCTCGACCATCGTCATGGCAAGGCTGCTTCCTGCGGGCGGCAAGCTGACTTTCATCGCTCTGTTCACCACGGTCCTGTTGATGACCTTTGCGGTGCTGGAATTCGTGCCGCTTCGGATCGACCATCATAACATGCAGATTCTGGCACTTTCCGCCAGTCTGGCCGGCATAGCGTTATGGACGCCGGCCGGAGGCCTGCTTGCGGGATTTGCCGTGGCGGTTTCGTTCCGGATTGGGCTCGAGACGCTGCCCTTGATAGCAGCCTTCTGGGCAGCACTCACGCTACTTTTCATTGCAAGGGCGCCCGGAACCGCGCCTGTGTTTCGGGCCTATTCGCTGTCGGTCGCAGTCTTCTCGCCCTTACTCACACTTATCTTCGCCGGACCAGACGTGCTTTGGCACGTTGAGAACGATGTTTTCTCGTTGCCGTATAACGCTCTGGTCGTGGGTTTCGGTTTGATCTCGGCGGTGGCCACCTGGACATTCCGGGAAGACCATAGCCCGATACTTCGGTTTATGGGTCTTGCCGTCCCGGGCCTGGTTCTCCTCGGCGTCATTCTCTACCTTGCTCCGGGTCTGCTCAACGGCCCCTATGCCGTGATCGATCCGCTGACCCGCGCGCTTTGGCTTTCGCATGAAACACAGGAGCAGAGCATCCTCTTTGTCGTGCGCAACGGCGATATCACCATTCTCACGACGATTGTCGAGCAGACCTGCATCGCGCTGTTTGCCAGCCTCTATACGATCCGCATCGTCCGTTCGGGCAAGGTATTTCCGCTGGTCGTCCTGGCGGTCGCTCTCGCCAGCTTTTTCGCGAACTTCTATGCGCTGCGCTTCATCCGCTTTCCAGCCGGCACGCTGACACTCTTTGTCCCAACCCTGATTGCCGAACTTTTGGCCGGGGATTCCGCGATGCGGAAGCGTTATCTGGCAATCTTCGTGGTCTGTTTTGCCTGCAGCCTAGGCGGGTATTACGTCTTGGCGAAAGCGTTGCCGTTCAAGACGGAGCCCGATGCCATCACGCCGGCGCAGTATCTGATGTATGACAAATGTCCGTTGAGCGACTATCAGTTGTTCCCCCATCTGCCGCCCGGGCGATACATGACATCCTCCCGCATCGGTCTGGCCGCGCTGGAACAGGATGCCCGGTCCATGGTTGTGTCCAACATCAGTTATCATCGCGCCGCGCCGGGCATAAAGCGAATGTTTGAGGCATTCTACGGAACCGATCCCGCTACCAGGAAAGAGGCGCTGGCACCCTTCGATTACATTGCCTTCTGCGATTACTCTCCGGACATGCGCAAAGATTTTACGCCGCCTCCGGGCACACTCTTTGAAGCCATGGCCAATGATCAGCCCTGGCCGGGGCTTCAGCCGGTCGCGGTTGCAGGCGCAACGAAGCTGCATGTCTACAAGCTGGATCACGCATCGCTGCGCTAGGGCAATTCCAGCGAAAGCGGAAACCGGTTCGCGTCCGGATTGCAGTCAAACAAATAGAAAGAACATCTCAGGTGATCCGGCTCTCACCGGAAATGCGGCAGGCATTTAGCTCGATAGCGGATGCGCGGATTGGTTGGAGTTCAGTCGATCGCGCGCGCCCCGAATTTCTTCTCGAACTCACGCAGCGCATCCTTGCCGATCCATCGTTCGGTCCGGTCGCTACTGCGGCCAAGCTTTTCCGCCAGCACCCATGCGGGGTTGCGGCAGACTGCGTTCCGCTTGCCGATCTGCCTAAGCGCCCAGTTGACCGCCTTCTTCACGAAGTTGCGCGGGTCGCTGGCGTAGCGCTCTATGAGTTGCAGGAAGGCGAGGATATGCGCGTCCGGCTCCTTCTTGAGGTGAACCGCAGCCCACGCCATCATCGAAAAGGCTGTCCGGCGCACGAACTCCCGCTCGTCCGCAGCAAATTCCGGGATGAGGACCGGCCAGAGCCCGCTATTCACGAAGAGATCCGCAACGCTGTCGACAATCTCCCAGGAGTTGAAATCCGCAGCCCAGCGGCGGGCCTCCTCTAGCGACAATTTCTTCGGCTCGGCGGTGAAGGCCGCAAGCAGCCGCGCTTCACGAACGCCGGTCTGCCAGAGCTCAAGCGCGCGGGCGTGATCTTTCTTGATCAGCCGGGCAATCTTGCGCACATCATCCGTGGAAATGCCAAGGGCTGTGTCAGTCAAAATGCCGAAGCGCGCCATGCCCGCGATATTCGTCTCGTTGCGGAGCGTCTTGAGGCAGGCGAGAACCTCGGATGCGTTTGACTGCGGACCGAGCGACTCCATATCACCGCACTCCGGGGTGAAAGGTCAGGCGCAGCGATTTCCAGGCCGGATATACGTCACGAAAACGCGCGGCGTTCTCCACCTTGGCGCATTCGCCGGCGGCGGCCAGAACGGCGGCAGTGGTCGCGGAATGCTTCGGGTCGCCGCCGGGTGGGTCGCCAAGCTGCGGCGGTCCATCGAGATTACCATCCGGGCGGAAGTTCAGGAGCAGCGCAATTGAGGGGTAGGGCGCCGAAAAACCTTCCGGCGCTTCAAAGCAGCGCGCAATCGCGGCCGACACGACCTGGCCGATTGCTGCGGGCGCTTCCTGCTGCGCGACTGCATGCGTCACGACGCCGATATGAAGCACCGTGACGAGAGGGCTGAGCCGCGCCGCAGTTCGCATGGTCATTTTTCAAGCCGCGCCAGCAGCGACGACGTATCCCACCGATTGCCACCCATGGCCTGCACATCGCCATAGAATTGATCGACCAGAGCGGTCACCGGCAGCTTTGCGCCATTGCGGCGAGCCTCGGAGAGCACGATGTCGAGATCCTTGCGCATCCAGTCGATCGCGAATCCGAAGTCGTAGCGCCCTTCGTTCATCGTCTTGTGGCGGTTCTCCATCTGCCAGGAGCCAGCCGCTCCCTTCGAGATGACCTCGATGACCTTCTCGATATCGAGGCCTGCACGCTTGCCGAAATGGATGCCTTCGGCAAGGCCCTGCACGAGCCCGGCAATGCAGATCTGGTTGACCATCTTCGTCAGCTGGCCTGCACCCGCCGGGCCCATCAGGCCGACCATGCGAGCGAACGCAGAAATGACGGGCTTCGCCGTCTCGAAGGTCGCCTCGTCACCGCCGCACATGACGGTGAGCACGCCATTTTCGGCACCGGCCTGCCCGCCGGAAACGGGCGCATCCACGAAGCCTAGACCCTTAGCCTTGCAGGCGGCCTCGAGTTCGCGCGCCACTTCCGCAGATGCCGTCGTGTTGTCGATCAGGATTGCGCCCGGCTTCATGCCGGATATGCAGCCGGCTTCACCCAAAGTCACCGAGCGGAGATCGTCATCATTGCCGACGCAGGTGAAGACAAAATCCGCCTCCCGCGCCGCCTCGGCAGGCGTGTGGAAAGCCGGGCCACCGAACTGCGCCGCCCATTTTTCCGCCTTGGCAAACGTGCGATTATAGACGGCGACATCATGCCCGCCCTTGGTCTTGAGATGCCCTGCCATGGGATAACCCATGACGCCGAGACCGATAAAGGCGACTTTGGCCATGCGATGCGACTCCGATGCTTGTGTTGACAAGGACGTTCTAGAGCATCGTGGGCAGAAAACAAATCGGCTTCAGGCTTCAGCGTGCCGTTGACCGAGCCATTCTCCTCTCTTCCTCGCGCCTCCGGGAATCGGAGAAATAGGCCGAGTCAGGCTTCAGGGCCTTCTCGATGTCGATCCAGAGCCTTCGCAGGCGACGGACATGTAGGTCATCGCTGATCCAGAACATCATGTGTTCCACTGCATGCGACATGCCTGACACGGGATACGGCGGCTGGGCTGGCAACGGCCCGATGAAGTCTTCGATCCGAGGTGGCGCCTCAACGATCTTGCCATACGCCCAGGACGTGAACTCCTCGAGGCCGACATGTTTGACGGACTTGCCATCGTGAACGAGGAATTTGATACCCGTTGTTTCAGCTGCGGATTTCATGGCCTCGGTCGGAGAGAGCAGGATCGAGCCATAGATGACATCGAATGTCTCTGGCGAGTTCTTGCTGTCGATCGCCCGTTCCAGGTCGAAGATCGTGCGGACGTTGTATTCTCTCAGCAGCATGTATCGCTCGACCCCGACAATGTGGCAGAGCTGGGCTTGTCCGATCCAGTCGATAAGCTCGTTGATGTTAAACGGGCTCTCCACCGCGAGCATGATCGGGTTTGCGCAGGCGAGGTTCTGGACGTCACGCAGTCCACATTCCTCCAGTCGGTAACGCGTTTCGAAATCTATGCCATCGAGGATATCGAGTGGAGTGATGCGTGTAATTTCCGCAAAACGCTCATCAGTGGTCTTGTTCCAGCGGAAGACATCCTGTGCCTTCTTAAGAAGATATCGGGTCGAACTGGTGGGGACGAGACCGAATACGACGGCAAGCACAAACCAGTACCACGGGATTGTCTTCTTGGGGCTGCCATTGATCTGCTCCTGAAGACGTTCGCAGTTCAAGTTTGCTTGGCCGCCGCCCTGCTGATCGTCCTTGCTCTTGCACCCGGTATCGTAGAGCTCCTGGGCCTTCGTACGCTTCTCTCTTTCAGCCAGGGCGAGATCCGCAATTGCGTCATTCGTGAGCATGACCTTTCCGAAACTTTGCATCGGGTCCGGGAATGCGGTGAAAATCAACATGCCAAGCAGAACGGAGAACAACACTTCGCCGCCCTGACGCACGAACGTGTAGCCCGTCAGGTCAAAGGAAGTCACCGCCTGGATGATCAATCGCATCGCGGCGATATAACCGCCTATAAACACAATCGAGCCGATCACGAGGATCTGGTGTCCTGATCCGATTTCGTTGCAAAGTGCAATGCAGGAGGGAAAGACGGTCTGGAAGTTCGACAGAAGTGCGTTCAGGAATCCGTAAAAACCGAGGGATGACGACACGCCGAACAGAAGAACACCCAAAAAAATGGAGCCATTCCAGAATGCTCTCCAACTGTTCGCATTCCGTATATGCCCCTCCAGTTCCTTGCGGGGATTGCTTTTGGGAGGCGTCTTTCCGCGGAGAGTATTATCTCTTTGCGATGCAGCACCGTCGTCCTCCTCCGTTTGATCGCGCAGTGTCGGTAGGTCGGCGGTATATTTGGATCTGACATACTCGATGAGCGGATTAAGATAGCTCTCATCTTCGCGATCATTGGAAGCGTTCGACCTCCCTTGAGTTTGAGCGCCCTCAACTGGGGTCGTTTGTGTGCCCGCCGAGCCGTCTAAAGCCAGTGCCACCGAAGCATCCTGACTTCCTTCTTGTCCTTCGAACTGTCGGTAAACCTCCAGCAGGCTTTTGAGCCGACGTAAGCGCAATTCGCGGCGTACAAGAAGAGCGAACAGGCAGGGCACCAGTCCCAGGCCCACCGCCGCAATTGGCACAAACCAAAACGTCATTTGAAATACTCCCCTCCTGGCGGACAAAAAACGTCGCAGGCAGGGGATGATGCCGAAAAATCAGATTTATGTAAATCAAAAGTTGTATTGTATTGATAGGCTATTTTAGATTGAATTTTGCCACTCGGTACATCATGTCTGTACCAGCGCCAGGCGGCCATCCCACTCCACAAGCCGCAATCCGCCATCCTCGAGCGCCTTGCGCAGAAGCGCCGGGGTCGAGCGGTGCACGGCATGCGCATTTGCCTCATAATCCCTCACGGTGCCGCGCGACACCGCCGCGCGCTCCGCCAGATCCGCCTGCGTCCAGTCGAGATAGGCGCGGCCGGCGCGGCACATTTCCGGTGTTAAAACCGATTGTTTTTCGTCATCATTCACGTGGTTGAACTCCGCCGAAAAAATACCCATATTGGTCGATATCGATCAATTATATCATTTTAGACAGTCTGCGCCAAGAGGAGACGCCCATGCCCCACGCAACGCCCCTCATTTCAACCTTGGTCGGGGGCTTCGTGCTGGCATTCATTCTCGGTGCGATAGCCCATCGGTTCCGCCTGCCGCCGCTGGTTGGCTACCTTGTCGCCGGCATTCTTGTCGGGCCGTATACGCCCGGTTTCGTCGCTGACCAAAATTTGGCGCCCGAGCTTGCCGAAATCGGCGTGATCCTGCTCATGTTCGGCGTCGGCCTGCATTTCTCGTTGAAGGATCTTCTGTCGGTTCGTGTCATTGCCGTGCCTGGAGCGATCGTACAGATCGCGTTTGCGACCCTGCTCGGATGGGGAATGGGTTACCTGATGGGGTGGCCGACAGGAGGCAGCCTTGTCTTCGGCCTCGCGCTTTCCGTCGCCTCCACCGTAGTGCTTCTCAAGGCTCTGCAAGAGCGGCGCCTGGTCGAGACCGGCAAGGGGCGCATCGCGGTCGGCTGGTTGATCGTCGAGGACCTTGCCATGGTCCTCGCGCTGGTTCTCATTCCCGCCGTCGCCTCGGTCGGAAATGGGGAAGGTCTGAGCGATCCGCTGGCCGTGGCGCTCGTCCAGATGAGCGGCTGGGACATTGGCATCGGCGGTCTCATAGGCCTGACGCTTTTGAAGGTTGCGCTGTTCGTTGCCGTGATGCTGGTCTTCGGCCGCAAGGTCATCCCAGCCATCCTGCATCGCATTGCGCATACAGGCTCCCGCGAACTCTTCCGCCTCGGCGTCCTCGCGATCGCGCTTGGCGTCGCCTTCGGCGCGTCGCAACTGTTCGGCGTTTCGCTGGCGCTGGGCGCCTTCTTTGCCGGCATGGTTCTGGCGGAAAGCGAGCTGTCACATAGTGCTGCCCGCGAAAGCCTGCCGCTGCGGGATGCCTTTTCGGTACTCTTCTTCGTTTCGGTCGGCATGCTGTTTGATCCGCATATCCTGATCGAACAACCGCTCGCCATCCTCGCAACCGTCTTCATCATCGTCATAGGCAAGTCGGTTGCGGCTTTCCTGATCGTCATCCTCTTCCGCAAGGGTGTCTCGACGGCGTTGACCATTTCGGCAAGCCTTGCGCAGATCGGCGAATTCTCCTTCATCCTGGCAGAGCTCGGTGTCGGCCTGAAGCTGCTGCCGGAGGAGGGGCGTGACTTCATCCTTGCCGGTGCGATCATCTCCATCGTGCTGAACCCGCTGATGTTCTACATGACGGAGCGGGTTCGCCCACGCTTTGAGGATGCTGCCGCGCGTCGGGAGGCACGCAAGTCGCCGAAGGCGGAGGTTGCTGCTCCCACTGTCGTGGCAGAGGAGATCGACAATGATGAGGAGGACACGAGAACGCCCGTGTCGCATGACGGTCACTGCGTTCTCGTCGGTTACGGCCGCGTCGGCCGCATCGTTGCCGCCAACCTCAAGACGGCGAAAATCCCGTTCGTGGTCATCGAGGAGTCCGATCGGCTGGTCAGCGACCTTCATGCGGAGGGTATAGACGCCATCGCCGGCCATGCTGCGTCTGCAGGCTTGCTTTCACTGGCCAATATTGCCCGCGCCCGAAGCCTGGTCGTTGCGATCCCCGATGCTTTCGAGGCTGGCAATATCGTGGAGAGCGCCAAGAAAATGAACGGGCGACTGCTGGTCATCGCCCGCGCCCATTCGGACGCGGAAGTCGATCACCTGACCGATCTCGGGGCCGATACCGTCATCATGGGCGAGCGCGAAGTGGCCAACGGCATGCTGAAGCGGCTCGACCAGATCCTGCACTCGGAAATGGCAGAACCCGGTCCAGTGGTCTAGGCTATTCGCCCTTCAATCTGGCGACGACGAGGTGGCCGGGCGAGGGCTCGCCGTTTTCCATGCGGACATTGATGTCCGTCATCGAAACGACTTCGAAGCCGGTTGCGGCAAGCCGGTCGGTCACATAGGCCTGGGAATGCACGAAACGCTGGCTTGGGCCTACCTTGTAGCCGAGCGGGCCGATTTCGGTTTCCGACCGGGTTTCTGACGAGAAGACGAAGAGACCACCGTCTTCGAGATTTTCCGCCACGCCGAAGAACAGCGGCTCCAGCGCGCCGATATAGGGCAGCACGTCGGCAGCCGTCACGAGCGCAAACGGGCCATCCTCGTTGTCGTCGAGATAATCCACGCCTTCAGCAACATAGAGGGTCTCGTAGAGATCCTTCTCATGGGCGATCTCGACCATGTTTTCCGAGAGGTCGAGTCCCACCATCTCGCCATTGACCATGTCGCGCAGCGCCCCGCCGGTCAGTCCCGTGCCGCAGCCGAGGTCCAGGAGACTGTCGAACGGGCCGAGCTTCAGTTCCTGAAGCTTCTGCCGGATCATCACGGGCACGCAATAGCCGAGCTGTTCGACAAGAATGTCCTCGAACGCCTCGGCGTGCTGATCGAACAGCGTTTCGACATAGGCGTCGGGCGCCTTGATCGGCGTTTCGCCGCGTCCAAGCGCCGCCAGACGGACGGCCGCGCCGCCGTGGTCTTCCGGGTCGAGTGCGAGGACCTGCGCGTAAGCCTTTTCGGCTGCGTCCAGGTCGCCGGACTTTTCGAGCGCGAGCGCGCGGTTATAGGCCTCTGCGAGGGCCTCTTCGTCGATCTTTACGGGTGCTTTTGCCATGTGGGGCTTCTAAAGCAATTCCAGCAAAAGTGTCCATAGCAATTGCAGCAAAAGTGCGAAGCGGTTTTGCGTCCGCAATTGCGGCAGACTAAGACCCGTCTGCGCGTTCGGATCTCCTTCAACCTAATGTAGCCGTTCAGTCGATCTCAATTGATGATGAATTCGCCGGACAGCGCTCTCCATTCGGTCGCAGAGATCAGCTTGCGGTGGACATAGCGGACGGAATGCAGCGGACCGTCCAGTTTCTCTCGCCAGAATTTCAGGAAGTTCTTCATTTCCGGAAAGTCCGGGGCGAGATCGTAGTGTTGCCAGAGATAGCTCTGCAGCACGCTCGGGTGATCGGGCATCCGGTAGAGGATCTCCGCCGTGGTCAGTCCATAGCCCTTCAGTTGCAGCTTCATTTCTTCGTTCATGACAACTCCATTTGCCGTTATGACGAAACGATGACGCATCCAGTCTGCGCCTGGATGGTTAACTGCTCCTTAAATGCCTGCTCCCTGTCAAGTTTTATCGTTAGAAATCATGATACTAGCAGCCTGATGGGGAGGCTGCTGCCAATGTCTTACCGCTTCAGATGCCGCGTCAGCCGGGCTTCAAGCACATTCCAGAGATTGCGCAGGATCTCGACAATGACGAGATAGAAGATCGCCGCCCAGAGGTAGGTCTGATAGTCGAACGTGCGCGAGAAGGCGTATTTCGTTTCGCCCATCAGGTCGTAGACGGTGACGATGGCGACGATGGCGGAAGCCTTCACCATCAGGATGATCTCGTTGCCGTAAGGGCGCAGCGCGACGATAAGCGCCTGCGGCATGATGATCTTCCAGAAGGAAATGCGGGTATTGATGCCCAGCGACGCTGCCGCCTCGCGCTGGCCGCGCGGAACGCTTTCGATGGCGCCGCGCAGGATTTCAGCCTGATAGGCGGCCGTGTTGAGCGCGAAGGAGAAGAAGGCGCAGTTCCATGCGTCCTTAAAGAACCACCAGAGACCGGCCGCCTCGAGCTGTGGTCGGAAGCTCCCCAGCCCGTAATAGATCAGGAAAACCTGCGCGAGCAGCGGCGTGCCGCGGAAGAGATAGACATAGACATAGGCGATGCCGGAAAGAATGCGGTTCTTCGACATGCGCGCAAAGGCAAGCGGAAACGACAGGATTGCACCGCCGACGATGGAGGCGGCGACAAGTCCGAGCGTCACCTGCAGACCGCTGATATAGCGTGGCCCGTATTTCGTGAATTTCTCCCAGTCCCAGTTGTTGAACATCATCAGGACCATGCCGCCGAGGAGCAGGATCCAGAGCAGGAGAAACACCATGCCGGCGATGCGCGAACCCGTGATGGGCTTGGCGGCGGCGGGCGGCGCAGGCTGTGGCGGGACGAGGGTGTCGATATGGCTCATCGTGCGGCCTCCGAACGGCGCGCCCAGATTTCGATGCGCGAGAAGAAGACAGACGAGATGATGGCGAGGATCAGGAAGAGCAGGCAGGCGATGCCGTAAAACAGAAAGGCCTCCTTCGTCGATTTCGCCGCAACACCGGTTTCCCGAAGTATATCGTTGAGGCCGACGACGGAAACCAGGGCGGTGTCCTTGAGTAGTGACATCCAGAGGTTCCCGAGGCCGGGCAGGGCGATGCGGATGAGCTGAGGGATCACCACAAGAAACATGGTCTTGGCCGGTCGGATGCCAAGCGCCGCGCCCGCCTCGTATTGTCCGCGCGGAATTGCCTGGAACGCGGAAAGCAGCACTTCCGAACAATAGGCGGAAAAGACGACGCTGAGCGCGATCATGCCGGCGAAAAAGGCGTTGATCTCGATCCTTCCATCAAACCCCACGGCGGAAAGTATGGCCTGGATGAGGATCTGAAGACCGTAATAGACGATGAAGAGGGTCAGCAGTTCCGGCAGGCCCCGGAAGATCGTCGTGTAGATATTCGCCGCCATGCGGGCATAGGCATCTTCGGATCGTTTGCCCAGCGCCACGAGGAAGCCGAGCAGCAGACCAACGGGCAGCGTGACGATGGCGAGGCTTGCGGTGACGAACACGCCTGAAGCGATCTCGTCGCCCCAGCCGGTATCCCCGCAGGAAAGAAGCCCGTTGCCGGCAAACAGTGTGAAGACCCCTATGGGGCCGCAAAATGGATCGATGGCATGCCCGAGCACGGACAACAGATCGTTCATCCGGAATTTTCCCCTGCCGCTGCTTTGCAGCGATCTTGTTATTGAGCATGTCCGAGGCAAAAGGCGAAACCGGCTTCACGTTCGGAGATGCGTACCAGGATACTCAAACAAAACGGGCGGAAGGACAAGCCTTCCGCCCGCTGAATTTCAGGCTGTCAACGATCACTGACCGTAGACGTCGAAATCGAAATACTTGTCCTGGATCTTCTTGTATGTGCCATCGGCGCGAATGGCTGCAATGGCCTTGTTGATCTTTTCGCGCAGCGCGTCGTCACCCTTGCGCACGGCAATACCGGCGCCTTCGCCGTTGATTTCCTTGTCGACGGGAAGCGTCACGAGGATCTTGCAGCAATCGCCATCCTTGCTCTTCACCCACTGCGACAGAACGACGATGTCGTCGATGACGGCATCGACGCGGCCGGCGGCGATGTCGAGCTTGTATTCATCCGAGGTCGGATAGAGCTTCAGCTGCGTATCGGGCAGGTGCTTTTCGGCATAGTTTGCGTGCGTGGTCGAGGTCTGCGCGCCGATCGTCTTGCCCTTGAGATCTGCCGGCGTCTTGGCCGTGCTGTCCTTCGGAACGGCGATGGCTGGCGGCGTGTTGTAGATCTTGTCGGTGAAGTCGACGAGCTTCTTGCGCTCCGGCGTGATCGACATGGACGACAGGATCATGTCGAACTTCTTGGCCTGCAGGGCCGGGATGATGCCGTCCCATTCCTGGCTGACGAAGGTGCATTCAACCTTCATCTGGGCGCAGAGCGCGCGGCCGATATCCATGTCGAAGCCGAGGAACTGGCCGCTGGCATCGAGATATTCGAAGGGCGGATAGGTCGAATCCGTGCCGATGACGAGCTTGTCGGCAGCCTGCGATGCGCCGGCGAAAAGCGTCAGCGCCAGTGCTGCGGCGGTTGCGATCTTGCGGGAAAGAGCCATGTTGTCCTCTCTGTTGGTGGGCGCCGTTTGTTATCTCTTTGGACGCCGGATATCTGCGATGCCGGGTTGTAGATGCCGCGCGCGGGGCTGTTCAGCCCTGACCGCGGCAATGCCGGCCGGATGAAAACATCATTTCACCTTGAACGCGATATTCGGACTTTTTCTGAAAAAAATGCAACAGGAATATGCGCTCCGGCCGTAAAATGCCCGTGCTTTCTCTCCCGTCCTCAGCCGTTCGATGCACGTCAAGATGAACGTCGCGTTCAGCGCGGGTTCATGGCGCGGGCCTAGCCTTCAACATCATCTGGAACGAAAAACGCCCCATTCACGTTCCAGCTTCCGATTCCAACGACCGGCGAACAAAGGAACACCGATGAAAGCCAGGAAACACCTACTCACCCATGTCTTCGTGTCGCTTGCGGCGCTGCCTGTGGCGCTGCCGCCGGCCTTTGCGGCAAACGCGCCCGCAATCGGCCAGCCCGCACAGCTCCTGCCGCATGCAGGTTTCAATCTGCCGACCCGGATGAGCCAGACGGAAGCCGGCGTTCGCGTTGCCCAGGCGGAAGAACCGCCGCCGGAACCCGGCGAGGAAGGCAAGCCGAGGAAGAAGAAGCCGGAAGCTCCGGCTGAAAAGCCGCCGGCGGAGCCTCCGAAGGCTGAAGCGCCCCCGGCTGAACCACCCAAGGCTGAACCACCCAAGCCTGAGCCCCCGAAGCCGGAGCCTCCCAAGCCCGCACCGGAGCCGAAGGCCGAGGCGCCGGTACAGCCAAAGCCCGAACCGAAGGCAGAGGCTCCAAAGCCTGAGCCGAAGGCCGAGGCCCCGAAGGCTGCCGCGCCCAAGGCTGAACCCCCGGCCGAAGAAGCTCCGAAGCCGGAGAAGAAGCGCCCGGCTGAGCCTGCCGCAGAAGCCAAGCCGCCGGCCGAAAAGCCCGCGCCCCCGGCTCCCAAGCCCGCCGCTGAAGCTCCGAAACCTGCCGCAGAGCCCAAACCTGCCGCAGAGCCGAAGGCGTCTCAGAAACCGGCTGCAGAAGCTCCGAAGCCGGCTGAAGAGAAACCTGCCGCCGAGGCTCCCAAGCCCGCCGAGCAGCCTGCGAAGCCGGAGGCCCCGAAAGCCGAGGCTCCGAAGGCACCTGCCGAACTGGCTCCTGAGCCGAAGCCTGCTCCGGGAGCAGAAAAGCCGGTGAAGCCAGGCGAGGCCCCCAAGCCGGCCCCCGCTGGCGAAGCTCCCGCACCGGCAGGCGCATCCAAGGAAGCACCGGCTGCCGCCGCGCCGACCGGCCAGCAGGCTCCTGTGCTCGATAGCGCGAAACCGGCCCCCGTGCTCGACAGCGCCAAGCCGGCGCCTGGCACTGCGCCTACAGCCGAGCCGAATGCGGCGCAGCCTGCCGCGCCCGGACAGCCGCCTGCGGCCATAGCGCCGGCAGCACCTGCCGGTCAGCCTGCTCCTGCGGGCGAGCGTCGTGCGCCGCCGCCACCGCCGAAGACGGATGCCGATGCACAGGCGCCGATGCGCAATGTTGCCCCGCCGCCACCGCCGCCGCCGCTTGCGCCCAATGCAGCCGGCTGGGATCGTGGCCAGCGCATGCAGGCCCGGCCACGCTATGACGCGCCGGCGGATGCCCGCGTGGAGGGTCGTGTCGATGGCCGTGACGTCCTGAACATTCTCGGTCAGATGATCGTGCGTGGTGGTGACAGCGATCGCTTCAACCGCGGCGCGGAGGACAGCTATTACGACCAGCTGCCCGGCGGACGCACCCGTGAGACGATCGAGCGTCCCAATGGCGTGATGATTGTCACGATCCGCAACCGCTATGGCGACGTCATCCAGCGCTCGCGCATCGGTCGCGATGGCCGTGAGACGGTGCTGTTCTACGATCCCGATCTGCAGCAGCGGCCCGACCGCGAACGGGTCTTCCGCGATCCGTCGCTCGACCTGCCGCCCATGCAGCTCGACATCCCGGTCGATGAGTACATCATCGACACCTCGAACGCCCGCAACCCCGATTACTACGACTTCCTGCGCGAGCCGCCGGTGGAACGGGTTGAACGCGTCTACTCGCTCGATGAGGTCCGCTATTCGGCCCGCATCCGCGACAAGATGCGCCGCATCGACCTCGACACGATCCACTTTGCCACCGGCAGCGCGGATATCTCGATGAACGAGGCGGGGGCAATGAAGCGGGTTGCCCAGGCGATGAAGAAGATCATCGACAAGAACCCGGGCGAAACCTTCCTTATCGAAGGTCATACGGATGCCGTCGGCTCGGATCAGTCCAACCTGGTCCTCTCCGACAAGCGTGCCGAGTCGGTCGCCGTGACCCTGTCGGAACTCTATGACATCCCGCCGGAAAACCTGGTGACCCAGGGTTACGGCGAGCGGTTCCTAAAGGTCCAGACCGCTGGTCCTTCGGAAGAAAACCGCCGGGTAACGATCCGACGCATCACGCCGCTCGTCCGGCCCGTCGCCAGCAAGTAAGCGACCGGTCTACCGCAAGACATTTGGCCCCGGCAGCCCCGCGCTGCCGGGTACTGATTTTATTTCAGCTTGGAGTTTCCTTGCCCGGTTCCTTGCATAAGGCACGCCACGTCAGGCGACGCAACGCATCGGCAAGGTGACAACCTGGAGTATGCCGCCCTCTCGTTTTTGAAGTCGCCTTGATGTCATTCCCCAATGGGATATCGCGTATAATGGTCTTCGATAAACAAAAGCGCGGCTTTCTGAGACGCAGACAACTTAATGCTATCGTCGTCACGATGACCTAGCCGGTATTGCCGGTCCATTTCCAGAAATGTGGTGAGAATTTCAGGGGGAAGTGGCTCGACTGACCTTATCATTCCTTGCGAAAATACGTCGCCGACCGCTTTTCCGGTCCGTCGGTCAAACTTGCAGCATTCCTGTGTTGTGATCCGGCGTGACGTCACCACATCTTCATCAAGGCTCCGGACAAGACATATTGCCTGTGCGCCGTTGCCTTCGCTTACAGCATAAAAGACATCGCCAATCTCGAGGCGGCTCAGAAGCTCTTCTCGCGACATGTTGCTGAAGGTGTGTTGGTGCGCGCAATGTTCCACCTGGGGCACCTTTGACGTTCAAAGCGGCTTGAATTCAGACAATCAAAAGTAATCGAAAGGACATGTTGGCGCAACTCTTCCGTTTCGCCAACGATCCCTATCCGCCCAGACCGACATAGACAATCGTCCAATTGCACCAGAACCCTCCAACGGAAAACCCCTGCAGCGAGGCCGCTGCCGGGGTTTCGTGTTTTTGCGATGATCGCTCGCTCTGCTTACCGCAGACGGCCTGCAGCGTGGGCCAGCATCGTATAGACCTTGCCGGTATCGGAGGTCAGGTAGGACTGCGTGATCGTCTTGTCGGGATCGTTGCGGGCGACGTCGGACAGCAGGTTTTCGAAATCGGCGATGTAGCGATCGACGGCGGCGCGGAACTCGCCTTCGCGTTCGTACTTGTGCTTGATCTCGTCAAACGTTTCTTGGCCCTTCAGCGTGTAGAGGCGACGGGTGAAGATGTCGCGCTCGCCGCGCTGGTAGCGGCGCCACAGGTCGACCGAGGCATCGTGGTCGATGGCGCGGGCGATATCGACGGAAAGCGAGTTCAGGCTTTCGACGACATGGCGCGGGTTGCGGGCAGCCGCGGCCGGCTGGGCGGCACGACGCTCGAACTGCGCTTCTTCGCGCGCTGCACCCTTCAACAGGTCGCTGATCCAGCCACCTTGCTGTGGAGCCTGCTGCGGTTGTGCAGCGGCACGCGGAGCCGGCGCATCCATCACGGCGGCAGCCTGACGGGCCACCGGCGCTTCCTGGCGGACCGGCTGAACCGGTGCCGGCTGGTATGCCGGCTGCGGCTGGAAGGCGGGTGCGGCGGCCGTGGCAGCAGCAGCGACGGGACGCGATACGGTCGACAGTTCCTGGCCGCGCGAGATGATGCGCGAGAGGTCCTGCAGCGCCTTGATCTGCTCGGACACAGCCTTGCGCATGTTGGCAGCGCTTTCCTTGGCTTCTTCCGGCAGGTCGAATGCGCCGCGCTTCACTTCCGCGCGGGTCATGTCGAGTTCGCGGCGAATGTCGGTGGCAGCCTTGCGGACTTCGTCCGTAGCGCCCGAGAAGCGGCCGACGGCCTCTTCGACAGCCGACTTCATGGCATCGCGCATGCGCTGGCTGGTCGCTTCCGACTTCATGCCGGTTTCGGCGAGCAGGCGGTCGATATCGGACACGGTGCCGGTGATGCCGCCGCGCAGGCTTGCGGCAATCTCGTTGGCACGGCGCTCGGCCTGGCCAAGCGCGCCTTCCAGTGCGCGGCCAGCCTCTGCGGTCGCCTCGGTGAGCGACTGACGCAACGTCTGTGCGGCTTCCTGCGAGCGCAGCTCGGCGGCAGAAAGCACGCGGTCAGCGTCTGCATAGGAGCTTGCAAGGCTGGAGCGCAGGTTTGTCGCGATGTGACCGGTCCGCTCTTCGACTTCCGCCATGGCATCGCCGACGAGGGCGCCGAGCGAGCGCATGGTGCGTTCGATCTCTTCCGAGCGGCCGATGAGGCCAATCGAGAGATCGCGCAGCGCCTGCTGGCGTTCTTCGAGCGTCGAAGCAAGGTTGGACTGTGCGGCGGAAACGAGTTCCGAAGCCTGGCTAAGCACGCGGGCGTGATCGTCGAAGCGGCCCGAGATGCCGGCAATCTGGCCGAGCGTGTTGTTCGACAGATCGACCAGCTTTTCGGACTTGCCTTCGAGAAGACGAGTTGCGGCCGTCATGACATCCGCAGCCTTGGCCGCTTCGGTGCCGATGCGGCTTGCCGTCTGATCGAGGCGGCTGTCGGCGGCCGAAAGCGTCGTTGCCGAGACGTCCAGAACCTCCGCAAGATTGCGGTTCGACGCCTGCAGCTGGTTGATGAGGGTCGATACGTTCTCGCGCAGGCTCGACTCGGTTGCGTTCAGCGCTTCGGTCGTTTCCGTCGTGCGCTGGCTGATCGCATCCATTGCTTCGCCGGTGCGCGAGGTGAGGGCGGCAATCAGGGCATCGTTTTCCTTGCGGATCTGCGCCGCGCTGTTTTCCGCAGCGCTCGAGATGCGGGCCGCCGCTGTCGCGCTGGCGTTAGCAAGCAGGTCGGCTGCGGGTTGAGCGCGCGTCTCGATCAGCTTCGACATCTCTTCGGCGCGGCCTGCGAGCATCGAATTCAGTTCGCGGGTGCGCTCGTCGAGCGTCGTGCGGATCGTCTCGTGGCGAGCGGCCAGTGCACGCTCGGCATCGGTCAGACCGCGAGTGATCGACTCGCCGCGCTGCGCCAGTTCCTGGTCGGCCTGAACGACCCGGCCCGTCAGTTCCTCGGCGCGCTGCGCTGCCTGGCTTGCAAGCTCTTCGGCACGCGCTGCTGCCAGCTGCGCCAGTTCCTCGGCGCGGGCGGCCGTTTCGCTGGTGAAGCGGTTTGTTGTCTCGGCGAGGTTGGACGTGACCTTGTAGGCTTCCTGGCCGATGATGTTCGTGACTTCAGCTGCAGCCGCAGAGAGCGAAGAGACGAGCCCGGAGGTCTTCTGGTCGATGGTCGATGCAAGGCGTTCGCCAGCTTCGTTCGCGAGGTTGGCGACGTTTTCGCTGGTGGTGCGGACGCGGCCTTCGAGAGCCGTGAGCGAAGTCTCGATCTTGCTGCCCGATTCTTCCAGATGCGACGAGATGTTTCCGAGCGCCGAATCCATGCGGCCGCTGACCGTCGACGCCAGCTGATCGATTTCGCGGGCAGCGTCGGTGAAGCGGCCGGCAACGGTGCCGGTCGTGCTCAGGACGCTGTCGTTGAGGCGCGCAGCACTCTGCTCGACGGCATCACGCAGAGCCGATTCGCGTTCTTCGAGCGACATTTCGAGCATGCCGGTCGCTGCAGCGATCGAGGCACCGATGGCAGTCGCCTGTTCGTTCAGCGTGTCGCCCAGCTGGCCAATCCCGTTGGAGATCGTGTCGGCGATATTGCCATGGCTGGCCGAGAACATGCGGCTCATCTCGTTGATGCCGGAGTTCACGGTGATGTCGAACTGAGCGTGGCCGCCCTGCAGCATGGCGGCAAAGCGATCTTGGCCGCCGGTGATCGTGCCCGCCAGCGCATCCTCGTGATTGCGCAGGACGCCTTCGAGGTTCTCGATATTGGCGGACATGGTCTGTGCGGAGACGGCAACTGTCTGCGAGAGCAGGTCTTCCGCCTTCTCGTGGCCGGCCCTGAAGATCGTGGCGGTCTTCTCGAGGTTGTCCGAGAAAATCGCTTCCGCGCGGTCGATACTGTTCTGGATCGCGCCCACGGTCTGGTCGAGGCCGGAGGTGAAGAGTGTTTCGGTGCGCGTCATCGTCGATTCGAAGCGTGTGACGGCCTCGCTCGAACCTTCGGCAAATGCCGAGTTGACGCGTTCCAGGCCCGCCTCGATGGCGCCGGCAGCACGGCCCGTGCTTTCGGCGAACGTGGTTTCCATGCTGGCGATGCGGTCGTCCAGCGTGCTACGCAGCGTGTCGGACGCAATGCCGATCGAAAGCTGGAGGCTGGCTTCGCCTTCGTCCAGTGCGCCGGCGATGCTGTCTGCACCGCGCGTAATGACGGTTTCGATGGAGTTGCGGCGCTCTTCGAAAGCGCGGTCGAAGGCTTCCTCATGGGCGATCAGCGAGTTGGAGAGCTGAGCTGTGCCTTCGGTCATGATGGTCGAGATGCGTTCTTCGCCGCCAACGAGCGCTTCTTCCAGGGTTGCCGCACGCGTGTTGAACTCGGAGCTGAAGTTGTTGCGCGCCTGATCCAGACCGCTGAAGATGCGCTGCTGGCCTTCCGACAGCGCCGTTTCGAGCGTTGCCGCGCGGGTGCTGAATTCCGAGGTGAACTGGTCGCGTGCCTGCTCGAGACCGCCGAAGAGGGCGGAAGAGCGCTCTGCAAGCACGTTGTCGATGCGGACATGCACCTCGTTGACCGACTGACTGAGCGACTGGCTGTGCTGGCTGATCGTGCTGTCGATCATTTCCTGGCCGGTGCTCAGCGTCGTAGCCAGCGCGAAGGTCTGGTCTGAGAGAGCGGAACTCAGGCGCTCGATGCTGGTGCCGAGCAGGCCCTGCATCGCGTCCTGATGCGTGCCCACGGTCGACTCGACGCGGTCCAGGCTGTCGTTGAGCTTCGAGCCCAGCTCGCCGGCGCGGCGGTCGAACGCCTCGCTGAAGGCCGAGAACCTGTCGTCGAAGGCCGCGCTGACGCTGCCGATCGTCGACTCGAGCTTCTCTTCGAAGAAGCCGGTCCGCAGGTCCATATCCATGACCGCTTCGTCGGCCGCAGACTTGAGGTTCTGGCGGAAGGAGGCGCCCTTTTCATCCAGCGCCGTATTGAGAGAGGAGATGAGGTCGTCGAGGCCGGTCACGATCGCGCTCTGGCCGACGGCCAAACTGTCGTTGATTTCCTGCGTGCGTGCAATCAGCGTTTCATTGAGCTGTCGCGTGCGCTCGGCGAGAGCGGCATTCAGCTTCGAGGTATTCTGATCGAGCGTGGAGGCGCGGGTTTCGAACTGCGACAGAAGCTCGTTACCGCGGTTAGAGAGCGCGAAGCTCAACTCTTCCAAACGCGTGTCGAATTCGTTGGCGAGCGCAAAGCCAGCGGAATTCAGCGTCGAAAGGAGCGTGTCGGACTGGGTCGCGAGCATCGTGCCGATCGTGCTGGCAGCCGTCTCCGACTTTTCCATCAGCAACGCAGCGCGCGTGTCGATCATCGAAGCGAAGGCTTCGCCGGTGATCGCCATCTGCGCCGTCAGCGATTCGGCGGCACCGCGCATGTCGGAGGCGAGGCTGTCATGAGCACCGGATATCGACGAACGCAGGCGCTCGGAATGATTGATGATCGCTTCACGTTCGGCGCTGAGTTCGTTGACCAGCGTGCGCACGCGCACTTCGTTTTCGGAATAGCTGCGCTCCAGCGCATTCACTTCCGAATGCACGAGCGTTTCGAGCTCGGTAGCGCGCGCAATCGTGCGCTCGATGCCTTCGCTCATGGCCGAGACTTCGCGGCGAACGGCCTGGCCGATCGTCATGATGCGCTGCGAGGCCATGGTTTCCGGCTCGCTGAGGCGCAGAGCGACCTCCGCCATGGAGCGCGCCGCCGAGCGCATTTCCTGCGCGCGGGCCAGAATGAGACCGAAGCCGATGATCAGCAGAACCGGAACGATGACGATACCAGCGAGCGTCAGGAAGCCGGGGCTCGTCAGCGTGCTCGCGACATTTTCCGTGCCGGCCTTTGGCGTGGAGAGTGCAAGATAGCCAAGCGCGATCGAGATCACGATCCAGATGAAGGCGAAGAGAACAGCGCTGCGGATGACAGTCCGACCGGCGCGCGAGTCGAGCGACCGCAGCAGGGACGACGACGTCCGTCCGGATGGATCGTTGGCGGGCGCCAGGTAAGGCGATTTTGGAGCGGGTTCTGGACCGAGTTCACGGGCGAAATCGGGACGTGCTTCGGATGCTGACTCGGCACTCATGGCTCTTGCAGGTCTCCCTTCACCCGAGCGTGCATAATTGCTCGCCGGCTGCGAAGCGGCCTTCGGCTTGGCGGTATCGTCAAAGTCGATCTGGAGGGCTTTCTCCAAAGCGTCAAACGCAGCCTGTTCAACAGGTTCGTTGCCCTTTTTTGTCGCCATGCTTTTTACGCCTCGTTACGCACTCTACTCGATGACGGGAGGAACGCTGCCGCACCCCAAACCGTCAAGCCTTGCACAAGCTGCGATGAATAGACCGTTCTTGTCTTCGGGTTAACCCGCCAGACCATCTATCCACCGTAACCTGACCTCGCAGTCAGGGCCGTCGCGCATCTTATCATGCGCGCCTTGCGCTTGGCCACCTGTCATCATTCGGGACAGGGCAACAAGTGCCTCATCCACGCCATTACGACCCTGTCTTCATGCGGGACGCAGCACCCGCACAATGTCTGACCGTATCGTTCCGGCACAATAGCTTAAATGCCGGTCAAGAGAGGAGTCCTTATTAATGCGGGGCTTCTGCGGCACGCGCGCTTCGTCGAAGCCCGAGCGGATTTTCTCTACCGATTTCGGACGTTTAGAGGATGTTAACCATGAATTAAGTTTTTCGTCCAGTTTCCGCCTGCTTTTAATCGGATGGCGATTTTCCGCTGCTTTCATGCGGTTGTTCCCGAGCACCCTCACGGGCCGGGTTCAAACTATAACGATAAAAGGAAAACAGGTTATGGCATCCTATAACATCGCGTTCGCCGCCCCTGAAGCGCCGAAGGGCTATGGCCCGTCCGCTTCCAAGCCGATCGATCTCGTTCACCTCGCGCGCCAGACCATGGGCGATCGCACGGTTGAGCTGGAGGTCCTCAAGATTTTCGCACGCCAGGCGCGCCAGTGCCTCGCCGAACTCTCGATCGCCGATCGGGACGGCAAGATCGCCACGGCGCATCGCCTAAAGGGTGCCGCCCAGGCCGTTGGCGCTTTCCCGCTGTCCAAATTCGCTGAAGAAATGGAAGCCGGCGCCTTCGACGCTGCGCACATGGCGAAGATGACGGCGGCGATTACCGAAACCGAGAACTTCATCAATCGTCTCTGCCGCTGAACAAGGCGTCGGATCGACCGATCAAAACAAAGGGCGCGCTGCCCGAGCAGCGCGCCCATTTTCGTTGAATAGCTCTCGTAACCTTAAAGGTTCTGCTTCTGCTTTCGGCGGGTCTGCAGCTCTTCCAGTATCCGCGCGACCTCCATCTCGAGCGCCACTTCGCTTCGCGGCTTCTCGGGCGCGATTTCGCGCGAAACAGGCAATGGCTGGGTTGCGGCCGCGGAGGCGCGCGCCGTTGCCGGACCGACGCCCGGCATCGCAGGCGAGGCGGTCCGCTGCGCGGCACGCGGCGTTGCGGCGGGCTGGCGATCGTTTGCCTGCATGCGCTCGCTCAGCAGGCGCTCGAAGGTGGAAACCTGTCTGCGCGATGCGTCTGCCTGGCGTGCGGCCTGCATGGAAGCCGTTGCAGCGGCATCATTGAGGATGCGCGAACGCAGCATCTCGATGATGGATTCCGCATTGGCTTCTGCGACAGCCGCGGCCGAAGGCTTGGCAACTTCCGGCGCGGGCGCGGCTGCGGCCGGCTCCGGACGATAGGTCTGCGCCTGCGGCTGAACCGGATAGTCCTTTGCGTCGAAGGCCGCATTCGGGCCGTAATCGTAGGTATCGTCCTCTGCTTCGCCGGATGCCTGCTCGCCTTCCCAGTTGTTGGCTGGCGGTGGAACCGGTTGCGGGCGAGGGGACTGCGCAGCTGCGGGTGCCTGGCGCGGCGATGCCTGACGTCGAGGCGCTTCGGCCACGGCGTCCTGCGCTTCGGTGCGGCGCTGGAGCGCTGCAACAGCAAGGCTTGCAGCCTGCGAAGCCGACGGCTCTTCGAGGCCGATGCGGCTCTCGATCACGACATCCGTCGGCCCGCCGATCAGGACGAGGTGTTCAACATTGTCACGGCGGATGAGGACGACGCGGCGCCGCGTGTCGACCACTGCAGCATCGATAACGGAAAGGCGCTTGGCGCGTTCGCGCCCCGTGATCGCCATCAGGGGAGAGACAGGGCGCTCACGCAGATATTTCAGCACGCCCGCATAGGCGATCAGGGCGAGCCCGACAACCGCGACCGCTATGACGAAATTCGTCGCCGTCTGCCCGTTCAAGAAGTCCATTTGTCCCCAACCCCTAACCGCACGCCAATGGGACCCGTACCGTTGACGCCGCAACCGGCCTGCCACACGATACGATACTCAATACCCCGATAGAACCGGCATGGTTGCCGGCTGACCCCGCCAATCGTGCTAACGTGCCGCCATCCATTTCATTTGAAACGTAACGATGCGTGCCGCCGCCTGCACGAGACTACACAAGACCTTCGAAACCATCGATTCCTGCGCTAAAACAATTTGAAAAGCTTTTGTTTTAAAAGCAAGCGCCCGTCCCAAAAAGAGCGGTGGAGAACCGGCCCGCGTTTCCCAAAAGCGCGACCGTCTCTTCGCAAGCGTCTTGAACTTGGCAGGCAATCCTAGTGAATTGAAACGAGCGCTGCGTTGATTCCTTATAGAGTGGCCCGGGGTAAGCCCGGTGGCGGCGCAGACAAGAGGGCATCGATGACGCAATACAAGCAGGCGGACGATTATCATCCGCCGATCGTGAACAGACCCGCCGGCGCGGGAACCTGGCTGCGCATCGTTGTGCTTGCAGCCGCGCTGATTTTATCCGCGCTTGCCTTCGTCGTGTTCAAGGATCAGCTTGAAAACGAGATCGTGCTCGGCATTCTCGGCGTTCTGGCGATGTGCGGCATCTTCTTCCTCGTTTCGGCAATCATCGGCTTTATAGAGGTCATGCCGGCGCCACGCACGGAAGCCTATGCGAATGCCTTCCTCGATTCCCATCCGGATGGCGCGATCGTCACGGACCGCAAGGGCCGGGTCATCTATGCCAACCGTGCTTATGGTGAGCTTACCGGTTCACGGGCAGTTGCCGCCACGCAGACGCTGGAAGCTTTGCTTTCGCGCGATCCCGATTCCAATCAGGCGCTGTTCCGGCTCGCCAATTCGCTGCGCGAAGGCAAGGCGGGCTTCGAAGAGTTCCGGCTTCGCAAGCCGCTCGGACTGACATCCTCCGCAAAGGCCGAAGCGCACTGGTATCGCCTCAAGGCGCGCGTTCTGCCGGTCGTGGATGGCGACAAGCATCCGCTTTACATCTGGCAGATCAGCGACATCACCGCCGAGCGCGAGAAGCAGGAGCGCTTCTTCCGGGAACTGCAGAACGCGATCGACTATCTCGACCATGCCCCTGCGGGCTTTCTTTCCGCAGGTCGACGTGGGGAAATCTTTTATATTAATGCGACGCTCGCCGGCTGGCTCGGCGTGGACCTCACGACCTTCCAGCCGGGCAGCCTCAGCCTGTCACAACTATTGGCCGGACAGGGGCTGGCAATCCTTCAGTCGGTGCAGGCCGAGCCGGGCCGCGAGCGCACCGAAACGATCGATCTCGACATGCGCAAGACGAACGGGCAGGGCCTGCCTGTGCGCCTCGTGCATCGCGTATCGGCGACGACGGACGGCGCGCCCGGCGACAGCCGGACCATTGTTCTTGAGCGGACCGGTCTGGGCGACAGCCAGCAGTCCGGCTCCATCGCGTCCGCCCGCTTCAACCGCTTCTTCAACAATACGCCTATGGCGATTGCCTCGGTGGATGGTGCGGGCAAGATCCTGCGCACCAACGCACCGTTCATGACGCTGTTCTCCGACATCGTCTCGCGCGATGAGGTCGAAAAGGGCGCACCATTGGAGCGTATCGTGCACGAAGGCGACCGGCAGATGCTTGCCGATGCGCTGGCCGCCGCGCGCGATCGCCAGGGCAATATCGCGCCCTTCGATTCGCGCCACCCCGTCCAGGAGGGGCGCCACTTCCGCTTCTATGTGAACGCCGTCATCGACCAGAGCGATGAAGCGCCGGAAGAAGCAGCCATCGTCTACGCCGTGGAAAACACGGCGCAGAAGGAACTCGAACAGCAGATGGCCCAGACGCAGAAGATGAACGCGGTGGGTACGCTGGCCGGCGGCATCGCGCACGACTTCAACAACGTGCTGACGGCGATCCTGCTCTCCGCCGACCATCTGCTGCTACAGGCGCGGCAGTCGGATGCGAGCTTCGCGGACCTCATGGAAATCAAGCGCAACGCCAATCGCGCTGCGGTGCTGGTGCGCCAGCTGCTTGCCTTCTCGCGCAAGCAGACCATGCGTCCGACGGTTCTGAACCTGACGGACGTCGTGGGCGACCTGCGCATGCTGGTCGATCGCCTGACATCCTCGAACGTCAAGCTGGAGATCGACTACGGCCGCGACCTCTGGCCGGTAAAGACGGACCTGTCGCAGTTCGAACAGGTGCTGATCAACCTCTGTGTCAACGCCCGCGACGCCATGCCGAATGGCGGTACGATCACGATACGCACCCGCAACATCAACGGCACGGACGTGCCGGCGATGAACCTGCTGGGCATGCCGGCCGAAGATTTCGTCATGGTCGAGGTCGAGGATACCGGCACCGGCATCGCGCCCGAAATCATGGACAAGATTTTCGAGCCTTTCTTCACCACCAAGGACGTCGGCAAGGGGACGGGTCTTGGCCTCGCCATGGTCTATGGCATCGTGCGCCAGTCCGGCGGCTATATCTATCCGGAATCGGAAGTGGGCAAGGGCACCAAGTTCAGGCTCTTCCTGCCCCGCCATATTCAGGAAACGCCCGCCCAGGTCCCGGCTCCCGCAGAGAACCAGACTGGTACGCAGCCCTCAATCGAGCAGAGACTGCTGGCTGTCGCCGAGCAGGACATGGACCTCACCGGCAACTCGGCCGTCGTTCTTCTGGTCGAGGACGAAGAGGCCGTCCGTCGTGGCGGCAAGCGCATGCTGGAAACGCGCGGCTATACAGTCCACGAGGCCGGCTCCGGCGTAGAGGCGCTGGACATCATGGATGAGCTTGATGGCAAGGTGGATATTGTCGTCTCCGACGTCGTCATGCCGGAAATGGATGGGCCGTCCTTGCTTCGCGAGCTGCGCAAGAAATATCCGGACATGAAGTTCATCTTCGTCTCCGGCTATGCCGAGGACGCGTTTGCCCGCAACCTGCCGCAGGACGCCAAGTTCGGTTTCCTGCCCAAGCCCTTCTCGCTCAAGCAATTGGCACAGGCCGTGCGCGAAATGCTGGATGGTTGAGACGCCGTTGGCGTCTCAAAACAACCTGTCTCAGAAGTCGAAATAGCCCGCGACCGGCACATGGTCGGAGGGCTTTTCCCAGGCGCGGACGTGCTTTTCGACTGCGACCGACTTGAGCCGGTTGGCAGCCTCCGGCGAGAGCATCAGATGGTCGATGCGGATGCCGTTGTTCTTCTGCCAGGCACCTGCCTGATAGTCCCAGAACGTATAGACCGGCACGCCGTCGCTTGAGGCGCGCAGCGCGTCGGTGAAGCCGAGATTTTCGATGCGGCGAAAGGCCTGCCGCGTCTTTGGGAGGAAGAGTGCATCGCCCGCCCAGACGTTCGGGTCGTAGCAGTCATGCGGCTCGGGAATGACGTTATAGTCGCCGGCGAGCACCAGCGGTTCCTCGAGAGCAAGACGCGATTTCGCGAACGCTTCCAGCCGCGCCATCCAGGCAAGCTTGTAGGGGTATTTTACCGGATCGTCCGGCGGGTTTCCGTTGGGCAGATAGATCGAGCAGACGCGCAGCGCGCCCTTCTCGGTTGAGAAGACGGCCTCCATGAAACGCGACTGTTCGTCCGCGTCGTCGCCCGGCAGGCCGCGCGTTACCTCGTCGGGCGAGACCTTGGAGAGGATCGCGACGCCGTTGAAACCCTTCTGCCCATGCGTCTCGACATGATAGCCGAGCGCTTCGATCTCAAGCCGCGGGAAGTTCTCGTCCACCGACTTGATTTCCTGCAGGCAGACGATGTCCGGATCGCTTTCCTTCAGCCAGGCGCAGAGATTTTCGATACGGGCGCGGACGCCGTTGATGTTCCAGGTGACAATCTTCATGGCGTCCGCTTGTATGCGAGGGGGTGTCAGATGGCGAAGCTGGTGCCGCAGCCGCAGCTTGCCACCGCATTGGGGTTCTTGATCTGGAAGGACTGGCCGAGCAGGTTGTCGACGAAGTCGATCTCCGAGCCTTCCATATAGACGAGCGACATCTGGTCGATCAGCACGCGCGCATTGTCGCGCTCGATGACGATATCGTCATCCTGCCGTTCGCCGGTCAGGTCGAACTTGTAGGAAAAGCCGGAACAGCCGCCGCCCTCGACGGAGATGCGCAGCGCGTTCTTGTCGGTCTCGGACGCGATGATCTTGGCGATTCGCTTCGCCGCGCTTTCGGTCATTGTTACGTTTACATCGGTCATGTCTTCATCCTCCGGCCGGGTTCAAGGTCCGGCGGTTGGTTGGAATCCCGCATAAAATGGGGGCAATTTCGATCCCGATCAATCTCTTCCTGTGCGTTCGGTCAAGTTTTTCGCGGGGGCCCTCGCAAATTCGGCGCGAACTTCTTTCATGCCGGGCTTCGGAAGGCTATGTAGGCCGAAGATTGAACAGTTGCAGAGCGAAAATGACTTTCGACAGGAACAGGCTTGGTTTCGGCTATGGCGAGCGCGCCATCTATGCGGCGGACCCGTGGACGACGCGCGGACGGCTCTATCCCGAAACGGCAAGCCCGACGCGCAGCGATTTCCAGCGCGACCGCGACCGCATCGTCCACACGACCGCCTTTCGCCGCCTGAAGCACAAGACGCAGGTCTTCATCGCCAACGACGGCGACCACTACCGCACGCGGCTGACCCATACGATCGAGGTTGCCCAGATTGCCCGCGCGCTCGCCCGCGCCATGAAGCTCGATGAGGATCTGGCCGAAGGCGTGGCGCTGGTCCACGATTTCGGTCACACGCCCTTCGGTCACACCGGCGAGGACGCGCTGGACGAATGCCTGAAGCCCTACGGCGGGTTCGACCATAACGCCCAGTCGCTGCGCCTCGTCACCAAGCTGGAGCGCCGCTACGCCGAGTTTGACGGCATCAATCTGACCTGGGAAAGCCTCGAAGGCCTCGTGAAGCACAACGGGCCTCTGATGGACAAGGACGGCAACGGCAAGCGCGGCCCGGTCCCGCAGCCGATCCTCGACTATTGCGCGCTGCACGATCTGGAGATTTCGAGCTTTGCGAGCCTGGAGGCACAGGCCGCCGCGATCGCCGACGACATTGCCTATAACACACATGACATCGACGACGGCCTGCGCTCCGGCTACCTGACCTTCGAAATGCTGGAGGATATCCCGTTCCTTGCCAGCCTCATGGCCGAGGTGAGGGGGCTTTATCCCTCGCTCGACCCGTCGCGCTTTACGCATGAGATCATGCGACGGCAGATCACCCGGATGATCGAGGACGTGATTTCGGTGGCGCAGCAGCGTCTGTCGGACTTGCAGCCGCAATCCGCACAGGACATCCGCAACGCGGACCGCATGGTCATCGAATTCTCCGACGCGATGCGCGAGACGGATAAAGCGATCAAGGGGATGCTCTTCAAGCGCATCTATCGCCATCCCGAAATCATGCGCATTCGCAAGGGCGCCGCCGATATTGTTACGGACCTCTACAAGGCCTTCATGGCCGACCCGAAGCTGATGCGGAAGCATCACTGGTACGACCATATTTCGGAACTCCCGGAGGCCGCCAAGGCCCGTCAGGTTGGCGATTATCTGGCCGGCATGACGGACACCTATGCCATTGCCACGCACCGGCAATTGTTTGACCACACCCCGGATTTGCGATAGCGACGGCCCAAAATCAAGCGACGCCGCGCCGAACGCGCGCAGCGGTTTTGCCGCAGGAAACGAGACCCATGAATATCTTTCACGATTTCGCCAACAAGATCAAAGCTGTCCTGAACGACATCGACGTCTTCAGGGAAAAGGGCGCCGGTGCCGATCTTTCGCGCATCACCGTTGAGGCCCCGCGCGATCCGGCCCATGGTGATGTTTCGACCAATGTGGCCATGCTGCTCGGCAAGCCGCTGGGCATGAACCCGCGCGATTTCGCCAACCTCGTTGTCGAGAAGCTGCAGGCCGATGCCGATATTGCAGAGGTCAGCGTGGCGGGACCGGGCTTCATCAATATCCGCCTTGCGCCGATCTATTGGCAGAAGCTGCTCGCCGCCATGGTTTCGGCCGGCGAGAAGTTCGGCAGTTCCGATCTCGGCAAGGGCCGCAAGGTCAACGTCGAATATGTGTCGGCCAACCCGACCGGTCCGATGCATGTCGGCCATTGCCGCGGCGCCGTCGTTGGCGACACGCTGGCAAACCTGTTGGCCTTTACAGGCCATGACGTCACCAAGGAATATTACATCAACGACGCCGGCTCGCAGATCGATGTGCTCGCGAAGTCCGTCTATCTGCGTTACCGCGAGGCGCTGGGCGACAAGGTCGGCGAAATCCCGGCGGGCCTCTATCCGGGCGACTATCTCGTGCCGGTCGGCAAGGCGCTGGCAGACGAATATGGAACCAAGCTGCGTGCAATGCCGGAAGACCAGTGGATGCCGATCGTCAAGAACACGGCGATCGATGCGATGATGGCGATGATCCGCGAGGATCTGGCGGCGCTCAACGTGCATCACGACGTCTTCTTCTCCGAGCGCACGCTGCATGCCAGCAATGGCGACCTGATCCTCTCCGCCATCAACGACCTGACCTACAAGGGCCATGTGTATAAAGGCAAGCTACCGCCACCGAAGGGCCAGCTGCCCGAGGATTGGGAAGATCGTGAGCAGACGCTGTTCCGCTCCACCGATGTGGGTGACGACATCGACCGTCCGCTGATGAAGTCGGACGGCAGCTTCACCTACTTCGCCGCCGACGTGGCCTATTTCAAGAACAAGTACGATCGCGGCTTCAACGACATGATCTATGTCCTGGGCCAGGACCATGGCGGTTACGTCAAGCGGCTGGAAGCTGTCGCCAAGGCGGTGTCCGGTGGTGCGGTCCATCTGACGGTTCTGCTGTGCCAGCTGGTCAAGCTTTATCGCGATGGCGAGCCGGTGAAGATGTCGAAGCGCTCCGGCGATTTCGTCACGCTGCGCGACGTGGTGGATGAGGTCGGCCGCGATCCTGTTCGCTTCATGATGATCTATCGCAAGAATTCCGAGCCGCTCGACTTCGACTTCGCCAAGGTGACTGAGCACTCCAAGGACAATCCTGTCTTTTACGTGCAGTATGCACATGCGCGTTGCGAATCGATTTATCGTCAGGCGCATGAAGTCTATCCGGACCTCGACCTTGCAAATCTTCCGTTTGATGCCAAGATCGCGGCACAGATCGAAGATCCGGCAGAGTTGCAGCTTGTGGCTAAACTTGCGGAATACCCCCGGATTATCGAGGCTGCAGCGGTTTCGCAGGAGCCTCACCGGGTTGCATACTATCTCTATGACCTTGCGGGCGTGTTCCACGGACACTGGAATAAGGGCAAGGAAAATGTTGGCTTACGGTTTATTAACGATAAAAACAGAGAATTGACCGTGGCCAGGCTGGGATTGGTGAGGGCAGTGGCATCCGTTTTGAAGTCGGGACTCGGGATCACCGGGACGGCAGCGCCAGACGAGATGCGGTGACCGTCGCCATTTGCCCATAATGTCCTGGCAGGTAACGCAAGCTTTTGCGAGTGGACAATATGGCAGATAACAGACGCGCCGGTGAACGGACAATCTTTCGCGGGGACGTAGAAGGAAACGATACTCTCGCGGAGATTTCCAGGGCGCTGGAGACGGAGCGCCGCACGCCGATCGCGGTCGGTGCGGGGTTCGCCCCGCCCGCCGGAGGGCAGGCGTCGAATATTCCTGCCATGGCCGACCTTGAAGACGAGTTGCTGCGCGAGTTCGCCCTGTACGAAGGGCCGCGCGAGACATCTTCGCGCGAGCCCGCCAGAAGGGTAGAGCCGAGTTTTGAGCCCGTGATGCTTCCCTCGGTGCCTGTTGCTGCGGCGCCTGTCGCGCCGCCTGCGGCCCTGGAAGACGATGATGATACGATGCCGCCCATGGATGCCGGCAGCATGTTTCGCGCCGCGAAGGCCGCGCCCATCGTCCGCACGCCGTCTTCTCCCGTGCGTCCGGTTGAGGCGTCGCGAGTCGAACCCGAACCGCCTGTCGTCTTCTCTCCGGAGCCCGCCGCCGATATCGATGTCGCTCCGTCTGCCGAACTGGCGGACGTGTCGGAAGATGCCGTCGAGCAAGTTGTGGAATTTTCGGGCCCCGTGCCTGATCTCGCCGAATGGGATATTCAGGACGAAGAGGTTTCAGTTGAGGCTTCGTCTGAGCCAGTCGTTGAGGCTGACGCCGAGCCGCTTCCCGACTTTTCCGAAGAATTGATCTCTGAAGAGATTGAACCGGTCTTTGCTGGGCCGGTGCCGGATATCGATCTGGATTTGGATGAAGAGCCTGTCTTTGCCGGCCCGGTTCCGGAACTCGAGATTGACGACGAGCCGGCGGCGCTGGCCGACGAGCCTGTCTTTGCCGGGCCGGTTCCGGACTTTGATTTCTCTGACAACGAGACGGATATCTCGGCGGCCCCTGTCGGGCCCGCAATGAGCGAAGAGCTTGAGGGCGAACTGGAACAATCGCTGGGCGCGCTTGATCTGGCGCCTGAAGCGGCAACTGAGCCTGCATCGCCCTTCGCCGCATGGAAGAACGATCGTCTGACGGCCGTCGAGAGCACCACGCCCTCCTGGCTTTCATCTTCGGCGCTGGCACCCAAATGGTCTCCGTCTGTCGCGGAAGCCGCGCCGGCCGTCGCTGTCGAGTCGATGGCAAAGACCGCGCCGGAGAAGGCCGAGCCTGAACTCGCCGCCGCCGCAGAGGATGCAGGCGTGCCGGCAGCAGACGAGCCCGACGTGGATTTTGCGGGTGAGTTCGAGTTCAAGCTGGACGAGGAAGATCTGATTTCGCCGGATCTCGTGGCGGATCATCAGGTTCCGGCCCCGTCGGTTGATGCCGCTCCCGCGCTTCATGAGCCGGTCACGCGTGCCACGCAGGATAATCGCAACGATACGTCCTCCGATCTTTTCGTTGTGCCGGACCTGCCGTCTTTCGCAATCAAGCCGGCCGCGGTTGCTGAACCCGTCGCTGCCGCTGCCGGATCCGTGGCTGCCGCTGTTGATCCGTCTTTCGATATGCCGGATTGGCTCCACTCGGCGCGCAATCTCCAGATACCCATCGAGCCGGTCGCGGAAAAGAATGCCGATTTCGATCTGCAGGATTTCGAGTTCGACTTCGACGAGGACGCGATCGAGGCGGAAGTCTCGCGCGCTGTCATGTCCGAACTGCAGACCAATGCGGCACCGCCGGTGACAGACGAGCTTCCCTTCGACCCGAGTGCCATCACGGAAATCGAAGACCGGATGCCGGCCTCGTTCGGCAATATGGACGTTCCCCAGGTTCCGGATCAGGATGGCGAAACGGTCCCCAAGCCGGTTTCCGATTTCGATTATGATATCGAAGCCGAGATGGCGGAGCTTTTTGCTCTCACCAACAAGCCCAAGACGCAGGCTGTAGAGGCCCAGGGCTCCAGCGAGCAGGCGCCAGCGGAAACCGGCGATGCCGACGGTCTTGCAAACGAGATCATCCGCTCCATCCATGAGGCTCCGGCGATCCCTGCGGGCCGCGCCTTCGACATGGCCGAAATCGATGCCGCGTCAACGAGCTTCGTCTCGCGTTATGCACGCGTTGCTGCCTTTGCCGCTCTTGTCGCCTTTGCCGGCGTCGGTGCGGCGATGCTGTGGCGTTCGGGCGAGGTCAAGAACCTTGCCGGGGATGGCGCGCCGCGCGTCATCATGGCGGACAAGTCACCGATCAAGGAAGTGCCTGATGAACCGGGCGGCAAGACAGTCCCCAACCAGGATAAGGCTGTCTACGATCGCGTCGCGGGTAAGTCGCCCGAGGTGGTCAAGCAGGGTAGCCTCATTGCCAATGCGGAAGAGCCCGTGAATGTGGCCGAGAAGACGCTGGGCGACGAAGGCGGCATGCCGGCTGATGAGCAGGTTCCGGGGGTCTCCACGGCACAGAGCGATGCAGATGCCCGCCTGCCGGCCACGCCGTCCGAGCCGGGAGCCGGCGCCCAGAATCCGAACGACTCGATTGCGCCGCGCAAGGTGAAGACCATGATCGTCCTGCCGAACGGCACGCTGGTCGCTCGCGAAACCAACGCTCCGGCTGATCCTGCGCCCCAACAGAAGCCAGCTGCCGCAGACGCCGCAATGACTGCGCCTGCCGGCACCGCGCAGGCGGAAGCCTCGCAGCCGGCCGCCACGATCGCACCCGCCAACGGCACACCCGCAGCGCAAGGAACACAGCAGGCGGCGGCAGACAAGACGGCTGCTCCCAAGCCTGCCTCTGCCCCCATCCCGACCGCCCGCCCGGCGGACCAGCCGGTCAACGTCGTTGGCACGGTCACCCAGCGGGGCAATGTCGTCGGACAGCAGACTGCAGTGGCGGAGAAACCCGCGGCGCAGCAGACGCAGGCAGCACCGGCAGCCAAACCCCAGGCGACCGCACCGGTTGCCTCGAATGTGCCCGCCGGCGCTTATGTGATCCAGATCGCGTCGCTTCCCTCCGAGGCGGAGGCGCAGAAGTCCTTCGCGAACCTGTCAGCCAAGTTCTCGTCCGTCATCGGTGGCAAGAGCCCTGACATCAAACCGGCCGAAATTCCCGGCAAGGGCACCTATTACCGCCTGCGCATCGTTGCCGGCAGCAAGGACGACGCGATCGCCCTGTGCACCCGCTACAAGGCCGCCGGTGGCAGCTGCCTCGTTTCCCGCTGAAACGCAGCGTTTGAACAGTTGAACATCGCCGCCTTAATGGGCGGCGATTCTTTCTTGACGGTGGATCATGACAGACACACGCGCGCTCATCCTCGGCTGTTCCGGCCCGGTTCTGACTGACGAGGAAAAGGCCTTCTATCGCGAGGTCCAGCCTTGGGGCTTCATTCTCTTCGGCCGCAACATCGAGAGTCTCGAACAGATCAGGCGTTTGACGGACGATCTTCGTGAAACCGTCTCTGGCCGTCACGCGCCGGTGCTGATCGACCAGGAAGGCGGTCGCGTCCAGCGTATCAAGCCGCCGCTGGCCGGCAAGTATCCGTCCGGTGCCGACCTCGGCGCAATTTACGCAAGGGACCAGGAGAAGGGGCTGCGCGCCGCTTGGCTGATGTCGCGCCTCCACGCGTTCGACTTGCTGAAACTCGGAATCGATATCGATTGCCTGCCTGTTCTGGACGTTCCCGTTGCCGGCGCCCACGACGTCATCGGCAGCCGCGCCTACGGGCATGACCCTGACACCGTCACCGCGATGGGCCGTGCTGCTGCACAGGGGCTCAAGGACGGCGGCATGCTGCCGGTGATGAAGCACATGCCGGGCCATGGCCGTGCCGGCGCCGATTCGCATCACAATCTGCCGGTGGTCGATGCCACGCGCGCGACGCTGGAAGCCCATGACTTCGCGCCCTTCAAGGCGATGCGCGATGAACTCATGGCGATGAGCGCGCATGTCGTTTACACGGCCATTGACCCGGAACGCCCCGGAACAACCTCGAAGACCGTCATCGACGAGATCGTGCGTGGCTATATCGGCTTCGACGGCCTGCTGATGTCCGACGACACGTCGATGAACGCGCTGGCAGGAACAATTGGGGAGCGCGCGCGTGACATTGTTGCGGCGGGCTGCGATATCGTGCTTCACTGCAACGGCGTGATGGCGGAAATGCAGGCCGTCGTCGCCGAAGCGCCGATCCTGAGCGGCAAGGCCAAGGCGCGCGCCGATGCGGCGATTGCAGGCTTCGCCAAGCCTGATGCTTCGGACGAAGCCGCCCTGCGGGCCGAGTTCTTCGCAATGGTCCCCTCTGCCTGAGGGGCAGAGGAGTATGACTGAAAATGGCCGAAGGGCAGAAGCAGGCCGCCGCGCCGCTTGAGAAGCTGTGGGATGCGGATGCGGAGCGCGGGGTCACCGAGCCCGCACTGCTGATCGACGTTGCCGGTTTCGAAGGCCCGCTCGATCTTCTGCTTCATCTCGCCCGCACGCAGAAGGTCGATCTGTCGCGCATCTCTGTTCTGGCACTTGCCGAGCAATATCTGGTGTTTGTCGAGCAGGCCCGCGCCATCCGTATCGAACTCGCCGCCGATTATCTCGTCATGGCCGCATGGCTGGCATATCTGAAATCGCGTCTCCTGATCCCGCAGCAGCCCAAGGATGGCGAGCCGTCGGGCGAGGAAATGGCCGCAAGCCTGGCTTTCCGCCTGAAGCGGCTGGAGGCGATGCGAAACGCGGCCGAAAGGCTCGTCAACCGCGACCGCTTGGGACGCGACGTTTTTCCGCGAGGCGCTCCGGAATTGATCCCCGTTGAGCGCCGCTCCGCTTTCGAGGCAAGCCTCTACGATCTGCTGACCGCCTATGCGGCGCTGCGCCAGCGGCAGGCGGTGACGAATGTCGTGATCGCGCGGCGCAAGGTCTGGTCCCTGGTGGAGGCCCGCACGCTGCTTTCGCGCATGGTCGGGGAGGTGACCGATTGGGTCTCGCTCGATATCTATCTCGCCCGCTACGCCGCCGATCCGCAGGAGCGCCGAACCATGATTGCCAGCGCCTTTGCCGCTTCGCTGGAAATGGCGCGGGAGCGCAAGATCGAAATCCGCCAGGACGGCGCCTTCAAGCCGATCTTCATGCGGCCCGGCGACAAGGCTGGCGAGTTGGGTGAGGGGAGTGCCGGCGCATGACCATGGCGGAGACCTCCGATCTGATCGACGTGACGGATAGCAGTGCCGACGATCCGCGCTTCGTCGAGGCCTGCCGCATGGCCGAGGCGCTCGTTTTTGCCTCTGCGCAGCCCGTGTCCGAAGCATTCCTGACCGAGCGCCTGCCGCGCGGCGTCGATGTTGCCCTCGTCATGGCGACGCTGAAGAACGACTATGTCGCCCGCGGTATCCATCTTGTACGGATCGAGGGGCACTGGGCCTTCCGCACCGCGCCGGATCTGTCCTTTGCTCTACGGTCGGATGAGCGGGAGCCGAAGAAACTCTCCCGCGCCGCCCTCGAGGTGCTGGCCATCATTGCCTATCACCAGCCGGTGACGCGCGCCGAGATCGAGGATATCCGGGGCGTCCAGACATCGCGCGGCACTTTGGATGTGCTCATGGAAGCCGGCTGGGTGCGGTTACGCGGTCGCCGCCGCACGCCCGGCCGACCCGTGACATTCGGCACGACCCGCGATTTCCTCGACCATTTCGGTCTTGAAGAGATCCGGGATTTGCCGGGTCTTGAGGAACTGCGGGGGGCAGGGCTGCTGACCGGGCGCATGCCGCCGAATTTCAACATTCCGTCTCCCATGTCCGATGATGAACTCACCGAGGAAGAAGACCCGCTGACCCAGCTGGATCTTGAGGAACTCGGCCTCTTGACACCAGGCGGTAAAGAAGAGGAATAAGGTCCGCTTTTACCGGCCTGCCTTCAGGCCTCCAATCCGGACGGTCTCTTTGTCGAAGTCGCTCCAAAATCAGCAGTCCGCACCCGAAGCCCGCAGTCGGCGCACTGCCGGCGTTACATTTGCCGCCCGTCTGGCTTTCGACGACATTCGCCACAGCTATCACGGCAAGGAAACGATCCGCGGCATTTCGCTCACGGCGGAGCCTAGCGAAGTTCTCTGCCTCCTCGGTCCCTCCGGTTCGGGAAAGACGACGCTGCTCAGGATCGCCGCCGGCATCGAGGTACAGTCGAGCGGACGCGTTCTCCTGAACGACCGCGAGATTGCCGGCCCGTCGAATTTCCTGCCGCCCGAGCGGCGCGGCATCGGCCTGATGTTCCAGGACTTCGCCCTCTTTCCGCATCTGACCATCCTGGACAACGTGCGCTTTGGCCTCACGGCCCTGCCAAAGAAGGCAGCGATCGAGGAGGCCATGGCCGCGCTCGCCCGCGTCGGGCTCGATCATGCGGCGGAGAAGTACCCGCATGCTCTGTCTGGCGGCGAACAGCAGCGCGTGGCGCTGGCGCGTGCGCTGGCGCCCCGTCCGGCGGTGTTTCTCATGGATGAGCCATTCTCGGGGCTCGATTCGCGGCTGAAGGATAGCGTGCGCTCCGAGACGCTGGCGATCCTGCGCGAAACGCGCGCAACGGCCATCGTCGTCACCCACGATGCCGAGGAAGCGATGCTGATGGCCGATCGGATCGCCCTGCTGCGCGACGGGCGCCTGGTGCAATCCGGTCCCTCCGAAGAGCTTTATCGTCGCCCGGCGAGCCTGTTTGCTGCGGGCTTCTTCTCCGACATCAACATCTTTGCCTCGGTCGTGCGAAACGGCGCCGTCGAGACCCCGCTCGGCCGCACGACTGCTGCGGGATTCGCGGACGGTACGCTCGTCAAGGCTGCTGTGCGATTGTCGGACGTCAAGGCAAGCGGCGAGGGCGGTCGCATCCCCGCAAGAATTTTATCTCGTCGTTTTCTGGGCGTCGTCGAGGTGCTGCGGCTGGCGGTTCCGGGCGTCGAAGAACCCGTACGTGCGCGAATTCGTGCCGACCAGTTGCCACAGGGCTTGCGCGACATATCGCTAGACGTTAACGAACGCGACATAATGGTGTTTGAAAAAGACGCTTGAACGTCTTACATCGTTTGGGGAACAAATAAGCCTCCGGTGTTCGGAGGCGGCAGGAAGGAGATTCCGATGGGTTCTTTTAGCATGGTGCATTGGCTGATCGTTCTGGTCGTCGTGCTTCTGTTCTTCGGTCGCGGCAAGATCCCGGAATTGATGGGTGACCTCGCAAAGGGCATCCAGAACTTCAAGAAGGGCATGTCCGAGGAAGATCCGGCGGACAAGGCCAAGACGGTCGATCACAAAGCCGACGAAGCCAAGTAATATCGGCGCGTCTCGCGCTTCTCTGAGGTAGTTCAATGCTGGATATCGGCTGGACCGAGCTCTTGGTCATCGCCATCGTTTTGATCGTGGTGGTCGGGCCGAAGGACCTGCCGCCCATGTTGCGCGCTTTCGGGAAGATGACGAAGCGCCTTCGTTCCATGGCTGGCGAGTTTCGCCAGCAGTTCGACGAGGCGCTTCGCGAGGCGGAGCTTGATGATGTTCGGCAGACCTTCTCCGATGCGCAGAAGCTCAACCCGGTCAATTCTCTGAAGGACGCGCTCAACCCGCTGCGCCAGATGGGTAACGACATCCGCAGCGACCTCCAGAACGCGGCAAAGCCTGCGGAGCCGGCGACGATTGCCGAGCCCTGGAAGCCAGAACCGGACGTGAAATTGCCGGGCGAGCCCCCGACATTCCCGGTCGCTTCATCCGCGCCCCCGGCGACACCCGCATCCGCCGAGACGCCCGCCTCGCGCGATCAGGTGGCCGAGCCGCCAAAGACTGCCCGCAAGCCGCGTGCGCCCAAGGCATCGGCCACGCCGGAGGCCGCATCCACCCAAGCTTTGTCTGACGCAGAGACCTTGCCAAAGGCAAAGCCCGTGTCGCGCAAAAAGGCGGTGGACGTGGCGGAACCGACGGCGACCGCGCCTGCAACAGTTTCTGCACCGGTGAAGAAGACGCCCGCCCGCAAGACGGCTGCGGTTCCAAATGCCGAGGCTCCGGCTGCGAAAGCCGCCAGGGCGAAGAAGCCCGCCGCAAAGGCCAAGAAGACGGGTGATGCATGACTGACGACATCGACGACAAGCCGCAGCCGCTGCTCGACCATCTCATCGAGCTCCGCTCGCGCCTGATCAAATCGCTGGCCGCCTTCTTTGTCGCCTTCCTGGTCTGCTTTTTCTTTGCGCGGGAACTCTTCAACCTTCTCGTCATCCCCTATAAGTGGGCCGTCCTCTGGGCCCATCTGGACATGAAGAAGGCCGAGTTCATCTACACCGCGCCGCAGGAGTTCTTCTTCACGCAGTTGAAGGTTGCGATGTTCGGTGCAATGGTTCTGGCGTTTCCCGTCATTGCCTCGCAGCTTTATCGTTTCGTTGCGCCCGGCCTCTACAAGAACGAGCGCGCGGCCTTTCTGCCGTTCCTGATTGCCTCGCCTGTGCTCTTCCTGCTGGGCGCGGCCCTGGTCTATTTCTTCTTCACGCCGATGGTCATGTGGTTCTTCCTGCGCATGGAAGTCTCCGGATCTGAAAGCCAGGTGGCGATCCAGCTCATGCCGAAGGTCTCGGAATATCTGAGCCTGATCATGACGCTGGTCTTCTCGTTCGGCCTCGTCTTCCAGCTGCCCGTCGTGACCTCGCTGCTGATCCGCGCTGATATCCTGAGCACCCAGACGCTGGTGGAGAAGCGGAAATATGCTGTCGTGCTGGCCTTCGTGGTCGCCGCCGTGTTGACGCCGCCGGATCCGATGTCCCAGATCGGTCTTGCGCTGCCGACGATCCTTCTCTACGAAATCGCTATCTATGCCGGACGACTCATTGAAAAGGGACGCGGCAAGGAGAAGGCTGCGGAAGATGAACAGGCGACCGGAACAGAGGTCGCATCCTCCTCCGCGTCTCAAGACGGCGGGGCGTGACGACCGGCCCTGCCACGATATCGGGGCGGGGCTTTCTGAAGACGAAGCTGCCACCCTTCGAAAACTGACCTGTCTTCGAAGGCTATAGTGCAATGCTCGACATCAAATGGATCAGGGACAATCCGGCAGCGCTTGACGCTGCTTTGGCGAAACGTGGCGCTGAGGCCTTGTCGGCTTCCGTCATCGCGCTCGATGAGAAGCGCCGCTCCCTCGTCCAGTCCGTTCAGGACATGCAGTCGCGCCGCAACTCTGCCTCCAAGGAAATCGGCGCCGCCATGGCGCAGAAGAACACCGAGCTTGCCGAGAAGCTGAAGGCCGAAATGGCCACGCTGAAGGAAACGCTTCCCGGTGCCGAAGAGGAAGAGCGCAAGGTCAGCGCCGAACTCACCGACATGCTTTCGCGCATCCCGAATATTCCGCTGGACGACGTGCCTGTGGGCAAGGATGAGCATGACAACGAGGTCAAGCGCGTCGTCGGCGACAAGCCCGGCTGGAACCATGCCGCGCAGGAGCATTACGAAATCGGTGAGGCGCTCGGCTACATGGATTTCGAGCGTGCCGCCAAGCTTTCCGGCGCGCGCTTCACGGTCCTGACATCGCAGCTTGCCCGCATGGAACGCGCGCTTGGGCAGTTCATGCTCGACCTGCACACGCGCGAGCACGGCTACACGGAAGTTTCCTCGCCGCTGATGGTGCGCGATGAGGCCATGTATGGCACCGGCCAGCTCCCGAAGTTCGCCGAAGACCTGTTCCGCACGACCGATGGCCGCTGGCTGATCCCGACCGCGGAAGTGACGCTGACCAACCTCGTCGCCGGCGAAATCCTCGACCAGGACAAGCTGCCGCTG
The DNA here is from genome assembly GCA_900467685.1 of Hyphomicrobiales bacterium. Classification (GTDB taxonomy): domain Bacteria; phylum Pseudomonadota; class Alphaproteobacteria; order Rhizobiales; family Rhizobiaceae; genus Ensifer_A. The sequence continues at coordinate 136,533 of UBQX01000012.1, forward strand.
CGCTTCACGGCGCTGACGCCGTCTTTCCGTTCGGAGGCAGGCTCCGCCGGCCGCGACACGCGCGGCATGTTGCGCCAGCACCAGTTCTGGAAATGCGAACTCGTCTCCATCACCGATGCCGAAAGCTCGATTGCCGAACACGAGCGCATGACGGCCTGTGCGGAAGAAGTGCTGAAGCGTCTCGGCCTGCATTTCCGGACCATGACGCTCTGCTCGGGCGACATGGGCTTCGGCGCGCGCAAGACCTATGACCTCGAGGTTTGGCTGCCCGGTCAGAACACCTATCGCGAAATCTCCTCCTGCTCGGTCTGTGGGGATTTCCAGGGCCGCCGCATGAACGCGCGCTACCGCAACGCTTCCGACAAGACGCTGAACTTCGTTCACACGCTCAACGGTTCCGGCACGGCTGTCGGTCGCTGCCTGATCGCCGTGATGGAAAACTACCTGAACGAAGACGGCTCGATCACCGTGCCGGATGTGCTTCTGCCTTACATGGGCGGTATTACGCGGATCGAGAAGGCTGCCTGACCCGATGCGCATTCTGCTGACCAATGATGATGGCATTCACGCTCCGGGGTTAGCTGCCCTGGAGCGCATTGCCCGCATGCTGACGGACGACGTCTGGATCGTGGCACCGGAAACGGACCAGAGCGGTCTGGCACATTCGCTGACGCTCAACGATCCGCTGCGCCTCCGCAAGGTTTCGGACCGGCATTTCGCGCTTCGCGGTACGCCGACCGATTGCGTCATCATGGGCATCCAGGAAGTCTTGAAGGGCAAGCCTGACCTCGTTCTGTCCGGCGTCAATTCCGGCTCCAACATGGCCGATGACGTGACCTATTCCGGCACGGTTGCGGGCGCCATGGAAGGCGCGCTGCAGGGTGTTCGCTCTATTGCTCTGTCGCAGGCCTACATCTTCGATGGCGAACGCAGGGTTCCGTGGGAGGTCGCCGAGACGCATGCGCCGGCGCTGCTTGAGAAGCTGATCGGCGTAGAATTGCCCAGGTTCAGTTTCCTCAACGTCAACTTCCCCAACTGCCGGCCGGAAGAGGTCAAGGGCGTGGAGGTGACGAACCAGGGCAAGGTGACGTTCGGGCTTCTCGCCGAGCAGCGCCGCGACGGCCGGGGCTTCCCCTATTACTGGCTGAAGTTCGACGGACGAAAGTCCGATCTAAAGGCCGGCACCGATGTGAACGCCCTTGCTGAAGGCCGCATTTCCATCACGCCGCTGAAGCTCGACCTGACCGACTATGCGGCACAACAGGCGCTGAAGTCGGCGCTTTCGCTGGAGTAGCGCTTTGGAACCGGGGCTGGGCGACAGGGAAGAATTTGCGGCGCTCGTCATGCGGCTGCGCGCCGAAGGCATTTCCAATGCCGGCCTCTTCAATGCGATCGAACAGGTTCCGCGCGGACTCTTCGTGCCGCCGACCTTCGCCCGCGAGGCCTGGTCGCGTCATTCGATCCCGATCGAATGCGGGGCATTCTCGGAGGGCGTGGACCTCGCCGCCAAGGTCGTGCATTTCCTCAATCTTCATCCTGATCATCGCGTCCTGGAGATCGGCACCGGCAGCGGCTATACGGCGAGCCTGATGGGCAAGCTCTGCCAGCGCGTCCTGACGGTCGATCGCTACCGGACGCTCGTGGAAAACGCCCATGGCCGCTTCGGCAAGATCGGTGGCGGCAACATCTTTTCCCGTCAGGCTGACGGGATGAACGGGTTGCCGGGCGAGGGGACCTTCGATCGCATTCTCGTCACCGCGGCCTTTACGACGATGCCCCGAATCTTTGCCGAGCAGGTCGTGCCCGGAGGCGAGATGCTCGCCCCCATGATCCTCGAAGACGGCCGATGCGTGATGATCCGCTTCACCAAGGTTGGCGTTCGTTTCGAACGAACCGAACTCTTTGAAGTGCCTTATCTGCCGCTCGAACCGCATATGGCCAGCGCTCTCTGATACGGTCGCGGCTTCGCGTCCAACCGGTGGGGCGAATTAGCAAATCACGAAAAATAATGACTGCTTCCAATGCCGCCTTAACCCCGCGGTAACCCTAACGCGCTTTAATGGCATCACGAAAGTTTCTTGTAGAGACGGGGCCAGTAATGCGTAACAGAATTGCGTCAGCGTACAAAAATCCGGCTGTTCGGTTCATCGTGATCGCGTTGTTGGCCGGTACTGCGGCCGGTTGCAGTTCCGATGCTACCCGGTTTGACAGCTTCTATAACTCCGCCGACAATCTGAGCACGGGGTCTATCCGAGGTTCCGGTGTCAATGGTCAGGTGCCGACCCCGAGCGCAAATGTTGCGTCCGCCGGCAATCTGCCTCCGCGCTCCGATCTTTCGGACCCGATGAGCCAGCCTATGCCTCCGGTACAGGCAAATGCGCAGTACGGTTCTCCTCTTCCTGTTTCTTCGAATGCGCGTGTCGTGTCGAGCTCGCCTGTGCAGTCAGCCGCTCTTGGTGCGCCTCTGCCGCCGGCGGCCCCGGCGCAAGCTGCGCCGGTTCATCAGGCGCAGGCTGCAACGGCTCCGGCTAAGGGTCATACCAATATCCGTATGGTAAAGGGTGCAGACCCGATTTCGACTGGAACGGTTGCCGCATCGCAGCCGGCACAGGGCAAGCAGGTTGCATCTGTTGAGCCTAAGGCCGGTGAGCAGGTCAAGACCGCCCAGGCGCCGGGCAAGGTTCCGGTGCCGACGAAGGGCCCGAAGCAGGAGGCGGTTCTGCCGTCTACGCCGCAGGCTGAAAAGAAGAAGGTTGCCACCGCTGAAGCCAAGGACGGCGCGAAGGGCAATACGCATAAGGTAGCCTCGGGCGAGAGCCTGATCGCCATCGCCAAGAAGAACGGCGTGTCCGTCGAAGCGCTGCGCGCCGCCAACGGGTTGACGAGCAACGCTGTCCGCGCCGGTCAGGAACTCAAGATCCCGGCAACTTCAGCTACCAAGGTCGCCGAAAAGCCTGCGACCGAAAAGGTCACCGCCGACGACATGACGACGGCGTCCGTATCCGGCAAGCCTGAGGCGCCCCTGAAGCCCAAGGCGACGCAGCCGGCTGCTGCCGCCGCAGCTCCCGCGGCCTCTGCAGACTCGAAGGAAAGCGTATCTGCCGCCGCTGGCACGCAGGTCGCGTCCACCGCTCCGGCTGAAACCGGCATCGGCAAATATCGCTGGCCCGCAACGGGTGCCGTCATTGCTGCCTATGGCGCCAATGTCGATGGTCAGCGCAACGACGGGATCGACATCTCGGTGCCTGAAGGCACGCCGGTCAAGGCTGCCGAAAATGGCGTCGTCATCTATGCCGGCAACGGTCTCGAAAAGCTCGGCAATACGGTTCTGATCCGTCACGCCGACGGCAAGGTCACGGTCTACGCGCACCTCAAGAGCATCGACGTCAATCGTGGCGACAAGGTCAACCGTGGTCAGGTCGTTGCCGACTCAGGGATGTCCGGTAGCGCATCGCGTCCGAAGCTGCACTTCGAAGTGCGCAAGAACTCGGCGCCGATCAACCCGATGTCCTTCCTCGAATAGTTCAGTCTTTCCCCGAATTGTATTGCGTCTCGGGGACTGCGTGAAGGGTCCGGCGGCAACGTCGGACCCTTTGCCGTTTTGATACAGCCCTGGCTCTCGAACTCTAGCGCCAAAGGGATTGAGTTTTTCGCCCTGAAACGAATGAAGCCGCCAGGTTGGGGGACCTGGCGGCTTGTCAGATGGGGCGCTGTTGGGGGCTGCGCCCTGAGGCTTGCGCCTCTCACGGCAGCGGTTTCGGTTGGGGGCATCCGCTGCACAGGGAGCATCATGGCGACAAATGCATGAATTTGAGTAAACCGAATGTGCGAATTCTCGCATAGGTCGAATATTATGTATTCCGGCTCCTGGCATTTCATCGTGTCCGGCAGCTTCCCTCTCTGGCGGCGATGTTCTATGAGAAACGCGGACCAAACTCCTCAGCCATAGGGAAACAAATATGACCGCCATAGTTGATATCATCGGCCGCGAGATTCTCGACAGCCGTGGCAACCCGACTGTCGAAGTCGACGTCATCCTTGAGGATGGCAGCATGGGCCGCGCCGCTGTTCCGTCGGGTGCATCCACGGGCGCGCACGAAGCGGTAGAGCTTCGCGATGGTGGCAAGCGCTATCTCGGCAAGGGCGTTGAAAAGGCCGTCGCTGCCGTCAACGGTGAAATCTTCGACGCGGTCGGTGGCATGGATGCCGAAGACCAGATCGCTCTCGACCAGGCCATGATCGAGCTCGACGGTACGCCGAACAAGAGCCGCATCGGCGCCAACGCCATCCTCGGCGTCTCCATGGCTGCTGCGAAGGCTGCTGCGGATGCCGCCGGCCTGCCGCTCTACCGCTACGTTGGCGGCGCTGGTTCGCGTCTCCTGCCGGTTCCGATGATGAACATCATCAATGGCGGCGTTCACGCCGACAACCCGATCGACTTCCAGGAATTCATGATCATGCCGGTGGGTGCGGAAAACATCCGCGACGCCGTGCGCATGGGCTCGGAAGTGTTCCATACGCTCAAGAAGGAACTGGCAGCCCAGGGCCATAACACCAACGTTGGCGACGAAGGTGGCTTCGCGCCGGGTCTGGAAAGCGCACCGGCCGCTCTCGACTTCATCATGAAGTCGATCGAAAAGGCCGGCTACAAGCCGGGCGACGACATGTTCATCGGCCTCGACTGCGCCTCGACCGAATTCTTCAAGAACGGCAACTATGTTTACGAAGGCGAAGGCAAGACCCGTAGCCCGGCCGAGCAGGCCCAGTACCTTGCCGACCTCGTTGCCAAGTATCCGATCATCTCGATCGAAGACGGCATGTCCGAAGACGACTGGGAAGGCTGGAAGATCCTGACCGACCTCGTTGGCGCAAAGTGCCAGCTCGTCGGTGACGACCTCTTTGTTACCAACTCCGCACGTCTGCGCGACGGCATCAAGATGGGCGTTGCCAACTCGATCCTCGTCAAGGTCAACCAGATCGGTTCGCTTTCTGAAACCCTCGACGCCGTCGAAACCGCCCATAAGGCCGGCTACACCGCCGTCATGTCGCATCGCTCGGGCGAAACGGAAGACTCGACCATAGCCGATCTCGCCGTTGCCACGAACTGCGGTCAGATCAAGACCGGCTCGCTGGCTCGTTCTGACCGGCTCGCCAAGTACAACCAGCTCATCCGTATCGAGGAAGGCCTCGGCAGCCAGGCCAAGTATGCCGGCCGCTCGATCCTGAAGGGCTGATCGGTTCAAACGAAACTGGAATGAATGGCTGCGGCGAACCTGCCGCGGCCTTTTTTGTGCGCTGCGTGACGTGGTCAACAGAGCGTTAATCTCTGCATTCTAATGTGGGTTCAAAGAGTATCGCGTTACGGGTTCCCTAGATGTTGACCAAGCAGTACAGGAAGCGGCGGTTCGGCCGTTTCATCTTGCCGGCGATTACGGCTGCATTCCTGGCCTATTTCGGCTATCATTCCGTTCATGGCGAGTTCGGCCTGAAGGCAACCGAGAAGTTTCTGCAGCAGAAGATTGAGCGCCAGCAGAAGCTGGCGGATCTCCAGCACCGGCGCAAGGCGCTGGAGCGGCAGGTTTCGGCACTCAGTGACGGGTCGATCCAAAAGGATATGCTGGACGAGGAGGCGCGTGCGCAGCTCAACATGTCGCGTCCGGACGAAATCGTTATATTTCACTGATTTCGGCGATATAACCGAAATCGGATTAATTTAATTTTGCCGTTTAATTTCATATAGTTATACTGGATGCTAGCTATGCGTTTAGGGCATTGCTGTTTTCCCTGACTTTGCCTATGGTGTCTCCCAAGGAAAAACATCAAGCCTGGGGAGGTTACTGCATGGCTCCGCGTAAACCCGCGTCTGCTGCTGCCCGCAAGTCCACCAAGTCCGACATTGCGGAAAAGATTTCCGAATTCAACAAAGAGCAGGAACTGAACGCGTATCGCGAGATGTTGCTCATCCGTCGTTTCGAAGAGAAGGCCGGCCAGCTTTACGGCATGGGCTTCATCGGCGGTTTCTGTCACCTTTACATCGGCCAGGAAGCTGTCGTTGTCGGCATGCAGATGGCGCTGAAGGACGGCGACCAGGTCATCACCGGTTACCGCGACCACGGCCACATGCTGGCCTGCGGCATGAGCGCCCGCGGCGTCATGGCCGAACTCACCGGTCGCGAAGGCGGTCTTTCCAAGGGGAAGGGCGGCTCGATGCACATGTTCTCCAAGGAAAAGAACTTCTACGGCGGCCACGGCATCGTCGGTGCGCAGGTGTCGCTCGGCACTGGCCTCGGCTTCGCCAACCACTATCGTGGCAATGACAACGTCTCGCTCGCCTATTTCGGCGACGGCGCTGCCAACCAGGGTCAGGTCTACGAGAGCTTCAACATGGCGGCTCTCTGGAGGTTGCCAGTCATCTACATCATCGAGAACAACCGCTACGCCATGGGCACCGCGGTCAACCGCGCTTCGTCGCAGACCGACTTCTCGCAGCGCGGCGCCTCGATCGGCATTCCGGGCCTGAAGGTCGACGGCATGGATGTTCGCGCCGTCAAGGCTGCTGCCGATTACGCAGTCGAGCATTGCCGCTCCGGCAACGGTCCGATCATCCTCGAGATGCAGACCTACCGTTATCGCGGCCACTCGATGTCCGACCCGGCCAAGTACCGCTCGAAGGACGAAGTGCAGAAGATGCGCTCCGAGCACGATCCGATCGAACAGGTCAAGGCACGCCTGATCGAGAAGGGCTGGGCCACCGAAGATTCGCTCAAGGACATCGACAAGGAAGTCCGCGAGATCGTCGCCGACGCTGCCGATTTCGCCCAGGCCAATCCGGAGCCGGCGGTTTCGGAACTCTACACCGATATCCTGCTTTGACAGCGGGTCCCGCCTTCGGGAGTGAGGGCGGGACTATCGCATGCCGCGCGCCGCGATACGCTGGCGCTGATCAAGAATTTTTAAGGCCTAGCGCCTGAAACGAATTGGGTGAGGACCATGCCGATTGACATCCTGATGCCTGCACTGTCTCCGACGATGGAGGAAGGCACGCTCTCCAAATGGCTCAAGAAGGAAGGCGACAAGGTCGTCTCCGGCGACGTGATCGCCGAAATCGAAACCGATAAGGCAACCATGGAAGTGGAAGCCGTCGATGAAGGCGTGATCGGCAAGCTGCTGGTCGCTGCCGGCACCGAGAACGTGAAGGTCAATGCGCCGATCGCAGTTCTCCTGCAGGATGGCGAAAGCGCCTCCGACATCGGTTCGTCCGCTGCAGCTCCGAAGGCTGATGCCGATACGCCCGCCGCTACTGCAGGCGACGCAGGTGGCAAGGCCCGCGAAGCTTCTGAAGAAGCCCCCGCTGCGAAGGTTCCGGCCGCTCCGAAGGTTGAAGCCGCTTCCGATCCGGCGATCCCGGCAGGCACGGAAATGGTGACGATGACGGTGCGCGAAGCGCTCCGCGACGCCATGGCCGAAGAAATGCGCGCCAACCCCGACGTCTTCGTCATGGGTGAAGAAGTCGCCGAATACCAGGGTGCCTACAAGGTCACGCAGGGCCTCCTGCAGGAGTTCGGCCCGAAGCGCGTCATCGACACGCCTATCACCGAGCACGGCTTTGCCGGTATCGGCGTCGGCGCTGCCATGGCCGGCCTTCGCCCGATCGTCGAGTTCATGACCTTCAACTTCGCCATGCAGGCGATCGACCAGATCGTCAACTCGGCCGCCAAGACGCTCTACATGTCCGGCGGCCAGATGGGCGCGCCGATCGTGTTCCGCGGCCCGAATGGCGCTGCCGCTCGCGTCGCCGCCCAGCACAGCCAGGACTATGCTGCCTGGTACAGCCACATTCCGGGCCTCAAGGTCATCCAGCCCTACACGGCGGCCGACTTCAAGGGCCTGCTCAAGGCCGCGATCCGCGATCCGAACCCGATCATCTTCCTCGAAAACGAAATCCTTTACGGCCAGACGTTTGAAGTGCCGAAGATGGACGACTTCGTCCTGCCGATCGGCAAGGCTCGCATCCATCGCGCGGGTAATGACGTGACGCTCGTCTCCTGGGGCATCGGCATGACCTATGCTGTCAAGGCCGTGGACGAACTGACCAAGCTCGGTATCGACGTCGAACTGATCGACCTGCGCACCATCCGCCCGATGGACCTGCCGGCGATCATCGAATCGGTCAAGAAAACGGGCCGTCTCGTCACCGTCGAGGAAGGCTACCCGCAGTCATCGGTCGGTGACTTCATCGCCAACCGCGTCAGCCGCGAAGCTTTCGACTATCTCGACGCCCCGGTCATCACGATCGCCGGCAAGGACGTGCCGATGCCGTATGCGGCCAACCTTGAGAAGCTGGCTCTGCCGAATGTCGGCGAAGTCGTCGATGCCGTGAAGGCCGTTTGCTACAAATAAGGGAGGGCGAGGACATGCCGATCAATATCACGATGCCGGCCCTTTCGCCGACGATGGAAGAGGGCAACCTCGCCAAGTGGCTGGTCAAGGAAGGCGACACGATCAAGTCCGGCGATGTCATCGCCGAAATCGAAACCGACAAGGCGACGATGGAAGTCGAAGCCGTCGATGAAGGCACGATCGCCAAGATCGTCGTGCCCGCCGGCACCGAAGGCGTGAAGGTGAACAGCCTGATCGCCATCCTCGCCGCAGACGGCGAAGACGTGAAGGCTGCGGCCGCCGGCGGTGCATCTGCCGCGCCGGCCCCCAAGGCCGAGGCGGCTCCTGCCGCTGCTGCACCTGCCGCCGCACCGGCGCCTGCTGCTGCTCCGCCCGCCGCGCCCGCCGCTGCCGTTTCCTCGTCAGCACCTGCCGGTGACCGCCCGTTCTCCTCGCCACTCGCGCGTCGTCTCGCCAAGGAAGCCGGCCTCGATATCTCGGCAATCTCTGGCACGGGCCCACATGGCCGCGTCGTCAAGTCGGACGTCGAGAAGGCTGTTTCTTCCGGCACCGGCAAGGCAGCTCCTGCCGCCGCTGCTGCTCCGGCCGCCGCACCCGCTGCTGCCGCCTCGGCTGCGCCGCTCGCCAGGCAGGCCTCGGAAGAAGCCGTTCTCAAGCTCTTCGAACCGGGTTCCTACGAGCTCGTGCCGCATGACGGCATGCGCAAGACGATTGCCAAGCGCCTCGTCGAATCCAAGCAGACGATCCCGCATTTCTATGTGACGGTCGATTGCGAACTCGACGCGCTTCTCGAACTGCGCGGCCAGCTGAACCACTCGGCACCCCGCAAGGACGACCGCGCCGCCTACAAGCTCTCGGTCAACGACATGATCATCAAGGCGCTGGCGCTGGCGCTGCGTGACGTTCCGGACGCCAACGTGTCCTGGACCGACACCAACATGGTCAAGCACAAGCACGCGGACGTCGGCGTTGCCGTCTCGATCCCCGGTGGCCTGATCACGCCGATCATCCGCCGCGCCGAAGAGAAGAGCCTGTCCACCATCTCCAACGAGATGAAGGATTACGGCAAGCGCGCCAAGGAACGGAAGCTGAAGCCCGAGGAATATCAGGGCGGCACGACCGCCGTGTCCAACATGGGCATGATGGGCGTCAAGCACTTCGCCGCCGTCGTCAACCCGCCGCATGCAACCATCTTGGCAGTCGGCGCGGGCGAACAGCGTGTTGTCGTCAAGAACGGCGAAATGGTCATCGCTCAGGTCATGACGGTCACGCTCTCCACCGACCATCGCTGCGTCGATGGCGCGCTGGGCGCGGAACTGCTGGCCGCCTTCAAGGGCTACATCGAAAACCCGATGTCGATGCTGGTTTGATCTCGGCAGGTCTGCCTTTGAGGCGGACGTGACTTTGCGTCGGATTGGCCCCATTTATAGAGGGGCCAATCATTTGACAGCGAGGGTGTGGCGATGACGAAAGAACCAAGTGACATGATCCTGCCGATGCTGCGCGAAATGCGCAAGGAGACGCAGGAGGGTTTTGAGGACGTCCGTGGCGAGTTCAAGGATGTGCGCAAGCGTCTCGACAAGCTGGACGAGGGGCAGAAGAGTTTCCGCAATGCTCTTTCGGCTGACAGTCTGATGTCCAAGTTCGTCATCGGCGATTTCGAGGAGCGGCTTGCGGCTCTAGAGCGCAAGTTAGACGATATCATGAAGGCGAAGTGACTAGAGCATGAAAACCATCCTCGCCTACGGAGACAGCCTGACCTGGGGCCACGACGCGGAACGATTGGGCCGTCACGCCCATGAAGATCGCTGGCCCTCGGTTTTGCAAAAGGCGCTAGGACACGGCGTCCGCGTGATTCCGGAAGGGCTGGGCGGACGCACGACGGCCTATGAAGATCAGTTGGCGGATTGCGACCGCAATGGCGCGCGCATTCTGCCCACGCTGCTTCACACGCATGCGCCGATCGATCTGGTGATCCTGATGCTCGGCACGAACGATCTGAAGCCATTGGTCGCGGGCACCGCCCATGCGGCGGTCAAAGGGATGGCGCGTCTGGTGCAGCTCATTCGGCATCATGCCTGGCCGTTCGAATACGAAACGCCGGAAATCCTGATCGTCTCACCGCCGCTCGTGCGGGAGACGGCGAATTCCGATTACTCGGCAGCGTTTGCCGGCGCGATCGAACAGTCGAAGATGATGGCGACCTTCTATCGCGACATGGCCGACGAGATGGGCTGTGGCTTTTTCGATGCGGCCTCGGTCGCGGTGGCGACACCGATCGATGGCGTGCATCTCGATGCCGAGAATACGCGGGCGATCGGACGGGCGCTTGAGCCAATCGTTCGAATGCAGCTCGGTATGTGAACCAGAAGGGGAGTTGATCAGGGTCAAGGTACGGATCGGCGTTGCGGGTAGCCTGACAGTGTCAAAGTTTTCCTGAAGGGGGCCAGACATGTCGAACACACCGCACGAACTGCATGACGAATTCCCGGAATATGCCGCCAAGATCCGCCATCTGCGGGAAATCGACGGGCATTTCTATCGCATCTCGAACGAGTATCACGATGTGAACCGGGCTATTCATCGCGCCGAAACCGATATCGAGCCTGCTGATGACTTCCATGTGGCTGAGATGCGCAAGAAGCGCATGCAGCTGAAAGATGAAATCTACGCGATGCTGGTGGGCCACGAACAGGTCGAACCCATCGTCTGAGGCGGGCGGGATCTCCGCTGCCTCGACAAAAAGAGGAGTGGAGACGCCCATGTCGAATGCATATGATCTGATCGTGATCGGTTCCGGCCCCGGCGGCTATATCGCCGCCATTCGGGCTTCCCAGTTGGGCATGAAGGTGGCCGTCGTCGAGCGGGAGCATCTGGCCGGCATCTGCTCCAACTGGGGCTGCATCCCGACCAAGGCGCTGCTGCGCACCGCCGACGTCATGCACACGGCAACACATGCTAAGGATTACGGCCTCGTGCTCGAAGGCGCGATGAAGCCGGACATCAAGGCCATCGTCGCCCGCTCGCGCGGCATCGCCGCCCGCATGAACAATGGCGTCGGCTTCCTGTTCAAGAAGAACAAGGTCGATATCATCTGGGGCGAAGCCAAGATTACCAAACCCGGCGAGATCGTTGTCGGCAAGAGCACCAAGCCGGTTGTTCAGCCGCAGGGTCCGGTGCCGAAGAACACGCTGGGCGAGGGCACCTACACCGCCAAGCATATCATCATCGCGACCGGCGCCCGCCCGCGCGCGCTGCCCGGCATCGAGCCCGATGGCAAGCTGATCTGGACCTATTTCGAGGCCATGAAGCCGGAAGAAATGCCGAAGTCCCTGCTCGTCATGGGCTCGGGAGCCATCGGCATCGAGTTCGCCAGCTTCTACCGCACCATGGGCGTCGACGTGACCGTGGTCGAAATCATGAAGCAGGTCATGCCGGTCGAGGACGAGGAAATCTCCGCCTTCGCCAAGAAGCAGTTCGACAAGCAGGGCATGAAGATCCTGCTGGAAGCCAAGGTTGCCAAGGTCGAGAAGGGCGCGAACTCCATCACCGCCACCATCGAGAAGAAGGATGGCTCGGTCGAGAAGATCACCGCTGATCGCATGATCTCGGCTGTCGGCGTACAGGCGAACATTGAAGGCATTGGCCTTGAAGCTGTCGGCGTGAAGACCGATCGCGGCTTCATCGTCATCGACGGTTACGGCAAGACGAATGTGCCGGGCATCTACGCCATCGGCGACGTCGCCGGCCCGCCGATGCTGGCTCACAAGGCCGAGCACGAAGCCGTCGTCTGTGTCGAGAAAATCGCCGGCGTTCCGAACGTCCATGCGACCGACAAGAACAAGATCCCGGGCTGCACCTATTGCAACCCGCAGGTCGCTTCGGTCGGCCTGACGGAAGCCAAGGCCAAGGCGGAAGGCCGCGACATCCGCGTTGGCCGCTTCTCCTTCGCCGCCAACGGCAAGGCCGTGGCGCTCGGCGAAGACCAGGGGCTCGTCAAGACCATCTTCGACAAGAAGACCGGCGAGCTGATCGGCGCGCATATGGTCGGCGCGGAAGTGACCGAACTCATCCAGGGCTTCGTCGTCGCCATGAACCTCGAGACGACCGAAGAAGACCTGATGCACACGATCTTCCCGCATCCGACCATTTCGGAAACGATGAAGGAAAGCGTGCTTGACGCCTACGGCAAGGTTCTGAATGCCTGATAAAGCGGGTCCCTCGTCGGTGACATGGGCGAGGGGCTTGGCAAGGCCCGGTTTTGCAACAATAAATGGCCGGGCTGGCCGTGGGTTCTTGAAAGAGCGCTGTCAGCCTATATGTCAGGTTGGAACAAACTCGGAGACGCAACAATGCATGATGCATTCCAAGTCGGCTGGCTGATGGCCATCATCATCGGCGGTATCGCAGGCTGGCTCGCCGGCAAGTTCATGAACATGCCGAGCGGCCTCTTCATGAACATCATTCTAGGCATTGTCGGCGCAGTTGTTGCCAATGCCGTTCTCGGCGTCTTTGGCATCGTGATCTTCGGTGGCTGGCTCGCCTATCTGATTGCCGGCTTCATCGGGGCCTGCATTCTGCTCTTCGTGGTCAAACTCATCCGGAGTTGAGTTCCGGAAAGGACTGAAATCTCATGGTCACCATTCTCGACAACGTTGCTGGCGACGCAAAGCGCGTCCGCCACCCGGAAAAGGCGCACAAGCCGGATACCGAAATCCTGCGCAAGCCGGACTGGATCCGCGTCAAGGCGCCGGTGTCGAAGGGCTATCAGGAAACGCGCGAACTCGTGCGTTCCCACAAGCTGGTGACCGTGTGCGAGGAAGCCGGTTGTCCCAACATCGGTGAATGCTGGGACAAGAAGCACGCGACCTTCATGATCATGGGTGAAATCTGCACCCGCGCCTGCGCCTTCTGCAACGTGGCGACCGGCCGTCCGCTGCCGCTCGACATGGAAGAGCCTGCAAACGTTGCCAAGGCCGTCAAGCAGATGGGCCTCAGCCACGTCGTCATCACCTCCGTTGACCGCGACGATCTGGAAGACGGCGGCGCCGAGCATTTCGAAAAGGTGATCTGGGCGATCCGCGAGGCCTCGCCCGAAACGACTATCGAAATCCTGACGCCCGACTTCCTGCGCAAGCCCGGCGCGCTGGAGCGGGTCGTGGCCGCCAAGCCCGATGTCTTCAACCACAATCTGGAAACCGTGCCGTCGAACTACCTCACGGTTCGTCCCGGCGCGCGCTATTTCCACTCGATCCGGCTGTTGCAGCGGGTCAAGGAACTCGACCCGACAATGTTCACCAAGTCGGGCATCATGGTGGGCCTTGGCGAAAACCGCAACGAAGTCCAGCAGCTGATGGACGACCTGCGCTCGGCGGACGTCGATTTCATCACCATCGGCCAGTACCTCCAGCCGACCCGCAAGCATCATCGCGTCGTTGAATTTGTTACGCCGGAAGACTTCAAGACCTATGAGACGATTGCCTACGCCAAGGGCTTCCTGATGGTCGCTTCTTCGCCGCTGACGCGCTCGTCGCATCATGCCGGTGATGATTTTGCGCGGTTGAGGGCAGCGCGGGAACGGAAGCTTCAGGCGGCGGAATAGGGCGCTTTGATTTTCGGATCTGTTTCATGATACGATCCTTCAAGGATAAGCAGACCGGGAAGCTCTTCGAAAGCAACAGATCGCGCGGCTTGCCCGCAGACATCACGGATCGCGCGAGAAGAAAGCTGATGTCTTTGCATGCCGCGCAACTCGATGATTTGAGAGTGCCGCCGAGCAACCGACTGGAACGCTTGAAAGGCGATCGTGACGGAGAGTGTTCGATCAGGATCAATGATCAGTGGCGCATCTGCTTTCGCTTTGAAGACGGCGACGCATTCGACGTCGAGATTTGTGATTATCATTGAGGCTGCCAATGCTGTTCGTTCCCATTGACCCCATTCACCCCGGAGAAATTCTGCGGGAAGAATTCATGGCGGATTACGAACTCAGCGCTGAGAAGCTGTCGCGCGAGATTGGGCTAGAGGAAGGTCGACTTTCTGCGGTTCTAAATGCTGAAGCAGCGATTAATGCGGACATGGCGCTGCGGCTTTCCCGATATTTTTCAAACTCTCCCGAATACTGGCTGAACCTTCAGCGGACCTACGATCTGGCTATCGCTCTCAAGCAGGCGAAAGACCTTGACGAGATTCGCCCGATTGAAGCGGCTTAAGGCGCGTTTCTACCGCATGATCAGTTGATTTTCCCGGCACTCAACCGTATTTGCCGTTCATGCCCCAGTTCGAAACCCGCCGTCCCGTTCCGCAATCGCCCGACCAGATGTTCGCGCTGGTGGCGGATGTGGAGAAATATCCGGAATTCCTGCCGCTCTGCGAAGGGCTGGTCGTCCGCAGCCGCAAGGAGCGCGATGGCAAGGCTTTGCTGGTGGCCGACATGACCGTGGGCTACAAGGCGATCCGCGAGACCTTTACGACGCAGGTGCTGCTCAATCAGGCAGAGCGCGGCATCGATGTGAAATATCTCGACGGGCCGTTCAAATATCTGGACAATCGCTGGCGCTTCAATGAACTGCCATCCGGCGGCTGCGAGGTCCATTTCTTCATCGACTACGAATTCAAAAGCCGTATCCTCGGCGCCGTCATGGGCTCCATGTTCGACCGTGCCTTCCGGATGTTCTCGGAAGCTTTCGAGGAACGGGCCAGGAAGATTTACGCCACGCCCGCCTGACGGATGCGTGAACGAAAGGGAACGACATGAGCTTCTTCTCCAAAATCGCCGCGATCTTCGGCGGCGGATCTTCTGCGGGCGAGGGCAAGGGCGCAGCGAAGGAACACATGCGCGAGATCGGTGGCCTGCGGGTCTTTGCAACCCCGCAGCGTGAAGGCGCGCAATATCGTCTCGCCGGCCGGATAGAGAAGGATCAGGACGGCGTGACGCTGACGCGCGAATTCGTCCGCGCAGACCTGTTCACTACGGAAGACGATGTCGTCGAAGTGACCTTCCGCAAGGCCGAGCAGATCATCAGCCAGAACGGCAAGTCGCTGTTCGCCGATGGCGCGCCAACCGGCCGCGCCTGAATGCGCCGCTGAGAGGTGGCGCGCCAATTATCCTTGATAACAGGTCAGTGGCGTTTACGTATTTCTTACAAATGGCTGACTTCGCAAAGTTTTTTATGACTATTGCGATTAATGTCGCATCAACGCCAACACAAAGTTAACCATGGAGACTTCATTCTCAGGCAATTGTACTGGCTCACTGGCAGGGCTGTATGCGCAGGGGAACTCTACTCTTCATGCTTTTGATTGCATCTCTGGCGGCAACGCAAGTTTTCGCGCAAGAGGACCGTGTCGCCGATTTGCGGGTCGGCCTTGACCTCACCTGGATCATGACGGCCGGCGCGCTGGTCATGTTCATGCAGGTCGGCTTTCTCCTGCTGGAAGCGGGCATGGTCCGATCGAAAAACTCGATCAATGTCGCCCAGAAGAACATGCTCGACTTCGTGTTTGCTGTCGTTGCTTTCGCCCTGGCCGGCTTCATGTTCGCCTTCGGCCGCTCTTCGACCCCTCTGCCGGGCTTCGATCTCAATTACGTCGCTCTCAACGGCCTCAATTCGTGGGAAGCCGGCTTCTTCATCTTCCAGATCATGTTCTGCGGCACAGCGGCGACGATCGTGTCGGGCGCCGTCGCGGAGCGGATGCGTCTTTCAGCCTATATCTGGGGTTCGCTGTTCCTGTCGACGATCATCTATCCGGTCTTCGTGCACTGGGCCTGGGGTTCAGCGCTCGGCGAAAATCCCGGCGCCATTCTCGGCAATGCGGGTTTCATCGATTTCGCCGGCTCCACGGTCGTGCACGCGACGGGCGGCTGGGTTTCTCTTGCCGCCTGCATCATCATCGGCGCCCGTGAAGGCCGCTTTGATGAACAGGGGCGGCCTGTGCGGATGACCGGACACAGCCCGGTTCTGGCGACGACAGGTGCACTCATCCTCTTCATCGGCTGGATCGGCTTCAATGGCGGATCGACCCTGAAGGCGAATGCCGACATGGCGATGATCATCCTCAACACCGTTCTGGCGGGCGGTTTTGGCGCTGTTGCGGGCTACCTGATGACCAGCTGGGTGGATGGCGTCGTCCTGCCCGAGAAGTCGCTTTCCGGGATGCTGGGCGGGCTTGTGGCTGTCACGGCGGGATGTCACGTCCTCACGCCTGCCGGGGCCTCGTTGATCGGTGTCCTGGGCGGCATCGTCGCGATCTGGGGCAACGATATCCTGGAGCGCCGTTTCAAGATAGACGATGCCGTCGGTGCCATCGGCGTCCATGCCTTTGCCGGCGTTCTGGGCACGATCGGTCTCGCCATTCTGGCTCCGTCCGAGCGCCTGCTGCATGGCAGTCGCTGGGATCAGCTGGAAATCCAGCTCCTCGGCTCTTTCGTCAATTTCGTCTGGGCCTTCGGTGTCGGCTACATCTTCTTCTGGCTTCTGAATCGTTTCCTCAAGCTGCGCGTCAGCCTGGAAACCGAGCGTGGGGGGCTCAATATCGCCGAGCATGGGACCCATATCGGCACAGGCCACGTCGAGGCGGCGTTGACGCAACTGATTAGCGGCAACGCCGATTTCCGCATGCGCCTTCCCATGGATCGGGGCGGGGATGTCGAACTGTTGACCTCCCTCTTTAACCGGCTGATGGACAACCTTGAGGTCGAACACGCGGAACTCAATCAGCTCGAGGCGCTGAAGCGTCAGTCGGAAGAGGCCGAACGCGTTTCAGCCCTTTCCAACGCCACTTTCGAGGCAATCGTGATGCATCGTAACGGCGCGATCATCGATGGGAACGAGCGCTTCTCGGAACTCGTCGGCGTTGATCTCAATTCGCTGATCGGCCAAAATCTGATCGACTTCGTGGATGAACGGTTCCATGCAATGGTCAGCAAGCTGATCAGCGATGACAGCGAAAACGTGATCGAAGTCGACCTGATCGGTGCGGCGAATAAGAAGATCCCCGTTGCCGCACGCGGAAAGAGCATCGAGTATCGCGGGGAACGGGTTCGCGTCGAATGCATCGTCGATCTGCGCGAGCGCAAGGCGCATGAGGAGCAGATGTTCCGGCTCGCCAATCACGATCCCCTGACAGGCCTCGCGAACCGCAGCCTTTTCACCAAGAACCTGGAAAAGGCAATCGGTCTGTCGAGCAAGGGTTTCCCGTCAGCGCTGGTCATGGTCGATCTCGACCGCTTCAAGGCCGTCAATGACATCCACGGCCATCACGCAGGCGACATGGTGCTGCGCGAGGCCGCGAACCGACTGACGGAGCTTGCAGGCAAGGGCGGCGTGGTGGCGCGCCTTGGCGGCGACGAATTCGCGATCATTCG
The DNA here is from genome assembly GCA_900467685.1 of Hyphomicrobiales bacterium. GTDB lineage: Bacteria > Pseudomonadota > Alphaproteobacteria > Rhizobiales > Rhizobiaceae > Ensifer_A. The sequence goes on from UBQX01000012.1 coordinate 154,300, forward strand.
GTATGGAGTCGAGTTCGAGAATCAGGCCGCTGATCTCGGCTTGAGAATTGTGAAGGCGATGTCGCGTCCGATCGATATCGGTGGCACTTATGTCACGATCGGGTCGAGCGTCGGGATCGCGATATGCCCGACCCATGGCGACAGCGCCGAGACGATCGCCTCGCGCGCCGATATCGCGCTTTATCATTCCAAGAAAACTGGCCGGAACACTTACAACATATTCAGGTCGGGTCTCGATGCGCTTTTGGAGAAACGTCGCAGTCTCGAGGCGGACATGGAGCGTGCCGTTTCGCGCGGCGAGTTCGAACTTTACTTCCAGCCTCGGGTGGCCGCGAAGAGCCTCACCGTCAAATCCTACGAAGCGTTGATCCGGTGGCATCATCCGACCAGGGGCATGATCAGCCCGGCCGACTTCATCCCCGTCGCCGAAGCCTGTGGACGGATCATCGAAATTGGGGAATGGGTTCTGACCGAAGCTGTCGCAGCCTTGCAGGGCCCGATCCAGGGCGCATCGGTCAGCATCAATGTCAGTCCCTACCAGTTCCAGCAGCGCAATTTCGTCGAAACCGTCGAACGCGCTCTGGAGTTCTGGAATGTCTCTCCGGAACGCGTCGAACTCGAGATCACCGAGAGCATGCTGATCGATGACGAGGGACGCGGCCAGGCCGTCATCAAGAAGCTCAAGGCGCTGGGCGTCCAGATCGCGCTCGATGACTTCGGGACCGGCTATTCATCATTGTCCTATTTGAGCAAGTATCCCTTCGATACGATCAAGATCGACAAGGCCTTCGTCAATGCCCTTGAATCGGAGGAGAACGGAGCCTCTATCCTCAACGCGATCATCAGCCTGGGTTCGAGCCTCGGCATGAAGATCGTCGCCGAAGGCGTCGAGACCGTGGACCAGGCGGTGTTCCTGATCGAGGCGGGCTGCGAGCAGCTGCAGGGCTATCTGTTCGGCCATCCCAAACCGTTGAAGTCGATTATCTCTGCCGTCGCGGACGATGTGCGCGAGCGGATCGATGCAGAGATGGATGACCGCTTCGCTGAGCGGCAGGCCATCGCACTGCGGTCACTGGCGCGGGGCTGAAGCTGTCAAAAAGAAAGCGGCGCCAAAGTGGCGCCGCTCGGTTGTCCTGGCTGAGTCGTGGCTATCCGCGATTAAAGAACGAGCCGATACTTGGCGAAGCCGTTTTCGCCGGCGCCTGCTTCCTCGATCTTCGCACCCTTCACGTCACCGGCAAACTGCTTGCCCTTCGGGCCCGTCTCGAAGACCGCCGTCGTGCCGGGCATGGCCTTGAAGCGCCAGTTGCCGTCGGCGGACGGGTTGATCGTGCCTTCTTGGACGATATAGCGCACGATGACGTCGCGGTTCGTGTCCGGTGCCACGAAGACGATCTTGTCGCCGGTGATTTCCGGGAAGTTGCCGCCGCCGCCGGCGCGGTAGTTGTTCGTGGCAACCACGAATTTCTGCGCCGGATCGATCGGCTTGCCCTGGAACTGCAGGTTGACGATACGACCCGCGCTGTCGCCAACCTTCTTGCCGTCCTTGTCATACATGGCTGGCTGCGAGAGATCGATCTCGTAGGTCACGCCATCAATGACATCGTAATTGTACGACGGGAACTCGTTGTTCAGCAGCGGCGCGTCCTTCGAACCTTCCTTCACCTGGTTGAACATGCCCGCAGACATTTCCAGCCAGCCCTTGACCTGCGCGCCGGTGATGACGACGGCGCGTACCGTGTTCGGATAGAGATAAAGGTCGGAGACGTTCTTGATGGCAATGTCACCGGCGGGGACATCCGTGTAATAGTCGGCGCCGTTGCGGCCGCCGGCCTTAAAGGGAGCGGCAGCGGAAAGCACCGGCAGATCCTTGTACGGCGTCTCCTTCAGCATGTCCTTGATGTACCAGGTCTGGGCATTCGAGACGATCTGCACGGACGGATCGTCAGCGACCAGCGCGAAGTAGGAATAGAGCGGCGCGGAGGTCTTGCCGACGGGCGTGCGCACATACGCCAGCGTCGCCTCATGCTCTTCCTTCACGGCGGCGACGATTTCCGGCTTGTCCGCCACGTCGGCCACGATCTTCTTGTTCTCGTCGCGGTGAGAGATCGGACGTGCCTCGGTGGTGAAGTCGACGACCTTCCAGCCCTTGCCGTCCTTTTCGATCAGCAGGTCGATCAGACCCATATGCGAGCCCCAGAAACCGCCCATGACGGCCGGCTTGCCGAACAGCGTGCCCTTGACGGCATCGACATTCTGCATGCCGTCCCAGGTCTTCGGACCAGGGAAGACGAGATGCTGGTGGCCGGTGAAGACGGCGTCGATACCGTCGACGGCCGCGACGTAAAGCGAGGCGTTTTCCATGCCGTCGGTCTGCTTGGCGGCGTCAATGCCTGAGTGGGACAGCGCAATGACGATGTCGGCACCCGCTTCCTTCATGGCGGGAACCCAGGCCTTCGCGGCGCTGACGATGTCCCGCGTCATGGCTTTGCCTTCGAGGTTCTTCTGGTCCCAGACCATGATCTGCGGGGGCACGAAGCCGATGAAGCCGACCTTGACCGTGCTTTCATTGCCCGCGCCGTCCTTGATCTTCTTGTCGAGGATCACATAGGGCTTGAAGAAAAGTTCGTCCTGCTTCGGATCGGAAGCGAGCTTGCCCTTGGTGAGGTTGGCGCAGACGATCGGGAAGTTTGCGCCGCCCAGCACGTTGAACATGAAGTCGAGGCCATAGTTGAACTCGTGGTTCCCGAGCGTGCCCACATCGTATTTCAGCACATTCATGGCCTTCATGACCGGATGCATGTCGCCGGCCTTCATGCCCTTTTTGTAGGCCATGTAGTCGCCCATCGGGTTGCCCTGGAGAAGGTCGCCGTTGTCGATCAGCATGGAGTTGCCGGCTTCGGCGCGGATCTTGTCGATGATGGACGCAGTGCGCGTCAGGCCCATCGTGTCGTTGGGCTTATCCGCGTAATAGTCATACGGCATGATATTCACATGGATATCGGTCGTTTCCATGATGCGCAGATGCGCCTGGTTGGCGGCGGCGCGCGCTGCAAAGGGGTGCAGCATGATCATGGCCGCGCCAGCGGCGGCGCCACCGAGAAGCGAGCGGCGCGTCAGGGTGAATTTCGGGTGTTCGAGCGTCATGGAAGTCCTCCAGTAATTGCGCGGGAGCGGTGTCGGAGTGCCCCCGATGCGCGCGCCTCTTGACGCGGCGCTGCATCTTGGCGGCGGTTGACGACAGCAAGATGTCAGCAATCCGAAAGTTTGACCAGATGGAAAATATGACAGCCTTATCGGCTTCAAAGCCCGGCATTCGGACGGTCAATAATTTCCCTGAGCGCAAAAGAGGAGTTGATCTTCACGACATGGGGCAGGGCGGAGAGCCAATCCCGGTGAATACGCTCGTAGTCTTCCAGATCCTTCGCCGCGACCCGCAGGATGTAGTCGTATTCGCCCGACATGAGATAGCAGACGACAACGTTTGGACACCGCCGCACGGCCGCCTCGAATTCCGTCAGCGTCTTGGCGAACTGGCCGGAGAGCGAGATATGGACGATGACCATCATCTTGTAACCGATCGCCTTGTTGGAAAGGCGGGCGTGATAGCCGGAAATGACACCGGATTTTTCGAGGATGTCGAGGCGGCGGGAGCAGGCCGAGGCTGAAAGTCCGACCCGCTGTGCAAGATCGGCATTGGACATGCGACCGTCGCGCTGCAATTCCCGCAGAATCGCAGTATCGATGGTATCGAGATCGGACAACGCAAACTCCTTCGAATTTTGAGGTGATGACGCAAGATTATTCGAAAAATGTGTTTTCGACAAAGCCTCTTTGCACGGACCTTCGACCCGCTTTCCCCTTTAATCGACGCATTATCGACCCGTGTTCAGCGGGCAGGAAACAACTTGAGAGGAACAAGCATGATCGTCGGTTGCCCGAAGGAAATCAAAAATCACGAGTACCGCGTAGGTCTCACGCCCGGTGCTGCGCGCGAATATGTCGCCCATGGTCACCAGGTGTTGATCGAGACGGGTGCAGGCGTGGGCATCGGCGCTGATGACGCGGCTTACGAAGCCGTCGGCGCCAAGGTCGTCGCTACGGCTGCGGAGATTTTCGCCAAGGCCGACATGGTCGTGAAGGTCAAGGAGCCGCAGCCTTCCGAATGGGCGCAGCTTCGTGAAGGCCAGATCCTCTATACCTATCTCCACCTTGCCCCCGATCCGGAACAGACGAAGGGCCTGCTGGCATCCGGCGTTACCGGCGTTGCCTATGAGACCGTGACCGATGCCGCCGGCGCGCTGCCGCTGCTTGCGCCGATGTCGGAAGTTGCCGGTCGCCTCTCTATCCAGGCCGGTGCCACGGCGCTTCAGAAGGCGCATGGTGGGCGAGGGGTTCTGCTTGGCGGCGTGCCGGGCGTGCGTCCGGGCAAGGTTGTCGTCATCGGTGGCGGCGTCGTAGGCCTGCATGCCGCCAAGATGGCGGTTGGCCTCGGTGCGGATGTCACAGTTCTCGACCGTTCGCTGCCGCGCCTGCGCCAACTCGATGACATCTTCCACGGCTCGATCCACACGCTCTATTCGTCGATGGACAACCTCGAGCGCGAAGTCTTCTCCGCCGATCTCGTCGTTGGCGCGGTTCTCATCCCTGGCGCTGCTGCCCCCAAACTTGTCACCAAGGCCATGCTCTCCTCGATGAAGCCGGGCTCGGTGATCGTTGACGTGGCCATCGACCAGGGCGGCTGCTTCGAGACCTCGCATGCGACGACCCATTCCGATCCAACCTATGTGGTGGACGGCGTCGTCCATTATTGCGTCGCCAACATGCCGGGTGCCGTGCCCTATACTTCGACTCACGCGCTCAACAACGCGACGCTGGTCCATGGTCTGGCGCTGGCAGACAAGGGGCTTAAGGCGATTGCCGAGGATCCGCACCTACGCAATGGCCTGAATGTCCACAGGGGCAAGATCACCAACAAGGCGGTCGCTGAAAGCCTCAGCCTCGACCTGGTTTCGCCGGTCGATGCGCTGAAGGCAGCGTGACGTTCACGTCTTAATCGAGATCATCTATCAAATCGTTCCGGCGTCCCCACATCCCTCTGGAAGTGGGCGGCGCCGGTTCCTATATGCGGCTCATCCGACAACGCATTGAACTCCCCGAGAGATTTGGCGGTCTGCTCCGGCTTCGAAGCCGGTGAGCGATGCCTTACGGCTGGGTTACCGGTGTCGGTTGCAGTTGCACGTTTCGACTTCACGAAGTTTTTATCGTGTTTCAATTGGCCTGTGGGCAGTTTGCTTTCGTAACGCCGTATTAAGGAGCAAGCGTCCATGAAATTCGTCATTCTCCATGTGTGTCTTGAAGTTCGCCCTTAGGACACTCTATGTAGGAGATGAGAAATTTCGATGATTCCCGGATCAGCTGCGACGTCCGGACCCAACGTTTGAAGGTAGAAGATGAGCAATCCTGTTGATACCGCAATGGCACTGATCCCGATGGTCGTCGAACAGACCAATCGTGGCGAGCGGTCCTATGACATCTACTCGCGGCTTCTGAAGGAACGCATCATCTTCCTCACGGGTCCGGTCGAGGATCACATGGCGACGCTGGTGTCGGCGCAGCTCCTGTTCCTCGAGGCCGAAAACCCGAAGAAGGAAATCGCACTCTACATCAATTCGCCGGGCGGCGTCGTCACTGCCGGCATGGCGATCTACGACACGATGCAGTTCATCAAGCCTGCGGTCTCGACGCTCTGCATCGGTCAGGCCGCATCCATGGGCTCGCTGCTTCTCGCCGCCGGCCACAAGGACATGCGCATTGCCATGCCGAACGCCCGCATCATGGTTCACCAGCCCTCCGGCGGTTTCCAGGGCCAGGCTTCCGACATCGAACGCCATGCTCGTGACATCATCAAGATGAAGCGTCGCCTGAACGAGATTTACGTGAAGCACACGGGCCGCACCTACGAGGAAGTCGAAACGGCGCTTGACCGCGACAACTTCATGGACGCCCAGGAAGCGAAGAACTGGGGCCTGGTCGATCAGGTCTTCACGTCGCGCGAAGAGATTGAAGGTCCGGCAGGCGCGTAAGCGCCCGGGAACTGCGCCATTCTTGACAAGGATCAAGGCCGGCGTCAGCCTGAAATGCAGGATATGGAATTAATGCTATGTTGAATTTTTGTGACATAGCATCCAGTGAGACTGGGGGAAACGTTGCAAGCTGCCGGATAAAGTGATTTGTTCGACCAGCGAGTACCCCCGAAAACCCTTTCCGATGCGACACGAGGCGCAGATCCAAAGGGTGGAAAAAGTTCCGTGTATTCCCTGAGCGGGTAACGCCGGTATGCTTGGAAGGAAAGTGACATGAGCAAGGTCAGCGGTAGCAGCGGCGGTGACTCGAAGAATACCCTTTATTGCTCTTTCTGCGGCAAGAGCCAGCATGAAGTGCGCAAGCTGATCGCCGGACCGACGGTCTTCATCTGCGACGAATGCGTCGAACTCTGCATGGACATCATCCGTGAAGAGAACAAGACCTCCATGGTCAAGTCGCGCGATGGCGTGCCGACCCCGCAGGAAATCATCAAGGTTCTGGACGAATACGTCATCGGCCAGCAGCAGGCGAAGCGCATCCTGTCGGTGGCTGTTCACAACCACTACAAGCGTCTGGCGCATGCCTCGAAGAACGGCGATGTCGAACTGGCGAAGTCCAACATTCTGCTCGTCGGCCCGACCGGCTGCGGCAAGACCTATCTTGCCCAGACGCTCGCCCGCATCATCGACGTGCCGTTCACCATGGCGGACGCCACGACGCTGACGGAAGCCGGCTATGTCGGTGAAGACGTCGAGAACATCATTCTGAAGCTGCTTCAGGCTGCGGATTACAATGTCGAGCGCGCCCAGCGCGGCATCGTCTATATCGACGAAGTCGACAAGATTTCCCGCAAGTCGGACAACCCGTCCATCACGCGCGACGTGTCGGGCGAGGGCGTTCAGCAGGCGCTTCTGAAGATCATGGAAGGCACGGTTGCTTCCGTACCGCCGCAGGGTGGCCGCAAGCATCCGCAGCAGGAATTCCTGCAGGTCGACACGACGAACATCCTGTTCATCTGCGGCGGCGCCTTCGCAGGCCTCGACAAGCTGATCTCGGCACGCGGCGAAAAGACCTCGATCGGCTTCGCCGCGAGCGTCAAGTCGCCGGAAGATCGCCGCGTTGGCGAAGTCCTCCGCGAACTGGAGCCGGAAGACCTGGTCAAGTTCGGCCTCATTCCGGAATTCATCGGTCGTCTGCCGGTTCTGGCAACGCTCGAAGACCTGGATGAAGATGCACTGATTCAGATCCTGTCGGAGCCGAAGAACGCGCTGATCAAGCAGTATCAGCGCCTGTTCGAGATGGAAGATGTCGAACTGACCTTCCACGAGGACGCACTGCGCGCCATCGCCAAGCGGGCCATCGTCCGCAAGACGGGTGCACGCGGTCTCCGCTCGATTATGGAAAAGATCCTGCTCGACACGATGTTCGAACTTCCGGCGCTGGAAGGTGTTCGCGAAGTCGTGATTTCGGATGATGTCGTCGAAGGCAAGGCGCGACCGCTCTACATCTATTCGGAGCGTAGCGAAGAAAAGGCCAACGTATCGGCGTAATTGTCGAAATAGATCGTATGCAATTGAAAAGCTCGGGGCGCTGCCTCGGGCTTTTTTCATGGGTTTAACGTTGTTAAATCGTCGTAATCCGGGGCTTTTTAAGTTGCGTACTACGTTGAGTGTCGCGATAGTGGAGACCGAATCCGCGTGGGAATACGGCGTATCGCGGCACTGTTTTGAAACCCGGCAAGCCTCGCGACAGCAGAAGCGGGCAAGCTTGGCACCAAGGCGGGACAATGGGTTGGGCAGGCGTTGAACGTCTTGAAAAGGCGTCCGTCAGACTCCACTTAGAGAGCGGTAATGAGAAGCATCGGGGCTCCCCGCCCGGTGCAGAGGGTGGCCCAGACGGGCACCCGATGGAAAGGAACTCACATGACCAAGAAGACCTTGCCTGCAGACAGCATTGCCTACCCGGTATTGCCGCTGCGTGACATTGTCGTCTTTCCGCACATGATCGTGCCGCTCTTCGTCGGCCGTGAAAAATCCATCCGCGCTCTGGAAGAGGTGATGGGTTCGGATCGCCAGATCATGCTGGTAACCCAGATCAATGCGAGCGACGACGATCCGAAGCCCTCCGCGATCTATACCGTCGGTACGGTCGCCAACGTTCTCCAGCTGCTGAAGCTCCCCGACGGCACCGTCAAGGTTCTGGTCGAAGGCCGCGCGCGTGCCGAGATCGATGGCTACACTGAACGCGACGAATTCTACGAAGCGATGGCCCACGTTCTCTCCGAACCGGCTGAAGATGCTGTCGAGATCGAGGCTCTGTCTCGCTCGGTTGTTTCCGAGTTCGAGAACTATGTGAAGCTGAATAAGAAGATTTCTCCGGAAGTGGTCGGCGCTGCCAGCCAGATCGAGGACTATTCGAAGCTTGCTGATACCGTTGCCTCGCATCTCTCTATCAAGATCACCGAAAAGCAGGAAATGCTTGAAACGGTGAGCGTCAAGACGCGCCTGGAAAAGGCGCTCGGCTTCATGGAAGGCGAAATTTCCGTCCTCCAGGTCGAGAAGCGCATCCGCTCGCGCGTCAAGCGCCAGATGGAAAAGACGCAGCGCGAATATTACCTCAACGAACAGATGAAGGCGATCCAGAAGGAACTCGGCGACGGCGAGGACGGCCGTGACGAGATGGCCGAACTGGAAGATCGCATCAAGAAGACGAAGCTTTCCAAGGAGGGCCGCGAAAAGGCGGATGCCGAACTGAAGAAGCTGCGCCAGATGAGCCCGATGTCGGCCGAAGCCACCGTCGTGCGCAACTATCTCGACTGGCTGACCGGTCTGCCCTGGGGCAAGCGCTCCAAGATCAAGACCGACCTCAACTTTGCCGAGGAAGTGCTCGCAGGCGATCACTTTGGCCTCGACAAGGTCAAGGAGCGCATTGTCGAATATCTCGCCGTTCAGGCCCGTGCGAAGAAGATCAAGGGACCGATCCTTTGCCTCGTCGGCCCGCCCGGCGTCGGCAAGACGTCGCTTGCCCGCTCGATCGCCAAGGCAACCGGCCGCGAATATGTCCGCATGGCGCTCGGCGGCGTGCGCGACGAGGCCGAGATTCGCGGTCACCGCCGCACCTATATCGGCTCGATGCCCGGAAAGGTCATCCAGTCGCTGAAGAAGGCGAAGAAGGCCAACCCGCTCTTCCTGCTCGACGAAATCGACAAGATGGGCCAGGACTTCCGCGGCGACCCGTCCTCGGCTCTGCTCGAGGTGCTCGATCCGGAACAGAACGCAACGTTCATGGACCACTATCTGGAAGTCGAATACGACCTTTCGGACGTGATGTTCATCACCACGGCGAACACGCTGAACATCCCGGCACCGCTGATGGACCGCATGGAGATCATCCGCATCGCCGGCTACACGGAAGATGAAAAGCGGGAAATCGCCCGCCGTCACCTTCTGCCGAAGGCGATCCGCGACCATGCCCTGCAGCCTGCCGAGTTTTCGGTCTCCGACGACGCGCTGATGGCGGTCATCCGCCAGTATACGCGCGAAGCCGGTGTCCGCTCGCTGGAACGCGAACTGATGAAGCTCGCTCGCAAGGCGGTGACCGAGATCCTCAAGGGCAAGGCCACCTCGATCGAGGTTACGCCTGAAAACGTGTCCGACTATCTCGGCGTTCCGCGCTTCCGCCACGGTGAAGCCGAACGCGAAGATCAGGTCGGTGTTGTCACCGGTCTCGCCTGGACGGAAGTCGGCGGCGAGTTGCTGACGATCGAAGGCGTGATGATGCCGGGGGGCAAGGGCCGCATGACGGTCACCGGCAACCTGAAGGACGTGATGAAGGAATCGATTTCGGCAGCGGCGTCTTATGTCCGTTCGCGCGCCATCGATTTCGGCATCGAGCCGCCGCGCTTCGACAAGGCCGACATTCACGTTCACGTTCCGGAAGGTGCAACGCCGAAGGACGGACCGTCTGCCGGTATCGCCATGGCAACCGCCATCGTCTCCATCATGACCGGCATTCCGATCTCGAAAGATGTTGCGATGACGGGGGAAGTGACGCTGCGCGGCCGGGTTCTCCCGATTGGCGGCCTGAAGGAAAAGCTGCTCGCAGCCCTTCGCGGCGGCATCAAGAAGGTGCTGATCCCGGAAGAAAACGCCAAGGATCTGGCGGACATTCCGGACAACGTGAAGAACGAGATGGAAATCATCCCGGTCTCCCGGATGGGCGAAGTCCTGCAGCACGCACTCGTTCGCCAGCCTCAGGCGATCGTCTGGGAGCCTGATGCAACGGCAGCCGTCGTGCCCGCCGATTCGGGCGAAGAAAGCGGTGTAGGCGTCGCGCATTGATGCGATCCGGCCTCAATTGCGCCGGAATGAACCTGATAAGAACGCGAGGCCGGCAGAAATGCCGGCCTTTTTTAACGAAAACAGCGCGCAAAGCCCTGCAAAACAAGGGATTGAGTGCATTTTCGGTTGCGGCGGACGCGCTCCTGCGTATTCTGCCCGCGATAACCAATCGAATCGTTTCATACCAGTAAGAAAGGGGTGGAAACATGAACAAGAACGAGCTCGTATCCGCAGTTGCGGAAAAGGCCGGCCTGTCGAAGTCCGATGCTGCATCGGCTGTTGACGCTGTGTTCGAAGCAATCCAGGGCGAACTGAAGAACGGCGGCGACGTCCGTCTCGTTGGCTTTGGCAACTTCTCCGTTTCGCGCCGCGAAGCCTCCACGGGCCGCAACCCGTCCACGGGCGCTGAAGTTGCAATCCCGGCCCGCAACGTGCCGAAGTTCTCGGCCGGCAAGGGTCTGAAGGACGCTGTCAACTAAGACGCGCTTTTGCCTGCCACCCGCCAGTTTCGACTGGAACACGCAAGCAAGTTTTGGAAGGCCCGGTGCGAAACTCGCGCCGGGTCTTTTCATTTGTGATGACTGGCACCGGACGGAATATGCCAGCAATCTTGCCGCAATTGCGAAATGGTCCTATCAATGCTGTGTCGGCTCGTCCGACATTCGTTCTCAGGGCGGGGTGAAACTCCCCACCGGCGGTAACGGGGAAACCCGAAGCCCGCGAGCGCTGTGCCTCTTCGAAGGCTCAGGTCAGCAGATCCGGTTTAATTCCGGAGCCGACGGTCACAGTCCGGATGAAAGAGAATGAGGCCCGTGTCTGATCTTCGCTCGCTCCTTAGCGGGCGGCTGGAAGACGTGGTCTCTCATGCCCTGATTTGTGTTGGCCCTTAATGGGAAGATGGACATGAATCAGATTGGAAATCTCAGATTGAAATATCCGGCGGTAGCGGCCGCCGCCATCATGGTGCTGGCAGGCGTCGCCTTCGCCGCCATCAACGTTCTCACGCAATGGGTAACGATGAAGCTGGGCTTCGGCTCTGTCTCCACCGCCTTCTGGCAATATGCCATCGCGCTCCTGTTCTCGCTGCCCTATTTGTGGCGTGTTGGCATCCGCGCCATGCGCACAAACTATCCCACGAGCCACATTGTGCGGGTCGCTTTTTCCGTCTTCGGCGTTCAGGCCTGGGTCATGGGACTGGCGCATGTCCCGATCTGGCAGGCGATCGCGCTGGTCATGACGTCGCCCTTCTTCATCATCCTCGGCGCTCGGGTATTTCTCGGCGAGCGGGTAGGGCCTGCGCGCTGGGCCGCGACCGCCACCGGTTTCGCCGGCGCGATGATCATCCTGCAACCGTGGTCAGACACCTTCACCTCGGCAGCACTCCTGCCGGTTCTGGCTGCACTCCTCTGGGGCGCGACCTCGCTCTACACAAAGAGCCTCACCCACGACGAATCGCCTGAGACGATCACGGTCTGGCTGCTGCTTCTGCTGACGCCGGTCAATGGTGCCTTCGCGCTCGCTTCGGGCTTCGAAATTCCCACCGGAGGGGCCCTGGCAGTTTTCGTGGCTCTGGGCCTGCTGACAGCGGTCGCGCAATATCTGCTGACGCTCGCCTATGCGACTGCCGATGCCGCCTATGTGCAGCCGTTCGACGATCTGAAGCTGCCGCTCAACGTCCTAGCCGGGTGGGTCGTCTTCGGTTACGCGCCGGCAGGCACGCTCTGGCTCGGTGCGGTGCTGATCCTCGGCGCCTCGCTGTTCATCATGACCTACGAATCGCGGCGGGAGAGGGCGGTTGCGACATCTGCCTGATGGTGTGCGGAGCCCGGCGGGGCGGCTCAGTCGTCTGCCGAGCCCGGCCGGGTCATGTTGGCATGCTGCTTTGCCAACATTTCCGCCGGCGTGACGTTGGCAACTGCAGACGTCATCTTGTTCTTCCAGCCGGCCACCACATCGCCTTCGCCTTCCATCATCGCCTCGAATCCGATGCGCGCGACGTCAGCCGGATCATCCTTGGAGCCTTGACCGACGGACGTGTCGAGCAGGCCGGCCCGCTCGAAGAAGTCCGTGTCTGTCGGTCCGGGCATGAGGCAGGTAACGGTGATGCCGGTCTCCTTCAACTCCTCCCGCAGCGCATGCGAAAAGGAATTGATGAAGGCCTTCGACCCGTTATAGACGGCCTGATAGGCCCCGGGAATGAAACCGGCGATCGATCCGGTAAAGAGGATCCGTCCCGTGCCTCGCGTCCGCATCGCGTTGCCGAGACGATGGACGAGCAGCAGCGTTCCGCTGATGTTCGTATCGACCACCGTCTGCGCTTCTTCCGGGTCCTGATCGAGGAACCCGTGGCCCAGTCCGCGTCCGACATTGGCCATCAGCAAATCAACCGGTCGACCGAGCGACTCGACTGCGGCCACGAATTCACGAACGCCCCGTTGTGTACTCAGGTCCACCTGATACGCCATAGCGTCCACGGCGTTGCGCTTCAGTTCGTCTGCTGCGGCCTGAATATCAGGTCCATCCGCAGCGATGACGAGATCGTAACCCTGGATGGCGGCGCAGCGTGCCAGCTCCAGCCCGATTCCGCTCGATGCGCCGGTCACCACGGCCAGTCCTTTTCCCGACAGTTCAGTCATGGGAATCTCCTTCATGTTCCGGGTTTCAGCACGACCTTGATGCAGCCGTCCTTCTTTTCGCGGAAAGTTTCATAAAGGGCCGGCCCCTCTTCGAGGCCGGCGCGATGGGTGATCACGAAGGAGGGGTCGATGTCGCCATTCTCGATTCGGCGCATCAGTTCGGGCAGGTAACGCTGCACGGGCGTCTGCGCCATCCGAAAGGTCAGCCCGCGGTTGATGGCCGAGCCCATGGGAATCTTGTCGAGAAAACCGCCATAGACGCCGACGATGGAGACGGTTCCAAAATTCCGGCAGCAATGGATCGCCTGGCGCAGAACGTGCGGCCGGTCCGTTCCCATGAAGGTCGCGACCTTGATTCGGTCCCAGCGCGAATCCCAACTGGCCTGCGGGTCGGCCTCGGTCCCCACGGCGTCAATACAGGCATCCGCACCACGACCGCGTGTCAGCTCCATGATGCGGTCGTAAATGTCCTCTTCGAGGTAATCGAGCGTGAAGGCACCTGCTTCCCGCGCCAGAGCCAACCGCTCCGGCACAGTGTCGATGGCCAGCACGCGTTCGGCACCGAGAAGGAAGGCTGAGCGAATCGCCATCTGCCCGACCGGTCCGCAGCCCCAGATCGCAATGGTGTCGCCTCGCTGTATGTTGCAGAATTCGGCGGCCATGTAGCCGGTCGGGAAAATGTCTGAAAGAAAGAGAGCCTGTTCGTCAGTCAATCCGTCCGGCACCTTGACCGGTCCCACATCGGCGAACGGCACACGAAGATATTCGGCCTGTCCGCCCCGATAGCCGCCCAGCAGATGCGAGTAGCCGAAGAGGCCGGAGGGCGAATTGCCCCAGAGTTTGCTGACCTTGGCCGAATCGGGATTGCTCCGCTCGCAACCGGAATAGAAACCGCGCTGGCAGAAGAAGCACTCGCCGCAGGAAATGGTGAAAGGCACAACCACGCGGTCGCCGACCTTCAATGCCTTGTTGTCCCGCCCGACCTCCACCACTTCGCCCATCGCCTCGTGGCCGATGACATCGTCGCTTTCCATTTCCGGGATCGAACCCTGATAGATATGGAGGTCCGAGCCGCAGATCGCGCAGGCGGTCACCTTGATGACCGCATCGCGCCCGTCTTCAATCGTCGGATCCGGAACGGTTTCGCAGCGGATGTCATGCTGGCCATGCCAGGTAAGAGCCTTCATCTTCGTCTCCTCGGTTTCCGCTTTCGAACACCAACCCTTCGGTCGTGTTCCAAAAAGAAGCGAGAAACGGCGGGGCGCGTTTGCCTGAGGCGAGGGGAGGCTGCGGGGCGAATCCCCTCGCGGCACAGAAGTGTCTGCGCATCCGGGAAACGAAAACAGGGGCCGAAGCCCCCGTTGATTTATTGATTGTCTGGCCGCGTCAGAACGCGTGGAACGTGATCGTCGTGAGCGTGCGCTCGACATCCGGTATGTCGACGAAAATGTCGTTCACATAGCGCCCGATATCCTGACCGTCCGGCACGTAGATTTTCGCGATGAGATCGTAGTCGCCGCTCGTCGAATAGAGCTCGGAAACGACTTCCTTCTCATAGATTTTATCGGCAACTTCGTAGGTCTGGCCCGGTTTGCAGCGAACCTGGGTGAAAATGCAGCGCATGTTGCCTCCATCTTTGTTGATTCTGCTCTTGGGCCAACATTAGCCAAAGCCCTCCGGCATTTGAAGAGTGAGCGATGCCACCCGGCGCAGCAGCGGACGATTCACCGGCGAAAGCCGACTGCGGCCACCCAATTGCGCCGTCGATACAGCGGCGCGCCGGATTTTGACGACGCGGAACACAGATTTAGCAGTGTCAGCAGAAAGGCAAACGCGAACCTCAGCAAAGATCAATGCTTTGCGATGCGTTCTTCATGTTGTTTGGGAAAGAATGGTGGGCGATGAGAGACTCGAACTCCCGACATCCTCGGTGTAAACGAGGCGCTCTACCAACTGAGCTAATCGCCCGCCGCGTTGGTGGGGGTGATCTATTCGCAAAGACCGTGGTCCGCAAGAGGGCCAGGAGCATTTTTCGCATTTTTTTTGGCAAAGTCCTGTCATTCAAAGCCTCTGTCAAAAAATTGTCGTTCGCGTGATTTTTTGTTTTGAAATCCGCTTGACACTCACCCGTCTACCCCTTAGACACCCGCTCACCGAACGAAGCGGCGACGCGGTTCGGGAAATGCGCGGGTGTAGCTCAGTCGGTTAGAGTGCCGGCCTGTCACGCCGGAGGTCGCGGGTTCGAGCCCCGTCACTCGCGCCATTCTCTTTCTTTACAAGTGGATGTGACGTTAAGCTCAAGTTGGTCTTGAGCTTCATTCGTCCAGTCGAAGCGACGTTATGCCCAACATGGGCGACGTCGCGACTCACCTGGAGCGGCATGGCTGCGCTCGGGGTGTTTGCCGGTTTTTTCTGACACACTTACTGTGGAATCGTATCGTTCCTGAGACGCTGATCGGACAATTCTCTCGAATTGATCGTCGTCATGTTGCGCTGCGAAAGGGTGTTGCGGCATCTGTGTCCTGAATTGGTAAAGTTCATGATGTTAATCGCGGTTTTGCGGTTCAAATCGCTTGCGCCGCAGGGCGGGCTGCGCTAGTCACGATGACGTTGCAACGAAGACCTACGCCCTGTCGGCATCGCCCGGCGCGCCCGACGCGACCGCATCCCAAGGACAGGCAAGGACGGTTAGAATGACAGATCTCCTCAGCTCCTATATCCCGATCGCGATCTTCATCGGTGTCTCGCTGGTTATCGGCGTCGCGCTCCTGATCGCGCCCTTCGCGCTTGCGTTCAAGGCGCCCGATTCGGAAAAGCTTTCCTCGTTCGAATGCGGCTTCAACGCCTTCGACGACGCGCGCATGAAGTTCGACATCCGCTTCTATCTTGTGTCGATCCTGTTCATCATCTTCGACCTGGAAGTCGCCTTCCTGTTCCCGTGGGCCGTGTCCTTCAGCAGCATCGGCTGGGTCGGTTTCTGGTCCATGATGGTCTTCCTGGGCGTTCTGACGATCGGCTTCATTTATGAATGGAAGAAGGGAGCACTCGAATGGGAGTGACATCCGGTAACACGACGCTCGTCGCACCGCAGCCCAAGGGGATCATCGATCCCTCGACCGGCAAGCCGGTTGGCGCGAATGACAAGTTTTTCGGCGAAATCAACAACGAGCTGGCCGACAAGGGCTTTCTCGTGACTGCAACCGACGAGCTGATCACCTGGGCCCGCACGGGCTCGCTGATGTGGATGCAGTTCGGTCTCGCATGCTGCGCCGTTGAAGGCCTGATGCAGGCTTCCGGCCCGCGTTATGACATGGAACGCTTTGGCGTTGCTCCGCGCGCGTCACCGCGCCAGTCTGACGTCATGATCGTCGCCGGCACGCTGACCAACAAGATGGCGCCTGCGCTCCGCAAGGTCTATGACCAGATGCCTGAGCCGCGTTACGTTATTTCGATGGGTTCCTGCGCCAACGGCGGCGGTTACTATCACTATTCCTATTCGGTCGTGCGCGGTTGTGACCGCGTCGTACCGGTAGACGTCTATGTTCCAGGCTGTCCCCCCACGGCCGAGGCTCTGCTCTACGGCGTGCTGCTTCTTCAGAAGAAGATCCGGCGCACCGGAACGATCGAGCGCTAAGGCTGAAGGGTTAAGCAATGAGCGAAGCACTGAACGAGCTTTCGGTCCGGGTTGGCGAACAGAAGGGTTCGCTGGTTCTGGCGTCGGAAGTTGCCCATGGCGAGCTGAGCATTACGGTGGCGCCGGAGAACCTCATTGAGGTTCTGCGCTTCCTGCATGACGATTCCGCCTGTCGTTTCATCAATCTGACGGATATCTGCGGCGTCGATTACCCGGGTCGCGAAGAACGCTTCGAGGTGGTCTACCATCTGCTTTCGCCGTCGAAGAACCAGCGCATCCGCATCAAGGTTCCGACGAGCGAAGACAAGCCGGTTCCTTCCGCCTGCGACATCTATCCCGGTGCAAACTGGTTCGAGCGCGAAACCTACGACATGTACGGCATCCTGTTCTCAGGGCACCCGGACCTGCGTCGCATCCTCACCGACTACGGTTTCGAGGGGTATCCGCTGCGCAAGGACTTCCCGATGACCGGCTATGTCGAAGTGCGCTATGACGACGAGGCAAAGCGGGTTGTTTACGAGCCCGTCCAACTGCGCCAGGAGTTCCGCAATTTCGACTTCCTCTCGCCCTGGGAAGGCACGGATTACGTGCTGCCGGGCGATGAGAAGGCAGCGAAGTAAGGGGCGGAAGACATGACCATGACGAAAGAACATTCCGTCCGCAACTTTACGATCAACTTCGGCCCCGAGCATCCGTCCGCGCACGGCGTTCTGCGTCTCGTGCTCGAACTCGACGGCGAAATCGTTGAGCGCGCCGATCCGCATATCGGCCTGCTTCATCGCGGTACCGAAAAGCTGATCGAAGCCAAGACCTATCTGCAGGCCGTCCCTTATTTCGACCGTCTCGACTACGTCGCGCCGATGAACCAGGAGCACGCCTATTGCCTCGCCATCGAGAAGCTTCTCGGCATCGAGGTTCCGAAGCGTGGCCAGCTGATCCGCGTTCTGTTTTCCGAAATCGGCCGCATCCTGTCGCACATCATGAACGTCACGACTCAAGCCATGGACGTCGGCGCAATGACGCCGCCGGTCTGGGGCTTCGAAGAGCGCGAAAAGCTGATGGTGTTCTATGAGCGTGCCTGCGGCGCGCGCATGCACGCAGCTTATTTCCGTCCGGG
The DNA here is from genome assembly GCA_900467685.1 of Hyphomicrobiales bacterium. GTDB lineage: Bacteria > Pseudomonadota > Alphaproteobacteria > Rhizobiales > Rhizobiaceae > Ensifer_A. Next base: position 172,114 of record UBQX01000012.1, read on the forward strand.
TGGCGTCCATCAGGATATTCCGCAGAAGCTGGTGGAAGACATTGCCGCCTGGTGCGATCCGTTCCTCAAGGTTCTTGACGATATCGAAGGCCTTCTGACCGGAAACCGTATTTTCAAGCAGCGTAACGTCGACATCGGCGTCGTCTCGCTGGAGGATGCCTGGAAGTGGGGCTTCTCGGGCGTGATGGTTCGCGGTTCGGGCGCTGCCTGGGACCTGCGCCGCGCGCAGCCCTACGAGTGCTATTCGGAGCTCGATTTCGATATCCCGGTCGGCAAGAATGGCGACTGCTACGATCGTTACCTCATCCGCATGATCGAAATGCGCGAAGCCGTGAAGATCATGAAGCAGTGCTGCGCACGTCTGCTGACCAGCGAAAAGGTCGGCCCGGTCTCGGCACTTGACGGCAAGGTCGTTCCGCCGAAGCGTGGCGAGATGAAGCGCTCCATGGAAGCGCTGATCCACCACTTCAAGCTCTACACCGAAGGCTTCCACGTCCCGGCCGGCGAAGTCTATGCCGCCGTCGAAGCCCCGAAGGGTGAGTTTGGCGTGTATCTCGTTTCGGACGGCTCCAACAAGCCGTATCGCTGCAAGATCCGCGCTCCGGGTTTCGTGCATCTCCAGGCGATGGATTTCCTCAGCTCCGGCCACATGCTGGCCGACGTGACGGCAATCCTCGGCTCGCTCGACATCGTGTTCGGTGAGGTTGACAGATAATGACTCGGATCGGTGTGGCTGCTTTCATCTTCGTTCTGGCGTCTGCGGTATCCGCCCAGACGTTGGTCGGTGGCAATACGGGCAAGAATGCGCCCCTGCCGCCGTCGACGATGAAAGACCTTCTTGCACAGGGTTACGAAATCAAGTCCGCCATCCCGAACGGCGACAAGTTCGTGGTATTTATGCAGAAAGAACAGTCGGCCTACGCTTGTGAATTCGTGTCCGTCACGAATACCAAATGCGGTGCCATCAACTGACAAGGCGTGAAAGAGAATGTCCGTTCGACGACTAGCCGATGATAACGTCCAGCCGCAGAGCTTCGCCTTCAACGAAGCCAATAGCGCATGGGCGGCCGAAACCATCAAGAAGTATCCCGCTGGTCGCCAGCAGTCCGCGGTCATTCCGCTGCTGATGCGCGCTCAGGAACAGGATGGCTGGGTCACACGCGCGGCGATCGAAAAGATCGCCGACATGCTGGAAATGCCCTATATCCGCGTTCTCGAAGTTGCGACCTTCTACACGCAGTTCCAGATCAAGCCGGTCGGCACGCGCGCCCACGTTCAGGTCTGTGGCACAACGCCCTGCATGCTGCGCGGCGCTGAAGACCTGATTGCGGTTTGCAAGAAGAAGATCCATCACGACCCGCTTCACACCAACGAGAGCGGCACGCTGTCCTGGGAAGAAGTCGAATGTCAGGGCGCCTGCGTCAACGCGCCGATGGTTGTCATCTTCAAGGACACCTACGAGGACCTGACGCCGACGCAGCTCGAATACATCATCGACCGGTTCGAGGCAGGCAAGGGCGGCGACGTGACCCCCGGTCCGCAGATCGACCGTGTTCATTCGGCGCCCGCCGGCGGCCCGGTGACCCTGACGACGGACACGCCCGCCCACAGGTTTGCCGACCGAGCTGAGACACCGGCTCCTGCCGCTGCCCCGGCGCCGGTCGCGGCTGCGCCTGCGCCGGCTCCTGCCGCGCCTGTTGCGCCCGCTGCCAAGGCGGAGGCCAAGCCCTCGCTGGACGATCCGAACCGCCCGGCCGCCGTCGAAAAGCCGGCGACGCTCGACGACCTCAAGATGATCTCCGGCGTCGGTCCGGTCATGGAAGCCAAGCTTAATGATCTCGGCATCTACACCTTCGCCCAGATCGCCAAGTGGACCGAGAGGGAAATTGCCTGGGTCGACGGTTACCTGGCTTTCCGCGGTCGCATCCTTCGCGACGACTGGATCAAGCAGGCCGATGCGCTGGCGCGCGGCGGCGAAGAAGAATATGTGCGCGTTTTCGGCAAGAAGCCGCGTTGAGAGGTGAGACATGCTTAGAGACGAAGATCGCATTTTCACCAACCTTTATGGTCTCAAGGACAAGTCCCTGAAGGGCGCGATGTCGCGCGGCCACTGGGACGGCACCAAGCAGATCATCGAAAAGGGTCGCGACTGGATCATCGACGAAATGAAGGCCTCCGGTCTTCGTGGGCGCGGTGGTGCCGGCTTCCCGACGGGTCTCAAGTGGTCGTTCATGCCCAAGCAGAGCGACGGTCGCCCGCATTACCTTGTCGTCAATGCCGACGAATCCGAGCCCGGCACGTGCAAGGACCGCGACATCATGCGCCACGATCCGCATACGCTGATCGAAGGCTGCGTGATTGCCGGTTTCGCCATGGGCGCCAATACGGCCTATATCTACCTGCGCGGCGAATACATGCGCGAGCGTGAAGCTCTGCAGGCCGCCGTGGACGAGTGCTATGACGCCGGCCTTCTCGGCAAGAACAACAAGAACGGCTGGGACTTCGACGTCTACCTGCACCACGGTGCCGGCGCCTATATCTGTGGTGAAGAAACCGCGCTGCTCGAAAGCCTGGAAGGCAAGAAGGGCCAGCCGCGCCTGAAGCCGCCGTTCCCGGCCAACATGGGCCTCTATGGCTGCCCGACCACGGTCAACAACGTCGAATCCATCGCCGTTGCTCCGACCATCCTGCGTCGCGGCGCCTCCTGGTTCTCCGCAATCGGTCGTCCGAACAATGTCGGCACCAAGCTGTTCATGGTCTCCGGCCACGTCAACAAGCCCTGCACGTTCGAAGAAGCGATGGGCCTGTCCTTCCGCGAGATCATCGAGACGCATTGCGGTGGCATCCGCGGCGGCTGGGATAACCTGCTGGCCGTCATTCCGGGTGGCGCCTCGTGCCCCGTCGTCAAGGGCGAGGACATGAAGGACGCGATCATGGACTTCGACGGCATGCGCGAAGTGAAGTCCTCCTTCGGCACCGGCGGCATGATCGTCATGGACAAATCCACCGACATCATCAAGGCCATCTGGCGCATTGCCGCCTTCTTCAAGCACGAAAGCTGCGGCCAGTGCACGCCCTGCCGTGAAGGCACGGGCTGGATGTCGCGCATTCTCGAGCGCATGGTGAAGGGTAACGCGCAGAAGCGCGAAATCGACATGCTGTTTGAAGTCTCTAAGCAGATCGAAGGTCACACGATCTGTGCATTGGGCGACGCTGCTGCCTGGCCGGTCCAGGGTCTCATCCGCAATTTCCGTCCGGAAATCGAAAAGCGGATCGACCAGTACACGGCCAACGCCATGGCGCACGGCGCGGTTCTGGAGGCTGCCGAGTAAGCTTCCATGAACGCCCAGCGCAACGATCATCGTGACGACATGTCCGCTCCGCATGATGCGGTAGCTAAACTTGTTCGAGCGACGAACGAGGCGATGGAGGCATTCATGAAGACTGACTGGACGAAGGACGGTGAAAGGCAGGAAGGCGTTGCGCTCAATCCGCTGATGGCCAATCCGGCCATCATGATGGCGGCGGCAACAGCTTACGGGATCCGGATGACGGGTCAGTGGGCAAGCCTCTTCCTCAATGCCATGCAGGATCAGGCCGTCCGCGCGAATGCGCAGCCAGCGGAGGCGGAAGCTGCTGAAGCGAAGCCTGTGGCCGAACCGGCCAAGGCAAAGGCCGCTGAACCGAATGTCGTTGCGGAAGCGCCTGCGCGCGAGCCTCAGTCGGTAGCGGCGGTGGCAGACGCGGTGATCGAAAAGCGGGCGCGCAAGGCGGTGAAGACTGCCAAGGCGCGGAAGTCGGCTGAAAAGGCCGCAACCGCAAAGGCGCCGGTTTCGGCCGGTGACGACTTGAAGCGGATTTCGGGCATAGGTCCGAAGCTGGCCAATGTGCTGACAGGTCACGGCGTGGTGACTTTCGCACAGCTGGCCGACATGGATGAAGCAGCGCTTGCTGCGCTCGATGCGGAGCTCGGTCTGGAAGGCCGGATACTGCGGGATGATTGGGCAGGGCAGGCGCGGAACATATTGGCGACCGGACACTGAGCCGCAAGGCAGGTTCATGGGCGTGAAATGAAATAGGCGAGGGCGGTCCGAAAGGACTTCCCGGACCACGACAGAAACTCTGGCTTGATGCGCGATTGGGCGCGGAAGCGGGAAGGCGAATATGGCGAAGCTGAAAGTCGACGGTAAGGAAATCGAAGTTCCGGATCATTTCACGCTGTTGCAGGCGTGCGAGGAAGCCGGGGCCGAGGTGCCGCGCTTCTGTTTTCACGAGCGGCTGTCGGTTGCCGGCAACTGCCGCATGTGTCTGATCGAGGTCAAGGGCGGCCCGCCGAAGCCAGCTGCTTCCTGCGCCATGGGTGTACGCGACGTGCGCGGCGGCCCGAACGGCGAACTGCCGGAGATCTTCACCAACACGCCGATGGTCAAGAAGGCCCGCGAAGGCGTGATGGAATTCCTGCTGATCAACCATCCGCTGGATTGCCCGATCTGTGACCAGGGTGGTGAATGCGACCTGCAGGACCAGGCCATGGCGTTCGGCATGGACGGCACGCGCTACAATGAAAACAAGCGCGCCGTCGAAGACAAGTATATCGGTCCGCTCGTCAAGACCGTGATGAACCGCTGCATCCACTGCACGCGCTGCGTCCGCTTCACGACGGAAGTCGCCGGCATTTCCGAGCTTGGCCTCATCGGCCGTGGCGAAGACGCTGAAATCACCACCTATCTCGAGCAGGCGATGACCTCCGAACTGCAGGGCAACGTCGTTGACCTCTGCCCGGTCGGCGCACTGACCTCGAAGCCCTTCGCCTTCACGGCCCGTCCGTGGGAACTGAACAAGACCGAGACGATCGACGTCATGGACGCACTCGGCTCCGCCATCCGCGTCGATACCCGTGGTCGCGAAGTCATGCGCATCATGCCGCGCGTCAACGAAGACGTGAACGAGGAGTGGATCTCCGACAAGTCGCGCTTCGTCTGGGACGGCCTGCGCACGCAGCGCCTCGACCGGCCTTATGTCCGCAAGGATGGCCGTCTCGTTCCGGCAACTTGGGGCGAAGCCTTTGCCGCCATCAAGGATGCCGTGTCGAAGACCAATGGCTCGAAGATCGGCGCCATCGCGGGCGATCTGGCCTCCGTCGAGGAAATGTATGCCCTCGGCGAACTGATGGCCGCGCTTGGCTCCAAGAATGTGGACGCCCGTCAGGATGGCGCGTTCGCCGATCCGTCGCTCGGCCGCGCTTCTTACATCTTCAACCCGACAGTCGCCGGCATCGAAAAGGCAGACGCCTTCCTGCTCGTCGGTTCCAATCCACGCTTTGAAGCAGCTGTTCTTAACGCCCGCATCCGCAAGCGCTGGCGCCAGGGCGGCGTCGACATCGGTGTGATCGGCCAGGATGGCGAATTCCGCTACGGCCACGAATATCTCGGCGCCGGCACGGATACGCTGGCCGCTGTAGCCGATGGCTCGAACGCCTTTGCGGAAAAGCTCAAGGCCGCCAAGAACCCAATGATCATCGTCGGCCAGGGCGCGCTCAAGGGCGCAAACGGTGCGGCTGTTATCGCTGCTGCGGCAAAGATTGCTGCGGATTGCGGCGCAGTCACCGAGGAGTGGAATGGCTTCGCCGTTCTTCACACGGCCGCTTCGCGCGTCGGCGCACTCGACCTTGGCTTCGTGCCGGGTGAGGGCGGTGCTGATGCGGCCACGCAGCTTGCTTCTATGGACGTTCTCTTCCTGCTTGGCGCTGATGAACTTGATTTCGCTGCCAAGAAGGCTGGCTTCACCGTCTATATCGGTAGCCATGGGGATGCCGGCGCATCTGCCGCCGACGTCATCCTGCCGGGCGCTGCCTATACGGAAAAGTCTGGCACCTGGGTCAACACCGAAGGCCGCGTTCAGATGAGCGTACGCGCTGGCTTCGCACCTGGCGATGCCCGCGAAGACTGGGCAATCCTCCGCGCGCTGTCCGACGTTCTCGGCAAGAAACTGCCGTTTGATTCGCTGGGTGCTCTGCGGGCCAAGCTCTATGCGAGCCACCCGCACTTCGCCGAACTCGACGCGATCAAGCCGGGTGCAGCCACTGAAATTGCTGCACTGGCGAAAAAAACCGGTGCTCTGGAGAAATCCGCATTTGCAAGCGCGGTCAAAGACTTCTATTTGACGAACCCGATAGCGAGGGCGTCTGCCGTCATGGCTGAGTGCTCCGCGCTGGCGGCCAACAACTTCAAGGTTGCCGCGGAGTAAGGGCAGGGATCATGGAACAGTTTTTCTTCACCTATGTCTTACCGGCGCTGATCATTGTAGGGCAGTCCCTGCTGCTGCTTGTCGCGCTGCTGCTCTTCATCGCCTATATCCTCCTCGCTGACCGCAAGATCTGGGCTGCCGTCCAGATGCGTCGCGGACCTAACGTGGTGGGTCCGTGGGGACTTTTCCAGTCCTTCGCCGACCTTTTGAAGTTCGTTCTGAAGGAACCGGTCATTCCGGCCGGCGCCAACAAGGGCGTGTTCCTTCTCGCGCCGCTTGTTGCCGTGACGCTGGCGCTTGCAACCTGGGCCGTCATTCCGCTGAATGCCGGTTGGGTGATTGCCAACATCAATGTCGGCATTCTTTACGTCTTCGCGATCTCGTCGCTCGAAGTCTATGGCATCATCATGGGTGGCTGGGCTTCGAACTCGAAGTATCCTTTCCTCGGCGCACTTCGTTCCGCCGCGCAGATGGTGTCCTACGAAGTCTCGATCGGTTTCGTCATCGTCACGGTTCTCCTGACGGTTGGCTCGTTGAACCTCTCCGACATCGTCATGTCGCAGGCCGACGGCCTCGGCACCAAGCTCGGCCTGCCGCCGTCGCTGATCGACTGGAACTGGCTCGCGCTTTTCCCGGTCTTCATCATCTTCTTCATCTCGGCGCTTGCTGAAACGAACCGTCCGCCCTTCGATCTTCCGGAAGCGGAATCGGAACTCGTGGCCGGCTTCATGGTCGAATATGGCTCGACGCCGTACATGATGTTCATGCTCGGCGAGTATGCCGCGATCGTTCTCATGTGCGCCCTGACGACGATCCTCTTCCTGGGTGGCTGGCTGCCTCCGGTTGACGTTTGGTTCCTGAACTGGGTTCCCGGCATCATCTGGTTCCTCCTCAAGGCTTCCATGGTCTTCTTCATGTTCGGCCTGGTGAAGGCATTCGTGCCCCGCTACCGTTACGACCAGCTGATGCGTCTCGGCTGGAAGGTCTTCCTTCCGCTGTCGCTCTTCTTCCTGATCGTGACCGCATTCGTACTCAAGCTGACGGGATGGGCGTGACCATGGCCTCTGCTACCCAATTCGTTAAGTCGCTTTTCCTGCGCGAATTCATCGGCGCCATCGGCCTGACCATGCGCTACTTCTTCGCGCCCAAGGCGACGGTGAACTATCCGTTTGAAAAGGGCCCGGTTTCTCCGCGCTTCCGCGGCGAACATGCCCTGCGCCGTTATCCGAATGGCGAAGAACGTTGCATCGCCTGCAAGCTCTGCGAGGCGATCTGTCCCGCTCAGGCCATCACCATCGAGGCCGGCCCGCGCCGCAATGACGGCACGCGCCGCACGGTGCGCTACGACATCGACATGGTGAAGTGCATCTATTGCGGCTTCTGTCAGGAAGCCTGCCCGGTCGACGCCATCGTCGAAGGCCCGAATTTCGAATTCGCGACCGAAACGCGCGAAGAACTCTACTACGACAAGGCCCGTCTTCTCGACAACGGCGACCGCTGGGAGCGGGAAATCGCGGCCAATATCGCCATGGACGCACCGTACCGGTGATCCGCATCTGACATGAAACGTGTGCCGCCGCTTGGGCGGCCGCGCAAAAGGGGTATGGCGCACCGGCAACCGTTGCGTCTCACCGGATGGGCCGGCGACGGACCGTCGTCCTCCGGAAAGCTGAAAAAGGCATCGACATGGGTCTTCAGGCTCTATTCTTTTATCTGTTCGCCTTCATCGCCATCGCATCGGCGTTCATGGTGATTTCGGCGCGGAACCCGGTTCACTCGGTCCTGTTCCTGATCCTGACCTTCTTCAACGCGGCCGGGCTCTTCCTGCTGACCGGCGCCGAATTCCTGGCGATGATCCTACTCGTCGTCTATGTCGGCGCGGTTGCGGTTCTTTTCCTCTTCGTCGTCATGATGCTGGATGTCGATTTCGCGGCCCTTCGCACGAAGGCGCTGGAATATGCGCCGGTGGGCGCTTTGATCGGCATCATCCTGGCGCTCGAACTGATCTTCGTGATCGGCGGCTCGACGATTTCGCCCGAGATCGCCAAGAAGGCGGCCGTTCCGATCCCGGCGCTGACCGAGCGCTCCAACACGCAGGCGCTGGGTGACGTGCTCTACACGCACTACGTCTACTTCTTCCAGATCGCCGGCCTCGTTCTTCTCGTGGCCATGATCGGCGCAATCGTGCTGACGTTGAAGCATCGCACGAACGTCAAGCGACAGAACATTTCGGCCCAGGTGGCCCGCACACCCGAGACGGCGGTATCGATCGTCAAGGTGAAGCCGGGGCAGGGCATCTAAGGCAGGCGACCGGATATTCAAGGACAATAAATCATGGAAATCGGCATTTCCCATTATCTCACGGTCAGCGCCATCCTCTTCGTGCTGGGTATCTTCGGGATTTTCCTGAACCGCAAGAACATCATCGTCATCCTGATGTCGGTCGAGCTCATCCTGCTCGCGGTCAACATCAACATGGTGGCCTTCTCGACCTTCCTGCATGATATCGCAGGTCAGGTCTTCGCTCTGTTCATTCTGACCGTCGCGGCTGCGGAAGCCGCCATCGGTCTTGCAATTCTCGTCGTCTTCTACCGCAACCGCGGCTCCATTGCGGTCGATGACGTCAACGTCATGAAGGGCTGATCGAACCATGGACATGCTCTACAAAGCCATCGTCTTCCTTCCGCTGATCGGCTTCCTCATCGCAGGCCTCGGTGGCAGCACCATCGGCGCAAAAGCGTCCGAGTTCGTCACGACGAGCCTCATGGTCGTCGTTGCTGTCCTGTCGTGGGTCGTTTTCTTCAACGTGGCGCTCGGCCATCACGAGGAAGTCATCAAGGTGCAGGTCCTGCACTGGATCCAGTCCGGTGGTCTTGATGTTTCCTGGGCCTTCCGCATCGACACGCTGACTTCCGTCATGTTCGTGGTGGTCAACACCGTGTCGTGCCTCGTGCATCTCTACTCGATCGGCTACATGCACCACGATCCGCATCGGCCGCGCTTCTTCGCCTATCTCTCGCTCTTCACCTTCGCGATGCTCATGCTCATCACGTCGGACAACCTGCTGCAGATGTTCTTCGGCTGGGAAGGCGTGGGTCTGGCCTCGTATCTGCTGATCGGCTTCTGGTTCAAGAAGCCTTCGGCAAGTGCTGCCGCCATGAAGGCCTTCATCGTCAACCGCGTCGGCGACTTTGGATTCGTTCTCGGCATCTTCAGCGTCTTCGTGCTCTTCGGCTCGATCAACTTCGATACGATCTTTGCCGCTGCTCCGACCTACATTCCGGCCGAAGGGCAGGGCAAGGTGGTCATCAACCTCTTCGGCATGCAGCTCGACCAGGCGCACGCAATCACCGCGACCTGCCTGCTGCTGTTCCTTGGCGCGATGGGCAAGTCGGCGCAGTTCCTGCTGCACACCTGGCTCCCGGACGCCATGGAAGGCCCGACGCCAGTTTCGGCTCTCATCCATGCCGCAACCATGGTCACCGCCGGCGTCTTCCTCGTGGCCCGCATGTCGCCGCTGTTCGAACTGTCGCCGGATGCGCTGACCGTCGTCACCATCATTGGTGCGATCACGGCCTTCTTCGCCGCGACTGTCGGTCTCGTCCAGAACGACATCAAGCGCGTCATTGCCTATTCGACCTGTTCGCAGCTTGGCTACATGTTCGCAGCTCTCGGCGTCGGCGCCTATGGCGCGGCCGTCTTCCACCTCTTCACGCACGCCTTTTTTAAGGCGCTCCTCTTCCTTGGCGCCGGCTCGGTCATCCATGCCGTCGATGGCGAACAGGACATGCGTTACATGGGTGGTCTGCGCAAGCACATCAAGATGACCTACTGGGCCATGATGATCGGCACGCTCGCTCTTACCGGCGTCGGCGTTCCCTTCACCGTCATCGGCACGGCCGGCTTCTTCTCGAAGGACGCCATCATCGAGGCGACCTATGCCGCGCACAGCGCATCCGGTCACTTCGCCTTCTGGCTCCTCGTCATCGCTGCCTTCTTCACGAGCTTCTACTCCTGGCGTCTGGTTCACATGACCTTCCACGGCAAGCCGCGTGCGTCGCAGGAGGTCATGCACCATGTGCATGAATCGCCGATGGTCATGCTGCTTCCGCTGCTGATCCTGTCGGTCGGCGCACTTCTGGCAGGTGTTCTCTTCCATGAACGCTTTTTCGGTGAGGAATATGCCGAGTTCTGGAAGGGCGCGCTCTTCACGCTGCCGACCAACGAGATCCTGCATCACGTCCACGAGGTGCCGGCGCTGGTCAAGCTCAGCCCGTTCATTGCCATGGTTCTCGGTTTCGTCCTGTCCTGGTGGATGTACATCGTATCGCCGAATGTCCCGAAGGTTCTGGCCCAGCAGCATCGCGTTCTCTACCAGTTCCTGCTGAACAAGTGGTACTTCGACGAACTCTATGACTTCCTGTTCGTCCGCTCGGCCAAGTGGCTCGGCAACTTCCTCTGGAAGGAGGGCGATGGCCGCGTGATCGATGGCTTCGGCCCGAACGGTGTTGCTGCCCGCGTCATGGATGTGACCGGCCGCGTTGTCCGGCTTCAGTCCGGTTACCTTTACCATTACGCGTTCGCGATGCTGATCGGTATTGCTGCGCTTGTTACCTGGATGATGTTCGGGAGTGCCCTCTGATGACCGATTGGCCAATTCTGACCGTCGTCACCTTCCTGCCGCTGGTCGGCGTACTGCTGCTGCTTTTGACCCGCGACGACTCCCCGTCGGGCCGCCGGAATGTCCTGACCATTTCGCTGCTGACGACGCTGGTCACCTTCGTCGTGTCGCTCTTCATATGGATCGGCTTTGACAATGCCAATCCCGGCTTCCAGATGGTCGAAAAGCATGCGTGGCTGAACACAGGCATCTCCTATGCTGTCGGCGTCGACGGCATTTCGATGCTCTTCGTCATCCTGACGACATTCCTCATGCCCTTCTGCGTGCTCGCCAGCTGGTTCGCCGTCGAGAAGCGCATCAAGGAATACATGATCGCCTTCCTGATCCTGGAAGTCCTGATGCTCGGCGTGTTCATCTCGCTCGACATCGTGCTCTTCTACGTATTCTTCGAAGCAGGCCTGATCCCGATGTTCATCATCATCGGTGTCTGGGGCGGCAAGGATCGCGTCTACGCATCCTACAAATTCTTCCTCTACACGCTGCTCGGCTCGGTGCTGATGCTGCTCGCCATCATGGCCATGTACTGGAACGCCGGCACGACCAGCATTCCGGAATTGCTCAGCCACAAGTTCCCGGCCGGCATGCAGACCTGGCTCTGGCTCGCCTTCTTCGCCTCGTTTGCGGTGAAGATGCCGATGTGGCCGGTCCACACCTGGCTTCCCGACGCGCACGTTCAGGCCCCCACGGCGGGTTCGGTCATCCTGGCCGGCATCCTCCTGAAGCTCGGTGGCTATGGTTTCATCCGCTTCTCGCTGGCCATGTTCCCGGTCGCGTCAGACTACTTCGCACCCTTCGTCTTCACGCTGTCGGTTCTGGCGATCATCTACACGTCGCTCGTCGCTCTCATGCAGACCGACATCAAGAAGCTGATCGCCTATTCGTCGATCGCGCACATGGGCTACGTGACCATGGGGATCTTCGCCGCCAACGTTCAGGGCCTGCAGGGTGCGATCTACCAGATGCTGTCGCACGGCATCGTGTCTGGCGCTCTCTTCCTCTGCGTCGGCGTGGTCTATGACCGTATGCATACTCGCGAAATCGCGGCCTATGGCGGTCTGGTCAACAACATGCCCAAATACGCCGTTGCCTTCATGATCTTCACGATGGCAAATGTCGGTCTTCCGGGCACGTCCGGCTTCGTCGGCGAATTCCTGACGCTGATGGGTGCATTCCGCGCCAACACCTTCGTGGCTCTCTTTGCTGCGACCGGTGTCATCCTTTCTGCCGCCTATGCGCTGTGGCTCTATCGCCGGGTTATCTTCGGTGCGCTGGACAAGGATACGCTGAAGATCCTTTTGGACCTCTCGGCACGCGAAAAGGTCATCCTTTATCCGTTGGCGATCCTCACCATCTTCTTCGGCGTCTATCCGGCTCCGGTCTTCAATGCGACCGCTGCGTCTGTAGACCTGCTGCTCAAGAACTATACTGCTGCAATCGAAGCCGCGCATTCTGTCGCGGTCACGATGAACTGACGACGGGATTAAAGAGATCATGACCGCAGAAACGCTCATTGCCAGCCTGCAGCTTTCGCTCCCCGAACTGGTTCTCGCTGTCGGCGCGCTGATCCTTCTGATGATCGGCGTCTTTTCCGGCGACAAGTCTGTCGGCACCGTCACCGGGCTTTCGGTGCTGCTGCTAATTGCCGTCGGCGCGCTCGTCGTGTTCAAGGGTGTAGATGGGACCGCATACGCCGGCGCCTATCGTTCGGACGCATTCGTTCGCTTCATGAAGCTGCTGGCCCTTGCCGGCTCGATCGTTGCGCTCGTTCTTGCGATCGGCCACCGCCGGTCGGAGCCAGATATGCGCTTCGAATATCCGGTGCTGATGGTTCTTGCGACGCTCGGCATGATGCTGATGATTTCGGCCAACGACATCATCTCGCTCTACCTGTCGCTCGAACTGCAGTCGCTGGCGCTCTACGTGGTCGCCGCGATCAACCGCGACAGCGTGAAGTCGACTGAAGCCGGACTCAAGTACTTCGTGCTGGGCGCTTTGTCTTCGGGCATGCTGCTCTACGGCATGTCGCTGGTCTATGGCTTCACCGGTCAGACAGGCTTCTCGGAAATCGCTGCAGCACTGACCGCCGAACATCGTTCGCTGGGTCTGGTATTCGGCCTCGTCTTCGTGCTCGCCGGCATTGCCTTCAAGATCTCGGCCGTTCCGTTCCACATGTGGACGCCGGACGTGTATGAAGGCGCGCCGACCCCGGTCACGGCCTTCTTCTCGGCCGCACCGAAGGTTGCCGCCATGGCGATCCTCATCCACCTTGTTGCCGTAGCCTTCAAGCCGATCGTGCACGACTGGCAGCAGATCCTTGTGTTCATCTCCATTGCCTCGATGGCACTCGGCGCCTTCGCGGCGATCGGCCAGACGAACATCAAGCGACTGATGGCCTATTCTTCGATCGGTCACATGGGCTATGCACTGGTCGGCATTGCTGCCGGTAATCAGGAAGGCATCTCGGGCGTTCTGCTTTACCTCGCCATCTATTCGGTGATGTCGCTCGGCGCTTTCGCCTGCATCCTGGCCATGCGCCTCAAGGATGGCCGCGCCGTCGAGGGAACCGATGATCTGGCCGGTCTGTCCAAGACCAATCCGGTCATGGCGCTTGTCCTCACGCTGCTGATGTTCTCGCTCGCCGGCATTCCGCCGCTTGCCGGCTTCTTCGCCAAGTACTTTGTCTTCATGGCTGCCATCAAGGCGAACCTCCTGACGCTCGCGATCCTCGGCGTTCTGTCCTCGGTTGTCGGCTGCTACTACTACCTGCGCATCGTCAAGGTCATGTGGTTCGACGATGCCAAACAGGAGTTCTCGCGCCCGGCCGGCGAGCTGAAGCTCATCTACGGCCTCTCCGGCCTCTTCGTGATCGGCTATCTGCTCATCGGTGGCCCGCTGGGTGCTGCGGCTGAAGCTGCTGCCCGTTCCTTCTACTGATGGACGGGATGGAAATCAGCCGAAAGCCGGTCACCGGCTTTCGGCACATAGAATTGAACGAGACGCAATCGACCAACCTCGAATGTCTCGAACGTGCGCGTGCCGGCGATCAGGGGCATCTCTGGATCACAGCTCGCAGGCAGACCGGCGGCCGTGCGCGCCGCGGTCGCTCTTGGGTGTCCGAGCCCGGCAATCTTTATGCGTCCCTGCTTCTGATCGACCCCGCGCCATTCGACCGTTTGGCAAGCCTACCGCTCGCCGTATCTCTTGCTGTCTATGACGCCGTTCGTCGCGAGCTTCCCGCAGATATCGATGTTCGGATCAAGTGGCCGAACGATGTTCTGGTCGAGGGCTGCAAGGTCAGCGGTATTCTGCTGGAAGGCGAATCCCTGAGAGATGGACACCACGCGCTCGTGATTGGCTGCGGCATCAATATCGGCCACAAGCCGGCAGAGACGCTTTATCCCGTGACATGTTTGGCCGAACGCGGCGCGACCTGCAGCCCAGAAATCCTGTTCGCGCGGCTATACGATTCGATGGAGCGGATGTTGGCGGTGTGGAACCGCGGTGAGGGGACTTCAATCCTCGTCGAGCAGTGGCGAGAGGTTGCCAAGGGCATTGGGCAGCCGGTCACCGTCAATCTTCCCGACCGCTCGCTGCAAGGTATTTTTTCGGGGATCGATGCACAGGGCATGCTATTGCTCGATCTACCCGACGGAACGCGCCAGGCAATCGCCGCCGGCGATGTGTTTTTCCTGGGCCATGAAGGCCAAGAAAGAAGTTGATAATGAGCAAGTCTGACGAACTGGTATTTCTGCCGCTGGGTGGCGTCGGCGAAATCGGCATGAACCTCGCGCTCTATGGTTTCGGCCCTTCGAACAAGCGTCAATGGATCATGGTCGATTGCGGCGTGACCTTTGCCGGTCCCGATCTTCCCGGGGCCGACCTCGTCCTGCCCGACATCGCCTTCATCAAGGAGCGTCGCACCGATCTCAAGGGCATCATCATCACGCATGCCCATGAAGACCATTATGGCGCCTTGTCGGATCTCTGGCGCGAGTTGAACGTCCCCGTTTATGCCTCGCCCTTCACAGCCGGCATGCTGGAGGCGAAGCGCGAATACGAGGCCAGCCGCGGCGAAGTGCCGGTCACCATCTTCAAGGCTGGCGATCGGATCAATGTCGGCCCGTTCGAGATCGAGGCAGTCGCCGTGACCCACTCGATCCCCGAGCCCATGTCGCTCTTCATCCGCACCCCGCTCGGCAATCTTGTCCATACGGGCGACTGGAAGATCGATATTCATCCGTCGGTCGGCCCGGTGACTGACGAGAACCGCTTCCGCGCCATTGGCGACGAGGGCGTTCTGGCGCTGATGTGCGACAGCACGAATGCCATGCGTGAAGGCATCTCGCCGTCCGAGAAGGACGTGTCCGAAAGCCTGACGAAGATAATTGAGGAAGCCGAAGGCCGCGTCGCGATTACCACCTTCTCGTCCAACGTCGGCCGTATCCGCTCCATAGCGGAAGCTGCTGAACGCGCCGGGCGCGAAGTTCTCCTGCTTGGCAGTTCGATGAAGCGCGTCACCGATGTTGCCCGCGACTGCGGCCTCATGGAAGGCGTGAAGCCCTTCATTGGCGAGGACCAGTATGGCTATATCCCGCGCGACAAGGTCGTTGTCATCCTGACGGGCAGCCAGGGCGAGGCGAGGGCGGCGCTCGCCAAGCTCTCGCGCGATGAAATGCGCAATGTCGCACTCGCACCTGGCGACCTCGTCGTCTTCTCGTCCCGCACCATTCCCGGCAACGAAAAGCCGATCCTCGATATCTGCAACGGGCTGATAGACCAGGGCATCAAGATCATCGGTGACAGCGATGCGCTCGTCCACGTCTCCGGCCATCCGCGCCGCGCGGAACTGCGCCAGATGTATGAATGGGTCCGGCCGAAAATCCTTGTTCCGGTCCATGGAGAGGCCGCGCATCTGAATGCGCAAGCCGAGCTCGGCGCCAGCGCCGGCATCGAGACGGTCCAGCAGGTGCGCAACGGCGACATGCTGCGGCTCGCGCCAGGACCCGCCGTCATTCTCGAAAAGGTGCACTTCGGCCGCATCTACAAGGACGGCAATCTGATTGGCGACTTCGACGAAGTGGGAATTGGCGAACGGCGCAAACTCGCTTATGTCGGACACGTCGCAGTGAATGTTCTTCTCGACGCGCGCTATGACTTCGTTGACGATCCTGATGTCGTCAGCTTTGGCTTGCCCGCCTTTGACGATGAGGGCGACGCCATGGATGATGCCATCTACGACGCAGTGCTCGGCGCGGTCGAGAGTATCCCGCGCGCGCGCCGCAAGGATCTTGAAGCGGTCAAGGAATCGGTGCGCCGCGCGGTGAGAGCAACGGTCAACCAGAGCTGGGGCAAGAAGCCGGTCGTCACCGTGTTTCTCAACAGGGTCACCTGAGCCGGGCTATCGAAGCCGGAATTGAGGAGGAAGTCATGCTGGGCAGGGTCAATCACATCGCCATCGCCGTTCCGGATCTGGCCGCCGCAACGGCAGTCTACCGGGATACGCTGGGCGCGAAAGTGTCTCAGGCGCAGGCGCTGCCCGAGCACGGCGTGACGGTCGTCTTTGTCGAACTTCCGAACACGAAGGTGGAGCTGCTGGAGCCGCTTGGCGAAGGCTCACCCATTGGAGCCTTCCTGGCGAAGAACGCTTCCGGCGGCATGCACCACATCTGTTACGAGGTCGAAGACATCATCGCGGCACGCGACCAGCTGGCTGCCGGCGGCGCCCGCGTCCTCGGCGACGGCACGCCCAAGATCGGCGCGCATGGCAAGCCGGTTCTGTTCCTGCATCCCAAGGATTTTCAGGGCACTCTGGTCGAACTCGAGCAGGTGTGACGCTTTGGCGCAGCGCCAGCAGAAATCCTGCGGGCTCTAAGTCACTGATATTTATCAAGGTGAGCTACGGCGCTCGCTGAGCCGCTCTATGCAGCTGCGAGGCTTCGGCGTAAATGGATTCTGCGGTCGCATGTTTCAGACGGCCGGGAGGATAAGGCGTGAACTGGTTCTTTGGCTTTGCCGTCTATTTCATCATCTGGTGGCTGACGCTGTTCCTTATCCTGCCCTTTGGCTTCCGCAGCCAGCAGGATGAAGGCGAGCGGGTTCTCGGGACGGTTGCGAGTGCACCTGCCCATCACCGCGCTTGGCGTACATTCCTGCTGACGACCATCGTTGCCGCTGCGATCTTCGCCGGCTGGTTCCTGGTCTCTATGTATTTCGGCTTCACCTTCGATTCCATTCCGCAGTTTTATCCGGATTACAGATCGCTCTGAAGCGCGCCCGGAGATGCGTTTGACGAGCGTCAGCAGCGGTTGTTCGGCCACCTGCCGGGCATGACCTATGGACAATTTTCAGAAAATATGGCCCGCGCGCGCAAGCGCGATTCAATTTCTCGCAGGGCTCTGGTGAAAGCAAAAAAAAACAAGGCCTTTTGAGCCTTGTTTCCAAATTCTTCGCGTGACCCTTAGCCGTTTCCGGCGGCAGCGACTGAGCGCGCCTACGATCTGATCCTCCCAAGACTTGACCGCGAAATTAGCAGAGTTTGTTGATCTCTGCCTGTTTTGTAGGCTGAACCTAGCGAATAGAATCCCCCTTGTCATCAGGTTTTTTTGCATTTTTGACACAGTTGTCAGAATTTTTCCTATTGACAAAGATATTTCACATTCTCGTCATGCGGGTCACGCCGTTACGTAAGATGCCGTACGTAAGAACCCTCATGTGTGTCGTTCCGGTACGTTCTGCATGCCGGGTTTTCTTCCGGCCCGGAAGCGTTTAAGAACGCTCGCAATTCGACAACCGCAAGCCCGATTCTCCAAGGCCTTGGAGACGGCTTTTCGTCTGGAAACCTTCATGCGTCTCTCCCGTTTCTTTCTGCCCATCCTCAAGGAAAACCCTAAGGAGGCGGAAATCGTCTCCCACCGCCTCATGCTGCGCTCGGCCATGGTCCGGCAGCAGTCGGCCGGCATCTATTCATGGCTGCCGCTCGGCAAGCGTGTGCTCGACAAGGTCTGCAAGATCGTTCGCGAAGAGCAGAACCGCGCGGGCGCCATTGAGCTTCTGATGCCTACTTTGCAGTCAGCCGAGCTCTGGCAGGAAAGCGGACGTTATGACGACTATGGCAAGGAAATGCTGCGCATCAAGGACCGTCAGGACCGCGCCATGCTCTATGGTCCGACGAATGAGGAAATGATCACGGACATCTTCCGGTCCTACATCAAGTCCTACAAGCATTTGCCGCTGAACCTCTATCACATCCAGCTGAAGTTCCGCGACGAGATCCGTCCGCGCTTCGGCACGATGCGTTCGCGCGAATTCCTGATGAAGGATGCCTATTCCTTCGACCTGACGAAGGAAGGCGCGATCCACTCCTATAACAAGATGTTTGCCGCCTACCTGCGTACCTTCTCGCGCCTCGGCCTGCGCGCCATCCCGATGCGCGCCGACACCGGCCCCATCGGCGGCAACCACAGCCATGAATTCATCATCCTGGCCGAAACCGGCGAGTCGGAAGTTTTCTGCCACAAGGATTTCGTGAATTTCCATATCCCGGCGGAAAACACGGACTTCGACGATGTTGCTGGTCTGCAGGGCATTTTCGATCAGTGGACCTCGGCCTATGCCGCGACCTCCGAAATGCACGACGCGGCCGAGTTTGACGCGATCCCCGAAGGTGATCGACTGTCCGCGCGCGGCATCGAAGTCGGCCACATCTTCTATTTTGGCACCAAGTATTCCGAACCGATGGGCGCCAAGGTTCTGGGTCCGGATGGCAAGGAGCACACTGTCCACATGGGTTCGTACGGTATCGGCCCAACGCGCCTCGTTCCCGCCATCATCGAAGCCTCCCATGACGAGAACGGAATCATCTGGCCGCGGTCCGTGGCACCCTTCGACGCAATGATCATCAACATGAAAAGTGGTGATGCCGCCTGCGACGAGGCCTCTTCACGCATTTACGAAAGCCTCGCGAATGCCGGGAAGGACATACTGCTGGATGACACGGATGAACGTGCAGGCTCCAAGTTCGCGACGGCGGACCTGATCGGTGTACCGGACCAGGTTATCGTCGGTCCGCGTTCGGTCGCCAGTGGCGAAGTGGAATTGAAGGACCGCAAGACCGGCGAGCGTCAGACCCTGACGATCGAGGCGGCGATCAACAAGCTCATCGGCTGACGGCCGATCAGGGAGAAGACATGGCGAAAGGCGATAGCGGCGCAAGCGCAACCGCAAACCGGATTACGAAAACGGGGCCGTTTTCCGCCTTCGAACGCATGGTGGCCTGGCGCTATCTGCGCGCCCGGCGCAAGGAAGCCTTCATTTCGGTCATCGCCGGCTTTTCCTTTGTCGGGATCATGCTCGGCGTGGCCACCCTCATCATCGTCATGGCGGTGATGAACGGTTTCCGGACCGAACTCATCTCCCGCATTCTTGGCGTCAATGGGCACATGATCGTGCAGCCCGTTGACATGCCGCTGAACAATTACAACGAGCTTGCGCAGAAATTCGCCGCCGTACCGGGCGTCAAGATGGCCATCCCGCTGGTGGAGGGGCAGACGCTTGCTTCCGGCAAGAATGGTGCTGGCTCCGGCGCGCTCGTGCGCGGCATCCGCGCCGAAGACATCACCAAGCTCAAATATGTTGCCGACAACATCAAGTCCGGCGACCTCGTCGGCTTTGCGGCGGGCGACGGTATTGCCATCGGCTCCCGTCTTGCGGCCACACTTGGCGTCGGGGTTGGGGACTCGGTGACGCTGATATCACCGGAAGGTGACGTGACGCCGATGGGCGTCAATCCGCGCGTCAAATCCTACAAGGTTTCCGCCGTTTTCGAGATTGGTATGTCTGAATACGACTCCACAATCATCTTCATGCCGCTGGAACAGGCGCAGCTCTATTTTAACGCGGAAGGCATCGTGCAGTCGATCGAGCTTTTCGTGAACAACCCCGACAATATCGATGAACTGCGCGAGCCGATCGAGAAGGCCGCCGGTCGCCAGATCTTTATCACCGACTGGAGACAACGGAACTCGACCTTCTTCTCCGCCCTTCAGGTCGAGCGAAACGTGATGTTCATGATCCTGACGCTCATCGTTCTGGTGGCGGCGCTGAACATCATCTCCGGCCTGATCATGCTGGTGAAGGACAAGGGCCACGACATCGCCATCCTTCGCACGATGGGCGCCACGTCCGGCGCCGTGATGCGCATCTTCTTCATGACCGGGGCTGCCATCGGTACCGCCGGTACATTTGCCGGCGTGATCCTTGGCGTCATCGTCTGCCTGAATGTCGAGCGCATCCGGGAGTTCTTCTCCTGGCTTTCCGGGACGACGCTCTTCAATCCGGAACTTTACTTCCTGAGCCAGCTGCCGGCCGAGATGAATCTGGGCGAGACGGTCTCGGTGATTGTCATGGCCCTCGCGCTCTCCTTCCTCGCCACGATCTTCCCGGCCTGGCGCGCCGCCAAGCTGGACCCCGTCCAGGCGCTGAGATACGAATAAGAAGGCTCTGAAACCCGATGAAGCAGCAAGCAGTCCTGGAACTGAAGAACATCCGGCGCAGCTACGGGCAGGGCGATCAGGAGCTCGTGATCCTGAAGGGCGCCAATTTCACGCTGAGGAGCGGCGAGACCGTCGCGCTCGTGGCGCCTTCAGGCACCGGGAAATCGACCCTCCTGCACATTGCCGGGCTCCTTGAGCGGCCGAGCGAAGGCGACGTGATCGTCAGCGGCCATTCCTGCGCCGAGATGTCGGATGACGAACGCACGGCTGTCCGTCGAGCCGAGATCGGCTTCGTCTACCAGTTCCATCACCTCCTGCCGGAATTCAGCGCGCTGGAGAACATCATGATGCCGCAGCTCATCGCAGGTCTCGCGCGCAAGGATGCCGCCGAGCGTGCCGAGCAGCTGCTTGCCTATATGCGCATCGGCCATCGTGGCACGCACCGTCCCGCAGAACTTTCGGGCGGTGAGCAGCAGCGCGTGGCGATTGCCCGTGCCGTTGCCAATGCGCCCCAGGTCCTGCTGGCCGATGAACCGACCGGCAACCTCGACCCGGAAACCGCCGGCTACGTCTTCGATGCACTGACCGCGCTCGTTCGTCAGTCCGGGCTTGCGGCGATGATTGCGACCCATAACCACGAGCTTGCCTCAAGAATGGATCGCCGCATCACCCTCGACGAGGGCAGGATTCTCGAATTCTGAGAGCCTGAAAGCTCACACACCACTCCCCAGTTCCACGACTGATCTCCCGACCTCACAGCGCTTCGCCGGGCGGCGAGGTTAAGTTGTGCCGTCATTTCAATCACTTCGAAAAATCTTGGCTGGGGCGCTTGACTCTTCGAACGTAATAAGAACATAGTGGGAACATAAGTGGAAAGGAGCCCGCTATGACTGACATCCTTCGTGATATCGCTGCATTCGCATCCATGACCATGTTCGTCGCCACCATGTCTCTCATCCTCATGGCCATGTGATTTTGGGGGACGCTGCCGCCCAAGCCGGCATTACGGCTGGACAGGACACCCGCTGATTTCCCACAATGCATTCTTGATTCAGGAATTGGAGAATGGGCGATGGGCGATCTGGTAGCGGGTAAGCCGGCAGCAGAAACTGAAGGACCGAAGGCCGGCCCCGGTTTCGTGCATCTGCGCGTGCATTCCGCCTTTTCGCTTCTCGAAGGCGCGTTGCCGCTCAAGAAGATTCTCTCGATCGCCGCCGCTGACGAGCAGCCGGCGATCGCCATTACCGACACCAACAATCTCTTCGTGGCGCTGGAATTTGCCCAGAAGGCGATCTCGGACGGCATCCAGCCGATCATCGGCTGCCAGATGTCGATCGACATGCAGGACGCCACGGAAAACGATCGCCGCAGCGGCGTCCAGACGTCGCTCGCCAAACTGCCGTCCCTGATCCTTCTGGCTTCCACCGAGGCAGGTTACGACCGGTTGATGGAACTGGTCAGCCGTGCCTATCTCGATGGTGAGGGTAATCAGTCCGCGCGGATTTCGCTGTCCTGGCTGGAGGAGGGCACCGAAGGGCTTGTTGCACTGACCGGGGCATTGACCGGTCCCGTGGACATGGCGCTGAAGGAAGGCCATGCGCCCTTGGCCGAGCAACGGCTCGTCGCACTTTCGCGGCTGTTTCCGGGCCGCCTCTACATCGAGCTGCAGCGGCAGGAGGGCTTCAGCCGCCGCCATGAGCAGAAGGTGGTGGATCTGGCCTATAAGTACGACCTGCCGTTGGTCGCGACGAACGAAGCCTTCTTCCCGGCGCGGAAGGACTTCGATGCGCATGATGCCCTCATGGCGGTCGCGCATAACGCGATGGTGTCAGACGACAATCGCTTTCGCCTGACCCAGGACCACTATCTGAAAAGCCGCGCCGAAATGTGCGCGCTGTTCGCCGATCTTCCAGAGGCCCTGGAGAACTCCGTCGAGATTGCCCGGCGCTGCTCTTTCATCCTCCAGACCCGCAAGCCGATCCTGCCGCGCTTCACCGGCGCAACCGATGACGCGGAAGAGGCGGAGCGTGCGGAATCGGAGGAGCTGAAGCGGCAGGCCATCGAAGGGCTTGCCATGAGGATCGAGACGCTGGGTATCGCGTCCGGCTACACGCGCGAAGAATACGAGGAGCGTCTCGCCTTCGAACTCAGCATCATCGAGCGGATGAAGTTCCCGGGTTACTTCCTGATCGTTGCCGACTTCATCAAATGGGCGAAGCAGCACGACATTCCGGTGGGCCCGGGACGCGGTTCGGGTGCAGGCTCGCTGGTCGCCTACGCGCTGACGATTACCGACGTCGACCCTCTGCGCTTCTCGCTTCTCTTCGAACGCTTCCTCAATCCGGAACGCGTTTCGATGCCCGACTTCGATATCGACTTCTGTCAGGACCGCCGCGAAGAAGTCATTCGCTACGTCCAGCAGAAATACGGCCGCGAGCAGGTAGCCCAGATCATCACCTTCGGTTCGCTCCAGGCGCGCGCGGCTCTACGCGACGTCGGGCGCGTGCTCGAGATGTCCTATGGACAGGTCGACAAGATCTGCAAGCTCGTGCCGAACAACCCGGCCAATCCGACGCCGCTCTCCAAGGCGATCGAGGAGGAGCCAAAGCTTCAGGAAGAGGCGGATCGCGAGCCTGTCGTCGCGCGCCTTCTCGATATCGCGCAGAAGATCGAGGGGCTTTACCGTCACGCCTCGACCCACGCCGCCGGTATCGTGATCGGCGACCGCCCGCTCTCGCGGCTCGTGCCGATGTATCGCGATCCTCGCTCCGACATGCCGGTGACCCAGTTCAACATGAAATGGGTCGAGCAGGCCGGGTTGGTCAAGTTCGACTTCCTCGGCCTTAAGACGCTGACGGTTCTCAAGACCGCCGTGGATTTCGTGGCCAAGCGCGGCATATCCGTCGATCTCGCAGCACTTCCGCTGGATGACAAGCCGACCTATGACATGCTCTCGCGCGGCGAGACGGTCGGCGTGTTCCAGGTGGAAAGTGCCGGCATGCGCAAGGCGCTGATAGGCATGCGTCCCGACTGCATCGAGGACATTATCGCGCTCGTGGCGCTTTACCGTCCGGGCCCGATGGAAAACATCCCCGTCTATAACGCCCGCAAGCATGGCGAGGAGGAGATCGAGTCGATCCACCCGAAGATCGACCATCTCCTGAAGGAAACGCAGGGCGTTATCGTCTATCAGGAGCAGGTGATGCAGATCGCCCAGGTCCTGTCCGGCTATTCGCTCGGCGAAGCCGATCTTCTGCGCCGCGCCATGGGCAAGAAGATCAAGGAGGAGATGGACAAGCAGCGCGCCCGCTTTGTCGATGGCGCAATGAAGAACGGCGTGTCGAAGGCACAGGCCGACATCATCTTCGACCTGCTGGCAAAGTTTGCGAACTACGGCTTCAACAAGTCACACGCTGCAGCCTACGCCATCGTGTCATACCAGACCGCCTACATGAAGGCGCATTATCCGGTCGAGTTCCTGGCCGCGTCGATGACGCTCGACATGCAGAACACCGATAAGGTCAACGATTTCCGTCAGGACGCCCGCCGTCTCGGCATCGAGGTCGTGCCACCCTCGGTCCAGACCTCGTTCCGGCATTTCGAGACAGGTGAAAACCGTATCTACTATTCGCTGGCGGCTCTCAAGGGCGTCGGCGAAGCCGTCGTCGATCACATCGTCGCCGTGCGCGGCGACAAGCCCTTCGCGTCGCTTGAAGATTTCTGCCTGCGCATCGACGCCAAGCTCGTGAACCGGCGCGTTCTGGAAAGCCTGATTCACGGCGGCGCTTTCGACTGCTTCGGACATGACCGCGCTGTGCTGTCTGCAGGTATCGACCGCATCATCGGTTACGCCCAGCGCGAGAGCGAAAACCGCGCCAGCGGCCAAAGCGACATGTTCGGCGGCGGGGCGGCCGGTGAGGAAAAGCTCAGCTTTCCGACTGTGACCCCCTGGCTGCCGTCCGAACGGCTCATGCGCGAATTCCAGGTACTTGGCTTCTACCTGTCGGCTCACCCGCTCGATTCCTACAGCGAGGTGCTCGCCAAAATGCGCGTGCAGAATTTCGCCGACTTCGCATCCGCAGTGAAGCAGGGGGCGAGTGCCGGACGTCTTGCGGGAACCGTGACGTCGAAGCAGGAGCGCAAGACGCGCACTGGCAACAAGATGGGGATCGTGAATTTCTCCGATGCCTCCGGTCAGTTCGAGGCTGTTCTGTTCTCAGAAACCCTGAACCAGTATCGCGACGTTCTGGAGGCCGGCAAATCCTTCGTGATGACGGTGGCCGCCGACGAGCGCCCGGAAGGTATCGGCCTGCGCATCCAGACCCTGAATTCGCTGGAGGAAAAGTCCGTGCAGATGCAGAAGGCATTGCGCGTCTATGTCCGCGACAGCGGGCCTCTGAAGGCCGTTGCGCCGCATCTCAACGCCAGGGGCGACGGTCTCGTTTCCTTCATCGTGATCAAGGATTCAGGCCGGCGCGAGATTGAGGTTGAACTGCCGGGTCGCTACCGTATCTCGCCGGAAATTGCGGCGGCACTGCGCGCCGCTCCGGGCATTCTCGACGTCGAACTGGTGTGATGCAGTTGAGCCGGATTTCCGGCTCAACGCCTCGGAAATCAGCTCTTCTGTAGTGTCTTGTCGGCCAGTTTGTTCGCCGGCTTGTCAAGCGGGTCGGTGAGCGTGATGAAGTTGGTGCCGAGGCCGGTCTCGCTCAGGCTCTCCACATCGGTCAACGTGATCGATGAGCCTTCAGCCAGCAATTCGCCGAGCTTCTGCTTGGCATCATCACTCATGTGGACGCGATCAAGGGCTGTCGATACGCTTTCCGCCGTGGCAGGATCGGCATCTTCCGTGATGCCAAGCCGCTTCTTCGCAGCATCCGGGATGCGATTGGAGAGGCTGAAACCATACCATTCCGCAAAACCGGTTCGGGTGTCGACATTGCGTGCCTCGACGAAATGCGTGCCGATTGCCTTGGGATCGTTGTCGAGCGTCACCGGCGCGCGATAGATTTCCGAAAAATTTCGCCTGATCACCATGATGCCGTTCTGCGGCAGAGGACGTCCGGCCTTGGCAAAAAGGGCTGCGACCAGCGCGTCATCGGCCATCGTGCCGTCGGGCAGGCCGCTATCCTTGCGGAACTTCGCAATCGCTGCATTGGTCTGCGCGCCGGCAGCGCCGTCAACCGGTCCAGCATCGTAACCGAACTGGTTCAGCAGTTCCTGCACATCCGGCATGACGCTGCGATGATCGGCGCGCGTGATCAGAACATAGATCGGGTCGCGCGGCTTGTCCGGGCGCAGGCTCGGCTTCGACTGCAGCGTCGCATCGTTCATCGCGAGCTGCGTCCCCGCAACCGTGCTCTGGACCGGCAGTGGCGCCATGGCGACGTCGCTCATGAAGGTCGGGCCGGCAGGCGTGGAGACGGGACGCGGGAGCGTAGCACTGCGGATGCGCCGAGGTTCGACGGGAGCGTCGGTGATGATCACATGCACCCCGCGTTCCGTCATTTTGAAGAGTTCCTGGGCAAAGGCAGCAGGCAGGCGCACGCAGCCATGCGAGGCGGGGTAGTTTGGCACGCTGTTTGATTCGTGCAGCGCCACCCCCGACCAGGTGATGCGTTGCATCCACGGCATCGGCGCGTCGGAATATTTGTTGGAGCGGTGGAATTTCTGCTTTTCAAGGACCGAGAAAATGCCGGTCGGCGTCTCGTGGCCGGGCTTGCCGGTCGAAACCTTGGAACTCGCAACAACCTTTTCGCCGTCAAAGACCTTGAGCGACTGCAGGTCGCGCGAGACGACGATCTGCAGGACCTGCCCGTCGCCCGCCATGGCATGGCCAGCCCCGAAGGCAGCGATGAAGACACCTATGGAAAGAATGCGCCCTTTGAGCATGATGCAGCGTCCAAAATCTTGAGTGATTGCCGAATGCTAATCCAATAGTCCTTAAAGAATGCTGTCCTGACGTAGGCAACTTGTCAGCGTGAGCGGCCGTCCGTCGGGCGGAATGTGTAGCCTGTCTCCACGCTGCGATTGCCGAACTTGTCGCGCAGAATGTCGATTGCCGCCTCCGCCTTGGCGCGCCGAGCCGCCTGCTGGTCCACCAGATCCTGCGGATCGGCCAGCGTCGTTTCGCCCAGGGACGTCACGCCGATACCGATCAGGCGAAATTTCGCACTGCCGACCTCCTTTTCGAGCATCGAAATCCCGGTGCGGAATATGCGGTCGGCCAGTTGCGTGGGGCTGTCCAGGCTGAAATTGCGTGACCGCGTCTTGAAGTCCTGTGTCTTCAGCTTCAGAACCACGGTCTGGCCCGCCAGGCCACTGCGTTTCAGGCGGCGCGAGACCTTCTCCGAGAGCGCGCGCAAATGCGCAGCCAGCGCCTCGAAATCTGAAATATCCTCGAAAAATGTGGTCTCGGCCGAAACGCTCTTGGCTTCGCCATCGCTGTGGACCTGCCTCTCGTCCTCGCCACGGGAGAGCCTGAAAAGCCGCTGCCCCATCGTGCCGTAGCGTCGTATCAGCGTGGCTTCGTCCATCTGCTGGAGCTGACCGATCTCGCGAATGCCGTCCTGCGCCAGCTTCTCGGCAAAGGCCCGGCCCACACCCCATATCAGGGTCACGGGTTTCGGCGCGAGAAACGAGATCGCCTCCTCGCGGCCGATCACGCTGAAGCCCCGCGGCTTGCGCATGTCCGAGGCAACCTTGGCGAGGAACTTGCAGTAGGAAAGCCCGACCGAGACTGTCACGCCGATCTCGTCCTCCACCCGCCGGGCGAAGCGGGCCAGAAGTCTGGCAGGGGGCTCATGGTGGTGGATGAGTTCGGTGCCCTTGAGGTCCAGAAAAGCCTCGTCGATCGACAGCGGCTCGACCAGTGGCGTCAGGTCCTGCATCATCTGGCGTATCTGGCGGCCGACACGGCTATATTTCTCCATGTCCGGCTTTATGACAACGGCTTCGGGACAGGCCTCCAGCGCCTTGAACATGGGCATGGCGGAACGCACGCCGCGGATGCGTGCGATGTAGCAGCAGGTGGAAACGACGCCGCGCTTGCCGCCGCCGACGATGACAGGCTTGTCAGCCAGTTCGGGATTGTCGCGCTTTTCCACCGAGGCATAGAAGGCGTCGCAGTCGATATGCGCGAGGTGAAGCGCGTTCAGCTCACCGTGCCGGACGAGGCGGGGACTGCCACATGCCTTGCAACGCTCCGCACGGCCCGGAACCACCTGAAAGCAGTCGCGGCAAAAGCCCGGCAGAGTGTCGATGCCCGTCATGAGTCTCTGGAACAAAGATTGAACATCGTCACAGTAGGCGAATTTGCGGGCGGGCTCAAGAGCCTGAGAAATGCGTTCTAATGATCGGAGCGGCCTCGGCCCAGTCGCGCACAACGCGTGCGGTTTCCGGCGGTTTTGGAGCCATGGCGTGGACCTCGGATGGCGGCGCGAGACTGAGCAGCAGGCAGTCCGGCATGTGCTCGGCGACCGAGGCAAGATTATGCGCCATGTCGTCCAGGAACACGACGGGCGCGGTGTACTGATCGCGGATCATGGAGGCAATCGGCCCCTTGGCGGTCTCGACGGCAACCATCGGAAAATGAAGGCCCAACTCGTCCAGGAGCATACGACGTTTCCCGGTAAACTTCGGCGGCATGGCGGTGAGGAAGACGACGTCCGCTTCTTCGGCCAGCGCCGGCAGTGCGGTCATGACGTGCTCGAAGGGTGTCTGCCAGGCATGCTGCTCGTCGAAGAAGTCGTGCAGCGATTGCTGAACCACCGCCTCGCTGACGGGCGTTTCGTCGCCCACCCGGACGACATTGCCGGTCAGGCGGAAGGATCGTGGCAGGAATTTCAGTCCGCGCGCATTGAGAAAGCGCTGATAGGGTGCGATGAATTCGAGGATGACATCGTCTACATCGCTGATGATCAGCGGCCGGCCGGTCAGGCGGATGTGGCTGAGGTCGGTCATGTCAGGCTCCCGTTCCGCCATAATAGGGCCCGCTGAGCTTCTGCCATGCGGCCGCGACGACGTCCGGTGCGATGCCCGAGCGAGCGCTGAAGGCCATGAGGCTTGGCTCATGGCCCATCACGAATTCCATCAGCGCAGCGGCAAAGCCCGGTGAGCTGGAGAACTGCCGGAGCGATGATGCATCGACGCCGCTCAGCGACAGAAAACGCGTCAGCATGTCCGGCTCCTCGCCCAGCCACGTGAGAATGGCCACTGCAATCTCCTGTGCATCGGGCGTGTTGCCGGCGGTCTTCTCGGGCTTCAGGCGCATTTTCTACCCCGGGTTACGAATTATTCAAACAAATCTGACTAGTGTTCTCGGGAACAACTTCAGGAATCGTGACGTTCGCGATGGACTGCCCGTTTCTATCGCAGTCTGCAGGCGACGGAAACAGTGTCCAGCGCAATCTCCAGGGGCGAGGCCTGTAATCGACCGGCGTGCCGCCTGTCCGGCGCCTGAGGTTCGAATGAAAGGCGACGGATAGAAGCATGGTCAAACGCGTGATGATCGTCGAGGATAACGAGCTCAACATGAAGCTCTTCCGAGACCTTATAGAGGCATCGGGATATCAGACGATCCAGACCCGCAACGGTATGGAAGCGCTCGACCTTGCGCGCCAGCACAAGCCCGACTTGATCCTGATGGATATCCAGCTGCCGGAGGTCTCGGGCCTCGATGTGACGCGCTGGCTCAAGGAAGATCCGGAGCTGCATCCGATCCCGGTGATCGCGGTCACAGCCTTCGCGATGAAGGGGGACGAGGAGCGCATCAGGCAGGGCGGCTGCGAGGCCTACGTCTCAAAGCCGATTTCGGTGCCGAAATTCATCGAAACGATCAAGACCTACCTGGGCGACGCGTAAGGGGTGCGGATATGACGGCGCGCATTCTGGTCGTTGACGACATTCCGGCCAATGTGAAGATGCTCGAAGCGCGGCTGCTTGCCGAGTATTTCGACGTGATCACGGCCGAGAACGGTTTCGCCGCGCTGGAACTGTGCGAGAAGACGCAGGTCGATCTCATCCTTCTCGACATCATGATGCCCGGCATTGACGGTTTCACCGTTTGTGAACGGCTCAAGGCCAGCCCGCGGACGGCGCACATCCCGGTCGTGATGGTGACCGCGCTCGATCAGCCCTCCGACCGTGTTCGCGGGCTGAAGTCCGGTGCCGATGACTTCCTGACCAAGCCGGTCAACGACATGCAGCTCATGTCCCGCGTCAAGAGCCTGCTGCGTCTCAAGGCGCTCTCCGATGAACTCAGGGTGAGGGCGGAGACCGCGCGCAAATTCGGCATGGTCGTCGACGACATGGCCCTCGAAAACGAAGCGAGCGAGCCTGGCCAGGTCCTTCTGGTCGATGCACGCGCCACGTCGCAGGATCGCGTGGTCAAGGCGCTACGACCGATTGCCGAGGTCACGGCCATTTCCGATCCGCAGGCCGCGCTGTTCTACGCGGCAGAAAATCCCACCGAACTCGTCATCGTCAACTCCAACCTGGAAGACTACGATCCGTTGCGGCTTTGCTCGCAGCTCCGCTCGCTGGAGCGCACCCGCTTCATACCCGTACTGTTGATGGCAGATCAGGAAGCGGATGGCGTCATTGTCCGTGCGCTCGAACTGGGCGTGAATGACTACATCATGCGCCCCGTCGACCCGAACGAACTCGTCGCGCGCTGCCTGACGCAGATCAGGCGCAAACGCTATAATGATCGGCTGAGCGCGAGCGTGGAGCACACGATCGAACTGGCGGTCACGGACGGCCTCACCGGCCTCAACAATCGCCGTTATCTCGACAATCATCTCAAGCTGCTTTTCGATCGCGCGAACGCGCGCGGCCGGTCGCTTTCGGTGTGCCTGACGGACATCGATCGCTTCAAGGCAATCAACGACACCTACGGCCACGATGCCGGCGACGAAGTGCTCAAGGAGCTTGCAGCCCGCATCCGATCCACGGTGCGTGGCGCCGATCTGGCCTGCCGCTATGGCGGCGAGGAATTTGTGGTTGTCATGCCCGACACCTCTCTGGACATGGCGGCCACG
Source organism: Hyphomicrobiales bacterium (assembly GCA_900467685.1). GTDB lineage: Bacteria > Pseudomonadota > Alphaproteobacteria > Rhizobiales > Rhizobiaceae > Ensifer_A. The sequence goes on from UBQX01000012.1 coordinate 202,572, forward strand.
ATCGCGGAGCGTCTGCGCGCGGCGATCGAAGGCAAGCCATTCCATCTTCAAGTCGCGGGCCTCGACCTGAACGTGACTGCCTCGCTTGGAATTTCCTCCCTGTCGCAATCGGTTGAAAATCCTGCCCAGCTCATGAAAGCGGCAGACCAGGCGCTTTACGAGGCAAAGAACGCGGGCCGCAATCGCGTCGTGGCCGCCGCAGCCTGAGACTGTCCACAACTTTCGATTCCGGCTGCGGTCAGGGTGACGTAAGGTAATGCAACCTTAGAACTGCAGAGCTGCGGGAAAGCGCCATCGCAGTAATCCCATTTCAATGGCCGAGATAAGTCTCTGTTTTGGATGGAGAAATTTTCAGGGCGCAAAAGGATTTTAGTCAGGTCGTATCATTGTCATCCAGTATAAATATTCTAATTTCGCTGGATTTCTTTCGATCTGATCATGGTTTTTCAACACGAATTCCCGTCAAAGCGTCTTAAAATTAACCTTCAAATTACGTCGAGCGGCGCTGCGGTTAAGAAATCGTTGATTTTTTTTAAAAAACGGGCGATCTTTTAGGCAATGACGGATGTCACAAGACATTCAGTTACCCCATGATGTCAGGTCCGCCGCATCTCCTGGGTCGTGGGGTTGGCTGACCAGCGCGCGGTATGAGCGGTTTCCTCGTGCCGCCTCCGTGAGCTGGTCAGCCGCCGATTTTCCCGAAATTCTCGTTCTGAATGATTGCCGTTTCGCGCCGTATAGGTGCGTCTGGTCGTAGGCGTACCGTCAAGCGGATTGCACAAAATGAAACGGGGCCTTGCGGCCCCGATCTGAAACAGAATGGATCAAGTAGATTACTTGATCTTCGTTTCCTTGAACTCGACGTGCTTCTTCGCGACCGGGTCGTACTTCGTCTTCGTCATCTTGTCCGTCATGGTACGGCTGTTCTTCGTGGTGACGTAGAAGAAGCCCGTGTCGGCAGTCGACAGAAGCTTGATCTTGATGGTTGTTGCTTTCGCCATTTTTCAGTGCCTCAATAAAAGCGTCGCCGGAGCGGTCAATCCGGCTCGGCGAAATCTGGCGCGAAACTACAAATCGCGCCCGAAAAGTCAAGCCTTTTTGGGTCGGAAAATCATTCGCACCCCGGAAAGCACGAAATAGAGGCCGAAGAAGAAGGCAATCGCCCAGGCAAATCCCTGCTGCCCGTAGCCGTATTTGGCGCTCGCATCCATCGCTGCGCCAATAGCCTGCGGTCCGGCGACGGTTCCCACAGCATAGCAGAAGATGAAGGCTGCATTGGCGGCCACGAGGTCCGCTCCGGTCAGCCGGGATCCGAGATGGCTGAGGCCGACCGTGTACAGGCCGGCCACGGAGCCTCCCCAGAAGAGAAGGACGACGGCCAGCAATTCCCAGCTATCGGAGAGCAACGGCAGCGTGAAGGCGCCTACGAGCCCGCAAAAGGCCATGATGAACAACAGGATGCGCCGATCCTTCAGACGGTCGGAAATCAGCCCGAGCGGGATCTGGAACAGCATGTTGCCTAGCCCCATGATGGTCAGAAGCAGCGCCGCCTGCGACTCGGAGAATCCGCTTCGAGTCGCATAGATCGGGAAAAGCGACAGCCCGCCGGCCTCGACCGCGCCGAAGACGAAAACGGCTGCCGTCGCAGTGGGCACCAGAAAAATGTAGCGCATGAAATGCAGCTGCGGTTTTTCGTCGATCACCGGGCATTCGCCTCTGGCAATGAAGACGGGAACCGCGGCAACGAGCAGGACGACTGCGCCCACCAGGAAAGGGAGCAGCCCGTCGCTGCCGATTCGCGCAAAGATCAGCGGCCCGAGCGCGAAGCCCACCGAGAGCACTGTCGCATAGACGCCGAGTGCCAATCCTCTCTTTTTCGGAGGCGCAGACGCATTGATCCAGAATTCTGAAAGAATGAAAAGCGTTGTCGTCGCGCCGTGGAAAACGATTCGCAGCGGAAACCACAGCCAGAAATTTGTCGCGAAATAGAAGCCGGGGGCACTGAGCGCGGCCAGCAGCACGGCACCGATCATCGTGGCGGGCACGCTGAATCGATGGGCGAGCTTGGTCGTGATGGGCGCGGCCGCCATGGCGGCGATGCCGGCCATGGCAGAGTTCAGCCCGATCAGCGTGGAGGGTACGCCACGCTTTTCAAGAATCATGGATAGCAGCGGCAAGCCAAGGCCGATGGCGACGCCCACAGCCGATACCGACGCGGTCGCGGCGATGAAGGACGGCCAATGAATGTTGTCATGGTCCTGCGAACTGTTCTGCACGGGCAATTCCATAAAAGTCTCAAATCTCTTCGCGGATGAATTTGCCGCTGCGCATGTAATAGAATGGAACGGGTAGGTCGACAGTCAATTCCGGCGAAATCTTCAGCATGGCGCCGATATCGGCGAGGATGGCAAGTGTGATGCCCGGCATCTTCAGGTCGCCGATCTCGTCCACATTGACCCATTCCAGCGTTTCCAGTTCGGCGCTCGGCCGTAGGGCCGACAGGTCGAGGTTCACTTCATCGGCAAAGAGGGCGAAGAAGCGCGTGTCGAACCGCCGCGAGCGACCCGGCGGCGTTATGGCGCGCCCGACGAGCCGCAGCGGGCTGATATCCGGCGTGAAGGGCAGGGCAGCTGCCAGATTGCCATGTGGCAGGCCTATCGCCAGTCCAGCTTCCTCATAGGTCTCCCGGATCGCTGCGACGGCGAGAGCGCGCATGCGCGCTGGCGTCATCCGCGCGCCGGACTTGTAGGCAAGTTTCAGAGCAATGCTTTCGGCAAGACTGCCCGAAACGACAATGCGCGAATCGGTTGGATCGCGCCGGCCGCCGGGAAACACATAGACGCCGGGCATGAATTTGTGCTTGTCGCTGCGCCTGCCGGACAGAACCTGGACCTTGCCCTGGTCGCGCCGGAGCAGCAGCAGCGTGGCGGCGTCGCGCGGGCGCAAGGTCGGGTATCCGCCCTGGGCGGCCAAGATTGCGGCGTTGGGGAGATAGGCCTGTCCCGGCGCTTCACTCATGTCCGGTCCTCCGGCTCCTCTTTCGGGTCGTTAGGGTCTGTGCCGCCAAAGCCGTGCATACGCAGCGCCCATTGCAAACCGATGACGCCACCCTTGATCGGCTGGATGATGGCGACAGAGAAGAGAATGGTGAGCGGGACCCAGATCAGGAACTGAACCCAGAGCGCCTGGGGCAGGATATCATCCGTCAGCATGTAGGCAGTCAGCAGCACATGGCCGACGACGACGATGACGAGATAGGGCGGCAGGTCATCGGCGCGCTGTGCCGTGAAATCGGTGTCACAGGCGGCGCATCGGTCAACCGGCTTCAGGAACGACTTGAACAGCCGGCTGGACCCGCAGGCAGGGCAGGTGTTGAGAAGTCCACGGCGAATGGAGCGCCACAGCGGACGATGCTCTTCCTCGATCACGATCTCGCTTGTGTCGGTGTTTGCACTCATCGTGCTGCCTCCCTAAATTTACCGAGGCATGGCCCGCTCGCTCAGCGGCGACCACGCGGCGGCCGTGTCCCCGGTCGCTTGCCGGGCTTGCCGCCCGACCTCTTGCCCGACTTATGGAATGAGCGCGCCCCCGTAGGCATCCGCCGACCCTCGCTCAGCATTTCGAACCGCAGGGATCCTGCAAGCGGAATTGCCTCCGCGAGCCGCACCTCGACATTGTCACCCAGACGGTAGCCGAGCCCGGTCTTTTCGCCCGTCAGTGCCTGATGGGCTTCGTCATATATGAAATAATCCATGCCAAGTGTCGAGACCGGCACGAAGCCGTCTGCCCCGAACTGCGGCAGCGAGATGAAAAGTCCCGACTTGGTGACACCCGAAACACGCCCGTCGAAGCTCTCGCCGATGCGGCCGGCCAGATGATGCGCGATCAGCCGGTCCACCGTATCGCGTTCCGCCTTCATCGCGCGGCGTTCGAAAGTCGAGATCTCGGCGGCGATGTCGTCGAGAACCTCTTCCTCCTCCATCGTCAGCCCGCCTTCGCCAAGATTCAGCGCCTTGACGAGACCGCGATGGACGATGAGATCGGAATAGCGGCGGATCGGCGACGTGAAGTGGGCGTATTTCATCAGGTTCAGGCCAAAATGCCCGAGATTTTCCGGGCTGTAGATCGCCTGGCTCTGCGATCGCAGCACCATTTCGGAGACCATGGTCTCGACCGGCGTTCCGCGCGCCTTGTCGAGGATCTGGTTGAAATGGCTGGAGCGCAGATTGCCGCGCGCCAATGACATTTCGAGCGTGCCCAGGAACTCGCGCAGCACTTCCTGCTTGGCCATAGAGGGCGTGTCGTGGACGCGGTAGAGCAGGGGCTGGCGCGCCTTTTCCAGCGTTTCGGCAGCCGCCACGTTCGCCTGGATCATCATCTCTTCGATCAGCCGATGCGCGTCGAGACGCGGCGGCACGAAGACGCGGTCCACGGTGCCGTCGCTCTTCAGCAGGATCTTGCGCTCGGGCAGGTCGAGCTCCAGCGGCTCGCGGCGGTCGCGGCCGATCGTCATGATGCGATAGGCGTGCCACAGCGGCTTCAGGATCGTGTCGAGCAGCGGTCCGCTCTTCTCGTCTGGGTTCCCATCGATGGCCGCCTGTGCCTGCTGGTAGGACAGCTTGGCGGCGCTCTTCATCATGATGCGATGAAACGTATGTCCCGCCTTGCGGCCCGCCTTGGAGAAGGTCATGCGCACGGCAATCGCCGGGCGGTCTTCTCCTTCGCGCAGAGAGCAGAGATCGTTCGAAATCCGCTCGGGCAGCATCGGTACCACGCGGTCCGGGAAATAGACGGAGTTGCCGCGCTTCAGCGCCTCGCGGTCAAGCGGCGAGTTCGGTCGCACATACCAGGAGACGTCGGCAATCGCGACCGTGACGATCACGCCACCCGGATTGTCGGGCGATGGGTCGTCTTCGGCGTAGACCGCATCGTCGTGGTCCTTGGCGTCTGCCGGGTCGATGGTAATCAGCGGAACCTTGCGCCAGTCCTCGCGCTTCGACATGGAGGCGGGCTTCGCGGCTTCCGCCTCGGCCATCACCTTGTCGGGGAAGATATAGGGAATGCCATGGGCATGGATGGCGATCATCGAGATCGCCTTCTCCGACGCCACCGACCCGATGACGGATAAAACCTTGGCGCGCGCCAGTCCGTAACGGCCGATACGCAGCGTCTCGATCTCGACCAGATCGCCATCCTGCGCGTTGCCGGTAGAATCCGGATCGACCACCAGTTCCTCGCCGCGCCGATCGATGGGCAGCACGCGGCCGCCACCGCCGGGTGTCGTCTTGAAGACGCCCATGCCGGCATTCTTGCGCTTGTCGAGAACCTTGATTATCCGCGCCGTATAGGCCGGGCCGCCGCGATCGCTTGCCGGGAAGATCTTCGCCAACACCCGGTCGCCGAGACCGGCAACCGGAGCCTTGTCGCGCCCGGAGCGTCCTGCATTCGAGGTCTGGCGGATTGCCACGGCCGGCGCGACACCCATCTCGTCGAGCCATTCGGCAGGACGTGCGATCAGCTCGCCATCCTTGCCGCGCACGGTAATGTCGAGAACCGTGACCGGCGGCAGCGCGCCAGGGCGCACCAGCGACTTGCGGTTCTTCTCGACCATGCCCTCGTCTTCGAGATCGCGCAGCATGTCTTTCAGCGCAATCCGGTCGTCACCCTTGATTCCAAAGGCCTTGTAAAGCTCGCGCTTGGAGGCCTTTTGCGGATGATCGGCGATGAAACGCAGTACGACCTCGCGCGACGGCAATTCGCCATAGACGAAATCCGTAGCCGGCGCGGCGCTCTTGCCGCCGCGCTTCACGCGCTTGCCCGGTTCATTGCCGCGATTGACGGCACCATCGATGTCATCGTGCCGCTTGCGTGTCATGCATCAGTCCTTCTTGGTCTTCGGCGCAGCCTTTGCCTTGGCCGGAGCCTTTGCCTTGGCGGGCGCCTTGGCTTTCGCGGGGGCCTTGGAGGACTTGGCCGCTGCGGGCTTGTCGGCTGCTGCAGACTTGGTGGTCTTTGCAGCCTTGGCCTTCGAACCCTTCGCCTTCGGTGCAGGCGCCTTGCCGGCCTTCTCCGTAATCAGGGCCAGGGCTTCCTCAACCGTCACCGATTGCGGGTCCTTGCCACGCGGCAGGGTCGCATTGACCTTGCCCCAGTTGACGTAAGGCCCGTATCGGCCTTCGCGAACGGTGATCGCGCCGCCGCTCGGATGGTCGCCGAGTTCCTTCAGCGCCGTTGCGCCGGCCCGTGCGGGCTTGCCGCCGCGTGCCTGCTTCTCGGCAATCAGCGTCACGGCGCGGTTGAGGCCGACCGTGAACACGTCCTCGACCGACTCGAGATTGGCGTAAGCGCCGTCATGCAGCATGAACGGACCATAACGGCCGATGCTGGCAGAAATCGGTTTGCCGGTTTCAGGATGAATGCCCACTTCGCGCGGCAGAGAAAGCAAGGAGAGTGCCCGCTCCAGCGTCGTCGTGTCCGGCTTCCAGCCCTTGGGCAAGCTCGCGCGCTTGGCATCCTTGCCGTCGCCACGCTGGACATAAGGCCCGAAGCGACCCGAACGCAGCGACACTTCCTCGCCCGTGTCCGGATCAGTGCCAAGCACGGTCGGGCCGTCGGCCGCTGCACCATCTTCAGCATTCGCATCGGCTGAAAGCTGGCGCGTATAGTTGCATTCCGGATAGTTCGAGCAGCCGACAAAGGCACCGTACTTGCCAAGCTTCAGCGACAGATTGCCGGTGCCGCAGACCTGGCAGATGCGCGGATCGGAACCGTCTTCGCGCTTCGGGAAGACGAGCGGCGCCAGCGCCTCGTTCAGCGCATCGAGCACGTTGGTAACGCGCAGTTCCTTTGTGTCCTCGATCTGCGAGAAGAAGTCGTTCCAGAATTCGCGGAGAACCTTCTTCCAGTCGAGTTCGCCAGCCGAAATCTTGTCGAGCTTCTCTTCGAGATCGGCGGTGAAATCATATTCCACATACTTGGCGAAGAAGTTCTCGAGGAATGCAGTTACCAGACGCCCCTTGGCGTCCGGGATCAGCTTGCGCTTGTCGATGGTCACATATTCACGGTCGCGCAGCGTAGCAATCGTCGCGGCATAGGTCGACGGACGGCCGATGCCGAGCTCTTCCATCTTCTTGATCAGCGAGGCTTCCGAATAGCGCGGCGGCGGCTCGGTGAAGTGCTGCGAGGCATTCACCTTCTGCTTGTCGAGCTTTTCACGTGCGTTGATCTCCGGCAGGCGGCCATCGTCTTCACCGTCTTCCGAAGGCTCGTTCTCTTCGCGCTGGTCTGTGTAGGCAGCAATGAAGCCGTCGAAGCGGATCACCGAGCCGACAGCACGCAGGCCCGCCTTCTTGCCGCCATTGTCGGCGAGGATTTCAACCGTGGTGCGCTCGATTTCGGCACCTGCCATCTGGCTCGCGATACCGCGCTTCCAAATCAGTTCGTAAAGGCGCAGCTGGTCGCTGTCGAGGAAGCGGCGCACCTTGTCGGGCGAGCGCGAGAAGTCGGTCGGGCGGATGGCTTCGTGCGCTTCCTGGGCGTTTTTCGCCTTGGTGGAATAGAAGCGCGGCTTTTCAGGGCAGTAGCGCGCGCCGAACTGATCGACGATGGCGGCACGGGCCGCGTCGATCGCTTCCGGCGCCATCTGTACGCCGTCGGTACGCATATAGGTAATGAGACCGACGGTCTCGCCGCCAATGTCCATGCCTTCATAGAGCTTCTGCGCGACCTGCATGGTGCGCGACGCCGAGAAGCCCAGGCGCGAAGAGGCGGCCTGCTGGAGCGTTGACGTGGTGAAGGGCGGTCCGGGATTGCGCTTGACGGGTTTCGCCTCGACCGACTCGACCGCATAGGCCGCACCTTCGAGCAGCGCCTTCAGGTTGTTCGCCTGTTCGCCATTGGCAATCGACTTGCTTTGCAGGCGCTTGCCGTCTGCAGAGACCAGGCGTGCCTCGAACTCGTCGCCACGCGGCGTCTTCAGGATCGCTGACAGGTTCCAGTATTCTTCCGAAACGAAGCGCTCGATCTCGGACTCGCGGTCGCAGACGAGCCGCAACGCCACCGACTGCACACGCCCCGCAGAGCGGGCCCCCGGCAGTTTGCGCCACAGAACCGGCGAAAGGTTGAATCCGACGAGATAGTCGAGCGCGCGGCGGGCCAGATAGGCATCGACAAGCGGGATATCGATGTCACGCGGCTGCGCCATCGCGTCCAGAACGGCCTTCTTGGTGATGGCGTTGAAGACGACGCGCTTCACCGGCTTCGAACCGAGCACCTTCTTCTTCTTCAGGAGATCGAGAACGTGCCAGGAAATGGCTTCACCTTCGCGATCCGGGTCGGTCGCGAGAATAAGGCCGTCGGCATCCTTCAGCGCATCGGCGATGTCCTTGACGCGCTTGGCGGAGGCCGCATCGACCTCCCAGGACATTTCGAAATCCTGGTCCGGAAGCACCGAACCGTCCTTGGCCGGCAGATCGCGCACATGGCCGAACGAGGCGAGAACCTTGTAGCCGGAGCCGAGATACTTGTTGATTGTCTTGGCCTTCGCAGGCGATTCCACCACGACTACGTTCATCATACTATCCAGATCCGCTTGGGCGCTTTCAGCGCGGGAACACGCAAAAACGGTGCGGACGCACTTGAGGTCGCAATTTTACACCCCGACATGGACAGGGAAATCGCTGCGGTCAAGGGGGCTTGCCGAATTTTCGCCCCCGCTAAACCGGATACAACCTAAGGAGGTTTATATGGTTGTTGCAATTATAGATAAATTCACTATGCTCAGGTTTCACGAGTGATCGTATTAAAGCCAATACATTTTCATGGGAAAAGAGAGCGCGGGACATGAATTCGATCCATCGAAACAATGGAGCCGACGCTGGAAAGACCAGGGAAAACATCGCCTATCTGCGGCAGATGCTGGGGGAATTGCGGTTGGTCGCCAAGAGCGAAGGCGCAGACCTGCTCTGCTATCTGATCGAAATGGCCTATGTGGAGGCGGGCGACATTCAGTCTGGCCGCAGCCGACTCAGCCCGCAGCCGGAGCGGGCACTCAATAGTCGAGGCTGACGAGGCCACCCCTGTGGCGCACGAGCCGGCCGGCAAGGTCGAGTTCCAGCAGGACGAGATATACTGCCTGCGGTGAGAGGCCGGTATGCCGGACGATATCATCTATCTCCGCCGGCGTTGGACCGAGCGCGCTGACGATGCGAAAGCGATCATCGTCATCTGGCGGCTCGTAGCTCTCATGCGGTTGTTCGACATCGGGCTCGCGGGCATCTGCCGCCGAAAAGAGATCCGTCTCGACCAGGGGCCTCAGGGCTTCGATGACGTCTTCCGGCGTCGTGACGATGGTTGCACCGTCCTTCAGCAACTGATTGGTGCCGTGGCAACGCGGGTCGAGCGGCGAGCCAGGGACCGCAAAGACCAGACGTCCGAAATCCGCGGCGCGTGTCGCTGTGATCAGGGAGCCGGATCGCGATGCGGCTTCGATAACCACAGTGCCTAATGAAATTCCCGCAATCAGCCGGTTCCGTCGCGGGAAGTCGCGTGCCCGCGCCTCCCAACCGAAGGGCATTTCACTGACAGCGAGCCCGCCTCCATTGCAGATTGCATCATAGAGCGGAAGGTTCTCGGGTGGATATGGCTTGTCGATGCCGCCGGCCAGCGCCGCGATCGTCCCCGTGGAGATGCTGGCGCGATGCGCAGCCGTATCAATGCCGCGCGCCAGGCCGGAAATCACCGTGAAGCCGGCGCGGCCGGCCTCGGTGGCAATCATCGCGGCGAATTTTGCGCCTGCAACCGAGGCATTGCGCGAGCCGACAATGCCGAGTGCCGGCGCGTGAAAGGTTGAGAGATCGCCCTTGACGGCGAGAAGCGGTGGTGCGCCGTCGATCTGGCGAAGTGCCGCAGGATAATCCGGCTCGCCGATCCCGACGAATTGCGCTCCATGACGACGCGCCGCCTCCAGTTCGGCCAGCGCCTCCTGTTCGCTTGCGATGCGGATGGCCCGTGATGAGCCGCCGCGGGCCGAAAGCTCCGGCAGCATGGCAAGTGCCGTTTCGGCGGTGCCGAAATGATTGATCAGATCACGAAACGTGACGGGACCGACATTGTCGGAGCGGATGAGCCGAAGCCAGGCGATGCGCTGCTTGTCGGTGAGTCTGATGCCCTTCGCCGCGCGCTCCGCCATATATGGTCCCCGTTCTACCCCTTCTGGCCGATCCTGCTTTCGGTGCCGGCCAGAAGTCGCTCGATGTTCTGCTTGTGCTTGATCCATGTGATCACCGTCATCACTGCAAGTGCAACGGCAACCCTGTGATCCCCCGCGAACCACTCTACAACCGGAACGATGAGAGTTGCAACCAGGGCGGAAAGAGACGAGTAGCGTGTGATCTTGGCGCAGCCGAGCCAGATCACCGCAAACACCAGAACCATGAGCGGAGCGAGACCGAGCAGTACTCCGATATAGGTAGCTACGCCCTTGCCGCCCTTGAACTTCAGCCACACCGGATAAAGGTGACCGATAAACGCGGCGAAACCTGCCGCGATGCCCGCTTCCAGCGAAAAGACATGCGCGGCGACGACAGCCGCGACCGTCGCCTTCAGCGCGTCGAGCAGGAGTGTGGCCGCTGCCAGCTTCTTGTTGCCGGTGCGCAGCACATTGGTTGCGCCGATATTGCCCGAACCGATCTTTCGCACGTCGCCGAGCCCGGCTGCGCGGGTCAGGATCAGGCCGAAGGGGATCGAGCCGAGCAGATAGCCAAAGACGACGGAAAGCAGGATCGGAGGCGTGAGCATGTACACGGGGCGGCACCACAGGAATTGAAAATATATGCAAAGGTCATAGCGCCATCGCGCGCGGACTTAAAGCCGGGCAGGGCGCAGCAAGAGAAAAAGCGGAGGATTGCTCCCCCGCTTTTCGCAACTCTTCGATGATCGAACGATCAGATCGAATAGTACATGTCGAATTCGACCGGATGCGGCGTCATTTCGAAACGCATGACTTCGACCATCTTCAATTCGATGAAGGCATCGATCTGGTCATCGTCGAACACGCCGCCGGCGGTCAGGAACTTGCGATCCTTGTCGAGGCTTTCGAGTGCTTCGCGCAGCGAACCGCAAACCGTCGGGATCTTCTTCAACTCCTTCGGCGGCAGGTCGTAAAGATCCTTGTCCATGGCCTTGCCGGGATGGATCTTGTTCTTGATGCCGTCGAGGCCGGCCATCAGCATGGCGGCGAAGCCGAGATAGGGGTTCTGGGCCGGATCGGGGAAGCGAACTTCCACGCGCTTGGCCTTCGGCGAGGAGCCGAACGGAATGCGGCACGATGCAGAGCGGTTGCGGGCCGAGTAGGCAAGCAGAACCGGCGCTTCATAGCCCGGGACGAGACGCTTGTAGGAGTTCGTCGTCGGGTTGGTGAAGGCGTTGATTGCCTTGGCATGCTTGATGATGCCGCCGATGTAATAGAGGCAGGACTCGGAGAGGCCGGCATATTCGTCGCCCGCAAACGTCGGCTTGCCGTCCTTCCAGATCGACTGGTGCACGTGCATGCCCGAGCCGTTGTCGCCGAAAATCGGCTTCGGCATGAAGGTGGCAGTCTTGCCGTAAGCGTTGGCGACCTGATGCACGACGTACTTGTAGATCTGCATCTTGTCGGCGTTACGCACCAGCGTGTCGAACTTTACCCCGAGCTCGTGCTGGGCCGCAGCCACTTCGTGGTGGTGCTTTTCGACAACCACACCCATTTCTGTGAGGATCGTCAGCATTTCCGAGCGCATGTCCTGCAGGCTGTCGACCGGCGGAACCGGGAAATAGCCGCCCTTGACGCGCGGACGGTGGCCAAGGTTGCCGGTCTCGTAATCGGTATCGTCGTTCGACGGCAGTTCCGAGGAGTCCAGCTTGAAGCCCGTGTTGTACGGGTCTGCCTTGTACTTCACGTCGTCAAAGACGAAGAATTCCGGTTCCGGGCCAACGAAGATCGTGTCGCCGATGCCGGATGCCTTGAGGTAGGCTTCGGCCTTCTTGGCCGTGCCGCGCGGGTCGCGGTTGTAGGGCTCGCCGGAGACCGGGTCGAGAATGTCGCAGACGATTGCCATAGTCGACTGTGCGAAGAACGGGTCCATATGGGCCGTTTCCGCGTCGGGCATCAGCACCATGTCGGACTCGTTGATGGCCTTCCAGCCGCCGATCGAGGAACCGTCGAACATGACGCCGTCGGCAAACATGTCTTCATCGACGCAGGATACGTCCATGGTCACATGCTGCAGCTTGCCCTTGGGATCCGTGAAGCGGAGGTCAACGAACTTCACGTCGTTGTCCTTGATCTGCTTCAGAATATCATTCGATTTCGCCATTTGAGTTTATCCCTTTTTGATGACGACAGGTGTTTCCAGTCCCTAATTCCTCGACCCGTTTCCGGGGCAAGGTCAGATGGCGTCGATGCCGGTCTCGCCAGTACGGATGCGGATGACTTCCTCGATATTGGATACGAAGATTTTTCCGTCGCCGATGCGGCCGGTCTGCGCCGCCTTGCGGATCGTCTCGATGACGGTTTCCGCATTCTCATCCGCAAGCACCACTTCGACCTTCACCTTGGGGAGAAAATCTACGACATATTCGGCGCCGCGATAGAGTTCAGTATGGCCCTTCTGACGGCCAAAGCCCTTGGCTTCAGTCACAGTGATCCCCTGCAGGCCGACTTCCTGCAGTGCTTCCTTCACTTCGTCCAGCTTGAAAGGCTTGATGATCGCTTCGATCTTTTTCATGAGAAAATACTTCTCCGCTTCTCCCGTTGACGTGGGGCCAATATTGTCCCCGCGCCCAACTCAATGCAGATATCATGCCAATTGCCTGAAGTTGCGGCAAAATTCGGTTGATATCTCACTGCTCACAAAGAGTTTTCACCCAAATCGGCTTAAAAGGCCAGTGGCATTCGGTGAATTCTCAGCGAAAATACGACGCATGAGAGTAAGCCTTGGATGTCGGGACCGCACGGATTGAAGACCATCGTCAGAAACATGCGCATATATTCATCAAATGCACAAAAATAGCCCAAATGCTGACGGCGGAACCGCCTTCTGGGGGAAACGGAAATGAGGATGTCGCAAGAATTTGAACGAATTCTCATCGGTCCGCGCGAAATGGGCCTGGTCGACGAAGATGCCGCAGCGTCTGGCATCGACTCGTTCCGTCTCATGCAAAGTGCAGGCGAGGCCGTGGCCGCCGTGGCTCTTGGCTACTATCCGGACGCGCTCCGCTTTGCTGTTCTGTGCGGTCCCGGCAATAATGGCGGCGATGGTTACGTCGCCGCAGATGCACTTGCGCGTGCTGGCGCCAATGTTAGCGTCTATGCACTGGGAGCCGAAAGCCTGAAAGGCGATGCCGCGATTGCGCGGACTGGACTTGCGGGCGAGGTTCAGCCGCTCGCTGGGTATGCGGCAAGACCCGGCGACGTGATCGTCGATGCGATCTTCGGCGCAGGTCTCAGCCGGGACGTTCCCGATGATGTCGCCAGAATCATCGCCGACTGCGGCAAGCTCAGCCTTCCTGTTGTCGCCGCGGATGTTCCGTCAGGCCTGGACGGGGAAACGGGCGAAATCCGTGGCGCCGCCTTTGCCGCAAGCCACACCGTCACGTTCATGGCCAGAAAGCCGGGGCATCTTCTCTTGCCGGGCCGGGAACTCTGCGGCACGCTCCATGTCTTCGATATCGGGATCCCGAAACGCCTGGTCACGGCGCGCGCGGGCAAGCTCTGGGAAAACGATCCCGGCCTGTTTTCTGCCGCGCTCGTCGGTCCGACTGCGCAGAGCCACAAATATGCGCGCGGCCATGTCGCCGTCTTTTCCGGCGGGCCGACGAGCTCGGGCGCCGCACGTCTTTCCGCCACCGCAGCGCTGAAGGCGGGTGCCGGTGCGGTCACGCTGGTCTCGCCACCCGAAGCGCTGGCGGTCAATGCGGCGCATCTGAATGCGGTCATGCTCCGCGAGGCCGATAGCCGTGCCATCCGCGCCATGCTGAGCGACCATCGTGTGAGCGCATTCGTGGTCGGTCCCGGCTATGGCGTCAGCGCGAACTTGCGCGAACTCGCGCTCTCGCTTCTCACCAAACCCACCGTGCTCGACGCCGATGCCCTGACGGCTTTTGCGAGTGAACCGAAATCCCTGTTCGAGGCCATCCGCGCGGAAGGTGCGACAGTCGTCATGACGCCGCATGAAGGCGAATTCGGCAGACTTTTCCCGGACATTGCAGGCGCCGACGGCTCTAAGGTCGAGCGCGCGCGCAAGGCGGCCGGCCGCTCGGGCGCGGTGATCGTCTACAAAGGTTCGGATACGGTCATCGCGGCGCCCGATGGCCGCGCCGCGATCAACACCAATGCGCCAGCCGACCTGGCGACGGCGGGTTCCGGTGATGTCTTGGCGGGGATCACGGCCGCCATGCTCGCGCATGCCGCGCCGGCCTTCGAAGCGGCTTGCGCCGCCGTGTGGATTCACGGACAGGCGGGGCAGGTCGCGGGCAGGGGGCTGACGGCCGAGACGCTGGTCGACGTCATCCCGCAGGCCGTTCCCGAATTGGCATAAGGGGACTGTGCGTTAGGGCGTTTCCGGTTCGCGCAAGATGATTGCGCTTGCCGTTCCGCCAGCGGCAAGGGACGGCGCAAAAGGCTCGCGGATGACGAGGCAGCCGGCCTGCGCCAGCACGTTCATCATCGAGGAATCCTGCTTGTCGAACGGTTCGGCGATCAGGCGGCCCAGATCGTCGCGCGTAAGCTTCGCGCGCAGATGGTCCCGGCGCTTGTCGTTTTCGCCGAGCGCCCGCGAGACGATGACTTCTGCTTCGCGCTTGGGTGCCGCCAGGCCAGCAAGCTTCGCCAGCACCGGCTCGAGAAAGAGAAGGCTGCAGACGAGGCTCGAAACGGGATTGCCGGGCAGGCCGATGACGATCATGTCGCCGAGCGAGCCAACCATCAGCGGTTTGCCCGGCCGCATGGCGATCTGCCAGAAGTCGAGCTGCATGCCCGCATCCTTCAGCGCCTTCTGCACCAGGTCGTGATCGCCAACCGAAGCGCCGCCCAGCGTCACCAGAACATCGAGCTTCGCAGCACGGGCACTGGCGATTCTGGCAGCAAGATCCTCCATCGTGTCGCGCGCGATGCCGAGATCGGTCACGTCTGCTCCACAGTCGCGGGAAAGGGCAGCGACCGCAAAGGTGTTCGAGGCGATGATCTGGCTTGCGGCGCGAGGTTCGCCTGGGCGCACCAGTTCGTCGCCGGTTGCCAGCAATCCGACGCGAGTGCGTCGGCGCACGGAGAGGGTCACGTGATCCATTGCGGCCGCAACCATCAGGCGAGGCGGCGTCATCACCGCCCCGGCTTTCAGGATCGTCTCGCCCTCGCGGAAGTCCTGACCCTGCGGGCGGATATGCCGGCGCGGTTCGGGGAAGAAGTTCATCCCGATCGTGCCATCGTCATGACGGATTGCATCCTCCTGAAGCAGCACCGCATCTGCGCCTGTCGGCACAGGTGCGCCCGTGAAGATGCGAACCGTCTCGCCCGAACCGACAGAGCCTTCGAAGGCATGACCTGCTGCTGATTCTCCGATGAGCTTGAGCCGGGCATCTGCACGCGCGTCAGCCGTTCGGATGGCATAGCCATCCATGGCGGATGAATCGAAGGGCGGCTGCGTCAGCTTTGCAGCGAGATCCGAGGCGAGAACGCGGCTGGCACAGGCATCAAGCGGCAGGGTTTCATTCTCGGCAATAGGCTTGGCGAGCGCCAGAAGCCGGGCCAGCGCTGCATCAACCGGCAACAATGTCATCGCCAATTCCGCCCTCGTAAACATAATCGCCGGACTTGCCGCCCGACTTCGTCAGCAGGCGGATCGGGCCGATCTCCATGCCCTTGTCTGCGGCCTTGGCCATGTCGTAGATGGTCAGGCACGCGACCGAGCAAGCGGTCAGCGCCTCCATCTCGACACCTGTCTTGCCGGTCAGCTTCGCCGTTGTCACGACGCGATAGCCGGGAAGCGCCGGCGCCTCCTCGATCTCGACGGTAACCTTGGTCAGCATCAGCGGGTGGCAGAGCGGGATGAGGTTCGATGTCTGCTTGGCGGCCATAATGCCGGCAATACGGGCGGTTGCCAGCACATCGCCCTTCTTGGCGGAGCCGGAGCGGATCAGCGCCAGGGTCTCCGGCTTCATGCGGATGAAGCCTTCAGCACTTGCCGTGCGCTCGGTATCGTCCTTCGCACCCACATCGACCATGTGGGCGTCGCCCTTTTCGTTGATATGGGTAAGCCCGCTCGTCATTCGGCTGCGACGCTCTCGGCCTGACCGGTCAGAAGCAGGCGTGTAGCGGCCGTCACATCCGTCTGCCGCATCAGGCTTTCGCCGACGAGGAAGGTCGAAATGCCGCTCGCCTTCAGCCGCTGGCAGTCCTCGTGCGTGAAGATGCCGCTCTCGCCGACGAGCAGCTTGTCTTCCGGGACCATCTTCGCCAGCCGCTCGCTGACCGTGAGGCTGACTTCGAAGGTCCGGAGGTTGCGGTTGTTGATGCCAAGCAGCGGGGAGGTGAGCTTGAGCGCCCGCTCCGTCTCTTCCTCGTCGTGAACTTCGACCAGAACATCCATTCCGAGCGAGAGTGCCTCATCCTCAAGCCGACGTGCCTCGTCGTCCGAGAGGCTTGCCATAATCAGCAGGATCGCGTCCGCGCCCCAGGCGCGCGCCTCGTGAACCTGATAAGTCTCGAACATGAAATCCTTGCGAAGTGCCGGCAGCGAGCAGGCCTTGCGCGCTTCCGTCAGAAACTCGGGCGCGCCCTGGAAACTCGGCGTATCGGTGAGCACGGACAGGCAGGCAGCGCCGCCGGCTTCATAGGCGGCGGCCAGTACCGGCGGATTAAAATCCGGGCGAATGAGCCCCTTGGACGGACTGGCCTTCTTGATCTCGGCAATCAGGCCGAAGGCACCGGCATCCTGCTTTGCTTTCAGGGCCTTCGCAAAGCCGCGCGGTGCGGCCTGATCGGCGGCGCGGGCCTTCAATTCGTCCAGCGGAACCGCAGTCTTGGCTGCCGCGATTTCCTCGCGCTTGTAGGCTTCGATCTTCTTCAGGATGTCGGTCATCGGAGGTTCCTGCCTATCCGCTCACTCTGCAGAATTGGAAACGGCGATCAGCTTTTCCAGAGCGCCAGCCGTAGCGCCGCTTTCGAGCGATTCGATGGCGAGTGTCATGCCCGTCTTGATGTCCTCGGCGACGCCCGCCACAACAAGCGATGCGGCTGCATTGGCGAGGGAAATGTCACGATAGGCATTCTTCTGACCGTCGAGCACGGCGCGCAGTGCACGCGCATTCTCCTCGCCATCGCCGCCACGAAGGTCGTCGATCTTTGCAGTCTCGACACCAAAGTCGGAAGGCGTCAGCTTGAAGGCGCGGATCTTGCCATCTTCCAGCGCCACGACGTCGGTCGGTCCCGTGGTGGTAATTTCATCGAGCCCGCTGCCGTGCACGACCCAGACGCTTTCCGATCCGAGTTCGCGCAGCGTCTCGGCAATCGGATGAAGCCATTGCGGCGAAAAGACGCCAACCAGTTGTCGCTTCACGCTGCCCGGATTGGCGAGCGGCCCCAGAATGTTGAAGACCGTGCGCGTACCGAGTTCAACTCGCGCCGGACCGACATGTCGTATTGCCGAATGGTGAAGCTGGGCGAACATGAAGCCGATGCCGGCCTCGCGGATGCAGGCCGAGATGGCCTGCGGTCCGATGTCGAGCTTGACACCCAACGCACTCAAGGCATCGGCCGTTCCGGCCCTGGAAGAAAGAGCCCGGTTCCCATGCTTTGCAACCGGCACGCCTGTTCCCGCCACGATCAGCGAAGCAAGCGTCGAGATGTTGTAGGTTTTCATGCCGTCGCCGCCGGTGCCGACGATATCGATCGCGTTTGCCGGGACGTCGACGCGCAACATCTTTTCACGCATCACGCCGACGGCACCGACAATTTCCGGGACCGTCTCGCCCCGCACGCGCAGCGCCATGAGAAAGCCGCCGATCTGCGCCAGCGTGGCCTCGCCGCTCATGATGATCGAGAAGGCGTCGCGCGCCTCTTCTGCATTCAGGCTTTCGCCGGCCGCGACCTTGGCGATGTGCTGCTTCAAGTCAGGCATGAAAACTCCCCCGGCTCACAAGCCGCCTTATCGCGTGATCGCCTGCTGGGCGAGCGTCTGGTTGATTGACACGCCATACTGGCCCTGCAGCTTGGTTACCATTTCATCCAGCATGTCGTCGCCGGCCGAATTGGCGAGCTGTTCGATCTGTCGGGTATCGTCAGCGAGAGGATCGACATTCGTGTCGGTTCCCGTTGCCGTAACCTGCAGCACGATCTTCTCGCTCTTGTCGGCGGTCCAGGCCGCCGCCGCATGGCCTTCCGCCCCGCCGAAGGCAGCAGAAACTGCCTGCGGGCTCAGCACGGCGTCTTCGGTGTTCCGCTTGATGCCGGTCTTTTCCTCGACATTCACGCCAAGACCCGATGCGATGTCGTTCAGCGCCTTGCCGTCCTTGAGCTCCTTCAGGATCGTGTCCGCCTTGGCGTCGATAGCCTTCTGTGTCTGCTCGAGCGTCCAGTCTGCAACCACACGGTCGCGAACCTCTTCGAGCTTGCGGTCGCGCTCGGCGGTGATTCCCTTGACCTCGAACCAGACATAGCCCTCCTGGCCAATGCTGATCGGAAGCGCATCGACGCCCTGTTCGGTCTTGAAGACCTCGCCCAGCAGCTTCTGCTGCGCCGGAAGATCCTTCACCGGCTCGCCCTTCATGTCCTTGCCCGTCGCATCGACGGCTTCCACCGTCATCGAGCTGAGCTTGAGCTGCTTGGCAGCTTCCTCAAGCGAAGCGCCCGAAGCACGAAGGTCCTCGTAGCGGTCGCGCACGTTCATGATGTCCTGGGCGGCCTGCGCAAGGGCGATATCGCGGCGGATCTTGTCCTTGACCTGATCGAGCGAACTCTGGCTGTCCGGCTTGATGTTGGTCACGCGCAAAATCACCGGGCCGAATGCACCATCGACGACGCCACTGACGCCACCGTCAGTTTCAATTGCAAAGGCCGCGTCGGCAATCTTCGGATCCGGCACCTTGGCCTTCTCGAAATTGCCCAGCATCACGTCGGCCGGCTTGCGGCCGGTTTCCTCTATGAACTTGTCGAAGGTGATCTCGCCCGACTTCAGACGCTGATCAGCCTTTTCGGCGGCAGCCTTGTCCGGGAAAGGCAGAAGTTCGATGGAACGCGAGCCCGGAGTCAGATACCGGCTCTTGTTTTTCTCGTAGTCTGCCTTGATGTCGGCGTCTGAAATCGCAGCCGCATCCATGATGTCGGCCGGCTCCAGTTTCATGTAGGTGAACTTGCGATATTCCGGTGCGCGATAGGCCGCCTTGTGCTCGTCATACCACTTCGAAAGCACATCGTTTTCCGGCGGCTTCACAGCCTCCACATTGGCGGACGAGAGCAGGATGTAACGGATGTCGCGCGTCTGGGCGCGATACTGAACCATGGCGTCCGTCAGTGTCTTCGGAGCCTTGAAGCCATCTGCAATTGCATCAACGAGCTGGCTCCGGATCGCAACCTTCGTCTGGCTCTGGATATAGTCGGCTTCCGTGAAGCCGGCGTTGCGCAGCGTGGCGGCGAAGACCTGGCGGTCGAACTTGCCATTTGCCGCGCGGAAGGCGGGCTCCTTGGCGATTTCTTCGGCAAGACGTGCCTCGGACAGGCCAAGCTTCATCTGGATGGAAAGCTGGTCGAGGGCCGCACCGGCCGCAAGCTGTCCGTAAACCTGCGATTCGATGCCGAAGGCGCGCGCCTGCTCGGGTGTGATCCGCTGACCGATCTGGCGGGAGATGCCGGCAATCTGCCGTTCATAGGCCATGCGGAATTCATGAGCCCCGACCTTCTGGTCACCGACGGTGATCACGGCATCCGGCGTGCTGGCGACGAGCGAACGCGACACACCCCATACGCCGAAGGAGCCGACCAGCAGCACGAAGAAGATTTTGGCGACCCAGGTTTGCGCGCCGCGCCTCAGGAGATCGAGCATTGACGAAGGTGTCCTCGCATTGGACCGGGTCAGTCAGCCCGGCATGAACCGATTTTTTGCGTGTTCCATAAAAGAAAAGCAAGGCAACGGGAAGCCTTAACGCGCCAATCTTGCGGGTGGAGATGGAATTTGCGTTTGTGTATCGGTTCAGGCGATGCGCTTGTTGGCCGCCAGCTTGAAGACATCCTTGCCCGCAAGCTCGCGCTGAGCGAGCCAAAGCGAGGCATCCGAGGGTGTCAGGGCCTTGGAGAACAGGAAGCCCTGAGCCTGATCGCAGCCGAGCTCGATCAGCTTTTCAGCTTCCTCGCGGGTTTCCACACCTTCAACCAGAATGGCCAGGTCAAGCGCGTTGCCAAGCGTCAGGAGCGCTGTCACCAGCGCCTGGTTGTGCGGATTATGCGCAATCCCCGTAATGAAGTTGCGGTCGATCTTGAGCCGGTCGATGCGCATGTCGATCAGATAGGAGAGGGACGAGTGCCCCATGCCGAAGTCGTCCACCGCAATCTTGAAGCCGGCTTTCTTGAGGCGCACGAGCTGGTGGTTGGAGCTCTTGGTGTCGAACAGCGTCTCTTCGGTGATCTCGATTTCGATGCGGTCCGGATCGATGTTGTATTCCGCGGCCACCTCGATGAACATATCGGCGGGCGACACGTTGGCGAATTCTCTCGGCGAGATGTTGACCGCCACCGGAATGTCCATGCGTCCGGCATCGCCGATCGCCTTGAGAAACTCGCAAGCCTTGATCAGCATGAACCGCGTGACGTGATGGCCCATGTGGGCATTGGCGGCGACTTCACCGATTTCCTGCGGATTGACGTGACCCAGAACCGGATCGTACCAGCGCATCAACGTCTCGAAGCCGATGACATCGCCGGTGATCAGCGAGACCTGCGGCTGGAAGACGGCGCGCACGTCGCCATTGGCGATGGCTGCGGGCAGGGTAGCCTCGATGAGGCGCTGGCGGTTCAGGCGTTCGCGCAGCGTGCTGTTGAACACGGAGACCAGACGGCGGCCGCGCTCCTTGGCGTCATAGAGCGCCATGTCGGCAGCCGCAAACAGCCCGTCCTGCTCGCGCGCATGTTCCGGAGCGAAGGACACGCCGGCGCTCGCGCCGCTACGCGTTTGCAACCCACCGTCGATAACCGGATCGCGAAACCCTTCAACGACCCTGTTGGCGAATACGCGCGAACGCTCTGCCGCCCCCTTGCCGCAAATGACTGCGGCGAACTCGTCGCCACCGAGACGTGCCAGAAGATCCTCCGGCTCCGACAGGGTGCGCAGCTTGCGTGTGAAGGCAAGCAGCAGCTTGTCGCCGGCGCGGTGGCCGTAGGTGTCGTTGACAGCCTTGAAGCGGTCGAGATCGAAGAGCACGAGGGCGAGTTCGTCGGAGCCGCTGAGTTCCGAAAGACGGCTGTTCAGGGCGTCGTTGAACGAGGCGCGGTTGGCAAGTCCCGTCAGCGCATCCTGCCGGGCAAGAACCTCGAGCTGCTTGTTTGAATCCACGATATGGGCGTTGGCATTGTAAAGCGATTTTGCCAGCGCGCGCGCTTCGAGCGCACTGCGTGTGCGGGCGAGAAACTGCCGCTCGGCTTCGAAAGTATTGCGCACGATGATGACGGTGAGGACTACGGCATTGGCGCCGATCAGGAAGCCCGTGGACGTGCCGGAGAACAGCATGATCGTGTCAAGCGCGAAGAGCGGCGGTGTCAGGAAGGCGAGCGCCGCAATGGCATAAGCGGCATCCTGAATGAGGGTGCCTGCTGTAATGCCCGTAATAATGAAGATGACATAGCTGTCGTGACTGTCGGCAACGTTGGAAAGCGCGATGGGCACGATGGCCCAGCAGATACCGCTCGTCAGAGCGCCAAGGGCCAGGAAGTTGAGAACCAGTTGCGGGTTTCGCTTGAGCGTTTCGCGCCTGCGGATCAGGATGACATATGCAAAACGAACGGCATTGATCACCAGCACGCCAGCGAGCCAGTACAAGACGGGCCGGCTCGGTCTGTCTAGGACGAGAAGAGCGGCCAGCGAGATGGCAATGAAGCTGTTCATGGCAAGCGACAGGAACAAGCCGGACAGCGCCGACTTCGCCTGAGCGACCTTCATTGCTTTCTCAAATTTGTTTGCGTCCGACAAAATCCGCCCGCCGTTCATCAATGAATTTCAAACATAGTGAGTCACGTATAAAAATGGATTAATAGAGCGTAAGTCTGGATTGTGCCAAGGGGGCTTGTTCGCGCAACGGGAACGTTGTGCGCCCTTGCGGGGTTTACAGGCTTGCATCGGGTGTGCCAAAAGCCCGCCATCCCCATTCCCAGAAGATATAAGGAAGATGTCGTGAAACCGGAAGAAATCCGCAAGCTCGAGGCCTATCTGAAGCGCAATCTCAATCCGGCCCTCGTCGTGAAGGCCCGCCCGCGCAAGGACGATTCCGCCGAAGTCTACCTTGAGGACGAGTTTCTCGGCGTGATTTACAAGGACGAGGAAGAGGGCGAGCTCTCCTATAACTTCTCCATGGCGATCCTCGACATCGACCTCTGAGTATTTTGTGCGTACGGCTGTGGCGTCAACGTACTGTTTGCGCCGCAGCAAATGCCAAAACAGAATAAATTCATAAATTTGATATATTTATCGACTTTCGTCGATGTGTGCTCTGCATGATCCTGAGTTGACTTTCTTGTGCGCTGCATATAAACATGCGGCCTCTTCTCGAACTCAAGGGTGAAGCAATGTTCAATTTTGATGAAGCCAGCCACAAGAGCAAGGAAGCCATGGACGCGATGCTGAAGAACTATTCGGCCGTCACGCAGGGTTTCCAGGCGATTGCGACTGAAGCGGCGGATTTCTCCAAGAAGTCCTTCGAAGACAGCGTGGCTCACGTCGAAAAGCTTGCGGGCGTGAAGAGCATCGAGGCTGCTGTCGAGCTGCAGACCGCTTTCGTCAAGGCGTCCTTCGACAAGATGGTTGCCGAGGCCACGAAGATCAGCGAACTCTACGCCGATGTCGCCAAGACCGCCTATGCGCCGTTCCAGACGGCCATGAACAAGGCCAACGTTCCGGCTGCTCCGCAGTTCAACGAAGCTGCCTGACACCGCCAGTCCTTCCGACTGCATCGTGGAATTTTTGGAACCGGCTCCATCGTGGGCCGGTTTTTGTTTGTCCAAGTGGCGGATGCGAGCCGGGCAGGCTGTTCGGTTGTACGCTCACGAAGAAATGTAGGGGCTTGCCAGCCTCAGCCATCATTTCCCGTTGCGGACCGCCGGGAAGGCCTTAAAATAGCAGAACGGCGCACTTAGATAGGAGCTTCGCCTCCAAGGCCCGCGCGTAAAGTTTGCAGGCCGCAAGAATGAAATGCCGAAGGAGTTTATCTGGAAATGATCGTCATACCGGTCCATATGCAGGCTGAAGGTGATGATGACAACAGGACGGGCAGCAATCGCGGCACCGCCGTGATCACGCGAACCAAGCCCAAGACAAAGCGCCCAAGCCTTTACCGGGTCCTGCTTCTCAACGACGATTATACCCCGATGGAATTTGTGATCCACATTCTGGAGCGTTTCTTCCAGAAGGATCGGGAGGCCGCGACCCGCATTATGCTGCATGTCCACAACCACGGCGTCGGCGAATGCGGAATTTTCACCTACGAGGTGGCGGAGACAAAGGTGACGCAGGTGATGGATTTCGCCCGGCAACACCAGCATCCGCTGCAATGTGTCATGGAAAAGAAGTGAGGGAAAATCGTGCCGACATTTTCGCCAAGTCTGGAAAAAGCGCTCCATCAGGCCCTCACGTTTGCCAATGAGCGCCATCATGAATATGCGACGCTGGAGCATCTGCTTCTCGCGCTGATCGAGGACACCGACGCCGCCGCCGTGATGGGCGCCTGCAATGTCGATCTCCCCGCGCTGCGCAAGACCGTCATCGACTACATCGATACCGAACTCGGCAGCCTGGTGACGGGCTACGAGGAGGATTCCAAGCCGACGTCCGGTTTCCAGCGCGTCATTCAGCGCGCCGTCATCCACGTCCAGTCCTCGGGCCGCGAGGAAGTGACGGGGGCAAACGTGCTTGTGGCCATTTTCGCCGAGCGCGAAAGCCACGCCGCATTCTTCCTGCAGGAGCAGGAAATGACCCGCTACGATGCGGTCAACTATATCTCGCACGGCATAGGCAAGCGTCCGGGCGCCAGCGAAGTGCGCGCGCCGCGCGGTGTCACCGAGGAAAACGAGAGCGGCCCGACCGCCCAGCGCGGCGGCAACGAGAATGAGGAAGGCGAGGGCAAGAAGAAGCAGGACGCCCTGAAGGCCTATTGCGTCAACCTGAACGAGAAGGCCAAGGTTGGCAAGATCGACCCGCTGATCGGCCGTCACGATGAAGTGAACCGGACGATCCAGATTCTTTGCCGTCGCTCCAAGAACAACCCGCTCTATGTGGGCGATCCGGGCGTGGGCAAGACGGCGATTGCCGAAGGTCTCGCCAAGCGCATCGTTGAGAAGAAGGTCCCGGAAGCGCTTGAAAACGCAACGATCTTCTCGCTCGACATGGGAACTCTCCTTGCGGGAACCCGCTATCGCGGCGACTTCGAGGAGCGCCTGAAACAGGTCGTCAAGGAATTGGAAGACTATCCCGGCGCGATCCTCTTCATCGACGAAATCCACACGGTGATCGGGGCAGGGGCAACCTCGGGCGGGGCGATGGATGCATCGAACCTGCTGAAGCCGGCGCTTTCCTCCGGGGCGATCCGCTGCATCGGCTCGACCACCTATAAGGAATATCGCCAGTTCTTCGAAAAGGACCGAGCGCTGGTTCGCCGCTTCCAGAAGATTGACGTCAACGAGCCGTCCATCGACGATGCGATCGACATCATGAAGGGCCTGAAGCCCTATTTCGAAGATTACCACAAGCTGAAATACACGAACGACGCCATCAAGGCGGCGGTCGAGCTTTCGGCGCGTTATATCTCCGACCGCAAGCTGCCGGACAAGGCGATCGATGTGATCGACGAAGCTGGCGCCGCCCAGATGCTGCTGCCCGCCTCGCGTCGCCGCAAGACGATCACCGACAAGGAGATCGAGGCCACGATTGCGACCATGGCCCGCATTCCGCCGAAGACCGTGTCGAAGGACGACGAGATGGTTCTCGCCAATCTCGACAAGGAACTGCGCTCGGTCGTCTACGGTCAGGACAATGCCATCGACGCGCTCTCGTCGGCGATCAAGCTGGCCCGTGCCGGCCTTCGCGAGCCGAACAAGCCGATCGGTTGCTATGTCTTTGCAGGCCCTACGGGCGTCGGCAAGACGGAAGTCGCCAAGCAGCTCGCCTCGTCGCTCGGCGTGGAGCTGCTGCGCTTCGACATGTCGGAATATATGGAACGGCATACCGTGTCGCGCCTGCTCGGTGCACCTCCCGGCTATGTCGGCTTCGACCAGGGTGGCCTCTTGACCGATGGCGTCGACCAGCATCCGCATTGCGTGTTGCTGCTTGACGAAATCGAGAAGGCGCATCCGGATATCTTCAATATCCTGCTGCAGGTCATGGACCACGGCTCTCTGACCGACCACAACGGCAAGAAGATCGACTTCCGCAACGTCATCCTGATCATGACGACGAATGCGGGCGCTGCCGAAATGGCAAAGTCGGCCATCGGCTTCGGCTCGTCGAAGCGGACGGACGAGGATGTCGAGGCGATGAACCGCCTCTTCACGCCGGAATTCCGCAACCGTCTCGATGCGACGATCCAGTTCGCGCCGCTGCCGCCGCAGGTTATTCATCAGGTGGTGCAGAAGTTCGTGATGCAGCTCGAGGCCCAGCTCTCGGAACGCAACGTGACCTTCGAACTCACAGACGAGGCGACCGACTGGCTGGCCAAGAAGGGTTACGACGACAAGATGGGCGCCCGCCCGCTGTCGCGCGTCATCCAGGAAAACATCAAGAAGAAGCTCGCCGACGAAATCCTCTTCGGCCGGCTCAAGAAGGGTGGCGTGGTCCGCGTTTCCGTCGATGGCGCCGAGCTGAAGCTCGACTTCATCCCGGAAGGCGCCAAGGTCGAACCGAAGCCGGAAGCCGAGGAAGAGGCCGCCGCCAAGGCTGCGGCCAAGGTCCCGGCCAAGCCGAAGGCCTCGCGACCGAAGAAAAAATCGCCGTCTGACCTCGACGCCTGATGATCATCCGGACGCGGCTCGAAAGGGCCGCGTCCTTCCTCTCCTTCATCCCCCCGGATTTCCTGACATGAGTGAACGATGACGGACATGCTCGCCGAGCGGTCCAGAGGCTACTGGTTTGTCCAGGGCATGAAGGGGCTCTTCTCACTTCCCGGCTTCATCCTGATGTCGGCTTTTGTCGGCTTCACCGCGCTGGCCTTTCAGTCCGGCCTGACGCGCGCAGAGGCGACATTCCTCACCTTCTTCGTCTGGGCGCTGCCGTCGCAGATGATCGTGGTGGGCGCGATTTCGTCCGGCATGGGCGTGCTTGCCGCTTTCCTTGCCGTCAGCCTTGCCTCGATCCGCATGACACCAATGGTCGCAGCACTCGTACCCGAAATCCGCGAGAAGAAGACATCGTCGGCGCTCCTGATCTTCCTGTCGCATTTCGTCGCGATCACCGCCTGGGTCTACACCCTGAAAAAGGTGCAGGACATTCCGCGCGAGGGCCGGATCGCCTTCTTTGCCGGGCTGGGGATGACGCTGACGCTGGTCAACACTGCCATTGTCTTCAGCCTGTATGGCGTTGTCTCGCAATTGCCGCCGATTGCGGCGGGCACGCTCTATTTCCTGACGCCGATGTATTTCGTCATGTCAATCTGGGAATCTGCCCGCCAAGCGGTCATCTATTGGGCGCTGGCACTCGGCATCATCGTCGCGCCTGCCTCGCACTATGTCGCCCCGCAGATTGACATGCTGGTCACCGGCCTCGTCGCCGGCACTTTTGCCTATGTCATCGATCGCTCCAGACGGAAGCGTGCAGCATGACCGCACAGGAAATCGGCGTCTTCGTCTTCATTCTGATTGCCGGCACGCTAGGCACAGACATCTGGCGCTGGCTCGGCGTCTTCGGCGGCAAGCAGCTTTCTGAAGAGAGCGAGGCGCTGATCTGGGTCCGCTCGGTAGCGACTGCGCTGGTCGCCGGCGTCATCGCAAGCCAGGTGCTTTATCCCGGTGGAGTACTCGCCGGAACACCGATGATCCTGCGCATCGGTGCCGCCGCCGCGGGCTTTGCCGTCTTTCTGCTTCTCAAGAAAAATATGGTCGCGGGCATAGCCGTAGCGCTCGCAGTCCTTGCGGTCGGGCTGCATTTTCTCGGAATTTGACGAGGTCAAGCCCGTCAAGCAGACATTCTAACCCGCCTGCCCATCCAACTCGAAAGCCCGGGCTTAAAGCGCCGCCTTGAGCTTCTCCGCATTGGCCTTCAGGACCTCCATGTCCTCCATCTTGCCCGTATGCGGCTTGAGCGCCACGCCCTCGAAGCGCGGGATGATGTGGAAATGCAGGTGATAGACGGTCTGCCCCGAGGCCGGCTCGTTGAACTGCACGATCTGGATGCCATCGGCCGCAAAGGCCTTCTTGGCGGCAACGGCGATTTTCTGCACCACCGGGATCGTCTTCGAAAGGACTGCCGGATCGGCATCGAGCAAGTTGCGCGAAGGCGCCTTCGGAATGACCAGCGTGTGGCCCGTCGATTGCGGCATCACGTCCATGAAGGCGAACGTATCGTCATCCTCATAGATCTTGAAGGAGGGAATTTCGTCGCGCAGGATCTTGGCGAAGATATTGTTGTCGTCATAGGTCGCGGACATGTTCGGTCTCCCTGTCGTCTTGTGCCGTTACGGCTGTTCCTCGCCCTTCCGGAAAGGGCTGTGTTCGGAAAGATATTCGCCCGTCTCGGCAATCGCCTCGCGCTCGCGCTCCAGATAGTCGGCCACAGCGTTGCGCAGGCCCTTATGGGCGATGTAATGCGCCGAATGGGTCGTCACCGGCAAATAGCCGCGTGCCAGCTTGTGTTCGCCTTGTGCACCCGCCTCGACACGATCGAGCTTCTTTGCAATCGCAAAGTCGATGGCCTGATGATAGCAGACCTCGAAATGCAGGAAGGGATGATCCTCGATGCAGCCCCAGTGCCGCCCGTAAAGCGCATCCTCGCCGATGAAGTTGATCGCGCCGGCGACGTAACGCCCTTCGCGCTTCGCCATGACCAGCAGAATGTCATCGGCCATCCGCTCGCCAATCAGCGAGTAGAATTCGCGGGTGAGATAGGGCCGGCCCCATTTGCGGCTGCCTGTATCCATGTAGAAGGCGAAGAATTGGTCCCAGATATCCTCGGTCAGATCGCTTCCGGTCAGCCAGTCGATGCTGATGCCGTTTTCGAGCGCCGAACGCCGCTCCTTGCGCAGGTTCTTGCGCTTGGAGGAGGAGAGTTCGGCCAGAAAGTCGTCGTGGCAGGAATAGCCCTTGTTGAGGAAATGAAACTGCTGATCGGTCCGATGCAGATAACCATCTGCTTCCAGAACCGACAGATCGTCCTGCTGCAGGAAGGTCACGTGCGCCGAGGAAATCCCCAGCCGGTCCGTTTCCTCGCGAAGCGCTTTCGACAACTGCGCTTTCAGCTCCGTTCGACCATCCGTCACGAGCAGGCGAGGGCCGCTTGCGGGCGTGAAGGGAACAGTGCACTGGAATTTCGGATAATACCTCCCGCCGGCCCGCTCATAGGCATCTGCCCAGGCATGGTCGAAGACATATTCGCCCTGGCTATGCGACTTGCCGTAGCAGGGCACGACCGCTGCAATCCGCCCATCCTCGCCTTCGAGCGCGATATGCCGCGGCTGCCAGCCGGCGCGGGAGACGGCAGAGCCGGAATCCTCCAGCGCCGACAGATAGGCATGCGATACGAAAGGATTGTAAGGAACGCGCCCACCATGCGCCGCGCCGTCAAGCCGATCCCACTCCGCCTTCGGGACGGAGGAAATCTTCTCGACGATACGGCGCTTCAGTTCTGTCATCAGGCAGCTTTGGTCTCGCGGGGATCGAAGCCTTCGAAGGTCATCTGATCGGCATTCTCGAAAGTCTGCTTGATCGCAGCCTCGTCGCGCACCGTCCAGGTAATGATCGGAACGCCTCTCTTACGCAGACCCTCCGTGAACGGATTGGGTAGGTGGGCGTAATGGTAGGAGGTGAAATCGAGGCCGACTTCCATTTCCTTCACCTGCCGCTCCCAGATCTCGGGCTTGTCGCCATAGGCGGTGAGGCCGACGGGGTAGGGCACGCCGATCTCCTTCAACTCCTTGAGAAGCCAATGGTCGAAACTCATCAGCGCGACATGGCCCTCATAGCCTTCCAGCACCTCAAGAACCGACTCGACAAAGCCCTCGTCGTCGCCTTCGCGGCCCTTCAGTTCGATGACCAGCGGAACCTGGCCCTTGACGAGGTTCAGCATGTCCTTCAGCTTCGGCACGCGATCCTTGGTTCCGCCGATGGTCATCAGCGAGAGTTCGCCGGACGTCTTGGCGCGGACGTCGCCCGGCATGTTGCAGAGGCGCTCAAGGTCGTCGTCATGGAAGACGACCGGGATGCCATCGGATGCATATTGCAGGTCGCATTCAATCGCAAAGCCTGCGTCCACGGCGCGCTGGAAGGCCGAGAGCGTATTCTCCCAGACCGTCTTGTTCATGTCGTGATAGCCGCGATGCGCGATCGGGCGTTCGGTCAGCCAGGCAAAGTCGGACATCAGGCGATTTCCAGAATGGCGTCGATTTCGACCGAAGCATTCAGCGGCAGGCAGGCCATGCCGACAGCGGCGCGCGCATGCTTGCCGGCTTCGCCGAGCACGTTGACCAGAAGGTCGGACGCGCCGTTGATGACGAGATGCTGGCTGGTGAAATCCTGAGCCGAGGCGACGAACCCGTTGATCTTGATCAGCCGCTTGACCCGAGTGAGGTCCCCGCCGAGCGCAGCCGAGGCCTGGGCCAGAATGTTGATCGCGCAGAGTTCCGCCGCGCGCTTTGCATCCTCAAGCGTGACGTCCTTGCCGACGATGCCGGTCACCGCGACCTTGCCGCTTTCCATGGGGAGCTGCCCGGAAAGATAGAGCGTATTGCCGGAAATGACGTAAGGCACATAGTTCGCAGCCGGGGCTGCTGCGACAGGGAGCGTGATCCCCAGGTCTGCGAGTCGCTTGGAAATTTCGTTGGTCATCAGTCACTCCAAATCTGGACGGTCAACATTGCCGCAGCAATCCGTCTATCCTGTGTCCCGGCAATCACCATTGCCTGATTCCGACGCTCCGTCTTCATCATGAAGGTAATTTGACGCTCGCCTTTTTAAAGGCCAATCTCTATAGCATCGGAGAAAATCATGCGGCTCTGGTCCGGAGGAATAGAATGTTTCGGCGACACCTTGCAAAGGCTTTTTCGGCAAAGGCTTTTTGCGCAAGTGCGGCGATCGCGGTTCTGGGACCGCTGCCGGCCACCGCAGGCGCCGCCGACGGTCTTGCCGCGCACCGCGCCATCTACGATCTGGTGCTGAAACACTCCTCGGAAAATTCCGGCATCGACGATATGTATGGCCGCATGGTCTATGAATTCACCGGCTCGGCCTGCAAGGGCTTCAACGTCAAGTTTCGCTTCGTTACCGCCGTCGACATGGGCGGAGAAAAGCGCCTGACGGATCAGCAGACGACCACCTTCGAGGACCTGCCGAAGGGCCAGTTCCAGTTCGAAACGAAGTCCTATTCGGATGACAAGCTCAGCCAGAATGTGCGGGGCGAAGCGCAGGCCGGTAAGGCCGGTCTCGCCGTGAGCCTCAACGAACCGGACCGCCGGAAACTGGAGCTTGCCAAGAGCAGTTTCCCCACCGAGCAGATGATCGAAGTCATCGAAAAGGCCCGCGCCGGCGTCCATTTCTTCGAAACCCGCGTGTTCGACGGTTCCGACACCGGCGACAAGTCGCTTTATACGACGACTATTGTCGGCGATCTGGTGAAGCCGGATGCCGCCAAGCCCGAAACGGATGGCGAAAATCCCGGCGTGCTTGCCAAGGAAGCCTATTGGCCGGTGACGGTCGCCTATTTCGATGACAAGACGGGCAAGGACCAGCTTCCGACCTATCGCGTCTCCTTCAAGCTCTATGAAAATGGAATCACGCGCGATCTCGTCATGGACTATGGCGACTTCGTGCTGTCGGGCAAACTTGCCGAACTCGACCTTCTGAAGAGCGACGCAAGCTGCAAGTGATGCTGTAGGCTCGAAAAATCGACCTTTATCAGCGCCGGGGCTTGTGTTTTTCGCGCGCCCGTTATAAAGGCCGCCCATTCCACACGTGGGGCTAGGGACTTTCCGGGAGAAATCCGGATGTTCCGCCGGTGGCGCGAGAGCGTCGTTGTCCCACGGAGGTTCAACCGGAAAAGGACACGATAAGCATGGCATTGCCTGATTTTTCCATGCGTCAGCTTCTTGAAGCTGGCGTTCACTTCGGCCACCAGACCCACCGCTGGAACCCGAAGATGAAGCCGTATATCTTCGGCGACCGCAACAACGTTCACATCATCGACCTCGGCCAGACCGTTCCGATGCTGCACACGGCCCTCAAGGCTGTCAGCGACACGGTTGCCGGCGGCGGCCGCGTTCTCTTCGTCGGTACGAAGCGCCAGGCTTCTGAAATCATCGCTGACGCTGCCAAGCGTTCGGCCCAGTACTACGTCAACTCGCGCTGGCTCGGCGGCATGATGACGAACTGGAAGACGATCTCCAACTCGATCCAGCGCCTGCGCAAGCTCGACGAGATCCTGAACGGCGAAGCCCAGGGCTACTCGAAGAAGGAACGCCTGAACCTCGAGCGCGAACGCGAGAAGCTTGACAAGGCTCTCGGCGGTATCCGCGACATGGGCGGCACCCCGGACCTGATGTTCATCATCGACACCAACAAGGAAAAGATCGCCATCGACGAAGCAAAGCGTCTCGGCATCCCGGTTGTTGCGATCATCGACTCGAACTGCGATCCGGACCAGATCGACTACCCGATCCCGGGTAACGACGACGCCTCGCGCGCCATCGCTCTCTATTGCGACCTGATCGCACGCGCTGCCATTGACGGCATCGCTCGCCAGCAGGGCGCTTCGGGCCGTGACCTCGGCGCTTCCGCTGAAGCTCCGATCGAGCCGGCTCTGGCCGAGGCAGAAGGCGAAGCCTGATAGGCCTATATCGATGGCGCGGGATATTCCGCGCCTGACAAGGGGCTTTTGAAGTCCGGGGCCGCCAGCATCCCATGTCTGGCGGCTTTCGTTTTATACGGCCCGGTTCTTCATCCCCCTGTAACAATTCGCGGGCGATTTAAGCCCAAAGTGAAATGGTGCGCATAACCGCACCGCTGGAAATAAAAGAGGCGAGACATGGAAATTACCGCTGCAATGGTCAAGGAACTGCGCGAAAAGAGCGGCGCAGGCATGATGGACTGCAAGAAGGCGCTTGCCGAAACCGCTGGCGACATGGAAGCCGCGATCGACTGGCTGCGCGCCAAGGGCATCGCCAAGGCTGACAAGAAGTCGGGCCGCACGGCTGCTGAAGGCCTCATCGCCATCGCATCTGCCGGCCACAAGGCTGTCGTCGTCGAAGTGAACTCCGAAACCGACTTCGTCGCCCGTAACGACGCCTTCCAGGACCTCGTTCGCGGCATTGCCCAGGTTGCACTCTCCACCGACGGCACCGTTGAAGCTGTTGGCGAAGCCGTTTACCCGGCAACCGGCAAGTCGGTCACCGACTCGATCAAGGACGCCATCGCCACCATCGGCGAAAACATGGCCCTGCGTCGCTCCGCCAAGCTCGAAGTCGAGCACGGCGTTGTTGCAACCTACATCCACAACGCTGCCGGTGACGGCATCGGCAAGCTCGGCGTTCTCGTCGCCCTGAAGTCGGTTGGCGACAAGGCTGTCCTGACCTCGATCGGTCGTCAGGTTGCCATGCACATCGCTGCCACCAACCCGCTCGCCATCCGCGCTGAGGAAGTTGACCAGGCTGCCGCTGACCGCGAACGCGCGATCTTCATCGAACAGGCCCGCGCTTCCGGCAAGCCGGATTCGATCATCGAAAAGATGGTTGACGGTCGCATGCGCAAGTTCTTCGAAGAAGTTGCCCTTCTCTCGCAGGCTTTCGTCGTCAACCCAGAGCTAACTGTCGGCGCTGCCGTCAAGGAAGCTGAAAAGGAAGCCGGCGCATCGATCGAAGTTGTCGGCATGGCCCGCCTGCTTCTCGGCGAAGGCATCGAGAAGGAAGCCTCTGACTTCGCAGCTGAAGTTGCTGCCGTCGCCAAGGGCTGATCGAATTCCGTTAAGGAAAACCGAGGGGCATCGCGTGACAACGCGGTGCCCTTCGTGTATGCGGCGATAGGTCATTTGCGGCACCCCGCTGTCGCGCTCGTCTGGCCCGTCTGTCGCATTTACCAACTCGGGAGCGTCCATGTCGTCCTCACCCATCTACAAGCGCGTTCTCCTCAAGGCCTCCGGCGAGGCTCTCATGGGCGATCAGGGCTTCGGGATCGATGTTGCTGTCGCTGACCGGATCGCCGCGGATATTGCCGACGCGCGCAAGATGGGTGTCGAGGTCGGTGTCGTCGTCGGCGGGGGCAACATCTTCCGCGGTGTGGCTGTCGCTTCCAAGGGCGGCGACCGCGTGACCGGCGACCACATGGGCATGCTCAGCACCGTGATCAACTCACTGGCGCTCGCGACCTCGCTGCGCAAGCTGGACATTGATACCGTTGTCCTGTCCGCCATTGCGATGCCGGAAATCTGCGAGAGCTTCTCCCAGCGCGCAGCCGTCTATCATCTGTCGCTCGGCCGCGTCGTCATCTTCGCCGGCGGCACGGGCAATCCCTATTTCACCACCGATTCCGCTGCGGCATTGCGCGCGGCAGAAATCGGCGCACAGGCCCTTTTCAAGGGAACCCAGGTCGACGGCATCTACTCCGCCGATCCCAAAAAGGTTCCCGATGCGACCCGCTTCGACCGATTGACGCATAAGGAAGTCCTCGATAGGGGACTGGCCGTCATGGATGTCGCGGCAGTCGCTCTAGCGCGGGAAAATTCGATCCCGATCGTTGTTTTCTCGATCCACGAACGTGGTGGCTTCCCGGCAATCTTGACCGGCGGCGGCCGCGGGACCATCGTAACGGACAACTGACAGGCGGGAGGCTCGATTCCCTTCGAGACCTCTTGCAACAAGAATATGGAGTGAAGACCATGGCAGGCGGTGCCGATCTCAACGATATCAAGCGCAGGATGGATGGCGCCGTGACGGCGTTCAAGAGCGATATCGCGTCGCTCCGGACCGGACGCGCATCCGCGAACCTTCTCGATACGGTCATGGTGGAAGCCTATGGTTCGCGCGTACCGCTGAACCAGGTTGCCAACATCACCGTTCCCGAGCCGCGCATGCTCGGGGTTTCGATCTGGGACAAGCAGATGGTCAGCGCCGTTGATCGCGGCATTCGCGAATCGAACCTCGGTCTGAACCCGATCGTCGATGGCCAGAACCTGCGCATTCCGCTTCCCGAGCTCAACGAAGAGCGCCGCAAGTCGCTCGTCAAGCTTGCCCATGAATATGCCGAAAAGGGCAAGGTCGCCGCACGTCACGTGCGCCGCGACGGCATGGAGGCCGCGAAGAAGGCTGAGAAGGATGGCGACATCGGCCAGGATGAAAGCCGCGTTCTTTCCGACAAGATCCAGAAGATGACCGACGAAACGATCGTCGAAATCGACAAGGCTCTTGCCGAGAAGGAAAAGGAAATCATGCAGGTCTGAGGCTTGTCCTTGGATCGTTGGGGGCGCTCGAATTTGGACGGGGCGATGGAAAACGCGGGGCAGGCAGGGGTTCCCAGGCATGTCGCCATCATCATGGATGGCAACGGACGCTGGGCCAAGGCACGAGGCATGCCTCGCGGTTTCGGACACCGCAAGGGTGTTGAGGCCGTGCGCGAGGCGGTGAAATCCGCCCGCCACTTCGGCATCTCCTACATGACCCTCTACGCCTTCTCGTCCGAGAACTGGCGGCGCCCGGCCGACGAGGTCACCGATCTCATGGGGCTCCTCAAGCTCTTCATCAAGCGCGACCTTGCAGAACTGCACGCCGCCGATGTGCGCATCCGCATTATCGGCGAACGCGAACGCCTTTCCGGCGAAATTCTGCAATTGCTTCTGGAAGCTGAGGAAACCACCAAGGCGAACCGTGGCCTCGTGCTGGTGATCGCGTTCAACTATGGGGCCCGCGACGAAATAGCTCGCGCCTGCCGCCGCATCGCGCAGGACGTTGCGGCTGGCAAAATCAATCCGGATGACATTTCCGCCGAAATGGTCAACGACCGGCTCGATACGGTCGATATTCCCGATCCCGATCTGATTATCCGTACAAGTGGCGAAGAACGGCTTTCGAACTTCCTGCTCTGGCAGGCGGCCTATAGCGAGCTGGTATTCGTGCCCGAGCTCTGGCCGGATTTCGACAGAACCGTCTTCCGCCGGGCGCTCGATACCTTTTCCGCACGCGACCGCCGCTTCGGGGGCGTGGAGAATGCGGAGAAAGCCGTTGGCGCTCCATGAGCGAGGAATTGCGGCTCCGGATCCTGTCCGCCATCGTGCTCGGCATCATCGTCCTGGCCGCGACCTGGTTCGGCGGCATCTACTTCGCGCTGCTGTCCGCGGTCATCGCGTTGCTGGTCTATTACGAATGGACCCGGATCACCGATGCGCGGAACCTCGACCCGGAAGCCTTCTGGTCCGGTTGGGTAGCAATGGTGCTCATTGCCGGCGACATCCTGACCGAACAGGGGATGGAGGCCTGGAACGAATACCTCTGGACAGGCGTGGCGCTTCTGGTCGTCTACTCCCTGATCCGCGCGAAGAATCGCTGGAATCCGGCCGGTGTGATCTATGCGGGTCTGACAGGCGTCTCCTTGTCGGAGATCCGGGGTGACGATTTTACCGGCTTCATTGCCATGATCTTCATCTTCGCGGTTGTCTGGGGCACGGATATCGCAGCCTATTTCACCGGCCGGGCGATTGGCGGAAAGAAGCTCGCGCCGTCGATTTCTCCGGGAAAGACATGGTCTGGCGCCATTGGTGGCGCGGTGGCTGCCGTCATCTGCGGCGCGTTGGTTGTTCTGAGTTACATGAAGAGCGTCTCGCTGTGGATCATCGCTCTCGCGCTTGTTCTGTCGGTTCTCAGCCAGATCGGCGACCTGTTCGAATCCTTCATGAAGCGCCGTTACAAGGTGAAGGACTCAAGCCATCTGATCCCCGGTCACGGTGGCGTCATGGATCGCATAGACGGCCTTGTTTTTGCCTGTTCCGGAGCCTTCATTCTCAAAATGCTGCTCTCGTCTTGGAATCACGGCGTGGGAACCTTTATATTGGGCGCGGTATCGCAATGATGTCCGGAAGCCGCGATCGGGCGGGCCTTTCGAAACGGAGGATTTCCGATGAACGCGGTTGAAACAGTGGCCGGATTTATGGGCGGCTACATCGTCCCCTTCATTCTCGTCCTCTCGCTCCTCGTTTTCGTACACGAGATGGGGCATTATCTGGCCGGCCGCTGGTCGGGCATCCGCATCCTGGCCTTCTCCATCGGCTTCGGACCGGAACTGGTCGGCTGGACCGACAAGCATGGAACCCGCTGGAAGATCTCCATCATTCCGCTCGGCGGCTACGTCCGCTTCTATGGTGACGACGACGCCTCCAGCCGCCCTGATTTCGAAACGCTTGAAAAGCTGAGCGATGCAGAGCGCGCGATGACGTTCAACGGCGCAAAGCTGTGGAAACGTGCGGTGACGGTCGCAGCCGGTCCCATTGCCAACTTCATCCTTGCGATTGCCATCTTCGCCGTGATCTTCTCGATCTACGGCAAGCCGGTCAGCGATCCGGTTGTTTCGGAGGTCAAGGCAGGGAGCGCCGCTGAGCAGGCCGGATTCAAGCCGGGCGATCGCATTGTCTCCGTGGACGGGAATACAGTTGCGACCTTCACCGACCTGCAGCGTTATGTCAGCATGCGTCCGGGCATCCGCATCGACGCCAAGGTCGAGCGCGATGGTCAGAAGATCGACCTCTTCGTAACGCCGGTTTCCACTGAAATTCCAGACAACTTCGGCAACAAGATCGAGGTCGGCATCATCGGCATCATGAGCAATGCCCAGACCGGTAACTTCCGCGTCGAGACGCTCAACCCGATCCAGGCCGTAGGCGAGGGCGCTCTGCAGAGCTGGCATGTCGTGACCGGGACCTATGACTACATTTCCAACATGATTGCGGGCCGCATGAAGGCCGATCAGCTGGGAGGACCGATCCGCATCGCCCAGGCCTCCGGCGAAATGGCGTCTGTCGGGATTGCGGCGCTTCTTCAGCTTGCAGCCGTGTTGTCGGTCTCAATCGGACTTTTGAACCTGATGCCGGTTCCGGTCCTTGATGGCGGCCATCTTCTGTTCTATGCAATTGAAGCCGTGAGGGGACGGCCCGTGGGACCTGCCGCGCAAGAGATTGCGTTCCGGATCGGTCTTGCGATGGTGCTTTCTCTCATGGTGTTCGCCACCTGGAATGACATCGCCCGGCTTATCAGCTGATTTTGTTTTGGAAATGGTTTGTTTACCCTGTTTGAAGCGAGGCGTGTCGATTGAGCCACGCTTTGAATTGAAGTAAACAGAATTTAACCTCCGGCCTTGCTTGTATGGCAAAAGCCGTTAAAACGGCAAGCATGACCGGAGTCGTTCTTTGGGCTGTCTACGGCCAAGGTAAAAAGGTAAAGTTTGAAATGAAGGCTGGTTCAAGATTTTTGAACGCTGTATCGGCAGTTGCGTTGTCTGCCGGCGTTGCAGGTGCGGGCGTAGTCGTTTCGCTGCCCGATGATGCAGCTGCAGCGGTCATCCGCCGTGTCGAGGTTCGTGGGGCAAACCGCGTCGGTGCACAGACAGTCAAAGACAATTTGACGATCCAGCCGGGCAAGGATTTCAATCCGTCCGATATCGACGCCTCCGTTAAGCGTCTTTATTCCACTGGCTTCTTCTCTGATGTCCGCATCAACGTGTCCGGTGGGACGCTTGTTGTCAGCGTGAACGAGAACCAGCTCCTCAATGCCGTCGTGTTCAACGGCAACAAGAAGCTCAAGGATGAGAAGCTGTCGGCTGCCGTGCAGTCGCGCCCGCTCGGTCCGTACAGCCAGGCGATGATCGATAGCGATATCGCTGCCATCAAGAAGGCCTATGCCGCGATCGGTCGCTCGGACGTCACCGTCACGACGCAGACCTATAATGTCGGCAACGGCCGCGTGAACCTTGCCTTCGATATCAATGAAGGCGAGCGCACGAAGATTGCCCACATCAACTTCGTCGGTAACCGTGCATTTGGCGATCAGCGCCTGCACAGCGTTCTTGCGACGAAGGAATCCGGTATCCTGTCCTTCATCACGCGTCAGGACATCTACGATCCGCAGAAGATGAAGGCCGACGAAGATGCGCTTCGTCAGTTCTATTATAACCACGGCTATGCCGACTTCCGTATCGTTTCCGACGATGTTCAGCTCAATGAGCAGACCAACGAGTA
Source organism: Hyphomicrobiales bacterium (assembly GCA_900467685.1). GTDB lineage: Bacteria > Pseudomonadota > Alphaproteobacteria > Rhizobiales > Rhizobiaceae > Ensifer_A. The sequence continues at coordinate 241,205 of UBQX01000012.1, forward strand.
CACGATCACCCTCACGGTCGATGAAGGTGAACAGTACAAGATCGGCAACGTGAACGTTCAGTCGACGGTTCCGGGCGTCAATGGTGACGACCTGAAGTCGCTGGTTGTCAGCAGGTCTGGCGATACATACAAGGCTCGCGATATCGAGAAGTCGGTTTCCGCGATCTCCAAGCGTGTCGCCTCCGCTGGCTATCCGTTTGCCCGCGTAACGCCGCGTGGCAACCGCGAAGTCGGTAGCAACACCATTTCCGTGGATTATCTCGTTGACCAGGGCGAACGCGCCTATGTCGAGCGCATTGAAATTCGTGGCAACACGATCACGCGCGACTACGTCATCCGTCGCGAGTTCGATCTCGCCGAAGGTGATGCGTTCAACCAGGAAGCAATTCTGGAAGCGAAACGCCGTCTGGAAAAGCTCGGCTACTTCTCGGCCGTCAACATCTCCACCGCACCGGGTAGCTCGCCGGACCGCGTCGTCATCATCGTTGACGTCCAGGATCAGCCGTCCGCTTCGTTCGGCATCGGCGCTGGTTACGTTACCGGCGGCGAAGGCTTCGTTCTCGAAGCTTCGATCGAAGACAAGAACTTCCTCGGTCGCGGCCAGTACATTCGCGTGGCAGCAAGCGGCGGTCTCAAGACGCGCAACTACTCGCTGTCATTCACGGAGCCTTACTTCCTCGGCTATCGTCTCGCAGCCGGCTTCGACCTCTACAAGACGACCGACTCGAGCCAGTCGAACTACACGTTCGATACTGAAGGCTTCAACCTGCGCATGTCTGCTCCCATCACGGATGAGTTGACCGCGTCTGCGACCTATGCCTTCGCGAAGATCAACTACAAGAGCAGCAACACGGCTGCGCTTTCGGCGCCTTACCAGAACGTTGTTGCCAACAGCCCGTGGTATCGCTCTTCGATCGCTACCACGCTGTCCTACAACTCGCTTGATGACCAGAAGCTTCCGCATGAAGGCTTCATCGGCAACATCACGCAGGAAGTTGCCGGTCTCGGCGGCGATTCGCGTTACTACAAGCTGAGCGGCAAGGTTCGCTATTACCATACGCTGTCCGACGAGGCCGATATCGTCGGTTCGTTGAGCGTTGGCGGCGGTGTGATGCGTTCGCTGAAGGGTGGCGCGCTGGTGTTCGATCAGTTCAAGATCGGTTCGAACGAAATCCGTGGTTTCTCGTCGACCGGTATCGGTCCGCGCATGGCCAACGGCGACGTTCTCGGTGGTCTGAACTACTTCACGGCTTCGGCTGAAGCGACGTTCCCGATGCCGGGTATTCCGGAAGACTACGGTCTGCGTGGTGCTGTCTTCGCCGATGCTGCAACGCTGTTCGGCAACTCGGTTGATCTCGGTGGCCAGACCGCCGTTGGCATCAGCCAGTCGTGGCGCGCATCCGTCGGCGCCAGCGTGATCTGGGCTTCGCCGTTCGGTCCGCTGCGTGTAGACTACGCCTTCCCGGTCAAGAAGCAGTCTTTCGACCAGGTCGAAAGAATCAAGTTCGGCATCCAGACGAATTTCTGATAAACCCTGTCCGGAAAACGAAACACGGTTATCCGTTCTGGGGCTTGGCCTATGGAAAGAGATATGTTTTTCCCGCGTCACCAAGGGGTGGCGCTGGGGGAGCTTGCGCAGCGCCTTGGCGCTTCGCTCAATACGCCTGAATCTGCTGACGTTCTGATCCGTTCGATCGCGCCCGTTTACCGCGCGGTCGAGGGTGATGTTTGCTATATGCTGTCGCGCAAGAACAAGGGTGAGCTTGAGACCTGCAAGGCCTCTGCCATCATATGCGACGAGGCGCTTCTGTCGCTTATCCCGGAGCATATTCCGGCGATTGTCGCCAAGAACGCCCATGCAGCCTTCGCAACAGCCGGCCAGATCCTGCATCCGTCCGCTGTTCGTCCCGAGACGATAGCGCAAGTTGAGGGCATCTCACCACTGGCTGTCGTTCACCCGTCCGCGGCCCTGGAAGCCGGTGTGACGGTTGAACCCTATGCGGTGATCGGAGCCCATGCCGCCATCGGCACCGGAACGCGGATTGGTCCCGGCGCCATCATTGGCAATGGCGTGAAGATCGGCCGCGACTGTACAATTGCGGGCGGCGCCAGCGTTCTCTGTGCGCTGATCGGCAACAACGTCATCATCCACAATGGCGCGCGAATCGGCCAGGATGGCTTCGGTTATGCGCCGGGTCCGGCTGGGATGATCAAGATCGTCCAGATCGGCCGCGTTATCATTCAGGACCATGTCGAGATTGGCGCCGAGACGACGATCGATCGTGGCACGATGGATGATACGGTCATCGGCGAAGGCACGAAAATCGACAATCAGGTGCAGATCGGCCACAACGTCCGCATCGGCCGCCATTGTGCGCTGGTCAGCAAAGTTGGCGTTGCCGGCAGTGCGAAGATCGGCAACGGTGTGCAGATCGGCGGCGCTGCGGGGATCAACGGTCATATCACGATCGGTGACGGTGCGCAGATTGCGGCCCTCAGTGGCGTCATGAGCGATGTGCCCCCGGGCGAGAAGGTTGCTGGACAGCCGGCGCGCCCGATCAAGGAATTCTTCCGCGAAATCGCCGAGCGCGCGGCGAGATCCGGGGCCCGAAAGGCAAAAGGCGGAGAGAGCGCATGAGCGAAGATGTGAAGTCGCAACTGGCAACGGCAGAAATTCAGGAGCTGATGGCTCTGCTGCCGCATCGCTATCCTTTTCTTCTGGTCGACAAGATCATCGAGATCGACGGTGACAATTCCGCGATCGGGATCAAGAATGTCACGGCCAACGAGCCTCAGTTCATGGGGCATTTCCCCGGTGAGCCGATCATGCCGGGTGTCCTTCTCATTGAAGGCATGGCTCAGACCGCAGGCGCGATCTGCGCACGAAAGCAGGGCGGCGGTGCGAAGCTCGTTTATTTCATGACCATCGACAATGCCCGCTTCCGCAAGCCGGTTCGTCCCGGCGACCGCGTTGAATATCATGTCACCAAGCAGAAGCAGCGCGGCAATATCTGGAAGTTCCATTGCGACGCCAAGGTCGATGGCCAGCTGGTGGCCGAGGCTGATATCGGCGCGATGCTGCATAACAAGGAATGACAATGAGCAAGATCGCAGGCAGCGCGAAGATTCATCCGATGTCGGTCATCGATGACGGTGCCGAGATCGGTGAAGGCGTTGTCATCGGGCCTTTCTGCCACGTTGGCCCCAAGGTCGTCCTTGGTGCGAATGTCGAGCTTGTCAGCCACGCGGTTGTCGTCGGTCGCACGACGATCGGCGAGGGGTCGCGGATTTTCCAGTCGGCTGTCATCGGAGGCGACTCGCAGAGCGCCAAGCATAGTGCCGTCGATACGACGCTTGAAATCGGCCGCAATTGCGTCATCCGCGAAGGCGTGACCATGAACACCGGCACGGTGGAGCACGGCGGGCGCACAGTGGTGGGCGATAATTGCCTGTTCCTCGCCTATTCGCATGTGGCGCATGACTGCCGCGTCGGCAACAATGTCATCATGTCGAACAACGTGCTTCTGGCCGGTCATGTCGTCGTCGGCGACCATGCCATCATTGGTGGCGGTGCGGCGGTGCACCAGTTTACCCGCATTGGCCGCAACGCCTTCATCGGCGGTCTTTCCGCTGTTTCCTATGATGTCATTCCCTATGGCATTCTCAATGGCAACCCGGGCCTTCTGGAGGGCCTGAACGTGGTTGGCATGAGCCGCTCCGGGATCGATCGTGCGGTGATCCATCGTGTCCGCCACGCCTACAAGGCGATCTTCGAAGGCGAGGGCTCTGTCCGCGACAAGGCTGCGGCCATCCGCAGCGAATACGAAGATTGCCCGCAGGTTCTGGATATTCTCGATTTCATAGCCGCCGAGGCCGACCGCGCGCTGTCGACCCCCGCTCGCCGCCGCAAGGGCTGAAACAAGATGCTGGCCGGCGATGATGCAGCGTCCGGCAGGTTGGCGATCATCGCTGGCGGTGGTCTCCTGCCGCATTATCTGGCCGACGCGGCGCGTCGAAACGGCGAGAACCCGCTGATCATCCAGTTGCTCGATGAGGTCGCGCCGGAATGGGTCGGCTACGATGTCGAACACGCGTCGGTCGGAAATTTCGCTGGTATCCAGAAACTCTTCCGACGCTTCTCCATCACGCGGGTTGTCCTTTCGGGCTCCGTTCGCCGCCGTCCCGAGTGGCGGCAGATTCGGCCCACACTGGGTTTCCTGGCCACGGTGCCCTTCGTCCTGAAAACCCTGCGCCGGGGCGGTGACAACGCCGTCCTGGAGATGGTGATCGCGCTTCTCGAGGCCTTGGGCTGCAAGGTTATCGGTGCACACGAGATTGCTCCCGACCTTCTCGCGTCCCCCGGTCCCGTTGGCACATTGACGCCTGATGCCGAAGCGGAGGAAGATATTCGCGTCGCGATCGACGCCGCCCTGCAACTCGGGCGGCTGGACATCGGGCAGGGCGCTGTCGCCGTCGGCGGTCGCGTCGTGGCGCTTGAGGGGCCGGAGGGCACGGACGCGATGCTGGCGCGCGTTGCGGAAATGCGGGCCAGTGGCCGGATCTCCAGCCGCCGCAAGGGAGTCCTCGTCAAGCTCGCCAAGCCGCAGCAGGATGAACGCGCCGATCTTCCGGCACTCGGCCTGCAGACGCTGAAACATGCTGGCCTTGCGGGGCTTTCCGGGATTGTCGGAGAGGCTGGGCGCTCGCTCGTTCTGGACCGGGCCGAACTTGCCCGCGCGGCCGACGCTTCCGGCATGTTCGTCTTTGGCGTGGAGATCGCCAGACCGGAGGTTGGATGATGCGCCCGCTGAAGCTTGCCGTGATTGCCGGCGAAGTCTCCGGAGATATTCTCGGTGGAGATCTGGTTGCCGCGCTTCGCCGCGCCGGGCGCGATGTCGATCTGATTGGCGTGGGCGGTGACCGTCTTCAGCGCGAGGGGCTCACGTCCCTGTTCGACTTCTCCGAACTCTCCGTGATGGGGATTGCGGATGTGCTGGCGAAACTGCCGTCGCTGCTTGGACGCATCCGCCAGACTGCAGAGGCCATCATTGCGACGCGACCGGATGCGCTCCTCATCATAGACAGCCCGGATTTTACGCACCGTGTGGCGAAGAAGGTCCGCAAGGCGTTGCCTGATCTTCCGGTCATCCAGTATGTCTGCCCGAGCGTCTGGGCCTGGAAGGAATACCGCGCCCAGGCCATGCTTGGCTATGTCGATCTCGTCCTCGCCGTCCTGCCCTTCGAGCCGGCGGTCATGCAGCGACTGGGTGGGCCGAGGACGGTCTATGTCGGCCACCGGCTTGCAGCAGACCCGGATATCCTGAGGGCCCGGGAGCTCCGTCGCACCCGCGAGCCGGCGTCTTACCCGACCATCCTCCTATTGCCGGGCTCGCGCAGTTCCGAAATCAAGCGTCTCTCCGATGTGTTGGGAGCGGCGGTGTCCGAGATCCATGCGCGGCATCCGGATGCCAGATTTCTCCTGCCCGCTGTCGCAAGGCAAGAGACACTTGTCCGGCAAAGCATCGAATCCTGGGCTATCCAGCCCGAATGCGCCACCGGCGATGCCTTCAAGTGGGACGCGTTTGCGCGGGCCGATGCGGCCATCGCCGCCTCCGGCACGGTGATCCTCGAGCTAGCCATGGCGGGCGTGCCTGTCGTCTCCATCTACCGGACGGACCCGATCATCAAGTTCCTGGCGAGCCGTATCAAGGTCTGGACGGCAGCACTGCCGAACCTGATTGCGGACTATCCGGTCATTCCCGAATATATCAACGAACTGCTGCGGCCCGCAGCACCCGTGCGGTGGATGGAACGTTTGATGTCGGACACGCCCCAGCGCGCCGCCATGCTGGCGGGCTATAGAGACGTGTGGGAAAAAATGTCGGTTCCCCGACCGTCCGGTGAACTCGCCGCCAGCGCGATGCTGGACCTCCTGGATACGAAAAAGCCGGCGTGAAAGCCGGCTTTTCCAATTCTGCTTCTGGATTGACGAATGCGCTTAGCGCTTGTCGACCTTGACGTAGTCCCGCTTCGGAGCGCCCGTGTAGAGCTGGCGCGGACGACCGATGCGCTGCTGCGGGTCTTCGATCATTTCGTTCCACTGAGCAACCCAGCCGACGGTGCGGGCAAGAGCGAAGAGAACCGTGAACATCGTCGTGGGGAAGCCTAGCGCGCGCAGCGTGATGCCCGAATAGAAGTCTACGTTCGGGTACAGCTTCTTTTCGACGAAGTAGGGGTCGTTGAGCGCGATCTTCTCGAGCTCAAGCGCAACCTTCATCAGCGGATCGTCGCCGTGGCCGGTTGCTTCCAGCACTTCATACATCGTCTTCTGCATGATGCGGGCGCGCGGATCGTAGTTCTTGTAGACGCGGTGTCCGAAGCCCATCAGGCGGAACGGATCGTTCTTGTCCTTGGCCTTGGCGATATATTCCGGAATACGGTCAACCGAACCGATTTCCTGGAGCATGTTGAGAGCCGCTTCGTTGGCGCCACCATGTGCCGGACCCCAGAGGCAGGCAATGCCGGCCGCGATGCAGGCGAACGGGTTTGCGCCCGAAGAACCGGCGAGGCGAACGGTCGAGGTCGAGGCGTTCTGCTCGTGGTCGGCATGGAGGATGAAGATGCGGTCCATGGCGCGGGCCAGAACCGGGTTCACCTTGTATTCCTCGCACGGCACGGCGAAGCACATGTGCAGGAAGTTTGCAGCGTAATCGAGATCGTTCTTCGGATAAACGAAGGGCTGGCCGATGTGGTACTTGTAGGCCATGGCAGCAATCGTCGGCATCTTGGCGATCATGCGCAGCGAAGCGACCATGCGCTGGTGCGGATCGGTAATGTCGGTCGAGTCGTGATAGAAGGCGGACAGAGCACCGACCGTGCCGACCATGACGGCCATCGGATGGGCGTCGCGGCGATAGCCGGTGAAGAAGCGGCTCATCTGCTCGTGAACCATCGTGTGACGCGTCACGCGCGTGTCGAAGTCCTTCTTCTGTGCTGCCGTCGGCAGCTCGCCGTAAAGAAGCAAGTAGCAGGTTTCCAGGAAGTCACCCTGTTCGGCCAGCTGCTCGATCGGATAACCGCGATGCAGCAGAACGCCTTCATCGCCGTCGATATAGGTGATCTTGGATTCGCACGAAGCCGTCGAGGTGAAACCGGGGTCATAGGTGAACATGCCGGTGTTCTTGTAGAGTGCGCCGATGTCGACGACGTCCGGCCCGATCGTGCCCTTTCGGACCGTCATATCCGCCTTCTTGTCGTCGAGTGAGAAAACCGCATTATCGGCCATGTTTGCCTCCGGGAGTTCGATGATAGCCACGGCTGCGCCGTGGGCACTGAATGAGACTATGGCGAATTTGCTATCCGATTTATGAGGCCCTGCCAAGCACTCCTTGTGGCGAATTGTGCATGCGCGAAATCAACTGCGGGAAGTTTTTCGCCACTCTGTCGCATTTTGTGAAAACACTGTTTTCATTCAATCGATTGAAAACAAGATGCTGAAAATCCGACGCTTTTTTGATGGCGCGACGTGGCGCTTGCGCTGAGCCAGTTTAGGTTGCAATCTGTCCAGGTTGCGAAGCCGGGGGCGGCGGCGTGGGGATCGAAGACGATATTCTGGAGGTGGATGACGCGCCGCAGCGAAGGCCTGTGCGCGAAAGCAGCCTTGCGCCTTTGAAGCCCGCCCCCTGGAACCAGAAGCCCCGGATCGGACCGTCCGATATCAGAAGGTTGGCGGCGCGCTTGCGCCTTGCGGTGGCTTCCGCATTTGAAGAAGAGGCGGCATATGGCCATCTTTTTCTGCTCTATCCCGTCTTCATGATCATTGGCGCCGTGTGGTGGTTCATCGAGCCGGTTGACCCACCCGCAATCCGACTGATCGCATGGGCATTGGTGCTTTTGCCGCTCGTCTACGTCACTCGGCACATGGCCCCGCAAGTTCATGTTCCGTTGCGTCTTGCGGCTTTCGTTCTGGCCGGTGCGCTCGCTGCATGGTTTCAGACCGCGCGCAGCGACACTGTCGTGATCGACAGTCCGATTTCAACGACGGTCACGGCGCGCGTCATCGATGTGGAAATGCGCGAGGCCGGGCGCTGGCGTTACACGGTGGAAATTCTCAAGACGGAGAAGCCAAGGCTGAAACGTCCGCCAACGGCCGCACTGCTGGGGGTGCGCGGACAGGCGGGTTCATTTCCACCGGGCACCGTCATCAAGGGGCTGGCGCGTCTGCAGCCACCTGCGGGCCCCGCGCTTCCCGGCTTGAATGATTTCGCCTTCAGCAGCTATTTCAACGGCATTGGCGCCATCGGTGGCTTCATGGGCACACCTCGTGCTGTCGATTTTGGACAACCGCAGCGATCTGCACTGGTTGCCGGCTTCCAGGACTGGCTTTCCTCGGTTCGCAGTGCGATCAATCAAAGGGTGCTTTCTGTTCTGCCGGGCGACATCGGCGCATTTGCGAGCGCGCTGATCACGAACGACACCGCGGCGTTCTCGAAGGAGGCGCTCGAGGCATTGCGCATTTCCGGTCTCGCGCATGTTTATTCGATCTCCGGTCTTCATATGGTGCTCGCCGCTGGGATTTCCTTCGTGGGGCTCCGTATGATTTTCAGCCTGTTTCCCGGCTTCATCCAGACGCGCCCGGCGAAGATCTACGCAGCACTGGGTGCGATCACGGCCAGCGGGCTTTATCTCCTGATTTCTGGAATGCCCGTCCCGGCCGTCCGCTCCTTCATCATGCTTGCGGTCGGAATGGGCGGCGTGATTGTCGCGCGAACTGTCCTGACCTTGAGAAGCGTGGCTCTGGCGACCTTCGCGATCCTGATCGTCTCGCCATCCAGTGCTCTGGGACCGAGCTTCCAGATGTCCTTTGCCGCCGCCGCTGCCCTCGTTTCCGGCTACTCGCTCTGGCGTCTGCGGCCGGCCGAGTTCCGCCGCTTCGAAGGATTGCCATTTTACGCAACCGTGCTGCCGGCGATCCGTGCGGTGGGCGGCGTCATGCTGACGTCCGAGATCGCCGGCGTCGCCACAGCGATCTTCTCGGTGACGCATTTTCACCGACTGACACTGCTGGGCACACTCGGAAATGTCGCGGCCATGCCTTTCATCTCCTTCATCGTCATGCCAGCTGGCTTCCTTGCGGTCCTCCTTATGCCGTTCGGGCTGGATTACTATCCATTGCGCCTGATGGGCCTGGGTCTTGAGGGAACGATGATCGTAGCCCGCTTCGTGTCTTCGCTCGGCGGCGATATCGTCACCGGACAGATGGCAGCATGGGTTCTGCCGGCCACCAGCCTGGCATTCGTTTTTGCAATTCTCCCGCACAGCCGATTTCTTCGCTTGATGGGCGCCAGTCTCTTTGCGGCAATTCTCTCCCTGACGGTCTTTCGAGGCTCCGCTTCGCGGCCAGACATGGTGGTCGCGGAGACCGCCGATCTGGTCGGCATCCTGTCATCGCATCGGATGACGACAAACACCGCGCGTCCACCGAGCTTCATCATGGATCAATGGACGAGGGCACTCGTCGTAAGAGACCTGGCAAAGCCGGATCCCCTGCCGAAACTGGCGCTGGAACGTGAAGGCGCTCGAAAGCCCCTGACAGAAGCAGACGAGTGGAAGGTGGAAGACGCGATGGAAGCTGCAGGCAGGCAGGTCAAGACGGGTGGATTCGTGTGTTCCGGCCGCGATTGGTGCATCGGCAAGCTCGCCGAGGGCTTGCTGGTCGCAACCTTCAGTGACTTCGCCTTCCAGGATGCGGCTTGCCGACAGGCCCAGATCGTCATCGCGGCAGCTTTCCTGCGCCAGCCGGAATGCGGGCAGGGCGAAGCTCAGCTCTTCGATCGCAATGCGCTCAGGCAGCGCGGCGCAGTGGCCATCTACCTCGAACCGCCCAAAGTGCCGTCAGGGAAGACCGAAGCGTCACAAACTCGCTTATTCCAGATCGTCGGCGCGCTGGACGGACACGACCGACCGTGGCTCCGCCACCGCTACTACAACTGGCGAAGCAATTCCTACGGAGAGGCTTTTCAGCCCGTTCAGTGATATCGGCGGATCAGTCCTACAAGCTTGCCCTGGATCTTCACGCGGTCGGGCCCGAAAATCCGTGTCTCGTAAGCCGGGTTGGCGGCCTCGAGCGCGATGGACGCACCCTTGCGGCGAAACCGCTTCAAGGTCGCTTCCTCGTCATCAATCAGCGCGACGACGATCTCGCCCGGGCTAGCATTGGACGTATTGCGGATGATAACCGTGTCGCCGTCCAGGATGCCGGCATCGATCATCGAATCGCCCTTGACCTCCAGCGCGTAATGTTCGCCATTCCCTAGCATCTGCGACGGTACGGCGATCTCATGCGTGTTGTTCTGGATGGCCGAGATCGGTACGCCTGCCGCGATCCGCCCCATGACCGGGACGGAAACACTGGCATCGTCATTTGCGGGCGCCGGCGCCTTTGGCGGTTCGGGCACCTTGCCGAGGCTGCCTTCGATCACGCTCGGCGAGAAGCCCCGCTGCGGCTTGAGGCTAGGGGTATATGCCTCGGGCAGCTTGATCACTTCCAGCGCACGCGCACGGTTGGGAAGTCGCCGGATGAAGCCGCGCTCCTCCAGAGCCGTGATCAGCCGGTGGATGCCCGATTTGGAAGCAAGGTCGAGCGCATCCTTCATTTCGTCGAAGGATGGCGGAATCCCGGACTCCTTCATCCGCTCGTGGATGAAGAGAAGCAGTTCCTGTTGTTTGCGCGTCAGCATGGGGTCACCCCGAAGAATCAAATGAAACAAATCCAGAACGGACACTATATGTTCCATTTGTGTTCCGCAAGGTGCTAAGGCCCGATTAACGGGAAGCGCCATCGGCAAAAAAAAAGCCGGTCGTGTAGCTCATCAATTCTGTGTTTGAATTCAGCAGGCGCGGTGCGCTGGCGTTACTTCGCCAGCGCCGCAAGCCGGGCCCAGCCGGAAGCAAATCCGTTGAGCGAAACCTTGGCGGAGAAGGGCTTGCCTTCGCCGACAGCCACGGCACTGATATTGAGCGACTTGCCGGACACCACGGCTTGCGCCAATGCTTCGTCGATAGCGAGTGGAGCGAGGCATCCATTGGGCAGGCAGGTCGAGAATTCAGCCTTGAATCCCTGCTTGCTCTCGTCGATCTGCAAGGCCAGCCCATTCTTCAGCGCCAGCCCGAAGGGCATCAGGAGCGTGGCCGCCATGGCGCCATTGTCGGCGCGCCGGACCTCCATGGCCATGAACAGTTGCTGCGTCTTCTGATCTGTCTGCGTTTGCGTCATCTGGCAACGTGGTTCCCCGCCCTGCGTCTGGCAGGCGACAATCCAGTCCCCATAAGTTTCGCTGAGCGAACTTACACCATTGGGCAAGGAAGCGGCGCCTGCGGATGCAGCAGTGGACGCGGCGAGCAGCAGCGCGGAAAAGGCCAGGGAAAACCGGCTATGCATTAAAACCTCATGTCAAAACGTGCATTGAGAGAATGGTCGGAGACGCCGGACCCGATCTGCCCCGAATAGCGCAGGCTCAGGTTTGTCGCGGGCGCGAGCTTGATACCAAGCTCTGCGTCGATGACGGCCGTGTCCCGTCCGGCTGGTACCCCGCCAACGTTGAAGGCCGCGCCATTGGCGAAGTTGAGCGTGCGGTCCAGCCCGGCATTGCCGCCGGCATGGCGCCAGCCCACTCGGCCGGACAGTTCGACGGGCAGGGCCTCCGTCTCGATTGTCATACGTCCGCTGGTGCCGACGGTCGAGAAAAGCGTGTTTGCAAAGTCGCTGCCGGAGGAAAGGGCCGCAGCCCCGCCTGTTTCCCGGAACCCACGCGAGTCGAGCCTGACATAGGCGAGGTTGGCGAAGGGCGAGATCACCGTGCCGTCGGCGGGCTTGAAGTCATAGGAGAATTCGCCAAACACCTGGCCCGTGCCTGCCTGGTAGCGCCCCGTGAGCGTATCGCTGAAGCCTGTAAAGCCGACACCGCGCGAAGTGCCGATATCGTGGAAGCTGTAGGCGCTCATGAAGCGGAAGGCGAGCGCGCCGAAACTCGTACCGCCATAGGCGCCGGCCTGATAGGTATCGATGGTCGCGCTGGACCGGCGCGCCGTTACATCGAGCCCGGTGCGGCTGTAGCCTGCAAAGAAGCCTGCAGTGAGATCGCCGCTGGCTTCGCCATCCGAGCCGATCAGGAAACCGCCGGTAGAGCGTGCCGCAGACGCGGCATTGCCGTCACTGGCCCATGTGCCATAGGCGCCGAAACCCTGGAGCCACACATTGCGGGACGCGTCCGCCTTGCCGCTGCGAAACGTGATCAACCGGCTGTTGACCGTTTCGCGGGCGAAGCGGCTGTCCTCGATCAGCGCGGTTTCCACCGAGGCATGAATTTCGCCGGAGAGAAGATCGAATGCAGCGCGGGCATCAGACGCTGATAGCCCGAGAATGGCGCCATAGATCGTGCCCGAACCAAGCGAGTTGGCACCGGCCGCCGCGGCCCGCTGGTTCGGGGTATTGGCGACACTTGCAAAGGCGGTATCGTTGCGCTTCAGCGTCAGCGTCACGCTGTTGGCGCCGTAAGCCAGTGTTGCGTCGAGGAAGGCGAACGTATCCGTGACATTCGAGAAGGTTCCGGTAACGCCGCCGGTTGCGGTTATCACGGTGTAGTTGGTCGAAGATCCATATGTCACGCCCGTCTCGCCGACATTGAACGGCTTGACTGCCAATGTCGCGCCCGCATTGATGGTGACCGTCCCTGTCGCCACCAGCTTGTCGGACGCTCCCGCGCTGTTCACCTCCACCGAATAGGTCGAGCCGTTGCTGAACGTGACGTTGCCGTTGACATTGAGCGTGCCAATGGAATTGCCAGGCGCGATCGTGCCGCCATTGTTGACCAGCGTCGTGGAGACCGTGCCGTTGCCCCCAAGCGTCCCGCCATTGTTGACGAAGACGATTGCGGACGAGGCAATCGATCCGTTGACGCTCAGTATGCCGCCGCTGACATTCGTGTTGCCCGTGTAGGTGTTGGTGCCGGTGAGAATGAAGTTGCCGGTTCCCTTTTTCTCGAGTCCGCCGGTCCCGCTCATGACGCCCGAATAGGTGGTCGAACTGTTGTTGCCGCCGGCCTCCAGCGTATTTCCGCCGAGCCCGATGTCGCCATTGCCCTCCACAGAACCCGCAACAACGTTGCCGAGATTGTGGGGCGAAATGTCGAGCGTGCCGGCGTTGAGGATGATGCGCGCCGTGCCGAGTGTCGTGTTGCCGTTGAGCGTCAGCGAACTGCCGGCGCCCACGGTAAAGGTGGCACTGCCGCCGCTTGCCGAACCGCGCAACTGGCCGACGCCGCCGCCCGTGATGGAAATGGTTGCGCTGCCGGCTGTCGAGGTATCCGCAAAATCAAGCACACCGGTGCTGTTGATGGTTGCCGAGCCGGCGCTGCCCGAATTCTGGAATGTGACCGTTCCGGCACCAGTAATCGTGGACGAACCCGCCGTCGCCGTGAGACCTGCTGTCTGCCCGACAAGGACGGTCCGTCCGCTGGAGACAGTGATCGTTCCGCTGCCAAGTGAGCCATTGGCGACCGCAAGATCGCCGCCGGTGACCGACGCATTGCCGGGAAGTGTGACCGAGTTGCCTGCAACGCCAAGGACCAGCGAGCCCGCGCTGACCGTTGTCGTCCCCGTATATGAGAGCGCGCCCGTCAGAGTGACCGTGCCCGTGCCGCTCTGCGTCAGCGTGCCGGTTCCGGAAATCGCGTTTCCGACCGTAGTTGCATCGGTCCGGTTGAAGGTGAGGCTCGCGTTGTTGACGACGTTGCCCGTGCCCAGCGTGCCCGCCGTGCCGGCGGCGCCGATCTGCAGCGTTCCGCTCGAGATCGTCAGCGTCCCTGAAAAGGTGTTCGTGCCCGTCAGCGTCACGGTATTTGCGCCGCCTTGGACAGCGACCGTTCCCGTGCCTGTGATGGCGTTTGCGATTGTCACATTGCCGGATGTCGACTGATTGAAGGTGAGGGCACCGGCATTGGCGATATCGCCCGTCAGTCCGGTGGTCGCGTTGGCAAAGGTGACCGTGTTCGTTCCGCCGGTGAAATCGAGCGCGTTGCCGGCCGAGACGACCGCGCCGGTCGCGCCCATGGTCAGATTGATGTTGCGGCCTTTGATGCCCGATGTCGCGGCATAAACATTGGCGTTGTTGGTGATTGTCGCCGTACCGTTCGTGGTCGCGTTGACACCCGTGGCGACCGCAGCGCCCACGTTGCCGATCCGCGTTCCGTTTCTGAGATTGATGCTGATATTGCCGCTGGCCGCCGTTGCGGAGATGCCGGTGCCGGTTCCGGCCGCGCCCGCATTGTCGATATTGCCGATCTGCGTGCCGGCGATGGTGATCGTGCCCGTGCCGGTCGTGCTGGCGTTGATGCCCGATCCGGTGCCGCCCTGGAAGGAGATCGCGCCGGAATCGACGGAGATATTCTGCGAATTTGCGGCGTTGATGATCGTCGCCTGAATGCCCGTCGCGTTGGCGCCGGTCGCGGTCACGGTAAGCGTTCCGGAGACGGTCACGCTGCCGGTCGACGTGGCATTATTGCCGGCGAGAATGCCAAACGCGCCATAGGCCGTGATACTGCCGCTTCCGTTCACGACGACATTGCCTGATCCGGACGTCGCGACAGTGGCGCCCGATCCGCCGGTCGCATTGACCGTACCTGTCAGATTGAGCGTGGAGGCGCCGTTGATGCTCTCGATGAAAATGCCGAACCCGTTCGTCGTGGTGACCACGCCGGCGACATTCGCCGTGGCGAACCCGGCTGCATTCAGCTGCCGGATTTCGATGCCGCCGCCGGTGCCGTTGTTCGTGACATTGCCGAATGCCCCCGCATTGCTGAAATTGCCGCTATTGAAGGTGAAATTAGGTGCGTCCGCATTGAAGTAAAAGGCCGAACTGCTCCCGCCCGCCGTCGGCGTCAGCCCCGCGTCGACACTGATGTTTCTTCCGGCCTGGTAGAAGCCATAGGAGCCGTTCGAATTCGTCCCTGTAATTGCCCGGCCGTACCCCGTGATCGGCTGCCCGGGCGTGGTGCTGCTGACTGGCGTATCGAAGGTGAGGTTTCTGTTCGTGTTTGAACCAAACACAAGGCCACTCGATGTGTCTGTCGTGACGGTCTGGCCAAAGGCTGTGGAAAACGAACCAAGGGCGATCGACCCGGCAAGACAGGCATAAAGTTTACGAAGCGACATTACGTGCGACCTATTAAAGCCGGCCTTTCTTCACACTGGTCGTCCCTCTTGAAACGCAGCCTTCTGCGAGGGGCAGGCTGAAAAAAAGCCTCATCAGGTAATTTAAAATACGGCGACAGCCAAAATCAGGATGAAGCCGGTTTCTCTTTTTGTTCAATTAGATAATTCAATAGTCTTGGGTGGGTAAAACCAGGGCAAGGCCGACGAAAACTGTTTTCGAAGCTAATACGCTTTTGTTCAATCGTTCTCGCTGCCAACCGCTTCCCACTCTGACCAAATTTGGTACAGCATACACGTGCATATCGCAATGGGTCAGAGCGCCACTTGCTTTCGCTCCGCCGTCACCAACCTCCGTGAACTCCACTGAATGATGATGGATCGGACCCAGACGCGCCCGCGGTAGGCCGGCGTAACGAACGAATTCGGCTGGTTCAAATGCAATGGGTGAACGTTCCAACAAGACAGCGTCAGATGGCTGGTTACGTGGTGAGCGCGCAGGGATTCGAACCCTGGACCTACTGATTAAAAGTCAGTTGCTCTACCGGCTGAGCTACGCGCTCCCGCGTGTGTCCGGTAGGCAGAAGCGAACCGGGCCGGAAAGTGCGCGGAACATATGCAGGAGGCCCTGCCGGGTCAACCCGGAAAATCGCCATTTCTGCGACCATTTGGCGCTTTTTCCAGCGATGCCGAAAAGATGATTGGCGGGTGAGGAGGCTCGGGTCTATATGGGCCTCGGTTTTGGGCCTTCCGCCGCTGGTTGCCGCGGGCAGGCCCTTCGGCGGCTGGTTGCCGCGGGCAGGCAAGGAGTGCGAATGCTAACGGTTGCCGGAATTTCGCTGTTCAGCGCGCTGGTCGCGGGCGCCCTGTCGTTTCTGTCCCCCTGCGTCCTGCCGCTCGTCCCGCCATATCTCTGCTACATGGCGGGCGTGTCGGTCGAAGACTTCCGCAATGGCGGGCAGGGCGTTGCGGCAGCGCGGTCGCGCAATGCCGTCATCCTGTCCTCGCTGCTATTCACCCTCGGATTTGCCACTGTCTTCGTCGCGCTTGGCGCCGGTGCATCGGCAATCGGGCTTCTCTTGCGCCAGTATCTCGATGTTCTATCGAAGATCGGCGGCGTGATCATCATCATCATGGGGCTGAATTTCCTCGGCCTCTTCCGCATCGGTTTTCTGGCACGCGAGGCGCGCTTTCAGTCGTCGGCCAAGCCTGCGACCCTGTCCGGCGCCTATGTCATGGGGCTTGCCTTCGCCTTCGGGTGGACGCCTTGCATCGGTCCGGTTCTCGGTGCGATCCTCGGCATCGCGGCCGCCTCGGACACGGCGGGTTCCGGTGCGTTTCTTCTCGGCGTCTATTCTTTGGGGCTGGCTGTGCCGTTCTGGATTGCCGCGCTGTTTTCCGGTGCATTCATGCGGTTTCTTTCCCGCTTCCGCCGCCATCTGGGCGCTGTGGAAAAGGCCATGGGTGGTCTTCTGGTGCTCACCGGCATCGCATTTCTGACCGGATTCGTCGCGTATGTTGCAATCTGGTTCCAGCAGACCTTTCCAATCCTTGGGCAAATCGGCTAACTCGCCGCGACTGCAACCAGCCGAGGCTTCGACATGGCGGATATTACCGGGCTTGTGCTGCCATTCTTCGGCCTGATCCTGATCGGCTACATTGTCGCCAAGTGGAAGCAGATGCCGGCGGATGCGCTCGGCTGGCTCAACATCTTCATCATCTACGTCTCGCTGCCGGCACTGTTCTTCAAGCTCATCTCGAAGACGCCGATCGAACAGCTGACGCGCTTCGACTTCATCATTGCCGATGTCGGCACGACCTACATGATTTTCGCAGCGATCTTTTTCATTGGTTGGTTGGGTCGCCAATCCACCATTCCGGAGGCGACGGTCCAGGGGCTGGCCGCAGCCTATGGCAATATCGGTTATATGGGGCCGGGGCTTGCGCTGCTGGCCTTTGGTGAACGGGCCGCCGTGCCTGTCGCGCTGATCTTCTGCTTTGAAAACATGCTGCATTTCATCGTGGCGCCTGCGCTGATTTCACTAGGGGGCAAGGAGAAGCGGCCGGCCACGCAGATCGTGCGCGACATCACGCTCCGCATTGTGCTCCACCCGTTCATCATCGCCACGGCCGTCGGTTTCGTCGCGGCAGCGCTCCATTTTCAGCCGCCAGTTCCGCTGCAGCGGCTGATCGACTACCTTGCGCAGGCAGCGGCTCCGTGCGCTCTCTTTGCAATGGGCGTCACGCTGGCGCTTCGCCCGCTGAAGCGCATCCCCGCCGAGATTGTCTACATCGTCCCGGCAAAGCTCATTCTCCTGCCGGCGCTCATGTATCTGAGCCTGAGCGCGGCCGGCAATTTCGATCATGTGTGGATTCAGACGGCAGTCCTGCTTGCGGCATTGCCGACGGCGACCAATGTCTTCGTCATTGGCCAGCAATACGATGTCTGGCAGGAGAGAGCGTCGGCGACCGTGTTGATCACGACGCTCTTCTCGGTCCTGACAGTCTCGGGCCTGCTTTATCTCATGCGCTCAGGCATGCTTCCGGGTGATCTTTTCCCTTAAGCTGGATGACAGCCCGCGAAACCCGCGGCCTGGAGCCACGCCTTCCTGCATGACGAGATTGCGCAACGGCGGCAGCAATTCCAGCAGATGAAGACCCGCCGCGCGAGCAAGCTGGATGGGCAGAAAATTCGACAAAAGCGAACGGTTCAAAAGATCGACACTGGCCGTGCGGCTTAGCACATCCGTGCGGCGCTTGCGGTCGAAGGCATCGCCGACGGCGCTGGGGCCTTCATGATCTCGCTTCATGCCGAGAAGATCGCAAAGGGCGATGATGTCGCGCAGGCTGAGGTTCAACCCTTGAGCGCCGATGGGCGGAAACGCATGTGACGCCTCGCCGATAAGCGCCAACCGGCCCTTGCCGAATCGGTTCGCCGTCATGCCCGAAAGCGGCCAGGCCTGCGGCCTGCCTTCCACCGTCACCTTGCCGAGCATGGACTGCATCCGCGTTTCGATACGACGGCTGATCTCTTCGTTGGAAAGGGTCAGGAAGGTCTCTGCTTCCGCGGGCGCCTGGACCCAGACAAGGCTGGATCGCTCACCCGGCAGCGGCACCTGCGTGAACGGGCCGGTGGGCGTGTGGAACTCGGTCGATACGTTGCCATGCGGAATGGTGTGGGCAAAATTCATGACCACCGCCGTCTGTGGATAGGACCAGCGGCGCACGGAAATCCCGGCCGCCTCGCGCAGGATCGACTTGCGCCCATCCGCAGCAGCCACGAAACCGGCTTCGATATCGCGCCCGTCATCCAGCCGGATGACGACGGAGTTCTCTCCAATGTCGGCGCCGGCAATCCGTCCTTCGATCAGGTGAATGTTGCTGTCCCGACCGATGATCTCGCCGAGAACGTCGAGGGCTGCCGTATTGGGGAAATTGTACCCGAAGGCCTCGAGGCCGATTTCGGAAGCGCGGAACGGCACTGTGGGTGCACGGAAGAGACGGCCCGTGCCGTCAATGATCTGCATGGTCCGCAGTGCTGCCGACTTGCCCCCGAGCGCGCCCCACACGCCCAAACCTTCGAGAAAGGCGATGGATTGGTCCATCAGCGCCGTCGTTCGCCCGTCCTGGTTTTCCGGCGCGGGGCCGATGAGGGCAACGGAATACCCCAGTCTTGAAAGCGCGATTGCCGCAATGCGACCGGCAAGGCCATTGCCCGCCACGGCGATGTCAAAGCGTTCCATGATCAAACCTTTGAGAATTCTTCAATGTCACGAAACATATAGAGGTGCGGGCAGTTTGCTTCCATGCCTTTTGCGAAACAGGGAAACTTATTTTCTGCGACATCTTGTAACGGTCACATGAATTGGGACAATGCAAAGGGTGTTCGAGGGTGAAACGGCGAATCAATGAAGATCTTCAATTACCGGCGCGTTCCCTACGCGGAAATTCGCGCATTCTCCGTCCATATTCTCACGGCGTCGGGCTCGTTTCTGGCCTTTCTGGGCGTGGTTGCGGCCGCCGAAAGCCGGTTCGTTGACATGTTCTGGTGGCTCGGCCTTGCGCTGGCTGTCGACGGGATCGACGGGCCGATTGCGCGCAAGGTGCGCGTGAAGGAAGTTCTGCCGAACTGGTCCGGCGACACGCTCGACAACGTCATCGACTACGTCACCTACGTTCTCCTGCCCGCCTTCGCGCTTTATCAGAGCCACATGATCGGGGAACCGTGGTCCTTCGTCGCTGCCGGGCTGATCGTGGTATCGAGCGCCATCTACTACGCCGATATGGGCATGAAGACGGATGAGAACTTCTTCTCCGGCTTTCCCGTCGTCTGGAACATGGTGGTTTTCACGCTTTTCGTTATCAAGGCGAGCGAGGTAACTGCCTTCGCCATTGTGGTCGTCTCGGTCTTCCTGACCTTCCTGCCGATCAATTTCCTGCATCCCGTGCGCGTCAAGCGGCTGCGCCCGCTGAACCTCACGGTCTTCGCCATCTGGTCGGCCTTGAGCGTCGCAGCGCTGCTCCTGCACTTCGAATCGCCGCAATGGCTGGTTTGGGGCGTGGTCATCAGCGGGCTTTATCTCTACGTCATCGGCGCCGTCCTGCAGGCATTTCCAGCCCTGGGACGAAGCAACGGCTGAGCCAGGGGGGCGTGTCTATGAGGATGTTGAAGCTTACTGCCGCCTTGGCCGCGTTGAACCTTTTCGCACCCTTCGCCCAGGCTGCGGACAAGCCGAAAATCTGTTTCGTCTACCCGGGACTGAAGTCCGATGGCGGCTGGTCGGAGGCGCAGGAGCGGGGGCGTCTGGAGGTCGAGAAGCAGTTTGGCGACCGGGTCCAGACGAGCTACATCGAAAGCGTGCCGGAGAGCGCGGCGGCCGTACCTGTGATCGACAAGCTGGCGGCGTCCGGCTGCAACATGATCTTCGCCACGGCTTTCGGCTACATGGATGCAGTGCTTGCAGCTGCTGCCAAGTATCCTGCCGTCAAGTTCGAGCATCTGGCCGGCTTCAAGACGACCCGCAACGTTGCGGTCTACAACGCCCGCTTCTACGAAGGCCGATATCTGACGGGGCGCATCGCCGCCAGGATGTCGAAGTCCGGGCAGGCGGCCTATATCGCGCCTTTCCCGATCCCCGAGGTCATGCAAGGGATCAACGCGTTCGAACTGGGCGCGCAGTCCGTCGATCCGAAGTTCAAGACAAAGGTCTTCTGGACCGGGGCATGGTTCGATCCGGACAAGGAAGCCAAGGCAGCGCGCGCGGCTGCTGGCGAGGGCATCGACATCATCACGCAGCAGACGGATTCGACAGCCCCGATGCAGGTGGCGGAAACCAGCAACCTGCGTGCCTTCGGCTATGGCAGTGATCTGAGCCGCATCGGTCAGCTCGCGCAGTTGACGGCCATCGTCTACAATTGGGGTGCTTATGATACCGCCCGCGTGAAGGCCTATCTGGATGGCAGCTGGGTCGGTGAACCCAATTGGGACGGCCTCTCCACCGACATCATCACCATGGCGCCATATCGGAATATGCCGGCAGATGTCGTCAAGTTCGCTCAGTCGAGTGAACAGAAGATCGCTAGCGGCGCGTTGAAGCCCTTCCACGGCCCGGTTCGCACGCAGGCCAGTAAGACCTGGCTGAAGAAGAACGAAACGGCCGCGGACAGCGTGCTTCTTTCCATGGATTTCTTCGTTCTGGGCGTAGTCGGCGACATTCCGAAGTCGGCGCAATAGCGCGTCATGCTTCGCAGATTTTGCAATCGGTTCTAAGTCTGCTAGAGCGGGCCGCGTGAAAATCGACCGGAGCCCATGAGAGCCATGACCCGCACCTGCCTCGCCGTTGTACTCGCCGCTGGCGAAAGCACCCGCATGAAATCCTCGCTCAGCAAGGTTCTGCATCCCATCGGCGGTCTGCCTATGATCGGTCATGTCGCCGGCAAGCTGAAGACCGCGGGTATTGGCGATGTTGCCCTGGTCGTCGGACGCGACGCGGAAAAGGTCGAGGCTGCTGCAAAGCAGGCGGGGATCGTTGTCGAAAGCCATGTGCAGACGGAACGCCTGGGAACCGGCCATGCCGTTCTTGCCGCCAGAGCTGCACTCGCGCGCGGTTACGACGATGTCGTCGTCGTGTTTGGCGATACACCGCTGGTGGAGCCGGAAACGCTCTCCCGCGCCCGCGCTGGGCTGGCCGAGGGCTACGATGTGGTCGTCATCGGATTCGAGGCCGCTGATCCGACGGGTTACGGTCGGCTGCTGACACAGGATGGAGAACTGCTGGCGATCCGCGAGCACAAGGACGCGACAGAAGCAGAGCGCAAGGTGACGCTTTGCAACGGCGGCATGATGGCGATCAACGGACGCCGTGCGCTGGAGCTGCTCGGCAAGATCGGCAACGCCAACGTGAAGGGCGAGTATTATCTCACCGACATCGTGGAAGTGGCCCGCGCCCAAGGCGGCAAGGCCAAGGCGATCGTCGCACCCGAAGAGGAGCTCGCCGGCTGCAACACGCGCGCCGAGCTCGCCGAACTGGAAGCGCTCTGGCAGAAGCGTCGTCGTCTGGAAATCATGCTATCCGGCGTGACCATGCTCGCGCCCGAGACCGTCTTTCTCTCGCACGACACAGTCATCGGCCAGGACGCGCTGATCGAGCAGAACGTCGTCTTCGGTCCTGGTGTCACGGTCGAAGGCGGCGCGGTCGTGCATGCCTTCAGCCATCTCGAGGGCGCCCATGTGTCGACTGGCGCGACTGTTGGCCCGTTCGCGCGGCTGCGGCCCGGTGCCAATCTCGGCCCGGACTCCAAGGTGGGCAATTTCTGCGAGGTCAAGAAGGGCGAGATTGGCAAGGGCGCCAAGGTCAACCATCTGACCTATATCGGCGATGCGACGATTGGAGCAGGGGCCAATATCGGCGCCGGCACCATCACCTGCAACTATGATGGTGTGAACAAGCACCTGACCGAGATCGGCGAAAACGCGTTCATCGGGTCGAATTCCTCCCTTGTCGCGCCGGTCAAGGTCGGCAACGGCGCCTATGTCGCGTCGGGCAGCGTCATCACGTCCGATGTGCCGGAGGATGCGCTGGCGCTCGGCCGCGCACGGCAGGAGACGAAGCCGGGCAGGGCGAAGCTGATCCGGGAGCGGATCGCGGCCATCCGCGCCGCCCTCAAGGCGGCAAAAGCCTGATTTCATATTAACAAGCGTTTCGGAATGTGACCGGGGCACCAATTGCACAATCGGCGAAATCCGCTAGGAAATCGCCTCAATATTATTCGCATGGAGTATGCCCGCATGTGCGGAATTGTCGGAATTGTTGGTCGTGAACCTGTTGCTGCTCGCCTCGTGGACGCGCTCAAGCGGCTCGAATATCGCGGTTACGACTCCGCAGGTGTTGCAACGATCGACGGTGGCAAGCTCGACCGCCGCCGCGCGGAAGGCAAGCTCTTCAACCTCGAGAAGGTGCTGGATCAGAACCCGCTCGCGGGCAAGATCGGCATCGCCCATACCCGTTGGGCCACGCACGGCGCACCGACCGAAAGTAATGCCCATCCGCATTTCGTCGGCAATGTCGCGATCGTGCACAACGGCATCATCGAGAACTTCGCGGAACTGAAGGAAGAACTGCTCGCCGGCGGGGCGGTCTTTTCATCGCAGACGGATACGGAAGTTGTGGCCCAGCTGGTCGCCCGTGAAATCGCGGCCGGCAAGTCGAAGCGCGATGCGGTGCAGTCGGTGCTCAAGCGCCTGACGGGCGCCTATGCCCTGGCGCTGATCTTCGCCGACGAGCCGGACACGATCATGGCTGCCCGTTCCGGTCCGCCGCTCGCCGTCGGCTACGGCAAGGGCGAAATGTATATGGGGTCGGACGCGATCGCGCTTTCGCCCTTCACCAACGAAATTTCCTATCTTCAGGACGGTGACTGGGCGATCCTGACCGCTGGTAACGTCGAGATCATGGATTTCGACGGCAATCCGGTCGAGCGCCCGAAGCAGATTTCGGCGGCCACGGCCTATGTTGTCGACAAGGGCAACCATCGTCACTTCATGGAAAAGGAAATCTACGAGCAGCCGGAAGTGATTTCCCACGCGCTCGGGCACTATGTCGATTTCGGCAGCACGAAGGTGCGCGATCTGCCTGGCTCGATCGACTTTTCTACCATCGACCGCCTCGCGATTTCTGCATGCGGCACGGCCTATCTCGCCGGCCTCGTGTCGAAATATTGGTTCGAGCGCCTTGCGCGTCTGCCTGTCGAGATCGACGTGGCTTCGGAGTTCCGCTACCGCGAAATGCCGCTGTCGAAGAACGGTGCGGCGCTCTTCATTTCGCAGTCGGGTGAAACCGCCGACACGCTCGCCTCGCTGCGCTATTGCAAGCAGGAGGGCCTGAAGATTGGCGCGGTGGTCAACGTCAAGGAATCGACCATTGCGCGGGAATCCGATGCCGTCTTTCCGATCATGGCCGGCCCGGAAATCGGCGTGGCCTCCACCAAGGCCTTCACTTGCCAGCTGACCGCGCTTGCAGCACTTGCCATTGGCGCCGCCCGTCAGCGTGGCACGATGCGCGAAGCCGAGGAAGTGGCAGCCGTCAAGCATCTCATCGAAATGCCGCGCGTCATGAGCGCTGTACTCAATTCCATCCAGCCGCAGATGGAAGCGCTGGCCCGCGAGCTGTCGAAGTGCAAGGATGTGCTCTATCTTGGCCGCGGCACCAGCTATCCGCTGGCCATGGAAGGCGCGCTGAAGCTCAAGGAGATTTCCTATATCCACGCCGAAGGCTACGCCGCCGGAGAGTTGAAGCATGGACCGATCGCGCTGATCGACGAGGAAATGCCGGTCATCGTCATTGCGCCGCATGACCGCTTCTTCGAAAAGACGGTCTCCAATATGCAGGAAGTTGCAGCCCGCGGCGGTCGCATCGTCTTCATCACCGACGCGAAGGGCGCTGCCGCCTCGACGCTCGACACGATGGCGACGATCGTTCTTCCGGAAGTGGACGAGATCATCTCCCCGATGATCTACTCGCTCCCCGTCCAGCTGATCGCCTACCACACCGCGGTGATCATGGGCACGGACGTCGATCAGCCGCGTAATCTGGCGAAATCCGTCACTGTGGAATGACGCTTCAAGCGCACGGAGGCCCACCTTCTGCGTCATTGACGAAGTATCTCTGACGCAGGCTTGAAAAACGTCAGCCCTGCGCTTGCCACGGCGTCCTGACGTAGGGCATTGTTTGTGCGACGCGGTATGATTTGCCGCGTCGGGGCGTAGCGTTTCAACAACACTGAAGCGCCCGTCTATGGGTTTCACGCAATTCCGGATGCGAAGCCGGTTTCCACCGTCGCTGGAATTGCTCTAGGCATTCTGAAAGGCTCCCGACGCGCAATGTCCGAGGCTCCCAAACGCGAATTCCTCGCGACCCGCATCAGAAACAATTTCCTGACCGGGCTTATCATCTGCGCACCGCTTGCCATCACCATCTGGCTCACCTGGTCCTTCATTCAGTGGGCCGACAGTTGGGTGAATCCCTATATCCCCGCTCGCTACAACCCCGAGCAGTTCCTGCCTTTTGCCATTCCGGGCTTTGGGCTTCTGGTCGCCGTCATGTTCATCACGATGGTCGGCTTCCTGGCGAAGAACCTGATCGGCCGCTCCATCGTACGCTTCGGCGAGTCCATCCTGCATCGCATGCCGCTCGTGCGCACGCTCTACAAGAGCCTGAAGCAGATCTTCGAGACTGTGCTCAACGAACAGTCGACCTCTTTTCGCAAGGTCGGTCTCGTCGAGTTTCCGTCGCCCGGCATGTGGACCTTGGGCTTCATCTCCTCCGACGTGAAGGGCGAGATTGCGACCCGCTTGTCCGATACAGGCGAGGAAATCATCACTGTCTTTATACCCCCCACCCCGGTGCCAACCGCCGGCTTTCTGCTCTTCGTGCCTAAGTCCAAAATCCGCATGCTGGACATGAGCGTCGAGGACGCGACCAAGTTCCTCATTTCGGGTGGCCTTGTCACACCGGAATACGGTCTGGTGCCGAGCGATTCGAAGTAGTCGAGCAGTTTTCGGCGGAGTACGCATCTCAGAAACCGCGCCAGACTTGACATGTCTCAAGCCTGAGACACTTCCGGCAATGCTCGTTTTCTAAATTTATGGTTCCTTAAATAGTTGGCGCGAATTCTCGCAATTGCTGTTGGCAAGCTATGGGGGAAACATGTTCGGGCTGATCAGGAAAAGCGACAAGGGCGCGCTTGCGCCGGTGACTGTCCGCGAGCAAATCGAAGCGCCGCCGCTGGCTTACGAGCCGGAGACGGAGTCATTCGATGCGCCTGCCGAGACCGCCGGTTTCGATCCCATGCATGTCGGACGGACCAACTCGCGCCTCGACGGAATTGGGACCGAATTCTGGGATTTCGCCGGACGACCCGCCAGTCTCGTCATGGCTTACATCTCACCCCATGTCGACTTTCAGGCCGTGTGCAGGTTGATCTCAGGACAGTGCGGCACCCGCAACCTTATTGCCGTCACCACGGCCGGCGAGCTGTGTGCCGATGGCCAGAGCGGCGCGCCGCTTTACTGCTCCGCTGATGGAAGCTGGGACAATGTCGTCATCCAGGCTTTCAGTCCGGATATTATCGAGCGCATCTCCGTCCATTCGGTTCCGCTGGCCAATGAGGACATCCTCAAGGGCGCGCCCACCAAGTCGCAGCAGGTACGCGTCGCCGAGATCGTCCGAAATATAGCCAATGTCCGACCGCAATTCTCCATCCACCCGGAAGACACGATTGCGCTGACCCTGATTGACGGTCTCTCGGCGTCGGAAAACTACTTCATGGAGGCTGTATACGAGGCGGGACGCTTTCCATGCCTCTTCGTTGGAGGCTCCTCCGGCGGCAAGCTGGACTTCCAGACGACCGGCATCTTCGACGGCGAGCGCTTTCTGCAAGGCCATGCGCTGATCATCTTCGCCAAGATGGCGGCGGGCATCCGCTTCGGCATCTTCAAGAGCCAGAACTTTTCGCCGACCGGCCAGAGCATCGCCATCATGGAGGCAAGCCCCGAGACGCGACAGGTTCGCTCTGCCATCGATACCCGCACCACCGAGATCAAGCCGATCACCGAAGCGATGGCGGCGATGATGCGCTGCCGCCCGGATGAACTTCAATCGAGGCTCGATGGCTACACTTTCGCGATCCGCATGGGCGATGAATACTTCGTCCGTTCCGTCTCCGGCATCGACCCGAAGGCCGGCACGGTCAATTTCTACTGCGACGTCAATCCCGGCGACGAATTGCATCTGCTCAAGGCGACCGATTTCGCCGAGCAGACCCGGCGCGACTATGCCGAATTCGCCAAGGGCAAGCCGGCGCCCGTCGCCGCCGTCCTCAACGATTGCATCCTGCGCCGTCTGAACAATGGACGCGCCTTGCGCGGGCTAGATGGCTTCTGGAACGTACCTGCCGCCGGCTTCTCGACCTTCGGCGAACTGCTCGGGATCAACGTCAACCAGACCCTGACGGCGGTGGTGTTCTATCGCGTTGAGGATGGGCAGTCCTTCTACGACCCCTTTGTCAGCAACTTCGCAATCCAGTATGCCCGCTTCGCCCGCTATTTCGTCCAGTGCCGACTGAACCAGCAGATGATGATCGACGGCGTGCGCCGCAAGGTCATTGGACGTCTCACCGATTTCATCGGCCAGTCGTCGCATCTCACCGACCAGATCGATACGGTGATCGGCGAGACGAACCATGTGCGCGAGAGCGTCGCCGGCATGCGTGACGGGATCGCCGGGCGGATTGCAGAAGTCGCAACAGGTGACGATAGGGGCCAACTCGAAGAGGAGTTCGGCAAGGTCAACGACATGATGCGACAGTTGAACGACATCGTCGGCGTCATCGACAAGATCACCATGCAGACCAATCTCCTGTCACTCAACGCGACGATCGAGGCTGCCCGTGCAGGCGAGGCGGGCAAGGCCTTTGCCATCGTTGCCAACGAGGTCCGCAATCTGGCCACCGACACCAAGACGACGCTGGACAAGAGTCGCACGTCGCTCGATCAGGTTGAGGCATCGATGAAGCTTCTGGGCCAACGCATCCAGACATCGGAAGACAAGCTCCTGCGCGCGCAGGACGGCTATTCAGGGATTGCCGGGGAGCTGACCGGCCTCTTCAAGGGCTTCGAATCCATCAACGCGATCATGGGGCAGGCTGAAGCGATCGCCAGCCGTCAGAAGCAGATGATGGCCCAGGTCGATCAGGACTTGAACCGGCTGCGGCGTATCGAAGGCTGAAGCTGCGTGTCTTCTACCCGGCGCGCAGGAAGCGGATAGCTTCGTCGCGCCGGTGGAAATAGAGCAGCTCGCGAACGCGGTCGCCGCGTTCGCCCTCAAGGTTCGGGTCCTTGGTGAGGATATAAGCCGCATCCTTGCGCGCCATCTCTAGCAGGTCGCCATGCGCCTCGAGGCTTGCCAAATGAAAACCCGGCGTCCCGGATTGTCGGGTGCCGAGAAGTTCGCCTTCACCGCGCAGCTTCAAGTCTTCCTCGGCAATGAGGAACCCGTCCTCGGTCTCCCGCATGATGTTGAGGCGTGCGCGGCCGTTCTCACTCAGCGGGCCCTTGTAGAGAAGCAGGCAGGTCGAGGCCTCGTCACCACGTCCAACGCGGCCGCGCAACTGGTGCAGCTGAGCGAGGCCGAAGCGCTCGGCATGTTCGATCACCATGATCGTCGCATCCTGCACATCGACGCCAACTTCGATCACCGTTGTAGCAACAAGAAGGCGGGTTTGACCGCTCTTGAAGAGCGCCATCGCCTCGTCCTTCTCAGCGGCCGTCATGCGACCATGGACGAGGCCGATGCGCTGTCCCAGCGCCTTCGTGAGAACCGCGTGACGCTCCTCCGCCGACATCAGATCCGAAACATCGGACTCCTCGACCAGCGGGCAGATCCAGTAGGCCTTCTTGCCCTCGGCGGTCGCCGCGCGTAGCCGTTCGACAATGTCGCCAAGGCGTTCCATGGGGATGACCGCCGTCTGGATCGGCTTGCGGCCTGCCGGCTTCTCGGTGAGCTTGGAGACGTCCATGTCGCCGAAAGCCGCGAGCACCAGCGTGCGCGGAATCGGCGTGGCCGTCATCACCAGCATATGCGGTGACAGTCCTTTCGCGGTCAGGCGCAGGCGCTGATGCACGCCGAAGCGATGCTGCTCGTCCACGACGGCCAGCAAGAGGTTGGAATAATTGACGTTATCCTGAAAAAGCGCATGCGTCCCGAGGATTATATCGGCATCGCCGCTCTCGATCCTCTCCAGCGCTTCACGCCGCTCTGCCGCTTTCATCTTGCCTGTCAGGAGAAGAACAGAAACATCTGTATTCGCTGTATATTTCTTTATCGTCTCAAGATGTTGCCTTGCCAAAATTTCGGTCGGCGCCATCAGCACGGCCTGGCCGCCGGCCTCGACCGCCGCCGCCATCGCCATCAGCGCGACGGCGGTCTTGCCGGAGCCGACATCGCCCTGCAAAAGCCTGAGCATCCGTTGATCGCCGGCCATGTCTTCCAGCACCGCTTGGACGGCGGACTCCTGGCTTCCCGTGAGCGAGAAGGGCATGGCGCGGCGGATCCGGGAGGACAGTTCACTCGTTGCATGAACCGGGATGCCGGCCGCCTTGCGCAGCCTTTGCCGAACGAGTGCCAGCGAGATCTGCCCGGCCAGAAATTCGTCATAGGCGAGCCTGCGCCGGGCTGGAGCCTGCAAGTCGAGATCGGCGGCGTCGCGCGGATGGTGCAGCCGCTCGAAGCTCTCCTTGACCGAGGGAAAGCTGTACTTCGATGTGAGGGCCGCATCCAGCCATTCCGGCAGGTCGGGCAGGCGCTCTATAGCCGCCTCAATGGTCTTGCGAAGCGCCTTCGGCGAAAGCCCAGCCGTCATGGGATAAACCGGCTCCACCAGCGGCAGCTTGTCCATGTCTTCCACCGTCGCCGCATAGTCGGGATGAACCATGGAGGGGCGACCGTTGAACCAGTTGACCTTGCCTGACACGATCACGTCCGCGCCGACAGGCAGGGACTTCTCCAACCAATTGCCCTTGACGCGGAAATAGGTGAGCGCCAGTTCGCCTGTCTCGTCGTGGATAAAAACCCGATAGGGGGCGGAAGCATTGCCGCGCGGCGGCGGCTGGTGGCGGTCGACGAAACCCTTGATCGTGACGATCGCGCCTTCAGGTGCCAGCGCAATGCCGGGCTGGTTGCGGCGGTCGATCAGTGAAGACGGAACATGAAAAACGAGGTCCAACACCCTGCAATCGTCTATGTTTTCACGATCCAGGAGCTTTGCGTAAAGCTCCCCGGTGCGCGGTCCAATACCGGGCAGCGTGGAAAGTGGCGCAAAAAGCGGATCGAGGATCGCGGGTCTCATGGTCCGAACCATGCCCCGTAAATTCGCGTAAATGCAAGGCTGACAAGGCGATTTCCAAGGACTATAGAGACGGCCACATAGAGGAACGAAGCATGACCGGAACCACACGTTCGAGCGCCGACATCTCGCCGCGCCGCAAGCGCATTCTCTTTCGCGCCTGGCATCGCGGCATCCGCGAGATGGACCTTATCCTCGGCCAGTTTGCCGATGACGAGATCGCAACGCTGTCGGATGAGGAACTCGATGAGCTGGAACGCATTATGGCCGAAGAGGATGCGGATCTCGTGAAATTCATTACCGGCGAAAAGCCCGTGCCGGACGTCTACAAGACCCCGCTCTTCGAACGCATCGCCTCCTATCGCCCTGACTTCGACCCGATCCTGAAGCCGCAATCCTGATCCTATTGAATCCGTTAAACGAGCAAGCCCGATGACATCTCCGCTGGACGTGAAAAAGCTTCTGGCCGCAGACGGCCCGGCTGCCGTGGCGGCGGTTCCGCCTGGCATGGAGGCGATGATCCTGGCCGACATGGCGCGCTCTGGCGCGGCCATTGCCTATCTCGTCTCGGACGGTCAGCGACTGGCCGATCTTACCCAATTGCTCTCCTTCTTCGCGCCCGACATTCCGGTGCTGACGCTTCCCGGCTGGGACTGCCTTCCCTATGACCGTGTGTCGCCCGGCACGGATGTTGCGGCTGAGCGGCTGTCGACGCTCGGCGCACTGGCGCGTCATGCCAAACAGCCGCACGCGGCGATTCTGCTCGCTACCGCGAATGCCGTTCTCCAGAGAGTGCCGCCGCGCGACATCATCGAGGCGCTGGCTTTCTCGGCGCGACCGGGTCAGGTCATCCGCATGGAGGACATCGCGGCGCGGCTGGAGCGCAACGGCTTCGAGCGCGTGCCGACGGTGCGCGAGGTGGGTGAATTCGCCGTGCGCGGCGGAATTCTCGATGTCTATGTGCCGGGCGAGGCGGAGCCGGTGCGGCTCGATTTCTTCGGCGATACGCTGGAAACGATCCGCCACTTTGATCCGGCCAGCCAGCGGACCACGGGACAGGCCCGCTCGCTCGATCTGAACCCGATGAGCGAAGTCACGCTCACGCCGGAAACGATCAGCCGGTTCCGCACCAACTACCTTTCGATGTTCGGTGCTGCGACCCGTGACGATGCGCTTTATCAGGCCGTCTCGGAGGGTCGGCGCTATGCTGGCATGGAGCACTGGCTGCCGCTCTATTACGAAGAGCTGGACACCGTTCTCGACCAGATCGAAAACTTCCGCATCGTGACCGACCATACGCTGGAAGAAGCGGCCCGCGAACGTTCCAACCTGATCGAAGACTATTACGAGGCGCGCAAGGCGGCCGGCGAAACGGGCAAGGGCAAGACGGCGCAATCCGCCCCCTATAAGCCCGTTCCGCCGGAACAGCTTTATCTCAACGCCGACCGCCTGTCGCAGATGCTCGCCGCACGCGGCGCGATCCGCATCACCCCCTTTGCGGAGGATGAGCTTGCCGGCCGCAAGGTCATGACGCCCGATGCGCGGCCCGGTCCGCGCTGGGCAAAGGCCCAAGGCACCGAAGAGACGGGCGAGCGCGTCAACGTCTTCGAACTCGCCGTCAAGCATATCGCCGACAAGCGCGCGGCAGGGCGCAAGGTCGTGATTGCCGGCTGGTCGGAAGGCTCGCTCGACCGCCTGCTTCAGGTCTTGAGCGAACACGGTCTGGCGCGCATCAAGCCGATCAAGGCCTTCTCGGAACTGAAGTCGCTCGACAAGGGCGAGGCGGCCGCCGCCGTCCTCTCGCTCGAAAGCGGCTTCGAGGCGGGCGATGTCGTCATCGTCGGCGAACAGGACATTCTCGGCGACCGCATGGTGCGCCGCGCCAAGCGCCGCAAGCGCGGCGCCGATTATATCTCCGAAGTTGCAGGTCTGGACGAAGGCGCGATTGTCGTTCATGCCGAACACGGCATCGGCCGTTTCATCGGTTTGCGCACCATCGAAGCCGCCGGCGCGCCGCATGCCTGCCTCGAGCTGCAATATGCCGAGGGCGCCAAGCTCTTCCTGCCGGTCGAGAACATCGACCTGCTCTCCCGCTTCGGCGGCGAGGGCACGGAGGTGCCGCTCGACAAGCTGGGCGGGGTTGCCTGGCAGGCGCGCAAGGCGAAGCTCAAGAAGCGCCTGCTCGACATGGCAGGCCATCTCATCCGCATCGCCGCCGAGCGGCTGACACGGCATGCCGCGGTGCTCGCAGCACCCGATGGCGTCTATGACGAATTCGCCGCGCGCTTCCCCTATGACGAGACGGATGATCAGCTGACGGCGATTGACGCCGTGCGCGAAGATCTGGGCGCCGGCAAGCCGATGGATCGCCTCGTCTGCGGCGATGTCGGCTTCGGCAAGACGGAAGTGGCGCTGCGCGCCGCCTTCATCGCGGCCATGAACGGCGTTCAGGTCGCCGTCGTCGTGCCGACAACGCTGCTGGCGCGCCAGCACTACAAGACATTCGTCGAGCGCTTCCGCGGTCTGCCGATCCGCATCAACCAGGCCTCGCGTCTGGTTACGTCGAAAGAACTGGCGCTGACGAAGGAAGAGTTGGCGAGCGGCAAGACCGATATCGTCGTCGGCACGCATGCGCTGCTCGGCAGCGGCATCAAGTTCGCCAATCTCGGCCTGCTGATCATTGACGAGGAGCAGCATTTCGGCGTCAAGCACAAGGAGCGGCTGAAGGAGCTGAAGTCGGACATCCACGTCCTGACACTCTCCGCAACGCCTATCCCGCGCACCATGCAGCTCGCCATGACTGGCGTGCGCGAACTCTCGCTCATCACGACGCCGCCCGTCGACCGCATGGCCGTGCGCACCTTCATCTCGCCCTTTGACGGTCTGGTCATCCGCGAGACGCTGATGCGCGAGCATTACCGCGGCGGCCAGAGCTTCTACGTCTGCCCGCGTCTTGCGGACCTTTCGGAGATCCACGAGTTCCTGACCGAGAACGTGCCGGAACTGAAGGTCGCAGTCGCCCACGGCCAGATGGCGGCGGGCGAGTTGGAAGACGTGATGAACGCCTTCTATGACGGCCAGTATGACGTGCTGCTTTCGACGACCATCGTCGAATCCGGTCTCGATGTGCCCACAGCCAACACGATGATCGTCCATCGCGCCGACATGTTCGGTCTGGCCCAGCTTTACCAGCTGCGCGGCCGTGTCGGCCGTTCCAAGGTGCGTGCCTTCGCGCTCTTCACGCTTCCCGTCAACAAGGTGCTCACGCAGACGGCCGAGCGCCGTCTCAAGGTCCTGCAATCGCTCGATACGCTCGGCGCCGGCTTCCAGCTGGCAAGCCACGACCTCGATATTCGCGGCGCCGGCAATCTGCTCGGCGAGGAGCAGTCCGGGCATATCAAGGAAGTTGGCTTCGAGCTTTACCAGCAGATGCTGGAAGAGGCCGTGGCGGAAGTGAAGGGCATTGACGAGATCGCCGATACTGGCTGGTCGCCGCAGATTTCGGTCGGGGCCTCCGTCATGATCCCGGAAGACTACGTGCCTGACCTGCATCTGCGCCTCGGTCTCTATCGTCGTCTCGGCGAACTCTCCGAACCGTCCGAGATCGACGCCTTCGGCGCGGAACTCATCGATCGCTTCGGCCCGCTGCCGATGGAGGTCCAGCATCTCCTCAAGGTCGTGTACATCAAGGGCCTGTGCCGCGTCGCCAATGTCGAAAAACTCGACGCCGGTCCGAAGGGCGTGGTCATTCAGTTCCGCAGCAAGGAATTCCCGAACCCGGCAGCGCTGGTCGGCTATATCGCCAAGCAGGGCTCCATGGCGAAGATCCGCCAGGACCAGAGTGTGTTCCTGATGCGCGACCTGCCGCAGCCGGAGCGCCGGCTAGTCGCCGCCGCTCAGATCATGACCCAGCTCGCGGGCTTCGCGAAGGGCTGAGCGCGTTTCGCTATCTGTTTGTTCGAACGCAGTCCGAACGCAAAACCGCTGACGCACTTTTGCTGGACGTGCTCAAGACGCAGAAAAACCGGATGGTCAGGGAAACTATCCGGTTAAAAAGACTGGGGGTCAGTATTCAGATCTTATTTCGCAGCGCCGGCAGCGAACTTCATGTTGCGCGCGCTGATGCGGCGGACGTTGCGCTGTTCGCCGATGATGGCGATCGTCGCAATCAGTCCGACGGGAACGATAACGGAAAGGATCATGTGTACTGCAAACATCTCGTCACCTCATGTTTTCTTGCGCCGAATGGGAGGTCCCAGCGCCATTGGTGACAGTTATATTGCGTTGCAACTGAAACCAGCTTGAACGGCCCGTTCATCTGGCGTTCAGAAAACTCGGATGAAAAAGCCTCAAAAATTGACAAAAGAAAAGCCGGATGGGGCAGGGAACCCATCCGGCTTCGTCTTTAAGGCTGGAGGCCTTCAGTAATTTCAGAACACGGGGCGATTATACCCGTTTTGCGCGTCTTCGCTGCTCACATCTTCGTGACGCATTGCAACAATACTTGCGGCGACGGAGGCCGTGAACATGGCGGCGATCAATCCGGCAAGCGCTGACATGATGAGCATTTCAGTTCTCCTTCAGGTTCCGTGACCGGTTTATCGTACGGTTCGCCGGGTTGACGCAGTTACAAAGGTGACAAGACGCTCTTTCAATTCTGTCCCGAACTGGCTTTCGAGAAGCAATTCAAGTCCAAGAGCGGCAAGTGCTGCACCAATCATCAACACGGCAAGCATTTCCAAATCCTCAACGCCGGAACTCTAATTTGGTTCCATCTGGTTTCCTTCGTCCGGCATGGTTGACAGAGTATGAGGCTCGGGCTGAAGCGTCCTTGAATGGCGCATTCATATGTGGTTCAGCTTTTCCGACGCCCCGGTTTGGGCCATTTTGCTTGCAGCCGAAGAGCATCCGTGACAAAAGGCGGCGAACATTCTTGGGGCTCCCATGACCGTCGCTTTCTATCCCGGTTCATTCGATCCGATGACCAATGGTCATCTCGATGTGCTGCTGCAGTCGCTGAACCTGTGTGAGCGGGTCATTGTCGGGATCGGCATCCATCCGGGCAAGGCGCCGCTGTTTACGTTCGAGGAACGGTCCGGCCTTATCCGCGGTTCCGTCGTCGCCGCTCTTCCGGACGCCGAAGGTCGGATCGAGGTGATCTCCTTTGCCAACCTCGCGGTCGATGCAGCGCGCCAGGCGGGCGCCTCGGTGCTGATACGCGGCCTGCGCGATGGCACGGATCTGGACTATGAAATGCAGATGGCCGGCATGAACAGCCAGATGGCGCCCGATATCCAGACGGTCTTCGTGCCAGCGGGTGCCACCTCGCGGCCCATTACCGCCACATTGGTCAGGCAGATCGCCCTCATGGGCGGCGATGTCAGCGCCTTCGTTCCTGCCGCCGTCCTCAAGGCGCTCACCGCCAAGACGGCGCGCACCTGAATTCACCTACGGAGCTTCCATGAAACTGTCTCACATCCTCGCCGCCGGCCTCGTTTCGATCGCCGCCTTCTCGGCTTCCGTTGCCCGCGCGGCCGACGAGTTCCTGACCATCCAGCTGAAGGACGGTCCGGTCGTCATCAAGCTCGCCAACGATGTCGCTCCCAACAGCGTCAAGCGTCTGGAAGAACTGGCCAAGAAGGGCGAGTATGACGGCGTCGTGTTTCACCGCGTGATCGACGGCTTCATGGCCCAGACCGGCGACGTGCAGTACGGCAACTCCGCCAAGAACTTCCAGCCGAAGATGGCCGGCATGGGCGGTTCCAGCCTTCCGGACCTGAAGGCCGAATTCTCCAAGGTTCCCTTCGAGCGCGGCACGGTCGGCATGGCCCGCGCACAGGATCCGGATTCCGCCAATTCGCAGTTCTTCATCATGTTCGCTCCCGGCTCCTTCCTGAACGGCCAGTACACGGTCGTCGGCAAGGTCGTTTCCGGCATGGAATTCGTCGACAAGATCAAGCGCGGCGAAGGCAGCAATGGCGAAGTTTCGAACCCCGACAAGATGATCAAGGTGACGGTGGGCAAGCCCTGATCGGCAGCCAGCGGCACGAAAACGTTAGACTGAAGGAGAGACCCAATGGCCGAGATCAAGGATCCGGAAAACACCATCATCATGGAAACGACGAAGGGTAAGGTCGTCATCCAGCTTCTGCCGGATCTGGCCCCCGGCCACGTCGCGCGCATCAAGGAACTGGCCCGCGAAGGCGCCTATGACGGCGTCGTCTTCCACCGCGTCATCGAAGACTTCATGGCCCAGACGGGCGACGTGAAGTTCGGCAAGACCGGCGGCAAGGACTTCAACCCGGCCCGCGCCGGCATGGGCGGCTCTGAAAAGCCGGACCTGAAGGCCGAGTTCTCCAACATGAGCCACGTGCGCGGCACCTGCTCCATGGCCCGTTCGCAGAACCCGAACTCCGCCAACTCGCAGTTCTTCATCTGCTTCACCGACGCCCCCTGGCTGAACCGCCAGTATTCCGTCTGGGGCCAGGTCATCGAAGGCATGGACAACGTTGACAAGATCGAGCGCGGCGAACCCGTTCGCAATCCCGACACGATCACGTCGTTCAAGGTTGCGGCCGACGTCTGATCGCCTCGCGCGACATCCAAATGGCGCCCCGGCCTTTGCTGCCGGGGCGTTTTCATGTTTATGAACACCGAAATTCCGACAAAGCCATGCGTGTAGACCTGTTCGACTTCGACCTTCCTGAGGAAAACATTGCGCTGCGGCCCGCCAATCCGCGCGACAGCGCGCGCATGCTCGTCGTCAACGCGAATGCCGATCCTGTTCTGTCCGACAATGGCGTTCTCGATCTGCCGAATTTCCTTCAACCCGGCGATGCACTGGTCTTCAACGACACGAAGGTCATTCCGGCCCAGCTTGAAGGCTTCCGGACCCGCGAAGGCGGCGAGGGCGCGAGCATCTCCGTCACCCTCCACATGCGTGTCGATGCCTCCCGCTGGAAAGCCTTTGCCCGACCCGCCAAGCGGATGAAGCCCGGCGACCGCATCCAGTTCGGCCATGGTGGCGAAACCTGCATGCTCGGCACGCTTGACGCGACCGTCGAGGCCCGCGACGAGGCGGAAGTGACGCTTCTTTTCGATCTTTCGGGCCCGATGCTGGACGAGGCCATCTTCTCCGCAGGCCATATTCCGTTGCCGCCCTATATCGCCGCCAAGCGCGCCGAGGACGAGAAGGACAAGACGGACTACCAGACCATTTATGCGCGCGAGAACGGTGCCGTTGCCGCACCGACTGCCGGCCTGCATTTCACGCCGCGCCTTTTTGAGGCGCTCGACAAGCGCGGCATCGAGCGGCATTTCGTGACATTGCATGTGGGGGCGGGCACCTTCCTCCCCGTGAAGGCCGACGACACGGCCGACCACAAGATGCACGAGGAGCGCGGTTATGTCAGCGCGGAGACCGCTGCCGCGTTGAACGCTGTTCGCGCGCGCGGCGGTCGCATCGTATCTGTCGGCACGACCTCGTTGCGCCTCCTCGAAAGCGCCGCCCGCGAGGATGGCGTGATCGAAGCCTGGTCCGGTGCGACCGATATCTTCATCACACCCGGCTACCGCTTCCGCGCCATCGATGTGCTGATGACCAATTTCCACCTGCCGAAGTCGACGCTCTTCATGCTGGTCTCCGCCTTTGCCGGCTTCGAGACCATGCATGCGGCCTATGCCCACGCGATCGAAAACGGCTATCGCTTCTATTCCTACGGGGATTCAAGCCTGCTTTTCAGGAACAACCCATGAGCCAAGCCTTTCAATTCCAGCTCAAGAACACCGACGGCAAGGCGCGCCTTGGCCAGATATCCATGCCGCGCGGCGAAATCCGTACGCCGGCGTTCATGCCGGTTGGCACCGTGGGCACGGTCAAGGCCATGTATCTGGATCAGGTCCGCGACCTCGGCGCCGATATCATCCTCGGCAATACCTATCACCTGATGCTGCGGCCGGGCGCGGAGCGCGTCGCGCGTCTCGGCGGCCTGCACAATCTCATCCGTTGGGAAAAGCCGATCCTCACCGACAGCGGCGGCTTCCAGGTCATGTCGCTCTCGGGCCTCCGCAAACTCGATGAGCAGGGCGTCACCTTCAAGAGTCATGTCGACGGCTCGCTGCACCACATGTCGCCGGAACGCTCGATCGAAATTCAAGGGTTGCTCGACAGCGATATCCAGATGCAGCTCGATGAATGCGTGGCGCTGCCGGCCGAGCGCAAGGAAATCGAGCGCGCCATGGAGATGTCGGTGCGCTGGGCCGAGCGCTGCAAGGTCGCCTTCGGCAACCAGCCCGGAAAGGCCATGTTCGGTATCGTGCAGGGCGGCGACCAGCCGGACCTGCGCATCCGCTCGGCCGAAGCCCTGAAGGCGCTCGACCTCAAGGGCTATGCCATCGGCGGTCTGGCTGTGGGCGAGCCGCAGGCGGTCATGCTGCAGATGCTGGAAACAACGCTGCCCGTGCTCCCCAATGAAAAGCCGCGCTATCTCATGGGTGTCGGTACGCCGGAAGATATCCTGAAGTCGGTGGCCGTCGGCGTCGACATGTTCGACTGCGTCATGCCGACCCGCTCCGGCCGCCACGGCCTCGCCTTCACGCGACGCGGCAAGGTCAACATTCGCAATGCCCGCCACGCCGAAGACCTGCGCCCGCTCGACGAAGCCTCATCCTGCCCGGCCTCGCGCGACTATTCCCGCGCCTATCTCCACCATCTCGTCCGCGCCAACGAGGCGCTGGGCGGCATGCTGCTCTCCTGGCACAATCTCGCTTATTATCAGGAACTCATGCAGGGCATCCGCGCGGCCATTGCCGAAAACCGCTTTGCGGATTTCTATGCCGAGACAATGGAGAACTGGGCGAGGGGCGATATCGAGCCGGTGTGAGTGCGTCCTTGGCCTTTCTCTCACTGAAAAGACGCCCTCTCGGGCGTCTCAGACGGCTGACAAACCCG
>UBQX01000013.1 GCA_900467685.1 Hyphomicrobiales bacterium
CCTGCGCTGGCCAGCGCAGGAAGAAATAGAGCGCACGGTGAACATCGGGAAAGTTTTGCGCATATGCAAAGGCCTTCTCCTCCGCTTCCAGATCGTCGAAGTCAGGCAAGCGTCTGACATAGGCGCGTAGATGGTCGTCGTTCAACGACTGTTCGAAACACTGCCACCGAAATGCCTGGGCCTCGTCTTCCCGCTCCAGAGCCTCCAAAGCGTCGACTCGGGCGAGCTGCCAGTCGAAGGGAACCTCGCTTCGTCCATTGGTGTCGACCTTGTCAAGCGCCTCGAGCGCTTCTTCGGCTCGTCCCGCCGAAATCAGCCGGTTGGCGATCTCGGCTGCCACAATCGGAGCGGCACGGGTCTGTTCCGGCTGCAAGGCGATATAGGCATCCACATCGCCCTGAGCATCGGCAATTTCCTGCAGTACGAGGCTGATGGTGCGATCCTTGTGGCGGCTGAAGACCTCGTCCTCGTAGATCTCACCCTGACTGCTCCACCCGATGACCTTGCGGTCCTTTTTCGCAAGCCTTTCTTTCGGCTCCTTCGACCACGCTACGACCAGTGCTTTCAAACTTTCCAGCCCCGCACCACCAAGCGCCCCCGCCATTTCGGTGATCAGGCCGTCGAATTGGCCATAACCGTTGTCCTGCACGGCCTTGAAGACCTTTTCGGCAAGGGCGCCGGTGTCGATAGAAGCCATCCTGGCGATGACGCCAGCGTCCGCGCAGGCCTGATGAAAGATTTGGATGAGCGTGCCATTGCCATCGTCTGACCTGGCAAAAATCGAATCTGCCAGCGCCATAAACTGCCAGATGAGCTCGAAGGCTTCCGCGGGTTCATCCTTGGCGACGGTCTCAACGATTATCTTGCGCTGTGTTTCAAGATCGAGCTTTGTCGCCTTCACTTTTCGCCAATCGATAAATGTGCGAGCCCGGGCAATGCTGACAAGCCGCTTGCGGACCTCGCGGGCAATCTCGGCACTCGAATGGTTACCGGCGAGCTCAAGACGCAGGCGGCGTTTGTGAGCGGCATTGCCAGTGGAAATTTCGATGAGAAGCTCAGCCAGGCGTGGCGCGCCGAGCGCTTCGAGGTTCTTTGCATTGAGCGTCGTTTTCGCTGCCATTGATGTCAGGGAGCCTTTGAGTTTTTGGCTGAGGTGATATCGTCGTAGGGCGGCATCATTCGACCCATGGATCGATGAGATCTATGCCGAAGCCCTCAAAATCTTTGATATTGCGCGTCGCAAGAAAGAGGTCGTTTGCGATTGCGGTGGCCGCAATGAGCCCGTCCATTGACGACATGCCGCGCCCGCTCCGCTTTGCTTCACCCATCAGGTCGCCCCAGGCCAGGGCGACGCGTTCTTCCACCGGAATGACACGGTGCTCAAAACGTTGTGGAAGATCGTGGGCAAGCCAGTCTGCCAGCACGTCGCGCTTTCGCCCGTTATCCATAAGAGCAACTCCACGGCGGATTTCCGCAATTGACACAACACTGATGAAGGTGCGGTCTTCGTCGAGGCTATCCAGCCATCCGAGAACGCGGCCTTCGGGGCGCGGCTTCGTCACTTCTGACAGAACATTGGTGTCGAGCAGGAGTCTCACAGCGACAGATCACGTGGTTCGTCGCGTTGACGTTCGAGGTCAAGTTCGGCACTACGTAATGGCGACGCCATCAGAAACTCTGCAAGCGTCCCCTTGCGCGTGGTCTTCCGCTGCCATTCTTCGGCAGATACCACAACGACGCTTGGCTTGCCGTTTCGGGTAATTGTCTGCGGCACGGATTGCGCACGGTCGATCACTTCTGAGAGTTTTGCCTTTGCATTGGCAACGGTCCAAGTTTTTTCGTCGTAAGATGATGGCTGCATCTAACGTCTCCTAACCACAATGACTATCGTGACTATATAATTTACTGACGGCTAACTGGCAAGTCGTTCGGGGACAGGGGAGGGCTACAGCCCTGCTGCTTTCGTCAAGTTGACACGGAAGCGATCGCGTCTTCGTTGATAGCGGCGCGTCATTTCGGCAGAGGCGTGGCCGAGCTGCTTCTGCACATAGCGCTCATCGACCTCGGCCGAGGAGGCAAGGCCGGCGCGCAGGGAATGGCCTGAAAAGAGCTTGACGCGCTCGGCTTCGGGTAGGTCGCCGCGAATGCCCGAAGCAAGCACGGCTTTCTTGACGAGGCGGGCGACCTCCTGATCCTTCAGGCGGTCCGGCCCGACCTGCTTACCTCGTCCGGTGACACGGCGAAATACGGGCCCATGGGCGATCCTGGCAAATTTGATCCAGGTTTCGATGGCAACGACAGGGCAGGTGATATCCGAGGAGCCGCGGCCGATCTCGACCTCGCGCCAGCCGGTTTTGCCGCGCAACGCCACCAGCAGGCCCTTGTCCATGATTTCGATCCAGCCGCGCCCGTCTTCCGTCTGGTCGCGGCCGCAATCGAGCGCGACGATCTCCGAACGGCGCAGGCCGCCGGCAAAGCCGATCAGAAGCATCGCCCGATTGCGAAGCCCACGGAGCGTGCCGCGATCGAGCGTTTCCAGCATCGCGATCAACTCTTCCGGCAGCACCGCTTCCTTCTGGCGGGGTGGGGTGGCGTGGGTGTTGCGGATACCGGCAAGAACGGTGGCAATATGGCGATCCTTTCGATCGATCGGCATGCCGCGTTGCGTGTAGTTCCAGGTGAGGGCGGACAGCCGCCGTTCGATGGTTGACACAGAGTTGGCCTTCATACCACGTTCGGCGGTGCCGGACGCACAAGCGGTGATGTAGAGGCCGACGATTTGTGGATCGGCTGGAAGGGGCGTCAGGTTCGAGCGCCGACACCAGGCGGAAAAATGCTTCCAGTCGCTGGCATAGGCGCGGCGTGTGTTGGCGGAGCTGGCCGCCTCGACATAGCCGCGCGCGCGATCGGCGAGATCTTGCAGATGACCCGGTAGGCTGGACGCCGGCTGTGGGGCAGGGGAGGGCGGAGCCTTCGGCAGCTCGGTCTCAAGAACGATTTCGCCGCTATTCTTCATGCCGCCTCGACATCTGTCTGTTTGAAGTCGTTCCCCTTGAAGAGCAGCGGCTCGCCGGTCAGCGCGGCGAGGGCATAGGAGAAGCAGTCGCCGTAATTCAGGCCGGCAGGATGGCGACCCTTGCCGTAGCGGCGCCAGGCTCGGCGGGCCTGGTCGGCATGCTCGGAGGTCACCGCAACGACCTCCAGATTGGTCTTGTGCAGCCAGAGATCGAGTTCTGCTCCGCCTGCCTCGCCGAAGCGTCCCTCGATGACCATCGCGGCTTCGACGAGCGTTGCCGCCGAAATCAGCCGGACGGGATCCTCGGCAATGCGTTCGCTGTAGTAGAGGGCATCCGGTTCATTGAAAAAGATCGCGACGATCGCTGACGTATCGATCACCATCAGTTCGGAATACCGTTTTCGTCGTAGCCGATGATTTCATCCGGACTGCGATCATCGAGAACCGGCAGAGCGCTCAAGCGTCGCCGCATCGCCTCCATGTCCTCGAGGAGGGCAGCCTTCTTCGCTTGCGATCCCATACGCTTGAGGCGCTCTTCCAGCGCGCGCCGCGTCGCGATGGTGATGGTTTCGCCGGTGCGCGCAGCGAGTGCGCGCGCTAGCTTCTCCGTCTCGGGGTCTTTGATGCTCAGCGCCATTGCAGGTGTCCAGGTTCCTTGATATATACAATCTACCTAATGACCTGCGACGCAGGCAGCGCCTGCGGACGCGAATTCTGGCGACGCTCAGCCCGGCAAGCATGCGCTGACGGGGTTGAGGGACCGCGAAAACGGCCATTCTCTATATAACGCACAATACGCCCGATAATGCAAGATTATCAGTCATTTTAGGTCGAAGACAAGCTGTGCGGTTAAGTGCAAATCTACTGGCTTAAACCGCCCGTATGATGTAGCTTCACGGACATGGATTCGCTCGCTGCTGCTCCTGCTCCAACCATATTGCCGCCGGCTAATTTGCCGACTTGGGCCCTTCCGCGCGGACGAGAAATCACGGAGGTCGACGCCGCATTTTTCGCCGGTATCGCTCTGAAATCACTGGATGATCTTGTTCGTTCCGAACCTGCGTGGGCTGGATGCAGGCGGGAGCGTCAGGCCCTGAAATGTGCCGCTGCGGCGATGCGACTAATGGGCCGCAATGAGGATGAAGCGGCGCTGCGCGACGCCGTGCTGTTGACCGCAGCAGGTGACGATCCGGGACCGGCGGGGCGCGTATTTTTGGCCTACAAAAGGCTCGCCGGTCGAAAACCCGGTTTTTCCTCGAAGGCGGTCGCCGAGTTCGCCGACCTTTTGGGATTGGCCTGGGACGATGGCCTTGCCTCCATCCCCGATCTGGTCGACTCTATAGTCCAGTCCGGACGGGCGGCACCCTTCGCGGTGGCGGACCTTGTGACCGCGATCCTTGCCGTCCGTCCGGATGCCGAACCACTCGCTTGGCCGCTCGCCGATATGCTGATCGCCACCCTACTAAAATGGGACCGGCCCGTGCCGCTGCTGATGGCCGAGCGCTACGGCCCGGCCTTCCGAACGCTCGGGGGCAGGGGACGGGTGCGTCCCGGCGAGCCCGGTTTTCCGCGCGCGGTCTGCCTGGCGCTGGTGGATGGCGCGGGAGCGGCCTTGCGCTCGGCGAACGAGATTGCCCGACGCGCGGACACGCTTCTGGCCGTGGCGCCGAAGGTTCGAACAAAGGGGGGCGACGCCGTTATACGCAGGCTGTTAGAAGAGGATGCCGTGCCGGCGTCGGCGCCCGGCAGTGGTCTGTCCCGCTGGGCCACAACACGGCTGTTCGAGCGACTGGAAGGCTTTGGCGCCGTCCGCGAGCTGTCGGGCCGCTCCTCCTTCCGGATTTACGGGTTGTGACGATGGCTGGATCAAGCGCAGCCAAAGCCCGCCGGAAAGCGAACGCCGCAGACGAACGTCTGTTTGACCGGGAGCTGGAAGACCTGCCGCCGGAACTGCGCTGGCGGGAGTGGATGTTGCGGGTCGAGGCGGTGATCTTTGCCTCCACCGAACCGGTGACGCGCGAGACGCTGGCGCGGGTGGTTGGAAAAGATTGCAGCATCGACCTCCTGATCGATGACCTTCAGGAAGAGCTGCGGGACCGGCCCTACGAACTGGTGTCCGTTGCCGGCGGCTGGCAACATCGGACCCGAGTTCGGTTTGGTGACACCATTCGCGCCTCTTCGGCACCGACGCG
Source organism: Hyphomicrobiales bacterium (assembly GCA_900467685.1). Taxonomy (GTDB): domain Bacteria; phylum Pseudomonadota; class Alphaproteobacteria; order Rhizobiales; family Rhizobiaceae; genus Ensifer_A. The sequence goes on from UBQX01000013.1 coordinate 5,209, forward strand.
GGGAGGGGCGGCGGCGCTCTCCGAGTTCGAGGCGATGGTGCTGATGGCGGTGGGATATTTCCAGCCGGTGACACGCGGCGAGTTATCGAAAATCTTCGGCAAGGAAGTGAGCCGCGATACGATTGGCAGCTTGCGTGGCGTCGGACTCCTCGCCTCTGGGCCGCGTAGTCCGACGCCCGGCGCGCCCTACACCTATGTCACGACGAAGCATTTCCTTTCCGCATTCGGCATGGAAACGCTGCGTGACCTTCCCGACATCGAGGCACTTGAGGACGCCGGATTGCTGGGCAGAGCCGCCGTGCAAGAGGAGCGGGTTTCAGCCGAGGCGGAAAGTGAGGAGGAATAAGGCTACTGCCCTCGGTGCGAGGGCATTCGGTTATCGATCCCTGTATGGATCCGCCAGCTCACTTCAGTGCGGCGATGTTGCGGCGAAGAACGCCTGAGAACTGCTTCAACCCGCCTTGCTGCAGCGCGTCCAGGAACACTTCAACCGATGGCGTTGTCTTGCGCAGGTTATGTCGCGCACATCCGACGCTGGATATGAGCGCATCGCGAGACGCCGCATAGAGATCGGTCAGGAAATCATCCGGCGACTGGCTGACCACGCCGTGGGGGAGGAGGTGTGTTGCTGGAAAGTCCTTAAGGTTCCAGGTGACTATAACGGAGGCTTTCCCTGCAATGGCGGCTGCGAGAACATGCCGATCGTCAGGATCAGGTAGTTCGAGCTTTGCGATTAACGGGCGATAGTCCGCCACATCCGCCTCCGGCAGGACGGCTTTCATCCGGTCACGCGTAACCGCCAGGCGTTCCATGGGCAAACCTGGTGTGTTGGCGGCAAGATTGCGCATCCACTCGTCATGGATGTCATCGGTCCAGCGCGCCTCGACGAGACCGTCAAAGGCACACTGGATCAGGACGTTGCGTAGATGAAAGGGGTAAAGGACGCAGGCATCATAGACCGCGGCGGGCGGTTTAAAGGCCATGAGTCTGGATCAGCTCCTCGGTGTCCTCGGCAAGCGCGTCCATCGCGGCCTGCTGGGTGTCGAGCCTGGATTTCAGCGCGAGCACGTCCTTCAGCAGGGCGCGGCGGTGTTTGCCAACAAAACGGAATGGCAAATCGCCGCGGTCCATACGCAGGACGACGAGTGGGCGCGAAATGCCGAGTATGGCAGATGCCTCGGTCGGGCTTACTTCCTGGTGTTCGGCCAGCACTGCGACGCGCTCGCCGCGCAGCATGTGCGCCAGAAGGGCTTCAACGGCCGCAGCGGCTGAAGGTGGAATCGAGAGCGTCTGTTCCTGGCCGCCCTCGTGACGAACATGCAGTTCCAGCCTGTCGCCCGCAGTCAACTTCGGCAACGGCGACGCTGTCTTACGGTCGCGATCCGACAATCCGGCGAAATGAACGATCTGGCTGGCCATGGCGATGTCTCCTTGACGCCCAATATAGTCTGCACCATCCGTAACTGCAATAACTGAAACCTTGATGAGCTGATGGGGTCGGCGGCGATGCGGGTCGCCAGATCGCCGCCGCCACTTTGACGTCAGGCAGTTTCCCAAACCTAGTTGAGGATTGCGGGAGATGACCGGGAGGGGGAGGTTTCGGGCGTGGGGGGCTGTGATTACCTCCCGATTAGCACTCGAATTGATCTCTTTCTGGGTTGGATCAATCTCAACGCACAATATATCTAGGGATATCGGTGCACAACATTGAAATCATAAGTTGATAATCCGAAATTCGATCGTAAGCTTCGGGCGCTGGGGGAGCTTATGATTATCACCGACAATGAAACTGCAGTCGACTATCTCTACTTCGAGGCCGTCGCAAAAACCGTCGTGCGATTGATCCGGGAGAAGTCGGGCGAACCACTGACACTCGGGCTTCACGGCGACTGGGGCGCCGGGAAATCTAGTACTCTCTTAATGATTGAGCAGGCGTTCGAGAGCGATGACCGGACGCTTTGTGTCCGATTTAACGGATGGCTGTTTGAAGGTTATGAGGATGCGAAGGCGGTTCTGATCGAAACCATCGTTGCTGCTCTTGTTGAGAAGCGATCGACGGTCACAAGAGTGAAGGATAAGGCTGCCGAGGTCTTGAAATCAGTGAATTGGTTTAAGGTAGCACGGTCGGCTGGGGGTGCTGCCCTAACATTTGCAACAGGTCTCCCAAACTCCGACATCATCCAGGGTGTCAGCAGAGTTGCTCAGAAAGCGATCGCCAATCCGAAGGATCTGATTTCGGGTGAAATGCTCAGTAATATTCTCGACGGCGCGGCGGCCCATTTCAAAAATGCCCCGGGAGAAACTGCACCTCAAAGAATGCACACGTTCAGGCAGGACTTCACAGATTTGCTCGCCGCGGCGGATATTGATCGATTGGTCGTGCTGATTGACGATCTCGATCGGTGCCTACCACCAACCGCAATCGCGACTCTAGAAGCGGTTCGGCTGTTCCTTTTCGTTCCCCGAGCTGCCTTCGTTGTGGCTGCCGACGAGGGAATGATCGAATACTCTGTTCGAAACCATTTTCCCGATCTGCCGGCCTCAAGCGTCACCGGCAGCTATGCCCGTAACTACCTCGAAAAGTTGATCCAAGTTCCGTTCAGGATGCCGAACCTCGGAGAGGTGGAGACGCGAATTTACGTGGCGCTCCTATTCTTTCTCAACACTGGCCGAGATCCCGCTGACGAAAGTTTTCAGAAGCTGGTCGCAGTTGCTCGCAAGGCGCTGCAGCGCCCCTGGTTGAACGAGGGTTTTGATCGTGAGGCCATTGCCAAGGCACTCGGCGGAATACCCACAGAGCTCGAAGAATCCTTGCAACTCGCAAGCCAGATCACACCGATGCTGACGGAAGGGGCTCGAGGCAACCCACGTCAGATCAAACGTTTCGTGAATACACTTACACTACGGATCGCCATCGCTGACGCGAGAGGGTTCTCCGAAGACCTCAACCAATCGTTCCTGGCCAAGCTGATGCTGGCGGAGCGCTTTGCTCCAGAGATATTCGATGCAATCGCGGCACAGTTAATGGCTGATGGTACATCGCAAATCGTCGCCGAGCTTGAAGGTTCAAACGCGTCGGACAAGAGGTCTGCAGGCAAGGACAACGACGAGAGTGTGATTAAGGATTGGCCGAATATCGAGTGGGCCAGACGGTGGGCAAATATCAAAGTCCCGCTCACCAACGTAGATTTGCGTCCGTACCTGTTCGTCAGCCGAGACCGGCGTGCGACTTTCACTGTTGCAAGTACCGCCGGTCCGATTGAGACGCTCGTTGAAAAACTGTCTTCTTCAAAACTTTCGGTGGCAACTGTTTACGCGGCCGAGCTCGCATCGCTCAGCAGTGTCGACGCCGAACGCGTATTCACGGGGCTGACGGCCAAGCTGGAGGGCACGGACAATCTAAGCGTCCGCCCAGTATCCGCAGAGGGGCTTTCCACCCTTTGCGAAGCACGGACGGAACTGAGGGCTCCGTTGTTGGCGTTTATCGGCCGGCTACCTACCGCGAAGATTGGCGGTTGGATTGTTACCGGGTGGGGAGCTTCCGTCCAGGGCGCACAGGCGAAGGATTTTGAAGCGCTACTCAAGGGCTGGTCGGAACAGACAGTCAACAAGCCTTTGGCCTCAGTGGCCAAAGTCACGCTTGGCACTCCGAAGACTGGAAAGAAGAAATAATGGGTACTTCGGGCAAAAATCCTGGCTCAAGACGAGGATTGGTCCCGACGTGGGTGGACTCGCCCACCCCGGGCGCGCCACCGGCGACGTCGGTGGCACCAGCCCAGCCGCCTCGGCCTGGCACACCAGGGAATCCCAGCTCGCCATCGCCGCAAACACCAAGTCCGGCGGGGCCTGCATCCCAACCAACCTCGCCACGTCCCGCTTTACCCCCTGCTACTGCCGGTGGATCCCTAAGTAGCGCGAGAGGTGACTTTACCCGGGGCGTTTCGTCGGGGGGTGGTGGCGGAGGAGGCGGACGGGGGATAAGGCGAGGTTCCGGAAAATTCGTTCGCGCGCTAGGGGGAGCAAGGGCTGCAACCCGCGCGATGGGACCTTCGGTCCGAACCGCAACTGGACTTGGCGCCCTGGCCTCGGATTTTGCTCAGCAAGGTGCGGCCGAGGCTCTAAGGCCGTTCAATCTCGAACGCCTAGCCGGTGCGCCCGCCGTCGATGTATTTGTGGCCTTGACAAATGTTCTCTGCCAAGACGGGGGAACCATAGACGAGGCGATAGCGCGCGATGCAATGATTCAAACGATCGCCGATATTTCCTCACAGATTGACGTTCCATTCGAGGCACTACCAGCTCCCGTTCTGGAGGCGGTTTTCCTGGGAACGATTTCCCGCTCAATTGAAACCAAGATCTTCAGCGAGCTCGGCACCAATGCGTTGCGTTTCCCAACAGACGCTGCGGCAGTGCGGCGGATCGAAACCACTCTGCACGACTTCGTTCAGGGAAGTGTCAGGGACGCATTCACCACGCAGGGCCAGTCGGTAGCAGCCTTGCCACCAGCCGATATCGACCGCTTTGTCACTTCCATCTATCAGCGAACATTCGAGCTGCTACAATCTTTCGAGGACGAAGAATGAGGCGCTTCACGTTTATTGGCAGAATGGGTCTTCCGGATAATGGGCCTGTCCCGAATGTTCAGCCTGATGCGACGCCCATCGACATTCAATTCGTCGATAAATTCCAACGCCTCGAGTATGGGATAGGGAGCGCGCTCGACGCTTTGCGGGTATTGGGCTTGACCCCCAAGGAGGTGGCCGTCGACCTGGTTGTGTTGTCTGCGCTTGTCAACGCTGCCGACACCCGAATCTCCCGGGCTGTGAACTCGCAAAACGGCTGGACGAGAGAGATTGATCTCATTGTTCCCGTCTCCGACGCTCGTCTTTGGGATGACCAAGCAACGCTGTTGGAGCGCTTGTTGCGTTTTCTCACAGGCGACCTATGGCGACTGTTTTTCCGCAGTCGTCCGGCTGGGTTCGATCGGATCGCGCAACCGCCAACCAACCTAGCACTCGCAACGTTCGATAACGTGGCTTTGTTTTCTGGCGGGCTGGATAGCCTGGTTGGCGCCATCGATCAGTTCGCGTCGGGAGCAAGACCGCTACTCGTAAGCCACTATTGGGATAGTGAGACGAGTAAAGCTCAGAATGCATTGCTCCACTTCTTGGAGCGACACTATCCAAAACAGGAAATCAAATCGGTTCGGGTCCGCCTTGGCTTTGACAAGCACCACGCCGATACCGGGGAGATCGAGGATACGCAACGCGGCCGATCGTTCCTGTTTTTTGCACTTGCGGTTTTGGCCGCGTCTGCCCTGGGTTCAAACAGTCAGGTGCTCGTTCCAGAGAATGGGCTTATCGGTCTAAACGTACCGCTTGACGCCCTTCGGCTTGGTTCTCTCAGTACCCGAACCACTCATCCATTCTATATGGCTCGGGTCAACGACCTTTTGAGCCAACTAAGTCTGTCGGTCGTGCTGGTCAATCCCTACCGTCACATGACGAAAGGCGAGATGTTGGCTGCGTGCAAAGACCGTGGCTTCCTTCAGGAAATTGTAGGCCAATCGATGTCCTGCTCGTCACCCGCCAAGGCGCGTTACAAGAAGCTTTCACCCAGACACTGTGGGACCTGCGTTCCCTGCCTGATCCGACGAGCCTCGATAGAATTTGGCTTGGGAGCAGTCGATCCGACCTTGTACACTGTTCCCATTTTAAAAGCGCGGAAATTGGATACTCGTGCCGCCGAGGGCGAGCACGTCCGATCTTTCCAGTTGATGATTGCAAGACTTGCGGTTAATCCTGCTGCGGCAAAGCTGCTTGTCCACGTGCCCGGACCGCTAAGCGATGCGCAGCAGGAGATTCCGCAGTTTGTTGGCGTCTTCGAAAGGGGAATGGCAGAAGTGGCGCAGCTGTTGCGATCTGTAAACGCCGGACCAATCTAGCGAAGATGCGCGCACGATACATAGATTTTCATTGCCACCTCGATCTCTATCCGGATCCCGAAGGCGCTTATCGGCGCTGTCAGGCAGATCAGGTAGCAACTCTGGCAGTGACAACGACACCCAAAGCCTTTCGTCAAAATCAGATTTTCGCGTCGAAGACAGATTGCGTTCGTGTTGCCCTTGGATTGCATCCTCATCTGGCCGAGGCGAGGTGGACTGAACTTCCCCTGTTCGAGGGATTGCTCAAGGAAACGCGATACGTGGGCGAGGTCGGTCTGGACGCGGGTCCGCGCTTCTACAAAAGTTTGCCTAGACAGACCGACGTGTTCCGAAAAATACTGATTCTGTGCGCCCAGCAAGGCGGAAAAGTACTCTCGATACATAGCGTGCGAGCCGCGTCCAAAGTGCTCGATAATCTTGAGGAGCTTCTGCCACCAAACAGGGGCGTGGCTGTGCTTCATTGGTTTTCTGGATCGCAGTCGGAGTTGCGGAGGGCGATTAATTTGGGTTGCTATTTCTCAGTGAACCAATCGATGTTCGTGAAGGATCGTGGGCAAGCATTGATTAGGGCCATCCCCCCGGAGCGTCTGCTCACTGAGACGGACGGCCCGTTTCTCGAAGAGGATGGCGAACCCATCGAAGCTGGAAATGTTCGGGTTGCCGTGGGAGCACTTGGGCAACTGCTCGGGCTCCCCCTTGACCAAACTCAGGATCTGCTTTTGTCGAACCTCAAGCGGCTGCTCGCATGATCGAAGTTTCGCGCCATACCGCCTCGAAGCTGCCGCTTAGAACAATGTCGTTTCGATCAGCTGTGATCTGCGACGCTCTGCTCATCCTCGTGCAGCGAAATGAAAACGCTCGACCAGAATCGACGCGGACATGGGTCAGACGAAATGCCGATGATCTTCGACCTGGTCGTATTTGACCCAGGTAATCGAAACCCTTGTCTCTACAGCATCAGGCGTTGCTGACGCTCGGGGGGTATGCATCCATGCGTAATATCAGCTTGGCGGCCTTGTTATATTCTGGCGGGTTCCAAACTACGCCTTTGTCTGACGGCGCCGTTAATAGGACCGTGGAGCAGGGAAGGCCGGCCGCATCGAATTTGCGTGCGATAAACTCACTTTCGCCGCGGTCATGGCTGGACATAATCAGCTGATAGCCGTTCAATTCGACCATATTACGCATCACGTCGACAAAGGCGGCGGTGTGAATAATGTCATTATGCTGCAGCGGATCGTCGAGCAACAGGGCCCGCCAGCGGGACCAAGGATAGGCGGTACTCGCCGCGCACAGGATGCTGAAACCATTCGCGGCAAGCTGGCCCTCACTCAGCACGACCTGAGGCGGCAAATCTTTCTTCGTCTCGATCGCATTGTCGATCTTCTCGCGGTAGCGCAGCGCCATGCCGAAACTGGTCGCATCGACCCTCGTGTCGGCCTTGAACTGAATGCTTTCACCAGGCGTGCTCAGCATCGCTTCATTAAAATCGTCGATCACCGTATTGAGCGGGTCTAGCACGCGCGCCGAGAAATCGTCAGCCTGCTTCTGAAGGTCTTCCGAGTAGCGCTTCACCGCACTGCGTGCCGTGGTGGTGAGTTTGACCGCCGCCCGCGCTGCCTCGAGCCTGGTCTTTAGCGCGGCCAGATAGGCCGCCGGATCCCGAACGCCGTCGTCGCCTCCGGTCGCCCGCATCGAAGCGACGATCTCGTCGATTTCGCTCTGGAGAAGCGCATCCTCATTTTCGCGGCCAAGGACGAGTAGGCGTTCGGCCAGTGACCGCAAACTCGCCAGCACGGCCTCGATGGCGGAGAGCCCGCGGTCATATTCAGCCTGGCTAGGAATGTCGTTGAGACCAGCGCGCGTCCAGCGCTGCTGCATCTGCTGCGCCGCCTGTTCCGAGGTCGTGCGGGCTGCCTCGGCCGCGGCAAGGTCGCGCTTCGCGAGGTCGAGCGCGGCCTGCTCGCGCTGGACGTCCGCAGACGCGCTGGTCGCCGCCTCGCTCAGCTGTGCCAGACGAGCCCGCGCGTCTTCGCCGCGCTCGCGCTCAGCCGTCAATTTCGCCTCAATGTCGCCGATCGTTGTGTTCGATAGATTGCGCGCGGCGATGCGATCGGCGCAGGCCTTGTCCTCTGCCTGATACTGTACCAGCCGTGCGCCAAGCTGATTGTCGCGCGCGATCAGTTCGTCGAGATCAGCCGCAACGCTCGATCGCTGTTCGGTTGCCGCCGCCGCGTTTGCCGACAGCGGTTCCAGCGCTGCTTCTGCCACTGCAAGTGCGGCATCCGCATCGCGTGCCCGGGTTGCCGCAAGCGCGGCAAGGTCGCTCTCGGGGGCGGTAGCGAGGGTTTGGGCAATGCTGGCACGTGCATTTGTCACCGCATCAGCGGCTGCCCTCGCGACCCGTTCGAGCCCGTCGACCGCCGCCACGACCCCGCGAAGGCGACGTATTTCATCGCTGAGCGCGGGTCGGGTGCTCCGCAAGGCCTCCAGCGCGTCATCGGCTTGCGTGAGGCGATGGTCGCTGCCCGACGCCGCAGCATCGGCAAGCGCCTTGAGCGCGCCCGGTTCAAACGGCGTCTGGCACACCGGGCAGTTGGTATCGTCCTCATGGATATGGCTGGCAAGCTGCGACAAGGCCGCGCTGATCGCCGACGCATGGCGATCGGCCTCGGCGCGTTCGCGTTCGGCATCGGCAATCTTGCTGTCGAGGTCGGCTAGCTGCGTCTCGAGCGGGACAAGTTCGGACGCGGCGCGTGCGGCGGCCTCGCGTCCCTGCGCCAATGCGGACTCGGCAGCCCCGGACTCGCCTTCGAGATCTAGGCAATCCGCCATCGCCTCGTTTAGCGTGCGCGCCGATGCGGCGAGACTCCGCAGCCTCGCAACTTCGGCACTGGCCTTGCCATGCTGGCTGATCTTCGTGTCGGCGTCCACGATCGTCGTGCGGTGCGCCGCGATCGCCTCGGTCAGCGACGTCCGATCCTGCTGCTCGGTCAAGATCAGCTCGGCCAGCTGGGCACGGCGGGCGAGATCAGTACGCGCGGCATCAAGCACGGCGATGTTCTGGTCGATCGTGGCGATCGCTGCAGTCTGCGCGGTCACTGCGGCGCCGGTCGAGCCGACCAGCGGTGACGCCAGATCGAGCCGCGCCCGCGCATCGCTCATCACGCTGCGCAGCCGCACGAGGCTTGGATGATCGAGCCGACCTTCGGCATGGCTAACTAGGAACTGCGCCGGAAGCGCCGATAGCCCCTCCAGCGCTGCCTTGCGTTCGCCGGTCGTCCGCATGGCCTCGTTGATCCGATCGCCGAGCGCCGCGAGGCGCCGTCCGACGCCCTCGCTAGTGACCGCAAGCGGCTGGCCCGCTGCGAGCTGCTGAAGGTCATTCTCGAGCTGGTCAATCCGCGCAGCAACTTCGTCGGCCGTCAGCACGCCCGTGGCGCGGGCGGCAGCGCGAAGCCGCTCAAGGCGGGCCATCCATCCTTGCCAGCCCGCGATCTCCCGATCGAGTGTGGCGACGACGCCTTGTTCGGCGTCGAGCCGGCGCGTGAATGCAGCGATGGTCGGTCGCCCGCGCAGGCCCGCGCGAATACGCTCGAGCCGATCGATGCCGCTCGGCCCCTTGAGTGCCTGCCACTGGTCCTGCGGGTCGCGGCTGGTGAACCGCTGCTGCGCTGCCTGGCCGAGGAAATGAGTGAGGGCGAGATAGGTCCCAAGATCGTTAATCGTGCGGCGGTCTGGCCGCGCAAGTTGCGCGACGATGTCCGCCATCGCTGTGCCGCCGGTTGCGCTGCGCTCGACAGCGTCGCCGTCCGAGAAGGTCAGCGCGACGCTATGTGACCCCGGCTCAGCGCCCCGGCGCGTGAGATAATCCTTCTCGACGAGTTTCTTGCGGCCCTTGTTGATATAGGGTTCGAACCGGCGGATTTTGTTGGTCAGTCCCCATTCGATTGCATCGAAGAAGCTGCTTTTTCCCAAGCCGTTGGTGCCGGTGAGCAGAACAAGACCGGGCGCCGCCGGAATGTCGATCGCGAAGTCGCCGAAGGTCCGGAAATCCTGGATCGCGATGCGGGAGAGGAAGATCTCGCTCATGCCTGACCCCTCCGACCCCAGGATTTTACCAACGCTGCGACAATATCATCCGGCGTCTTCTTCTCGTCGAGTGCGATCCGCTCCCATTCGTCCGCCGTCGTCCGCGGTAGACCCGGCGTGGTCGCACCGGTGCCGCTCAGCTCATCGAGCGCCACATCCTCGAACTTGCCTTCGGCATGGACCCATGGCCGGGCGAGGAAGGTTCGCTTGAGGAAGTCGGCGAAACTCTCTTCGTCATTCAGCGGATCTTCGGGTCGCAGCCACGCCAGCTTGCGAGCGACACGGTCATCGCGCTCGACCATCAACGCCATCGCGCGCCAGGCTTCCTGCCGCTCGCTCGCGCGTGGTCCCAGTAACATCAGCTGCAAGTCCAGCGTCTCGTTAGTCCCAAGGAAAGAGCGCGCGACGACACATTGATTGCGGTAGCGCCGCAGCGTCTCGAGCACCGCTTCCATGGCGGCAACGTCGGGGAGGATGCCTAGCACGATATTGAAGCGATCGATCCGGATCGCATGGCTCTCCGCCGGTAGATCGGTCGGGCTGAGAGTCGTCGACTTGGCCGATCCGCCGTTAAAGGTTGCGCTCGCCAGTTCGGGCCGATCCTCGACCGTGAGCTCGAGCTTCAGCGCCGCGTTGCGCAGCCGGTCAGCGAAATCAGCCAGTCCAGGTGACAGAGTCGCACTATCCGTCATGCCGCACCTTTCATGATCGTCTTTTCAAGCGCCTCAAAGTGCCGCGCCTCCACCGTTGCCAGCAGGGCGCGTAGCTCGGCCAGACCCGCCGCCGCCGCGTCGATGAAATCGCGACTGATCGACATGATCACCGGACCAGAGCCATCCGTATCGCTGAGCCCCGGCTGGTCGGTGTCGACCTGCGCGAACGGCCGTTCGGCGATTCGGCTGACCTCGATGGCACTTTTGACGACGAGGATGACGAACTGAGTCTGCCACATGAAAGAGGCGGCACACAATGACATCTCGTCACCGTTGATCATGTCGGCCGCGCATCCATGACCGGCCCATTCGCTGTCGCCGTCGCGTAGGCGAACCAGATTGCCGGGCCTGGCGCTTTTCGGCGATGTGGCGTCCCAGGCTGCGGCGATGGCAAGCGCGACCGCGGTGCCGCGCAGGATCACGGGCCATTTGCTGGGGCCGACGAGAATCTGTGCCGCGTCACGATGTTCGTCCTCGTCGACCGCACAGATCATCAGGCGCAGGAAATGGTTCAGCAGTGCCGGGTCGTCGGTAAACGACGCATGCCAGATCGCCCAGGTCGCAGCCATGGCCGCTCGAAGATCCCGTGCGATCTTGACGTTGATCGGGCGACCAGGGTCAGCATTGCTGGCGAAAAATGGCTGGAGGTGTGCGTCCAGGCGCTCGAGCAGCCAGCTATCGAGCGAGCGGTGAATTCGACGCGCGAGAATATCGAGCGGCAGTGCAATCGGATCCTGAGCAGCGCCGCCGGGATTGCCGGCCACGATCGCTGGCATCGCCATGCCTTCAGCGTGCGGCGATTCCAGGCTGAGCTCGCGGACCAGCTGGCTCCAGAGGCCGGGTGCGGCGTGGAGCCGACAATTGCTGCTGTGGCAGGCAACCCGCAGCACAGCCCCCGCGACGGCGCCAAGCGCTTCGGGACCATCGGGTAAGATGATCTCAAAGGGCTGCTGCTCGCCCCACGATCGGATAAGCTGCTCCGCCGGAACCGCGCCAGACCAACGGATGTTGGCGCCTTCGCGAAGTAGTTGGACTGATAGGGGGAGCTGGTTGGCTGCCTGTCGCTGCAGCCGCGGCGCGAGAACATTCGCGCTGCGCGCGGCCTCCCGGAACAGGGAACGTGCCGGTCCTGACAGTTTCGGGACAAGCGTCGCGTCGCCATGACGGGCAAGCCATTCCTTATGCGTTACATCGAAACTGGCCAGGTGCGGGGCAAAAGGAGCCCGCACCACTTCTCGCTGGGGGCCGCGCCGCACGATTACAGCATCCGCCGCGACAGCCTCCCCGGCGCAATCGAGCCAAAAGGGGGCGATGACTGGGGCCGGATCCGGCGCATCAATCCGACTGACGATGCCGCATTGCAAATGCCGGAAAGAGCGTTGAGCATCGCCCGCACAGGCTTTGATGGTAAGATAGGCGGCTAGCCGGTTGAGCGTTGCCGTTGAGACGTCGAACAGCTCCGCATGCTGGGTCTGAAACGTCAACTGCACGCCTGGCCGGAGTTGCTGCGCGACCGCAGCGACGAGGCCGATGTCTGTGAGGGATTGAAGAAGCTCAGTGTCATAGGCCGCCATGAAATCGAAGCGGGCGCCCTGGACATCCTGAGCGCGAGCGCGCACATCGATCGCGGCGAGGACCGGTTTTAGCGGCGCGATGCCGGGATGTTCAGAGATCAGCCGAATCATCCCGGCATGATCGAAATCGCGGGCTCCGGCTGCCACGAAATCGATCAGTCCGCCGTCGCCCGCGCCACTGACGAAGAACCGCGGGGTCGGCCGACCCGCAAACTCGGCAACCGGAACGCCGGCATCGGTCCAATAGCTTGCGCTCTGTATCGACGGCACTGGTTCGCCCGGCTCGAGCCCGAACCCGACGGCGAGAAATACCATGTGAAACTGTTCGCGCAGCTCCGCGCCTGGCGGCGGTGGCGGCACATTGAGATCAGTGATGTCGAGCTGATAACCGTCCGCAGCCCGCGTCAGCGCGGTAACCTGATGGCGAAGCCGTCGCTCGAGCCGCGGCGCGAGCCTGACAACGATGTCCTCGAACCCGAGCAGTACATCGTCGCGGACAGTGCGGCACGCCCCGGATTCCCAGTCAAGGATCGGCAGGTCGGCTATGGGGTCGGTCGTGTAGTGTGCCGGCCAATCGTAAATATGCGGATCGAGCCGCCGCCGATCAGTCGTCGACTGAAGGGGCAGAAGCGCATCGGCGGTTTCGAACAAGATAACCTGCGACCGGGTGACCAGTGCTGCAGCTGCTGCTGCGGTGACGCCGGCCGCCCCGCCGCCGACGACCGCTATCCTCGGATCGGCATGGAGATAGCCAAGTTCTTTGAGCGCGTGGACCAGCGACAGCGCCCGGACCTGTTGAGAATAGAAGGTGATGCGCCGGTCGAAACTGCCGATCACGAACAAATTCGGCCGGTCTCGAACAGCCGCACCGTCAATTATATCCTGGGCAAGCAAAGCATCAACCAACGATACGCACCCCCGCAGTCTCGTGTGCTCGCTGTTGCGACACCATGACTGTGAAGTGAGCTACGGCACACATATTTTGCAATCTTCTCCCCCCAAAGTTGCGTCGCTGTGACAGCCGGAGCATTAGTTTATATGGGGGAAGCGACGGTGCGGCAAGATTCTAATAAGTTTTGCAGCCGGGTCGCCGCTCGCCGCTCAACTTCATTCATTAGCACTTTCGTGCAGTTCTCGACCTACGCCATAAGCGGGTACCAACCCCAGCTGATCGTGCCACACGGCCGAAGCTAGACGAGGTGGGAACAGATCCAGCGAGGCAATTATCGGGTTACCTGCTCTGCAAGCATCTTGTACGAAAGTTCGCTTTTTCACCTGAAGCCGTTTGAAAGCTATCTGTCGGCAGCCAGCTCCCAATTGGCCATTCCGGAGCGCAAGTAGCTGGCCTGATTGAGATATTTGATGCAAGTATAGCCGATGAATTACAGGATCTCCGGTTCGATTCCCATCAAGACCCGATAATTAGGGCCGCGGCGGTCTCGAAGCCCTACTGCCGGTGCAAAAAGGCTCGGATGGTGCATTGGGACCATCGCATCTGCGGACTGCGGGAAGTCTCAGAGCCCGCGCTAGGATAGGCGCGCCAGCATGGCTTTCAGTTTCTCATTTTCGGTCTTCAGCTTTGCCTTCCACAAGGCCCTTAAGCGCCGATTTTCTGCCTCGAGTGTCGCCGTTTCGTCAGGCTCGGGCTTTGAGAGCTCGGCGGTTGGTCTGGGCTTGGGCCGAGTGGTTTCCTCGCTTGAAGCTTCGTCCGAAGCCAAGTGTTGCGGCTTTGGGCTGTCGTGACTGGATTGATCGCCTTCGAGCTTTGCGTCTTGAATGCCAAGGCGATCTTCTCTTTGAACGGGTGTGGCGGTTTCGTCAGGCTCCAAAGTCGACGATGTCAGCCCAATTGCCGCAAAATCCTGTATCGCAGGTGATGATTGGTCGTTGGTCGCCTGATGCCGTTCAGGCATGTCTGAATTTGAAAGAGCTATCACGTCTGGTGATCGCTCTCCTTCCTGACTGGTATTGAAACCGTCGCCAGAACTCGGCAACTCGTCACTGACCGCCTCGGCAATAGCCTTGAGATCGGTATCGCCCCAAATCGAATTGGTGCGCGGCTTGAGCTGGCGTCGGTTCGATTTGAATTCGACAACGAAGTTTTGTCGCGCTTTCATAAGGACAGATTTCCCGAAGAAAAAGAGTTTGATCACGAGGTCGATGGACCTCTCTGCGAGACGAGCGCATGCTCGCCTCATTTCAAGGGCGGCTTTGTTTAGTCCAACCCGAGCCGCCTGCGAAGGTCCGCGTTTTCGGTCCGAAGTTTTTCTGCCAACTTAAGCCGAAGCCGGTTGTTCTCCTCTTCCAGAGCAACCAGGTCTTCATATGTCTCAGTTGCAACCTCAATGGTTGCTTCGGCAGTGTCGGTCACAGCCGTGGCGCGCTTCCATTGATAGTAGGTCTGCTCGGCAATTCCCGCTTCCTTGATGGCGGTCTTCAAGGTCTGGCCCGTCGAAGCCTGGGCCTCAATCCGCGCGATCAGTTCAGCCCGCTCGCTCTCTGAATAGCGCCTTGGTTTCACCTTGGCCGGGACCGGTGCCGCATCTGCAGCTTTCGGTCGTGCACTTGCTTTCTTGGCTGCCGTCGTCTTACGCTTTTTGGGTTGAGCCTTCACCGCATCCGCAATGTCTGCAGGCGCCGATGTTATTTGTTCTGCACTATGATTGTCTGCCATAGCAATCTCCAGGTCGAAAGCCTCTTTTCAATCGGTTGAAGCGAAGAGTCAACATGGACTAGTCCAAAGAACTAGTCATTGGCGAACGTAGCTCAATAAGATGGTGACTGAACTCGTCGTGAACAGACTTGTTTGTTTAGTCAATATAGGGAACAAGCGCTCTCACTCAGACGCAAATCAGCGAATCGTGGAGTTGACATGGCCTTTCGCCTGAAGACGCAGCTTGCCCGGAAATTTTAAGAAGAGGTCTTGTTCTTCAGGGGATGGCAGAAGGACATGAAAGGCGTTGGCGCAATCGCTCCGACCTCAAGCCATACAGCCCGCCGCATGGCAAGCGTTATCGAAGTAGAAAGCGGATTGCCGGTCCTCGAGCTTGGTCCTGGAACAGGTGTCATCACAAGGGCAATCCTGGAGCGCGGCGTAAAGCCCCATCAATTGGTTTCGGTGGAATATTCGAGGCATTTCCATGAGCAACTGGTCCAGCGCTTTCCCAAGGTCGACAATCGGCTCGGGGATGCCTTTGACCTCGATGAGGTCCTGGCTGAACGCAGCGGACATCTGTTCGATTGTGTCATCAGCGCGGTTCCGCTCTTGAGCTTCCCGATGGAACGGCGCGTTGCACTCATCGAGGATCTGCTCTCTCGCGTACCGGCTGGTCGACCCGTGATGCAGATCACATACGGGCTTCTGTCCCCGGTGATCAAAATGCCCGGGCGATACGAGGTGTCGCATTATGATTTTGTCGTCAGGAACCTGCCGCCCGCGCAATTGTGGACATATCGCAAGGCCGGCTGAGTGACTAATCAGACGCTCAATATTCTGCAATGATAGTCTCCGGCGCCGCTGCGGCGGCAAGCGGAATGGCTCTTCGGGGCCAGTCGATCCCGCGACCCGTCTGCGACGGCGCTTTGCTGTCGCTCCTGCGGCTGGCCTTTTAACCGGCTCGCCATGCGCGAATTCCCGCTTTCCCGGCGCACGCCGGCGCTATGCTGAAAGCTCCGATATGCTCATTGTTTTTTGGCGCCTTCGCGCACGTCTTTGGCCAGGGGCATTGTTCGCCTCGCAAAATTGCGAGCAAGGAAGATGCAAACCGACACGATTTGCGTCATATTGGGCGGGACTGATGCGAAGGCAGGTGTCCTCCCAGATCCGCTGCGTCGGTTGTTCCCCTCTTGAGGGTTGAACTTCATACCTTATGGGCCGCCGATTTCGTCGGCCCATTTTTTTGGCCTCGATGAGACCAATGAGGGTTTAGTGATCTCGGGCCGGGCGCCGAGCGCAGGGTTCGAGAAACGTGCTGAACTTGGCAGCGCTGTTGCTCCCTTCGCCGATCAGACGACGCTGACGTTTTCTGCCTTCGATTTGCCCGTCTTGCGGTCCTGACCAACATCGTAGGTGACCTTGTCGCCGTCCTGGAGGGAACTGCCTGGCCTGAGGGCGGAGACATGGACGAACACGTCGGTTCCGCCAGTGTCCGGGGTGATGAAGCCAAACCCCTTATTGATATTGAAAAACTTCACGGTGCCTGTGGCCATGGTTGTCCTCGTTGATTGTCGTGATCATTTTGAGCGGCGCCAGCCTATCGCCGGACGAACAACCGATCAATAAGCGCAGCCGCGAATACGGAGCCGAACCATCACGTCAAATCGGCAGCCTAAGTCGAGCGGCTAAAGGTTGCAGTGGCAGTCGCGCGCAAGCCTTTGACCCTAGTATTGAAGAGGCGGATAGATACCCTGTGAATTCCGATGCGCATTGCCGGAGGGCTCCGCTTTTGCATGCCCGCGCAATGACCGAGGTGCCAGCGAGGCTGCAACAATGATTCGCAAATATGGGCGTATGTTGTCAAATAATGTCGGTATAGCGAGTTGAAATACACCTGAAATAGGATTATTTGTCCTGCCGTTTGTTGAGAGAACTTTGTGGGCGCGGCGTGACAGTTTCAGGATTTCATGAACCGATCTCCTTGAGGGCTGTTTGCATTTATGGCGTGCGATCGCACGCTGGCCCGTCATTTCAGACAACGCCGACGATCACCAAAAATTCCCCGCCTCTTGAGGCTCCTCGCGCAACAATTTTTGGCAAGCGCCTGCGTCCTCCACTTCGTTCCGGCCCAAGGGTGTCCATGACTTGCCCGCGTGCCGGTGATCGCTCGTTGCAAACCACCACCAAGGAGACAGACAAATGAAAATCACCAACTACATTCAGTTCGACGCTGAAAAGTTCGAAACCGCAACCGGCCACGGCATCATCTCCACCATCGAGCGTGACATCGACATCTCGGCCTATCCCAACAATTCTTCGAACGACAAGGCGCCAACGCATCGCCTTTATGCCAAGAGCCCGCGCGGCTACGACATCGAGGTCGGTGGCATCTGGAAGAAAACCTCCGAGGCAAGCGGCAACGAGTACTTCACACTGTCGATCCGCAAGCTCGGCTTCAACGCCAATCTCGGCAAGTTCCCACACCAGGATGACCCGACCCTTCAGGCCATCATCGAGTGGGACCCCAAGTAAGGAAAACGCGGCGTCCGGATTACACCGGGCGCCGCATTCATTTCACGCCGCATCTGATCCGGCGACCAGATCCACCAAAGGGGCGTGCCGGATGCCGAAGACTAGCTTCAATTTTCCAAACCTCCCAGCGCTCACCGCTTCTTCAATGCAATTTCCGGCGCCCGCGGAAGCCACGTTGTGGATTGTGGTGAGAACCGAAGGTGCCGATACCACGACCCGCTTTTAGCCGTCCTTGTTTGGATGAATGTGGGCAATGACCCTGCTGAGGTCTGTCACCGTCTCGGTATCCAGTGACATGATCCTGTCGATCAGATCCTTCCTCAGGCGCGCTTCGTCCTCTGTCTTGCCAAAGAGATGTGGTGCCGCCGCATAGAGACAATCGATCGGTCCGAGGTCCAGGAGTTCCATGAGGTGGACAGCGCGGGCAACGGTAAAGCGGGTATTGCCCTTTTCATAGCGCTGATACACGTGGCCAGGCGTTCCGAGAAGTTCGCCGATGGTCGCCTGTGACAGTTTTTGTGCCTTGCGCTCCTTTTCGAAATAAGCGCCGACCGCGTCGTTGATGTCCCGATATGATTTGACCTCGCCAAAGCCCGGTGCCCGAAAATTCTTCGAGCCATCTTCGGGTTCGGTATATTCGACCAAATGGAGCTTCTGGATCAGATCATCCATAATGAGGCAGCCTCAATCTCATATTTTTCTGCGTTGAAAATGACGCAAGATTCGAGCCAATGGGGAATAACCCATTTGTTTCGGATACCCCTTTAAATCATAGGGGTCCGCGTTGCAATTTCCGGATAGCCCAAACATTTGTCACTCATAACCATTTTCGTGAAGATATTTGTCGACCGCGGCACGGACGATCTCGGCGCTTGCAACCCCGTTTTCGTATGATGCCTTGTCGAGCCTTTGCTTCAAATCCGACGGAAACGAAATGTTGATGAAGCGCTTTGTTGTCTTGTCGCGATTCTTGCGGAGTTCCTGCAGATGGTTTTTGGGATTGCTCCCATGACCGCCTTTGGAGTCAATCAGATTTCGCTTTTCGGCTTCGGTTGGCGGCTTGATTGCAGGCGCTGCTACTGGCGTTGAGAGGATCGGTTTGCCGCCATCTGAGACGCGGTCGTCCGCGTGGTTGTCTTCGACCGCAGGTCGCGGCATTGCCGCTTTGCGGCGAGGGGCGATGGCATAATTCTTGAGATTGCCTTCCGTGTCATCGGTCATATCATGCCTCCTCCAGTGCCAGCATGGCTTCGACCTCGGCGAACAGTTTCTCGACTTCGGCGCGCGCCTTCTTCACGCTTTCGGTGAGGTCGAGCATTTGAAGGGTTCCAAGGCCCCTGCGGATCTCGCGATAGCAATTGCGCTGTACAAGCTCGGTTTGGGAGAGGGTGACGTTGTAGCCGTTCTCCTTGAATGAGGCCATGACGGGACGAATAAGTCGATATTCCTCGAGGGCCCGATCCTGGAGCACAATCCTTGTCTTCACGACGAACATGGGACGATCAACACCGTCTTGATCGCTGATGGAGGCAATTGCGGTTGCGGCTTCGCCGGCGGCCCTGATCTCGTCCTGGTTCGGCTGAACGGGTACGATCAGAAGATCAGACAGGGCAATCGCCGCGTTGGTCTGGGACGACATGACACCAGGCGTGTCGATGACTATCATATCGAACTTGCTGCGATTGCGGGTGACCACGTCGTCGACACTGCGACCTGTGAGAGCTGTTTCAAACGCGATACCGTCAGGCACGTTGCCGGCTTCTGAGCTGCGCTTCCACCATTCGGCGAGATTGGCCTTTGGATCATTCTCGATGAGAAGCACATTCTTCCCTTTCAAGGCCCATTCACCTGCAAGCAATATGGCGATGGTGGTTTTACCAGAGCCGCCCTTACTGCTGATGGTGGAAATGATTTTGGTCATGAAACACACTCCATAAAATTCGCAAATCTGAGGTTTGGCGGACTGAATCAGTCAAACCGCTACAGTTGTAGCAACGCGCGATAGTGAACTACAAGGCGTGCCATCAATGTAGGCCACTATCGCATTTGTGTAGTGATGTAGTGCACTATCGATGGCGGTAGCGATGTAGTGAACTACATGTTTGGAATTGAAAGAGTTGGGTGGTGAGCGAACGCGCGGGGAATAAAGCTGAAATTGCACGCTTCTTATTGGCAGGATACGCAAGATTGTGGTACAAACTTGCAAGCAATCGAGGGACGCGCCCCCGATACGGCTTCGCCGCGGTTTTGTGGCAAAGCCTGGAAGTGGAAAATGGAAAATGGCAGATGATCGGGGCCCAAGCGGTTCTTTTCTGCGGGAGTTGGCGTTTGCAATGAAGGACTGTGTGATCCGCATGCGGGTGTCGGAGGACGAGCAGGCCGCCATTCAAGGGGCAGCCGAAGCGGCCGGCATGACGGTTTCTGCCTTTGTTCGGTCGCTGTCGCTGCAGGGGGCAGGGGTGACGCCGTTTCTGAATGCCGACGACCGCAAGGTCATGCGGGCGCTGCATGACGATATGCGGGCAATCGGCGTCAACCTCAATCAGGTTGCCCGCGCCTTGAACAGCAAGAAAGCCGTTCATGATGGCGAGGTTGGAATGGTGCTTTCGAATATCGAGCGCGTCGTCAAGTTCGCGCTTCTTGAGCTGAAGGGACTGGCTTCTCGCGGGCGAATGAAACGCTCTGACGAGGCTTCCGTCTGATGGAATTGTTTCTCGGCATGTTCAGTGACGAATGGGAGCGCAGGCGCGCTGCTATTCTGCATGACAGGGGACGGCTGAGTGCTGTTGGTAAAGAGGAAGAGGAATGGCTGCGATCCGGGTCGGCCGGCTCAGCGGCCGTTGGGTTTGGCGGCGATGCTGCGTATCGCAGGGGCGAACGGGGTGCTTTGAGTTTACGGGCGCGCTATCGCGCCAGCGGCCATGGTGCCGATCGGGCAATGGCGGTTCGGCTTGCAGCCGTTGCAGGCGGCAGCCAGGCTGCGGTGGTCAAGCTTGCTTCTTATGGCGGTAGTGGACGCACTGGCGCCATGCTCGACTACGTGTCCCGCGAAGGGCGGATTGCAGTTGAGAACGAGCGCGGAGAAGCCGTCACGGGTCGTGAGGATCTGAAAAACATCCCCGGCGAGTGGGAACATCTGATGAGTGGCCGCGCGGAGAGCCGCGACGTCGCGAGTTTCCGACTGAATATATCGGGCGATCATTCGGCACTGGATAACGATGCGGTTCGTGATCTTGCAATGGTTGTCCTTGGGGTTGGTCTTGGAGATCGGCGTCATGCGTTTGCGGTGTCACGAACGTCGGACGGTGCAATTGCCGTTGAAGGGTTGGCAGTCCTTCGTTCTCCGTCCAGCGGCGAGAGGCTGACGGCGGACGAAAAGGCGACGGAGATCGTGCAAGGTCGCCTTGATCATGCGTTGAGCGATGGTCGTCTTGCTGTTGTCGCGTCCCTTTCCTTTCGCGGTTATGGCAACGGCGTCGAGTATGCGACAGCCAAGTTGCGGGCCCTTGTGACCGAAACTGATGGGGCGGTCAGAGACGAGACGGGTGCACAGATTGTCGATGAGGCTGAGGCTGGTGATCTCGTGCAAAAGACCTGGCGCCATGAAATGGAAAGCCGCAAGGCGCGTGACGTCATGCATCTGATCATGTCGGCGCGAGAGGGCACGGACGTCGATGCGTTCCGGAATGCCGCGCGGGAGTTCCTCGCAGGCGAATTCGGAGAGCAGGGCTTCCGATACGTCTTTGCCGTTCATGATCCAAAGGACGATCCGAAAGAAAAAGAGGATGGCGGCAAGCGACCGCATGTCCATGCCCATGCCATTGTGACTATGAAGTCCGACTTTGGCGATCGTGTCGAAACCAGTCCGAAGATATTTCGGGACTGGCGCTCGAGCTTTGCCGAGAAGGCGAGGGCGGCAGGCATAGACATGGAGATGACGGATCGCCGTGAATTTGCCAGCGCGCCGGCCTATACGAAAAACCAGGTTCGCCCCGTCGGCCGCAACGGCCGAACGGAATATGAGGGGACAAGCCAATCGGCGGAACGCCGGTATCGCAACAAGCGGGAGGCGCGGGCAACGGACCCCGCTTCAACGGTCCGATCAGAAGAATACCTCAAACAGGCGTTATCGGCCTGGAAGGATGTTGTTTCGAAGCGTGATGATGGAAAGGTCTCAGAGTTTGCGAAAACCATAATAAAGCAACTCGATATTATCGGCAAAGATACCCGGATTGAGCCTCAATTCGCTGATAAGCCGACTGTATCAAATACACCTGATATGGTAACATTGGTGGCGTTGTTGCGAGAGGAGTTCGACATGGAAAGTTCGACGCGGACCGATTTTGAGGCTTACGAAAAGCGGGTCGAGACCGCTCTTTTCAAGGCGGGCCGGCATGTTGATGACGCCAATCGCGCCGCCTTTGATGATCTGGCGGGTTCGGTGCGTGAACTCGTGGACGCTCGGCGCGAGCAGCTTGAACTCCTCGAGCAACGTAATGGCCTATCTGACCGCACGGAAACGAGAGTTGATGATGCCGTTTGGGATGACCGCGTCTCGCGTCATGGCTGGGAAGCGGTTGCCGAAGCAAAGGAGATCGTTCAGCAAATCGATGAATATCGGGAAGGTATCGCTCGGATTGAAGGCGGCGTGGCGGAGAGCTCTTCCGATCAGCGCGACAAGTTGAATGCTGATCTGAAGGCGGTGCTTCACGAGGCCGCGGAACTGGCCGCTAGGGGCAATTCCTTCCTGCAGGAAATGTCGGAGCATGATGCAGAGCTCAAAGCCGAGATTACGCTCATGGAAGAACAAAATCTTGCCAGGGGCGATGGCGGGGATTTCAGCCAGGGGCTCCATGACGAGCATGGTCATGACACATTGACCGGTGACGAGAATTCCGTGCCGAGCGATGAGCACATGGTCGTCCGGCAGGTCGAGCAGGTCAATGAAGCGTTGGATCGGCAGGAGAAGAATCGCGAAGATGTTGAGGCCAGGGTGGAAAACGCCGATGAAGCTTTCAATTCCGAAGAGCGCCAGACTGATCCCGCCAAGCAGCAGGTTCCGCGGCTAGAAGAATTGCAGCGTGAGCACGATCAGCAGGTGGCCCGGGAGCGGGAACGTAATCGCGACGATCGGGATATTTGAGGTGTCATGTTGTGAACAACTCTGACCATTTCGCGGATCTTGCACGCCAGCAGGCGGACTTTGCAGCATATAAACGGCAGCAAAAGGAACTGGAACACAGCGGCGATGGGTTTGTGCCGCCGCTCGCGGGCCTGGGCTTAGCGCTATTCTTGGTGGGGGCGGTTCTCGATCCCCTGCTGAAAGGCATTGAGCCCTATTGGCGTATTGTAGAGCCGTATGTCGCAACGGCTGTGCAATGGCGGGACGTTGTCGTCGTCTGGGTTCAGCACGCTTTTTAAGCGACGCCATGAGGACCGGTTTGGCTTGTTATCTCTCGCTAATCGAAATCTGGAGCTTCAATCAGTTAGACCGCTACTCGCGCTATCTGCCCTCACGTCTAAACTGAAGTCTCGTGCTCAGACTTAAGGCTGCATCCAGCGCGCGACACCGACTAAAAATTGACTCTTTGGCTTTTTTGAAGAATCCTCTTTCGAAGGGGAGGCTACCATGAGGGACGCAATTCTCAATCAGTTGGGGAACGACCGGCTGACGAGTCGTCACATCGACGAGTTGATTGGCCTCGCCAGAGGACTGACGGCCGACGGCGCGATCAACCAGGCCGAAGTTGAATTCCTGCAAAAGTGGCTTGCGGCAACCGGATCGGTGGCCGACCAGCCGGTCTTGAGGGTGCTTTTCAAGCGCGTAAACGAAATTCTTGCCGATGGCGTCGCCGATCCAAACGAATGCGCTGAACTTCTGGAAACGCTCGTCGACTTTTCGCGTGGCGACTTCGAATTGGGAGAGGCGTTGAAGTCGACGTCGCTGCCGCTTTGCAGCCCCGCGCCGGCGCTGTCTTTCAACGGCAAAACCTACTGTTTCACCGGCACATTCAATTTCGGTCAGCGGCGCGACTGTGAAAAGGCTGTTGTTACAAGAGGCGGGAGGGCCGGTGGCCTGACGCGAAAGACAGACGTTTTGGTTATCGGCGCATATGCCACCGATTCCTGGAAGCACTCATCTTTCGGCAACAAGATCATGAAGGCCTGCGAGTTCAGGGATTTGGGGATTCCGGTCAGCATTGTTTCAGAGGAGCACTGGGTCGCCCACCTGTGAATCCAGCCTTTATCCAGCCACGGCATACTGGAATTGAAGGCTTCAAACCTCGAGGACACTAAGATGCGCGTTCTACTCGCATTTGCTTTTCTATTTGGGCTCACCTGCAGCGCCTTGGCCCAGTCCGGGCAAGAGACAATCACGCTTCTTGTGTCACGCAAGGTTTCAAGCGACGGCGGCAGCTCTGAAAAGGCACTGCTCAGAGAGCTTGAGAAAGCCGGCTTCTCTGTAAAAAGTACGGTTACCTCCGCCTCAGAAATCAAAAGCTTGCTGAGATCAGATTCGCCCGAAATCGGGCTCATGGATTTTTCGGAAATGTCGCTAAATGGCTCGGCAGCGGCAGGGTATTTCCAGTTGCCCGGCTTCTTTCGCGACGCGCAGGAGGTTTATCGCGATATGCAGGGCGCGATCGGCGACGTTGCCCGAGACCAAGTCTCAGAAGACGGGCTTTTCACACTGCGAACTTGGCCTATGTCGGCAAACATCCTCGCGACATCTGCCGATTTGAAAACGATCGGCGACCTCAAGGGGTCGAAGATCGCATCGGCGAATAGAAGCTCTGATCTGTTCCTCCAGGAATTGGGAGCTGCACCCGTGCAAATGGCTGAATCAGATATAGTCCCCGGTCTCGAGCGAGGTGCTGCAGACGTTGCGATATTGCCGCAAAGTGGCTTGGTACAATCCACAATCAAGTCGGTTTCGAATGGAACGATCATCTCTGACTTCAGCTATAATCTAGTGGATTGATCGCGACGGAAGATTCCATTGTGAGATTCCCTACTGCTGCGGCTTGTGCGACAGTTGGGGATGCGTACAGGGATCACGTTTGACGTTACCGCCGCTCGGCTTGAAGCCATCATTGCCGCTCCGACGTCTGCGCATAAGCATGTCTGGCGAGCGAAGATCATTTTGTTGAGTGGCCAGGGCCTGGGAACGGCTGCCATCATGCAGGCGACCGGGAAATCGAAGCCCTGCGTCTGGCGATGGCAGGAACGCTTCATGTCCGAGGGGGTCGATGGCCTGTTACGTGACAAGAGCAGGCCGCCGGGCACGGCTCCTCTGACCGACGAACTGGTGGAGCGGGTCGTTGCGTTGACACTGGAGCCGCCGATGCAGGAAGCGACGCATTGGACCGTGCGCGCCATGGCGAAAGCGGTGGGGATTGCCGCCTCTTCGGTCGTGAAGATATGGCATGAGCACGGGCTTGCGCCGCATCGTTGGCGCAGCTTCAAACTGTCGAACGACAAGGCGTTCGCCGAGAAACTTCACGATGTCGTCGGCCTCTATGTCTCGCCGCCGGCCCACGCCATTGTTTTGTCGGTCGACGAGAAAAGCCAGATCCAGGCGCTCGACCGGACCCAGCCGGGCCTGCCGCTCAAGAAGGGGCGCGCCGGCACGATGACCCATGACTATAAACGCCATGGCACGACCACCTTGTTTGCCGCCCTCAACATTCTCGACGGATCGGTCATCGGGCGCAACATGCAGCGCCACCGCCATCAGGAGTTCATCCGCTTTCTCAACGCAATCGAAGCCGAACTTCCCAAAGACAAAGCGGTCCACGTCATTCTGGACAACTACGCCACCCATAAGCAGCCGAGGGTCCGGGCGTGGCTGGCGAGGCATCCACGTTGGACCTTCCACTTCGTCCCGACATCATGCTCATGGCTTAACGCGGTTGAAGGCTTCTTCGCAAAACTGACGCGTAGACGATTGAAGAACGGCGTCTTTCATTCCGTCGTCGATCTGCAGGCCGCCATCAACCGCTTCGTCAAGGAGCACAATCAGGAACCGAAACCATTCATCTGGAAAGCAGACCCAGACCAGATCATTGCTGCTGTCAGACGTGGGCACCAAACGTTGGAATCAATCCACTAGGTGCCGCCATTGTAGGCACCAAATGGTGGACTGGGCTGAGAGCCGATCAACAAAGAGCAATCATTGCTGCCATCGAAGGCGCAGCCGCGTCTTCAGTTTCTGATGTCGACACCAAAACGCTCTCGACAACTCAACGATCGCGTGAGTTTGGAATAAAGGCGATGGACTGGAGCAAGCTGTCGCGTGAAGCCGTTCAAAGTGCCGCTGCAGCCTCGCTAACAAAAACCGCCGGGAACGATGCCAGCGTGATATTTGCGACCAAGTATCAAACCGACCTACTCCAAACGAAACAGATCGATAAGTCTCATGGCGTTCCTGACGGCCAGACATCCGGATCGCCAGACCTGAGGGTCTTCTTTGCGACAGACCGTCGGCTCGACGATGGAGCAGCCCATCTCGCCGACAAGTTCGCAAACTCAGAAAGCCCGAGTTCGACGGTTCACTGCGGCGAAGTCAACAAGGCGGCAAAGGGAAAGTTTGGCACGGCACAGGAGCCGGAATTGGTGCCCGGGGGAAAGATACTCGATGGCGCGGCTTGCGAAAGGCTTGTTGCGGACGCGGCACGAAGCGCCAGTGGTAAGTTACTTGTTTTTGTGCACGGTTACCGCAACAGTTTCAGGGACGCGCTCGAAACGGGCCTGGCATTCGCCCGTGACGCAGATATTCAAGGCACATTTCTCATATGGTCGTGGCCATCGGGGGCGGAATTGTCGAGCTACGGATATGATGAGGAATCCGTTCAATGGTCGGAACCGCAATTCGATGATTTCGTCGATGGCCTTGAAGAGGAGAAAGGGATCAAGGATCTCGATTTCTTTGCGCACAGCATGGGTACGCGATTGGTTGCCAACCTGATGCGTGATCGATGGATGGGAAGGAAAACGGCTATAGCGCTGGCGGCCGCTGATCTTCCCGCACCACTATTTGTTCAATCGCTGAACAGTGCAAAATCAGCAAGTACGACGTTGCTGGCGACAAATGCCGACCGCGCCCTTAGGGCGTCGCGCATAGTGCACGGCCGGCCACGCGTGGGAAAAGCGGACCCTCTTTTCTTGTACAAGGGGCTGGACACCATCGATTTGAGTTCTTTCGACCAGATTCTGGACTTTAACCACAGTCACGCCTTCGACATCTTCCAAGTGGTCAAAGATCTTGGAAGGTTGTTTCGAGGCCAATGGCGCGCAGCAGCTCGCGGTCTGCACACCGTACATAACCAGGCGCCAGCTATCGATTACTATGTGATCGAGCCTTGAAGGATATGTTGAGCGATCAACGCACAATCACCCTAGGATCAGGCAGTGCGTGGACATCTATTCCTTATGCGATCATAGAGGGATAGACCAGTTGGAAACGATCGAAGTCAGCTCGGTATCAAAGGCGCCTTCAATTGTGTATGGGGGCTGCGTTGCTGCCATCTGATGAAAGGTCCGTCAAAATCTGCGCAACCCCGTCTGCTGACGGGGAAGCCGCTTCGGACCGCTCACGACCATTCCAGTCAAAACTGCTCCATTTCTTCAGGCAGCGGATCGGGCTTTGCCGCGAGGATCAATTCAGCAGCACTTTTGCGCATCCGGACATTACCCTCGCTCTTTTCAATGAGATTTTTGGACTTCTCCTCGATGTCTTCAACGAGCGCGGCACATTTGTCCTTTGCCTTCTGGTAGAGATCGGCAAAGTCATCACCGGTGATTCCCGCGCGCCGCGCAGTGGTTCGGGGAGCCCGGGTCGAACTGGGCGGCACTTGCTTCGAGCCTCGATCACCGCTGGCTGCCGATGAGGCCGCTGTGCCGTCGCCGGTATCAGCATTTTTATTGCTGGTTGCCTGCGTCTCCGATTTCAGAGTGGGCCCGGCGGGTTTGGTATCAGATTCTGCGTCTAGTGTTTCGCCCGGCTCCGGGATGACGTCCGCGTCGACAGGTTTATTGTCCGCGCCTTCATCCTCCATCTTTTCCTCGCAATATGCTGGCGTTGTCGCTGGCACAGGCTTGTAAGGCAGCAAGTCGACGGGCGCTACTTCCGGTACATGGCTTTCGGCGTAATGGACTGCTTCCGTGAATGTCTTCAGCTTATGATACCGGACCTTGTTGCAGAGAATGGGCCGCTGACCCTCGGCGAGCAGGATCATCTTTTCGGTGTCGAGCTGGCGAACTTCTTGCGGCATCATGAGGTCACGCTCGCGAATTTGCTCGACCCGCGTCCGCCGGTTCAGCCCCATCAACTCTATAGTTCGCGATTCAGATTGATAGCGAATGGTCGTCTTGCCGAGTGCCCGGGACACATAGTCCGCCGTCGCCTGGTCGTTGGCGCCAAGTGCCAGTTGGTAGCCGCAATTGCCGAGAAGTGAATGGCGGGAGGTCTCACCGTAAATCTCGTCGAGGTTTTTCAGGTCCTGAACAATGAAGGCGAGCTTGATGCCGTAACCCGCGACGTAGGGAAGCTTGGTCATGATCTCGGTCATGCGACCAAGCTGGCGAAACTCGTCGAGCAGGAAATAGACTGGGACTGCGTTTTCCTGCAGGTCGAGCGTCAGGAGGTCCATGGTCTGCTGGACGAAGAGCGTCAGCAAGGGTTTAAGCAGGGTAATGTCGGTAATGGAGGGCGCCAGATAGATTGACATCGGCCGGCGTTTGAGGGCTGCAAGATCCATGTCGGTCACGGTGGTTGCCGCCACGATCCGCTCGTTCTTGAAGGGTTTGAGGGTCTTCTGGATATCGAGGAGGGCGGATGCGGCGGCGCGCTCGGACAGTGCCAGATAAGCATTGAAGCTCTCGAGCGTGAACTTGGAAAGATTGGGCTCCTTTTCCTTGATCAGCTTCATGAGCACCTGAAGATTGAAGCCGGAATTGAAGAAGGAATTGACCTCGCCTAGATTGCGGCGATTTTGGTAATGGCTGCTTTCCAGAATATAGCTGATCGCGCCGGCGAGCACCTGCTGGGCGGTTCCCTGCCAGACGGCATTGTCGGAATCCGAGCTCTCGGGGACAAGGATACTCGCAATATTCTGGATATCGGTCGTGCGTGTCCCTCGATCCTGGCGGATAAAGTCGAGTGGATTATAGCGGTGGGTTGCAGGGTTCCCTGGCGAGAAGAGAAAGACCTGATTGCCTTGTGCCTTGCGATAGCCGGCCGTCAGGCGCCAGATTTCTCCCTTGAGGTCGGTGATGATCATTGAACCTTGATGCATCAACGCATTGGGGATGACGTAGCCGACCCCTTTGCCGGACCGTGTCGGCCCGATGATCAGATGGTGGCGATCGTCATCCTTGCGCAGGATCGAGGCCCCAAGTCGGCCGAAGATATGGCCTCTCTTTCCAATCCAGCGGCCCCGACGCAAATCCGCGATGGTCTGGAATGAGGCGTCCCCAAGAGGATTTGATCTCTGCCGCATTCCGATGACGGCAATCAGCCCGCCGATGACGATCGCCGGCACGGTGGCGACGGCCGCGACCAACTGCAAGGTCGCGTTGGAGCGATAGATCCAGAACTGTTCGACCGGAAGAAATGGCCTCTTCGTCAGCATTGCCTTGAGAACCTGGCCGTCGTGAAACCCGAGCGAAAGGATCAAACCATAGGCGAGCGACCAGACGGCAAATCCGATCAGCAGACAGAAGACGACGAGGCTGGCTTTGAGGCCCGTTGTCATTGCGCCATCCGCGCGAAGTAAATCTCCGAGACACCACGCTTCCCGCCTGAGCGCTGCAGCTGAATGACGATCGGGATCACCATGCGAATGTAATCAAGGAGGTCTGCTTTGGAGAATGACGATCCCATGCCCGATTGCATCATCATCATGACGAGCTGCTCGTAAGCACCGGCCGGGGTGTCGGCGTGTACTGTCGACATGGAACCGGGATGGCCGGTATTGATTGCGCGCAGGAATGAGAAGGCTTCTGATCCTCGGATTTCTCCGACGAACAGCCGGTCCGGGCGCATTCTGAGCGCTGCTTCCAGGAGATGCTGGATCGTGACGTCTGCCGTGCCCTGATCTCCCTTGGAGGCAATCATGTTGAGCGTATTCTTCTGCGGCGGAAAAAGCTCCCTGGTGTCTTCAAGGGTGATGATCCGTTCGGATTGATCGACGGTTTTCAGGCAGGCGTTGAGGAATGTTGTCTTGCCGCTCGACGTCCCTCCGGAAATCAGGATCGAAACACGCGAGCGTATGGCATGGGCAATGAAGTCGTAGATCTGATCCTTCTTCAGAAACTCGATCAGGGTGGTATCCATGTCGCTAAAGCCGTTACCGCAGACTGCGACCCGGTCAAGCGCGCCGCGATCCCGATATTCTTCGAGCGAAAGCTCGTTGACGACCTGCTTGCGAATTGAAAAGGCTCCGCCCGCCGGTGCTGCCGGCGGCAGAACCACCTGAATGCGCTCGCCGGTTGGCAATGCGGCACTCAACAGAGGCTTTGACGCGCTGATAAACTGGTTGGTGACGGCAGCAACCCGCTCGCCAATATTTTCGATCTCATGGGCGGTCAGTTCTGGAATGGTATGTAGCTCCATTGCTGTCCCACCCAGACGTTCGACAAAGACTTCGCCAGGTCTGTTCAGCGATATTTCGACCACGTCCTTGTCGTCGAGAAAGCGCCGGATCGGTTCAAGTGCGCGATCGAGGAAATAGATCGCGCTGCCAACGGCAGAAACCCGCTTACCTGTATCCGCGTTCACGCTTGATCTCCTTCAGGGCTTCGTCGACGGGATCGGGGTAGAGGGCGGAAAAGTCGAGGTCCTGGCGCACATAGACGAAAATGCGCTCGCCTTGCGCAACACTGATTGTCGGGGGGATTTTGAGGCCATCGGAAAGCGCCTGGTTCGCCATATTGGAAAAGGTCTGGGCGATCGTGTTTCTGGCAATATCCGCAGCGCGCTGCGCGTCGGTCTGGGTGCTGCTGGCAGCCGAAGACCCGCTACCGTAGCCGGTCAGGTAGCTGGCGCCACCGCCGACGATTGACAGGAGGATGGCATTGCCGAAGCGTTCGATGAAATGCTTGTCGACATTGCCGGTCATGCCGGAACGCCCGAGACTGTCGGCCCCGATGCTGTTCAGCCGGATCGACGCGCCATCGGAGCGGATCAGTCGTGTCCAGACGACAAAGATGCGGGTCTGGCCGGTCGTGACGCTCGACTGGTATTCGCCGATCAGACGGGTGCCGGTCGGAATGATGATGCGGCGCCCGTCGAAGGACCAGACGTCCTTCGAGACGATGGCACGGATTTGCCCGGGAAGGTCGGAATTGACCGCCGTCTCGAGAATTCCGGGGATCAGCGTTCCTTCCGGCACGAGGGCATCAAGCCTTTGCAATTGCCTGGCCTTTGCCGATCGATCCGCCACAGCGGATGCCGTTGCCAGAAACTTGCTGTTGGGGTCGGATCCTGAAACGGTTGGCCCGGCTGCCGCATCGCCCGAAAGGCTTTGCTGGCCGTTGTTCGTTTTGCCGGTATCGACAACAACGAGCTTGCTTTTGAAACGGTCGGGGAAGGTCTCCGGCTCGGTCGGCGCGTTTATCACCGTCGGGCTCGTGGTCTTGTCCATAAACACCGGCGGAGGTGGAACGTTGAATTCCGTCGTATCGGATTTCTTTTCGACTGGTTTGTCCACTTTGACTGGTAGA
The DNA here is from genome assembly GCA_900467685.1 of Hyphomicrobiales bacterium. Taxonomy (GTDB): domain Bacteria; phylum Pseudomonadota; class Alphaproteobacteria; order Rhizobiales; family Rhizobiaceae; genus Ensifer_A. Next base: position 36,445 of record UBQX01000013.1, read on the forward strand.
TGCACGATGTTGTCAGCCGGCTTTTCCTTCTTTTCAGGCTCACGGACAAAGCTTGGTGGCCGGAAGGTGGTGGCATCGAATTGCTCGTTGGTCGCATCGAGCATGTCTTTCGGTTTGGTGTTCTGAGGTGCGAGCACCAGAAAATAGACGGCGATTGCTCCGCCAACGAGAAGAAGCGCAATGCCGAGCCGCTGCTTGCGTTTCGCGCCGCTCGCGCGCACGACTGCCTCATCGTTTGCAGACAACGATATCAGTTCGGGAGACCTTTCCATCACTTGGCCTCCTTTCTCTTTTCGGCGAGCGGGTCAGGGGTAGGGCCCATAATGGCCGGATCGGGCGCGCCGAAGTCGGGCTTCCGCAAATTGAAAATGCAGGTGTAGTCGTTGCCGTCGCGAAGTGTGAACTGTGTAGCGGTTCCGTCGACGACGATATAGTCGCCCTCCTTGCGGAAATTGGTGAGCGTTTCGGAAAAGTCCGAATTGACGGTGAAGATCGCGGGAACGCGGGTGGCGAACTTGAAGAAGGTGTGCTTGCCATCATCGAAAACCATCAGCGGTTTGAGCGCCGTGCCGCCCGAGAAACTGTAGTCGATATTGACGTTTGCCTTGTCGATATTCGAAATCGCAGGGTTTGCTGCCCTGAACTCGGCCTCCGACCGCAGTTTTGCGTTCAGCGCCTTTCCCGGATAGATGAAGCGGACGCCGAAGACCTCATGACCCTTCTTCGGGGCCTGGTCTTTCAATGAGAAATAATAGATCCGCTTGTCGGTTACGACATTCATATTGGTCGGCACGTTCCTGGCGACCGGCTTGACGAAGAGGATATTGCCCTTGTCGGTCGGAACGACCTGCCAGCTGGTTGTGTCGCCGAGCGAAATGGTCTGGAACTTCTCATCTTCGTCAAAGATGATCATCGTTGAAATGCCGTAGGTGGCGGTCACTTCAACTACGTTATTCGGCTGGTAGACGACCGAGCGGACGCGATTGTCGAGACGACCGGGTGCTGGCGATTGCTCGGCGCAAGCGTGAGCGGTCATGTAAAATACGGCAAGTATCACAGGAAGAAGCGCGCGCATCAGGGGTTTGCTCCTTCCGGCGGCGCTGTCTCCTGGTCGCGGCGATAATCATAGACCTGGAAGCCGAGCGGATTGTCAAAGCGCCATTCGTTCTTCATCGGCGTTGAGGTGTAGCGGAAACGCACGACCGAAATATAGTTGCGAACGACTGAGTCCGTATCGCTCTTCTCCTCCGTCGAAAAACGCACCAGCGCAGTGGAACGGTTCGGGAAGCTCACGGATTTGATCGTCACCAGCACCGATTTCGTCTGGCCGTAGACTTTTGCAGGGTTCTTCGGGTTTGCGGCCGAATAGAGCTTCTGCAGATCGCGCGCGGCATCCCCCGTTGAAAGAAGTGCTGCAAGCCCGAAATTCTTCTCGATATTGTAGGGATCATAGCCTTCGCGCGAGCGTATGTAGCGCACGACATTGGCCTGGGTGATTGCCTCCTGTTCTGTGATGTTCCTGGGGCGGGTGAGGCCGCTGATGACCTGCGTATAGCCCGTCGATTTGTCGACCTCGACGATATACGGCTCGAAGGATTTCAAGGGGACCAGCATGACGAGGGCCGTCACGCTCAAGAGCGAAATCGCCGCCAGCACAAGGGTCATGAACCAGGCGAATGATCTCGATCGCTTGGCGCGTTTGACGATTTCCCGTTCCCATCGGTCGCCATCCTGAAAGTAGCTCACCAGAGCGTCTTCTTCCCGTCCCATATCACCCCGCCTATTTCGTTATGCTGTTGTCAGCGATGCTCTTTTGCATCGAACTTGCCAGATTTTCCTTCGCGCCATTCCAGGCGCGGCTCCTGTTTGCTTCGCCGGCGCGGCTACCGACGCTTGCCCCGCCTCTTGCTTTATTGAGGGCCCAGCGATTGAGCGCATTGGCCGTCCCGCCGACACTTGCCGCCATGACGCCGGTAATGCCCTGAACCATCGACTGGATGTTGAGGAGGACGAAGCCGCCGGCAAGGCACAGGAGCACGAATGCGCCTAGATCGCTTAGCTGCAGGGAGCTTGCTGCGGCCTTTGCTTCAATTGTGCTGACTTCCGGGGCAAGTGCGCAAAGGATAAAGGCGGCAATCACATAGACGAATAGCGGCATCATCGCGTAAGCGAGCGTTTGGGTGAACCAGCTCCAGCCGAAGTTCCGGGTCTGCGGGAAGAGCATCATGGCAATGCCGATCGGTGCGGTTCCGATCAATACCCACATCATGACCTTCGATAGAATGAGAATGGCAAGACCGACGCAGATGAGGACGGCTGCAGCAGCAATCAGCAGCATGCCGATCAGCGCCGGCAACACCGAGAAATATCCCGATTGGGCCGAGTAGGTCGCTGCCGCCTTGTTGGCGGACTCCCAGATCTGCGACATGCCGCTGGTCGGATCGGTCATGGTGGCGCCTGATATGGCCGTCAGGATCGCCCGGCCCACGTCTTCAGGTGTGGAATTGAGCCAGCTATAAAAAAGATCGTTGAACGTAGACCACTGACTGACGAGGGTCACGATGAATACTATGCGGAAAATCCGGAAGACGATTTCGCTCGCGCTCACCCGGGCGGTGCCAAGGATCAGTTGCAGACCGTAATAGGCGACATAGGCAACTGCAATCAGCTTCAGGAGCGGCATGATTTCTGTCGCCACGATCCCGTAGGCTTGTTCGGAAAAGTTCGTGCCGGCGGTATCGATCCGGTCCAGCATCTGTCCGATGAAATCTGTCGCCATGACGTGACCTCTCGCTCGCCTACTGGTTCTCAAGGGTCAGAATGGTGGCCATGGCGCGTTCAGGATCGTTGACCGAATGCATGGGCCCGCAATCGCTGCGGGGATCGTCTATATAGCCGAGGGCGTTCGCCGGGCGTTTGCAGGGGGCGGTGTGTTCCTTGGGTGGTGTGGCACAAGCCGAAAGCACGCCCAACGTTATCGTCAGCGCCAGATATGAGATTGTTCGCATGATCACTTGTCGTAGGTGAGGGCTTTACGGGTATTGGAGATGTCGACCAGCTTTCGCTGGTTTTCCGCCTGCAGCGATTGCACGGCTCCGTTCATGACGCCGATCAGCTCGTTGATGGTAAGCCCGGTTTGGACCTGAAGTTGGCTATTCTGATCGATCGATCCCTTGATGTCGTTCGTTGTTCCGATCTGCTTCGAGGCGTTTTGAAGGGCCGATGTTCGTGCGGTCACGGCTTGTTGGGCGCCAGTAATCAGTGCAGAAATCCCAAGCACGGTGTTCATCAGTTGCTGATAGGACTGGTTGCCCGAAAACGTGCTGTTTGTCTCACCGGAGAGGTTCTTGACGAGCTGCAGCGCATTGATGAACTGGGCCGCCGTATTGGCAATATCGCTCGAGAGGCTGCCGAAGTTCGGAACGCCGTCGGAAATGAGCGAATCGAGCGACGGCATGGACGAGACTGAGAAGCCCGATCCGACCCCAAGGTTTTGCATCGGGCTCGTGGCGCCTGACCGGTCGCCGGTTACCGCGCTTAGCGTATCCTGCACGGTTTTGAGGACCTGCTTGTTCGTATCGAGGATCTGATCGGTGGTTTCCGACGTCTTCTTGGCGATCGTATAATTGGTGACGTCGATCACCGGGATATCGGCAAGAGCCGGAAAGGCAACGCCCAAGGCAATAAGTGAGATGGATATGCGTTTGAACATCTTGAACGCCTCCTTCAATTGGATGGGGTGAGCTGGAGCTGAGGATCGGCGGATGTGACGACTTTGGCGACACAGGTCCTGGTGGCATCGTCCCAGACGAGGTTCTGGCGTTCATCACAAAGGGCGACATTGTCAGTCGAGCTTTCGGATTTTGCCGAACTCAGGCTTTGCGAGGCGCTGGAGAGGCTGCTGACTGCGATGGTGTTTCGGGCATTCAGGAGATCGGCCATCGTTGCGCCAAGGCCGGAGAGCTGGTTGAACATCTCGATGTTGGCGTTTCGGGCGGCAGAATTCTGATCCCAGCTATCCTGTATGGTGCCGGTCTGCGTGGAGCCCAGCTGCTGCAGCCATGACGCGACATTACCGGAGCTGCCGGCAATGGCCGCAGTTCTTGCAAAGGCGTTGATCGAGGCGGTACGGGCACCTGAAAAGGCAGTCGTTCCGCCGCCATAGTTCATGGGGATATTGGAGACATCCGAGCCGCCAAAGGCCGGGATCCATTTCTCCGTGATATTGGCAACATAGCCCTGCGTTTCCTTGAACGGTGGAATGCCGCCCCATTTATTGACGTTTCCCGCACCAGAATTATAGGCGGCGAGCGCCAGGTTGACGTTGCCGCCATAGCGGATCAGCTGCTGCTTATAGTAACGCGCGCCGCCTCTGATATTCTGCTCGATGTCATAGGGGTTGACGCCAAGCTCGCTCGCCGTCTCGGGCATCAGCTGGGTGAGGCCGACCGCACCCGCGCCTGAGGTCGCGCACGGATTGAACCGGCTTTCCTGATAAACGAGGGCTAAAAGCTCGGTCTCGTTGACACCTTCTTCGTTCGCGATGCGGCGAACCATGCCGGTGATTTCCGGATTGGCTTCGGCCGCAGAAACCGGATCGTCACGGTACCCCTTCTTGTACATCGAGCAGGTGACGGAGGCCGTTACGCTATAGGTCTTCTTGCCGACGTCCCTGTTTTGCGTAGTAAGCTCATCTCGCGTCGTGCGTTGCGTCTCGACCGATCCGTCGACAACTGGAATATCGGCGCGCGCCGAGTGTGTCGCGGCCGCAAAAAGCGAAGCCGATATGAGGATGGCCCGCCGCGCGCTCATGCGTCATTCTCCCAGCCGCAGAATTTGGCAAGCCATGCCTCGGGCTCATCGCCAAATTCTGAGCGAAGTCGTTCGCATTCCTCGATTGTCTCCTTCCGACCCGACAGGACTTTCACGACGTCGGGCATTGCCGAGAGATCAAGGCGTGCAATGACGCTGTCATTGCCATGCTTGATCAGGAAGCTTCGCCGTTCGGGCGGGGTATTCTTGATGAAGCGGAATTCCTTGAGTGTCAGGCCGAAGCGCTTGATGTAGCTTTCCTCGTCGGCGCGGGGATTGGGAAAATGGATATCGGTCGCCGACTGTTCGATCAACGTGTGCGAGGATCGGGCCTTGGCGATATCGGCGGCCGACTGTGTTCCAAACCCGACGATCCCGTTCAGCTTCCGGATTGTCTTCATCTTGTCGATAATGAAATCCTCAAAAGTCGGGTCGGAGAGGAGCTGCCATCCTTCGTCCATGAAGATCATGACCGGCGTGCCATCAAGGAGCTCGTCGAGGCGATGGAAGATATACATGAGCACCGGCGTCCTGAGATCCGGCTGGCTCAGGATATTCGTCATGTCGAAGCCGAAAAGCCTGGTTTCGGAGAAGGTCAGGACATCGACCGGCGCATTGAACGCCCAGGCCTTTTCGCCATCGATCCAGGGTCGCAAGCGCGCCGCCAGATCATTTGCGTCTGCGCGGGTGCGGCCCATCAGGAGGCCGGAAAGATTGGCAAGGGTTCGCTCGCGCGCCGGCTCCTGCATGAGGCGTTGGATTGCCCGCTCAAGCGTGTCTTCCTCTCCTTGGGTAAAATCGCTGCGATTGGAAGCAAGCATTGCCTTGATCAGTTGATTGAGGAATTGGCGGTTCTCAGGCGTGTTGGACAGTTGCAGCGGATTGAAGCCGGTCGGAATGCCAGGGGTCAGAACCTCGTAGGCGCCGCCGGAGGCCCGAACAAAAATCTCCGCACCGCGGTCCTTGTCGAAGAAGACCGCCTTTGGTGCCGGCTTGACGCGGAAGGCCTGGCTCAAGAGGAAGGTCAGCGCCACAGTCTTGCCGGATCCAGTTGGCCCGGTCACGAGAAAATGGCCGATATCCCGGCGGTGAAAATTGAACCAGTAGGGTGATTGACTGGTGGTTTCGAGGATGGTGATCGGCAGGCCCCAGTGAACACCTTCCGATTGCCCGCGTGCAAAGTTGTGCATCGACGAGAGGCCGGCGAAATTGGCGCTCGACAGCATCGCCTTGCGGGCAATGTAGCTGTGGTTGCCGGGCAGTTGCGCCCAGAAGCTTGCCTCGAGGTTCAAATCCTCACGCAGCCAGTTGATGTTCATGTTGGTGAGGCAGGATCCGAGTTCGCTGACTGCCTTCGACAAGGTGCCGGCCTCGCGCGCGAGCGCCATGAGGGTCAGATGATGAAACCCGAAGACGGCCTCCTGATTGAGAAGGCTGTCGAGCGCGAAATCGATGTCGGTCTCGATGGAACTTCCAGCCTCGTCGGAGGCCTGGATTTGCCGCTGAAGACGGGTGATACGTTCCTGGGCAATCGGCTTGTCGGCAATCGTGAAGCTCTGAGTCAGGATGAATTCGTGATTGACCTGCAGGAGCCCGTCGAGAATCCCCGGACCTGTGAAGGGCGGGTATTCCTTGATCGAGAGAATGGCGCCAAACCTGTCGTCTTCGGGCACTGGCGCCTGAGCCTGCATGGCACGCTTGCCAAAGTGAAGCCGACTGGTGCCTAAATAGTTGCGCATGCCCATCCGGGGCAGACGCATCTTGCGGGAAACACCGCAGGTCAGGATCAGGTTCAAGAACTCGCAAGGCTCGGAATAGGGTGAGCCGTCGCGGCGCGCGATGCCAAGAACGCGGGCGCCATATTTGGAAAGCTCCTGGCAAAGTTTTCCGGCCGTCTCTTCAAGATCAATGATGGTCTCACGCTGTTGTTCGCCCTCAATATCCTTGCCCGAGGCACGATCGATGAAGCGGCGCAATTGATCGGACGCACCAAGGGCGCCGCGAAGCGTTGAGCGCACGATGGTGAGATAAAGCTCATTTTGAAACATCCGTTTCTCTTTGAGCTGATCCTGATATTTCTCGTTTACATATGTGTTGAAGGGATCGGCAAAGTCGCCGGCAAGTTCCGGCTCGACCTGACGACGAATGACCGTCGACCATATCGAATAGCGGCTGGAGCCAAGCGCACGGATCATTGTGTTTTGCACATCGGCACGCATGTTAAGCTCAGCCTGGTCTTCGGTCTGGAAGAACAGCCCCTCAAGCTTGATGACGACCATCAGCGCATCGCTTTCGAGCTTGATCACCGCGTCCGAGACGTGGCGGAGATAGGGGATGTGGGTCGACATCGGGCGTTCTGCGCGCGCCTCGCGTCCAAATCCCAGTTCGTCCCGGAGCAGTTTCAGCATGGTTCAAGGTCCATAGGAATTGGTGCCCCAAAAGGCCTTGTTGGCGGTTCTGGGGGTCTTGCGGGAGACGATCTGCAGGACGTCGAGGATCCGGGGATCGAAGGCGCAGAGTGCAAAAAGGACGAGATAGGCAATCGGGGCTGTTGCAAGCGCCCAGAGCTCGGTTGTTGCAAGCCAGGCAACGATCGTCACGCCGACGACGAGAACGACGGCCATGTAGGGAACGCCCCAGAGTGTGGGAGATTTGGTGAGGCCGATGACGACTGGCGTCATCGCTGGCTTCTCGTCTTCCATGATCAGCTGCCGACGGAAGAAATGAAGGCGTCGACGAGCTTGGGGGCACCGAAAACAAAGCCGATCCCGAGAACGACAGCGCCGGCGGTAAACCAGGAAAGACGCCCCGCAAACGCAAGAAAGCCGAGACCCATCACGGCAATGATGGCGCAAAGCCGTCCGAAGGGGCCTTGAATGAAGTCGACGACCATTTGAACCGCAGTCTGGATCGGGCCGAACGCGCCGGTATCGGCTGCAAAAGCTAGATCGGCACTCACAAGTTGGGTAGCTGCAGCAACGCAGACAAAGATCGCGGCCGATCTCAGTTTCGGGTTGTCGGTGAGGTTTCGAAACGACATGAATAGGCTCTCCTTTGGTGTGCTTAGAATTGCATGACGCCTGCGACGAACTGGCCACGGCTGGAAGGTTGAATGACGCCAGTATCGGCATCCGGAAATTTCGGGGCAGGGGATGTGGATGCCGCCTTGATCGGTTGTTTCGGCATCGAAAGACCGATGGTCAGGTTCATGACCTTGGCCACATAGGCGACTGTTTCGGCGAAGGGCGGAATGCCGCCATACTTGTAGACGGACTGCTCGCCTGCATTGTAGGCGGCGGCAACCAGCATCGGATTCTGGAAGGTTTCGGTCAGGTCCTTCAGATAGGCCATACCACCTTCGATATTCTCAGTCGGATCGCAGACATCCTTCACACCATAACGCTCTGCCGTTTCGGGGATCAGCTGCATCGGACCTCGGGCGCCTTTCGGGGAATTTCGCACTGTGTCGTTGCGGCTTTCGGCCTCGACGATTGCGAGCGCGAATTGCTCATCGATCCCGTCTCTTCTGGCAGCAACTGATACGAGCGCTTTTATGCGGCTGGGATCAAAGGGCGATGGCCCACATCTGGGAGGAGCCTGAATGGCAGAGCCATTTCGGCCTGTGCCGGTAGAAAATCCAATTATAGGTGTATTCGAAGAAGATGACCGATTGCCGCCATTTACACCTAAGAATGGATAATCGGTGGCTGGATGAGAATCAAGATTCGAGACGATTCTTCCTGTCTTTGTCAGGACGAATGCATCAACAGGCGCCTCGCGGTCTGGACCGCTTGGGCGTGTGGTTTCAGCCTTGATGTCCGTTTCAAGCGTCAAAATATGGCCTCTAAATGCAGCTAGATCAGATGCATAGGCGGTATTTGCGCAAAGGTTTATGCCGGCAAGAACGGCGATGCAAAGACGTCCTGAGGCTCTTTCCATGAATACGTCATCCTGGTCAAAAAACACCTTGCCCGTGTGGCAAAGAATGCTAAGTTTGGCGCAATGGCTAACGCAAGACGGGTATATTGAAAAGCCTTGTTCGGCCAAAAAGTGTTGAATGTGGTTTTATAAAAAATCCGGAAATAGGAATATTGAGAGTGCGGATATGAGAATGGGACTTTCCGTCGCGGTCGCGGCGTGCTTGCACGCAGTTTCGGCTTTCGCAGCACCTGCGATCGACAAAGGCTACATTCGTTCGCTGGCGTCGCCTGGAAAGACGGTGCTTGTGATCGAGTATTATGGTGGCAACGGAAAAGTCAGTGATCGAAAGGGTTATGCGTCGACCTCGGGCTTCAAAGCGGTCTCGCCGACGGACTTTGAGATCGATGACAAAAGCCGGATCCACCTTTACGGGGTAACGCCTTGCCAGGGTGACATGGTCAACCGCAAGGAAGGTTATTCGGGCGCATGTGCGAATTACGCTGTGCGGCAGCTTGGCACTCTCTTGAAGTCTGCGAAGGTCATCTTCTGCCGGGCCTTCATGTCCGAGGAGAACCGCAGAGCCCAGGATGCGACATGTTACGGGTATTACAACTTTCCTGGTCACCTCGACTCCGTCGACATGTTCGAAGAGCAACTTGTCTCGGTCGGCGCTCTACGCGTCGCGAGGGGTCCTGATGGAAAGCCGCTGCGACAGGATCTGGGCCAGGCTGAAGCGATTGGCAAGCACGGCTGGGGCATGTGGGCCGATCCGCGCGTGGTGGCTCAAGGCAAATGAACAGAGCCATCATCGCAGCCAGCTTATTCTCTTTTGCGGCTTTTTCAGTTGAGGCCGCCCCCAATGGGTATTTCGACCTCACCCCTGGAATAACACTCGAGACTGGCGACACCTGGATTGAAGCGGGGCAAAAATACCGGCTCTACGGGGTTCAGTCCTGCCTCAGGGGAACTTCCTACACTCTGAAGAATGGAAAGAAGCAAGACTGTGGTGCTGCGTCGATGGCGGTTCTTGCAGCCTATATTCGCGACACCAGGCCAGTCTGCGCGCCAGTCGCAAGCGCTCGCGATCTCACTTATGTAATGTGTTATGCGAACGTGGCCGGCAAGGCGCTCGATCTCGGCACGATCCTGATTTCTACGGGCTACGCATTTGCGTCACTCAACGCCAAGGGCCTTCCTTACAATCCGGCCTATGCGGTTGCCGAACAGCAGGCCCGCAAAGCCAAGTCCGGACTTTGGGCCTTTCCGGACGTCCAGCATCCCTCAATCCTGATCAGCAAGGCCGCCAACGCCAAAGGAGCTGGCAAGTGAACCTCTTTGCAAAGACAGCACCGGCGGCAATCGTCATTGTCTCAACGCTGGCAAGCGCCTCGATCGGGCACGCCGCCGATTTGATCGAGCCGGCGGCTCCGCCCTATCCCAATGTGTACGCCGGCGAGGTAATCCCGCCGGTCTATTCGGGCCGCGTCAGCGTCATAGACGGACGAACGCTCTGGTTCCCGCAATTTGCTCACAAGGTTCGGCTCGCAGGCATTGATGCATGTGAATTGCCGCAATGGGCGATCAACCCGAAATGGACAGATCGGCAGATCACCAAAGCACCAAGCCCGGTGCCATGCGGGCCGTTGGCAAAAGCCTGGCTGAAACGCGTCATCGGCGGGAAAAGCGTTTCCTGCCATGTGATTTCTTCTGATCCTTCGGACGTCCCGCTTGCCAGGTGCACGGTTGGCGGCATCGACCTCGCCCTTGAAATGCTGCGTGTCGGCTGGGCACGTGTCGTTTCGCCCCGTGTTGATCAAGCCTACTTAGCGATGCAGCAACACGCGATGGCAGTTCGTTACGGGATGTGGGCGACCTATGTGCTCGACATGAATGAATGGCGACGGCGTGCGGTCGACAAGACGCTGCAGCGTCGTCCGATTGCCGACTACGATCTCCTGGTCACCCGTCGCTCGGAAATCTCGCCGCCGTTCGAGGACCTGCATCATAAGCCCAAACGAACCAACCGATAAACGCCGGAGCAATCTTCATGCGAAAACGTCTACAGCTCTTGGCCGGAATTGGCGCTGCCTTTGCGGTCTTCGCGACAAACGCAACTGCCAGCGAATGGGGCTGCGAGGTTCTGCTATGCGCATCATCGTCGGCGCCGCCCTGGCAGGGCATTCCATCTTGTCACCCGCCAATGGAAAAGCTGCTCCTGGCCATGGCCGGCTGGAGCTTCTCCTGGCCGATCTGCCCGGAAGCTGGAACAGCTGCGCCAGGATACGAAAAGTATGAGCCATGCAAGGACGGCTACACTGCCATTCATACCGGTGATGATTATGGCTCATCAGGCGCCAGCGATGCCAATACATGCGTCAAGATCGTCGATGTCTGCAAATCTCGAGGTGGAATGACGGAAGAAACCGGCAGCTGCAATCAGATCGTCGATCACTATGCGAGGAAAGTGCGAGACAACCCCTATTACTTCGATCTCAAATCCACGGCGACCGGACAGACGACGCGCCGTTATTTCAACCTCAACAACTGAGGCCATCATGGATCTGAAAATCGTCGCAGTTTCGCTTTGTATTGGTGCCGCCTTTGGCTCGGCTGGAACCTATGTTGTCTTTTCGCCGAGAACGACCGGCTCGAGCGGCAAAGCAGCAGAGCTTTCCAAAACGACGCTCAGGGTTCCAACGGCAGAAGAGGCAGCTCGGGCAATCGATGCTTTTAACAGGCATGATCCGCTTCGCTACGGCGACCCGAAGCCGGTGACCGTGTCGCTGGGACAGTGTGGCCCCAATCCAGCCGGTGCTGGCATATCCTGCATGACCACCATTCATGATCCGGACAAGACCCGGCCGATTGATAAAGAGGTGGGCTATGCTCAGTCGGCCGATGGTCGCTGGGCGGTCAATCGATATTAGATGTTTCCGTCTCATTTGACCGCGTCGATGCGCCCAGATCATTAAGGTCAGCGTTCAACGGGCAATTGCAGGCGATGAGAAAGCCACTCAGATGGACCAGGCGCTTTCGCCGCTCCTGGTCGCAAACCGGATTGTATTTGATGATTTCTGAACGGCAGGAGAACTCTTCGTCCATGCAATTGGAAAGTTCCAGTTTGTCGTCGGCATGGGCGGTCGAAGAATGACACTTTTCCAAGGCTCTTCGGACTTTATCTATTGTGCGGAAATGGTATTCAAGCAGTTGATCTAATTGAATGAATTTCTGTGGCGCCAACTCCACTCGTCACCTCCAAAACATTGTCGAAGCGGATCGGTTCAACCTTCTAGCGAACTGATCTGGCTATGCAACAAAAATCTCGGATAAATTGATTTAGAAAATATATATTCAACCGCTAATGAATGACGGATTGCATCCTTGCAGGGTAGATTTGCGGTTGTTTTCGTTGCAGTTTCTCCGCTGCCGCTTCGCGCTCCGTCATGGAATTCACTCGATATTTTTTGCCTTCTGTCTGGTAGTTCGACGATGGCCCAGGTCGGCCAAATCCCCGGATTCGGTACGTGACGGCGTCCTGCATCAGGACGTAGCATCAAGCTTCCTCAGACGTGAGTCCGTCAAAGATTTCCATGAGTGCGGACGTGATTGCCTGGCCAAGGGCATTGCCCGCTACACGAACGTCGTCTTCGCTGCCGTCTCGCGCTGCCTTTGCGAGCTCGAAGCCTTGCTCATTGACGATCTGCTTGGCAATTTCAATCGCCCAAAGACCAAAGTCGCCTCGATTTTCGATCCGGATGGTGTCGTCCACGATGTTCTCCGCCTGAAAAGCCAAGCCTCTCCCTTTGGGGGTATTCATCATTGGCGTGAATCGATCAAGAGGTTTCGATTCAGAAGTGTCATTGGACCTCGGGTTAGGCGTTTGCCAATCTTGCCTCATGATCGCACAACCCTATCAGCTTTATATCGAAAGGACTGACGCTTCCCGTAACGTAGCGCGCTATTATGCCATGTCGATCGAGCCGAACCTCTTTGGCGAGATTTGCCTGTTTCGGCGATGGGGACGCATCGGATCCGGCGGACAGGTGAAGGTGCACCCCTTCCAAAATGAGAGCGAAGCCGTTGAATTCTTTCTCGATCTTCTCCGCCAGAAGCGGAAGCGCGGCTACCGCCCAGCAAGGCAGTGGCAGAACTGACCGCTCCCGGGAATGCAACGCTCAAGCAGCACTTCCTCGAAGGCCTTTCTTGCCGTTGCGGATACCCAGGCGGTATTCTCTCCACACGGTGAAAAGCCCCGCTGCGACGACAATCGTTGCGCCGATCATCATGTTCCAGGTGATTTTCTCACCGAAAAACAACGTGGCTATGCAAATGCTCAAGACAAGCTGGAAGTATGTGAGAGGTTGAACCTCGACGGCACTGAGCTCGCCATAGGCCTTGATCAGAAGAAAGTGGCTGAGTGCTCCGCTCACACACAATGCGGCCATGACGGGCCAGTCGTCCAAGGCGAGTGGCGTCCAGTAGAAGGGACCGATCAAACTGATCGTGACGCCGCCGGCGACACCGGCATACAAGACGCTGGTCACCGCGCTATCGTCCCGGCTGACGGCACGGGTAGCAATGCCATAGAGTGCATACATGAAGCTTGCGATGAGCGGCAGCAGAAGACGCGTGTCGAAATGGACGTTCACCGGATTGAGGAGAACCAGCACGCCAATGAGACCGACCACCACGGCAACCCCACGACGCCAGCCAACCTTTTCGCCAAGCAACGGCACCGACAGGATGGTCACCAACAAAGGCGTTGCCTGCAAGATGGTCTGGGACACCGCCAATCCGGCGCTCGTGAACGCAAAAATGACGACCACGATTTCGCTGACCAGGAGAATGCCCCGAAACACTTGCAGGACCGGCCGGCGAGTGATGAGGGCTTGCCTCAATCCGCCGCTTGATCTGGTGGCAAGAATGGTAACGAACACCGCGAACGCCCAGAAGCGGATCATGGTCACCATGATCGGGGGATATTTGGCACCGAGGAATTTGGAAAAGGCGTCCTGAAAGGCAAAGATCGTGACCGCCGACAGGACATAGATGTAGCCTCGGGTCTTATTATTCATCGGCGGGAATTTCCAACAAATCGAAAATCAGGTGGCATGAGGCAGCGAAGCAATTGCATGCGGTACCCAAATGGCAAAAAAATGGGCCGACGGGGTCCCATCGGCCCATGCGAATTGAGGTCAAATTCTCCAGAGGAGAGATGCTGGCGCACCATAAAGGGGAAACCGTCAAATGAGCCAACCAAACTCATCTTACAGCTGTTTTGATATCAGGCCACCTGAAATTTGCGGTTGTTGGCAAGATAGACGTCTATCTTCGGCGTCAGCGAACAGTGCTGCTAGGGAAGACACGAGTGCCATACAAACTCGAGATCCACAGGGACAAGAACCACGTGCACTGCTTCCGCCTCCAATGCAGCGGCGGGATCATGTTAGCGACATGAAGGCGAGGGCCAGGATGAGGATCAAGGATGGTCGCAAGAAAAAAGGGCCGACGGAGACCGCGGCCCATAAGGTATGAAGGCCAAAAACCTCCAGAGGGGAACAGCTGACGCGGCGGCACTGGGAGGTAAACCGCGAAATGCATCAACTGCGGACTGTATGCCGCATATTTCATCGCGACGCACCTAAAATTTGTGCAATGCAGCTATGCGGCGATCGCTTGGCTGGCTCCTGCCGTCAGGAGATGGCGCGATTTTGCTCCAATGCGTGTTTCGGAGGCAGTCTGCCGTGCATCCCAAACTGAGCCTTCATGCGGCATTACCTGTTGCCGCGATATCGCACTGAGCGGCGCGACTGGTCCCGGCTGTGATCTTTAAGCATTGGAGTTGGTGGCGAGTGCGTTGATATGGGCATGGAATCCTTCCATCGCTTCATCTAGCGACAGTGCACGATCGGGGTGCGCCTTGAACTCGTCGAAGGTGGAGCCCACATCGTCTTGAAGCCATCGGTCTGTCCCGGCATCAAGAGCCGCCAAGGCGCGTAGTCCGGCACAAATCACGTCGCTTTTCGTAGCGTATTCCCCGGAGGCGAGCTTGGATTTGACCATCTCGGCTAACTCAAACGGCAGTGTAATGCTGAATGTTTGATCTATTCGCATGATCATTGCTTTCGCTTCAACATTGTCGCTGGATTTCAGTATCTGTGTTGGCGGATCTTGCGTCTTGATAAAGCTGGCCAATCAAATCTTCATTGAGAAGACCGACGCCTCCAGAAACATAGCGCACTGCGACGCCGTGTCGATAGATGCAGCGTCTTTGGCGACGTTCAAAATGCTTGGCAGACATGTCAGTCGGTGGTAATAATTACTACCGAACGTTATCAGGGGTGAATTATGGCAAATGTCGAAAAAATCAGTGTTTCGATGACTCCGCAACATGCAGAGTTGCTTCGTGATGCCGTCGGCAGCGGTGCCTATGCAAGCAGCAGTGAAGTCATTCGGGAAGCTATACGGGACTGGTCGGCCAAATGGCAACAGCGGCGTGGCGATATTGATCGGTTGCGGGAAATGTGGGCGGAAGGCAAGGCCAGCGGCCCTGCGATGCCTGTTGATTTTGATGAATTACTTGAAGAAGCGCGCCAGGAACTGAAGGCCACCGGTTCACATGGCCGCTAAACTTGTCTGGACGCGCAAGGCACGGACCGACGTCAAGCAAATATATCTCGACATGGCACAAGAGCAGCCGCGCAGCGCCGAGCGTTATTTTCGGCAGTTTCGCACCAAAGCGGAAATGCTGGCTGAGTATCCGCGCCTCGGCCAACGCCATCCGGAAATCTTTCCGACGGCAAGGGCGTTGGTCGAAGCGCCTTATGTCATTCTCTACGAAACCATTCCAGACGACGATGAAGTGGACGTTCATACTGTCGAAATCGTTCGGATCGTCGATAGCCGCCGCGACTTGACTACTCTGTTTTGAATTTGAAGCTGACCATGACCGTTGCGGGTTGAAGCCTTGTTATTCAGGCCTTGGGATCCGGGTGCGATAAAAGTCTGCTATTTTGTAAAGCATTCAGCTTGGATGAGCAGGAAAAAGGGCCGACGGCGTTCCATCGGCCCATGAAATTTTGGGTTCAAGTTCTCCAGAGGAGAAAAGCTGGGACGGCGTCTGGAGGTCGTTACCGTCAATCGAAACCAGCGTGTTCAAACTTACAGCACTTTGACCGACAGATCATCTGAAACTTGTGAAATCAATCACAGCGGCTGGTCAATAGGGAAGCAGCAATCAATCAATTCAACGTAATGTTATAACTTGTGGCGGGCGAGTTGAAATGTCCGCCGGTTTGCAAAGTTAAAATGTCCGCAAGGCCACCATACGGCACACCGGCCAGCCCCGATCTGAGCGGCTGATCCCGGTTGCAAGATCAGATCGGGGCGGGTGGTAAACACACCTCTTCGGCTTTAGCTTTGAGACGCCTCACTCAGCAGCCTGCTGCCGCGACAGCGCCTTCTTTCGCCGGGCAATCACCGCCGGATCGTTCATAAAATCCTTCCGCCGGCCCGGCCCGCGAGCACGTTTGACATAGCCATTCTTGTCGCTGTTGCTCTTCACCTTCGGCTTGTCCTGCTGCTCCTGGCGCTCCTTGATATAGGCAAGAACATCACCCAACCGCTTGTTCTCGGTGATCGCCGCATGCGTCACCCGCTGATCCTTGTCGAACACGGTGTAGGGCAGGGAATACCCCTTCCAACGCACCTCCAGCCGACCGTCCGCATAGGCATAGGTCTCGACATAGCGACCCACCAGACCACGCGTCACTTCGGTTTCCTCCAGCATGATCCGCTGGCGCTCGAACGAAAACGTCAGCTGCGATCCGACATAGCGCTGCTCGCGCTTACACAGGATCTCCGTCAACCGATCCGGCGTCAGATTCAATGGCCGGTGCAGGTTGTCCGGGCGGGCAGGGACGATTGCAAATCGCGCATTGTAGTCCTCCATGAAGCCCGGCAAGAACGCATTGCCAGCCTCCATGGCGTCGATGCCAGAAAGCCTGAGCTCCTTGACCAGGCGGTCCTGCAGCGTCCGGTTCATCCGCTCGACACGACCCTTGGCCTGGCTCGAATTTGCACAGAGAATCTCAATGTTTAGCTCACAGAGCGCACGCCCGAACTGGGTCATGCCCTGGCCACCCCTGGCATCCTTCTTCGCCACCCGAAACACCGAATGCTTGTCGGAATAAAAGGCGACGGGAGCACCATGCGCCTGCAGATAGAGCTTCAGCGCCTCAAAATAGGTGAAGGCACTTTCGGAGCGTACAAAGCGCAACTGCATCAGCCTGCCGGTCGCATCATCGACAAACACCAGCAGCGAGCATGGCGGTCCGCGATCCTCGAACCAGCGATGCTCCGACCCGTCGATCTGCACCAGTTCACCATAGGCTTCTCGCCGCAGCCGCGGCTGATGAAACGTCCGCCGCTGCTTGCGCGACAGCCAGAGGCCGGCATCCGTCATCCAGATGCGCACCGTCTCGCGTGACACCCGCAAACCATCGCGTTCAGCCAGCTTCTCCGTCGCCAGGGTCGGCCCGAAATCCGCATAGCGTTCGCGAACCAGCGTCATCGCATAATCGCGAACCCCGTCGCTGATCCGGTTGTTCGACGGTCGGCCGATCGCCTTGTGCCGGATCGAAGCCGCGCCGCCAGTCCGTATACGCTCCAGCAGCCGGCGCACCTGGCGCTCGCTCAGGTCAAGCACATGCGCCGCTGAAACCATGGTCATCCGGCCGGCAAGCACCTTCGACAAAATCTCGATCCGCTGCAGATCGCGCTCGCTCATCGCTATCAATCCCATCTGCAATCTCCCAGACGTCATTCAGACCCGGGGAGTGTGACATTCCAACTTTGCAGAAACAGGACATTCCAACTTTGCGGCTACATAACTGTGGCGCATAATAAGATTTATGGAACAATGGCCTCTCGCGCGGGCATCCAAAACCTCGGAGTGTGTTGACTCCGTCTTGAATCGACTTTCAAACTTGACTCCCGAACGTCGCGTGTAGCGATGAGCCTTCGCAATGTTGCCTGCCTTGGCGACATGCGCATGTACCCGCGCCCGACGGTTCTGCTCACCTATTCGGCTAGACCTGCCGCAAGGCCACACGGAAGCGGGCCGCGCTGTTGAAGCGCGGGCCGCTGAATTCACGAAAAACGATCGCTCTTTGCGATCACAGCGCCTTTTCGAGTTCCGGGAGGGCTTCGAAGAGGTCTGCGACGAGGCCGTAGTCGGCGACCTGGAAGATGGGGGCTTCCTCGTCCTTGTTGATGGCGACGATGACCTTACTGTCCTTCATGCCGGCCAGATGCTGGATCGCGCCGGAAATGCCGCAGGCGATGTAGAGGTCGGGAGCGACCACCTTGCCGGTCTGGCCGACCTGCCAGTCGTTCGGCGCATAGCCCGCATCGACGGCGGCGCGCGATGCGCCGACGGCAGCACCCAGCTTGTCGGCGACGGGCAGGATGACTTCCTGGAACTTCTCCGACGAGCCGAGCGCGCGGCCACCCGAGATGATGATCTTGGCGGACGTCAGTTCAGGACGATCGGAGGAGGAGAGCGCATCCGAGACATGTGCCGACAGGCCGGGGTTTGCGGCAGCGCCAACCGTCTCGACAGAGGCCGAGCCGCCTTCGCCGGCCGCCTGGAAGGAGGCGGTGCGCACCGTGATCACCTTCTTGGCATCGCTTGACTGCACCGTCTGGATGGCGTTGCCGGCATAGATCGGGCGCTTGAACGTGTCGGCCGAAACGACCTCGATGATTTCCGAGATCTGCATCACGTCGAGAAGCGCTGCGACCCGCGGCAGGATGTTCTTGGCCGCGGCGGTCGCGGCTGCGACGATGGCGTCATAGGAGCCGGCGAGCGACACGATGAGGGCGGCAACCGGTTCGGCCAGCTGATGGCCATAGGCAGCGTCATCGGCGAGCAGCACCTTCGATACGCCCGAGAGCTTGGCGGCGGCATCGGCCACGGCCTTGGCGCCTTCGCCAGCCACCAGCACATGCACGTCGCCACCGATCTTGGAAGCAGCGGTCAGCGCCTTGGCGGTCTGGTCGGAAAGGGTCTTGTTGTCGTGTTCGGCAACGAGAAGAATGGTCATGATCTAATCTCCCTTTTCCGTGACTTAAAGCACGCCGGCTTCGTTCTTGAGCTTGTCGACCAGTTCGGCGACGCTCTTGACCTTGACGCCCGCCTTGCGGCCGCCCGGCTCTTCGGTCTTCAGAACCTTGAGGCGCGGCGCGACGTCGACGCCGAAATCGGCGGGGGACTTCTTGTCGAGCGGCTTCTTCTTGGCCTTCATGATGTTCGGCAACGAGGCATAACGCGGCTCGTTGAGGCGCAGGTCGGTCGTAACGATGGCCGGAAGCTTGACTTCGATCGTCTGCAGGCCGCCATCGACTTCGCGGGTGATGTTGGCCTTGGAGGCGTCAACGATCTCGACCTTCGAGGCAAACGTGCCCTGGGCCCAGCCGAGCAGGGCTGCGAGCATCTGGCCGGTCTGGTTCGAATCATCGTCGATCGCCTGCTTGCCAACAATCACGAGGCCGGGCTGTTCGGCGTCGACGACGCCCTTGACGATCTTGGCAACCGCGAGGGGCTCGACCGTCTCGTCGGTCTCGACCAGGATACCGCGGTCGGCGCCCATGGCGAGTGCGGTGCGGATCGTTTCTTCTGCCTTGGCCGGGCCGATCGACACGACGACCACTTCCTCGGCCTTGCCGGCTTCCTTCAGGCGGAGCGCTTCCTCAACCGAAATCTCGTCGAAAGGGTTCATCGACATCTTGACGTTGGCAAGCTCAACGCCCGTCCCATCGCCCTTCACCCGGATCTTCACGTTGTAGTCAACCACGCGCTTCACTGTGACCAAGATTTTCATTTTCCAATACCTTTCCGATAGAAGGACTGTCAGGGATCGATTGCGGTCAATCCCTGATGTCCTTTGACTTCTCCCCGAGATTGACCTGCCGGTTCAGTGCCGCTGCCTGACGAATTTCGAAATCCAGCGCCTCGCCGAATGGCAGGCTATAGCCCTGATCGATCAGGGACTTGATCTTCCGGATATGCCCGCCGCGCCATTGTGCGATCGAGAGAGCCAGGTCTCTCGCCTCTTTCGCCAGATCCTCGTCTGCAACCACGCGGTTGACGAAACCGAATGCCATTGCTTCCTGCGCGGTGATCCTGCGCGCGGTCAACGAGATTTCCTTTGCCCGGTAGGTTCCGATGGTGCGTGACAGCCTTTGAGACAATCCCCAGCCGGGCAAGAGGCCGATTTTCGCATGGGTGTCCTGGAACCAGGCGGAGCGGGCGGCCAACACGATGTCGCAAGCCAGTGTGATCTCAAATCCGCCGGTCACCGCCAGACCGTTGATCGCCGCTATCACCGGCGTTTCCAGAGCGGAGAGAGCAGCACCGATATCTCCACCCTCGACATTGTCACCCACATTACGGCCTGAACCTTCAAGCTCCTTGACATCAAGGCCCGCACAAAAAGCCCGGCCCTTGCCCGTCAGGATGATGGCCCGCACATCCTCGTTCGCGTCGACTTCGGCGAGAGACTGCACCAGAAGCGCCCGCAACTCGCCATTGAGAGCATTCAACACCTCGGCCCGGTTCAACGTCAGCGTCGCAACGCCCTCACTCACATCGATCAGCAGCGGCCTGTCCGACATATTTTCCTCCTGGCACGCGGTGTGCCCGCCAAATTCATAGCCCCTTCAGGAACCTTTCCGCCGCAGCCAGAAAACGCGGCACCTGTGTCGCATCCTCATAGTAGGCGTCGCGGCCAAGGCGATGCTGATATTCATAGAGAACGGCGAGTTTCCACGCCGCCATGGCCGCATACCAGTTCAAATTCGACAGATCCCGGCCCGTCACTGCTACATAATGCGCGAAGATCGCCTGGCGTGATGGAAACCCGTCTGCGAGGAAGGCGGCGGACAGTTCCTGGGTCGGCGTCAGCTCCTCTCCGGGAACCGGATAACAGCAGGCCATATATCCCAGGTCGAGAAGCGGATCGCCGATCGTGGCAAGTTCCCAATCGAGGATGGCAAGCAGCCTGGGCGGCGCCGCAAGCGACCAGATGACATTGCCGAGCCGATAGTCGTTGTGGACGATTGCCGCTCCGGATTCAGGCGGGATGTCCGCTGAAAGCCGGGCCGCCATGTCGCCGAGACCGGCGGGCACCGGCCCCTCGCGCAGGTTCATGAGGTCGATCAGACGTTTGAGATGCCGCGCATTGAAATTTTCCGGTCTCCCGAAATCGGCAAGCCCACACGCCTTCCAGTCGGCGGCATGAAGCCGCGCCAGCCCGTCAACGAGAGCGAACGCCATCGCCGCCCCGTCGCGTTTGGCCTCGAAGACATCGGGCAACCGGTCGGTGATGATGTGTCCCGGCACATGTTCCATGACATAGAAGGGGACGTCCAGCACCTCGCCCGCCTGCGCTACGGCAAGCACTTTCGGGGTTGGAACATGCTGGCTTTCGAGGGCTGACAGCGCTCGCGCCTCTCGCAACACGTCATTGGCCCCTTTGGGGATCGGCGGCGGCGGCGGGCGGCGCAAGACCGCGCCGCCCCCGGCAACATGGATGCGGTAGGTCAGATTCGAATGCCCGTCACCGATGCGTTGCGGTTCCGGGGCGCCGGCCAGCAAACCCTTTTCGGCAAGAAATGCCTCCAGCGCCGCCAGCGTTGTCTTGTCCCAGTCCCAACTCATTTGGCCATCTTGTTCAATTCGACCATGTTATCGAGATAGCTTTGCGGCCATTGGCACTCGAATTGGCCGGCGGCATCCCGCCCGTCTATCTTTGCGTTGCACGCCGCTTCCATGATCATCGTCGCATAGCGTCCGCCGGTCGGCAATTTGACGAGGCCGAAACGCTCCATCTCCAGCTGGCATTTGCCGCCGCGAATATCGGTGATCTCGACCTTGATGCTGCGCTGTGTCATGTCGTCGTCAAAAGCGGCCTTCTGATCGACTGTCGCGATCGGAACGAGTTCCCCGTCACGGATCACATATCCGCCGACGCCCCACTCGCCCTTCGCCATCCAGATCCAGGCATTGACAATGCGGCTCGCATCCGGCGTGTAACCGACCAGCCACTTCCAGTGCTGCGGCGCCTGCCAGTGACGCACGCCCCAGGAATGGTCGCGATGTCCGATGCGGTTAAGTTCGATACGCTTGCCGTCCCATTCGATATATCCCCTCACCCAACCGGACTGCTCAAGGCGGTTGTCGGCGAACCATTGCGGCAGCCCGTCGGGATTGGAACGGTAGCTGAACGGGTGGTGGAATCCTTCAAACGAATATTCGAGCGCGATCTTTTCGTTGCGGTAGGAAATTTTTGCGCTTCGCTGATCGGCTGGTTGCCAGACACGCAGATTGCCGAGCGTGAAATCGTCGAAATCCATGTCATCGGGCACCTCTCCCTGTATCAGATCGAGGACGAGAGGCTTCTTGTCGCGCCCCCACAGGATCATGTTGAAGCCGGTCTTCCCAGCTCCCGTCAGATAGAGATAGCATTGAAAGCCGAGTTCGTGTTCCGGCATCATCATCTGCCAGAACAGGGAATCACGCGATTTGCCGCCCGTTTCGGAGCGGTGCCGCAAATCGTCCCCTCCGCGGTAGCCGGGATCAATAATCTCCGGCGCGTTCTCGATCCACGCGATCATGTCTGAGCTCCTCCTGGCTTATGACACCTTATTGCCTGCAAGATCGGCACCCGTCAACATAAGAATACATACTTATAATAATCTAGCGCATTAATATGGACTGGGGATCGATTTCGCGCTTTTATGGGAAATCAAACCAGGGAGTTCCGTCATGACGCGCCAGGCCGCAATCGATCTCTTGCTCAACGACATTCCCGACGAACCTCCCGAGGGATTTACCGCCCTTCCGACAGGTACCGGCTTCAACCAATATATCGGACCGCTCTACGGCAAGGTCATCGACGGCACGCTGAGGCTCGGCATGCGGATCGGACGGCGCCATATCAATCCGCATCAGACATGTCACGGCGGCATCTTGGCCTCCTTTGCCGACATGCAGCTCTATGTCAGCCAGCAGAAGGAGCCGGAGCTTCGTCATGCGCTCATGCCCACCATCAACATGACGCTGGACTATCTCGCGCCGGTGGTTGTGGGCGATTGGCTGGAGGGCCACACCAGCATATTGCGGGTCACCAAAGTGGTGCTTTTCCAGCAGACATTGGCCATGGTCGGCGACAACCCGGTCTTCCGTTCGAGCTGCGTCTATCGTGTGTCGAAACATAAGGCCCCGACCGGCAGCACGCTGGGCGATCTGTTTCCCAATAGCTGAATCGACGACTGACGGTTGGCCATCCATGTGGACAGATACGGCTCCGGCATGCAAGAAAGAGGGAGTGAAGACAGTAACATGTGGGAGTCGACGATGCCCCCCAGGGCCAGGACCCGGAGTTTCGCGCGACGCCTTCCCCGCGACCAGCGCGTCGCGGAAATTATTCAAAGCGCACGCGCGGTTCTGCGCGAACGCGGTTCGGAGCAGTTCCTGACATCGGAAGTGGCCGAACGGTGTGGCACGTCGGAAGGCACGATCTACAAATATTTCCCGACCAAGCGTGACCTTCTCATCGAAGCTGCCGAGAGCTGGTACGAGGAACTTCTCGCAGAAGACTACCCCGCAAGGACCAGCGGTCCGATCCGGGAAAGATTGTATCAGGCGATCTGGTGGTCGCTCTCCTTCATCCGACGCGAACCCGCATTGTCGCGCTTCGTGCTCATGGAGCTTCGCGCGGACCCCAACTATCCCACCATGCGCATTTACCAGCAGAACCGCGAAGTTGTGGAACGCGTCATGAGCGTCGTTGCCGCAGGCCAACAGTCGGGCGCATTCCGCAGCGACCTGCCGCGCAGCCTGATCCGTGACATCATATTCGGCGCCATCGAGCACCAGACATGGGCCTATTTGCGAGGTGAGGGCGACTTTTCTGTCGACAATTCTGCCGCGGCGATTACCGATATCGTCATTCGCGGCCTTTCCACTGGGCCATCTTCAGAAGACCTACTCTCCGACACCGTGAAGCGGCTTGAGAATATCGTCGCCGCGCTTCATCAGCAGCTTGACGCGAAAACGTGAGCCTCACGACCGACAGACGACGCGAAGTTGCTTAGGATCAGAACTCTTCCCAATCGGCGCTTGCCACAGCGGACGCCTTCGTCCCCGGGCGAAACGCTTCCGCGATGACCGCCTGCTGGCGCGCCGGCGCCGGGGCATCCTGCGTTTTCAATGTATCTGCGACGCCGGCAACGGGCAGTCGAGACCTTTCCGCTGACGTAGGCGACACTCGAAGGGGCGCCTTGGCGAGGCTTACGGATCGTACATCTTTAGGTTTTCCAGTCTGGAAAGCCCCCAGCATCGAGGCGATTTTCTCGATCTCCTGAACCAGAGCTTGGCTTGCTGCGGTCGTTTCTTCCACCATAGCCGCATTCTGTTGGGTGCCCTGGTCCATGACGTTGACGGCCTGGCTGATTTCCTTCAGGCCAGTCGCCTGTTCCCGGGTTCCGTCCACGATCGCGGAAACGTTGGCATTGATGTCATTAACCTGACTGACAATCTTTTCCAATGCGTCACCGGTTTCGCCAACCAGATCGACCCCATTCCTGACCTGAAGAGACGATTTTGTAATCAGCGCCTTGATCTCTTTGGCGGCATTGGCGGAACGCTGCGCGAGTTCCCGCACTTCCTGGGCAACCACGGCGAAGCCTTTACCCGCGTCGCCTGCTCGTGCGGCTTCCACGCCAGCATTGAGCGCCAGAAGGTTGGTCTGGAACGCGATATCGTCGATAACACCAATAATGTTGGAAATCTCACTGGAAGAGCACTCGATTTCATCCATCGCGCCGATCGCCCGCCTCACGATGTCGCCCGAATGTTCGGCACTTTTCTTGGCCGCATGAACCAGTCGCCCGGCATCCTCGGCGCGCTGCGCGGATTCGCTGACAGTCGTGGTGATCTGCTCGAGCGCGGCAGCCGTTTCTTCAATGGAGGCCGCCTGCCGCTCGGTGCGATGTGACAGGTTCTCGGCCGCCGAGCGGATCTCGTTCGATCCACCGCGGATATTTTCAGCACTGCGATCGATTTCAGCAATCGTCGTCGCGAGCTGTTCGGTCGCGTGATTGAAATCATCGCGGATCTTGCCGAAAATATCGTCCAGACTGTCATCGATACGGTAGCCAAGGTCACGGTTGGCGATAGCGGCAAGCGCCCTGCCAAATACGCCTTGCAGAAAATCCTTTTCCTTTTCGCCCTCTTCCTGAGCGTTGCGAACGTCTTCCTTCGCCTTGTAGTCGTTGATATCGAGCACGGTGCCAAGATCGATGGCAACGGCGCGGATCAAAGCGGAGACGCCTTCGGCGACCGCATCGACTTCTGCGGCGTTTCTGCTCCCCAGGATGCTGCGCTTCTTCAGCTTGTCCTTGATTATGTCCTCAACCAACTGCGACAGGATCAGACCGCCGCTCGTGACGACGCGCAGCTTGGGCGCGAGCTTGTAGCCAATGGCAATGTTTGCCGGCGCCAGGGTCGCGTTCATGAAGGTGCCGCCGAAGTCGCCGCTGGTGGTTAGCGCCCAGCGCTGCAAGTTGGATTCGACCGCGGCATCTATCTTTTCCTGGCTTGTAAGAAATCCGCCATAGGTCCGATCTTTAACAGCCTGCCCCAATGCCTTCTTTATCGCGCCCGGGATGTGACGCTGGATTGAGTCGTTTATGGACTTCAACGCCTGGCGCGACTTTTCGTCGAACTGTATGATGTCGATCGACCAATGCGTGCCGGCTTCGAGATGACTTTTAATCGACAGCGTTTCGTTTGCCATCTGAGACTTCCCTCTCCTCCAGTCAGTAATCTAGCTTACTATTTAGAGAATAGGATTAATTTGCTGTTAAAGCCCGGCATTCAACGGAGGGATGACACCTGTTTTTGCAAGGTCTTCAATACGGTCCGTCGCCAATCCCCAGGAGATGAGCACAGAGGCTGTCGTTTCAAACGGGTTTGGCGGCGGGTTTCTGACTGACCCCGGAGTTCGGCTGAAACGTGGGGCGGGTGCGGGCTCGATGACCCCGTCATGATCGAGATAGGTCTTGCGCGCCCTTGCGGCCGGATGGTTGGGGGCCTCCTCCATGTCCAGCACAGGCGAAACGCAAGCGTCACTGGCCGCGAAGATCTCGGCCCACTCGTCACGCGTTTTCTTGACGAATTCGTTTGCGAAAATTGCCCGCAACTCATCCCAGCGCGACTGATCATGCTGTCTGGGAAGAGCCTTGTCATCAAGGCCGAGTTTCTCCACGAATTCCTTGTAGAAGCGCTTCTCCACCGCGCCGACGGCCATCCAGCGATCGTCTTTCGTCTGATAGGTCGTGTACCAGGGCGCCCCGCCGTCGACTGAATTCGTGCCGCGCTCGAGGTTCCAGAAATTGGCCTGCCGGTAGCCCATATGCATCGACATGAGGCTTGCGACCCCGTCGACCATGGCGGCATCGACGACCTGACCCAGACCGGAGGCCCGCGCCTCGACAAGGGCGGCCAACATCCCCATGGCGAGATAGAGCGAACCACCGCCGAAATCTCCGACCAGGTTAAGGGGTACTGCCGGCGCATCGCCTTTCGGGCCGATTGCCGCAAGCGCGCCGGCCAGAGCGATGTAGTTGATATCGTGCCCCGCCGTCTGAGCCAGAGGCCCCTCCTGCCCCCAGCCCGTCATCCGACCGTAAACGAGGCGTGGATTAAGCCCAAGGCAGACGTCAGGTCCGAGCCCCAACCGCTCCATGACGCCGGGCCGAAAACCTTCGACCAGAATGTCGGCCTGTCCCACCAGCTCCTTGACCACCTCCACGCCGTCCGGCGACTTCAAATCGACGGCAATCGCCTGTTTAGAGCGGTTCAGGAAATCGAAGCGCCGGTCGATTTCAAAGCCAAGGTCGGCGCTTGACAGACGCTGGACGCTGACGACTTCAGCGCCAAGATCGGCCAGGAGCATGCAGCAAAATGGGGCTGGCCCGATATTCGACATCTCGACGACACGAATGCCCTTGAGCGGCCCGAGTGCCTTAGCTTTTGTATTCATGAGTGCCACTAACCTCTATATTCCGGATGCATCGCCTGGTTTCCGATGGCGCACGATCCATTTTTTCCTTTATTACACAGGCATAAGTGGTGGTAAAGAAAATTAGTATATGAAGCGTACGATTCTGATTGATTTCCGGAGAAGGTGAGTTATACTCATTAACGTTCAAGGCGCCGCAAGGCATTACCGAGGGAGGTCGGCTTGGAACGGCAGGAGATTATGCGGAGATTTGCCGAGGCAGCAGGCAATCCTCTTTCCTACGCCAGGGCGTGGAAGGAAAGGACGGGCCGCAAGGTCATTGGCTCATTCCCGATGAATTTTCCCGGCGAACTTGCCCATGCGGCGGGTGCGCTGCCGATGATTTTGCAGGAGACCGATGATCCGATCACGGCCGGCCATGGCGTGCTTTTCCCGTTCTATTGCGGCTTCACCCGATCGATGGTGGACCAAGCGATGCGGGGCGAATTTGACGTGCTGGACGCCATCATGTTCGGGGATCATTGCGTTCAGCTGCTCGGGGCCGCCGACGGCATTCGCATGCATCTCACCAAGACGCGCGTCATCTTCTTCCAGCTTATTTCCTCGATGTGCGATCCCTGGACACAAGGACGCTCTGAAGAAAGCTTTGCCAAGCTTCGCGCAGAGCTTGAGGATTTCATCGGGGAAGCCGTGGCGGATGATGCCATGCATGCCTCGATCAGGCTTTTCAACCGGAACCGGGCGCTGATCCGGAAGCTCTACGACATGCGCAAGAAGGGGACCGCACCTCTCGGCGCCATCGAAATGCAGCATGTCGTCAAGTCATCCATGATCATGGATAAGGCCGAGCATACCGATCTCCTGCAGCAACTCGTTGCCCAATTTGAAGGTGCCAAAGCCACGCCAAACCGGGCTGTTCGGCTTCATCTGTCGGGGCATTTCTGTCAGGCGCCAAAACCTGAACTCCTGGAGATGATCGAGGAATGCGGTGTCGTCGTCGTCGGAGACGATCTCTACCACGGCTTCCGCTACATATCGACCGACGTGCCGGAGGAAGGCCCTCCCGTTTCGGCGCTCGCTAGATGGTACATGGATCGCAATACCGGGGTTCCCTGTCCCACCCGCGTTCAAAACAACGTCGACTGGGACGCGTACCTGCTTGACGCCATCCGCGACGAGCGCGCTGACGGCATGATCGTGCTCATGGCAAAGTTCTGCGAGCCGCACATGTATTACTACCCTGAGGTCAAGGAAGCCTTTGAAAAGGCTGGGGTGCCGCATCTCCTCATAGAGACCGAACACGAGGGCATGGCGCTGGAAAGCCTGAAGACCCGGGTCGAGACATTCGTCGAAATCGTGAAACGCCGCGAAGCCGCCTGAGAACAGGAGAGAACCCATGAACATCGCCGTACCCCCGATGGAAGACAAGAAAGCCAACAAGCTGAAGTCCACCCGCATCGCCGGCAAGCTCGTCAACGATTATTGGGAAATGGTCTGGCGGGCCAAGGAGGAAGGCAAGCTGATTTGCTGGTACGAAGGCTCCGCCATCAATCCGTTCCTGGAAGCCGCCGATATCTGCTGGGTCCATGGCGAGGCCTACTCAGCCATGCTTGCAGCGCGCCATCAGGAAGAAACGGCCCAGCGCGTCGCGGAAGAGCGCGGCTACATGCGCGAGCTGTGCTCCTATGCCCGCACGCATCTCGGCTGCGCCGTTTCGAACCAGCGCCTGCGCGGCGACAATTCCGGCGCGACCCCTGATGACGACGATCTGACCTGGAAACTTCCCGCGCCGGACATGATCATTTCGGCCTATGCCTACTGTTCGACAGGACAGCAATGGGACGAAATGACGAGCCGCGTTTTCGGCAAGAAGGTCCCGATCTTCAACGTGTCTCTGCCTTGGATATGGGCATCAAAGCCGGATGCGGGGTATCTCAGAGGCCATGAATGGCACGAGACCTCGGATTATGTCGCCCGCCAGCTTTACGACATGGTCAAGTTCATCGAAGAGCAGACAGGCAAGCCCTATCCCTGGGATCGTCTTCGCGCCATGATGGCCGACATCAAACGGGCATCCGAGCTGCGATTGGAAGCCATGGATCTCTGCACCGCCCAACCTGCCCCGGCAAGTTTCTTTGACTGGGTCGTTTCGATCGCACCGATCAACAATTTGCCTGTCGCCGGCGTCAAGGACTATTTCGAAACGGTGCTTGCCGAGGTGAAGCAGCGCGTCGCCAGCGGCGAAGGCGCAGTTCCGGACGAAAAATACCGTCTCTTCTTCGACGGCATCATGAACTGGAACAAGGTCGGCTGGCTGGCGAATAAATTTGCCCGCTACGACGCAGCCGTTGTTGCGGGTCGTTACACGCACATGGCCTTCTGGCAGGAGCCGGACCTGATCGACCCGAAGAACCCGGTTCTTGGCATGGCGCAGAACTATCTGATCTGCCCGAACAACCATGCCGCGCCGATCCTGATCGAGTTGATCATGGGCCTATGCCGGAAATTTCAGGTCGACGGCATGGTCATCCACGCCTCGCGAACCTGCCGCGCCTTCACCAATCCGCAATTCATGATCGCCGAAGCCGCGCAGCGCCAACTGGGCATTCCGAGCTCGATGTTCGAGGGTGATGTGACGGATGAGAGTTTCTACAAGGACGAACTGCTGAACAGCCGCGTCGAGGCCATGCTCGAGGCCATCGAATCGCGCCGCATGGCCGTTGCCTGAGGCACCTGGAGATCGAGAAAAGGGAGTATGATGATGAACCGCCATGTCATGGGAGTGGATTTCGGATCGACCACTGCAAAGACGGTGATCCTGGATCTCTCGGGCAACATCGTCGCGCATTCGGTCGCCCATATGGGGGCGGTTTCCGGCGACGGCGTCAAGCAATCGATGAAGGACGCACTCGAGGAAGCGGGACTTGCTCAGTCCGACATGGGCCGCGTGGTGGCGACGGGTTACGGCCGCCGTATGCTCGATGAGGCCGACAAGAACTATACCGAAATCACCTGTCACGCCCGTGGCGCCGTTGCCATGGTGCCAGGCGCTCGCCTTGTCATCGATATCGGCGGGCAGGACAGCAAGGTGATTTCGGTGGATTCCAATGGCCTCGTCGCCCAGTTTGCTATGAACGACCGCTGCGCGGCCGGAACGGGCAAATTTCTCGAAGTGCTTGCCCGCGCCGTCGAAATCGGCCTCGAGGAGCTTGGGGATACGGCGCTTCAGGCCAGGGAAAAACTGAAAATCTCCTCCATGTGCGCCACATTTGCAGAGACCGAAGTGATTTCCCTCCTGGCCGAGGGGCATCCCAAGACCGATGTTCTGGGGGCGGTTCACGCCGCAATCGCCATGCGGACGCTTGGACTCGTCGGGCGGGTCGGCAAGAAGGGGCCGGTCGTCATGACCGGTGGCGTCGCCAAGAACCCGGCCGCCGTTCACTACATTCAGCAGGCACTCGAAATGCCCCTGATCCTCCCGAAGACGCCACAGATCGCCGGCGCCTTGGGCGCCGCGCTGATTGGCCTCGACGACTACCGGGCAGAAAACAAGCACCTCTTCATATCCGAGCATGAAGACATGGCCCGCGAAGAACAGATGGCTGCCGACAAGGCCTGCATTCCGGGCTGCCGCGGGGTTCCCGAGCTTGCCGTTGATCCGTTCGAAAAGCAGCCGCCCAAAGGCAAGTTGAAATCTCTGCTGGGCACGATACAAAACCACATATGAGGGCGTCTTGGAGCGTTTCCCGGCACTCAGGCTCATATTGAAGCTCGGCCGTATCGGAGCCGCGATCTTCGCGGTTTCGCTCACCGCGCTTTTCATCGTCCTCACATACGGCGTGCTTGGGATCTGGCTTGTTTTGTTCGCGCCGACCGTTTTCGCCGTCGGCTATTTCCTTTTCAAAAGCTATGTCGAGATCATTCAGATCATCACCGAAATGGTTCATTGATCTGGCCTTTTGTCGATTTCCAAGGTTTCTATCCGCTCACCGCTGCGCCGTGAGACGATGCAAAGACGCCCGTCATGATGGTAAGTCAGCCTTACTTGAAAAGATCGAAATTTCAGATCTATTCTCATGTACCTAAATTGTATCAATAAAATACTCAAATCATGCCGTTTTTGTTAATGAGCAAACATCAACAGCATCTGATTGTGCGATGAATCTTACTTGTGCGAAAGCTGATAGTAAGATAGCATACGGATCAGTCGGAATGACGTCGCGGGTGGAGGATCCGCCATTGCCGGCATGTATGTTCCGGTGAAAGACCGGGATGGATTTTCTGGGAGGAAAAGTATGAAACGCCATGCGAGAATCTTATTCGGCTCCGCCGCGATTGCCGTACTGACACTGGGCGTCGCTTCGGCAAGCGCAGCACCACTCGATCTTGTCGTATGCCATGTCGACGACCGTTCCGGATCTGCCGCCGACACCGGAATTGAAAGCCTCAATGGCCTCAAGATGCTGATCGATCCGATCAACGCTGCGGGGGGCATCGACGGCCAGAAAATCAAGCTGGTCACTTACGACACAAAGACGGACCCGCAGCTTGCAGCCAGCTTCGGCACCCGCTGTGCTGACGACGACCACGGCCTTCTGATCATCGGCGGCAGCCCCTCGGCGGTGGCAAACTCGCTCGTTGGCGTCGCCAACCAAAGCAAGATACCTCTTTATATCCTGGCGGCAGCTTCGCCACCCTTGACCGACAACGCCAACTACCAGTTCCGTTTCGGCCCCAAGGTGACGCAGGACTCGATCGCCGTTGCCGACGCACTTGCTGAAAACGGCATCACGAAGGTGGCCATCATCAACAATTCAGTGCCCTTCGGCATTTCCGGCGCGGCATCCGCCAAGAAGGAATTGACGGAAAAGGGCATCCAGATCACCTCGGAGCAGACCTACGATGTTGCCGCAACGGATGTTTCGCCGCAGATCATCAACACGATGCAGTCCGACCCCCAGGTCATCCTCGTCTACCCGTATCCGGCGGACGGTGCACGAGTCATGCGGACCATCCGCCAGATGGGCTTGAAGCAGCCGGTCATCATGCCTCGCGTCGGGATGATGCAGGCGTTCCGTGATCTCGCCGGCAAGGATGCCGATGGCGTGCTCGTCCCGTCGTCGGTCGATACCAAGCGGCCGGATGTCGCCAAATTCTTTGCGCAATATTCGAAAGACTATGCGCCGCTCGCGATGTCGCCCTCACCCGTGCAGGGTTATGACGCCGGTACGCTGACGGTCAAAGTGTTGAAGGACGAAAAGGTCCAGGCCGCCATCAAGGCCGGCAACCTGCAGGGCGCTCGCGACGCGATCCGCGACGCCACGACCCGGCTTGGCGACTTCACCGGTCTTCAGGGGACGTTGAAAGGTGGCTACGATTTCTCGAAAAGCCATCATGGTCCCACGGATAAGGGTTTCTTTGTCTTCGTCAGCGTGGACAAAGCCGGCAAGGGCATGGAAATCGTCGACCCGACCAAGGCCCTGAAGGCCAAATGAGGTCTGGCCTGAGCTAAGGCAGTGCGCAATATATGCGCCAAGAAGCCTTAATCACATGTGCGCCGCCCGGCGGAGCGGAACCAGTATCCGCCGGGCATCGTCATGAAAATCCCGTGTTGAACCACGGCTTTGATTAAACGGGTTCCCGTAAAAGGCGTTCGCGATCGATGCTGATTAAACTGAGCTATCTACTTCTTGCCGGACTGACCAATGGCAGCGTCTACGGTCTGATCGGCCTGTCACTGTCCATCATTTACGGCTCATCGCGGGTCATCAATTTCGCCCAGGGCGAATTCGCGATGCTGGGCGCCATGTGCGCATTCTTTTTCATGGTCAGCGCTTCGCTGCCTTGGCCGCTTGCCATGCTTGCCATGATCGTCGTCGTCGTCCTTGCCGCGCTGGCGCTTGATTACGGCATTTATCGTCCGCTTGTACGCCGTCGGGCGGCACCCCTGACGATCATGATCGGCACGCTTGCCGGGGCCATCATTCTTTATGGCCTTGCCTTTGTAGTGTGGGGGCCAGAGCAGAAATTCGTTCCTCCGGTCCTGTCACTTGAACCGCTCCGCATCGGCTTCCTCATTACCAACTCGCAGCAATTATCGCTGATCGGGCTTTTCATCTTCTTCCTTATGCTGACCTGGTACATCCTCTATCGGACCCGTTTCGGCCTGTCGGTCCGTGCAACCGGCGTCAACCCCCGCACGGCGCTGCTGATGGGCATTCGCTCGGAACGGATCGTGCAGTTTTCCTTCATGTTTTCGGCTTTCATTTCAGGCGTTGCCGGAATGATGATCGGGCCCCTTCTCGGCGGCAATGTCGGCATGGGCCTGCTTCTGACCGTGAAGGGCTTCATGGCGGCAATCTTTGGCGGCCTCGGCTCCCCGTTCGCCGCCGCTGCAGGCGGGCTTGCGATCGGCATGATGGAAGCGCTCATGGCCGGCTACGGGACGTCGCTTTATGCGGAACCGTCGATCTTCGTCTTTATCCTCATGGTCCTCATTGTCAGACCCTATGGCCTGCTGGGCGATTACGAAGCGGAGCGCCGCTGATGTCCAAGCCTACTCTTCCCGCAGCCCCCACCCCGACGATTCTGCCGGTGTTCGTTTTCCTGGCGATCGGAGCGCTGATACCGCTCGTTCTGGAGAGCGGTTTCTATATCCGGCTGGCGATGCTCGTCTGGACCTACGCCGTCTTGTGCATGGGCTTCAATCTGCTTTATGGCTTTGCCGGACAAATCTCGCTCGGCCAGCCTGCATTCTATTCGCTTGGCGCCTATGCCTACGCCATGCTGCAGATCAAACTCGGTTGGTCGCCGGCGGTCGCCCTCGGCGGATCGCTGGCTTTCGTGGCGGTTGTTTCCCTGCTGATCGGGTTGCCGCTCCTGCGGTTGCGAACACATTATCTTGCCATGGCGACGCTCGCCTTCATGCTGGTCGAAAACGGGGTTGCCAACCGGTGGATCGACTTTACCGGCGGCCAAAGCGGCGTCGAAGTCCCTGCCCTGAAATGGGCCGGAGAGGAAATCGGCCGGACCGGCATCTATTACACCGTGCTGGGATTGGCGGCAGTCGTCCTGCTCTTGCACGATTTTCTGATCCGCTCTCATCTCGGACGCGGCATGCAGGCGATCCGCGACGACGAAACTGCCGCTCAGGCGCTCGGCGTGCGCGTTGATCTCTACAAGCTGCGCGTCCTGGTATTGTCGTCCGTCATGGCCGCCATAGCCGGCATTTGCTTCGGCATCACCTCACTCCGGGTCGATCCAAGCCTCTCGGAATTTCACGTTCTCGTGTCATTACTTACCATCGTCGTCATGGGAGGCCTCGGCACCCGGTTCGGACCGATCATCGGTTCAGTCATCGTGGTTGCCCTGCCGCAGGTTCTGACGGGTTTTGGCAGATTCGAAACGGCCATTTACGGCGCTTGCATTCTTGTCTTCCTTATTTTCCTTCCCCACGGTCTCTCCGGCCTGGTGGAGCGGAAATTTCAATGGCGCGCGGACCGGGCCACGGCTGACGCGAAGCGCCGAAAGCAGGTGTTGAAGGAGGAAGTGTCTTGAGTGTCCCTCCCATTCTCAAGGTGGATGGTCTCTACAAACGCTTCGGCGGCCTGATTGCCATCAACAACGTTTCTTTCGAGATTGCGCCCGGCGAGGTCAAGGGTCTGATCGGCCCGAACGGAGCCGGAAAATCGACGACTTTCGACATGATCACCGGTGTACGACCGCCGACTTCGGGCGATATCTGGTTCAAGGCAGGGCGCATCACCAACCAGCCCGCGCACACACGCAGCCCGCTCGGCATGGCGAGGACCTTCCAGATCGTCCGCCTGTTCAGGGGCCTCTCGGTGTTGGACAACGTGCTGATGGGGCTACAGCCGAAGTTTCCGGACGGGCTTTTCGCTTCGCTTGCAAGGCTTGGCTCCCTGCGCAAGCAGGAAAGCGAGAGCCGAGACAAGGCAATCCAATTGCTCGAATTCGTCGGTCTCGCCGACCGGGCGGGTCACCCGATCGAGGCGCTGACGCTCGGTCAGGCGAGGCTGGTCGATATTGCGCGGGCGCTTGCATCGGAACCGCAGCTTCTCATGCTCGACGAGCCAGCGGCAGGTCTCAACGATGCCGAAACGCGCAATCTCGGAAATATGCTGGCTATCCTGAAAGACAGGGGCATGACGATGCTCCTTGTCGAGCATGACCTGGATTTCATCATGAAGGCTTGCGACACGATCGTCGTCATGGATCACGGTGTCAAAATCGCCGACGGCAGTCCGGCCGAAGTCTGCCGCAACCGCGACGTCATTGCCGCCTATATTGGACGGAGAGCCGCCGATGCTGAACATTGACAACATAGTCGCCGGCTACAACACCTCGGTCGCACTTGAAAACGTGTCGCTCGATATCCCGGAAGGCAAGATCGTCTCGGTCGTTGGAGCCAACGGAGCCGGCAAGTCGACCATCGTCAATGCGATTTCGCGGCTCGTCTCCGTCTATTCGGGCGCGATCCGCTTCGATGGGAAAGACATTACCAGCATGCGACCGACGCAGGTCGTGGAGCTGGGCGTCGTTCAGGTTCCTGAAGGACGCGACATCTTTCCGCCGCTTACGGTCGAGGAAAATCTGCGGCTCGGCTTCCATCGCCTCGCCGGCAGAAAGGACGCGGCGCGACGCTACGAAGAACGGTTCAGTTATGTGACCGGCCTTTTCCCGATCCTCAGAGAACGGCTGAAACAGCGCGCCGGCACCATGTCTGGCGGCGAACAGCAAATGGTTGCTATCTCCCGCGCGCTCATGGCCGACCCCAGGCTCCTGATGCTCGACGAACCATCGCTCGGACTGGCGCCGATGATCGTTGACCAGATTTTCGATATTCTGGCGCGATTGCGCAGCGATGGACTGACCATCCTGCTTGTCGAACAGCATGCGGACGAAGCGCTGAAATTGGCGGACTACGGCTACGTCATGGGAACTGGCAAGGTGCGCGCAAAGGGCCGCGGCGAAGACCTTCGCACCGACCCCACACTTGCCCAATCCTATCTTGGCCGCATGGCGGAGGGCTAGCAGCGATGTCGGCAGCCGCAGATTATACAACGTCGGTCTTGTGGTTCGAGGATCTTGCTATCGGGCGAAAGGGCATTTCGCCGACACGAACCGTCACCGAGCACGACGTTGCGACATTCGCCGGGCTGACCGGCGATAACGCTGAACTGCATACGTCGCGTACTTATGCTGCCGAAAGCCGCTTTGGCGAACGGATAGCGCATGGCATGCTGACGCTCTCCTTGGCGCACGGCCTTATTGTGCGCACCGGCTATCTGGCGACCACCGGGATCGCGCTTCTCGGCTGGAGCGATGTTCGTTTCCTGGCGCCGGTGCGCCTGGGCGATACGATCCGCACCGAGTGGGAGACCGTGTCGCTGCGCGCAAGCAGCTCCCGGCCGCTTGCCGGCATCGTGCAGGACCGGGTCAGCCTCATGAACCAGCGCGACGAGCTTGTCATGACCGGAACGGTCTCTGAACTCGTGCGCATGCGTCCTCGTTGATCCCCTGGCAGTGATTTGAAGTGCATTCCGCCATCGGCATGGATGTCCGCTCTTTCCAGAGCCGACCATGCGGGCGGCCACCGGCCGGAGCTACGTCCTCGTTGACGGGCGCAGGGCCAAGCCTGAGGCGGAGAGTGCGTTTGCACCCGCCCCGTCAGGCCCCCATGCGACACGTGTTGCCAAAGCGACCGGAGTTTTGCAGCTGTCGCTCTATGCGATTTTCGAGTGGCGTTCGGGACGCACCCATTCGACCGGCGTGAGTCTGCCTTCGCTGTACCATTCCAGAAGCACGTTTTTCTGGATCTTGCCGGTCGCTGTGAGCGGAAAGGAGTGCACGAAGAACCAGTGTTCAGGGGTCTTCTGCGGCGAAAGATTTGCCCGGCAATAATGCCACAGCTCGTCCGGGGCGGGCGGATTTTCCTTGTCATTCGCGAGAATGACCGCACCGACCGTTTCACCCCAAACATCGTCGGGAAGACCAATGACGGCCACCTGCGAGATCGCTTCATGCTGGAAGAGGATATTTTCGATTTCCGAAGGATAGAGGTTCATGCCGCCGCGGATGATCATTTCCTTCAGTCTGCCGGTAATGCGGAAATAGCCATCCTCGTCCATCGTGCCGAGATCGCCGGTGCGCAGCCAGCCGTCTTCGGTGAGCGCAGCGCGGGTGGCGTCGGGCTGAGCGAAATATTCCTTCATGGTGTTGAAGCCACGTACCCACCATTCACCGATCGTATTGACCGGGACGGTCTCAAGCGTTTGCACATCGACGACCTTGACCTCCACATGCTCGATCGGTCGCCCGATGGTCTGGGCCTGCAATTCGTCGCTGTCGCTGGTGAAGGTCTCCAGGAACGGGCCATTCGATTCCGTTTGGCCGTACATGATCGCGAAATCCGTTCCGAATTCTGCTTTCGCGCGTTTGACCAGGGCTTCGGGCACTGTCGCGGCGCCCGACAGGATGGAGTTGAAAGAGGAAAGATCGCGTGTCTTTGCGTCTGGATGGTTCAGCAGCGCCAGGATCATCGTCGGCACGATGAGGGAGCAGTTGACCTTCTCCGCCTCGATCAACTCAAGGAAAAGAGCCGGGTCGAAGGCTTGCATCAGCACGAAGGTGCCCTGACGCGCGAATGTACCGATTTCCGAAACGACGGCACCACCGATATGGAACATCGGCATTGTGTTCAGCCAGATTCCTCCCATTGGAAAATCAGCGCGTTCGACGATCATATTGGCGGCATTGATGACGCCACGATGGTGCAGGCAAGCCCCTTTCGGAAAGCCTGTCGTACCGGACGTATACTGGATCTGGATCATGTCGGTGGGATTGAGCTTCGGGAGATCGAGCCCCGGATCGCCTTCAGCCTTCAGCTTGTCCAGGTCGGCGACATTGATCGCCACCTTGAGGTGGTCGAGCTTGCTCTGCAGCTCCTTCACGATGGCCGCGAGATCCTTGCCTCGGGATTCGTTCGCGTAGACGACGCCGGCAGCTCCGGCATTCTCGAGAATGTAGGAGATCTCTCGCGCGGTGAATGCGGGATTGATGGGAACGAGAATGAGACCGGCAAAGCTCATTCCATGCTGAAATATCACCCATTCGGGCGTCTCGGGGGCCAGGAGGCCGATCCGATCGCCAGGCTTGAAGTGTTTGAGCAGCCCGCGGGCACAGGCCTGCGCATCCTCGACGAGCTGCCGATAGGTCCAGCGCCGGCGTTTCGACGGATCGGCGACGCCCTCGACCAAGGCAAGCCGGTCCGGCGCTTCCCGGGCGTTCTTCAGCATGAGATCGCCGAGCGTGCTTTCGATCAGCGGCTTGGTTTCATATTTTGGAAAATAGCTTTCGGTAAACTTCTGCTGTGCGGTCATCTGATCCTCCTTCAGATCGCCGGAGCGCCCTCCCGCCGCCGGCCGGTATTTGGCCAAGTCTTCGAATTCTATCGCCTCTTCAACACCTCCGGCGTCACCGCTCGGTGGAAGCCATTGAATTCCGGAATGTTTTTCGCCTCGTATTCACGGGTCCAGGTCTGTCTGCGGTTCGGAGCGCCGCCGTCGACACGCAGGCAGGTGCCGGTGATATAGGCTGCGGCCGGCGACAGCAGGTAGACGATGGCAGCCGATATTTCCGCTTCAGTTCCATAGCGTGGCAGCGGCACTTTCTCCGCATATTCCAGCAGCCTCTCGGTGATTTCGGGCGGATAGGTATCGAAGCCGGAAGACGCTATTCCGCCGGGCGCGACCGAGTTGACGCGGACGCCGGAATGCGCCCATTCGCATGCCGCCGTTTCCGTCAAGGTCAGCATTCCGCCGCGTGCCGCCCCCGAATGGGCAAATTCCGGCCAGCCGTTCCAGATGTCGGCAATGATATTGACGATCGCGCCGCCATGCTCCTCCATCCACCGCGTGTAGGCCTCGCGCATGAAGATGAAGCCGCCGGTCAGGTTGTTGCGGACAACCGCCTCGAAGCCTTTTGTCGAAATCGACTTCATCTCCGTGCGGTATTGACCGCCGGCATTGTTGACGAGACCGTGAATTGCGCCGAACTGAGCGATGGTCCGGTCGACGACCGAAACCACCTGTTCTTCGTCGCGAATGTCGCACGTCATCGCCACGACCTTGCCGCCATCTTCGGTGATTTCGCCGACGACTTTCTCAAGCTTTTCCGGATTGCGCCCGACAATGACGACGTTGGCGCCAAGGCTCGCAAGTTCGTGAGCGGTGCAACGCCCCAGTCCGGAGCCGCCGCCGGTCACGATGATCGTTTTCTCTTCGAAAAGCGCCGGCGCAAAAACGGAATTGTATCCCATGCGGAAACCTCACGCTGCTGAAATGCCGCCGTTCAGGCTGATGGCCTGACCGGAAAGCTTTGCTGACGCCGGGCTGGCAAGAAAGGCGATCAGTTCCGCCATGTCTTCCGCATTCACGACGCCGAGTTGGGCCATCTGCTTGGCCTTGGCGAACAGCTTGCCTGAAAACTCACCGCCCATGACGGTGTCGTGCGTCATGGTCCCCTCGATGATGGAAGGCGTCACGCAATTCACCCGAATGCCGGATCGTTTCGCCTCGTTTGCGAGGCCACGGGAAAACATGATGATTGCCGCCATCAGGCCGCCGATCAAGGATTCACCCGGCGTCGCGATCTTTCCGGCATCCGATGCGATATTGATGATGGAGCCGTTTTCGCGGGCGCGCATGCCATCCATCACGACGCGGCACATCAGAAAATGTGACATGACCTGCGTGAGCACCATGCCCTGAATGTCGTGAATGTCGATCTTGTGGAAGAGCGAGGGGTACGGATAGGCACTCACCGTGGAGTTGACAAGCACATCGACGCCGCCCATCAGTTCCTCGGCCCTGCCCCCCACCTCGATGGCCTGCTCGGTCATGCAGCAGTCGCCTGCGAGAAAATTCACCTGGCAATGGGGGTATTCTTGCAGAATCGAGGCTTTGGCCTTCTCACCCCGCTCCTTGTTGCGCCCATTGATCGTCACGTGTGGAGCGCCCAACGAGGCAAGTTTTCTCGCTGTTGCAAGGCCGACACCCGACGTGCCCCCTGTCACGAGCACGCGCGCTTCTTCAAGCTTAAAGGGCCTCCTCTCAGGCACTTCGGACATCAGGCAACTCCTCCAGAATCCAATAGCCTGATTATAGTATGCTAGCGTACATTAATCCAGAATATTTTTCGCATTTCCCAAAATTCTGGCTCGCTCTCAGGCAGCCCGCCGCTTTGCATCCATGGACTCGATCATCGCCTCGAGGCGGATGTTCAAAAGCTCGTCCTTGTAGAAGCTCTCGTCCGCCACATCGCCTTCGAAGAACATCGACTGGCGGCCATATTTCTTGGCGGAGTCGGCGATCAGAAATTGCGAATTTGTCATGCCCCGGCAGGTTCTCGAAGCATGGCATACGACACCGTCGATGTCGAACTTGTCGCACAGCTTCTCGATTTCGCCGATCATGATCGGCGCTCCGTGGTTATTGGGGCAGATCAGATAGTTCTGCGCCATGCCCAGAATCGGATCGCCGAGGTCAATGAGCTGCGGCTCCTGCCAGAAGGACATATGGGTGTAGCGCCCCGCCACCACGCAGGCATCGACGGCCGCGAACTTTTCGGCGAGCCAGCCGACCTTGTTCCAGTTCATCATTCCGTCAAAGAAGAGCCGGTATTTCTCGTTCGGCACGGCCCCCTGCCCGGCCTTCACCCGCTCAGCAATCTCGGCCTTCACCCCTTCGAAATAAGTGACAAGGTTCTGGTCGCCGGGCAGGAAATTGACGGGTGCAATCGAAACGATCCAGTCGAAGAAGCTGGCGGGCGAGGGATGCACCTGGCACATATCCATCGCCTCCAGCCGCAGCTCGGCCGCCTTCTTGACATAGGTCATCGTCTCACCGAGGCGGTCGTAGTCGTATTTCCGGCCTGTATGTTCGGCAAGGAACCTCGTGAGCTCAAGCAGTTGCTCGGCCACATATTTCGACCGCTGTTCCCATTCCTCGCCTTGCATGTAGCCTGCGTCAGGACGGCCGCCCCACAAAAGCGGGATCTGGATGGTGAACATCGGAACTTTCTTGCCGAAGTTCCGGTAGGTGATGTCGTCCCACTGCTGGCCGGAGGAACAATAGGGATAGGCATTCACGATCATGTCGGGCGCAGGCAATTTCAGCATGGTCTCGAGGCGCGGATCGTCAGGGTCCATGCCGTGATCGCCCGACCTGACCCGATCCAGTTCGATCAGCATCTGGCCAATATGGGTCCGGGCATAGGAGCAAAGCTCGCGGTCGTAACCGTATTGTTCACCGCGCGCCTGGGCGCCAATCTCGCGGTGCCGTGCCGCCAGCATCGCCGCCCAGGCTTCTCCATGCACCCAGACGAGGTCATGGGCATGAAAGAAAGGCGGAATGTAAGTTCCGTTATACCAGACGACCTTCTTGCCGGCCTCCTTGGCGCGGAACACGCTTTCCCAATATTCCGAGACCAGCTTGCCGCCGAACTTTGTGGATTTCAGCTTGTTTGCCTTTGGCCCGCCGGCGGATATGATTTTCGAGTTGGGCATTTCGCTTACCGTTTCCATT
This sequence comes from Hyphomicrobiales bacterium, assembly GCA_900467685.1. Classification (GTDB taxonomy): domain Bacteria; phylum Pseudomonadota; class Alphaproteobacteria; order Rhizobiales; family Rhizobiaceae; genus Ensifer_A. The sequence goes on from UBQX01000013.1 coordinate 77,873, forward strand.
GTCCACTCCTGTTCAGGCCGCCAGCGCCGTGGCGCGGCGTCTTACGATTTCAGCAAAGGTCTCGACGCGGGTTTTCAACGCCTCAAGCGGCATCTGTTCGTGTTCCGTCTCGATGAGAAGATGCGGAATTGCCTTCTCATCGAACGCCGCCTTGATTTCGGGATAGAAATACATGTGCGGCTCGCAGAACTTGACCATGAGCACAACCAGGCCAAGCGCCCCGGAATTCTCGAGCTCAACCAGCAGATAGTCTTGCCAGTCCTTGCCCTTGATGGCGCGTGTGGGACAGGGCAGCGACCGGTTCTTTTCGATATACCAGGACGCCATGGCCTCCACAGGGGCCAGGCTCTCGTCCATGTCGGCGTGCACGAAGCGCCAGCCGGTAAACAGATCGTCATTGACGATGCGAATGCCGCATTCCTCGATGAGATCGATGATCTCGGGTTTCGGAGCATGGCACATATGGCCGGAAAGATAGATCGGCAGATCGCCGGAACCGGGCGCCTGCCGCGGCATGTCGCGCAACAGCAGGTCCATCAGCGACACATGCTCGTCCTTGTCCATGACCATCGACGACTTTACGACCGCCTGCATATCGCGCCCTGAAATGGAGACCTCGCCTCTGCGCCGCAAGTCGTAAAGCGCCCTGATCTGGGCGCGGTTGCGGTTGAACAGCCGTATCGATTGTGCAGCGGCCGCCGGATCGATCGCCTCACCGGTCAGAGCCTCCAGTTCTTTCCATATCTGGCTGAAGGTTCCGCGCGTTTCCCGCATCGCCCATCCGGCATCAAGGACAGTGCAAAGCTGGTTGAAGAGGATCGGCAGATCGGGCTTTTCGGCCCGGATGATGTCCGCCGTGCCAAGAAGCTGGACACAATGATCGCCGAACATGATCGCGTCCAGGCCGTCAAACCGGCCACGCATGGTCTGGTCCACGATGGAGCGATTATAGCCGCAGTAAAAGTTGAACATGTTCGACTGGCCGATGGTAATCGGTTCATCGTCCTCCTGCAGAAGCGTGGGCAGACAGCCGGCGGCATGCGCCAGCTCGCCGGGGAAGTTCATCGGCAGCAAGCCGATCACCGGCCGACCTGTTCGCGCCTTCCACGCCGCGGCATAGTCCAGAGGCGCATCCGCCGCCTGCCTCATTTGATCTGGAATCTGCTGCAACTCCGTCCCTCTCCCTTATAACGCAGACTATGTGTAGTAGCGTACTAAGTTATTGTCACTTCGTCAACTCGGCATGCTTCATTGTTTTATATCGATAATTTCTAGACTTTATTGAAATTCTCGACACAGAGATGAGTGTGACTCATTTTTGAGTTACGTCACGGGAATTCCCATGCGCTCCATGGGCTTCAGCGTGCCGGATCGGATGGCTTCAACGAGCTTGAACTTTTGCAGTTTGCCGGTCTCGGTGAACGGAAACGCCTCTGCCAGGTACCAGAGACGCGGCGCCTTGTAGGATGCGAGCTCGGCTCGGCATCGGGCAAAAAGACATTCAATGTCGGGCATCATATCTGGCGATTTCGGCAGCAGTACCGCGCCGACCTGCTCGCCCCAATACGGGTCGGGCACGCCAACCACCGCCACGTTGGCGAGGCCGGGGTCTTCGAGAAGCAGCAATTCGATCTCGCGGGGATAGATATTCTCGCCGCCGCGGATGATCATGTCCTTGATCCGGCCGGTGATGCGGATGAACCCGCGCTCGTCCATTTCCCCGATATCCCCGGACCGCAGCCACCCGTCCGGCAGAATGGTGCTTGCCGTTTCCCGAGGCATGTCGAAATAGCCGAGCATGTTCTGATAGCCGCGGGTCTGGATTTCCCCCTGAGCGCGGAGCGGCACCGTCTCCCCCGTTTCCGGGTCGGCTATGCGCACCTCCATATGCGGAAGCGGCTGGCCGATGGTTCCCACCAGATCGGGCTCCGCGTCGTCGGGATGCATCACCGTGATGCTGCCCTGCATCTCCGTCTGGCCGTAGGTGTTGCAGATGGTCGCGCCAAGCTCTGCCTTAACCGCACGGATCAGGCCCGCCTCTACGGTCGAAGCGCCGGACGTCATGTTCTTCAGCGTGGAAAGATCGTACCGGCCGCGCCCGGGGTGGGCGAGGATCTGCTCGATCATGGTCGGCACGAGCAACGAAAACGTGCCGCCGTGGCGGGCTACCTGACGCATGTAGTTTTCCGGGTCCCATTCGGGCAGCAATACATGCGTGGCACGAAGGGCCACCGCTCCGATGCCCGCATGGCCGAGCGAGCCGATATGAAACATCGGCATCGGATTGACAAACACCCCGCCCTCTTTCAATCCGGCCCGGCGTTGGACGAAGCTCGTCATGTTGATCACCCCGGTGTGATTGAAGATCACGCCCTTCTGCGCGCCGGTTGTCCCCGAGGTGAACATGATGACGGCCGGATCGTGGGGCTTGACCGCCGGCAGTTCGACCGCCGGATCACCCTCGGAGAGGAACCTGGCGAAGTCCGAAACAAGGAGGACCTCGCGTAGATCCGGCAGGTCGGACAATGCCTCGTCAACTGCGGCGGCCATGTCAAACTGGCGATAGATGCCTGAGTGGAAAACCCCGGCGGCCCGCGACTTGGACAGGACATACTGGAGCTCGCGGCGCTTGTAGGCGGGATTGACCGTCACAAGGGTAATCCCGGCCAATGCGCTACCGAAAAGCACCGGCAACCATTCGGGGACATTGGGCCCCCAGAACGCGACACGCTCACCTTGCTGGAACCGAGATAGGAGCGCACGCGCCGTGCGCAGCGACGCGTCAAGCAAGGCCGCATAGGTCCAGCTGCGCCCGCCCTCTTCCCTTCCCTCCACCAAGGCGACCCGGTCTGGAGCCGCCATCGCTGCGGCCTTGAGGGCATCGCCAAGCGTCATCTCGGGAAGCGGCACGTCGGCAAACGCGGGCCAATGGGACGTCAGGAGGCGCCTGTTCCGATAGGCTTGCGAAACATCATCATGAATCTCACGCAAGAGTACCTTCCCCCTCCAACCCAAATTATGTTCACTAGCTTACGAAGTGAAAATAGATTTGTCAATTATTGCCTTTATAATTGTATTTACAGGATAATATGTGTGCGAATTCAGCTCTCTGGATTCTATAATAAGTCTTTATCACTTATTTCGACGCCCCCTTAAGCAGGCCGCAACCCCACCGCAGGGCGCGGGACCCAACGCATCCGTCGAGCCTCTATTGCAAGAGGGACGTTATTTCGCTAACGTTCTATGTGTTAGCGTACGTTATCTGTTGGGAGGTATGGATGGACTTCGCTCTGACGGAAAGCCAGGCTATTCTACAAGACACCATGCGCGATTTTGCCCACCAGAGACTCCTGCCGCGCTACAGGGAATGGGACCGACGTGCGGAGTTCCCGGCGGAGCTCTGGCCAAGGCTTGGAGAGCTCGGCGTCTTCGGCATGCGCGTATCGGAAGTCCACGGTGGCAGCGACCTTTCGTATCTGGATGCCGGCCTTGCGATAGAGCAGATCGCGCGGGGCGATTTCAATCTGTGCTACGGCATACTGAATGCCTGCTTCGCCGGCGATCTGCTGAGCCGCTTCGCGTCCCCCGCCCTTTGTGAAACCTGGCTGCGTCCGCTTTCGGCAGGTCGGGCAGTCTTGTGCGTCGCCCTGACCGAGCCGCATTGCGGATCGGATGCCGCCGCCATTCGAACCCACGCTATGCCCAAGGGCGACGGCTACGTCATCAACGGGGAGAAGTCGGCAATCACGTTGTTGATGGCGGGCAACGCAGCAATTGTCTTTGCCAAGACCGCACCGGAACTTGGCGCGAAAGGCGTGTCCGCGTTTCTTGTGCCGCTCGACCTGCCGGGACTGACCAGGACGGCCTATCAGGATATGGGCGCGCGGGCGATCAAGCGCGGCTCGCTTTTCCTCGACAATGTCTATGTTCCCCGAACTGCCATGATCGGCCCCGAAAATGCCGGCTTCACGCAGGTCATGCAGACATTCGACTACACCCGTGCCCTCATCGGCCTGATGTGCCTCGGCGCTGCCGAACAGACGCTGGAAGAAACGGTGGAGTATGTGAAGGGCCGCAAAGCCTTTGGCGCACCGGTGTCCAAGAACCAGGGCGTGTCTTTTCCCCTGGCGGAGGCGAAGGCCCGGCTCGAGATGCTGCGATGGCTTTGCTACCGGACGCTTTGGCTGCGCGACCAGGGTCTGGCGCACACGGTCGAAGCCGCGCTGTGCAAGGCTGAAGGCCCTGCCTTGTGTGCCGACATCATCCGTGACTGCCTCGTATTGCATGGCCATTACGGCTATACGCAGGACTATCCGGTAGAGCAACGCTACCGCGACGTTCTCGGTCAGATCATCGCCGACGGAACGCCGCAGATCATGAAGATGATCATCGCCCGAGAGATGCTCGGACGGGAATTCGCATAAAGAGCCACGCAAAAAGACACTATGGGATGGGCAATGAACCAGTCGGCGTTAACCGGACCCCTGAATTTTCGTGCGGTCGCGCCCTATGCGGCGCGCGGCGGAAAACTGAAGGCCAACACCCTGTTCCGCAGCGGTGAATTCCACGGCCTGTCGCCAGCGGACCTTGATGGCCTTCGTGCGCTGGGCGTTACGACTGTCTTCGATCTTCGCAGCGACGCTGAAAAGACGCGGCGCCCTTCATCTCTGCTGTCGGCCGAAGGGTTCCGGGTTTATGCCGAGCCGCACGATTTCCGCAACGGCGACCTTCGCGCCGTGCTCGACGACGCCAATTCGACGGCGGATGCCTGCGCCACGGTCATGCGCTCGATCTATGCCGCGCTGCCTTCGCAATTTTCAGCCGTCTTTGCACGTTATTTCCGACTGGTCGCCGCCAGCGAACTGCCGGTCGTCGTGCATTGCGCCGCCGGTAAGGACCGCACTGGCGTCACGGTTGCGCTGCTGCTCGATCTGATCGGCGTATCCCGTCACGATGTTTTCGAAGATTACCTGAAAACGAATGCCGTGCGTGACATGCTTCGCCAACGCTTCGGCGGCCACAACAACACGCCTGGGCACAAGCGCTATGCAGAGCACCTGATCGAGCCGGTAATTACCGCCAACGCCACCTATCTCCAGGCAATGTTCTCCACCGTCGACGCCACATACGGAGGGATAGAACCATATATGACTGAGGTCCTGGGACTATCGCATGACGAACTTGGCCGGCTGCAGCAAAACCTTGTCGCATAGAGCCTTTGCGACTTCACCGGATCGGGGGTCTTGAGAGCGTCGCGTGACCTCAGACAATCTTGGCAACCCCCTGATCAATCACCGTGCGGTCGCCGACCTTGACCTCGAACAGGACGAGGTCGTCTTCCTTCCAGCATGAGAAGTCGAGCCGGTCGCCGGGCATCACCACTCCCGCAAAGCGCAGATTGAGTGATTTCAAACGCTCCGGATCACCATCACAGAAGGCGCGCAGAACCACGGCACAGGCCGTACCATAGGACGCGAGCCCATGCAGGATCGGACGGTCGTAGCCAGCCTTTCGCGCAACCGCATAGTCGGCGTGCAGAGGGTTATAGTCACCCGAAAGGCGATAGATCAAAGCAGCACGTGGAGAGGTCTCGACGCTTTCCACGTGGTCTGCGGATCGCGACGGCATGGTCGGCCGCTCCTGCTTGGGCAGCGGCTCTCCGCCGAATCCGCCATTGCCGCGCATGGCGACAGTCTGGTCGATTGTGCAATATAAAGTGCCGTCGTCGGCACCCCTGACCTCGCGGGTCAGAATGCAAACCGATCCCTTTTCGGGGCCGCGATCGTAAAGTGCGACAATTTTCGCCCGGCTGACGACCGTTACGGCGGCGGGAAGCGGCCGATGGAATTGGGCCGCATGGGCCATGTGCAGAACCTTCACCCAGTCGATCGACAGTTCGGGGATCTTGGGCCACATGCCGGGCGTTGCGAGCGTCACGGCAAAGGAGGGCAAGACGGAGGGTCTGTCTTCCAGGAGAAAATCCAGATCGCGGCTTTCGCCTCTGGTGATCGGCATTCCCACGCCGAGCGCATAAATGATCGCATCACGCGCTTCATAGGACTGAATTTTTTCGTCGAAGTCCCAGCTTTGAAGTCTGATCGGGTCGAACGTCATCAGACCGGATCCCATGTGAAGACGTCACCGGACCGATGCAGCGGATAGAAGTCGTTCTCAAACTGCGGGAACACCCGCTCGATGATCGTTTCCGGCGTCCAGCCATCGGCCGTGTGCGCCGTGCGTAGCGGGCGAGGCTGGGAAAACAGATAGATTTCATTATTGCGGGACCCGAAAATCTGACCGCTCACGCCCTTCGAAGCGTCAGCGGACAATGCCACGCAAAGTGCCGCCACCTTCTCTGGAACCAGCTTCTTCAGGCCCTCCACCCGCTTCTGCTGTTCCGGCGTGTCCGTGGGGATTGATGAAACCATGCGCGTCCAGGCAAACGGAGCCACCGCATTGGAACGCACGTTGAAGCGTTGCATATCGAGTGCGATCGATTTCGAGAGGGCCACGATGCCGAGCTTCGCCGCCGAATAATTGGCCTGGCCGAAATTGCCGATCAGGCCCGACGTGGAGGCCATATGGACATAGCTGCCGCTCATCTGTTGCTTGAAATGCGGCGCTGCGGCTCGCGAAACATTGAACGAGCCCTTCAGATGGACGCCGATCACCGCGTCGAAATCATCTTCCGTCATCTTGTGAAAGAGAACATCCCTGAGATTGCCGGCATTGTTCACGACGGCGTCGATGCGACCAAAATTATCAAGCGCGGCCTGAACCATATGATGGGCATCATCCCAGCTCGCCACAGAGCCGAAATTGGCAACTGCGCGGCCACCCATTGCCTTGATTTCATTGACAACATCTTCACAGGGCTGGGTATCGCCACCCTCGTCGCCCTTCAACGAAACGCCGAGATCATTCACGACCACGGCAGCGCCCGCCCGGGCCATCTCGAGTGCAACGGCCTTGCCAACGCCGCGCGCGGCGCCGGTAACCAGCACCACCTTACCGTCCATAACACCCATTTTCCTCTCCTTGCAGCGCTCTTTTTTTGAATTTCTAGATCGTATGTTGCGGTTCAGTAGCTCTTGGGCAGGTCCAGTACCTTTTCCGCGATGAAAGACTGGATGAGCTGCTCGGTCACAGGGGCAATGCGTGTCACGGTCACTTCTCTCAGCAGCCGCTCGACGTGATATTCTTTTGCGTAGCCGAATCCGCCATGGGTCAATACGGCCTGCAGGCAGGCGTCATAGCCGGCTCTGGCGCCGAGGAATTTGCCCGAATTGGCCTCCGCGCCACAGGGTTTGCCGACGTCGTAAAGCTCGGCGGCCTTCATCAGCATCAGCCAGGCCGCTTCCAGATACATCCAGCGCTCTGCAAGCGGATGCTGTATTCCCTGGTTCATGCCGATCGGCCTGTCGAAAACGATGCGCTCCTTCGCGTATCGGGCGGCGCGGCCCAGCGCGTCGCGACCGATGGCGACCGCTTCCGTTCCGACCAGGATCCGCTCAGGATTCAGCGAATGGAGTATGTAGGAAAAGCCCTTGCCCTCCTCCCCGATCCGGTGTTCTTCGGGAATGAAAAGGTCTTCGATGAAGACCGCGTTGGAATCGACGGCCTTGCGGCCCATCTTCGGGATGCGCTGGGCTTCGATATGGGCGCGATCCAAATCTGTGTAGAAGATCGTGATCCCGTCGGTTGGCTTCTTGCAGTCCTCATATTTCGTGGTTCTCGTCAGAAGCATGATCTTGGAGGCGACCTGCGCCGTTGATGTCCAGACTTTTTGCCCGCGAACGCGGTATCCACCCGGCACCTTCTCTGCAAAGGTCTTGATGCGCGTGGTATTGAGCCCGGCATCCGGCTCGGTGAAGCCGAAGGCGACCTTGTCCTGACCGGAGACCAGGCGCGGTATCCATTCCGACTTCTGCTCATGCGTGCCGAACACCACGATCGGATGCGGTCCGAAGAGGTTTATATGAACGGAAGACGCCGCCGCCATGCCACCACCATGGCCTGCAACCTCGTGCATCATGACGGCAGCTTCCGTCACGCCGAGTCCGGACCCGCCGTATTCCTCGGGCATGGTGATGCCAAGCCAGCCGCCGTCTGCCATCGCACGGTGAAACTCTTCGGGGAAGTGGCCGTCCTCGTCGCGCTCAAGCCAGTAATCCGCATCGAACTGCTTCACCACGCCGGCCACGCCCTCGCGGATCGAGCTGATCAATTCTTCCCGTTCTTCGGTCGCCTTCGTCATGTGCTCCTCCTATTCCTGGTCCATCGCGGCGAGAATCCGTTGCGCCTGCTTGAGATGGGGCATGTCATACATTTTGCCGTCGATCCCGATCGTCCCCAGGGACGGGTTTTCGTCGAAGGCGGCAACGATCCTGCGGGCAAGCGGAAGGTCTTCCTCGTTCGGTGCAAAGGCCCGGTTGATTGCGTCCACCTGGGCAGGGTGAATGGCAAGCCGCCCGATAAAGCCGTCACGGCGCGAAATGCGGCAGGACGCCCCAAGCCCTTCGGGGTCGCGGAAATCGGCATATAGCGTGTCAATCGCCGGCACTTCGGCATTCGCGGCCGCAAAAAGGCAGAGCGAACGGGCAAGCTGGTAGGGTTGGGTCCAGGTGCCGTCCGCTTCCTTGTTCGAGGAAGAGCCGACGACGGCTGAAAGGTCTTCCGCCCCCCAGGTCAGTGCGGCAAGGCGCGGATGAGCCGGTGCATAGGACGCAAGGTTGAACATCGCAGCAGCCGTCTCGGTTGCGACCACGATGACCTTCACCTGGTTCTTCGCCATGCCCGCCGCCTGTTCCAGCGGGTCGATCATATCGGAAAGCATGCTGACATCCTGACCGCCATTGGACTTGGGTAATATGATGCCGGTAAGGCCGGAGCCTATGACGGCCTCGAGATCCTGGCGCGTCATGCCACTATCGAGTGGATTGACACGGACCCAAAAATCCCAATCGCGCTTGCCGTTCGAGGCCTTGATCAAGCCGGCAAGCAGCTTGCGCGCCGCAGCCTTGTTGCCCATAGCGACGCTGTCTTCCAGGTCCAGGATCAACCCGTCAGCGCCGATGCTCCTGGCCTTGTCGAACTTTCTTTCCGAGTCCGCCGGAACGAAAAGAAGCGAGGTCAGTCTCATGCCGGTGCCTTCATCATGAGCGCCAGCCTTCTGCATTCGCAAACCAGTTCGCCGCGTTGGTTGAAGCCGCGGTGGATGAAAGTCACGATGCCCTGGGTCGGCCGCGATTTGCTTTCCCGCTTGTCTGCGACTTCAGTTTCCACGCGGATCGTGTCGCCCGTGAAGACAGGCTTCGGAAACTTCACCTCTTCCCAGCCGAGATTTCCGACCGTGGTGCCATGCGTCGTATCGGCGACGGACAGGCCCACGACGAGCCCCAGCGTGAAAATCGAATTGACCAGCGGTTTTCCGAATTCGGTCTTCGAAGAGTAATCGTGGTCGAGGTGGATTGCCGCCGTGTTCATCGTCAACGTGGTGAAAAGCACGTTGTCGGTTTCCGTGACAGTGCGGCGGACATCGTGCTTGATCGTCTCGCCTACTTCAAATCCCTCGTAGTAACGCCCAGCCATCAGCTATCTCCCTAAAGCTTGCCGAATATGGAAACGGAGGACACCGAGTTGGACGGCTGACCCCCGAGATTATGGGTCAGTCCGAAGTTGACCTTGCGCAGTTGTCGCTGCCCGGCACGACCGAGAAGCTGCGTGTAAACCTCGTAGGCCATGCGCAGCCCGGACGCGCCGACGGGGTGGCCGAAGCATTTCAGGCCGCCATCGACCTGCGCGGGTATTGCACCGTCGTGGTCGTAGCGACCGTCGAGATAATCGAACACGGCCCGGCCCGCATCCGACAGACCGAGATCCTCCATCGTCACCAGTTCGGTGATCGAAAAGCAGTCATGAACTTCGGTGACGCTGATATCGTCGCGCGGGTCCTTGATGCCCGCCTCCCGGTAGGCGCGAGAAGCCGCCACCTGCGTGTTTCGAACCGAAGCGCCGTCCCATTCCCCATACTGGCTTTCCCAGCCGTGCGAGGTGCAGATCTGCAGCGCCTTGACGGCAACAAGCTCGTCGAGAGCCTTGCCGAGGCTCCTTGCAATTTCCGGCGTCGTGACGATGGCACAGGCTGCGCCGTCGGAAACGCCGCAGCAATCGTAAAGCCCCAGCGGATCGGCGATCATCGGTGCATTGACGATCGTGTCCATGTCGACGGGCTTTCGCAGATGCGCCTTGGGAGAGAGGGCGCCGTTCTGGTGGCTTTTCCAACTGACATGCGCCATGCCGCGCTTGAGATCTTCAGCCTTGATCGAATGCTCGGCCTGATAGGCGCCGGCAAGCTGGGCGAACGTGCCGGGCGCCGAGCCATAGGGCATCCACAGGTCGTTGACCGTTCCCTTGGTTCGGATCGGCAATCCGCCGAAGCCGGTGTCCTTCAGCTTTTCCACGCCAAGCGCCATGGCGATATCGACCGCACCGGCCGCCACCGCATAGACCGCGCCGCGAAGCGCTTCCGTTCCCGTCGCGCACATGTTCTCGACGCGGGTCACCGGAATGTTCTGCAGCCGCAACGCGGTGGCCAGCGGAATTGCCGAATTGCCGACATTGACATCGTCCAGTGCGGAGCCAAGCCATGCAGCCCCGATCATATTCTTCTCGATGCCCGCATCGCTGAGGGCTTCGCCAAAAGCCTCAACCATCAGCATGTCTGAAGACATGTTCCAACGCTCACCAAATTCGGTGCAGCCCATGCCGAGAATGACGACCTTGTCCTTGATGCCACTTGCCATCGTATCAGCCCTCCACTGGCAGGTTGGGGCGCTTGGCCGGCGCCGCTTTCCAGAAATAGCTGCGGAACTGCCGTTGTCTGTCGATCGCTTTCACGCGGAAGCGCATGCGCAAGGCAGCGCCAACCTCCGGCGTCTTGCCCTCGACATCACAATGTTCCATCGCAACGCGCGCGCCATTTTCAAACTGCACGAGACCAAAATAGAATGGCGGATCGGGGGTAAAATTGAGACGGTCGGCGGTGATGGAGACGATGGTTGCCGGCACATCGCGCAGGATGACATCCTGATAGGCTTCGGGGCCGGACGCATCGGGTCTCACCGGGATCGGCGTCTTCGGGAACTGAACATTTCCGGCCGCATCGCGGCCGCCGACAAAACCGTGAACATCGCGGCCATGACGCAGCAGCGTCGAAGCGGAAACCTTCTGATTGACCTCCGCGCGCGGTCCCCAATCAAGGGCGATCTGACCGGTCAGGTTTAAAAGACGGCTGTAGGATGACAGGACTGCGCCCTGAGCAAGCGCCGCCGCCGCACTGCCGCCGGACTGCCCCGTTACCTCCAGGACTAGGACGTCGCAGCCATTGCCAAACCCGGCCAGGAGCAGTTTTTCGCCCGGCTTGGCCCGATCGAGCGCCAGCGCCAGCCCGAACAAGGGCATCGCCGCACCGAGATCGCCGGCCTTTGCGGCAATTTCCTCGCAGGGATTGGATGCCTTGAGACCAAGCGCCTTCGCCACGGCAGCATAGGTTCCAGCCGTCGGCTCAGGGACTACGGCATGCGTGATATCGGTTGCCGCAATCCCGGCCTTTTCAAGCGCGGCCGATATCGTCGGAACATAGATTGCCGAAACCGCCTCGTCGCGCACGAAGCGGGCTTCGGCTTCATAAGGTAGGCCGCGTTCCGCAGAGGTGACGAAATCAAGCAGGTCCGCATTGACAGTTGCCCAGCCGACAAGACGAGCTATTCCCTCGCCCGGGCCCGTCAGTGCTGCCGCCGCGCCGTCGCCAAATGTCATGTGCGGACCACTGCCCGGCAGGGCTGCCCTTTTTTCCCCGGCGGCAACGAGTTCGCTGGAACCCGAAAGCAATGCCTTCAAGAGTGCCGAAACGCCGGCCCGCCGGGAGCCGCTGACATCCTGAGCCATCGCGCCCGGAGAGAGCTGCAATGCATCAATCATCACGCCAGCCATGGAACGGTCGGTAAAAGGTGATGAGGTGGAGGCAAAAATGATGCTGCCCGGCTCTGTCTTGCCGATGACGCCGCGGGCCGCTTCGACTGCCATCGTCAACGCGTCTTCGTCCCAGGCCGCGACCGCGCGAAAACCGCGTTCCGAGCCGCCGAGCCCCGACCAGCGCAATTCCGAACGCGCCACCTTGCGATCGAAGCGCAAGAGCGGCAGATAACCTGATACCGCCAGCAGTCGATTGTCCGCCATTGTGCTATTTCCTCCTGTGTTACCCAAAGAAATAACTTGCAAGCGTACCGTACGCAAGCATATTAATTATTCGACAGGTGCCAAATTTGGTGCCGGGCCCCAATCTTTCTGACGACGAGGAGGAATTAAGTTGAAGGGATTAAAAGGGAAAATGGCCATCGTGACGGGTGGCGGACAGGGCATCGGAAAGGCAATTGCCCTGCGTCTGGCCTCGGAAGGCTGCAATGTGGCAATCTTCGACCTGAAGCCCGAGGCCGCAGAAGCCACGGCCGAGGAGGCACGTGCGGCCGGCGTGAACGCGAAGGTTTATGGTGTCGACATCGCCGACAAGGACGCCGTCGACAAGGCCGTTGGCGAGGCCGAAGCCGATCTCGGCCCCACATGGTTGCTGGTCAACAATGCCGGCTGGGACAAACCGGCCATGTTCCTTTCCACCGACAAGGATCTCTGGGACCGGATTATTGCGATCAACCTCAACGGCCCGCTGAACATGCACAAGGCGGTATGTGCCGGCATGGCGACGCGCGGTGGTGGACGGGTCGTCAATATTGCCTCGGACGCAGCCCGCGTCGGCACATCCACGGAAGCGGTCTATTCGGCCTGCAAGGGCGGCATCATCGCTTTCACGAAATCGATGGCACGCGAACTAGCCCGCCAGAATGTCCTCCTCAATGCCGTTTGCCCTGGCCCGACCAACACACCGATGATGCAACAGGTGCTCGGCGAAGGCGAGCAGGCGGTCAAATGGAAGGATGCAATGGTCCGCGGCATTCCGCTCAAGCGCATGGGCGAGCCGGAAGACTATGCCGGTATGGTCGCCTTTCTCGGCTCAAGCGATGCGGACTTCATCACTGGCCAGACGATTTCCATTTCCGGTGGAATGAACATGGTCTGACGACGGCGTGCGGGCACCAGCCCGAGCCATTCTGGACGATTACATGGAAAACCCGCGGCATTCATGCGGGACAGGAAGGAGATTTGCCATGGCCAAGATACCCGAATTCAACGACATCATTTACGAGGTCAGAGGCCGCGCTGCCTGGATCATCATCAACCGGCCGAAAGTCTATAACGCCTTTCGTGGCCAGACGCTCGAAGAGCTGATCATGGCCCTTCAGCTTGCCGGCAACGACAAGGCCGTGGCCTCCATCGTGCTGACCGGCGCAGGCGAGAAGGCATTTTGCACCGGTGGCGACCAGTCGGCCCATGAAGGTAATTATGACGGACGCGGAGTCGTCGGTCTGCCGATTGACGAATTGCAGGGCCTGATCCGCGACACACCGAAGCCGATCATCGCCCGTGTCAATGGCTTTGCCATCGGCGGCGGCAATGTGCTGGTGACACTTTGCGACCTTGCCATCGCTGCAGACAGCGCCAAGCTCGGCCAGGTTGGTCCCAAAGTCGGTTCGTTTGACGCCGGCTGGGGGACGGCATTGCTCGCCCGCATCGTTGGCGAGAAGAAGGCCCGCGAAATCTGGTATCTGAACGAGAGCTACACCGCCAAGGAAGCCGTCGAGATGGGGCTCATCAACAAAGCCGTGCCGATGGACGAACTTGACGCTGCGGTGACAAAATGGACCGACACCCTGGCCGAACGCTCGCCAACGGCACTCGCCTTCCTCAAGCGCTCCTTCAATGCCGACAGCGATTCGATCCGCGGCATTTCCAACCTCGCGCTGCACGCCGTGAAGCTCTATTACGCCACGGATGAATCCAAGGAAGGCGTCAATGCGTTCAACGAGAAGCGCAAGCCCGACTTCCACAAGTTCGTAGACTGATGCCCAGGCCTATCACTGCCGGTGAACTTGGCGCATTCCTGCCGCACGAGGGGTTGTGCTGGATTTCAGCATGCTCCACGGAGTCGGCAGCTTTCCGGGAGGGGCTTTCCGGCCTCTCCCGCCCGGGCCTGACATTCACATCGGTTTTCGTTCCGGGGCTCAACAAGCCCTCTTATCTTCTGGAGACCGGCGGCCGGGTCACGACCTTCTTCATGCTCCCTGAGCTCGGAAGCAGCGACAGGGTGGATTTCCTACCGCTCTGCTACCGCGACATTCGAGGCTGGCTTGAGACGAACACACCGGACGTGGCGTTGGTGATGTGCACGCCCCCGGATGCCTCGGGCCGGTGCAGCTTCGGTCCGGTCACTGATTTCATTGCCGACCTGTGGGAAAGAATTCCGGTCCTGATTGCCCACATCAATCCGGCGATGCGCGCGACGCATGGCACCCCCGGTATTCCGTTCGATCGTTTTTCGGCCTTTATCGAAGCGCCGCAGGCCTTGCCACAATCCGATCCGGGCACTGATGAGATTTCCGACAGAATTGCAGCGCATGCGGCGCGTGTCATACCTGACGGCGCCACGATCCAGGCCGGGATCGGCCGCGTGCCGGAGGCCGTGCTATGCGGGCTTGGCGGCAAGCGCAATCTTTCCATCCACTCCGGCCTTATTGGTGACTCGACGCTGAAACTGCTTGAGGCTGGTGCCCTGCGGCGGGAAAACCCGATCACCGCAGGTGTCGCCATCGGCACTGAGAGACTTTACGAGGCTGTTGGCCGCGCGGAATTCAACTTCCGACCGCCCTCCTTTACCCATGACATTGCAACACTTGGGCAAATCCAGAATCTCGTCACGGTCAATTCGGCCATCGAAGTGGACATTGACGGCCAGGCCTATGCGGAAATGACCCCCAGGGGGCTGATTTCCGGCCCGGGCGGTGCTTCGGATTTTGCAGCCGGAGCGCGCGGAAATGGCGGCCTGCGCATCCTTGTCCTGCCGGGGAGTGCCGGCGGCGGAAAGATATCGCGCATCATCGGCCCAGACGACGCCGTCGGTCCCGTCTCGCTCGGGCGCTTCGACACCGACCTCGTCATTACTGAACATGGCGTTGCGGACCTCAGGAGCAAATCGAAGGCGGCCCGGCGTGAGGCTTTGATCGCGGTCGCTGATCCGGCGTTCCGCTCCTTTCTCCGTGAGAAGGCATAAATTTCCGTCCGGATGCATATTGTAATCTTGCTTACTTGTTCGCGTCTTGCTAAAAGTAAGCTAGCATACAAAGAAAGTTAAGCGATGATCGAACGTAGTCTCTTCCGTGAAGAACATGAAATGTTCCGCGAAACCGTCCGCAAATTTGTGGAAAAGGAAATCACGCCCTATCACATGAAATGGGAGAGAGACGGGGTCGTGCCGCGCGAACTTTGGCGCAAGGCAGGTGAGCAGGGTTTGTTGTGCTGTACGGTGCCTGAGGAATATGGCGGGCTCGGCTTGGACTACCTGTTCGATGTGGTCGTTTTCGAGGAGCTCTGGCGCGCCGGCGCTTCCGGTCCTGGCTTTCTGATTCACACAGACCTCGTCGCCACCTACATTCTGAGCTTCGGCTCGGAGGAGCAGAAGAAGAAATTCCTGCCCAAGATGGTCAGCGGCGAATGGATCGGCTCGCTTGGCATGACCGAACCGCATGCGGGCTCCGACCTGAAGGCGATCAAGACCCGCGCCGTGCGCGATGGCAACGAGTTCGTCGTCAACGGCCAGAAGGTTTTCATTTCCAACGGCCAGCTCTGTGACGTGCTCGTGCTGGCAACGAAGACCGATAGCGACGCGGGCGCCAAGGGCATTACACTCTTTCTCGTCGAAGGCGACCGGCCCGGCTTCATTCGCGGCAAGAATCTCGAAAAGCTCGGCATGCATGCGCAGGATACGTCCGAACTCTTTTTCGACAATCTCCGCCTGCCGCCCGAAAACATGCTCGGCGAGGAAGGTCAGGGCTTTTCGCTCATGATGACAAAGCTGGCGCAGGAGCGTCTTGCCCAGGCGATCCGCTCGGCGACCGTGGTCGAGACGCTGATCGAATGGACGGCCGACTACACCATGCAGCGCCAGGCTTTCGGCAAATCCATTTTCGATCAGCAGAACACGCAGTTCAAGCTCGCCGAACTGAAGACACAGGCCACAGCGGCACGCGTCTTTACAGACAAGTGCATCGAGTTGTTCATGCAGGGCAAGCTCGACGCGGTCGATGCGGCAATGGCCAAGATGCTGACCACGGAGCTTCACTGCAAGACGGCCGATGAGTGCCTGCAGTTCTTCGGCGGTTGGGGCTATATGTGGGAATATCCCATCGCCCGGGCATATGCGGACGCCCGCATCACCAAGATCGCAGGCGGTTCGATCGAGATCATGAAGCTTATCATCGCCCGTCGGATCGCCGATGAAGCGCGCAACCACTCCTGACGTCTCCTCCCAGACGCACCGGCGACGCTTCTTGCGTCGTCGGTTTTTTCTTCGCTTGTTGTTTGCTAGCGGCCTGTCATGACGAATGACGCGACCGCGAAAGCCCAGACCAAGACAGATGCTCCAGGCCATGCTGAAACGCTCGCCGGCATCGCCTTGATGGCGACTGGTTTCTTTTTCTATTCCATGGCCGACATGCTGGCCAAACTGCTCTCCCAAAGCATCCACCCTGTCGAAATCGCCTGGGCGCGGCAAATCGGCTTGCTGACGGGTGCGCTGGTGCTCGTCGTCATTCACGGCGCGCCCTTTCTGCCCACGCGCCATCCAGCCTTGCAGATATCGCGCGGACTCACCGCAGTGGTTGCGTCTTCCTGCTTCGTTTTCGCAGTGGCACATGTCCCGCTTGCCGACGCGGTCTCGGTCACGTTCGTAGCACCGTTCATGGTCACGATCCTTGCGGCGCTGGTTCTGAAAGAGCCCGTCGGGCGCAGACGCTGGTCAGCCGTTGCCATTGGCTTTGCCGGAACGCTGATCGTCATCCGCCCGGGCGTCGGCGTGTTCCATCCCGCCATCTTGCTGGTGCTCATTTCAGCCCTGGCCTTCGCGGTACGCCAGATATTGTCGAGGATGCTGGGCGGCGAGGACAAGATCGCGACGACAGTTGCCTATACTGCCCTGACGTCGAGCGTGTTGCTGACGATCCCGCTTCCCTTTTTCTGGACCTGGCCGGCAAGCGTCCGAGAGGTCCTGCTTCTGATTGCCATGGCGGGGGCCTATGGTAGTGCGGAAATTGCCGTCATGGCCGCACTTGAACGCGCCCAGGCCGTCGTGCTTGCCCCATTGCAGTACTCGCTGATGATGTGGGGAACGCTATGGGGATTCCTGGTTTTTGCACAGCTGCCCGATATCTGGACCGTCAGCGGCAGCCTGATCATCATCGGCTCCGGCGTCTTCGCTTTCTGCCGGGACACAAGACGCGCACGACACTGATTAAGGTCGCGTCTCTGAGGGGTCAGACTTTCCACGCCATCACATGCGTTCCAGTCACCGGTCCCTGCAATCATGCAGACGACCGTGACATCGCCACGGCCGCACTTCCTTTTGAAGATATCCGGACCACGCCGGTTGGACCTGCCCGTCTTGGCGGGCCTATCAGAACCCGACCTGATCGGCTCCCTTCAGCCCCAGCATTTCGCGGGCCTCGTCAGGTGTCGCCGGCTCCAGTGAAAGCTCCTTGAGGATGCGCACGATCTTGGCCACCTGTTCAGCATTGGATTTCGCCAGTTCGCCCTTGGAAATGTATATCGAATCTTCAAGCCCAACGCGGACATGGCCGCCCTTGAGCGCGTTGATTGTTGCAAAGGGCATCTGGTGGCGACCTGCGCCAAGGCAGGAGAAATAGTAGTCTTCCCCGAAAAGCCGGTCGGCGGTGTCGCGCATATGCAGGAGATGCTCCATCTCGGGCGCTATTCCGCCCAGAATGCCGAAAACGCCCTGAATGAAGAAAGGCGCCTTGATCAGACCCCGGTCGGCGAAATGGGCGAGATTGTAGAGATGCCCGATGTCATAGCACTCGAACTCGAAACGTGTGCCGTTGGCAGAAAGCTCGGTGATGCCCCGTTCGATTTGCTTGAATGTATTGGAAAGGATGAAATCCTTCGTCATTTCCAGATATGGCTTTTCCCAGGGCTCCTTGAATTCCGCAATCTTTTCGGCCGCCATCGAGATGTTGAAGTTCAGGCTACCCATGTTCATGGACGCAACTTCGGGCTTTGCCCACAAGGCTGCCGCAAGCCGCTGGTCGAGCGTCATTCCCAAGCCGCCGCCAGTCGTGATGTTCACCACGGCGTTGCAGCTTTGTTTGATCCTCGGCAGAAAAAGCTTGTAATGCTCCGGATCCTGGCTTGGCGACCCGTCCTTGGGGTTGCGCGCGTGCAAATGCAGGATCGCCGCCCCTGCTTCCGCGGCCGCGATGGCGTCGCTTGCGATCTGATCCGCTGTCAGAGGGAGATATGGCGACATGGTCGGCGTGTGAATGGATCCGGTGACGGCGCAGCTAACGATGACCTTTTTCGACTTGCGCATAGGGCTCCTCCGTGAGCGGTATATTATGATTTGTAACGTACCGTACGTATACGTACCTTTTTTGTAAAGCCAAAAAATCTTCAGGCGGATTGAGGAATCGCACAACAAAGTATGTGCAATCCGCAAACGAAACCACAAGCGTACATTGATCAAAGCTAAAAATATGATAGCTAACAAAGTCGAAATCTTACTAGATTCCTCGTTGAGCAGAACTGGAGCGGCTTATGAATGACACTAGATCTTGGGATCTGAGGCTCGGATATCTCATTCATGATGTATCGCGGTTGCGGCGTGTTTCATATGACCGCGAGCTTGCGCCGATGAGCATCACGCGTTCGCAGTGGTGGGTTCTTGCATTCGTTTCGCGCAATGACGGCCTCCCCCAGACGCAGCTCGCCAACGAACTTGACGTCGGCAAGGTGGCGTTGGGCTCGCTGATCGATCGGTTGCAGTCGGCCGGATTTGTCGAGCGGCTGGCGGACAAGAAGGATCGGCGCGTGAAGCGCGTATTTCTCACCGAAAAGGCCCGCAAGCTCATCGAGAAAATCGGTCCCGTCAACGATCAGTTCAATGCCCGCATCCTGGAGGGGATCTCTCGGGAGGACCTGGAAACCACCTCTAGGACCCTTTTCGCGATGAAAACAAATCTCATCGCCCTTTTGGCAGAACGCGGCGTCGATCCGGACGAGGATGAGGAAGCGAATAAACGCGGGGGTGGCAAGACCGCCAGGGCATCGGGCCGCGTTTCGGTATTGTAAAATTTCTGTATACTAGCATATGATAATTCAGCACACGAATTAAGGAAGACGGTGCAACTCGTCTTTCGCTGGAGGAATCATATGCTGCCAAACCGCGCCATCTATGGTGAAGACCACGAACAGCTGCGCGACAGTCTGCGTCGCTTCATCACCGAGGAAATCGCGCCGCATTTCGCGACCTGGGAGGCCGAGGGCATCGTTTCCCGCACGCTTTGGGACAAGCTGGGCGGGGCAGGCTTTCTCTGCCCCACTGTTCCGGAGGCCTATGGCGGCATTGAAAGCGACTTTCGGATGCACGCCGTTATTGCGGAGGAACTGGCTTATTCGGGCTACATGGGTCCGGCAGCCGACGTTTCGGTCCATTCCGATGTTTGCCTGGGCTATCTCCTGCATCATGCCACGCCTGAACAGAAAGCGCGCTGGCTGCCCGGCATGGTGGACGGCTCGCTTGTCTGCGCGATCGCGATGACGGAACCCGGCACGGGTTCCGACTTGCAGGGCGTGCGCACCAAAGGCATGCGAGATGGAAACGAGTGGGTCATAAACGGCGCAAAGACGTTCATTTCCAACGGTCAGCACGCCGATATGGTGATTGTTGTCACCCGAACCGGAGAGGGCCGCGGATCGGGCAATATGACGCTGATCGTCGTGGAAGCCGACCGCGCGGGTTTTCGCCGCGGCCGCAATCTCGACAAACTCGGGCAAATCAGCGCGGACACATCAGAGCTTTTCTTCGACAATGTCAGAGTGCCGGTCGAAAACACGCTCGGCGGCGAAGGCCAGGCCATGGCGATCCTGATGAGCGAGCTGCCGCAGGAGCGCCTTATCATTGCCATCACATCGATCGGCGCCGCGCAGAAAGCATATGACATAACATGCGACTATGTTCGCGAACGTCAGGCATTCGGCAAGTCGATCGCAGACTTCCAGAATACCCGCTACCGCCTCGCCGAACTCAAGACGGAACTGACGGTCGGCTGGGCTTTCGTTGACCAGTGCATCGCGCGGCATCTGAAGGGCGAGCTTTCAACCTATGAAGCCTCGATGGCCAAGTTGTGGTGCACCGAAATGCAGGGGCGCGTCGTCGATGCCTGCGTTCAGATGCATGGCGGCTACGGCTTCATGCGCGAGTTTGAAATCTGCAGGCTCTATGCCGATGCCCGAGTCCAGCGCATCTATGGCGGCACTTCGGAAATCATGAAGGAACTCATATCGAGGAACCTGTGATGAGCGACTGCAGCCGTGTCGACCGTGTCGCAATGCTCGTTGCTAGCGACCTGCCGGACAACCCGCCGAAGGGCTTTGTCGAACTCCCGGCCGTTGGCCCGTTCGACAGCCTGATGGGCAAGCTTTACGGACGCCGGGAGAACGAGGACATGGTCATGGGATTTCGTTGCTCGCCACGCCATATCAATGCCCACAACACCTGCCACGGCGGCATGATTGCGAGCTTCGCCGATATGGTCGCCTATTCGATGCGCGTTCAGGCCGGCCTGCGCGAAACGTCAACCCCGACGGTCATGCTTTCCATTGAATATCTGCGTCCGATCTCGCTTGGAGATTGGGTCGAAGGGCATTGCGAAGTCGTCAAGAAGGGAAAGCGCCTGCTCTTTTCACGTGTCACCGGAAAGGTCGATGGGGAAACGGTCTTCACCGCGACATCGATCAACGTTCCCGGCGCGAAAGATATACCGGGGCGCGAAGGGCTCGACCGCGTGATGGGCGATCAGTGAAAGCGGATGGAAGCGGCAGGGAGATGTCACTGCCGCTGCACCTCGTCTATGAGGAAAAGCCTGCCATTTTTCTGCAACGGGCCTCGCCATAGCGCTCGAGGAAGGTAAACGGACCACCGAGATAGCGCGGGAATCCTGCTAATTGCTGGCAGTGATAATCAACGAGTGCGAGGTCACTCGGATCAAAACTCCGAGCAGTGTCCGCCGCCGCCACCGCGCCAGATGCGAGGACCGCCATGGCCGCCGCCTCGACCGGCCCCTGCGGGGCTTCAAACCATTGCGGCTTGCGGTCGGCAACCATCTGGGCGGCGGCTGCATCTCCTGGAGAACCTTCATCGAGGCCGGCAAATATCACGGCATCCTTGCCAAGTGCTCCAAGCATTGCGGCCTTTTGATCCATGGCCGTCTTGACCGTTTTGGAGAACGCCTCAAGGCCTTCCGGCAGGGTTCCCTTGCGACGGCGCTTTTCATATTCCACGCGCCCCAGGAACATCACAGAAATCATGTTGCGTGGTTCAATGCGCTGAACAAGGTCCTTGAAGATATCGATCTCCTCGGCAACGCCCTCGTCCATGCCTTTCGGCAGACCGCGATCGAGGCAATCGAGGATCGCAAGTTCAGCCGGATAGTGACCGCCTGTTTTCTTGAGGAAAGCCTCACGCACCGGATCCGTGACCGCGTGCAGTTCCGCCACTGCGATCGCCTGCCAGTTCGGCCGATCCCAGGGCTGGCGCGGGTCCGGGTTCGACCGTATCCAGGCTTCCGCGGCAGCAATCTCTTCACCGGCCGGGACAACAATGTCCGCAGCCCCTTTCTCGAGGGCCTCTTGCGCGCCGAAACGAGCACCTTCGAGCAGG
This sequence comes from Hyphomicrobiales bacterium, assembly GCA_900467685.1. Classification (GTDB taxonomy): domain Bacteria; phylum Pseudomonadota; class Alphaproteobacteria; order Rhizobiales; family Rhizobiaceae; genus Ensifer_A. The sequence goes on from UBQX01000013.1 coordinate 99,774, forward strand.
ACACCAAGGGAGGCCTCGACACCCACCACGCGCGGCATTCGCTGCGTGCCGCCACCGCCTGGCAGCAGGCCGACAAGCGACTCGGGCAGGCCAATCTGGGTTTCCTTCGCATCCGTTAGGACCCTGTAGTGACACGCCAGCATAAGCTCGCAGCCCCCACCCAGCGCCAGTCCGTTCACTGCGACCGCCACCGGCTTGCCGGCAGTCTCGAGCTTGCGGAACGCCCGCCCTATCGGCGAAAAGTGAGCGACCGTCATCGCATCACGTTCGACCTCCGGGGCGGCGATGATCATGTCATAAGCCGTCGACAACTCACTCAAGTCCGCGCCCGCACAAAAGGCTGTGTTCTTTCCCGAATATACGACCACACCGGAGACATCCGAAGCCTTGAGCCAGTCTGCAAAGGCCTCGATCTCGTGAATGGCCTTGTTGGTGAACACATTCATGGAGCGGTCTGGCAGATCGAAAATCAGATGAATGATGCCGTCCCCTGCCTCCCTGATCTTGAAATTCGTCATTTCTGGCAAATCGTGCATGCGTCTTTCACCTCCCGCACAGCAATTTCGTTCGCAAGATGATAGTATGCTTCCGCATTAACGCAAGGGAAACGTCGCCGCCGACATATTTTCGTACTCTTGCGTACAATACGTTAGACAATCATATCGGATTTGCGATAACCTGTCGGCGCAGACAAGGGAGGCCGGCAAGCATGAGTCCGTTCAAGAACGATGTCCTCAAGGGCAAACGCATTCTCGTCACCGGAGGCGGTACGGGCCTCGGCAAGGAAATGTCCGTCGGCTTCGCGGTGCATGGCGCGCATGTAGCCATATGTGGGCGGCGTGAACAAGTCCTGGCGGATGCCTGTGCGGAAATCGCCGAGCGCTCTGGCGGTACTGCGGAATATCGTGTCGTCAACATTCGCGACGCCGAGGCCGTCGACGAGATGGTGGGCGATCTGTGGCGGGGCGGCCACCTGACCGGGCTGGTCAACAATGCCGGCGCGAATTTCATCGCTCCGACCGAAACAATCTCGCACCGCGCCTATGAGGCTGTCAGAGCAACCGTCATGGATGGAAGCTTTTACGCGACCCATTCCTGCGGCAAACGCTGGATCGCCGAAAAGGTCAGGGGAACGGTCATCTCCAACCTGGTGACCTGGGTCTGGTCCGGCTCCGCATATGTCGTGCCTTGCGCAATGGCCAAGACCGCCATTCATGCCATGACCATGTCCCTGGCCTCGGAATGGGGTCCGAAGGGCATCCGGCTCAACGCCGTGGCGCCCGGTCCTTTCCCGACCGAGAATGCGTGGGAGAAGCTCAATCCGATCCCCGGCTCATCGGTCGGCGCGACCCAATCCGACAAGGTGCCGATGCGCCGCTTCGGCGAAATGGACGAATTGCGCAATCTCCTTGTCTTTCTGATGCTCGACGAATGTGCCTATGTAAACGGGGCGACAATACCGATCGACGGAGGGCATCGTCTCACGGCGCCGTCCACCTTTGCAGATCTTTCCGCAATGTCGGACCAGGATTGGGCCAATGCGCGCGACACTTTGCGCAAATCGGCCGACAAGGAGCGGCAGGGACGTTGAGCGAAGAAATCCAGCTCGATCTTGCCGACAATATCGCCACGCTGACCCTCAATCGACCGGACAAGCTCAACGCCCTGACCGACGCGATGGTGGATGGTTTTCTCGATCGTCTCGACGAGGTGGCGCGCTCGAAAGCCAATGTTCTCATCGTCACAGGCGCCGGGCGCGGCTTCTGCGCCGGTTTTGACCTGTCGCTTGCCGACAGTTCATCGGGCGATGACGAAACCGCATTCTGGATGGGACGGCAGGAGAAGTTTGCAAGTCTCGTGACGCGGCTGCAGGCGATCCCGCAGCCAACAATTGCCGCAGTCAACGGCGCGGCTGCCGGCGCGGGATTGGGGCTCGCTCTCGCCTGCGACACCCGCATCGGCTCGACGGATGCGCGCTTCAACAGCGCCTTTATCCGGGTCGGCATGTCGAGCTGCGATATTGGGGTCAGCTGGCTTCTGCCGCGTGCTATCGGCACCACCCGCGCTTTCGAGATGATGCTTACCGGGCGTATGGTCGAAGCCGAAGAGGCAGAACGCATTGGCTTGATTTTCCGGCGAACCCAATCAGACGACCTGCTGGCTGAGGCGCGTTTGCTTGCTCAAGCCATTTCGCAGAACGGTCGCCTGGCAACCTGGATGACCAAGCGCGGAATGTGGGCCAATCTCGAGGCCGGAAGTCTTCGCGCTGCAATCGAGCTCGAAAACCGCACCCAGATCCTGATGCGCGGAACCGGCTCTCTTGCACGAAGTGCGGTGGAAAGAGGTTTTTCGAAACCGAAACATGAATGAAGAGCAGGCTCGCTTTGTTACCTATTTTGAGACACAGGCCACATAGGGCCTGCGACAGGAGGAAAGCACATGGAAGAAATGGTGATGGAAACGCTGACCTGCCGGTTCGACGACGGACTGGCGCGGGTCACGCTCACGCAGCCTGAACGCGGAAACCCAATCGACGGCGCAATGTGCCGCGAGATGTGCGATCTGTCGGTTGAGTTATCAACGCGTGCCGATGTGCGGGCGGTGTTGTTGACGGCACAGGGCCGTTTCTTTTCCGTCGGCGGCGACGTGCGCTCCTTCATGAAGGATCTGTCGCAATTGCCGAAGCAGATCAGGGCGTGGACAGCCGATCTGCATATGGCGCTGAGCAGGCTCCAGAGAATGAATGCCCCTGTCGTGTGTGCAGCGCAGGGCGATGTCGCCGGCGGCGCGGTTTCGCTGGCGGCCATGTCCGACATCCTGTTTGCCGCAGATACCGTGAAATTCAATGCCGCATTTTCCAAGATCGGTTTTTGTGCGGATTCAGGCTCTACCGTCTCGCTGTCCAATCGCATGGGTCTTTCCCGCGCCAAACGTTTCCTTCTGTTGTCCGAAGTGCTGGATGCCGCAGAGGCGGAAAAAGTCGGGCTCGTGGATTTCGTCGTTCCCGCCGATGAACTGACCGCGGCCGCTGAAAAGACAGCACGCATGCTTGCCGATGGACCGACGCTCGCCTACGGTGCGATCAAGCGCACGATCCTGACCGCCCGCGTCGACGCCTTTGAAACCCAGCTTGAAAACGAAGCGCAGGCCCTTGCTGCGCTGGCCTCGACCGACGACGTGCGCGAAGGTCTGACGGCCTTTAGCGAACGCCGCAAGCCGGCCTTCAAGGGGCATTAAGGCGAATGCCGGGGCAGTGTCTTGCCCCGGCGCTCGTTTCAAATGGCAGTCTCCCCGGACCGAGACCCGATGCTCACAAAAGCGTCCGCAGCTTCTCCTGCAACTTTCCAACGATACCCTGGCGAAAAAGAAGCACGAAAAGCGTGAAGACAAGACCCTGGATCAGCAGGACCCAGGGCCCGTAGGGAGCAAGATAATATTCCAGCGAAAGGATGACGAAGCTGCCGACAACGGGCCCGAAGATCGTGCCGATACCGCCGACCAGGTTGCTCAGCACCACTTCGATCGAGGTGACCATGGATATATCCGTCAAGGTCGCAAGCCCGAAAATGATCGTCTTGAGCGAGGCCGCAAAGCCGGCAAGCGCAGCCGAAAGCACGAATGACATCAGCTTGAAGCGATCCACGTTGTAACCCAGCGATCTTGCACGCTCGGGGTTCTTGCGGGTCGCTCGCAAGACCTGCCCGAAGGGCGAATGGACGATCCGGTTATGAAAAACGAGGACGCCGAGCAGGATGACGGCCATCACCCAATAAATGGTCGTGTCAGATGAAAGATCGACCAAACCCAGAAGTGATCCCCGCGGCACCTGCTGAATACCGTCTTCGCCGCCGGTGAATGGCACCTGAAGAGCGATGAAATACGTCATCTGTGCAAGCGCCAGCGTTATCATCGCAAAATAAAGGCCCGAGCGGCGGATGGCAATCCAGCCGAAGACTAGCCCGAGCAATGCGGCCGAGAGCGTGCCGGCTAGGACGGAAATCTCAAAGGGTAGGCCGAGCCTTGCAGCAGTATAGCCGCACAGATAGGCTCCGGCTCCGAAAAAGGCAGAATGCCCGAAGCTCATCAACCCAGTATATCCCAAAAGCAGATTGTAGGCGCAGGCAAAGATGATGAAGCAATAGACCTTCATCAGGAAGACCGGGTAAAGCACGAACGGCGATACGACGATGAAGGCGGCAAGCAGCGCGAAGGCGACAGCACGCGGTTTCGTAAATCCCAGGAACTGCACTTCATCTTCTTGCAAGTGTTCCACTCCCCCTGATTTTTGCGGCGATATCCATGCTGCTCATGCCATTTTCCCGAACAAACCCCTTGGGCGAAGAACCAGAACGATGACCATCGCCAGGAACAACACCGTCGAAGACGCCTCCGGATAGACCGCCTTGGCAAAACCTTCGAGCAATCCAAGTCCGAGTCCGGTGACGATGGAGCCGAGAATGGACCCCATGCCGCCGATCACCACGACGGCGAATGCAACGATGACGATATTGGTCCCCATCGACGGATCGACGGCGATGAGCGGTGCGGCCATGACCCCGCCGGCCGCCGCGAGCGCCACACCCGCGGCATAGGTCAGCGTCAGCATGACCGGCACATTGATGCCGAAGGACTGCACCATCTGCGGATTGTCCGTCGCGGCTCTGAGCTTGGCCCCGAGCGGCGTCCGCTCGATGATAAACCATGTCGCCAGGCACAGGATGATGCCGAAGATAACGACCCAGGCGCGGTAATTGGGAAGGTACATGAAGCCCAGATTGATCGCTCCGCGCAGGTTGGCCGGTATGGCGTAGGGCAGCCCCTGAGGTCCGAAAACGATGCGCAGGAAGCCCTCGATGAAGAGCGCCAGCCCCAGCGTCAGCAACAGACCATAGAGGTGTTCGAGCTTGTAGAGATGCCGGATCAGAAGGACCTCCACGAAGAGGCCCAAGACGCCGATCATGAGCGGCGCCAGGATCAGGGCACCCCAATAGCCGATGCCCAGTGTCTCACCGAGCATATAGGCGATGAACGCGCCGAGCATAAAAAACACGCCGTGCGCATAATTGATGACGCCAAGAAGGCCGAATATGATCGCCAGGCCCAAGGATACGATGGCATAAAATGCCCCGTTGACGAGACCCAGCATCATCTGTCCGAGAATAAGATTGATGTTGATATCAAGCATGGCTCCGCCTCACAATCCCAGAAGCTTTTCAACGCGGCTGATCTGCCTGGCGAACTCGGTACCTTCCAGGCGGTCGACGATCATTCCGTTCTCGATGAGATAATGAACATCGGCGAGTCCCTCCACGAAGTGGGCATTCTGTTCCACCAGGAGGATCGAATAGCCATGCTCCTTGATCCTGGCGATCGTGCGCGAAATCTGCTGCACGATGACCGGCGCAAGCCCTTCGGTCGGCTCGTCCAACAGCAGGAGCCGCGCGCCGGTGCGCAAGATCCGCGCGATGGCCAGCATCTGCTGCTCCCCTCCGGACAGGTCCGTGCCCCGGCTTGCGGCGCGTTCCCGGATGTTGGGGAAGAGCGTGTGGATTTCCTCGATATCCATGCCGCCCTTGGCGATGATCGGAGGCAGGAACAGGTTTTCCGTGACTGTGAGAGACGGGAAGATGCAGCGGTCTTCCGGGCAAAGGGCTATTCCCTTGCGGGCAATCTGGTCCGGCCGAAGATTGAGCAGATTGTCGCCCTTGTAGTTGAGCGTGCCCGACGTCCTGTCCATCAGCCCCATGATCGAACGCATGGTCGTGGTCTTTCCCGCGCCATTGCGCCCCAACAGAGACACAACCCGGCCTTCGGGCACATCCATATTCGTTCCGTGAAGAATGTGACTTTCGCCGTACCAGGCATTCAGGTTGCGGATTTCAAGCATGTTCCGCTCCCAGATAGGCTTCGATGACCTTTTGGTTCTTCGACACCTCGTCATAGGTGCCGCTTGCTATGACCTGACCGCGTGCAAGCACCGTCACGCGGTCGCAGAGCCCTTCCACAACCGGTAAATTGTGCTCGACCATGAGAACGGTCCGCCCCGTGGCAACCTTTCGGATCAGTTCGGTGACCCGCCCGATATCCTCGCGGCCCATACCCGAGGTGGGCTCGTCGAGCAGCAGGACCTGCGGATCAAGAGCCAGCGTTGTCGCGATCTCAAGGGCGCGCTTGTGGCCATAAGGCAAATCGCCCGCGCGCGTGGCCGACCATTCCCCAAGGTTGAGTTCCTCGAGCAAAGCCATCGCGCGGTCGTCCAGGCTGCGCAGAGAAAGTTCCGAGCGCCAGAAATCAAAGTTCGTCGGGCGCTTTTGCTGAAGCGCGAACCGGACATTGTGCAGGACCGTGAAATCGGGGAAGATCGATGAAATCTGGTAGGAGCGAACGAGGCCGCGCCGGGCAATCTCGTCCATTGTCAGGCCGGAAATCACGGTATCACGCAACCTTATTTCGCCCGATGTAACCGGCAGACTTCCGGTCAGCAAATTGAAGCATGTTGTCTTTCCGGCCCCATTTGGGCCGATCATCGCGTGGATCTCTCCCTCGACGATGTCGAGATCGACCCCATTGACTGCCACAAAGGCTCCAAAGCTTTTGGTCATGCGCCGGACGCTGATTATCGTGCCTTGCAACGGCGAGCTCCTTCCAGATCCCTGACTGTCCCGAAGCGAGGGGCCGGCATGGCAGGCCCCTCGCAATCTGTTCAATTCACTTCTTGATCAAGGGGCATTTGCTCTCGCTCAACGGCGGAGCCAGTGAATCGGCCGGAATGGTGCCGGTGATCTTGAGATAGTCCCAGTCGCCCTTGCTCTCGGAAGGCTTTTTCGTGACATAGGAATACATCGGGCGTAGCGTACGACCATCGGCACGGATCGTCGCGGTGTCGCCGTTTATCATCTCAAGGGGTGCCGCGCGCATGGCGGCAGTCACCTTCGATGCTTCCTTGCTTCCGGCCTTCTGAATCGCTTTCAGATAATCCGTGACGAATTCATAAGCCATCGCGTTGGTGAAGGTCGGCGGACGCCCGAAACGCTTTTCGAAGCGCTTGGAGAACGCGCGGGTCTTGTCGTTCTGGTCCCAGTAGAACTGGATCGCGCCATGAACATTCTGGAACGCATCGAGCCCGGCCGCCTTGATGTCGGTAATACCCAAGAAGAATGGCGCCAGTGCTACATCGGTCATGCCGAATTCCTGCGCCTGCTTGGCGATTGCCACCTGATAGGAGCCAAAGGTTGCAAGGCCGATCGTGTCCGCTCCCTTGCTCTTGGCCTCCAGCAGGAAGGCCGAGAAATCGGTGGCCTGCGGAGAATGGCTGGACGAGCCCAGGAACTTGCCTCCGGCTTCCTTGATAGCCGTGGCGCCATGACTTTCGAGGTCGTGGCCAAGCGCGTAGTCGACGGTGATATAATACCAGTTCTTGTGATTCTCCTTGACGAGAGGCGTGGTGATGGCACGCGAAAGGCCATAGCTGTCGACCAGCATCTGGATTTGATTGGGTCCACAGCTTTCATTTGTCAGCTTGGAGGTCGATGCGCCATGAATGAAAGCGACGTCCTTGTCTTTCACATAATCGGAAACAGCCAGCGCGACGGCGGAGTTGTCGACGGAAAACAGCAGATTGAGCTTCTTTTGATCGATCCATTCGCGGGCGATACCGAGACCGACGTCAGGCTTGCCCAGGTGGTCGGCGGACAACAGCTTGATATCCTCGCCATTGACCTTGCCACCAAAATCCTCGATGGCCATTTCCATCGCTGCCTGGCTGGACTTGCCGCTGAGCACCGAAGTGGCGCCTGACAAATCCGCCAGATAACCGATGGTGACATCGGCCATAGCGCCTCTCGCAATCAGCAGGGCGGTTGCCGCCGAGGCGACAAACATGATTTTTCTGAAAGACATGGTTCAAGTTCCTCCTCTTTTGAACCTTCAAAGCCATCGATTCCGGACGCCACGCCCAAATCCAGACAAATCCGCTTGGATCCGTCCATTCCTCCTGCAGCAGGGCCCGAGCAACCGTCGATGACTTTATTGTACAGTAGCGTATCTGTTTCTGGGTGCAAGTTTATTGTGCTAGCGTATCATTCGGTAGCTAGGATTATTTCGCATCAACAGGGAATGATGGCGCGGCCGATTTTCTGGCGCGCGATGATCTGCTTCATGATACCGGCGGTAGCGCGACAGGTTGCCTCTGCAGACATTGGCTGCTCCTCATCGCGGATCATGGCGTCTCCGGCGTCAAAATGCCCCAGTCAGCAAGGACGGCTTCGGTGTCGGCACCGGGTTCAGGTGCGGGATTCCGCAAAGCGCCCGGCGTTTCAGAAAGCCTTGGTGCGGGCGCCGGATATTTCAGGCCATCCATCTGCTGAAAAGTTCCCCGCGCCTTCATCTGGGGATTTTCCCAGGCCTCATCGATGCTGAGCACCGGGGCGAAACAGGCGTCACGCCCGCGCATGATCCCGACCCATTCTGCGCGGGTCTTCTGCGCAAAGGCCGCAGCAAAGATCGCCCTGAGCGCCGGCCAGTTCGCCCTGTCGCGGCGATCGGGGATCTGGTTCAAGTCCAGACCAAGACAATTGACGAGGCTGGCATAAAATTGCGGCTCGATGGCGCCAACCGCGACATAGAGCCCGTCTCTTGTTTCATAGGTGCCAAAATCGGGAGAACCGCCGTCGACGATATTGTCCTGCCGCTGAGCCGACCAGGTTCCTTGCTGACGAAACGCCTGAAAGGCTGACATGAGTTGCGCAACGCCATCAATCATGGCGCAATCAACGACCTGCCCGCGCCCGGTTGCCCGCGCACCGTGCAGGGCGAGAAGAATGCCGGCGACGAGGAACATCGCCCCACCCCCCAGATCGGCGACAAGATTGAGCGGCGGTGGAGGTGGTGCATTGGCTGCGCCGATCGCCTGCAACGCTCCGGTCAGTGCGAGATAATTGATGTCGTGTCCGGCCTCCATGGCCATCGGTCCGTCCTGTCCCCAACCCGTCATGCGCGCAAAGACGAGTCGCGGGTTCAAGCCGAGGCATATGTCGGGGCCAAGTCCCAGACGCTCGACAACGCCCGGTCTGTAACCCTCGATCAGGACATCCGCCTTGGCGATCAGCGCCTTTGCCGTCGCAATACCATCTTCGGTTTTCAGATCGAGCGCCACGGACCGCTTGTTGCGCATGTAAAAGTCGTATTTGCGTGGCCTCTCGAGCGTCGTGCCGGGTCTTGAGGCCCGGTCGATCAACACCACATCCGCACCGAAATCGGCAAGAAAAGCCCCGGCGAAAGGTGCCGGGCCCTGCCCCGCCAGTTCCACGATTTTGACATCGGAGAGCAGACCCGTCACGCGATCTTCCTTATGGTACGAATTATTACTATATGGAGGCTAACGATATTCCGGTGAACGCGCAACCCGGCTCGGCATGGCAAGGGCCGGGCTGCACCTCAACCTGCAGCCCATAATTGTCGGGCTGTGAGAAAATCGCGGTACTCGTCGCGCAGCCGGTGCTTGAGGATCTTGCCGGCGGCGTTGACCTCCATGCTGTCAACGAAAACCACGGCGTCAGGCAGCCACCACTTCACCATTTTCGGCGCGATGAATTCCAGGAGCGCGTTTTCCTCCAGACCGGATCCCTCCTTCTTCACGACCACGAGCAACGGCCGTTCCTGCCATTTGGGGTGATCGACGGCAATCGCGGCAGCTTTCACCACATCGGGATGCGCCATGGCCGCGTGTTCGAGGTCAATCGACGGAATCCATTCACCACCGGACTTGATGAGGTCCTTGGACCGGTCAACGATATGCATGTAGCCGTCGGGATCAATCGTTGCGACATCCCCTGTAACAAGCCAGCCTTCCGCATCCGTGGCCGAGCCCTCTTTCTGGTTCAGATAGGTCTTCGTCGCCCAAAGGCCTCGCACCCGCAAATGTCCACGCGTGCGGCCATCATGCGGCAGAAGATCGCCGTTGTCGTCCACGAGACGGAATTTGAAGCCCGGCGTCTGCCGTCCGTCTGTCGACTTGAACGGCACCTGACCATCAAGCGGCAGGGCCTCATGCGGCCCCGACAGGATGCCGGAAGAGCCGAACATGCATTCGGTCATGCCCCAATTGTGGGCGGTCTGGATTCCGAATTCGTCGCCGAGGCGTTTGAGCACATGAGCCGGCATTGCTGTCGACGCGGTAATCAGCGTTTCGAGCGGAGCCAACGAAGAGCCGCTCTCGTCCACATAGGCCAGCAGACTTTGCATGACCGACGACGCGAGCGCCATATTGGTCACCTGTTCACTGCCAATGAGGCCGATGATCGTGGCCGGTGACACGTCGCGGCCGGCAAGCACCAGCTTGCGCCCCATGAAAAACGCCCCGAAAGGATAGTTCCATGCCGAGGAGTGAAACATTGGCGCCAACGGCATCATCACCAGCGGGTTGCGTTTTGGTATCGGCAGCCAGGCATGGGAAGACAGGATCAGCGTTTGCAGGAAGCAATCGCGATGGGCGTAGACAACGCCCTTCGGCAGGCCTGTCGTGCCGGATGTGAAGCAGATTGTCGCCGCCGTGCGTTCATCGAATTCCGGCCATTCGAAGATGCGCTCCTCAGCCGCCAGCCAGGACTCGTAGCATTCCAGCGCAATTGCGTCGCTTGTCGGCATGTCCTCGGCGCAAGCCAGCACCACGAAATGCCGAATATTGGGCAGAGACCCCGCGAGCGCTTCGACCTGGGGCAGTATATCAGGATCAAAGAAGAGGATTTCGCCGGCGCCCTCGTTGATGACATAGGCCAGATGCTCCGGCGAAAGTCGCGGATTGGCGGTGTGGATCGCCGATCCGATACCCGTAATCCCGTAGAAGAGTTCCATGTGCCTGTGGGTGTTCCAGGCGATGGTCGTTGCACGGTGACCGAGGCCCAGCCCGCGCCGCAAAAGCGCATTGGCCAGCTGCTTGGTGCGCGCATTCAACTCGCTGAACGTGCAACGATGGACCGAACCGTCGAGCTGGCGGGAAACGACTTCGCAGCTTCCGTTGGACACCGCCCCGTGCTCGTTGATCACCGATAGCAGCATCGGCATCATCATCGACCCGCCCTGAAGTGGCAACATGTTCATCCTCCCTGTTGCGTGTTTGGAAAAGACCTAGCCTTTGACGAACCGGCCAACGTCACCCTTCGGGCAAAGCTCGATGATCGTTCCGCATCCCTCACCCTTTGTGATCCAGCCCCGATGAAGGGGCAGGTTTTCGGTCGGTTTCTGGTGGTAGGCCTTGATCCCGGCTTCGGCCAGCCGAGCGATTTCAGCCTCGAGGTCATCGACCTCAAGGGCGACGACGACATCGCCGTTCCTCAATTCGCTTTTGCCCGAAGCCTCCACCAGTTCGATAATTTCGCCGCCCTGCTTGGTGAAAAAGGCGAGGCGAAGGCCGAGTTCCGGCACCTCGCGGATCACCGGTTTATCGTGGTCCAGAAGTTTGCGATAAAATGGGATTGCCTTGTCGAGGTCATCGACAAAAATCCCGACGTGATCCAGCTTTCCGGCCATTCGGTCATCTCCTCCGCAAATTTGAACGCTAGTTTACTTTCATCTTGCGTACTTTACAATATGTCGGCATGAAGGTTCGCAGCGACTGCGGAAAGCGACATAGAGGAGGATGACTATGAAACGCCTGGAAGGACGGAGCGGCATCATCACCGGCGGGGGAAGCGGAATCGGACGGGCAAGTGCTCAGCGTTATGCCGCGGAAGGCGCCAGTGTCATGATCGTCGGGCGCAAGCGGGAGACGCTTGAGGAAACGGCGAGGATCGTCACGGAAGAAGGCGGCGCCTGCATCTGGCATGTCGCCGATGCCGGGGACGAAGCTGCGGTTCAGGCGGCAATCGACCGCTGTGTCGCCGAATTCGGCGGGCTCGACTTCTTCTTCGCCAATGCCGGCAATACCGATTCCGTCACGCCCTTTCTTGAGCAGACAACCAAGCAATGGGAGGAGATGTTTCGAGACAACGTCATCACGGCATTCGTGGCCTGCAAGCTCGCCGGTGGCTACATGGCCGAGCATGGCGGCGGCTCGATTATTCTCAATTCGTCCACCGGATCGCTGCGCGCGCGCGGCGGCACAGAAGCCTATGGCGCGGCGAAGGCTGGGGTCAATCATCTGACGATGACGGCAGCCTGCGCCTTCGCCGGCCGGAATGTGCGCGTCAACGCCATACTCCCTGGTCTTACGGAAACCGGGCTGACCAAGCCGATGTTCGACTGGGCGCGCCAACACGGCAAGGAGGACAAGCTCGGCAGGCTGACGCCAATGCAGCGTCCGGGCCACGTCACCGACATGGCTGCCGTCGCCGCCTTTCTTGCCTCCGATGATGCGGCTTATGTCGACGGCCAGCTCATCGCCGTTGACGGAGGGATCTCGGCCACCCATCCGGCGGGAAAATTCGTCTACTAATCTCACCTGTCATGCATTCCACTTGACAGCGGGAAATTTGGTGTGTCTTTTTACCGTACTCTAGCTTACTACTATGAGGGCATGGCTGCCGGGAGGATTTGGCGGCTCTGCAATGAAAGCCACGGATGGAGGTGACCATGGCGAGCGATTTCGATTTTGCGGCCCACGCCAGCGCCATGCGCCAGCAGGGCTGGTGGCAGGACAAGACCCTCGACGACCTCCTGGAAGCCGCCATCGCTCGCGATCCCGACAAAAAGGCGATCATCGCCTATCGGAAAGACAACGGGTTCGACAGGCCGCTCAAGATCATGACCTATGCGGCGCTGGGCGAGGCGGTCGCCAAGGCCGCCGGCGCGTTTCGTGCGATGGGGATCGGCCGCGGCGACGTGGTCGCGATCATGCTTCCCAACTGGTGGGAATTCGTCGTTTCGGCGCTTGCACTGGGGCGGATCGGAGCTGTTCCCAATCCGTTGATGCATATCTTCCGCGAGCGGGAACTGCGCTTCATGCTCGGCTTTGCCGACACCAAGGCGATCATCATACCCAGGCTGTTTCGTGGCCACGATTTCGAAGCCATGCTTGACGGACTGAAGCCGGACTTGCCGAAGCTCGACCACATCATCGTCGTTGACGGCGCTCCGAACCGTTCCTTCGAAAATCTCGTCATGAATTCTGCGGCCGCGCCCGTGAGTGCCTCTGAGGGCACGCCCCCGGCAACCGACGAAATGGCGGTGCTGATGTACACATCCGGCACCACCGGCGAGCCGAAGGGCGTCATGCATTGTTTCAATACGCTGATTGCGTGCACCGACGCCTTGGGCAAGCGTTTCAAGCTCACATATGACGACGTGCATTTTGGCTCGACGCCCTTCGGGCACATGACCGGCTATGCAGCTGTCATGATCCAGGCGCTCTACTATGGCGGGACGATGGTGCTCGTCGACATCTGGGAGCCGGCGGCCTGCGTGCCGGCCATGGTGCGCGAAGGCGTCACGCATATGGCGGCGGCGACGCCTTTCCTCGCCGATATCTGCAACGCCGTCTCGGACGGCGCCGAGGCGCCAAAACTCACGACATTCCTTTGCGGCGGCGCGCAAATTCCGCCGGTCGTCATCGAAAATGCAAAGCAAAAGCTCAATCTCGATGTCAGTTCGCTATGGGGCATGACCGAAAGCTTGGCCGGCTCCCTGACCGAGCCTGAACGGGCGGCGGAAAAATCCGCGACAACAGACGGGCGCGCGGTGGACGGCGTGGAAATCCTGATTGCCGACGAGAATCTCAACCCGATGGCCACAGGTGATACCGGGCGTCTCTATTTCCGCGGTTCCCAGCAGTTCATCGGCTATTACAAGAGGCCCGGTCTCGACGGGCGCGGCGCGGAAGGCTGGTTCGATACCGGCGACCTCGCCTATATGGACAAGGATGGCTACATCCGCATCGATGGCCGCACGAAAGATATTGTCATTCGCGGCGGCGAGAACATTCCGGTCGTCGAAATCGAATCCATTCTCTACCGCCATCCAAACGTCACCGATGCAGCGATCGTTGGTTATCCCGACAGCCGTATGGGCGAGCGCGGATGCGCATTCGTCGTTCTGAAGGAAGGCTGCAGCCTGACGATGGACGATCTGCGTGAATGGATGACGAAAAGCGGTGCGGCCAAGCAATACTGGCCGGAGGCATTGGAAGTCATTGACCGGATGCCCCGTACCGCATCGGGCAAGATCCAGAAATTCCTGCTCAAGGATCAGGCGTTGAAACATGTCGAGGCATAAACCCCGACATCCGTCATGAGCTATCGCCGCATCAAGGAAAGATAAGATGGACTTTGATCTGCCGTCCGCGATTACCAGCAAACTTGCAGAGCTCGACGCCTTCATTGAAGCCGAGATCAAGCCGCTTGAACGCGAGAACATTCAATTCTTCGACCACCGGCGTGAATGGGCGCGCACCGATTGGGAACATGACGGCCGGCCATCGGATGCCTGGCGCGCCGTGATATCCGAAATGGAGCGGCGGGCCGACAAGGCGGGCCACCTGCGGCTTTGCCTGCCGGAAAGCTGTGGTGGCAAGGCAGCCGGAAACCTGATGAACGCGGCCATCCGCGAACATCTGGCGGCGAAGGGGCTCGGTCTGCACAACGACCTTCAGGACGAGTCGTCGATCGTTGGAAATTTCCCGATCGTGCCGGCAATTGCGCGCTATGGCACAGAAGAGCAGAAAGTCTATGTCGAAGGGATCATCAGCGGAAAGCGGCATTTGAGCTTTGCCCTTACCGAACCCAATCACGGGTCTGATGCGACCTGGCTTGAGACACGCGCCGTCAGGGACGGCGACGATTGGGTCATCAACGGCCGCAAACGCTGGAACTCGCAGGTCGGCCGCGCCGAAGCCAATCTCGTCTTTGCCCGCACGAGCGGTCGGGACGGAGAGGCAAAGGGCATTACGGCTTTCGTCGTGCCGACGAACACGCCCGGGCACACGATCGTGATGAACCACTGGACCTTCAACATGCCGACAGACCATTCGGAAGTGGAACTGAAGGACGTGCGCGTGCCCAATTCGGCCATTCTCCACAAGGAGGGGGAAGGCCTGAAGATTGCAATGATGTTCATCCATGAAAACCGCATCAGACAAGCGGCAGGCAGCGCCGGCGCGGCACGCTACTGCATTACCGAAGCGGTGAAATACGCGCGGCAACGCGTTCTCTTCGGCGAGCCGCTTGCAAAGCGGCAGGCCATTCAGTTCCCGCTTGCCGAGCTTCATGCCGAATGCGAACTCGTGCGCAACTATATTTTCCGGACCGCCTGGAAAATGGACAAGGCCGACCCCGCGGAGTTTAGCGACGAAGTCTCGATCTGCAATTTCAAGGCCAACGACCTGGTTTGCAGGGCAGCCGATTTCGCGATGCAGGTCCACGGTGGCATGGGCTATTCCCGTCATATGCCTTTCGAACACATTTATCGCCACCACCGGCGCTACAAGATCACCGAAGGCTCCGAGGAGGTGCAAAAGCGCCGCATCGCTCACACGCTCTTTTCCTTCGGACGCGGCGAGTCATCATGAATTCCGTGGCCAAACCCTCCAGCCAGGGCGCGGATTTCGAACCCCAACGCCTGCGGGATTTCCTGACCGGCTTCCTGGGACGAAAGGTCGATGCCCTGTCGACCCGCCCGACCGAGGGCGGCATGTCGAACCCGACCTATTTTGTCGAGGCTGACGGATGGCGCGCCGTTCTTCGCAAGCAGCCAGGCATGAAACTCGCGCGTTCGGCGCATGCGATAGACCGTGAATTCAGGGTTCTCAAAGCGTTGCGAGACACCGACATTCCGGTTCCGGAAGCCTTTCACTACCACGACGACGCCGGCATTCTCGGGACGCCCTTCTACCTCATGGAATGGCTCGAAGGCCGCGTTTTCACCGAATATGCCGCACCCGGGCTTGCGGCGGCGGATCGGACGCTTCTCTACAATTCGATGTGCGAGACCATGGCGAGAATCCACCGGCTCGATTTCCGCGCCGTCGGCCTTGGTGACTACGGCCGCGAAGGCAACTATTTCGAGCGGCAAATCGGCCGCTGGTCTCAGCTCTGGTCGCAATACAGAAAGGGCGATGACGACAACCCCGACCTCGACCAGATGTTGACATGGCTGGAAAGCCGCATTCCGCAAAGCGATCTCCTCGCGCTTTGCCACGGGGACCTGCGCATCGGCAATGTCATTTTCCACCCGACCGAACCACGTGTGATCGGTGTTCTGGACTGGGAGTTGTCGACGCTCGGCCATCCTCTGGTGGACGTCGCTTTCAATACGCAGGCGTGGAACATGTCGCCGGACGAAAATGGCGGACTGCTGGGCCATGATCTGAAGGCGATGGGCATACCGACGGAAGAAGATTATCTCCGGCACTATTATGCCCATGCAGGCAGCACAGAAGAAATGACGGATTTCCATCGCGTCTTTGCCATGTTCCGCGGCGCCGTTGGCAGCGCGGGGGTCGCGGTGCGCGGCGAACAGGGCAACAGCACATTGCCCGATTCCGCGCGTATCGGGCAGTTCCTTGCCAAGGCCTATTCAAAGCGCGGGATCGAAATTGCCGGGCGAAGCGGCCTGTAGCTCACGAGGAGGCCCTGACTTGATCTTGGACGATATACTTGCGAGGCGACGATCCGTTCGGGGTTATCTGCCAAAGGAAGTTCCCGAAGCCACTCTGCGTGAGGTCTTTTCTCTGGCCCAGGCCGCTCCGTCGAACTGCAACATTCAACCCTGGATCTGCCATGTCGTTTCGGGCGAAAACCTCCAGGCGCTGGCCCATAAGCTGGTGGAGGCTTCCGAGGCCGGGATCGCGCCTGATCCGGATTTCAGGGCCGATAGAAAATTTCCAGGCGTATACCGCGACCGCCAGGTGGATGCCGCCGTGCAGCTTTACGGCGCGATGGGCATAGAGCGCAATGATCGGCCGCGACGCGACTGGGCTTACCGCCGCAATCTGGAATTTTTCGGCGCCCCGCACGCCGTCTTCGTCTTCATGCATGGTGAGTTCGAGGAACGCGAAGCCGTCGATCTGGGCATCTATGCACAAACGCTGATGCTCGTCATGACATCGCGGGGCATATCATCCTGTGCGCAGGGCGCGCTCAGCCTTTATCCGACGATCGTCCGCGACCATCTTGGTCTTGATCCCTCAAACCGGCTGATCTTCGGCATATCCTTCGGCTATGAGGACGAGGAGGTTCCCGCAAACAAGGCGCGGGTCGGCCGCGAGACCATCGACAACGCCATCGTCTTTCACCGTTAACCATGGCGCGCGGCGTCAGTTGGAGATAGATCATGCATGAACAATTGAGCGGCAAGATTGCCATCGTCACCGGCGCTGCCCGCGGGCTCGGGAGGGCTTACGCATTGCGTCTGGCCCAACTTGGCGCGGATGTGGTGATTGCCGACCTCAACCTTCAGGGCGCTGCCAGGATCGGCGAAGCACTGACGGCGGAAAGCGTGATGGCGGAAGTCGAGGCATTAGGACGCCGCTCGATCGGCATCGAAGCCGATCTCAAAGACCCCGCATCGGCAACGCGGCTCGTCGCCGAGACACTCGAAACCTTTGGCAGGCTTGATATTCTCGTCAACAATGCCGGTGTCGCCGTTGCCCGCGGTTCGGGTACATTTGCCAGTGATACGACCCCGGAAGCCTTCGACTACCTGATCGGCGCCAATCTGAAATCGGCGCATTTGTGCTGCGCCGCTGCCGCGCCGGTGATGAAGGACCAGCGTAGCGGGGTCATCGTCAACATCTCCTCACAGACCGGCATATCGCTGCTGGAGGGCGGCAATCTCGCCGTTTACGGCGCGGCAAAGGCCGGTGTCGCCTATCTCACGCGCACGCTCGCCGCCGAACTCGGCCCCTTCGGCGTGAGGGTCAACGCAATTGCGCCGGGCATCGTCGAGACCGAGCGGCTGAAGCGACTGGACCCGGCAATGGGCGTTGGGACGGACAAACAGCTTCAGGCGATCGCACTCAGGCGTTTTGCCACCACGGATGATCTTGCGAATGTGCTGGAATTTCTGGCCACCGATCTTTCGTCCTATGTAACCGGCCAGATCATCTCGACCTGTGGCGGCGCCGTTCTTCACCCGCATTGAGGTCTGCATTGAGGCCCGCGTTGAGGCAAGACGGAAAGGCCAATTCCCGGCTTTATATTCCGTAGAACTTTGCCGGTCGCTTTTCGATGAACGCCTGCATGCCCTCTTTCTGGTCATGCGTGCCAAAAAGACTGTGAAACAGCCGGCGCTCAAACAGCAGTCCTTCCTTGAGCGAGCCTTCCTCGGCCCGCGAAACCGCCTCCCGGACAAGCCGCGCGGCCGGACGCGAATAGGATGCAATCTCCGCAGCCGCTTCCATCGCGGTCGACAGGACCTTGTCGTCGGGCACAACCCGGGCGACAAGCCCGGCAGAAAGCGCCTCGGCCGCTCCCATCATTCGGCCGGTCAGGTGCATGTCCATGGCTTTCGCGCGTCCGATGAGCTTCGTCATGCGCTGGGTGCCACCGATGCCGGCGATGACTCCAAGCTTGATTTCCGGCTGCCCGAAGCGAGCGCCCTCCCCCGCTATGGCGAAGTCGCACATCATCATGAGCTCGCATCCGCCGCCAAGCGCATAGCCGTTGACGGCTGCGATTTTCGGCGTCCGCGCCGCGGCAAAGCGCTCCCACTCTCCGAAATAATCGAGCTCGGACATCTGCGCCGCGCTCATCCCGGCCATTTCGGCGATGTCGGCGCCGGCGGCAAAGGCGCGTTCGGAGCCCGTGAGCACCAAGCATCCGACCGAACTGTCGCGATCGAGGGCTTCGGTGGCCTCGATCAGTTCGGCGGCCAAGGCAATGTTCAATGCATTGAGCTGCTTTGGCCTGTTAAGGCGGATGAGCGCCACACGCCCTTCACGCTGGATATCGACAAGCTCTCCCATCACGCCCGGCTCCGCTTTTCAAAGCGTGGCAACATGGCAGAGAAATCGCGTCCGCGCCCGTCCTCGGTTTCCACGAAGCGCTGATAGAGTTCCTGGGCGAGTTGTCCCATTGGTGTATCTGCATTCGCAGCCGTGGCCGCCATCTGGCTCAAATTCAGATCCTTGAGCATCAGCTCTGCGGCAAACCCCGGCTTGTATCCATTGTCGGCCGGCGATTTGGGACCGACGCCCGGCGCCGGGCAATAGGCGTTCATGGACCAGGAATAGCCCGAGGAGGTGGAGACCACGTCGAACATCTTCTGCCGGTCAAGGCCGAGCTTGTCGGCCAGTGCAAAGGCCTCGCACGTTGCGATCATAGTCACCCCCAGGATCATGTTGTTGCAGATCTTGGCAGCCTGACCATTTCCCGACGGGCCACACAGAACCGCCTTCTGGCCCATGATGTCAAAGAGCGGTTTGACCGTTTCGAATGCGTCTTCGTCGCCGCCTGCCATGAAGGTGAGCGTACCGGCCTGGGCACCGCCGATGCCGCCGGAAACGGGCGCATCGAGAGCCTTGAGACCAGCGGCATGCGCCTGCTCGGCCACGGCACGGGCGCTGTCGACATCGACTGTCGAGCAATCGAGAAAAATGGCGCCCTTTGGCAATACGGGGATGATTTCCGCGGCAACCTTGCGAAGGATTTCGCCATTCGGCAACATTGTGATCGCCACGTCGGCGTTTGCGCAGGCCTCGGCGGCCGTTGACGCCATTTTCACGCCCCCAGGCTTTGCCATGACATCAAATCCGGTTACGTCGTGTCCGGCGGCAATCAGGTTCGTCGCCATCGGCGCACCCATGTTGCCAAGCCCTATGAATGCTATTCTCATGCGAATTCCTCCTTCATTGACCATTCAAGATCGCCCAGTGGCGCCAGCATGTGGGCAACGGCGGCGGCAGGCACCCCGTCGGCAATCTTATGCATCCATTTCGGATTGCGGTCCTTGTCGATGATCTGCGCGAGGACGCCTTCCAGCAAATCGCCGCCGGCCTGCACGCGATGGGTGAACCGGTACTCCTGCGCAAGAGCTGCCTCGATGTCATTGAAGCCGCGCGCCCGGCGAACCAGTTCCAGGGTGCATGCCATGGACAGGGGTGAATTGCGCTGAACCGCGTCCCGAGCCTTTTGGCAGGCTTCGGTATCCGCACCATCGAGCGCTCGAACGATGTCCCTGAGCGCGTGGCCCGAAAAAATGCGGTCGATTTCCGCGGCCTCAGCGGCGAGCGGCGCGTCTCCGGCATCTCCCACCGCAGCCGAAAGGCTGGCCGGGTTGCCGCTGGCTTCCAGGCCGGAAATCAAACCCGGCCATTCTTCTTCGGGAATGAACATGTCGGCAAAGCCGGCGTAAATTGCGTCTGCGGCACCCATCCGTGCCCCTGTCAGCCCAAGATATTCACCAAGCCGTCCGGGCGAATGCGCCAGAAGTAGGGTGCCGCCGACATCGGGAATGAGCCCTATGCTGGCTTCCGGCATCGCGATCTGGGTGGAACGTCCCACGACCCTGTAGGCGGCGTGGCAACCGACGCCGACGCCCCCGCCCATGGTAAAGCCCTGCATGAAAGCGACAACCGGTTTTGGATATCGCGCAATCTTGGCATTCATGCGGTATTCCTGACGCCAGAAAGCCCGGGCGAATTCTTCATCGTCTGCGACGCCGTGATGATAGATGTCCGCGATGTCGCCGCCGGCGCAAAAGGCCCGTTCACCCTCCGCGTCTATGACCACGACGTCCACCGCGCCTTCATGCTCCCAGCCGTCGAGCGCTGCCTCGATCTCCAGAGACATTGCCGGCGAAAGGGCATTCAGGACCTTCGGCCGCGTCAGCGTGATACGTCCGGCCCGCCCGGATTTGCGGATCTCGACATCCTTCATCGACGCTCCCCGACCAACTGACGCGCCACGATGAGGCGCATGATTTCATTCGTTCCTTCCAGAATCTGGTGAACACGCAGGTCACGAACGATCTTTTCGATCCCGTAATCGGCGAGATATCCGTAGCCGCCATGCAATTGCAGGCAATTGTCTGCGATTGAAGATCCGGCTTCCGTCACGAACTTCTTTGCCATGGCGCAGAATTTCGTGGCGTCCGGCGCACCGGTATCGAGCTTCCACGCCGCCTGCCGCAGGAAGGTCCGCGCCGCCTGCAACTCGATTTCCATGTCTGCGAGGCGGAACTGCAGCGCCTGGAACTGGTCGATCGTCTGACCGAAAGCCTTGCGCTCGCTCATATAGGTGAGTGTGGCGTCAAGTGCGGCCTGCGCTGCACCCAGCGAACAGGCGGCAATGTTCAACCGCCCGCCATCCAGACCCGCCATGGCATATTTGAAGCCCTGGCCTTCCTGACCGACAAGATTGGCCGCCGGCACTACACAATCGTCGAACTGCACCTGACGGGTCGGCTGGCTTCGCCAACCCATCTTGTCCTCGAGCCCGCCGAAGGAGAGCCCCGCGGTCTCGGTTTCCACGACGACCGTCGAAATGCCGCGCGGACCATCATCGCCCGTGCGCACCATCACGACATAGGCATCCGAATACCCCCCGCCTGAAATGAACGCCTTCGTGCCATTGAGGCGATAACCCTGGCCGTCGCTTGCCGCCCGGGTCTTCAGGGCTGCCGCATCGGACCCCGAGCCCGGTTCGGTCAGGCAGTAGGAAAGAACGGCATCCATGGACACCGCCGCCGGGAGGAAGCGTTCGCGCAACTCGGCGCTGCCGAACTTGTCGATCATGCCGGCGCACATGTTGTGGATCGACAGGAACGAGGCGACCGAGGCGCAGGACATCGACAGGGCCTCGAAAACCAGCGTGGCATCGAGCCGTGACAGCCCCGAACCGCCCGATTCCTCGCGCACATAAAGACCGCCGAAACCCAACTCTCCCAATTTGGGCCAGAGTTCTTTGGGTATCTCGCCTGCCCTTTCCCATTCGCGCGCATATGGCGCGACGAATTGCTCACCAAAGGACCGGGCCATCTCGAAAATGGCCTCCTGTTCCTCCGTCAGTGCGAAGTCCATGGTCGCTCCCTTCCGGATTTCAATTCCAAACCCCGATGGAGCGTTTATGCTACACAGGCATATGATACGCAAGTGTATTATTATTGACTGCCGCGGGCGAGCAGAGACATAAGGATTGTGGCTGTGATGCTCGAAGGGCAAAGGAGCGTCCGCCGAATGAGCCGACGTGAGCGCGTTTAATGAGTTATTCTCACTTATCGCCTTGCGCTGGAGTTTCACATTTTGTCGCGGTCGCGCGCCCAATGTCGGTTGACATATATCTATAAATGATGAAGTTTCGAATAATTGGTATGCTAGCTTTCTATATTCTGGAAAGTTCACGCATACAAATTCCGACAATATATGAAGTCAAACTCACCGTCCCGGAGGAGGCAGATGAAGCAGACAGCGGAAATCGAGGAGATCGTTGGCAGGCTCGCGGCCATCGCGGAAGATCCGAATGCTTATGCCGTGGAATGGAAAGCGCGGACGCAGCGCAAAATCATCGGAATTCTGCCGATGAACTTTCCGGCCGAAATTGTCCATGCGGCCGGCGCATTGCCTGTCCTCGTGCAGGAAGACAATGCCGCCATCACCTACGGCCGCAGCCTGCTTTTCGAATTCTATTGCGGCTATACGCGGAGCCTTGTCGATCAGGCAGCCACCGGAAAGCTGAAGATTTACGACGGCATTTTCCTGGTTGACCACTGTGTGGCCCTGCTTGGCGCGGTCGATGCAATCCGTTTCGAAGTGCCCGACCTGCCGGTTTTTCTCGCCCAGTTCACCGCTTCCATGGACGAGGACACGACAAGGCCGCAAGTCCACGGGCGCATCACCGAACTGCGCGAGCGATTGGAGGAACTCTGCGGCTCATCGGTCACCGATGAGGCCATCTGTCGAAGCATCGAGGCCTATAACCGTGACCGGGCGCTGTTGCGCCGGGTCTATGAGATGCGCCGGTTGGGCAGGATCAGCCTCAGCAGCCGGCAAATGCAGGCGCTTGTGAAGTCCGCGATGGTGATGGATGTCGATGAGCACAGCCAGATCATGACACGGCTTGTTGCGCATCTGGAGGCAGGGTCGGTGCATTCGACGGGCCTCGTCAAGCTGCATTTGTCCGGTCATTTCTGTCATGCGCCGCGGCCCGAACTGCTCGACATGATCGAAAGCTGCGGCGTTGCCGTCGTCGATGACGATGTCTACACCGGCTACCGCTATATCTCCACGGACGTGCCGCACAAGGCAGATCCGATCACGGCGCTGACGCAGTGGTATTTCGACCGTAACGACAATGTTCCCTGTTCGACCCGAGCGCAGAAATCCGCCGATTGGGAGAGCTATCTTGCCAATGCGGTCGAGAAGAACGGCGCAGAGGGCGTGATCGTCCTCGTGGCCAAATTCTGCGAACCGCACATGCTCTACTATCCTGAGCTGCGCAAGGAATTGCACAAGCGCGGGATCCCCCATCTGCTGATCGAGACGGAGCACGAAGGCCTCGCTCTCGAAATGCTCAAGACCCGGGTCGAGGCGTTGATCGAAGGAATCCGACGTTCCGTCCTGTCACGCGAAACCGCCTGAATCCAATCAAGGAGCACGACATGTCTGCCACCATGGAACAAGCAAAGCCCGGTCAAGGACACCAGCGGACCGCTCCGCTTGCCAACCGTCTGATGAGCACCCGCAGCGGCGGGAAAATGGTCAAGGATTACTGGGACAACCTCTTTTCCGCCCGCGAACGCGGCGCGAAAGTGGTTTGGTACAACGGCGCGGCGATCAATCCGATCCTGCAGGCCGCCGGCGTGGAATGGTGTCACGGCGAGGCCTTCGGCGCGCGTCTCGCCGCCATGCATCTCGAGGCGCCGGCGCAATATGCCAGCGAATCCTACGGCTACATCAATGAATTATGTTCCTATGCCAGAACCACGCTTGGCTGTGCCTTGCTGACCAAACAGGAGATGGCCGACAAGGTGGAGATGGACAATACCCCCGGCATTCCCAGCAAGGAAGTTCTGGCAAGCCGCCTGCCGGCGCCCGACCTTTTCGTAAATGCCTATGCCGGCTGCTCGACGGGCCAGCAGTGGGACGAAATCTCCTACCGGATGTTCAACAAGGAACTGCCGTTCTTCAAGGTCTCCTATCCGCTTCTATGGGGCAACAAGCCGGATGCGGGCTACCTGCGCGGCGAAGAATGGGAGGCGGCGTCGCGCTATGTCGCCAATCAGTTGCACAAACTGATCGAGTTTCTGGAACATGAAACGGGCCGCCCCTTCGACTGGGAAGGGCTCCGTGAATCCATGTACTATATCAAGCGCGCCAGCGAACTTCGCATGGACGCTCTCAATCTCTGCAAGTCCAAACCTGCGCCCGCGGTGTTCTGGGACTGGGTTGCGAGCATCGCGCCGATCAACTTCCTGCCGGGCAACCAGGCGCTTGTGGATTATTTCGCGGAAGTGAAGACCGAAATTAAAGAACGGCTTGCGGCGGGTGTTGCGGCTCTTCCAGGCGAGCGTTATCGGCTTGCTTTCGACGGTATTATGAACTGGAACAGGGTCGGCTGGCTGGCCAACAAGTTCGCCGAGCACGATGCAGCCGTCGTCTGCGGCCGCTATACCCATAATTCCTTCTGGCACGAGCCGCAGCTCATCGATCCCGACGACCCGATCCTCGGCATGGCGCAGCACTATCTTCTCTGCCCGTTCAATCACAGCACGAAAAATCTGGCTGAAATGATCCTAAGGGATTGCGAGACCTACGGCATTGACGGCATCGTCTTCCATGCAACCCGCACTTGCCGATCGGCCAGCAACGGTCAGCTGCTTCTGGCGCAAATGGCGCAGAAGAAGGGACTGCAGACGATGTTCTTCGAGGGCGACGTCGCCGATGAGAGCTTTTACAAGGACGAGGTGCTGCAGAGCCGCCTGGAGGCGATGCTGGAAACAATCGATGTTCAGCGCAATCGGTCGGCATAGCGCACCCGAATGATCCACCTGGACCGGGAAGGTGGGGGCTCGAGCATCGGCGACGGTGAATTGAAGATCAATATGGCGCGGAACCTGTTGGGCCCGAACGGCGCATAGGGAGGCTTTCAACATGGCAGAAGGCCAGATTTTCAAAGCGGCCACCACGATCATTGCGCGGGAGCGGGACGTGCTCGAAGTTCTGATGGTCAAGCGCCATCATGCGGTGGACTTTGTGGCCGGCGCTATGGTCTTCCCCGGAGGGAAGGTCCACGACGGCGATTGCGATCCAGCGTGGGCCAGGCATGCCCGTCACTGGGACGACGTCCCCGAGGAGGAGCGCGCGCTCCGCATCGCCGCAATCCGAGAATGCTTCGAGGAAACCGGGATTATCCTTGGCGACCCCGGCCGCGCGACGGCGGGAGCGGACATGGTGCAGGCCCGCCACTCGATCGACCGGCGCGAGCGAACCTTCCTCGACTATGTGGAGGAGATGGATATCGTACTCGATGTTGCAGCTCTGACGCTTTTCGCGCGCTGGCTCACGCCGCCGGTGGTGCCGAAGCGCTTCGACACCTTCTTCTATCTGGCTGCCGCTCCCGATGCGCAGATCGCGCTTTCCGATGGGCGCGAGACTGTTGAAACCGAGTGGATTTCCCCAACATCTGCGCTCGCGCTGGCTGAGGCCGGCCAGCGCGAAATTGTCTTGCCAACGCGCATGAACCTGCGCTTGCTGGCAAAAAGCGGCAGTCTGGCCGAGGCCGTCCTGGCTGCTCAAACGCGTGCGAGCCGGATTGTCTTGCCCCGTATCGTAACGCGGGACGGCGTCAGGTTCCTCCAGCTTGACGTCTTGGACGGCTACGGCGCCGTGGAAGAACCGCTGGTGCTGGGCGAGGCCAGGGCGGCCGAAACTGTTACAAGGTGATGACCTCGCGTTGGCTGTCCGTCGTCGAACGATTTGAGACTTTTTGGTCTTTGGAAGACTGGAGTTTCCGGCTCGGTTTGCGTTTTGATTTAAGCCGCTTTGGCGTGGTGGTTCAAGCGGCGCTGTTTGATCGTGTCTCGTTTGATCCTTTCGCGTTCGAGCAGGATTGTCTGGCCGCGCCCGAAGTAGACGTCGGCCGGAGTGGGATTGTCGAGGCTCTCGTGGTATCGGCTATGATTGTAATGCTCAACGAAGGCCGCGATCTGGGCTTCGAGGTCCTCCTGGAAGAAGTAGTTTTCGAGCAGGATGCGGTTCTTCAACGTCTGGTGCCAGCGTTCGATCTTGCCCTGCGTTTGTGGATGACCGGGAGCGCCGTGCACCTGATCGATCTTGTATTTCTCCAGCCATTCCCCGAGATCGGAAGCGACGTAACAGGGACCGTTGTCGGACAGCAGGCGCGGCCGATGTTCGACCTTGACCTTGTCGCAGCCTGAAGCGGCCAGTGCCAGGTCCAGCGTATCGGTGACGTCGTCCACCTTCATCCTGGTGCACAGCTTGCGGGCAATGATGTAGCGGGAATAGTCGTCAAGAATGGTCGACAGATAGAACCATCCCCAGCCGATGACCTTCAGTGGAGTAAGAAGCGCCGAAGCGCTTCTCCTCCCCGAACCGCACGTGCACCTTTCAGCGCATACGGCTCTCTATTCACTCCCCATGGGATCTTAGTGAAACGCTTGTCCGTGACTTTGCGAAACCGCTGTCCCAACTTAGTGAAATCCGCACTCCAGCCACATATCAAACTCGTGGAGCATGATGTTGGACAGGAGCGGTGACAGAACGCCACCTTACGGAACACCCTCGCTTGAGGCCGTAAACATGCCACGGTCGATGTGGCCTGCCTTCACTTCACAAGGCTCTGAAACGGGTATCCACCGGTAAGACAGGAAATCTTCGGCCATGGCAGATTATGACCGCCTCATCCCCCTGAAGGGCGCTCACAACGTTCGCGATCTCGGTGGCTACCCGATGGCGGGCGGAGGAAGCACGCGCTGGCGGTCAATATTCCGTGGCGACGCGCTGCACCGCCTTGACGCAAGCGATATCGAAACGCTGCTCGGCCAGGGGCTTTCCGCAGTCGTGGATCTGAGAAGCGACCGCGAAGTCCTCCTGCATGTCAATCCGTTCTCGCGTCACGAGCGCGTGGCCTATATAGCAACATGCAACTGTTCTCGGCCCTGGCTCCGGCCGAGATGATGGCGAGCGAGACCGCCGGCTTCTCCATGGGCCATCGCTACTGCTACGCGCTCGACGAATGCCAGCCGGCCGTGGCTGCGGTTCTATCCGCCATCGCCGACGCGGCGGACGGGATCGTCCTCTTCCACTGCGCGGCGGGCAAGGACCGGACCGGCATCATCGCCGCCCTGTTGCTGGCCAATGCCGGCGTGCGGCCGCAAATTATCGTCGAGGATTACGCCCTGACGGCAACGTCCGCACCGCAGCTGCTGCAGGAAATGCGAGACCGCGCCATCAAACGCGGCGGCAGCGGCGCACTGATGGACGTCATCTTCGCGGCGGCCCCCGCCCAGCATGGCGCTGATGCTGGCGTATCTGTCGGAAAACTATGGCGGCGTCGGTCCGTATTTGCGGCACATCGGTCTCGATACCCGGACCGTGGACCGCCTGCGCCAGCGGCTTACAGATTCGTAACCGCCCCATCGCGGCCTGTCCGCATGCGTGTTGCCCCGATTTATCGCTATATATGTGAAGTAATAATATCAGACCTTTAGCTTGGCAGTATTTCCTGCTAATGCTCGGAGTCGATATATCGGGAAAGTGCGACCTGCAATGACGAAGAACACCACTCCGAAAATCGGCCCCGTCGTGGTGCCGAAAGCATCGGATATCCTTGCGGAGCAGTTGCGGGAGCACATCATCACCGGCCGGCTGGCGCAGGGCAGCTTTCTCCCCACGGAACGTCAGCTGGTGACCGATTCCGGACTGAGCAGGACTTCGGTGCGCGACGCATTACGCGTTCTGGAATCGGAAGGATTGATCACCACCAAGGTCGGTCGCTCGGGAGGATCGATGATCACCCTTCCGGGGCGCGATGCCGCCGCCCGGTCGGTCGAGCAGTTCGTTCGCACCCATGGGATCCGTCTCGACGCCCTCCTCAAATGCCGGGTCGCCATCGAACCGACGCTCGCCGAGCTTGCAGCTCTCAATCGCACAGACGCGCAACTGGCGGAGATGGAAGCCCTGCATGTGGAATTTTCCTCTTCAGCCGGCGATGTGCGGCGCTATAAGGACGTCAACCTCGACTGGCATCTTGCCGTCGCTCGAGCCAGCGGAAACGAGCCGCTTATCGCCTTCATCGAAGCGATCTCCAACCCGATCCGCGATGCGATGGACTACAACCACGTGACGACCCCGGAACTTCGCCAGACGGCCATCGCGGCTCACTCCAAGATACTGGAGGCAATCCGCGCGAAGGATGCGAAGGCGGCGTACCGGCGCATGCAGGGACATGTGGGCGGTTACTACGATATCGCAGTGGGCGAAGGCGGAAGCGGGCAGGACGAACGCAAGGCCGGTTCGTCCCGTTCCTGACGCTCCCGGTCGTCACAGACCCATATACGCTTCCTGGATCTGCCTGTCGGACCGCATCGCGGCAGCGGGAGCGGATTTCTTCACCTGTCCATGATCGAGAATGTGAGCGTTATCAGCGATCTGCAGCACTTCGGTCACACGCTGCTCGACGATGACGACGGTCAGGTTTTCCTGCCGGGCCAGTTCCACGACCGAACTCAGCAGCTTTTCCGTCATCAGCGGTGAGAGGCCGACGGATGGTTCGTCCAGCATCAGCAGTCGGGGTCGGCTCATCAGCGCGCGCGCGACCGCACACATCTGCCGCTCGCCGCCGGACAGCGAGCCGGCGAACTGGCCAGCGCGTTCGCGCAGGATCGGAAACATGTCGCAGACCCACTCGATCCGCTCCACCACATTCTTCGTGGCATCCTTGTGATAGGCGCCGAGTTCGAGGTTCTCCCTCACGGTCATGAAGGGGAATAGCCGGCCGCCTTCAGGCACCAGCGCCAGCCCGCGGCCCGGCAGCAGATGCGCCTTGACGCGGCCGATCTCCTCGCCTTCGAAGCGAATACTGCCGGAGTTGACCGGAATGAGCCCACCGATGGTTTCCAGGAGCGTCGTCTTGCCGGCTCCGTTTGCGCCCACGATCGCCGCCACCTCGCCCTTTGTCACCGATAGCGAGAGATCACGCAGGATGGAAATGTCGCCGTAGCCGGAATTGACCCGGTCGAGCTTCAGGTGAATGTCGCTCATTGGCCGCTCCTTCCCAGATAGGCTTCGATGACGTCGGGATTGGCAAGCACGTCGTCTGCCGTGCCTTCCGCCAGCAACTGCCCGCGGTTGAGGACCAGGACCCGCTGGGAGAACGCGCGCACGACCTTCAGATTGTGCTCGATGACCAGAAAGGTCACGCCTTCGGCATTCAGCTTGCGGACCAGCGAGATGATTTCCTCCACCTCGGTCTCGTTGAGGCCGGCCATCACCTCGTCGAGCAGCACGATCTTGGGGTTCATCGACAGGGCGCGCGCAACCTCCAGCCGCCGGCGCTCGCCGAGCGTCAGTTCGCCGGACCGGCGCTTGGCGGCATGGTCCAGACCCACCAGCGTCAGTGCATGCTGCGCACGGGCGGCCGCGGCGGCCAGCTCTTTTTCCTGCAGAAACGCGCCGATCATGGCGTTTTCGAGAACGCTCATCGAGGTGAGCGTCTGGGAAATCTGGAAGGTACGGCCGAAACCGATCCGCGCCCTCTGGTGCGGTTTCAGATTGCCGATCTCCCGGCCTTCGAAGCTGAGTACGCCCTCCGACGGCTGCAACTGGCCGGTGATCAGGTTGAAGAGCGTCGTCTTGCCGGCACCGTTCGGGCCGATCAGGCTGACGATCTCGCCCGATCGCATGGAGAAGCTGACATCTGCGACGGCTTGCAGGCCGCCGAAGCGCTTGGACACGCGGTCAAGCTCGATCAGGGGTGTCGTCGAGGAATTGGCGACGTTCATGTTCATGTCCGACGCCCTTTCCGGATGCGGGTATAGATGCCTTCAGCGGCTCCAGCGATCCCTTTGCGGAGATAGAGCGCCGTCAGGATCAGGATAATGCCGAGCACCACGAGGTTGCTGCCGGGAAACACACCCCCGAGCGTCGCGCGTAGCATGGATTCCAGCGGCACGACGAGAAGCGCGCCGAGCAGCGGACCGTAGATGGTTCCAATGCCGCCGATCAACGTGATCAGCGCCACCTTCACGCCGATGTCGAACAGGGACAGCAATGTCGGCGGATCGGCCACGCGAACATACATCATGTAAAGTCCGCCACCGATCGCCATCAATGCTGCGCTGATGGCCATGCCGATCAGCTTGGTGCGCACCACGTTGATGCCGGCGGCTTCCGCGGTGCGGTCGTTGTCACGGATCGCCCGCAACTCGTAGCCGAGCCGGCTGCGGGCGATATAGGCCAGCACCAGCAGCGTTATCGCCAGAAACCCCATCATCAGCAGCGCGTAGCTCAGACGATCCGTAAAGATCATGTTGGCAAAGCCGCGCCGGAACGGCACCGAGATGCCGCGTGCGCCGCCTGTGACGCTTTCGAAATAAAGCGCCAGCGACAGCACCACCTCGGTCAGCGCCATGGTTGCGATGGCGAAGAACGGACCGCGCAGGCGGAAGACTGGAAACGACACCAGCGCCGATACGATGGCCGCGAGCACTGCGGCAGGCGCCAGCGCGAACCAGGGACTGACCCCGAGCCGCATGTAGAACCCAGCCGTCACATAAGCGCCGATGGCGAAGAACACGCTGTGTCCCAGCGAGAACTGGCCGCCCAGCCCGCCGATGATGTTCCACGCCGTGGCAAGGCCCGCGAACAGAAACGTCGTCGCCAGAATGTTCAGCGTGAACGTGTCGCCGAGATAGAAGGCGACGATCAGGCCGAGGATCGCCATGGCGACGATCAGACGCAACAGTTCGACGCGAAAGCCGACGACGCCATAATTCGAAAGGCTGCGCGAAGGCGCTGCCCCGTCGAATGCGCGGCCGGATGCTGCGGTCATATCAGGATTGCTCACGAAGACCTACCTCTTCTGCGCCGCTGACGCCGAACAGACCGGCAGGCCGCAACACGAGAACGATGATGAAAACCATGAAAAGCACGGCGTGCTTGAGAGCCGGGTCGAGATAGAAGCCGGACAGCGCTTCCGTCAGCCCCACAATGATTCCGCCGACGAAGGCCCCCGGCACACTTCCCAGGCCACCGAGCACGACGACCGCGAAGGCCGGCATGATGAAGTTCATGCCGATCTGCGGCGACAGCGTGTAGAGCGGCGCCAGCAGGCATCCGGCCAGTCCGGCGAAGGCCGCCCCCAGCCCGAAGGACAGCATGAAGATCTGCTCCACATCGATACCCATCAGCCGTGCCGCCTTGCGGTCCTGAGCCACGGCGCGGATCGCCTTGCCCCGCAAGGTATAGCGCAGGCACCACCAGAGCGCCGCCGTTGCCACGCTTGCCAGCACGAGCACGAGAATGCGCGGCAGTCCGATCTGGATCGGCCCGATCCTGACGGAGACCGACGAGATGAACGAGGAGACGTTCTGGCCGATCCCGCCGGTCAAGCCCAGAATGCCGTTTTCGATAACCATCAGCAGGCCGAAGGTTGCGAAGATTTGCATCATCGGTTCACCCTGCAGCGGGCGCAGGATGAACCGGTAGACGATGCATCCGAGGATAAACATCGCCGGCATCACGACCACCGGCGACAGGTACGGATCCATCCCCATTGCAAGCGAGGCCGACAGGGCACCATACATGCCGAGCATCACGAACTCGCCTTGGGCGAAGTTGACGATGCGGATGACCCCGAAGATCAGGTTCAATCCGAGACTGACGAGCGCATAGATGCCACCAAGCAGCAGTCCGATCGCCAGGATGTTCAGCAAAGCTGTCATATCGACCTCACAGGAAGACGGATCAGGACTGACGCGGCAGGTTGACGACCTTGACGCCTTCGCTGAGCGCCTCGGGCGGGAACACAGCCTTGACCGCACCGCCCTGCCACTGGGCAACCACCGGCAGCGCCCGGGTGTTCTGCATGTTCTTGTCGAACTTGACGCCGTAGCCGGTCTCATAGCTGCCGACCGGCTTGTCGAGCGTCTTTGCCCCCGCAATGATCGCCTCGAATTCGATGCTCTTGGCCGCATTGATGGCGTCGAACAGCATCTTGAGACCGACGAAGGCGGTTAGACCCTGCGGCGCGATCGGATCGCGGTTGTAGCTCTTGCGATAGAGGTCGAGGAAGCCGGATGCGCCCGGACCGTATTTCGGGTTGATGTCCGGCCGTGGGTAGGACACCAGGAGAACGCCCTCCAGATATTCCTTGCCGAGTGCGCTCAGCGTTTCCGGAGTATCGCCGACGCCGACGAGAACAATGGCCGAGGGCTTGAACCCCTGGTCGCGTGCCGCGCGTAGCAACAGGTTGGTATCCGGCACATAGGCGGTCGAAATCCAAACATCCGGCTTGGCGTCCTTTGCACGCAGGATGGAGTCGGTGACGTCGATCGCCTTGGCGCTATGACTGCCCACGCTATACTTGACACCCTTCTCCTTCAGAAGCCGGACCTGCTCGTCCTTGATCGAGGTGCCGTAGGACGAATCCTCGTGCTCGATCCAGACGGTGATGTCGGGCGCCGTCTTCTTGATGGAGGGAGCGATCAGTTCCAGCACCGCCTGGACGGAGCGCAGGGCGAATTCGTTGCTGCTCGGTCCTGACCGGGCAAAATTGGGAAGCCCGCGATCGGTCAGGCTGATCGCCAGCGCGTTGGTTTCCCAGAAGAGCTTGCCGTAGTTCAGCGCCGCTTCGCTGGCGGCGTTGGAGATGGCGCTGACATAGCAGCCGGTCAGCATGTCCACCTTGTCGCGACCGACGAGCTGCTCGACGGCGGCGATGGCCTCCTGCGGCGAGGTGGCGCTGCCACGCACGATCTCGACCTGCCGGCCGAGAAGACCGCCCTTTTCGTTGACGACCTTGGCGGCCAGTTCATAGCACTTGGTGACCTCGTCACCGTACTGGGCCATCGCGCCAGAATAGGGATTGACCGCGCCGATCTTGATCGGGTCGGCCGCCCAGGCGTTGCGGTTGACGAGTGTGGCTGCAGCCGTGCCGATCGCAAGGCCGCCGAATGATCTGCGTGTCAGTTTCATGTTACCCTCCCAGGTGTTGATGTTCCGCCTCCCTCTATGCCTCGGGCGGAACGGGTTCAAAGAGCTATTTCAGATGCTTCACATTGCCTTCTGTTCGAGGCGCAGCGCGCCTCGGGTCATACGTGTCCGTTCCGCGTCGAGCGTATAGACGGGGCGGTCGAGGATGTGGCGGGTCTGCGCGACGACCGCGCCATAGACGGTCTTCGCCGTTTCGAGATCGATCAGGCCGTCGTTGAGGTCGGCCTCCACCTGCGAGACATCGCGGTCGAGCGGGTCACCAAAGCCCCCGCCGCCCGGCGATCCGAGGTCGAAACGGTCGCCGGGAGCGAAGGCGACCTTCTCCGCCTTGCTGCGCATCGGCGGCACCCAGTCACGGCCGCCGGTCCTGAACGCAACCGAATTCGGTGCGGCGGAACCGCCGCCCTGGATGCCGAAGGGCGCGCGGTCGACGCGGTCGCCCAACACGGAAACGAGCGACTTGCTGCTCACCTCGATCCCATAGGCGCTGCCGCAGCCACCGGCATTCTGCCCCGGTCCCGCGGACCTTTCGCGGATGGCGTAATAGTCGAAGGTCAGCGGGAAGCGGTGTTCGGAAAGCTCGACCGACATGAATTTCGCCATCGAGCCGGGCGGCGTGCCGTTGACCAGACCGTCGGAAACCGACGTCGCGCCGTAACCGCCCGGATAGGGATAGACGGCAACGTAATACTTGCCTGTCTCCGGATGCACGCCGGCGACCGTCGAGACACCCGTCGTTCCGAACGGGGCGGCGGGCGTCTTGGCAGGGATCGCCTGCGACAGGGCTCCGAACACCACATCAACCACGCGCTGCGTCACATCGGTCGTGCCGCCCACGGCGACGGGATATTGCGCGGCGAGAATGCTGCCGACGGGAATGGTGAAATGCATCGGCCGGAAGGCGCCACCGTTCACCGGCACGTCCGGGAAAATATGCTTGAGCGCCACGAAACACATGGATTTGGTGGTGTTGGCTGAAATGTTCATCGGGCCGATGGCCGGACCATCCGTGCCGGTGAAGTCGAAATGCAGATCGGTTCCCTTGACGACCACAGACAGACGCACGTCGAGCGGACTGTCGACTACACCGTCATTGTCGAAGCCGTCTACGATCCGGTAGGCTCCATCGGGAATGTCGCCGATATAGGAGCGCATCTCCTCTTCCGAACGCCGCATCATCTCCGAGATGCAGTCCTTGAGCACATCGGCGCCATAGCGCGCGACGAGATCGTCGAGGCCGCGACGGCCGACCGCGAACACGTTGGTCATGGCCGCAAGGTCGCCCAGCAATTGCTGCGGCATGCGGACATTGGCGGTGATCATGCCGACAATACCCTCGTTCCGCCTGCCGTCCTCGTAAAGGCGCATCGGCGGAATGACTATCCCTTCCTGATGGATTTCCTGCGCGGTCGGCACCCAGCCGCCGGGCGCGCTACCGCCCATGTCCATCCAGTGGCCGGTATTGGCGAACAGCGCGAACAGCTTGCCGTCTACATAATGCGGCGACACAAGCACCACGTCATTCAGATGCGTGCCGCTGAGATAAGGATCGTTGGTGATCCAGATATCGCCCGGCCGGAATCCGCCGGCAGCCTCGATGCGTGGCAGCAGGGCCTGGATCGTAAACTGCATGTTGGCCAGAAACAGCGGCAGGCCGTAGCCGCCCTGCGCGATGGTTTCGCCGGTTTCCGGGTGAAAAAGCCCGTGCGCACAGTCGTTGGTTTCGGAGATGATCGGCGACATTGCGGCGCGGATCAGATGCAGATCCATCTCGTCGCCGATCTGCTCGAGCGCGCCGCGCACAACGGCAAGTGTGACCGGATCCATCTTATGCTACCTCAACAAGAACATTGCCAAATCCATCGACGCGCGCGCGCATGCCCGGCTCGATCACGCTCGTCGTGTCGCCCTGCTCGATGATCGCGGGACCGACGAAGAACGCGCCCGGCGAAAGCGTCCGCCGGTCGTAGATCGCCGTATCCACCCAGCCGCCGAAATAGACGGGGCGCGATCCGCGCGGCGTCGCACGGAACGGCTCGGACACGGCATCCGGCTCGCGCGATGGCTTGGCGCGTACGCCGACCGCAGATGTGGCAAGACCGACCAGAGACACTGGAATACCCGTGAGGCGGTTGCCGTATTCCTGCTGGTAATGTTCCTCGAAGGCCTCGATGATGCGATCGACATCCCAGCCCTCTTCGATCTCCACGCGCATGGTGTGAATCTGCCCGAGATAGGACATGTTGGCCGAATGCAGCACCTGGATATTCGTCAGCGTGACACCGCTGCTCTTGAGCTGGGCCACACCGCTTTCCCGCTGCTCGGCGAGAATGCCGCGTATCACCTCGATGGACATGTCACGGATGGGGGTCTCCACCGTACGCGACAGATCGTAGCGCAGGTCGGCGGCGGCGCAGCCAAGCGCACAGAGCACGCCCGGATGTTCCGGCAGGAGCATGGTCCTGATGCCGACCTCGCGCATGATCGCCGCGCCGTGAAGCGGGCCTGCGCCGCCGAACACGACCAACGCGAAGGAGCGCGGATCGTGCCCCTGCTCCACCGTCATCAGGCGCGTGCGGCGGGCCATGACGTGGTTGACCACGGTGAGGATCGCCTCGGCCGTATCTTCGACGGAGAGGCCGAGCGGCCGGCCGAGTTCGGCCATGGCGGCGCGCGCGCCCTCGATATCCAGCCGTTCGATATGGCTCAGCCCGATCGGACGGTCCGCGTTGATGCGTCCGAGCACGGCGTTGGCGTCGGTAACCGTCGGCTTGGTGCCGCCGCGACCGAAGCAGATCGGGCCGGGAACTGCGCCGGCGCTTTGCGGGCCGACCTGCAGGATACCGCTGCGGTCGAGGCTGGCGATACTGCCGCCGCCGGCGCCGATCGTATGCACATCGATCATCGGCAGGCGCAGAGGAATACGGAAATCGAGTTCGGTCGTCTCCGCGATGCGCGGCAATCCGTTGACGACCACCGCAACGTCGTAGCTGGTGCCGCCCATGTCGCCGGTGATGACATGTGTGAAGCCGGCCGCGCCGGCAATCTGGGCAGCGGCCATCACGCCGGCAGCCGGGCCGGAACGGACGATATTGGCGGCGCGCGGCGGCAATTGCTTGAGCGGCACCAGTCCACCGTTCGACTGCATGACGAGGGTCTGTCGGTCGAAGCCCTTCTCGTGCAGGCGACCGCTGAGATTGCGTGCATAGCGGGCGATCAGCGGCTGCAGATAACCCTGCACCACGCTGGTGCTGGTGCGTTCGAATTCATAATACTCACGCACCACCTCGCTGGAGATGACGACCTCCCAATCGGCATTCACGGCCTTGAGAATGTCACGCGCCTGCTCCTCATGGGTGGCATTGGCATAGGAATGCAGGAAAGAGATGACGACCGTCTCGACACCTTCGCCGGAAAGCGCCCGGCCAAGCGCGGTCAGACCTTCCACGTCCAGCGGACGGACCACGTTTCCACGAAAATCCAGCCGCTCGTCGATCTCCCACCGCATGCGGCGCGGGATGAGAGGCTGCTGCACGCCGGTCATGCCATACATCTGCTGGCGATCACGACGGCCGAGTTCCAGGATATCGCGAAATCCCTTCGTGGTGATCAGGGCAGCGGTGGCGCCACGCCGCTCGATGACCGCGTTGGTGGCGATCGTCGTGCCGTGCAGGATCACGTCCAGCGCATCCGGGCTGATCTCCGCGGTCTCCAGCGCGTTGATCAGGCCGCGGCTCGGATCGTCCGGCGTCGAGGGAACCTTGAGAACCCTGTCTACGGTGATGCCGTCCTTCGAGAAAAAGAGATCCGTGAAGGTTCCCCCCACGTCAATGCCTGCCACTCCAGTCATATCGACTTCACTCCTCCTAGAGTGCCGTGCCTCCTCCCGGACGCACAGGGACGCTCTAAATGCTTGAACCTGTACTTGCCGCGGCTTCGAACCGCGAACCGGACATCATGCCTTCGTCTCGATACGCGGCACCGATGCCCCCTTGTTTGCGAATTCCTCGAAGACTGCTTCGGTGTCTGCGCCCAGCGGGCGACTAGGGGTGAGCACGGGCGGTGTCACGCCGGAAAAGCGCAATGGCGTCTGCTGGACGACGATGCGCCCGAGTTCCGGGTGGTCCTGCCAGACGAGCGCGCCGCGCTCGTGCATGTTCTCGTCCGCCATGACTTCGGTCAGCGTACGCACCGGAGCACAGGGCACCTTGTTGGCCATCAGCGTCTGGAAGACCTCTTCCTTGGTGCGGATCGACGTCCATGCCGAGACGATCGCATCGACCTCGTCCATCGCGGCAACGCGTGCCTTCAGCGTCGCGAAACGCGGATCGTCCGCCAGTTCCGGCTGCTGCATGACCCGCGCGAAGGTGCGCCAGTGCACCTCGCCGACACAGATGATCGCGATCCAGCCGTCGCTGGTCGGATAGACATTGTAGGGCGACTCCGCCATGCCCCCATGCCGGTTGCCGGTCCGTGCCGGTGGCGGATTTTCGATGCCAGCGATCTCCTGACCCCAATGCATGCCGAGGCTGGAACTGAGCGAGGGATAGACCGCATCCTGCATCGCCACTTCGAGCCTGCGGGCGATGCCCATGCGCTCGCGCTGGAAAAGCGCCGTGGTGATCGCACCGTAGAGATGGATACCCGCGAAGAAATCGCAGAGCGCCGGACCGGCCTTGACCGGCGGGCGGTCGGGATAGCCAGTCGTATGCATGACCCCGGCCATCGCCTGTATCGTCAGGTCCATGGCCGGATAGCTGCGATAGGGACCGTCGCTGCCGAAGCCCGTGCTCGAAGCATAGATGAGCTTGGGATAGGCCGCCTGCACGGATTCCGCGTCGAAGCCGAGACGAGCGAGCGTGCCCGGCGCGTAGTTCTCCACCAGCACATCCGCTTCGGCCAGAAGCAGGTGCAGCTTCGCCTTGCCTTCTTCCGTCTTGAGATCGAGGACAACGCATTCCTTGAGACCGTTCAGCATAGCAAAAGGCAGCGCGGCGCCGCCCACCACCCCGCGCCGGCGCAACGGTTCGCCGCCTGGTGGCTCGACCTTGATGACGCGCGCGCCGGCGGCAGCCATCAGGAAGGTGGCATAGGGCCCGTTGTAGATCTGGCTGAGATCGATGACAGTGATGCCCGCCATCGGCTGCTGCGAGACGTGGATCATTTCGCGCTCCCGCCGGCACGCAGCCCGCGCTTCATCGCAGACCAGGTGTAGACTGGCCACATGTCCTGATCTTCGCCATGGCCCGTCTCGCCGTTGATCGTCCACTCGATCAGGCCGTTGCTGTCGATGAAGCTGTGGCGGTTGATGATGATGCCGGACAGGCGGCGGCCTTCGGCATGAAGGTCGCGGCCGAGATCATCCTTGCCTTCGATGCGGATTTTCGTGACCCAGCCTTCCTTCGGATCGCGCTCAACCCAGCGCCGGCCCGATACCAGATCGGCGGTAACGCCGTCCTTGATATGGAAACCGTAGGCGATGTTGTAGTCGTCGTCGTTCCATTTGGTGACGGCGAGAAACGCGTTCTGCGGCGAAGCCATGCCGGAGACATAGGCGCTCTTACCCGGTCGGTGTTCCGGGCGCGGACCCCAGCTGCGGTCGCGCATGGACAGGCTGTCGATCTCGATCGTCTCACCGTGCAGCACGATGGTGCCGCGCACGCGGCCGAACTGATCGAAATGGCTGAGCTTCTGGAAGGAGGAACCGGGCTTGGCTAGCGGTCGAGGCGGCATGACCGCTTCGAATTCCAGATCGAGCGACAGGCGATCCTCATCCTGAACACCGAGCTTGTAGCGCGTCAGCGGCTCGAGCATCTTGATGCTGACGCCGGTCGGCAGGGTGATATCCGTCAGATCCTGCCCTTCGGGAATGCGCAGCGCCGTGTAATTCGTGTAGTAGGGAACCTCCCACGGCTGGGACGCTTCGCCGTCCCAGATCCAGCATCCGCCGGCAATCGTGCCGATATTCGGCCGGAACATGCTGTAGAGCCAGCCGCCGAGACCGATCTCCGGCTTGGCGAAGGAGAACCACGCGGTCTCGGTAATCCACCAGCGATCGCTCATCTCGTTAAAGTGGAAGGAGTCGTCGCGGCTGGACACGGATGGCGGAACAATCTCGTTCATGGAAATGACCTAATTTCTGAGCTTGGGAAACTGGCGTTCGGCAAGGCCGCCGGAGCTGAGCGCGACCATCTGCGCCTCGCGCGCGACATCACCCGCGAAGAAGCGGATCAGTGCCTCGGGCGCGATCTGGTGGTTCAGGACGGCTTCGCGCAGCCTTTCATTGCCCTCGGCCGCAGTTTTCGGCGGGGGCACGAACATCCTGGCGAGATCGTTCATTCGCTGCTCCTCCGCAAGAATTGCCAGCCGATCTGCTTCACGAAGGTACTTTACGACCTTCGCCGCATTTTTCGCTGCGGCAACGACGCGCACATCATGGCTGACGCCTGCGATCTTGTCGCGCAGATCGTCCAGCACCGCATCGTAATATCCGGTGCGCTCCGTGGAGCCGGCAATGATCGGAGCCGGCGCGGTCAGGACGAGCCCCGTGGCGGCCGCCAGAGCATCCACCAGCAGACGCCGGTTGAGGCCGCGCGAGACGATGGAATTGCCCGGCTCGCCGGTGACGTTGCGGTGACGGATGATGACGACTCGGGTCGAGACAAAGACGCGATGATAGAGAACCCGCCGAATGTCGACGGTGCGGCCGCTGGCACGTTCGTATTCGCGGATACGCGCAGGGAAATCCGGCACCGGCTCCATCACGTTGCGCATCGAGAACCACGCGAGGTCTTCCATCGGGTCGCCGGCATGCGCCAGTTCCCAGTCGAGAAGTGCCGTCATATGCCCGTTTTCGAACAGGAAATTGCCGGGACCGGCATCGCCGTGCACGAAGACCGGATCTCCATCCGGATCCGGCAGGTTGTCATAGAGCCAGCGCAGCCCGAGATCGATCAGCGGATCGAAGCGGCCCGTTTCCTCGTACATCGCGCGCCATGTATCGAGTTCCACAGTCACGCAATCGGCGATCCGTCCGCCGGAATAGCCGGGGAGCTTCACATCGGCCAACGGGATGGCATGCAGCTTGGCGAGCGCCCGCACGAAATCGTCGGCGATATCGGCCTTTTCGGCGTTCTTGTCGAGACGCCGGAAATCCGCCTTGCCGGGAGACCGTTCCGTCAGGATGGCCGGAACGCCGTCATGGATCGCGATCAGCTTCGGAGCCGGCACGTCGCTCTGCGACAGCACGCGATAGAACTCGGCTTCGCGCCACACGGTATAGGGCTCGGCCGAAGGCGGACGCGGCGGTTGATAACGCAGATAAAGTCTTGATACGTCACCGGAAACCGCTTCCGTATCTACGGCCCAGGAACGGCAGCGATTGCCGCCCGAGATCGGCTGCCAACCGACGATGCGGCCGCCGACCACAGTCCTGACCCAAGCCTCGAGATCGCCTTCCGAAGCCGCCTCGC
Organism: Hyphomicrobiales bacterium; assembly: GCA_900467685.1. GTDB lineage: Bacteria > Pseudomonadota > Alphaproteobacteria > Rhizobiales > Rhizobiaceae > Ensifer_A. The sequence continues at coordinate 140,343 of UBQX01000013.1, forward strand.
CGATTTCGGCGCGCAACTCCCGTGCAGTCTGCTGCAACGCGATGTCCTCCCTGATTTCCGAAAGCGACGATAATCCACTCGACATGGTAGATCAAATAAAATATTAGACCATTTGTGAAATAAATAATTTTGGGAGGGAGACCCAGTGGCAGGCGTATATTTCGATGAGCTGGAAGTGGGCCGCGTCTTCAGGCATGAGATACGGCGAACGGTCACCGAAGCGGACAATGTCTGGTTCAGCGCCATCACCCACAATCCGGCCTACCTGCATCTCGATGAGGAATACTGCCGCACCGAGACGGAATTCGGCCAGCGGCTGGTGAACAGCGCCTTTCTGCTGGCCCTGATGGTGGGCATTTCGGTCGGCGAGACGACGCTCGGAACCGCAGTCGCCAATCTGGGCTGGGACGAGGTCCGTTTTCCCAAGCCGACCTTCCACGGAGACACGATCCGCGTAGAAACCGAGGTCGCGGAACTGAAGGAAAGCAAGTCTCGGCCGAACGCCGGTATCGTCACCTTCATCCACCGCGCCTACAACCAGCGCAGCGAACTCGTCGCGCATTGCCGCCGCACCGGGCTGCAGCTGAAACGGCCGCCCAAGGCTGTCGGGGAGGCCTGACATGCTGCGCTCCATGTTGTTCATTCCCGGCGACAGCGAAAAGAAGCTCTCCAAGGGGCAGGAATCCGGCGCCGACGCGATCATCCTCGATATAGAGGACGCCGTTGCTGCGGATCGCAAGCCGATAGCGCGCGCCATGATTGTCGATTATCTCGCCGCGCATTCCGGAAAGCCCGGCCCCGAACTCTGGGTTCGCATCAACCCGATGTCGGAGGGCGGGTTGGACGACATCGTCGCGATCGTGCGCGGCGCTCCGGCCGGCCTTCTCGTCCCAAAGGTTTCGCATCCTTCCGAACTTGCCGACCTGTCGCGCATGCTGGATGCGCTCGAAAGGCGCGATGGCGTGGAAACGCCGATCCGGCTTCTACCCGTCTCCACCGAAACCGCGCGCGCGCCGTTTTCGCTGGGCGCCTATGCGGATCTCGGCCTCAAGCGGCTGGCTGGCCTGACATGGGGTGCCGAAGACCTGAGCACGGCGCTTGGTGCCCGCACCAACATGGCGCCGGATGGCCAATGGGCGCTGACCTACCGGATGGCGCGTTCACTCTGCCTCATGGCGGCCAAGGCCGCGAACGTCGTCGCCATCGAAACACTCTATGCCGATTTCAAGGATGATACCGGGCTTGCGGCATCCTGCGCGGAGGCCGCGCGCGAAGGCTTTTCGGGCCGCATCGCCATCCATCCCGCTCAGGTCGCGACGATCAATGCGGCCTTCACTCCGTCGGCGGACGAGATCGCACATGCACGCCGCGTCATCGCCGCCTTCGAGGCCGCGCCCGGCATCGGCGTCGTGGGGTTGGACGGCCGCATGCTCGACGTCCCGCATCTGAAACAGGCGCAGCAGGTCATCGCGCAGATGGAAGCGATCGAAGGTAACGTTTCCGGTAAGGCGGCTTCATGACAGGGTTGGAGAGAAGCGGTGTGGATGCGGTCTTACGCCGGCTGAAGCCCGGCGAGCGGATCTACATGCCCGGATCGTCAGCCGAAGTTCCTTCACTGACGGCCGCTCTTCTGGGCGAGGCAGCGCCGCCGCTGAAGATCACCGCGACGCTGGTTCCGGGCATCAACCCTCTTCCAAAAGCGCTCTTCCGCGACGGCTGCGTGCTGCGAAATCCCTTCGCCATCGCCCCGGCGGGAGCGCAGGCCGCCGGCAGCTTTTCGCATATGCCGCTCTCCTACGGCGCCTTCGGCAGGGCGCTTCATGCCATGGAATTCGACACCTGCATCGTCCACGTGTCCCCGCCCGGAGCCGATGGCCGTGCCTCGCTCGGTCCTTCGGTGGAGTTCACGCCGCTGGCGATGACGCGGGCAAGGCGGGTGATCGCGCTGGTCAATCCCGCGATTCCCTTCATGCCGGGCTCCGTTTCCATCGATCTCCGCGTCGTTGACGCCGCCATCGAAATCGAGTCTCCGCTGCCGGGCTACGTCCCTGGCGAACCCGGCGAGGAAGCGCTCGTCATCGCCAACCATATCGCCGGCTTCATCGACGATGAAGCGACGATCCAGATCGGTCTCGGCAAGGTTCCCGACGCGCTGCTGAAGATGCTCCGCACACGGCGCAAACTGCGTTTCCATTCGGGAATGCTGTCGGATGGTTTCCGCGATCTCGTGGAAGCCGGCGCTGTCAATATGGATATTCCGGCCGTCAGCTGCGTCCATGTCGGCTCGCCCGGTTACTACGCATGGCTGGAAGATCGCGGCGGAATTGAGGTGCAGCCGGTCAGCCGCACGCATGCGCCGGCAACGCTCGCGTCCCTGCAAGGGCTGATCGCCGTCAACAGCGCCCTCAGCGTCGATCTCTTCGGTCAGGCCAATCTCGAACGCGCAGGCTCACGAGCCGTCAGCGGGGTCGGAGGTGCGGCGGATTTCGCACGCGGCGCGGCTCTCAACCCGCAGGGCGTCAGCATTATCGGAATGCCGTCTCTCGGGCCGAAAGGGCGCTCCCGCATCGTCGCCGGCCCCCTCGAAGCAGTGTCCCTGCCCCGGCAGGATATCGACGTCGTGGTGACGGAGCATGGCGTCGCCGATTTGCGCGCACTGGATGTCCGCGACCGTGCGGAGAAGCTGATTGCGGTCGCCGCACCCGAACACCGTTCCGACCTGACTGCCCGCATGGCCGAAACGCTCGGCGGGCTCTGACAGAATTTTTGAAGAGGGAGGCTCTCATGAAAAAAGCAAGCAAGGTCATCGTCAGCTGCGCGATCACCGGTTCGATCCACACGCCCAGCATGTCGCCGCATCTTCCGGTGACGGCGGATCAGATCGCCAGCCAGGCGATCGAAGCGGCGAAAGCCGGCGCCGCGATCCTTCACCTGCATGCGCGCGACGAGGAAACGGGCCGCCCGACGCAGGACCCGGAGGCCTTCAAGCGCTTCCTGCCGCAGATCAAGTCCGGCACCGACGCCATCGTCAACATCACCACCGGCGGCGGCCTCGGCATGACCATGGACCAGCGGCTGGCAGCAGCCAAATGGGCACAGCCGGAAATTGCCTCCATGAACATGGGATCGTTCAACTTCAACATCTCGGGCGCGGCCGGCCGCATCCAGAACTTCCAGAACGACTGGGAGCAGCCCTATCTGGAGATGACCAAGGACTTCATCCTGTCCAACACCTTCTCGCAGATCGAACGCGCCATGACAGAGCTCGGCGCGCTCGGCACCCGTTTCGAGTTCGAATGCTACGACGTCGGGCATCTCTACAATCTCGCCCACTTCGCCGACCGCGGCATCGTCAAGCCGCCCTTTTTCGTGCAGTCTATCTTCGGCATCCTTGGCGGCATCGGCCCCGATCCGGAAAACCTGATGGCGATGCGTGCCACCGCCGACCGGTTGTTCGGCGAAGACTACTACCTGTCTATCCTGGCGGCCGGACGTCACCAGATGCCGTTCACCACGCTGGGCGCCATCGTCGGCGGCCACGTGCGGGTGGGGCTGGAAGACAATCTTTTCCTATCCAAGGGCGAGCTCGCCCCCTCCAACGCAGCGCTTGTTGCAAAGATCCGACGCATCCTCTCCGAACTGTCGCTGGAAGCCGCAACGCCCGACGAGGTGCGCGCCATGCTGCAGACCAAGGGTGCCGCCAATACCGCGTTCTGAGAGGTCTCCATGCCCATCGATATCCCCGAATACGCGACCCCGGCGACCAACCGACAGGTTCTTCTGACCACACGGCCGGACGGCATTCCGCAACCGGAGCATTTCACGCTGGCGGAGGCCGCCGTGCCGAAGCCTGCGGAAAACCAGATCCTGATTCGCAACATCTACCTCTCCGTCGATCCCGCTCAGCGCGGCTGGGCGTCGGCGGAAGCGAACTACTCGCAGCCTGTTCCTCTCGGCGGCCCGATGCGTGCCCTGGCCGTGGGCGTCGTGATCGAGAGCCGTGCAGACGGGTTCCGGGCTGGCGATTTCCTCTACGGCTTCTTCGGCTGGCAGGACTATGCCGCCGTGGGACCGGAAGCGGTGCTGCACCGCGCCACCGAGAACCTGCCGCTGGCCGCCTTCGCCTCGCTTGCCGGCATCAACGGCGTTACCGCTTATCTGGCGCTGACCAGACTCGGTCGGCCCGTGGAGGGCGATACGCTTGTCGTCTCCACCGCCGCGGGATCGGTCGGCAGCTTCGTCGGGCAGATCGGCAAGAAGCACGGTTGCCGCACCATCGGTATCACCGGTGACGACGACAAGGTGAATCGCTGCATCGAGACATTCGGCTACGATGCTGCAATTAATTACAAAAGCGCCGATGTGGCCGCCGAACTCGACGCCCTCGCACCGGGCGGCGTGAACGTCTACTACGACAATACCGGCGGCACGATCCTCGATACGGTCCTGCGGCGCATGAATGTTGGCGGTCGGATCGTGCAATGCGGAACGGCCTCCGTCGCAAGCTGGACGCCGCCGCCGACAGGCCCGCGCAACGAACGCGAGATCATGACGCGCCGGCTCGTCTGGAGTGGCTTCGTGATCTTCGATCATCTGAACATCTATGCCGAGGCGGTGGGCGATCTCGCCCGCATGTGGGCGGCCGGCGACATCGCCTACGACACGGATCTTTCGAGCGATATCGCAGAGACTCCGGGCGCCATCGCCGCACTTTATGCCGGCGAGAACCGCGGCAAGAAACTCATCTTCATCGGCTGAATACAGAGGTACTCATGCTTATCGACCTGACCCCGGACCAGCTGGCGATCGACGCGAACGTCCACCAGCTCTGCGCCGAATTCGACGACCAGTACTGGACCAATTGCGAGCAGTACAAGCGCTTCCCGCAGGAATATTATCAGGCCATGGCCAAGAACGGCTGGCTCGGCATCACCATGCCCGAAGACGTCGGCGGCGCCGGCCTCGGCGTGACGGAGGCGGCCATTATGATGCATGCCGCGACATCCAGCGGCGGCGGTTATTCGGCGGCTTCCGCCATCCACATCAACCTGTTCGGCCCGCACGCCATTGTCGTGCACGGCACTGCGGAACAGAAGAAGCGCTGGCTGGAGCCGCTGGTGGCCGGTGAGGAAAAAGCCTGCTTCGGCGTCACCGAACCTGACGCAGGGCTGGATACGACCAGCATCAGCACCTTCGCCGAGAAGACGACCGGCGGCTATATCGTCAACGGCCGCAAGATGTGGACCTCGACCGGACAGGTTGCAGACCGTATCCTGCTCCTGACTCGCACCACCCGCAAGGAGGATTGCGCCAAGCCGACGCAGGGCATGACGCTTTTCTATACGCGCCTCGACCGCAAGAAGATCGAGGTCAAGCGTATCCACAAGATGGGCCGCAACGCGGTGGATTCCAACGCCGTCTTCATCGACAACCTCTTCGTACCGGACGAGGACCGTATCGGCGAGGAAGGCAAGGGCTTCAACTACCTGCTCGACAGCCTTAATCCGGAACGCATTCTTGTCGGCATCGAGGCGATCGGCGTCGGGCGCGATGCACTCGACCGGGCAAGCCGCTATGCACGGGAAAGGGTCGTCTTCGGCCGGCCCATCGGCCAGAACCAGGGCGTCCAGCATCCGCTGGCCGAGGCATGGACATATCTAGAATCCGCATACTGGATGTGCCTGCGCGCCGCCTACCTTTACGATAACAAGAAGTCTTGCGGCGCGGAGGCCAATGCGGCCAAGTTCCTGTCCGCGCGCGCTGCCTTCGATGCCTGCACCAAAGCGGTGATGGCACATGGCGGGATGGGATATGCGCAGGAGTTCCAGGTCGAACGCCTGTTCCGCGAGTCGATCTTGCCCCGGATTGCGCCCGTTACTGAACAGTTGATCCTATCATTCATCGCCGAGCGTGTCCTCGACTTGCCGAAATCCTACTGATTGATGAGAGAAATCCCATGAAGATCCTGCTATCGGTGAAGCGGGTTGTTGATTACAACGTGAAGATTCGCGTTAAGTCCGATGGGACGGGCGTTGAGCTTGCGAACGTGAAGATGTCGATGAAGACCTTGTTGCGTGGATCCGGAATTTTCTGTTAACCGGCGGCTTTTTTGGCCGCAGGATATTTTTGATGCCGCATAAGTTTAACGAAGACCGTCGGCACAAGATATCCAGGCAGAAATTCAAGGTGACGAATTGGCCAGCGTATAATGAAAGCCTTCGCCGGCGCGGTGATTTGACGGTTTGGATAAGCGATGACGCGCTTTCTCAGTGGTCAGCACCGCGCCGTACATCGCGACGCGGCCAGGCGAAATATTCGGACATGGCGATTACGATGTGTTTGACCCTGCGCGTTGTTTACGATCAGCCTTGCGTCAGACCCAGGGGATGATGCGCAGTATCGCGAAGCTGATGGGCGTTGATATTGCTGTGCCGGATTTCTCCACCCTGTCACGGCGAGGCAAGGGGTTGGTCCTGCCATCGGCGCGGCGGCGGACAGAAAGCTGTGTGCCCGTTCATCTGGTCGTCGACAGTACCGGCCTGAAGGTCTTCGGTGAGGGCGAATGGCTGGAAAACAAACACAAAGTCAAAGTGAAACGCAAGCGATGGCGCAAGCTGCACCTTGGTCTTGATCTTGTCAGCGGCGAAATCATCTGCTCGGAACTGACCACGGATGATGTTGGTGATCCCACGGCCCTGCCATGTCTTCTCGATCAGATTGACAGTTCTGTTACCAGATTTATCGCTGACGGTGCCTATGATGGCGCGCCAACCCGCGATCTTCTAGCGGCACGTCTTGGCGAAATCGTCGAGGTCATCATCCCGCCTCCCAGGACGGCAGTTCAAAGCCACCAATCGGCGCACAACCCGACAGTTCGAGATTGCCACATCACTGAAATTGAAGCCAAGGGCCGCATGGCCTGGCAGAAATCCACCGGCTACAATCAACGCAGCCGGGTCTAAAGCCAGATCGGCCGATGGAAGATTGTGATCGGGCCAAAACTCAAAGCGCGAGACTTCGGCAATCAGGTGACTGAAGCGAAGATCAGCGGCCGGGCTCTCAACAACATGACTGAACTTGGCCGCCCGAAATTCGAGCGCACCGCCTGAATTCCGTCCGGGGAAAGGGGCCCCTCAAGCAAAATCTGGTCTATGCAACAAGCTCCATCCAAACACGCTCCGAACGGCCGTGTTGCATGGATCGGTTTGCGGCTGATATTTGGCGGGACATCGTGTTGAGGGTTTTCCGTACGCCGCACAAGTTCAACTCCGCCCGCCGACACAAGATTGCTCGGCAGAAACATCGGGTGACGAACTGGGCTGCCTATAACGAGAGCTTGCGGCGACGCGGCGATTTAACCGTCTGGGTCAGTGAAGACGTGCAGTCTCTCTGGTCGGCATCCCGGCGGAAGTCGCGTGGCGGACAGCCGACATATTCGGATCTGGCGATCACACTATGCCTGACCTTGCGGGTCGTCTACCGCCTGCCCCTGCGTCAAACCCAGGGCCTGATGCGCAGCGTGGTGGCGCTGATGGGTCTGGATGTTCTGGTTCCTGATTTCTCAACTCTGTCGCGCCGGAGCAAGGGAATGGCCCTGCCGCCGACGGAGCCTCGCCTGGGGAGTGACGGGCCGATCACTCTGGTTGTCGACAGCACCGGGCTCAAGATCGTTGGCGCCGGAGAGTGGCTTGAAACAAAGCATTGCGCCAAGTCCAGTCGCAAGCGGTGGAGGAAATTGCATCTCGGACTTGATCTGGTCAGTGGTGAGATCGTCTGCAGTGAATTGACCACCGATGAGATCGGTGATCCGACGGTCTTGCCGAAGCTTCTCAACCAAATCGACGGCCCCGTTGCCCACTTCATTGCCGATGGTGCCTATGATGGCGTGCAGACGCGCGACCTTCTGGCCGCCCGATTTGGCGATCATGCAAATGTCGTCATTCCACCGCCAAGGAATGCGGTTGCCAGTCCTGATGCTGCCACGCATCCCACGGTTCGCGATCGCCATATTGCCGAGATCGCAAAGCGCGGCCGCTTGGCATGGCAGAAATCGACGGGTTACAATCAACGCAGCCGGGTCGAAACTCAAATGGGCCGGTGGAAGACCGTTATCGGTCCCAAGCAGCATGCGCGAAGCCTGGACAATCAGGTGACCGAAGCTCGTATTGGCGTTCGTGTGCTCAACCGAATGACCCAACTCGGGCGTCCCATCTTCGAGCGCATCACATGAAATCCCATCTGGGCAGGGGAACTTCCGTCAAAACGCTGATCCGTGCAACACGGCTTCGGCAAAGAGATAATGGCAGCACGGCTGAAGCAGGTGATCGCCTCTCAAGTAGCCGGTGCATTCGAACCGATGTTCTAGGCCGCGTTCTGCATTCAGATCGCGTCGCGTCCCTGGGGCTGCCAACCGCCTTGGATGTGCTGAGCCGATGGACCAGCGGGTCGGCCGCGGAGGCGGCCTCGCAGGATCGCGCAATGCTGCTGCCCTCAAAGATTTCCCCGCCTTCGGCTCCTCGCGAAACAAATTTTTGAAGCCTGCACCATCCTCCGCTTCGCTCCGGCCCTTCAGGTGCACGACCTGCTCCTCTGGTCCTTTATCGCCTCATCCAAGGGCGATAGGCGCCCAAACGAAGGAGACCCGATATGAACGCTTCCAGCTTTCCCAAAGAGCCGAATTCGGCAACGTCCGCAGCCCTCGACGAAATTTCACTCTATGGCCTGCGCCCTGGCTCCGATGAACCTGACTACCGTCCGCTTCCCGAAGTCCAGATGATCGAAAGCTCCATTGCCGGCATGGTTGGCTCCCTCGCTGAAATGCTCTCCGACACCCGCCTTGAGGATGAGCTCGACGAGCTTGCCTGGTCTCTCGCCAACGTCTTCCACCGTCGCCTCACACAGACCCAACGTTCGCTTGACGAAGCTGAAGGCAAGATCCGCGATCTGCAGGTGACCCAGGATGGCTCCGAAGTTCGCGATGTGGAGCTTCAGCGCGCAATCCTCCAGGGACAAAGCCTGACTGAACAGCGCAACGCCTACGAAATCATGCGTGATCTTGCCGCCGACCACTATCACGTCCTGACGGGCTCGGCCTGGCTTCCTCGCACCGGCTCCAAGGTCAGTCAACGCAACTTGACCGCAACGCTGATCGAAAGCCGGGAGTTCATCTCCAAAAAGCATCGCGCCGAAAATGAGACCTATTGCCCTGACGGAACTCGCATTGCCTTTGCAGGTGGCGTCGAATGTCAGGATCACCAGGCTATCTGGCGTATCCTCGACCTGACGCACGCAAAGTATCCGGACATGATCCTGCTGCATGGCGGTTCTCCGAAAGGCGCCGAACTCATCGCCGCAAAGTGGGCCGAAAGCCGGAGCGTTACCCAGGTCGTTTTCAAACCCGATTGGAAAGCTCACCAGAAAGCCGCACCGTTCCGTCGCAATGATGCGCTTCTAGCAGCAATGCCGGTGGGTGTGATTGCATGCACTGGAAATGGCATCACAGATAATCTGGTAGATAAGGCACGCAAGATGGGGATTGTTGTGAAGCGCGTCTTAGAGCCCTCGAAATGAGGGCAAACGATATTGAGGGTAGGGTCCAACCAAAAACGCCGCTCATTACCTGGGGCACCTCGATAACGCTCCCGGAATGGGCAGCTCATCCTTCGTCTAACTCCGAATTTGGCACAAAAAAGCTGGTCGACTCAGCTAAGCTGAATCGGCGATTCTCTCTAGAGACTATGAGTTTCGGCCTAAACGATCATCTAAATCTCGAAAATTGTCAGCTGACAACATTTGCAAGCACCTGAAATAAAACACATATCTACTATGAAGAGACTTGTTAACACGCGTTAACCAAAAAGTTCTTGACGATTGGAGCATGATCGTCATCATTTGCGTTAATTTCAACGAATATCTGGAATTTGCGTGAATGGCGACCAAAGCTGCGATTTCTGAGAATCCGCAAAAGAGCGGGCGCTTCTCGATCGATGAAACCATCGGGAGGGACTCAGCGGTTTTGAGCGGCCAGCTTCAGGTTCTTTTTGAGAAGCTTTTCTCCCCCACATCAAAGAAATCTCTGCGCCGCTTTAGCAGCAGGGAAGCAGCAAGCCTCTTAGGGGTCACGGACAGTTATGTCCGTCATATAGCAACCCAAGAAGATGAAGTAACTTCAGAAAAATCAGCCACCGGAAAAAGAACCTTCTCTTTGGACGAGGTGAACACAATCCGACAGGTTCTTGGGCGCACCAAACCGGCCTACTTGCCAGGACGCCGAGAAACGGATCATTTGCAGGTCATTGCCGTTACCAATTTTAAAGGAGGTTCCGGCAAGACAACAACAGCCATCCATCTTGCGCAATACCTTGCCTTGCGGGGATACCGCGTGCTGGCCCTCGATCTCGACCCACAAGCCTCAATGTCTGCTATGCTGGGATTTCAGCCTGAGTTCGACGTAAATGACAATGAGACACTTTACGGCGCTATTAGATATGATGCGAATAGACGCCCAGTAACCGAAATAGTTCGACAGACGTATTTTCCCGGCCTGGATCTTATTCCAGGCAACCTCGAGCTCCATGAGTTCGAACACGACACACCTAGGGCATTGGCTGCTCGGGATAGCGCAGATACTGATATGTTTTTCATGCGCGTCGGTGCGGCCCTTTTGGACATCCAGGACGACTATGATGTCGTGGTAATCGACTGCCCTCCAACACTTGGCTTTCTAACTCTTTCTGCACTATGTGCGGCAACATCGGTCTTGATAACTGTCCATCCGCAAATGCTCGATGTCGCCTCGATGAACCAATTTTTGTCTATGACGTCTGACCTCCTCAACGTGGTTAAAGGCGCCGGGGGCAATCTGGACTACGATTGGATGGGATACCTTATTACAAGATACGAACCCAATGATGGTCCCCAAGCCCAGATCGTAGCGTTTCTGCGAAGTCTTTTCGGCGACCGAGTCCTCACATCTATGATGGTCAAATCGACAGCAGTTTCGGATGCTGGCTTATCCAAGCAGACCATATACGAAGCGGGACGAGAGACGATGCATCGGCAAACCTACGATAGAGCTGTGGAATCGATGGATAACGTCAATTCAGAAGTCGAGGCTTTAATCCGCAAGGCATGGGGCAGATCATGAAGGGAAGAGACATCCTGAAGGGTATGGTTGACTCAACGGAACCAACGAAATTGAACGCGCCTACAGGGGTGCCCCCTCATAAACCCGCAGGTGCCGTACGTGCAATGAATCTGTCATTGGGTCGGTTAAACGAGCAAGCTGCTGTGGCAAGGGAGTTGAGAGAGGCCATCGCGGCTGGTGACAAAGTCATCGATCTTGACCCAGCGCTAATCGATTCTGCTTTCATTCAAGATCGAATTCCGCTTGAGAGTGACCCTGATTTCGAGGCACTGGTTGCCTCAGTCCGCGAGAGTGGGCAACAGGTACCGATTCTAGTTAGGCCCCATCCCTCTCAAGAAGATCGCTACCAAGCTGCATATGGCCATCGCAGGCTTAGAGCCGCGGCCACCTTAGGGCGTCCGGTCAAGGCAGTTGTGAGAACGCTGTCCGATGAGGAAGTCATCCTAGCCCAGGGACAAGAAAACGGACCGCGAGTCGATCTGAGTTTCATCGAGCGCGCACTATTTGCCCGAAGAATGGAAACTCATGGAATTGAGCGCGGCACCATCGCTGCCGCCCTTACCGTAGATAAGCCTGAGATCTCACGACTATTGCAAGTCGCCGAAGGCGTAGGGCAAGAGCTAATATTGTTAATTGGCCCTGCACCGAAGGTTGGACGCCCCCGCTGGCTTGGCTTTGTTGATAGATTGAAGGACTCAGCAACTGCAAAAAGAATCATGGCAGAGGCCCAGGCGCCTGATTTTAGATCAGCGAATACAAACGATCGATTTAACCGCCTGTGGCGGGTTGCTAAGGAGCCTGCGGAGCAGCGCGGAAAGAAAATCGACATTATTCGCACGAAAAAGGGGCTGCAACTCGCTTCGTTTGAGCATGGCCAGCACACCTCTAAAATAGCTCTGACATCCAAAGAGTTTGCTAAATTTTTGTCGAATCGGATGTCCGATCTTGTCAGGGAATTCGAACGAGAAAGCTCTGAAAAGACAAATAGGTAGTCAGATTGTCAGCTGACAATTAAGTCAGAAATAGGAGAAATAGGACACAAAAGAAAAAGGCCCCCAAACGTCACCGTCGTGGAAGCCTCTCTCATCTCTAAGCAAGTTGAGAATCGCATTTCCCCGAATCACAGTCAAGAGTCTTTGGCGTCATTTTTGGCGGGTCGGTTTCTTTTGCCTTTTTGAAAGGTGAAGAAAATGCGGGTGGGACATGTGACGACGCCCTTTGGGCGGCGGCCGGTGACGTATGCCATGTTGAAAGACCAATTGGCAGCCGGCGAAATCGAGGATGGCGCATGCGCCGACAAATGGAAGCTCTATCGTGCGCTCTGTGAAGCGCGGACAAGGTTGGGCATCACCGATCGCGCTCTCGCCGTGATGAATGCGTTGCTGAGTTTTTATCCGAAGAATGAGCTCTGCGCGGAAGATGGTTTGATCGTTTTTCCGTCGAATGCACAGCTGTCGCTTCGGTCTCACGGCATGGCCGAACAAACCATCCGCCGACATATCGCGGCGCTTATCGAGGCAGGATTACTCAGCCGTCGTGATAGCGCCAACGGCAAGCGGTTCGTCCGACGGAGTAGGGCAGGGGACTTCAACGAGGCTTTCGGGTTCTCGCTCTCACCTCTTCTGGCCCGCGCTGAAGAGATTGAGCGCCTGGCAGCAGAAGTGGAGGCCGAGCGCATCCATTTGAGCAACATGAGAGAGCGCCTTACGATCTGCCGGCGAGATATCGCAAAGCTGGTTACGGCTGCTCTCAATGAAGGTACGCCAGGCGACTGGGAGGCCCCGGTGATCGAGTATCGAGCTATTCTGGCAGCGCTTCCACGCAAGCCGGACGCCGCTTTGATGACGAAAGCGCTCGAAGAAATGGAGCTTTTACGTCAAAACATCCTCAACCAATTGGAAAGACAGATAAAAACGCAAAATATGAGCGGCAGTGCCCGTCAAAATGAGCGGCAACAACAGAGTTCAGATCTCGAATCTAGCACTGAATCTGAACCCCGCTTGGAAGGGATGAAGGGCGAAAGTCCGAACGAAGTCGCTAGCTCTGAATCTGGTTTGAGCCGGGGCGATTTCAAGATCTCGGCCCCGAAGGATGCCGGACACGGACGCGAGATGCGCAAAGCGCCGCAGAACCTGGCCTTAGCCAATGAGGTGCGGCGAACACGCGCCAAAGCAGCGCCGGATCTGAAGCCATTCCCGCTCGCGATGGTGCTTTCGGCATGCCCAGAGATAGCCAACTATGGACCAGGCGGCATGATTTCAACCTGGCGAGACCTCATGGTGGCCGCAGTTCTTGTTCGCACCATGCTCAGTGTTTCGCCATCGGCCTATGAAGAGGCCTGTGCAGCCCTTGGGCCAGAGAATGCCGCGACTGCCATGGCTTGCATTTTGGAACGCGCTAATGTGATCAACTCAGCCGGCGGCTATCTCAGGGATCTGACGAGACGCGCTGAACGGGGAGAGTTTTCTCTCGGACCAATGCTGATGGCGCAGATCAGGGCCAATGGCGGTTCTCTCAAAAGGGCAGGCTAGGGCAGCCGCCAGTGCTCCCGCCTATTGGTCGCAGACAGATGTGTTGCGCCGGCGAATTCGATTTAAGCTATGTGTTAACCCTGAAGGTTAACGGGTGCGCTACCAGCCAGGTTCTAAAATGAAGACACTGGAAACTGCGAATACATCGATGAACCACGAAATCCTGATCGCTTATCTGCATGGCCTGGGCATCATGGCATTGTTGACCATGACCTATGGGCACGTCTGCCGTCAGACCTGGCATGTTGATATCAAGCGCGCGTTGATCGGTTTGTGTTTCGGTCTCGGCGCAGTTGCAGTGATGGCCTCTCCTGCCCACATAGGCCCCGGCGTCATTGTCGATGCGCGTACGATCATTGTGGCGTTGGGTTCTGCATTCGGCGGAATTCCAGCTGCCCTTATTTCTTCAGGGATCGCGATTGCCTATCGCTATCAACTTGGCGGTGCCGGCGTTCTCCCTGGCACGCTTTGCGTTGCCTTTGCGGGGCTGATTGGCCTGTTCTGGGCCGGCTTTGTCAAACCACGTGTCACATCAGTCCCGAAGCGGCTCGCAGTCTTCGCTGCGATGGCACCATTCTCGTTGATGTCGATGTTTGTATTGCCTTGGGATGCAGCCATTCGCCTGCTCGAGCTGATGTTCATCCCGAACACCATTTGCTCTGTTGTGGCTGCCTTCATTCTTGGCGCCCTTCTGGAGAAGGAGCAGGCCGCGATCCGTTCCGAAGAGCTTTTGCGACAGCGTGCGAGTTCCGATGGTCTGACCGGCCTTGGAAACAGGACGATGTTTGACGAAATACTGAGCCAGCGTTTAGCGGAGACTGAAGAACGGCGATCGGCCACCGCACTCTTGATTATCGATGCGGATCACTTCAAGGCGGTCAACGACCATTACGGCCATGCGACAGGCGACGAAGTCCTCAGGCGTCTAGCCCTCATCATAAATTCGGTCGTCCGCCAGGAAGACTTTGCAGCTCGGCTTGGTGGGGAAGAGTTCGGCATCATTCTCGATACGCGTTCTCCCAACCGCGCACACAAGGTGGCCGAAAGGATTCGTACAGCTGTCCAGTTTGAACGGTTCGAAGGCAATGGTGAGGCGTTCAGGGTTACGGTCAGCGTTGGCTGTGCCATTGCGCGGGTCTTCGAGACCTCCCAGAGCCTTTATGAGGCGGCAGACAGGGCTCTTTACCGTGCCAAGGAGAATGGTCGCAACTGCGTCTCAATGGCGGCGGAGCAGGATGTTCACTGGTTTGGTCCAGCCACGAACGATGTTTTTGCGCGACCGGGCCTGAAACAAGGATAGAATGAAGGATCCGCCGAGCGCTTCGATTAAATCAGGACATCGGCTTCAATTGCTGCCGCGATAAAGGATTCCCGAGCTCGTTGCTGATTACCGCCATCCATGGCGGCATGATTGCATCTGAGGATTGCTTCAGATCTGAGTGGCCCGCTCGATAACGGCCACAAACGGGTGAGGCAGACAAGGCCCTCCTGGGCGTCATGGACGAACTGATCTGCATCAGTGCCAATTCTGATTGCGACCGGTTGTCCCCATCCCGGGATATCGCGACGGACCCACATTGTCCTCCTTACCTCCATCCAGAAAACAGATCTTGTACATGGTGGGAGCGGCGACAGCCAGAAGGTCGGACTTCAATCCGGCGCATCCGGCCTTCGTTTCCCAAGCACGCCGGGTTAGGAGCGACTGCCTGAAATCAAGGCCACTCTGGAGTCCATGTCGTTATCTATTAGGACGTAGCCGATCAGCGTCACCAATGCGACCATCATTGAGATCAGCGCTATCGCCGTCAATGTCTCGGCTCTTTGGCGCTTGTCGTTGCGATTGCTGCTCATGAATCTGGCCCGTCTCCCGCCATGTTGCTTTCTTAGAGCATCATGCCCGAGTGCTGATTATACCCGGATGCAGTTTGTTTGCTCAAGCGCATATTCCCGTATCAGACATCCCCCATTCAGGCGACATGTCGAAAGGGTGAACATCGGTGGAATTGCGCGATGCCATTTACGATTTCTTTGCCTGAACGCGGATAGATATTGCTTGCGCGATGAGTATTGCGTTCGCGCCGAGGTCTGATGAGACGTTCGATTTACGCGAAGGACCTGTCAAAACGGCGGCCAGATGTAGCCGAGCGCCAGGCCGCCACCGGCAATCAGACCCGCCACGAATATTGAAATTTTCTGAACTGTTCGGTGGCCGGTTTCAGCCTTCTGTAGTTCGTTCGTGTCTTGCTCTTCCGGGGGATAGTCAGGAGGGAAGATGTTCTCTTCGGACGTGGAGGGTGCCTCGACCTGCGGGCTCATCGCAACGTCTGCGATATTGGCACCTGATATGTCCGACGCCGGAATGGTTATGTGTTTGCTATTGTGTTCATCGATCCTGACGTCGAAGGCAAGGCTGCGGCCCGCCTTGAGATTGGCGACCGTCCTTTTCGCCGCCTGCAGTTCGTCGTCGGCTTGGACCAGTGCGGTATGTGTAACCAGATAATAGGGCATAGGCTCCGCCCAAAATATTCAAATGACGCTGTCGCGCATGTGGACCAGGTTTCAATCACGCATCCGGCTACCCTAGCCCCGCATCTGCCGCAAGGCAGGTTGTGCGGTTTCCGGTTCTCGTGCGGAATTAGGGGTCAAAGAAAGCGGTTCTGCCCGAGCTGCGCGAGTGACGCAGCTTGTTTCATTTCTGTGGGTGTTCTCTGACAAGCAGCCCGCGCTTGCTCAGATGCTTGACGATATAGGGATCCGGGTTTCTGCCTTTCTCGAGTTCACGCGACCGCCATTCCTGCAGAAAGGGAGGCAATTGTTCGAGCCAGGAGACGGGCATATGGGCTGTAGCAGCGGCAAGCTTTATTGGCTGATCTGTCATGTTTGTCGTCCAAAAGATATTGTAAAAAATACAGAACGGAGCGCTTCGAGAATGCCGCTTTCTCGGTCTGCTCTGTCAGGTCGACTACTTCATCACGCCGTCAGCTGGAGAGTCAACAAGTAAGGACAGGGATCGGCGTGACTAGAGCTTAGCGGTCCCCCAACATTTCTCAATTCAGGAATTTGGCAGGAGGCTCCAGAAACCTGATTTGCGTCCATGATTGCGTCGCAGGTTGGCGATATAGACCTCATGGGAACCTATCACGCCAAAGTCGTCAACCTGCTTGGCAAGCGACCGGCATTCCGTCAGGTGCTGTGCCGCATGCTTGTATCGGCTGGACCTTGTGCTCTCCAGCGTAAAATCCACCATGGCACGCAAGACAATCGTCGCGGAGAGCGGATACTTTTCTGACAGTACCTCTGCCGCGGGCGTCATCAGTTCGTAATAGTCGCCGTCGAGTTCGGCGCTGCGCTTTATTACGAGCTTTGCAGCCTCGGCCTGCGCTGGCCAGCGCAGG
>UBQX01000034.1 GCA_900467685.1 Hyphomicrobiales bacterium
TGGTGGAGGTCGTGACTTTTTCAGGCCGAAAACTTTCTTGGAGGCATTTAGTATATATTAAGCTTGATGTTTGATTATCCTGCTCAGCGGGGCCGTTAATCACGGTCGCATGACGCTTTCCCCGCCGCCGCCGGCTCAAGCCGGCATGTCCCTCTTGAGTATTGTGTTTCAGGGACAACCCATGACCAGCATTATGACAAACGGCGCAGCCATGTCTGCGCTCCAGACTCTCCGTGGCATCTCCTCGCAGATGGACGACACGCAGAGCGCTATCTCCTCCGGCCTGCGTGTTTCCAAGGCGTCCGACAACGCCGCATACTGGTCGATTGCGACCACGATGCGTTCGGACAACAAGGCTCTCTCCACCGTTGGTGACGCACTCGGCCTTGCTGCTGCAAAGACCGACACGGCCTATACCGGCCTCAACGCTTCCATCTCCGTCGTCGATGAGATCAAATCGAAGCTCGTTGCTGCCCGCGAACCGGGTGTCGACAAGACGAAGATCAATTCGGAACTCTCCGAATTGAAATCGCAGCTCGTCTCGATTTCCAAGTCAGCCTCGTTCTCCGGCGAGAACTGGCTCTACAACACGAGCGGCACCGCCGGCACCAAGGAAATGGTCGGCTCGTTCACCCGTGACACCACCGGCAACGTTTCGGTCAACACGCTGAAATTCAATGCTGCCAACTCTGTCCTCATCGACACCAACGCTGCCAGCGGCGGTCAGTTGACGAAGGCTCTCACGGTCAACCAGCCGATTGCCAACTCCACGGCAACGACCACGGCCACCTACTTCCTCATCGACGCAAAGTCGACGACGTCCGCAGGCGGTACAGAAATCAAGCTGACGACTGGCACGAACGACCAGAACATCGAAGGCATGATCTCTGCCGTCGATAAGATGCTTTCGAGCATGACATCGGTTGCCTCGACCCTCGGCGCGACATCGAGCCGCATCCAGCTGCAGAATAACTTCGTCGCCGACCTGCAGGATGTGATCGGCAAGGGCGTCGGTCGCCTCGTGGACGCCGACATGAACCAGGAATCGACCAAGCTGAAGGCGCTACAGACGCAGCAGCAGCTGGGCATCCAGTCGCTGTCGATCGCCAATTCCGACAGCCAGAGTGTACTGTCGCTCTTCCGTTAAGAAAACGGCAGGGGAGGGACACTCGTCCCTCCTTCATCAGTTCCAGGATCAGGCAGGGCCGTCCCGCAAGGGGCGGCCCTTTTCGTCTTACCCTGAAAACTCACTGGTTAGAATTACTAGGAAAGGACCCGGAGGCATTTAAGGTTAATTAACCATGCTCGTGTTCTCTAGAGCTATTGAAACGACGCGTTAACCCTAACAGTTGGTTATCGAGCATGATGCTGCAGCGACGTTGCCGTAAATGAATCCGGCATGACCCCCCTTAAATTCTAGTCTGTCAAACACAGGGGCAGTACACATGACGAGCATTATGACGAATACTTCCGCAATGGCTGCACTGCAGACGTTGCGCACGATCGACCAGAACATGTCCGACACGCAGAACGCGATCTCGTCGGGCTACCGGGTCAACACCGCGTCCGACAACGCCGCATACTGGTCGATCGCAACGACCATGCGTTCGGACAACAAGGCCCTTTCGACGGTTGGCGATGCCCTGGGTCTGGCTGCGGCAAAGACCGACACCGCCTATACCGGTCTGACCTCCTCGATCTCGGTCATCGACGAAATCAAGGCGAAGCTGGTTGCAGCTCGCGAACCGGGCGTCGACAAGACCAAGATCAACTCGGAAATCACCGAGCTGAAGTCGCAGCTGACCTCCATCTCCAAGTCGGCTTCGTTCTCGGGCGAAAACTGGCTCTACAACACGACCGGCACCGCCGGTACGAAGGAAATGGTCGGCTCCTTTACCCGTGACACCTCGGGCAACGTTTCGGTCAACACGCTGAAGTTCAACTCTGCCAACTCGATCCTCGTCGATACCAACGCAGCATCGCAGGGCCAGCTGACCAAGGACATCACGGTCAACCAGCCCATCGCCAACTCGACCGGCACGACCACGGCGACCTACTTCCTGATTGACGCGAAGTCGACGACGTCTGCCAGCGGCACCGAAATCAAGCTGACGACCGGCACGAACGACCAGAACATCGAAGGCATGATCTCGGCAGTCGACAAGATGCTGACGAACATCACCTCGGTCGCATCCACGCTCGGTGCAACCTCCACCCGCATCCAGCTGCAGAACTCCTTCGTTGCCGACCTGCAGGACGTGATCGGCAAGGGCGTTGGCCGCCTCGTCGATGCCGACATGAACCAGGAATCGACCAAGCTGAAGGCACTGCAGACGCAGCAGCAGCTGGGCATCCAGTCGCTGTCGATCGCCAACTCGGCCGGTCAGAACATCATGTCGCTCTTCAGGTAATCTGACGCGAATCACTGTCCCCCCAGAGCGGGCAGACAGACGGTCGCTTTGGTCCAGAGGGTCATTGAGAAGCCGCACCACGCTCGTGGTGCGGCTTTTTTCGTATTTGTCTCAATCTATCTAAATCATTGAATATATTAATGAATTATTGCCGTCGCCGCGCACCGGTAATTCTTTCTTCAGCGAAATTAACAACTTGCTAATGGCGTTAAAGATTTGTTAACCTTGTTAGCGTTAAAGCTTCGTTAAGAACGCGGACAGGCCCCAGGGCAAAATGGGCCAGAGCATGATGCTATTTCCGTGTTGCCGGTATCGTTAACTCCGGAATGTCCCTCGTCTTCATTTTGGGGCAATGACCGATGACAAGCATTATGACCAATGCTGCCGCCATGGCGGCACTCCAGACTCTGCGCACGATCGACGGCAATCTGGAAACGACTCAGAACAAGATTTCCTCCGGCTATCGCGTTCAGACCGCATCCGACAACGCCGCTTACTGGTCGATCGCAACGACCATGCGTTCGGACAACAAGGCGCTCTCGACCGTTAGCGACGCACTCGGCCTCGGCGCCGCAAAGACCGACACCGCTTACACCGCACTGGACTCATCGATCTCCGTTATCGAGGAAATCAAGGCCAAGCTGGTGGCCGCGCGCGAACCGGGTGTCGACAAGACCAAGATCAATTCCGAACTCGCCGAACTGAAATCGCAGCTGCAGTCCATTTCGCAGTCGGCTTCGTTCTCCGGCGAAAACTGGCTTTTCAACTCTTCGACCACGCCGGCCGGCACCAAGGAAATGGTGGCGTCGTTCAACCGTTCCACGAACGGTTCGGTCGCCGTCACGACCCTGACATTCAATGCCAGCGAATCTATTCTGATCGACACGAACGACGCCAACCTCGGTGCGCTGACCAAAGACGTGACCGTGACGCAGCCGGTGGCAGGCACCTCGGCGACGACGACGGCTACCTACTTCCTCATCAATGCGAAGTCGGCGACCTCCGCGACCGGGTCCGAAGTCAAGCTGACAACCGGAACGCCGTCGGAAAACATCGACGGCATGATCTCCGCCGTCGACCTGATGCTGACGGGTTTGACGAAGGTTGCCTCCGATCTCGGTGCGATCAACAAGCGCATCGACATGCAGGACAACTTCGTGTCCGACCTCATGAACGTGATCGACAAGGGCGTGGGTCGACTGGTCGACGCCGACATGAACCAGGAATCGACCAAGCTGAAGGCGCTGCAGACGCAGCAGCAGCTTGGCATCCAGTCGCTGTCGATCGCGAACACGAACTCGCAGAACATCCTTTCGCTCTTCAAGTAAGAGCGGTGAGGCCGGTCCTGTGTGACCGGCCCGGGAAGCTGATGCGCCGACATCGCGGGCCGGGAAGGATTTCCGGTCTGTCGGGCAGGAAGCCCCTTTTGAAAACATTGCTGGAAATTCTGCCGTGCCGCCGGTCATCGGCATATGGTAGAAGTTGGGCCGCGTTCATTGCCCTGACGCGGCCCAACATCTTCATCTTCGCACAAGATTGATCCCCTAGAATTTCACCGACTGCAATCTTGGCTGGCGCATGTTGCGCGTGCGCAGCGGTGGCGCGCCGCAGGGCGGCCAATTGTTTTGTTTTCAGGGAAGTAGCGGTTCGATGAGCGCAGGCCTCGCCAGATATCTGAAAGACTTCAGTGCCCCGCCACCGTCCGTGCCTGACGTTTTCGAACTGCCGCAGCCGACCGAAATCGCGTTCGACTTCACGCCGGAACCGCAGGTCGATCTCGACGCACTCCGGCGCGAGGCGCATGAGGAAGGCCGCGCAGAAATGCAGGCTGAGCTGCAAGCGCTTCAACAGCAGGAAATCGAGGCCCTGATTGCTTCGCAACGGCAGGCGGAGGCCGACTTGGCCGCTGCTTACGAGCAGAAGATGGCCGAGCAGCTCGCCGATGCGCTCCCCCGCATTGCCACCGATGTCCGCGAACTCCTTTCGCATCACGTCATGAATGCGCTTCGCCCGATCCTCGATGCGGCGATCACCGATCGTGCGGTCGAGAGCCTCTCTCAGACCGTTCGCTCGGTATTTGCCGGCGAGGGGGGCATCGAACTGGTTCTCAAGGGGCCGGGCTCGCTTGCGGAAAAACTGCGTGAGCGGCTCGTCGGCCTTGACCTCGATTTCAGGCATGTCGAGGCGCCCGGCGTCGATCTCTCCGTCGAGCATGGCGATACCGTTCTCATGACCCGCCTGTCGCAATGGCGTGAAAGTGTTGAAGAGCTGCTGAAATGAGCGAGAACGAAAGCCACCACCACGGCAAGAACGAGATCATCATCATCAAGCGCCACGGCCATGGCGATCATGGCCACCACGGTGGCGCCTGGAAGATCGCTTACGCCGACTTCATGACCGCCATGATGGCCTTCTTCCTCGTGATGTGGCTCGTCAACGCAGCCAACGACGCAACGAAAGCGGCCGTTGCCAGCTATTTCAACCCGATCAAGCTGACGGATTCCAGCCCTTCGGAAAAAGGGATCACCAAGCCTGGCAAACAGGCAGAGGGTGAGGCGACCCAGGAAAAGTCGAAGGTCGACGGCCAGGAGAAGTCGCAAGGCGACGCTGCGGACAGCGGCAAGGAGAAAAGCTCGACAGCTGGCGAACAGGTCACCTATTCGGAAGCGGATTACTTCGAAAATCCCTACGCGGTCCTTTCGGAAATCGTCCTCCAGGTCGGCAATCAGGCCAATGTCAGCGTCAAGGGCGAGGGCGGTGCCTCGAATTCCGGTCCTGCAACAGGCGCCGATGGCGGCGAGGCCTTCAAGGATCCCTTCGATCCCGATTTCTGGACCAAGCAGGTCCAGGTGAACCCCAAGACCGGTAAGGGCAAGGATTCAGGCGAAGCCGGGAAGGACCAGGCCGCGGCGGCTGTTGCCGCCCAGGACAAGGGCAACGAGAACGGCAAGGGCGGCATAGCCGGCGAGGCCGACAGCAAGGATACCGGCAAGGGCGGCATCCCCGGCGATCAGGACACGGCTGAAAAGGGCAAGGGCGGAAGCGCCGCCGACAAGAATGCGACCGAGCAGGGTGGCGCGACGGCGGAAAGCAGGCCGAAATCCGGTGAACAGCAGGACCAATCCGAAAAGCCTGCCGAAATGGCCTCCGCGCAAAGCGAGATGGACAAGGCCGAGGCTCAGGCCGCCGCAAAAGCTGCGAGCGACCTGAAGAAGCAGATCATGAACACGCTGCCGCCTTCCGTCGGTAAGCTGGCGGACGCCATCCGCGTCGAACCCTCCGAGGGCGGGCTGCTGATTTCCGTGAGCGATCAGGTGAGCACGCCGATGTTCGATGTCGGTTCGGCCGTGCCGAGCCGCGAACTCGTCCTCGCCATGCAGGACATCGGCAAGGTGCTGGCCAAGGGCAAGGGCAGCGTGGTCATTCGCGGGCATACGGACGGTCGCCCCTATAAGGGCGGAACCGGCGACAACTGGGGCCTCTCGCTCAACCGTGCCCGCAGCGCCTATTACATGCTGGTGAGCGGCGGACTTGATGAGAAGCGCGTCAACCAGGTGACCGGCTATGCCGATCGCTTCCTGAAAGTGCCGAAAGATCCCTACAGCCCCGCGAACCGTCGGATCGAGATCCTGCTCGAGGGCAAGAGCGTAGCGGGAGGCTGATGTGGGCCGCGTCCTGACCTTCGCTGCCGCATGTCTGGCCCTTGGCATCGGGTTCTCCGCCCGCGCCGAGGAGACGAAGCAGGAAGACATCGACCCTTCGCTCCCGATCTACAAGCTGGTGCGGTCTCTCGAAGACGTTCAGGACAAGATCGTCGCGGGCGACCTCAAAGCCGTCGAAATGCAGCGCTTCATGATCGGCATGATCGACCGGCGGCTTCGTACCGCCAGTCCGGAAGAATTCAACGACCTGCGCAATGTCGACGCCGCGATGATCTATGCGATGTCCGGCGGTAATCCGGCGACGCTGGATAACCTCATATCGCACGATGCGCGCGGCAATTTCGATACCCGGCTCACGAACGCGCTGCTGATGTATCTCGGCGGAAAGGGCGGCTCTGCCAACAAGACCCTCGACGAGATCGTGCCTGAATACAAATCGACTTCCATCGGCCCCTATCTGGCGCTCGTCGCGGCCAATGTCGTGATGCAGAAGAAGCCGGATGTGGCGCTGAAATATTTCGACTGGGCGCGGCTGGCGCTTCCCGGCTCCATCGTCGAGGAGGCGGCGCTGCGCCGCTCGCTCATCATCACGGTGAAGCAGAACAATGTCGAAAGCTCGATCCGTTTCGCGCGCCTCTACCTTTCACGCTTTCCCAATTCACCCTACGCAGCCCAGGTGGCCGAACAGGTGGTGACGCTGGTCGACGCCCATTATGACACGATTGGCAATGACCGTATCGCCGGAGCCCTGGGCTGGCTCGATGCGCCGCGTCAGCAGGACCTCTATCTGCGCCTGGCGCGCAAGGCCGCGGTGACCGGACGCTTCGAATTCGCGCATTGGACTGCGGGCAAGGCGCTCGCGCTATCCGCTGGCAAGGACGACAATCCGGCGAAGCTGGCGCAACTTTATCTCAATCTCTCCAACGTTCCGACCGCCGATATTGCGGAGGTGAAGAGCGCCTTCGCCAGCATCCCGGACGAGCTTCTGGGGCCAGACGAGCGCCGTCTGCGCGACGCGGGTGCTTTTATTCTCTCTGAAGTCGAACGGCCGGCCACGCTGGAAAGCCTGACACAAGCGCCTCAGGATAAGACAAAGACAGAGCATGAGGCCGTGGCAAAACCGGCGCCGCACAAGGGCGGTGAAGCGCCACCGAAAGAGCCGAAGCTGCCAGCCGATCAGCCTGCGGAGGCAAAGCCGCATGCGGACCAGCCAGCAGAAAAGCAGACCGCGGCCAAGCCAGCCAAGGCAAAGCCCGGTGAAGCCAAGGCCCAGCAGGCCTCCGATGCCAAGGACGGAATCGAGACCTTCCTGTCGGACAGCCAGGCGCAGTTGAAGGCCATCGACGAGATGATGAAAAAGGGGGACTAGTGAACGCGATCGATCAATATGTGACGCCGGCTCCTCCGCGTCCCAATCCTCCACCCGCACAATCATCCCGAGGCCCGGAAACGTCGGGGGCTCCGACCTTTGGCGACGTCTACAACAAGGCCGCCAACACCAATCAATCCGGAAACGAGCCGGCCAGTTCGCAAAAGGCGGACGACGACACGGCGCAATCGAAGGCAGACGGCAAGAATGCCGCCCCGGTCGGCAAGTCCGGCGCCGAGAACGAGACGTCATCAACCGCATCGACGAGCGCCGGCAGCGCAATTCTGGCGCTGGCTGCCGAGTTGAAGGACAAGAAGACGGGCAAGGATGCCGATAAGCCGGCCGATGCCAACATGGCAGAGGACCCGACGGTAGTCGTCCCGAAAGAGGACGGCAAAGACAAGGCTGCCGCCGAGATACAGAAGCTGATCGACAAGGCAACGGCCGCCGAGGCTCAGGGTCAGAGCCAGGCGTCAGCCGCAGGCTCGCCGGAACAGGATGCGGCTGCAATAGCCCTGCAACTTCTCGGCGGAGAAGCTGCGGCGAATGTGAAGGACAAGAAGGCCCTGCCGGAAGAGACGGCAGGCAAGGACGAACCCGCCGACGACAAGGTCAAGGACGCGAAGGCTGACGCAGCCGGTCCTCATGCCGACGCGACCAATGTCATGGCAGCCGCCGCCCTTGTGGTTCACGCAGCAGGAGGACAGGCAAAGGATCAGCAGGAGCAAGGCAAGCCCAAGTCCGAGGACCAGTCGGCAAAGGCGCTTGCTGCCATCGGAACGAAGACGCAAGGCGCGACGGCTGCAGACGAGACCACGAAGACCGCAGGCGCCGGCGAGACCGTCAAGCCCGAGACGATCACCGTGCTCGACGCCCGCCGCTTCGTCGGCAGTGGCGAAGGCCTGTCTGCAAATACGCAGGCCGTCATGTCCGGCGTGACCACCGACAACGACTGGGCGGCCACGATGAAGGCCGCCTCTGCCGCAGCCAATGCGACGCCCGAGCCCCGCACCGGCACTCCGGTCAATACGCTGAAGATCCAGATGACGCCGGAGTCTCTGGGCAATGTCACGGCGACGCTGAGACTGCATGGCGACCAGTTGACGGTGCACCTGCAGGTCGAATCCGGCGAGGCGTTCAAGCAGCTCAGCCACGACAAGGATGGCCTTATCCAGTCGTTGAAATCGCAGGGCTATTCGGTCGACCAGGTGAGCGTCCAACTCGCCCCGGCGCCCAGCACTGACCGTACGGTTGCCCAGACTTCGACCGGTCAGCAGGCCGGCGGGCAGATGCAGGATGGAAGCTCGGCGGGGCAGTTCGCACAGCAGGGCCGGGAGCAGGATAACAATCGCAGGCAGCAGGACAATGGCTTCAACGCAAACTGGCAAGGCGATGACAAGAGCGTGGCTGTTGATCCTGTCGCTGCTTCTTCCGACACTGCCCGCTCCGGTCAGGTCTATCTCTGAGGCTCAAGCGGCTCAGCCCAACCAGGCTGGTCTGTGCGAACAGGAAATCCATCGGGCAGCCGCCAAGTATGGCGTGCCCGAGGGCATACTGTATTCCGTGGGCCTGGCTGAAACGGGGAAGAAGGGCTCGCTACAGCCCTGGGCGCTCAACATCGAAGGAAAGGCGGTCTTTGCCTCAAGCCCCAACGACGCGCTGGCGATCTTTCAGCGGGCACGCAGCAAGGGCGCGGTCCTGATCGATCTTGGCTGCATGCAGATCAACCATCACTTCCATGGAGAGGCCTTCACGTCGCCCGCTCAGATGCTTGAACCGGGCCGCAACGTCGAATACGCGGCAAAGTTTCTCGCGGAGCTTCATGCTCGTCATGAGACATGGACCATGGCTGTGGCCCGCTACCACGCAGGGCCGAACAACGACCCCGCCCAAAAGCAGTACGTGTGCCGCGTGATCTCAAATCTGGTCGCCAGCGGCTACGGACAATGGACTAAGAATGCCTCACAATTTTGCGTTGGATACAACTAAAAATTTAGTGACTTGTGACTTCCGGTCGGACTCCGGCATTGCGGCAAGAATATGAACTCTCATTAACCTTAATGCGCCGCGTTAACCATGCATTAACTTTTCCAAGCGATGATAGCGGCATGAATGAGTGCGACATACTACATATAGTGCAAATCGCCACTCAGAACTTAATCAACTGTAAATTTGCGTAGTTGAGTTCATCCAGTTGTCCCTGATTCCCCCGATTCGTATCGATGACGCATCGAGGCACCAGACTGATTCGGAGGCGGACGAATGATCGTCGTGGTTGATGAGCGCGAGCTCGTAAAAGACGGATATACTTCACTATTTGGCCGGGAGGGCGTGCCCTCTACGGGCTTTGACCCGAGCGAATTCGGCGAATGGGTCAACACGGCGGCAGACACCGATATCGACGCGGTTGAAGCCTTCCTCATCGGTCAGGGTTCGCAGGCACTTTCGCTGCCGCGCGCAATCCGGGATCGTTCCACGGCGCCGGTGATCGCAGTCAGCGATTCGCCTTCGCTCGAAACCACGCTGGCCTTCTTCGACTGCGGCGTCGATGATGTGGTCCGCAAGCCGGTTCACCCCCGCGAAATCCTGGCCCGTGCGGCGGCCATTCGTCGGCGGCTGAAGGCCATCTCCAACTACACCGACATCGGCGCGATCCGCGTCT
The DNA here is from genome assembly GCA_900467685.1 of Hyphomicrobiales bacterium. GTDB lineage: Bacteria > Pseudomonadota > Alphaproteobacteria > Rhizobiales > Rhizobiaceae > Ensifer_A. The sequence goes on from UBQX01000034.1 coordinate 10,105, forward strand.
TCTCGGACGGTCGCGATCCGGAGATCGAAGGCGAAGTCTTCCCGTTGCCGCGCCGCGAGCGCCGCATTCTGGAATACTTGGTCGCCAACCGCGGCCGTCGCGTCTCCAAGACGCAGATCTTCAGCGCAATCTACGGCATCTTTGACGAGGATGTGGAAGAGAACGTGGTTGAAAGCCATATCAGCAAGCTGCGCAAGAAACTGCGCAAGAAGCTGGGCTTTGATCCCATCGATTCCAAGCGTTTCCTCGGCTACTGCATCGACTGGAGCTAAACACCCCCTGGAAAGCTGGCCGGCATGAAGCCAAGTGGCCATAGTTCGCTCAATGTTTGAGTGACCACTCAGTTTCACGCAAGGCCCGCCTCCTACTCTGTAATGACTACGGAAACGAGGATCCGACATGAGCCTTCAAGGAATGATGCGAACCAGCACGTCTGGTATGAACGCGCAGGCGAGCCGCCTGTCATCCATTTCTGACAACATCTCCAATTCGTCCACGACCGGCTACAAGGGTTCCTCGGTATCCTTTTCGGACCTCGTCCTCTCCTCGACCGGTGGCAACTATGCCTCCGGTTCGGTCAATGCCATTACCTCCTACTCGATTTCGGAACAGGGTGCGCTGACATCGACGACGTCGGCGACCGACCTCGCCATCAAGGGCAGCGGCTTTTTCGTGGTCAAGGACAGCGGCGGCAGCGTCTTCCTGACCCGCGACGGCTCGTTCAAGATCGACTCTTCGGGCGAGCTTGTTAACTCGTCCGGCTTCACGCTGATGGGATATTCGTCGACCGACGGCTCGGCAGCCATCGTCAACGGCTTCTCCGGCCTTGTGCCGGTCAAGGCGACGCAGAGCGGTTTGCAGGCTACGCCTTCCACGAGCGGCACGGTGAACGCGAACCTCGATTCGCGGGCGACGGCGATCACGACGCCGGTCACGCCACGCGACATCGGTGCGAACCCCGCCTCGACCGTGGCCGACGTGAAGTATACCAGCTCGACCTCGGTCGTGACCTATGACAGCCTCGGCAATGCGGTCCAGCTCGATCTGTATTACACCAAGACGGCGGACAACACCTGGCAGGTGACGGCGTTCAATCATGCCAACGCAGATTCGGGCTCGGGGTCTTTCCCCTACGCGGCGGGTCCGATCGAGACTGCGGCCGTGAACCTGGTCTTCGATCCCACCACCGGCAAGCTCGACCCATCGTCTGACAAGCAGATCAGCATCCCGATCCCGGGCGGCGAGACCGTTACGCTCGACATGTCGACGACGACCCAGTTTGCCTACAAGTTCGGCGTTTCGAGCGCCAAGGTTGACGGCAACGCGCCGAGCACAATCTCCTCGGTCTCCATCGGCCAGACGGGCAAGATCTCGGCGGTCTACGCCAACGGCACGACCAAGGATCTTTACCAGATCGTGCTGGCGAAGGTTCAGAGCCCCGACAATCTGACCCCCGTTTCCGGTAATGCGTTTGCGCTCAGCGATGCGGCCGGCACCGTAGTCGTCGGTTTCGGCGGCGACAGCAACTTCGGCACCATCAATGCCAACCAGCTCGAGCAGTCCAACGTCGACGTGGCCACGCAGCTGACCGACATGATCGAGTCGCAGCGCAGCTACACGGCAAACTCCAAGGCGTTCCAGACGGCATCGGATCTGATGGACGTCCTCGTGAACCTCAAGCGATAACGGGGGTTGACGTAGCGCATCATGGGGCTGTCATCCGCACTTAACACGGCATCGAGCATCTTCTCGAACACGTCCGCCCAGATGGCGGTCGTGTCGAAGAACATCTCGAATTCCGGTAATGCGGATTATTCGCGCCGTGACTCGACGCTGACAACCTCGGTTAACGGTTCGAAGCTGAACCCGACGGCGCGCTCGGAAGACGCGCTGCTGCAGCGGCACAACCTGACCGCAACGTCGGCGCTCAGCGCGCAGAACGTCGTATCCGGCGCCCTCGACCAGTTGCAGGGGGCGATGGGCGGCAACGGTTATGCCACCGCACCCTCGACCTTCATTTCCAAGCTCGAGAGCAGCCTTCAGTCCTTTGCCGCTTCGCCCGGCAACACGACGCTGGCACAGTCGGTGGTTTCCGATGCCAAGGACGTCGCCAACTCTTTGAGCCAGGCGTCCGCCGCCGTCCAGACGCTGCGGCGGGAATCCGACGAGAACATCTCGCAGCAGGTGTCGAACCTGCGCGATCTTCTTAATCAGTTCGAGGTTGCCAACGATGCCGTGAAGACGGGCACGGCTTCCAATCGTGACGTCAACGACGAGCTGGACAAGCGCGACCAGATCCTCGGCAAGATTTCCGAGATCGTGGGCGTGCAGACCGTCATACGCGACAACAAGGACATGGCGATCTACACCTCGGATGGCACGACGCTCTTCGAGGCCAAGCCACGCGACATCATGTTCGCGCCGCAGCCGGGCTATGACGCGACAACGACGGGCAACGCGGTCTACATCGACGGCGTGCCCCTGAAGGCGGGGACGGGCGGCAACACCTCCGCCATGGGTGCGCTGCAGGCCAATCTGCAGATCCGCGATACGATTGCACCGAAGTTCCAGGCGCAGCTCGATGAAATCGCCCGCGGCCTGGTTACGCAGTTTTCGGAAAAGGATCAGACGGGGGCAGGCCTGCCCGACCTTCCGGGTCTCTTCACCTGGGCCGGCGGCACTGTTCCGGCATCCGGCACTGTCCAGGCGGGCATCTCCTCGTCGATTACCGTCAATTCCGTGGTGGATGTGACGCAGGGTGGCAATGCGGCCTTGTTGCGCGACGGTGGCATCAACGGTGCGAGCTACGTCTCAAACACGACCGGTGCGGCCGGTTTTGCGACTGTGCTGCAGGGTTACGTCACCGGCCTGACGGACAAGATTGCCTTCGACGGTTCGACAGATCTGAACACCAGCCTCAGCGTGAGTGATTACGCGAGCTCCTCCATCGGATGGCTGGAGGAATATCGCAGCCAGGCGTCGGATTCGAAGGACACGAAGAAGGCTGCAGCATCCACGGCATCCCAGGCGCTGCTGAGCGTCACCGGCGTCAGCCTCGATGAAGAGCTCTCCAAGCTTCTGGACCTTGAGCAGTCCTACAAGGCCTCGACCAAGATCGTTTCGACGGTCAACGACATGCTTCAGGCCCTGATGGCGGCGGTGAGGTAAGGGCTGATGCGGATCTCCTTCACATCCAACCTGGCCATGCAGAACTCGATGCGGCAAACCGTGAGTTCGTCGCAGGCGCAGCTCCTGAAGGCGCAGACCGAAGTCTCGACGGGGACCTTTGCCGACCAGGGCATCGCACTTGGCTATCAGAGCGGGCGAAGCGTCAACCTGACGACGGAAAAGGCCAGGTTGAATTCGATTGTCGACTCAAACTCGATCGTGTCCCAGCGTCTGTCGGCTTCGCAGTCGGCATTGACCAACATGTCGAGCAATATCCAGACTTCGCTCAACTCGCTGATCGCGCTCTCAGGTTCGGACGACAAGACACTGCTCAATACCACGACACAGTCGCTGCAGAGCCAGCTGGACGCGTTCGTCGCCTCCGGCAACACGTCGGCAAACGGCGAGTTCCTGTTTTCCGGCATCAACACAGCCGACCAGCCGCTCAAGAACTACGATGCGGGTGCCGCTGCCAAGGCAAGCTTCAACACCGCGCTCACGAACTACATGTCCGCCAACGGGATCGGTTCGATGTCGAACTTCACCGTCTCCCAGATGCAGGATTTCGTCGAGAACACGCTGACGCCGATGTACACGGCCGGAAATGCCGGTGATACCTGGAAGACGGACTGGTCGAACGCGTCGGACACGAACATGTCCTCGCGGGTCAACACGGCCGAAAACGTGCAGAGCTCGACCAACGCCAACAATGACGGCTTTCGCAAGTTCGCACTGGCATCCGTCATGGGCGTCGAGCTTCTGGGCACGGATGTCACATCGGATGTTCGCCAGTATATCAGCAAGACCGCCATCAGCTACATGGGCGAGGCGGTTGCCGGCGTGGACGCGCAGCGCTCGGCGCTCGGTCTGTCCGAAGCGCGCGTCAAGACGGCCAATGACACGATGACGGCACAGGTCAGCATCGTGGAGACCGCCTTCAACAATTTGAACGAGGTGGATGCTTACGAGGCCAGCACCAAGGTCAACAATCTTCTTGCGCAGATGGAAGCGTCCTACCAGCTGACGTCGCGCCTCCAGAAGCTCAGTCTCGCGAACTACCTCTCGTGACGAAGGATATGTAGATGTACCAGTTTTCTTACGCAGAGGTCATGGAAGACGGCGTCGCCGACGCCAAGGAACGCGAACGTCAGGTTCTTGATCGCTCGATCGAACTGATGCGCGCGGCGGCCGAGCGCGGGCGCAATTCCAACGAGGCCGTGGAAGCGATTTACTATACCCGCATGCTCTGGGTCCGGCTGACCGAAGACCTCTGCCTGCCGGACAACCAGCTTGAACCCGAATTGAAAGCCAACCTCATCTCGATCGCCATCTGGATTCTCAACGAGACCGAAAAGATCCGCAAACGCGAATCCGACAACTTCCAGGGCATCGTCGAAATTACAACCATCATCAGGGATGGACTGAAATGAAAAGCACACTGCGAATATCGCTGAAATCCGGCGAAAGGATCTTCATCAATGGCGCGGTGCTGCGCGTCGATCGCAAGGTCGCGCTCGAGTTCCTGAACGACGTCACCTTCTTGCTGGAAAACCACGTTCTCCAGCCGGAACAGGCGAACACGCCGCTCAAGCAGCTCTATTTCATCGCGCAGATGATGCTGATCAATCCGGAAGGCAGCCAGCAGTCCATGGTGATGTTCCGCAAGTCGATCACCATGCTCCTGACCTGCTTCCAGAACGAGGAAGTGCTGGCCGAGCTGAAGCGGATCGATGGCATGGTCTCGACCGGTCGCGCCTTCGACGCCCTGAAGGCGATCCGTGGCCTCTACCCGATCGAGGAAAAGATCCTCAATAACGAGGAAATGACACCCGCAGCGGTCGAACAGATCCGCAAGGAGATTGCACCATGGTCAGCGCGGTAACGGCAGCACAGCAGGCAGCGACGGGTACGCAGGCCGCAGGCACGTCGGGTGCCTCGGCAGCCTCGGCTGCAAGCCTGAACTACAACAGCTTTCTCAAGCTGTTCATGGCGGAGCTGCAGAACCAGGACCCGACCAGCCCGATGGATACGACGCAGCAGATGTCGCAGCTCGCGTCCTTCTCGCAGGTCGAGCAGCAGGTGAAGATGAACACCAACCTGTCGACGCTGATCTCGCAGAGCATGATCGGGCAGGCAGGCAATCTGATCGGCAAGACGGTCACGGATGCCGATGGGGTCACGGGGACCGTCAAGAGCATCAACGTGGCAACCGACAGCTCGACCAGCGCGGTTACGCTGATCGCCACTCTGGACTCCGGATCGAAAATGACGATCGGCCCCGGCGTGACGATCGCCGCCGCATCGGCCCCAAGCACAACCACGAGCAATTGAGCGTCCGATGAATGAGGCGGACGCACTTGATATCGTCCAGGCTGCAATCTGGACGGTGATCGTCTCGGCCGGCCCCGCCGTCGGTGCGGCGATGGTGGTGGGCGTGGTGATCGCGCTCATCCAGGCGCTGACGCAGGTTCAGGAAATGACGCTGACCTTCGTTCCGAAGATCCTGGCCGTCATGGCCACGGTCGCCCTGTCCGCGCCGTTCATCGGCGCGCAAATCTCGATCTTCACCAACATGATCTTCTCGCGCATCCAGTCCGGTTTCTGAGACGGACGGTGCTTCATGCACCCCTCGCGCAAGCTTCGTTGCCTATTCCTGATGTCATGACGCGCAGACGCGCGGCTTTTATCTCATGATGAGACGGACGAAGCATGGCAGTTACGACATCCGTTCCCAGCACTAAAGCGGGACCAAACCTCAGTGATGTCGGCTTTGCCGCCGGTATCGTCGCCATGCTGTCGATCCTGTTCTTGCCGATCCCGGCATTCATGATCGACCTCGGACTCGCCTTTTCGATGGCGCTGTCGGTCCTCATCCTCATGGTCTCCCTGTGGATCCAGAAGCCGCTGGAGTTCTCGTCCTTTCCGACCATCCTGCTGATCGCGACCATGACGCGACTGTCGCTCAACATCGCGACGACCCGTGTCATCCTTTCGCATGGTAACGAGGGCGAGCATGCTGCCGGCGGCGTGATTGCGGGCTTTGCGCAAATCGTCATGTCGGGCGATTTCGTGATCGGGGTCATCGTCTTCCTGATCCTCATCGTCATCAACTTCATCGTTATCACCAAGGGCGCGACGCGTATCGCCGAAGTCGGCGCACGCTTCACCCTCGACGCCATCCCCGGCAAGCAGATGTCGATCGACGCCGACCTCGCAGCCGGCATTATCGACGAAAAGGAAGCCCAGAACCGCCGCCGCGAACTGGAGCAGGAAAGCTCGTTCTTCGGCGCGATGGACGGTGCCTCCAAATTCGTCCGCGGCGACGCGGTCGCCGGCCTGCTGATCACCGCCATCAACGTCTTCGGCGGTATCATCATCGGCTATTTCCGCCATGGCATGCCGCTCGGACAGGCGGCCGATGTCTACGTCAAGCTGTCGGTGGGTGACGGTCTCGTGTCGCAGATCCCTGCGCTTATCGTCTCGCTCGCAGCCGGCATGCTCGTGTCGCGCGGCGGCAACTTGGGGTCTACCGACAAGGCCGTCATCAGCCAGTTGAGCGGCTATCCCCGCGCACTGTCGGTTGCTGCAGGTCTGATGGCTCTGCTGGCCGTCATGCCCGGCCTGCCCTTCATTCCCTTTGCAGGGCTTTCAGGCGTCATGGCTTTCGGTAGCTGGTTCATCCCGCGCCAGATCGAGGCCGAAAATCTTGCCCGCCGCGAGGCCGAGGAAAAGAAGGCGCGCCAGGTCAAGGAAAACGAGAGCGACTCGGTCAAGAACGTCCTCAAGACCGCCGAAATCGAACTGCTCCTCGGAAAGCAGATATCCACACGACTTCTTGGTGCGCATCAGGAACTGGCCTTCCGCGTCGGCAAGATGCGCAAGAAATTCGCCAGCCAATACGGTTTCGTGGTCCCCGAAATCAAGGTCAGCGACGACATCACCATTCCGGACAAGAACTACCAGATCCGCATTCACGGCACGACCGTCGCGTCGAACCAGCTGCGCGTCGGCGAAGTCCTCGTCATCACCGGTGGTGGCCGCAAGCCTTCGATCCCCGGCGACGATATCCGCGAACCCGCCTTCGGCATGCCTGCGGTCTCGATCCTCGAAACCTTCATGGAAGAGTTGAAGCGCGAGGGCTTCCACCCGATCGACAATGTCTCGGTGGTGCTGACACACTTAAGCGAAGTCATCCGCAACAACCTGCCGCAGCTTCTTTCCTACAAGGACGTGAAGATCCTGATCGACCGGCTCGATCCGGAATACAAGAAGCTGGCGGATGAAATCTGCACCTCGCATATGTCTTATTCGGGCCTGCAGGCTGTGCTGAAGCTGCTGCTGGCCGAGCGTGTGTCGATCCGCAACCTTCACCTCATCCTCGAAGCCGTGGCCGAGCTTGCGCCGCATGTGCGCAAGACGGAGCAGATCGTCGAGCATGTCCGCGTCCGCATGGCCCAGCAGCTCTGCGGTGACCTGGCCGACAACGGCGTGCTCCGGGTACTCCGCCTCGGCAACAAATGGGACCTCGTGTTCCATCAGGCGCTCAAGCGCGATCCCAAGGGCGAAGTCGTCGAGTTCGACATCGATCCGCGCCAGCTCGAGGAATTCTCCGAACAGGCGTCGCAGGTCGTCCGCGAATATCTCGACCGAGGCATGCCCTTCGTTCTCGTCACCTCGCCGGAAACGCGCTCCTATGTCCGCATGATCATCGAGCGGCTGTTTGCGACGCTTCCCGTTCTCTCCCATGTGGAACTGGCCAAGGGTATCGAAATCAAGATCCTGGGCTCCATCTCATGATCAACGATCCGCAAGGAACGGTGCTTGCACTCTTTGCGGTCTTCTGTCGGGTGGGTGGCTGCTTTCTTGTCCTGCCCGGCTTTTCAAGCGCCCGCGTTCCGACCCAGCTTCGCCTCTTCGTCGCGCTGGGCGTCTCGATGGCGCTGACGCCGCTCCTCTGGGATACGGTCTATGCGGTGGCCAGCAAGCCCGAGACGACCTATATCGCCATCGTCTTCATCGAAGGCATGATCGGCGTGGTCATTGGCATGGTGGCGCGGTTCTTCGTTCTGGGCCTGCAGTTCACCGGCACGGTGATGACCCTGATGACCGGCTTCAATGCACCGCCGGCCAATGACATCCTGGAGGACGGCACCGAAAACGAGATCACCATCATGATCAGTTTCGCGGGACTTCTAGTGCTGTTCATGCTGGATTTTCACCATGTCATCATTCACGCGCTCGCCGATTCCTACAAGTCGCTGCCGATCGGCGGCGCCTTTGAAAGCCGCCGGGCGCTGGTCACGCTGACCAACACGCTGAGCTCGACCTTCATGATCATGCTGCGGCTTGCCAGCCCCTTCGTGCTCTATGGCCTTCTCTTCAACGTGACGGTCGGTTTCATCAACAAGCTGGCGCCGCAGATGCCCGTCTATTTCGTCTCCCAGCCGTTCATCGTCTTCGGCGGGCTCATCCTGCTCTATTTCGGGATCGCGACGCTGATCCGCCTGTTTGCCGACGCGTTCGTTCCACTCTTTTCGAGCGTGTAGGGAGAGCCAATGGCGGACAAGGGCAGGGCAGCCAAGCTGAAGCGTCTCGTCGCGGTCCAGCGCCATATGGAACGGATCGCCGAGATCGAGCTCGCGGAGACGACGCAACGCAGGCAGGAACTCTCGGAACGAATGGACGAGGCAATCGAGGCGATAGGCTCCTTCAATCCGATACATGCCGGCATGAAATCGCAATATGCCGCCCAATACGGACGCCTTTCCGGCGAGGACCAGCGTCTCGATGATCTGCAGGACACGCAGGAAAAGCAGATCCTGAAGGAGAAGGCCAAGGGCGACCGGCTTGAGGAAAACTGGAAGGATGCCCGCTCGGCGGAAGATCGAGAAAAGGAGGATAACGCCGTCATCGATCTCATCGAGATGCGCCTCTCCATGCCCGCGCCAGCCTCCAGCAAGCTTGGTGGGGAATAATACGCTCGCAAGATTATTTTGCGCCGGACTCTGACCTGCTCCGGCTTCGAAATGAATGCGAGGCAAGCGATGGCAATTTCTCCCCCCAGCGATATCGTGATGGACGTGGTCAATGCGGCTGATCCGACACGCGTGCAAGAGGCACAAGAGAAGCTGAGAACGCAGACCGCAACGCTTGCGGCCGCAAGGCTGACGCGCCAGGAGCAGGGCTTTGCGACCGACGTTGCCAGCCTCGACAAAACTGTCGGAATGCGCCTGGACCGCACCAATGCGCCGCATACGATGGACACGAAGACCGTGTCGAGCGAGTCCCAGACGCCTGAAACCTATCGCAAGTTCGAGGCCATGGTGCTGCAGAACTTCCTCAAATACATGATGCCCGAAGACAGCGAAGAGGTTTACGGCAAGGGCATGGCCGGCGACATCTGGAAGAGCATGTCGGCCGAGCAGATCGCCAATTCGATCGCCAAGCGCGGTGGTATCGGGATTGCCGACCACATGATGCGCGGTGGCATCTATGACGAAGGCCTGAAGCCGAAGGACCACGCAGCAGAAAGCGCCCGCATCAACAACATCGCCTCGACCATCGCTGCGCAACAGCAGCGCGTCGGTCTGGCCGATCTCTTGCCCGGCACTGACGCCAAGACGAAGGGTTGACGAAGATGAACATGTTGGAATCAACCCAGGCCGATACCCGCATCACCAACGTCCTGGGGCGGCTTGAATTGATCATCGATAACGAGAACGACCGGCTGGGCGCCGATCCTCAATTCGACATCAAGGCATCCAACGCGCAAAAGAGCCGATGCCTTTACGAGCTGACGATGCTCTTCCGCGACACGAAGCCCGAATTCGTGCCGCCGACCTTCGCCACGCAGATGCGTGTGCTCAAGGCCAAGCTTAACGCCAACGCCCGCAAGGTGCAGGCGCATATGGAAGCCGTCCGTGCCGTGGCCGAAATCCTGAAAGGCGCTGCGCGCGATGCCGAAAACGACGGCACCTATCAGCAGGAACATTTCCAGTATAGCGAGTTCTGAGACCGTCCATGCTCAAGCTCGTCATCTCGGGGATTTGGGTTGCGATCGTGGCTTTGATCGCGACCTATTTCTCTGTGCAAATGGCGCTTGCGCCGAAGGAGGACGAAGCCTCCAAGGCAGCCGCAGCCCGCAAGGCCGCTGAGGAAACGGTGCGCGGCGAACTCACCAGCCTGCCGGTCATCGATGGCGGATTGGTCAAAGGCTACTTTCTCACGCGACTTTCCTACGTGGTCGACAAGGGGAAAGCCGCCACGGTGCATGTGCCGCTCGATGTCATGATTACCGACGAGCTCTATACGGCCCTCGTCGGCGACAAGATGATCGACCTCGAACACCGGGACAGCTTCGACGTCGCCGCCTTCCGCGAGATGGTCAAGGAAGCAGTCAACAAGCGCCTTGGCGAGGAGATCGTCTTCGATGTCCTCATCGAGCAGATCGATTACCTTTCGAAGGAGGATCTTCGCGCCGGAATGGCGCAGAAGAAGGGGACGATCGACGGCGGTGAATCGATCGTGAAGGGCGATGTGCCCAACGATGGGACACATGAAGAGAAAGCGGCCGCGAAGGGCCATTAACGTTTTCTTCACGCTTCAAAGAAGTGCCGAATTGGCTAACGAAACCTTAAGCTTCCCCAACCTGTTGAAAATACTAATCTAACGCCCAATTGCCGCCGATTTTTGCACCCCTTGCGGACCACTTTCCTAACAAAAGGTAAAGGGAACCGCTCGGAATTGACTATATCCGTTAGGAGCGTCTTTAGGGGATTTGTCTAGCTTCATCCCACCGCGAAGTGTGGTTTGAGGCGATTGTAATGCGTAAGGTGTCCGTTCCGAGTTCTGGGGGCTGCAAGCCCCGGGCCTGTCGTTCCCTGTTTGGGGAGATGCGCTCGTGAACCACATTTCCCATATCAGATCGGCCACCGTCAGCCGTCGCGCCATTCTCGGGCTCGATGTGTCCTGCTTCAGCTACGCAGATGCGCTCGCTTTCGCCAACCAGATGGCCTCGCTGCCGCTGGGCCAGACCATCATTTCCTTTCTGAACGCCAATAACGCCAATATCATGTACGCGGATGCCGAATATCGCGACATCCTTGCACGGCAGATGATCCTGCCCGACGGGATCGGCGTCGATATTGCGGCGACCTTCGTCTATGGCGACAAGTTCCCCGCCAATCTCAACGGCACCGACTTTGTCCCCGCCCTTCTGACCTACATGGACCGCCCCAAGCGCATCGGGCTGATCGGCGGCCTTCCGGATGTGGCCGAAAAGGCAGCGGCGAACTTCCAGCGCCACGCGCCGTGGCATGAATTCATCGTGGTATCCGACGGCTACTTCGACGATGCCGATTCCATGAAGATCGTTGAACGTGTCGAAGCGTTGAAGCTGGACGTCCTCCTTGTAGGGCTGGGCAGTCCGAAACAGGAAAAGTGGGTTGATACCTATATCCGTCCCGAACACGCACGGCTTGTGTTCTGCGTCGGAGCCCTATTCGATTTTGTCGGCAAGGCCGTTCCGCGTGCGCCGCGCATCCTGCGCCGGATGCGGCTCGAGTGGATGTTCAGGCTGTTGATGGAGCCGAAGCGTCTCTGGCGTCGCTATATCCTGGGAAATCCACTTTTCATTCTTCGAACGCTGCGCCAGGCATTCGTCGTGCGAGTTCTTGGCAAACCCTACCTGCACGGAGAAAATCTCGTCCTATAGGCGGGTATTCCGGGCTGCCGAGAGCCGCCGCGACTCCTATTAACCATTTGTTACCCTTGTTTGTTTAACAACGTTAAGCAACTCGTTGTTCTATGCAGGGGCAGATGCATGGTTGGAAGCATTTCAATTCGCACGTTCGATATCGCTGACGCCTGGTCTGCGTGTCGAAGCCTCCCTCCGGCCAGATGGGCCGCCGCCGGGCTTTGCCTCTTGCTCGGTCTTTCCTCAGCGGCACTTATGGAAGCACGCAACACCGCAAGCGCCGTGCCGGCACAGGTGGTGGCCATTTCGGGAGCGGGTGGCTCGGCGGTCGTAGCACCGGTCGAGGCGGTCGCGCAGATGCGCCGCATCATCCTCGCGCCCGCCGCGCTGCTGAAGACGAGCGCCGAACTCAATCTTGCCGAAAGCGGACTGTTTGGTGACACCAAGGCCGAGGACTTCCTCGCGAGCGCCGTCATGGTTGCTCCGTCCGAGCGCGCCTCCGTCATCGATATCAAGGTTGCGTCCGGTGCGCCGGCATTCGATGCCCTGATTGCCAACCATATCGCGCGCGGCCTCACTGTCCAGCCGCCCGCGCAAGCCAACCCCAATGCCGCCGCTCCGATCCGCTTCACGCTCGTCGCGAAGGCCCGCGTTGTGCCCGCCGCGTCGGTCCTCATCTATCAGCTCGAAGCCGTGGTTCTCTCGCTTCTTCTTGCCGCTGCCGTTATCGCGCTCGGCGTCGCCCGTCGTCTGCGCGCCGCAAGTAAGCCTGTTAAAATGCCCGCGACTCCAGCCACCGTGGTTCCGCGCGGCATTCTCGAGCAGATCGACATGCTGGAGCGTATGTGGCCGGAAACCGGGCGTCAGAACGCAATGCCTGAAGGCTCCAACGATGAACCCGAGCAGGTGGAACTAAAGCCCGCGCGCGATATCGTCGTCCGTATGGCGGAGCTCCGGATCGATGCCGGCAAGGCAATTCGGAAGCCGTCGGAAGAGGCGCTGGAAGATGTGCTCACGGACATGCAGTCGCTGCGCGACCAGGTGCGCTGGATCACGGCGGAACAACTGCGCCGCCGCCGCAAGGTGAATGCATTCGGACGCTGACCCATCAGCGGAAGATCTGCAAAAAGGCCGCCGCGGCGGCCTTTTTCCGTTGGTCCTCAGCCGCATGCGGGCGCGGGACCGGTGGATGCCCGCATGATCAGTTCGGCCTCCCACAATTCCTGTTCCGGCAGGTCGCTCGACCCGGCCAGGGTGCCGATAAGGCGTTGTCCGATGCGCGCGCCGGCGGCTCTGAGCGAGGAGCGCGTCGTCGTCAGCGGCACGCTGAAATTCTCCGGTCGAAGCGTGGACAGAACGTCATCATGTGCAATCAGCGAAATGTCGGTCCCGAGCTTCAGTCCGGCCTTGTTGATCGCGCGGACCGCACCCAGCGCCAGCGCCGTACTGGCGCATAGCACGGCCGTGGGCCGATCAGGGAGTGCCAGGAACCGTTCCATCGCCCGGAAACCCGCCTGATCGCTCATGACGCTGTGATGCACAAGGTCGGGTCTAAGCTCCAGGCCGGCTTCGCCGAGGGCTTTCTCCAGACCGATCTTGCGCCGCATGGCGAAGGTGAAGCGCTCCATGCCATTCAGCAGCGCAAAGCGCTTGTGGCCCAGTTGCAGCAGGAGCTTGGCGGCGGTGTGGAATGCCCCTTCGTTGTCGACGTCGAGATAGGGGTAGTCATGCGTCTCGCCCATGATCCTGCCATGCAGTAGATAGGGGATGGAGGAGGAGCGCAGCAGCTCGACGCGCGGATCGGGATCGACGACATGCGCGAGAAAGATCGCATCGACATAGCCGCTGGCGATCAGCCGCTTGATGGCATTGACCTCGTCGTCAGGGGAGGCGGGAGCCATGACGAAATGAAAGTCATGCTTCACGGCCTCTTCGGCCAGCCCGCTCAGGAATTCGCTGAAATGCGGGTCGCCGCCGATTTCCGGCGCGCTCTGCATGACGAGACCGATCGACTTCGCCTTGCCGGTGGCAAGCCGCTGCGCTGCCTTGTTCGGCTTGTAGCCGGTCTGCTGGGCCGCCTTCAGCACGCGTTCGCGGGTCGCTTCGCTCACTTCGGGATAGCCGTTCAATGCGCGGCTCACCGTCGTTTGCGAAAGTCCCAGCCTGTCCGAAAGCTGCTTCAGATTCACAGAACATCCCCTCCTGTTCTTCAAAGCGCTTTGGATAATTCTACGTGCGTCATCCCGAAGCGCGTGCTAATCTAACCCGAGATCGCTGCCTGAGCAAACGTGAAATCCATGTTTTGCAGTGCATTAGTGGGCTGTTGCGCCGCAGCAGGCGCCTACATCGAGCCAAAGTTGTACGAACCCACTTGACTCCAGGCGGAGATTGGTGGGATGAATGGCGCTCAAAGCGCTTTGGGAAAGTGCTTTCAATCAGATGATTTTTGAGGCCGGAAGGCCGATTGCTAGGGAGGCAAATCAGATGAAGAAACTGTTGCTTTTGGGTGTGGCCGTTGCGGCTCTTGCCGGCGGTTCCGCGCAGGCGGTGGACCTGAAGTTCAAGCCGGGCGAGGACTCCAAGTTCAACTGGGCCAGCTACGACGCCTACAAGAAGGCCCATGGCGACCTGAAGGGCGAAACGCTGACCATCTTCGGCCCCTGGCGCGGCGAAGACGAGAAGCTGGTGACCACCGTTCTCAATTACTTCTCCGAAGCGACCGGCGTGACGGTCAAGTATTCTTCTTCTGAAAACTACGAACAGCAGATCGTCATCGACACCCAGGCCGGCTCCCCGCCGAACATTGCGATCCTTCCGCAGCCGGGTCTGCTCGCCGATCTCGCCTCCAAGGGCTTCCTGACGCCGCTCGGCGACGACATGTCCAAGTGGATCAAGGACAATTACGGCGCTGGCCAGTCGTGGGTTGATCTCGGCACCTATAAGGGCAAGGACGGCAAGAAGGCCTTCTTCGCATTCCCCTACAAGGCCGACCTGAAGTCGCTCGTGTGGTATGTGCCGGAAAACTTCAAGGAAGCCGGCTACAAGGTTCCGGCGACCATGGAAGACCTGAAGGCTCTGACCGAGAAGATCGTCAAGGATGGCGGCACGCCGTGGTGCATCGGCCTGGGTTCGGGCGGTGCGACCGGCTGGCCGGCAACCGACTGGGTCGAAGACCTGATGCTGCGTACCACGACGCCGGAAAACTACGACAAGTGGACGACGAACGAGCTGAAGTTCAACGACCCGATCGTTGAAAAGGCGATCGATGAATTCGGCTGGTTCGCCAAGAACGACAAGTTCGTAGATGGCGGCGCCAAGGCCGTGGCCTCGACCGACTTCCGCGATAGCCCGAAGGGTCTCTTTGGCGTCCCGCCGAAGTGCTACATGCACCGCCAGGCCTCCTTCATCCCGTCCTTCTTCCCGGATGGCACGAAGCTCGGCAAGGATGCGGACTTCTTCTACTTCCCGCCTTATGCATCGCATCCGGAACTCGGCAAGCCCGTCGAAGGCGCCGGCACGCTGGTCACGATCGCAAAGGACTCGAAGGCTGCTCGCGCTTTCGTAGCCTTCCTGCAGACGCCGATTGCACATGAAGTCTGGATGGCTCAGTCGGGCTTCCTGACACCGTACAAGGGTGTCAACACCGCAGCTTACGCCAACGACACGCTGCGCAAGGAAGGCGAACTGCTGACCTCTGCCACGACGTTCCGCTTCGACGGTTCGGACCTCATGCCTGGCAAGATCGGTGCCGGCGCATTCTGGACCGGCATGGTTGACTATGTCAGCGGCAAGTCCTCTGCACAGGTCGCCGACCAGATCCAGAAGGCCTGGGACGGCCTCAAGTAAGATTGCTTTCGAGGGCGCCGGTACTCTGCCGGCGCCTTCTTCCTACATTGCGGAACTTTTGAGCGGCTGGAAGCATTTCTTGCTGCGCAAGGGACGATATTTCAAGACATGACGAGAACGCCGCGAGCCCTTTTGACGGCGTGAAATAATAAAAGATCGGTTTGGTGATCTGCAGCGGTCCCGCTGCATTTCGGTGCCGCCGGCTGGGGAGGGGAATATGCTGTCGCAAATCGTGTCGGCTCTGATAGTCATGGTGGTGGGCGTCTTTGCTGCCGCAGCCTACTTTTACCTCACGAACCGCATTCTTGATCTGGCGCTGCCCGACACGGGCGATGTCGTAAAGGCCTCGCGCAATCTGCGCACGAGGGCGATGATCCGTCCCTGGCTCTTTCTAGGCCCGGCGGTTCTCCTTCTTGCGATCTATCTGGTCTATCCCGTCATCGCGACGCTGATCCTCTCCTTCTACGGCCGCGACGCGCAGGAATTCGTTGGCGCATCGAACTATATTTGGGCGATCAACGATGCCGGCTTCCGGCAGTCGATCTTCAACAACATCCTGTGGCTCGCCGTCGTGCCCGCCGCCTGCACCTTCTTCGGCCTGATCATCGCCGTGATGACGGACCGGCTCCCCTGGGGCAATTTTGCGAAGAGCCTCGTCTTCATGCCGATGGCGATCTCCTTCGTCGGCGCATCGGTCATCTGGAAATTCATCTATGACTATCGGGGCGAAGGCCAGATCCAGATCGGTATCCTCAACTCCATCGTGCAGTATTTCGGCGGCAAGCCGGAAGTCTGGCTCGCCATTCCCTTCTGGAATAACTTCTTCCTGATGGTCATTCTCATCTGGATCCAGACGGGCTTTGCCATGGTCATCCTCTCCGCAGCGCTGCGCGGCATCCCGGAAGAGACGATCGAGGCCGCTGTCATCGACGGCGCGAGCGGCTGGCAGATTTTCTGGAAGATCATGGTCCCGCAGATCTGGGGCACGATTGCCACTGTCTGGACGACCATCACCATCCTCGTGCTGAAGGTCTTCGATATCGTGCTCACCATGACCAACGGTCAGTGGAACACCGAAGTGCTGGCCAACCTCATGTTTGGCTGGATGTTCCAGGGGGGCGGCGACAGCGGACGCAGCGCGGCGATTGCCGTGGTCCTCATGCTGGCCGTCACGCCCATCATGATCTGGAACATCCGCCGTGCCAACGAAGAGATGAAGGGGCGCTAAAGATGAGCATCGGTAAGCGTCTCGCCCGCATCGGCCTTCCCCGCCTGATCATCAACCTCACTGTTTTCGTCGTCGTGGCGCTCTGGGTCATGCCGACACTCGGCATCTTCGTCTCGTCCTTCCGCGACAAGGATCAGCTGACGGTGTCCGGTTGGTGGACGGCGTTCTCCTCCTCCGAGCGCAACGAGGCCGGCCGCCTCGGCGGCCTTGACCTGATGAAGCAGGAAGGCCCGATCTACGTCATTTCCGGCAATGTGCTGGAAGGCCGGGGCGGCGCCGTCAACGCCTTCGGCACCAAGGCCGTCGCACCCCGCGCCTACAAGGCCGGTACCGAGGCCGATCTGGGCGATGGCATCAAGCTGAGCATCAATTCCGACGGCGCCTATCGCTATACCAGCACTGCACCCTTCACCGACGACAATACCGGCCGCCGCGTCTATCTCGCCGTCGCCACGCCACCCGTCTTCACTATGGTCAACTACAAGAACGTGCTGACAGGCGAGGGCATCGGCCAGTCCTTCGTCAACTCGCTGACGGTCGCGATCCCCGCAACGGTCATCCCGATCCTCGTCGCAGCCTTTGCGGCTTACGCCCTCTCATGGATGAGCTTCAAGGGCCGCACGCTGCTGCTCGCGGCCGTGGTGGGCCTCATCGTCGTGCCGCTGCAGATGTCGCTGATCCCGCTGCTGCGGCTCTATAACGATGTTGGTACCTTCCTCGGCGTTCCGTCCAAGACCTATGCCGGCATCTGGCTCGCACATACGGCCTTCGGCCTGCCGCTCGCGATCTACCTGCTGCGCAACTATATCGTCGGCCTGCCGAAAGAGATCATCGAAAGCGCGCGTGTCGACGGCGCCGGCGATTTCGAGATCTTTACAAAGATTGTCCTGCCGCTCTCCTTTCCGGCGCTTGCCTCCTTCGCCATCTTCCAGTTCCTCTGGGTCTGGAACGACCTGCTCGTCGCCATGGTCTTCCTCGGCACCGAGAAGGACAAGCTGGTGCTGACGGGCGCGCTGAATGCGCTGCTCGGCTCGCGCGGCGGCAATTGGGAAATCCTCTCGGCCTCGGCCTTCGTGTCGATCCTCGTGCCGCTCCTCGTCTTCTTCTCCCTGCAACGCTATCTCGTACGCGGTCTCCTTGCCGGCTCCGTCAAGGGCGGTTGAGACAGCTTAATTTCTGAAATCGGACTGACATTCATGAACCAGACACTCAGAGGCAATCTCGTTCCCGACGCAGACTGGTGGCGCGGCGCGGTAATCTACCAGATCTACCCGCGCTCCTATCAGGATTCGAATGGCGACGGCGTGGGTGACCTGAAGGGCATCACCGGCCGCCTGTCGCATATTGCCGAACTCGGCGCGGACGCGATCTGGATTTCGCCCTTCTTCAAGTCGCCGATGAAGGATTTCGGCTACGATGTGTCGAACTATGTCGACATCGACCCGATCTTCGGCACGATCGCCGACTTTGACGCGATGATCGCGGAAGCCCATCGCCTCAAGCTGCGCGTAATGATCGATCTCGTCATCTCGCACACCTCCGACCAGCATCCCTGGTTCATCGAAAGCTCGGCCAGCAAGGACAATCCCAAGTCCGACTGGTATGTCTGGGTCGACCCCAAGGATGACGGCACGCCGCCGAACAACTGGCTCTCGATCTTTGGCGGCTCCGCCTGGGCATGGGATCCGGGCCGCTGCCAGTATTATCTGCACAACTTCCTGACCTCGCAGCCCGACCTGAACTTCCACAATCCGGATGTTCAGAACGCGCTGCTCGACGTCGCCCGCTTCTGGCTGGAGCGCGGCGTCGACGGCTTCCGCCTCGACACGATCAACTTCTATTTCCACGACAAGCAGTTGCGCAGCAATCCGGGCCTGCCGCCCGAGCGCCGCAACGCGAATACCGCACCGGCCGTGAACCCCTATAACCACCAGGAACATCTCTACGACAAGAACCGTCCGGAGAACCTGGAATTCCTGAAGCGCCTTCGCGCTGTCATGAACGAATATCAGGACATCGCCGCCGTCGGCGAAGTCGGCGACAGCCAGCGCGGTCTCGAAATCGCCGGCGAATACACGTCCGGCGGCGACAAGATGCAGATGTGCTACGCCTTCGAATTCCTGGCGCCGGAAAAGCTGAACCCGAAATTCGTGGCCGACGTGCAGCGCGCCTTCGAAACCGCAGCGCCGGAAGGCTGGGCCTGCTGGGCGTTTTCCAACCATGACGTCGTGCGCCATATCACCCGCTGGGGCGAGGGCATTTCCGACAAGCACGGCTATGCGAAAATGCTGAACGCTCTGCTGCTGACGCTGCGCGGCTCGGCCTGCATCTATCAGGGCGAGGAACTCGGCTTGCCGGAAGCAGACCTCCAGTTCGAAGACCTGCAGGACCCTTATGGCATTCAGTTCTGGCCGGAATTCAAGGGGCGCGACGGTTGCCGCACGCCCATGGTCTGGGACGGCTCGAACTTCGGCGGCTTCTCGACCGCCAAGCCCTGGCTACCGGTTCCGCCGGAACATCTGCCGCTGTCCGTCGCGGCCGAAGCTGTCCATGAAGCCTCGCTCATGAAGCAATATGCCCGCTTTCTCGCCTTCCGCAAGGAACACCCGGCCTTTGCCAAGGGAGAGATTGCCTTCGTGCTGGAGGACGGTCCGGTGCTTGGATTCGAGCGCAAGTTCGGCAACGAAACGATCGTCTGCTACTTTAACATGTCGTCCGGCCCGGAAACGGTGGCAAAGCCCGCCGGCGCGCTGGACGTTCTGACAGGTCATGGGTTCGAGGCAAGCCTCGCTGGAGAGCAGATCGTGCTTCCGGCCTGGGGCGCATTCTTCGCCCGCGTACAATAATCAAGAGGGAGGACAGGGCATGGCAGGTGTGGTTCTGAAGGACATCCGCAAGTCCTACGGCGCAATCGACGTCATCAAGGGCGTCGATCTGGAGATCAAGCAGGGCGAATTCGTCGTCTTCGTCGGCCCCTCGGGCTGCGGCAAGTCGACCTTGCTCCGCATGATCGCCGGTCTTGAGGAAATCACCGGTGGTGAGATGATCATCGACGGCCAGCGGGTCAATGAAGTACCGCCGGCGCGGCGCGGCATCGCCATGGTCTTCCAGTCCTACGCGCTCTATCCGCATATGACGGTCTATGACAACATGGCCTTCGGCATGCGCATCGCCAAGGAAAGCAAGGAAGAAATCGACCGCCGCGTCCGCGCAGCCGCCGATATCCTCCAGCTCGGCCCCTATCTGGAGCGCCTGCCCAAGGCGCTTTCCGGCGGCCAGCGCCAGCGCGTCGCCATCGGCCGCGCCATTTGCCGTAACCCCAAGGTCTTCCTCTTCGACGAACCGCTGTCGAACCTCGACGCAGCGCTCCGCGTCGCTACCCGCATCGAGATCGCCAAGCTCAACGAGCAGATGGCCGACACGACGATGATCTACGTCACCCACGACCAGGTCGAAGCGATGACGCTCGCCGACCGCATCGTGGTCCTCTCCGCCGGCCATATCGAACAGGTCGGCCCGCCGCTGGAGCTTTACGAGCGCCCCGCCAACCTCTTCGTCGCCCAATTCATCGGCTCGCCCGCCATGAATATCGTGCCGGTCACCATCTCGGAGACGGGCGACGTGACACGTGTGTCGCTCTCCGGCGGCGCTGCGGTTTCCGTGCCGATCGCAACGGCATCAGGCGAAAAGGGCAAACCCGCCAGCTTCGGCGTCCGCCCGGAAGATCTGACACTGACAACCGGCGATGACTATCTCTTCGAAGGTACGGTCGATATCGTCGAGGCGCTCGGCGAAGTCACGCTCCTCTATCTCGAAGACCTGACGGACGGCGAACCGCTGATTGCCAAGCTGCCGGGCATCGTTGATATCCGCAAGGGCCAGAAGGTGAGGCTCGCGGCGGAAGGCTCCAAGCTGCATCTGTTTGACGGGAATGGCAAGACGTATCGGCGGTGAGGTGGCCAACGCCATTTCATCACGCGCGACGTCATGCTCGGCCCTGTGCCGAGCATCTGCTACGGATGATTGATCCGCTCCGTGGATGGATGAGGCGATGTGGTCAGATCCTCGGGACAAGCCCAAGGATGACGGAGGAGGAGGCATCCGCCTCCGCGACCAATCAGGACTGCCGCTACGCCTCCGCAGCAAGCCACTCCCGCTTCAAGATCGACATCACCACCAGATTCGCCCGCGTCCCATCCGCTAGCGGATAATGCTCGCGCAACACCCCGTCATGCTGCAAGCCGCAGGCCGCATAGACATGCCGCGCCCGCTGATTGGTCTCGAAGGCATCAAGCCAGAATTTCTCCGCGCCAAGCTCCTCGAATGCCAATCGGATCAGTTCACCCAGAAACCGCTTTCCCAGTCCCTTGCCCGGAGCCTGAATAGCGATGCGTTTGAGATAGACGACAGCGCTTGCTGAGCCCACGCCTTGGAGAATGGCAAAACCGAGCGGTCCTGTCTCGTCTTCCAACATCACGTAGCGGCTGTCAGCCCCCGCCATGAGGGCCTCGTGTTGCGCAGCATTCGACCGGCCGACAAAAGCCTCGAAACCGGGCGTCCGCTCGATATCCATGATAGCGGGAATGTCGGCCTCAGTGGCCGGGCGGGTCAGCATGTGGGCGGTCTCACGCAGATTCTAACTGCCCGAACGTCGCGCAAATGCCGGAAAAGCGCAATATCAGCACGCTGGCCCGACACATCTGACCTTCGGGCTAGCGCCAATCAAGAACGATCGCATGCAGCGCGACCGTCTCGACGAAGCTTAGTTGAAGACAACGCTCGCGCCCTGATCGGCGGCACCCACCATTGCCCGGAACGGTGCGAAAAGCTCGCGGCCCATACCGTATTCGTTGGCGGAAAGGTCAGCCGTCGCCACCGGGCGCGCATTGAACTCTGCAGCATCGACCAGAACCTCGACCGTGCCGTTCACGGCATCGAGCCGGATCATGTCGCCGTCGCGCACCTTGGCGATGGCGCCGCCGCTGACAGCTTCCGGCGTCATGTGGATCGCGGCCGGCACCTTGCCCGATGCGCCGGACATGCGGCCGTCGGTGACCAGCGCCACCTTGAAGCCGCGGTCCTGCAGCACGCCCAGCGGCGGCGTCAGCTTGTGCAGCTCCGGCATGCCGTTGGCCTTCGGGCCCTGGAACCGGACGACGGCAATGAAGTCGCGCTCCAGTTTGCCATCCTTGAAGGCCTGCTGCAATTCCGCCTGATCGTTGAAGACGATCGCCGGCGCTTCGATGACGTGACGTTCCGGCTTGACGGCGGAGATCTTGATGACCGCCTTGCCGAGATTGCCAGTCAGCATCTTCAGCCCGCCATTGGCCTGGAACGGCTTGTCGATCGTCGCGAGAACCTTCGGGTCGTGGCTGACATCCGGAGCCTTTTCGCGAACGACGTTGCCATCTTCGCCAAGACGCGGCTCGATGGTGTAGGCCTCAAGCCCCTGACCGAAGACGGTGCGCACGTCGTCATGCAGCATGCCGTCTTTCAGCAGTTCCTTGATCAGGAAGCCCATGCCGCCGGCGGCGTGGAAATGGTTCACATCGGCAAGCCCGTTCGGATAGACGCGCGCCAGCAGCGGCACGACATCCGAAAGGTCCGATATGTCTTCCCAGGTCAGCTGGATGCCGGCCGCCTTGGCGATCGCCAGCAGATGGAGCGTGTGGTTGGTCGAGCCGCCCGTGGCATGCAGGCCGACGACGCCGTTGACGATGGAGCGTTCGTCGATCATCTCGCCGGCGGGCGTGAATTCATTGCCCTGCGCGGTGATGGCAAGCGCGCGCTTGGCGGCTTCCTTCGTCAGCGCATCGCGCAGCGGCGTACCCGGATTGATGAAGGAGGCGCCGGGCATGTGGAAGCCCATGATCTCCATCAGCATCTGGTTGGAATTGGCCGTCCCGTAGAACGTGCAGGTGCCGGGGCCGTGATAGGACTTGGATTCCGCCTCCAGCAGCTCCTCGCGGCCAACCTTGCCTTCCGCGTAGAGCTGGCGCACGCGCGACTTTTCGTCGTTCGGGAGACCAGACGTCATCGGGCCGGCCGGAACGAAGATCGCCGGCAGATGGCCGAAGGTGAGGGCTGCCATGGCAAGACCGGGCACGATCTTGTCGCAGACGCCGAGATAGACGACCGCATCGAACATGTTGTGCGAAAGGCCGATGCCCGCCGCCATCGCGATCAGATCGCGCGAGAACAGCGAAAGCTCCATGCCCGGCTGCCCCTGCGTCACGCCATCGCACATGGCCGGCACGCCGCCCGCCACCTGCGCCACGCCGCCGGCCTCGCGGGCCGCGTCGCGGATCAGCGCCGGATAGGTCTCGAACGGCTGGTGGGCAGACAGCATGTCGTTATAGGCGGTGATGATACCGAGGTTCGCCACGACGTCGCCGGCCAGCGCCGCCTTCTCCGAGGGGGAACAGACTGCAAAGCCATGCGCAAGATTAGCGCAGCCGAGCACCGAGCGATGCACGCCCTTCTGTGCGGCGGCGGAAATGCGCTCCAGATAGAGCCCGCGCGTCGGCTTCGAGCGCTCGACAATGCGTTGCGTGATGGCGGAAATCTTGCTGTTCGCAGACATGGGCTTCCTGCCTTTCATCTCTGTGGGTTGATGGGCACTGCCTTTGGGAGGTCAGGGCGCCCAGTAAATCTCGACCGGGGACGTTGCCCGGTTCAGCACGGCGCGGATAGGCATCTCTGCCTCGTCGTTGCCGCCCAGCGCCTTTTCCAGAACGGACGCCTTTTCGGCACCCTCGATATGCAGCGCCAGAAGCCGGGCATCCTGCAGCGCGGAGAAGGAGAAGGTCAGGCGCGGCTCGCCGGCACCTTCGGCTTCCATGGTCATGACGCCACGCGGACGGTTCGCGTCCAGCGCTTCCGAAAGGTGATTGCCGCCAGGGAAGAACGAAGCTGTATGCCCGTCATTGCCCATGCCGAGGATCGCGACATCGAACGGGTTGGAGAAAGCGGCCGTCTCGCGCGTCGCCATCTCCGCTGCCGCCTCAGCCGTGTCGGCCGCATGATAGAGCGGCACGAACTTCGCCGCCGCCGTCTTGCCGATCAGCAGGAACTCGTTCGCCAGCTTGTGGTTCGAGCGCGCATTGTCGGCGGGCACGAAACGCTCGTCGACCAGCGTGATCGTCACCTTGTCCCAGGCAATGTCCTTACCCGAGAGAACCTTGAAGAAAGCCTTCGGCGTCGAGCCGCCGGACACGGCGATGCTCGCCGATCCGCGCGCCGCGATGGCATCTGAAAGAGCAGTGGCGACGCGTGCCGCCAGCCCTTCCGCCAGAGCCGCGCCGTTTTCGAAATCCTTGCGGCTGAACGCCATGGCTTATTCCCCTTCGTGCCAGGTGCGGCCGTCGCGTTCGATCAGCGCAATAGCCTGGCTCGGACCCCAGGTGCCTGCCGTGTAGCTCTGGCACTTCTGTCCCGTTTCGTCCCAGGCCTTCAGGATCGGGTCGACCCAGCGCCATGCGGCCTCGACCTCGTCGCGGCGCATGAAGAGCGTCTGGTTGTTGCGGATCACGTCAAGCAGCAGGCGCTCATAGGCATCGGGATTGCGAACCTCGAAGGCCTGCGCGAAGCTCATGTCGAGCGGGACGTGGCGCAGGCGCATGCCGCCCGGACCTGGATCCTTGATCATCAGCCACTGCTTCACGCCCTCGTCCGGCTGCAGGCGGATGACGAGCTGGTTCGCCGTGATGCGGCCGGCGGCGTCATCGAAGATCGAATGTGGAACCGGCTTGAAGGTGATGACGATTTCCGACATGCGGGTGACGAGACGCTTGCCCGTGCGCAGATAGAACGGCACGCCCGCCCAGCGCCAGCTGCCGATCTCGGCCTTGAGCGCGACGAAGGTTTCCGTGTCGGAAACGCCGCCTTCCAGCTCTTCGAGATAGCCCTTCACCGGACCGTTTGACGAAGCGCCGGCCTTGTACTGGCCGCGCACGGTCGTCTTTTCGACATTGGCGGCCGTGATCGGCTTCAGCGAGCGTAGAACCTTCAGCTTCTCGTCACGCACGGCTTCCGGATCCATCGACGACGGAGGCTCCATGGCGACCAGGCAGAGAAGCTGGAGAATGTGGTTCTGCACCATGTCGCGCAGTGCGCCAGCCTTGTCATAATAGCCCGCGCGGCTTTCGAGGCCGACGGATTCGGCGACCGTGATCTGCACATGGTCGATATGCTCGGCATTCCACAGCGGCTCGTAAAGCGCGTTGGCAAAGCGCAGCGCCATGAGGTTCTGCACCGTTTCCTTGCCGAGATAGTGGTCGATACGGAAGATCTGCTCTTCCTTGAACACCCGGCCGATCATGTCGTTGAGCTGCAGCGCGGAATCGAGGTCGCGGCCGATCGGCTTCTCGACAACGATGCGCGTCTGCTTGGTGATCAGCTTGTGGTCGCGGATCTTTTCGGAGAAATCGCCGAACAGGGCCGGGCCAACGGCGAGATAGAAGGCGCGCACGCGCTCCTTGGCCTCGTCCAGCAGGGACTTCAGCTTGTCCCAGCCCTTGTCGGCTTTGGCGTCGACGGCGACATAGAAGAGCCGGGCGCAGAACTTTTCCAGTTCATCCTTGTCGAGTTCGCTCGGCTTCAGGTGCTCCTTGAGCGCATCGGTCGCGAATTTCCGATATTCGTCATGCGTCATCTCCGAGCGCGAAGCGCCGATGATGCGGGTCGGCTCGGTAAACTGGCCGGCCATCTGCCGATGATAAAGGGCGGGAAGAAGTTTGCGCTCTGCAAGGTCGCCGGTGCCGCCGAAGACGACGTAATCGAACGGCTCAACGGGAATGATCTGGCTGCTCATGAAGCTATTGTCCTTGGGAGAATGGATCGAGGCACATATAATCTAATCGATTTAATTGCGCTAGTGTGCAACGCGAAAAAATGCGCAA
Organism: Hyphomicrobiales bacterium; assembly: GCA_900467685.1. GTDB lineage: Bacteria > Pseudomonadota > Alphaproteobacteria > Rhizobiales > Rhizobiaceae > Ensifer_A. Next base: position 35,942 of record UBQX01000034.1, read on the forward strand.
TCTGGAGCAACCTTAGAGCAATCGCAGCGAAAGTGGAAACCGCTTTCGTGCCTGTACGCGCGACTGCGCAAGAAGGAGCAGGCTGTCAGGGGAGGGCGCAAATCCCCATCCCCTGACGAGGCAGACCATCTCGGAGGCAAATTCCGGCCGCGTTCAGGACGCCATCTTCATGGTGATGAGGCCGGCCAGAATCATCGAGGCGGCCATTGCGCGCATGGGCGTCAATGCTTCACCAAGAAACATGATGCCGACAAGGAATGCGCCGAGTGCGCCGATACCGGTCCAGATCATGTAAGCGGTGCCAAGCGGCAACTCGCGCATTGCCAGAGCGAGGAGCGCGACGGAACCGCCCATCGCGGCCAGGGTGATGATTGAGGCAACCGGGCGGGTGAACCCATGCGAGAGCTTCATGGAAAAAGCCCACACCACTTCGAGACCACCGGCGAGAAGAAGAAAAATCCAGGACATGGCGAACACCGTTTACGCGGGTCGTCCCGGCGATAGTCACACCCGAAATGGGCGAGGTCGTCCTCGCCTTTTGAAATAGGACATGCGGGCCCCCGTTCAAGAGGCCCGCCGAAATTCACACGTTCAGCAGCAGGAACTCGCGCTCCCACGGGCTGATCACCTGCATGAAAGTTTCGAATTCGCCCCGCTTCACGCCCGCGAAGATGTGGATGAATTCCGAAGTGAAGACATCGTGCAGCGACGGCTCGCTTTCGAGAAGCGAAACTGCTTCCAGCAGGCCGCGCGGCAGTTCTATAGCGCCTTCGTTTGCGGTCTCGGCCGTTGGTTCGGTCGGCTTCAGCTTCTGCATCATGCCGAGATAGCCGCAGGCGAGCGATGCTGCCAGCGCCAGATAGGGGTTGGCGTCCGAACCGGGCAGGCGATTTTCGACGCGCCGCGCCGCCGCATCCGAAACCGGCACGCGGAAAGCAGTGGTGCGGTTGTCATAGCCCCAGGCCGTGTTCAGCGGCGCTGCCATGTCCGGCGTGAGGCGCCGGTAAGAGTTCACATAGGGCGCCATCATCACCATGGAGCGCGGAATATAGCGTTGCATGCCGCCGATGAAGTGGAAAAAGGCATCCGACGGCTCGCCGTCCGCCTTCGAGAAGATGTTCTTGCCGGTCTTCAGATCGATGACGGATTGGTGGATATGCATCGCCGAGCCTGCCTGGCCCTGCATGGGCTTGGCCATGAAGGTCGCATAGATGCCGTGGTTCAGCGCTGCCTCGCGGATCGTGCGCTTGAACAGGAAGACCTGGTCGGCCAGTTCGACCGGATCGCCATGGCGCAGGTTGATCTCCAGCTGTGCCGGGCCTTCCTCGTGGATCAGCGTGTCGATCTCGAGACCCTGCTTTTCCGAATAGTGGTAGATGTCATCCACCAGTTCGTCGAACTCGTTGACGCCCGCGATCGAATAGGCCTGCCCGCCGACGATCGAGCGGCCCGAGCGGCCCGACGGCGGATGCAGCGGATAGTCGGGGTCGTCGTTCTTGGCGACCAGATAGAATTCGATTTCAGGCGCGACAACCGGCTTCCAGCCCTGCTCGGCATAGAGCTCGACGATATGCTTCAGAAGGTTGCGCGGCGTGTAGGTCACCTTGTCGCCGGTCGAACCGGCAATATCGCAAATGACCTGAGCGGTTGGATCCGTTTCCCACGGAACCACTGTCAGCGTCGAAAGATCCGGCACCAGCTTGATATCGCTATCGCGGGAATCGTAGCGGAAGTTCTCCGTCTCATCCGGATACTCGCCCGAAATCGTGTGACGGTAGAGGGCAGAGGGCAGGGCGAGCGACGTATTCGAGGTGAATTTCGAGGTCGGCATCATCTTGCCGCGCGGGACACCTGCCAGATCGGGCGTGATGCATTCCACGTCTTCGATGCCGCGTGCTCGAAGCCAGGCGGCGGCTTCGGCCCAGGTCTTTACCCCGCGGGGCGACTCGATGGCGGCCTTTACAGACTGCGAGGACACGTTGGAGGAGGTTGCGCGAGCGGACTTCTTCTTTTCGGCCATTTTACACCGGGTTTGATTTTTGCAATACGGGCATATTAAACACTCCGCGCGGTTTGGCGAGGGGGGTAGAGGTGATTTGATCAAAGCTTCGGATGTAATCGTCATTGGCGCCGGCGCGGCGGGCATGATGGCCGCGATTGCCGCGGGCCAGCGTGGAAGAAGCGTGACCGTCCTCGATCACGCGCGGACGCCCGGCGAGAAGATCCGCATTTCGGGTGGAGGCCGCTGCAACTTCACCAATCTCGATGCCGGGCCGAAAAACTACTATTCGGCCAATCCGCATTTCTGTAAATCCGCGCTCGCCCGCTACACCCCGCAGGATTTCCTGAAACTCGTTGAAGCGCACAGGATCGCCTGGCACGAAAAGACCCTCGGCCAGCTTTTCTGCGATGGCTCCGCAAAGGAGATCGTCTCCATGCTGCTGGCCGAAATGGCTGCGGCTGGCGTGGCACTACAGACGGGCGTCGAGATCGTTGCTGTCGAAAAGACAGGCGAGCGCTACCGCGTGGCAACGCCGGAAGGCGCCTTCGAGGCCCCGGCGCTGGTGATCGCGACGGGTGGCAAATCGATCCCGAAAATGGGCGCGACAGGCCTCGCCTACAGGATCGCCGAGCAGTTCGGCCTTCGCCTGACGGAAACACGGCCCGCGCTGGTTCCCTTCACCCTTGAACCCGGACTGCTTTCCGAACTGTCGGAACTTGCCGGCCTTTCCTGCGACGTTGAGGTTCGTTGCGGCAAGGCGAGGTTCCGCGAAGCGATGCTTTTTACGCATCGCGGCCTTTCCGGTCCCGCCATCCTGCAGATTTCCGCCGTCTGGCGTGAAGGCGACGCGATCCGTATTCGCATGCAGCCGGATGTCGACGTGCTCGGTGCATTGAAGACGGCGAAGAGCGCAAACGGACGCCAGTCTTTGTCCACGGCGCTGGCAGCCATTCTCCCGGCGCGGCTGGCCAAATACATCGCAGACAAGCACGGCGCGCCCGGTCATCTCGCCGACCTTTCAGACAAGGTTCTGGCCCGTGTGGCCGAGGCCGTCTCAGACTGGACGATCAAGCCCGCAGGCACGGAAGGTTACCGGACGGCCGAAGTCACGTTGGGCGGTGTCGACACGCGTGATCTCGACTCGAAAACCATGGAAGCGAAGGCGGCGCCTGGCCTCTATTTCATCGGCGAATGCGTCGATGTGACGGGCTGGCTGGGCGGCTATAATTTCCAGTGGGCATGGGCCTCCGGCCATGCTGCCGGCAGCGCCGTGTGATTTCTGCGCCTTTGTCGCAAAATCGTTAAGATTGGTGAAACCAAGCCCGTATTTTCCCTTGACTGGCAAGGCCGAGTAACGCCTTCTTAATACTGCAGGACGATGCTTCGTTTATGGGGTCGTTTCAATGCGGGGTGCGCATTGGACCGGGATCCCGGAAGGGGAAAACGATATGGCTGCTCGGAAAGCAAAGGCTGTTGCCAAGGCTCAGGCGATGAACCGCGAACAGGAAATCCAGCGCATCTGGAAATTCACTGTCGCTTCCGCTCTGACGCTCGTCGCCGTGACGGTCGTCTTGCTCGCGCTCTGAGGCCGCAAGTTTTATCGGCCTGCATTGCAGGGCTCGCGCGTGGCAGCGCCACCCTTCAATACGCGAGGGATTACACCGGCGGAAAGCCGTGAAATCCGAGCGTCCCCTCACATTGATCAGGCATTCAAACGATTTAGAGCTTCTTAGAAGTTTATTAGTTCATGTCCTTTAGCTTCTCGTAAAGAAGCGGCGGCTTACCAAGAATCGCCTCCGCTCTGGAGGTGGACCCATGAGCTTTGACAGTATTCTCGCGCGTTTCCGGATCCAGACCAAGGTTCTGGTCTTCATCTTCCCCTTCGTCGTCAGCATTTCTGCCGTAGGCATCGTCGGCCTCTATGCGATCGAACTCCTGCAGGGGCGCATCCTTATTTCCAATAGCGTGATGACGTCTCTCAGCGGCTTCCGTGACGTCTCCGCCTCCATGAACCGCTTTCTCGATGAGGCGACGGAAGCGAGCTTCAAGGATGTGACGACGCGGATTGCCGACCAGAAACTGGTGTTGCAGGAGACGATGTCCGGTCTCGACCCCGAGGCTGACGGCGTTTCGGATCTGGCGAATGCGATGAAGGTCTCGACAAGCGTAGAGAAGGAAGTTGCCAATCTCTGGGCTGTCCACCAGCAGGATGCCGTGATCCGCCAGTCCCTTGAGGACAAGCTCAAGGGCGTTATCGGCGCACAGGTGCTGCTGGCGGATGCCGGCGCGAATTCGGAGCGTAGCATCCAGCAGCAGGAGGGCGGCGCAAAGTCGGCGCTCTACGAGTCCGGCCGGGTCCTCGATATCATGCGCTCGCTCAACGTGTTCGTCGCGGGCTATGCCAAGGCCGGGGGAGCAGAGGCGAAGCTGGCCTTTGTCTCGAGCCAGCTCGTCGACCTGAACAAGCAGGTTCGCAAGCTCGGGACGGCCTTGCCGCAGGACAGGAAACCCGTTGCCACGGAGTTGAAGGCTGCTGTCGATGATTTGAACGGAGCGCTGGGCTCTGGCGCGGTCGACGATGCCACCCTTCCGAAAGTCGGCCAGGCAATCGCGCGCATCGATGCGGTCGCCGCCACCCTGGACGGGTTTAACACCGACAACACCGTCAAGGCGATACGTGGTCTTTCGAGCCTTGAGGGCGAGAAGGTTCGCACCGCCGCCATGCTGCAGGACTCGCACCGGCTTTCCGGCTCCATGTATGCCATCCAGATCGAATTCGCCCGCTTCCTCGGAACACCGTCAAAGGAAAACCGCGACCGCCTCGTGCAGGAGTTCCAGATCGTTCACAAGGACCTTGAGGCCTTGGAAGGCTCGGCAAAGGCCGAGAAATTCTATTCCGACCTGATGGCGTCACTCCCCCCGGCGCTCAAGCAGATGGAAGCCGATAGCGCAGCCCTGGTGGATCTCGAAGTCAAGCGCAAGTGGGTTTACACCTCTGCCACAAGGCAGGTCGATGTCATCTGGGGTTATCTCACCGCCTTTGCCGAGACCCAGAAGAACTCCGCCAGTGACGAACGCGAGCACGCCAATGCGCTCTCCCTGTCCGCCATGTTGATCGGCATCGTGATTGCCATCATTGCGGGCATCGGTCTGGTCCTGACGTTCAAGAAGCCCATCGGCCAGATTACCAATGCCATGCGCCGGCTGGCCGAGGGTAGGCTGGAAACGGCCATTCAGGGTGACGCCCGCGTCGACGAAATCGGCGACATGGCCCGAGCGCTCGGCGTCTTCAAGGAAAATGCCCTCGCCAAGGTGCGCATGGAAAGCGAAACCGCCGAGGCCCGCGCCGCGGCCGATGCCGAGCGCGCCCGCAATGACGAGGAGAAGCGGATCAGCGAGGAGCAGATCAGCTTCGCCGTCAACGCGCTGGCCGCAGGCCTCGACCGTCTGGCCCATGGAGATCTCACGCGTGCCATCGACACGCCGTTCTCCGGGTCGCTCGACCGGCTGCGCGCCGACTTCAATGCATCGCTTACGACGCTGCGCGACACGCTTTCGCAGATCCAGGACAATGCGCTGACCATCCAGGCGAGCGGTTCCGCGATGCAGGGCGCCGCCGGCGACCTGTCGCGGCGCACCGAGGCTCAGGCCGCCTCGCTGGAGGAAACCGCTGCGGCCGTCGAGGAAATCACCTCCACTGTCCGCAATTCGGCCGACCGTGCCCGCGAGGCCAACGCCATCGTTGTCAGCGCCCGCAGCAATGCCGACGCATCTGTCGTGGTCGTGAACGATGCCGTCTCGGCGATGTCGCGGATAGAAGGCGCCTCGAAACAGATCGAGCAGATCATCGATGTCATCGACGAGATCGCCTTCCAGACCAATCTTCTCGCGCTGAATGCCGGGATCGAGGCTGCGCGGGCAGGCGAAGCGGGCAAGGGTTTTGCCGTCGTCGCCATGGAAGTGCGCGAACTGGCGCAACGCTCCGCCGGTGCAGCCAAGGAAATCAAGGGGCTCATCGAGACCGCCTCGCGGGAGGTTTCCTCCGGCGTTGGGCATGTGCAGAAGACCGGCGGCGTGCTGAACGATATCAGCCGTCAGATTTCGGACATATCCTCGCACATGAACATGATCGCCACCGCTGCGCAGGACCAGTCCTCGGCACTTGGCGAAGTGAACTCGACCGTCAACCGGATGGATCAGATGACCCAGGCGAATGCCGCCATGGTCGAGGAAACGACGGCCATGTCGCGCCAGCTGGCCACCGAGGCAGATGAGCTGATGAAGCTCGTCGGCCGCTTCCGCCTCGGGGCTGACACGCAATCATTCGGGGCGTCTCGCGCAGCCTGAGCTGAGCGGCTTGGCGGGGAGAGCAAATTCCCCGCCAATACTCCCATAACTCAATCCTTCTGTTCGCCCATCACCTTCCAGATCAGAGCGCCGATGACGGCGCCGACGATGGGGGCGACCCAGAACAGCCAGAGCTGGCCGATCGCCCAGCCGCCGGCAAACAGTGCCTGGCTGGTCGAGCGGGCCGGATTGACCGAGGTGTTGGTCACCGGAATGGAGATCAGGTGAATGAGCGTCAGCGCAAGACCGATGGCGATCGGCGCGAAGCCCGCCGGTGCCCGGCCGTGCGTTGAGCCCAGGATGATGATCAGGAAGAAGGCGGTCAGGATGATCTCGATCACCAGCCCCGCCAGCATCGAGTAGCCGCCGGGCGAATGCTCGCCATAGCCATTGGCGGCAAACCCGCCGATCTCGGCACCCGCCTTGCCGGTTGCAACGACATAGAGCGCTGCAGCCGCGATGATCGCGCCGACGACCTGCGCGATGATGTAAGGAACAAGATCGGAGACCGGCAACCGTCCCGCCACCGTCAGACCCACCGAGACCGCCGGGTTGAAATGCCCGCCGGAAATGCCGCCGACCGTATAGGCCATGGTCAGTACGGTCAGGCCGAAGGCGAGCGAAACGCCGAGAAAGCCGATGCCGAGTTGCGGAAAGCCCGCCGCCAGCACGGCGCTGCCACATCCCCCGAACACGAGCCAGAATGTCCCGAATGCTTCCGCAAGAAGCTTGTTTTTCATGATTGCCCCTCCCCAGGTGCTTGATGTCCCTTTCTCAGATCACCACGACGGGCTGACAATAGTCAAGCGGGTAGGGAGGCGGTTGTGTCTCCATAGGTTGTCGAAAACGCAAACACCCGGAAGCAGGGAGCTTCCGGGTGCCGCGAGGTCATTTCCGAGTGAGACGTTACCGGCTCTGGGTCACGATGACCGGGATGAGGAGATCGCCCCAGTTTCCTTCGCCGCCATGGTGGCGGGCGGAGCGGACGAGTTCGACAGAAACGCCGGCATCGACGGCTTTCATGACGGACTGGTTCAGGCGGTGCAGGTCGTTGGCAACCATGCGGATCATGGCCTGCTGATCGGCAGTCATGGCCGAGGACTGTTCTTCTGCACGTTCCTTGACGCGGGTAGCTGGGGCATTCATGGCATTTCTCCTCTTGTATTCAGGGGTTTGTGAATGGTTTGTCCGGTGGTGGCCCTCCCCGGTGCAGGGAGGGCCGTGAGCTTTACTCGGCGGCAGGGCGGAACTGCTCGGTCTCGGTCGATTCCTTCATGGCGGTCGTCGAGGACTTGCCGCCCGTGATGGCGATGGAAACGGCGTCGAAGTAACCGGTGCCGACTTCGCGCTGGTGCTTGGTCGCCGTGTAGCCATTGGCTTCTGCCGCGAATTCTGCTTCCTGCAGCTCCGAATAGGCAGCCATCTGGCGGTCCTTGTAGCCGCGAGCGAGTTCGTACATGCCGAAGTTCAGCTGGTGGAAGCCGGCGAGCGTGATGAACTGGAACTTGTAGCCCATCGCGCCAAGTTCGTTCTGGAACTTTGCAATCGTGGCGTCGTCGAGGTTCTTCTTCCAGTTGAACGACGGCGAGCAGTTGTAAGCCAGCATCTTGCCCGGATGCGCCTTGTGCACGGCCTCGGCAAACTTGCGGGCCTGTTCCAGATCCGGCTTGCCGGTTTCCATCCAGATCAGGTCGCAGTTCGGAGCGTAAGCGATCGCACGGGCAATGCAGGGCTCGATGCCGTTCTTGACCTGGTAGAAGCCTTCCGCCGTGCGGCCTGCATCGTAGTCAACGAACGGACGATCGCGCTCGTCGATGTCCGAGGTAAGGAGCTTGGCAGCTTCAGCGTCCGTGCGGGCAACGATGAGGGTCGGAACACCCATGACGTCGGCTGCAAGGCGGGCCGCATTCAGGTTGCGGATATGGGCTGCCGTCGGGATCAGAACCTTGCCGCCGAGATGGCCGCACTTCTTTTCCGAAGCGAGCTGGTCTTCGAAGTGAACGCCGGCAGCGCCTGCTTCGATGAAGGCCTTCATGATTTCGAAAGCGTTGAGCGGGCCGCCGAAGCCGGCTTCAGCGTCGGCAACGATCGGGGCGAACCAGGTGTCGACCGAAAGGCCCTTGCCTTCGGAGGTTTCGATCTGGTCGGCGCGCTGCAGCGTGCGGTTGATGCGCTTGGCCAGTTCCGGTGCGGCGTTTGCCGGATAGAGCGACTGGTCCGGATACATGGCGGAGGCCGTGTTGGCGTCGGCGGCAACCTGCCAGCCGGAGAGATAGATCGCCTTCAGGCCGGCGCGAACCATCTGCATGGCCTGGTTGCCCGAGAGAGCGCCGAGTGCGTTGATGTAGCTTTCTTCGTGCAGAAGCTTCCAGAGACGGTTGGCGCCCATTTCGGCCAGCGTCTGCTTGATCTGAACAGAGCCACGCAGGCGCTTGACGTCTTCAGCCGTATAAGGACGTTCGATATTGTCGAAACGGCCCTGCGGTGCCGAGGGAACAAGATTGTAAAAATCGGTCATAACGTGTCTCCGTTCTTTGACTAACCACTCGGCTCGCTCGTCTTGGGTGTCTCGCTTGCCGAAATCTGATGTGACTGTTTTTACACCGCAGCGCAAAAACATCCAGAAAAATGAGCGAAAACGGACGGATAAAGAGGTTACGATGTCTTGTCTTTGACAGGCGTCTGCTGTAAATTTGTAAAAATTGTAAATCTGCCGCTCTGTCAAAACAGTGCCGCGTTTTGTAAATTCAGTCACAGGGGAGGGCGGAATGGCCGAAAACAAGATCTTTGCGGGGCCTCGCGTGCGCCGCATTCGCAATGCCTTGTCGCTCACGCAGACGGCCATGGCTGAGGCGCTGGAAATCTCGCCGTCCTATCTGAACCTCATTGAGCGCAACCAGCGCCCGCTGACCGTGCAGCTGCTTTTGAAACTGTCGTCAGTCTACAAGGTCGATCTGGATGAGTTGCAGGGAGAGGCGGCGGGCAGCGTCAGCCAGTTGCGCGAAGTCTTCACCGATCCGCTTCTCGCCGGCGAGTTGCCGGGAGAGCAGGAGCTGGTCGAAATGGCCGAAGCCGCGCCAAATGCGACGGCAGCTTTCAACAAGCTTTACCGCGCCTATCGCGAACAGGCCGCGCGTCTCACCGATCTGGCCGAGCTTCTCGCCCGCGAGGGCCACGAGACCGCGCTCTCCGCCGCCCGTCTGCCGGCTGACGAGGTGCGCGAACTGTTCGAGCGCCGCCCCAACTATTTCGCGCGGCTGGACGAGGCGGCGGAGCGCTTCCATGAGGCGATCAAGCCGGCCGACGATATCGGAGGTGCGCTTCGAACATGGCTCAAGAAGAATCACGGCATCGTGGTCCGCGCGCTGCCCGTCCACACCATGCCCGGACTTCGTCGCCGCTATGATCGGCACTCGATGCGTCTTTTCCTCTCCGAACGCCTTTCTCCCTTCGATCAGTTGCGGGAAGTTGCGATGGAAGTAGCTCAGATCGCGCTCAAGGACGATCTGCTCGCCGAACTCGACACGCTTGGCCTGTCCTCCCATGAGGCTCGCCGTATCGGCCGGTTCGAGCTGGCGCGCTATGCGGCGCATGCGCTTCTCATGCCCTATGGCGCATTCCATGCCGCAGCCCAGCGCGCGCGCTACGACATCGATATCCTGCGCTCCCGCTTCGGGGTCTCCTATGAGATGGCGGCCAACCGGCTCACCATGCTGCAAAAGCCGGGCGCTGCAGGCGTGCCCTTCTTCATGCTGGAAATCGACAATGCCGGAAACCGCTTCCGCCGCGCCGGAGCGCAGGGCTTTCCGCAGGTGCGCTTCGGCGGACGCTGTCCCAAGCTCAACATCCACTCAGCCTTTGCCCAACCGGCGCAGATCCTCGTCGACGCGGTCGAGATGCCCGACGGTGCCGAATTCGTTGTCATCTCGCGGACGCTGGAAGGTCCTCAAGGCGCGTTCTCGGAGCGGGTTCGACGCACCGCGCTACTGCTCGGTTGCGACATCTCCTTTCGAGACGAGATCGTTTACGGCCAGGCTGTTGCCAACATGCCGGGTGGCCCGGTCGCGATCGGCCCGGCCTGTCGGACCTGCGAACGCCAGGGTTGTCTCGCCCGGGCCGAGCCGCCGGTCACGCGCCCGTTGGGTCTGGATGAGATGGTGACCGGCTTGAGCATTTTTGATTTTCAGTAGCCAAAGCTGGGTTTGATCAAATTTTGCGATGAATGGCAAAAAGCCCCTTGTCGCGTGCAGAAAACATTTCTAGTCTCGAAAAAAAAAGGCCGTTTCGCCCGCCAGGCCTTCTGCGGGCACCAAGGTTTAACTCCAGAGGAGAACGAGATGAAATCGATTCTGAAACGAATTGCGTTTGCTGCCGCGATGACGACGGCACTTGCGACGGGTGCCCTGGCCGAAGACAAGGTCGTGAACATTTACAACTGGTCCGACTATATCGATCCGGCAATCCTTGAGGAATTCACCAAGGAAACCGGCATCAAGGTTGTCTACGACACGTTCGACACGAACGAATTGCTGGAAACCAAGCTCCTCGCAGGCGGCACCGGATATGATGTCGTGGTGCCGACGGCCAACTTCCTCGCCCGCCAGATCCAGGCCGGCGTTTTCGAGAAGCTCGACAAGTCGAAGCTGCCCAACATCGCCAACATGTGGGACATGATCAACGAGCGCGTTGCCAAGTATGACCCCGGCAACCAGTATGCCATCGACTACATGTGGGGCACGAACGGCATCGGCTACAACAAGGAAAAGGTGAAGGCGATCCTGGGCTCCGACGAAAAGCCTGGTCTTGAAGCCATCTTCGATCCGAAGGTTGCCGCCAAGTTCAAGGATTGCGGCATCAACGTGCTGGATTCGCCGCAGGACGTCTTCCCGGCAGCCCTCAACTATCTCGGTCTCAATCCCGACAGCCATGACCAGAAGGACCTGGAAAAGGCAGCAGCGCTTCTGGACGCGACCCGCGGGAACATCCGCAAGTTCCACTCCTCGGAATATATCAACGGTCTGGCGAACGGCGATATCTGCATCGCATTCGGTTATTCGGGCGATATCTTCCAGGCTGCCAGCCGCGCCGAAGCGGCCAAGAATGGCGTGAGCATCGGCTATTCGATCCCGAAGCAGGGCGCGCAGATGTGGTTCGACATGATGGCAATCCCGGCGGATGCACCGCACAAGGATGCGGCCTATGCGTTCCTGAACTACATGATGAAGCCCGAAGTGATCGCCAAGGCGTCGAACTTCGTGTTCTACGCGAACGGTAACAAGGCTTCGCAGCAGTTCATCGACAAGGCGATTCTGGAAGACAATTCGATCTATCCGGATGAGGCACTGCTGAAAAAGCTCTTCACCGTAACGCCGCTCGATCCCAAAACCCAGCGCATCGAGACCCGGCTCTGGACCAAGGTCGTCACCGGCCAGTAAGTGAAATGACAAGGCCCGGCTTCGCTCGGGCCTTTTCTTTATCTGTCGCCGGACCTCGGCCATCTGGGGAGGGGTTGTGTGTCCGGTGCCGAAGAACCCTTTGCAAAAAATCATCATTCGGGGAAAATCATGAAGTCTTTGGGCAGCATCCGCAGATCCTTCGCGCCGTGGACGGATCCGAGCGCCAAGCCATATATTTCATTCCGTAACGTCACGAAGAAATTCGGCACCTTTGTTGCCGTCGATAACCTTTCGCTCGATATCTATCACCGTGAGTTCTTTGCGCTCCTCGGTGCATCGGGCTGCGGGAAGTCAACGCTGCTGCGCATGCTGGCGGGTTTCGAGCAGCCAACCTCGGGCGAGATCATTCTCGACGGTGTCAACATGGCGGGCACGCCGCCCTATCGTCGCCCGGTCAACATGATGTTCCAGTCCTATGCGCTCTTCCCGCATATGACCGTGGAAAAGAACATTGCCTTCGGCCTCAAGCAGGACGGCCTGCCGAAGAACGAGATCGCCGAGCGCGTTGCGCAGATGCTGAAGCTCGTGAAGCTGGAGAAATTTGCCACGCGCAAGCCGCACCAGTTGTCCGGCGGTCAGCGCCAACGCGTGGCCCTTGCCCGCTCCATCGCGAAACGACCGAAGGTCCTGCTTCTCGACGAACCGCTCGGCGCGCTCGACAAGAAGCTGCGCGAGGAGACCCAATTCGAACTCATGGACCTTCAGCAGGATCTCGGCCTCACCTTTGTCGTCGTGACGCATGACCAGGAAGAAGCGATGACCATGGCCGATCGGATCGCGGTCATGAGCGCCGGCAAGGTCAGCCAGGTGGCCACGCCCGCCGAAATCTACGAAGCGCCCAACTCGCGCTTCGTCGCCGACTTCATTGGTGACGTAAACATCTTCGATGGTCTCGCGACCCCCTCGCAGGGTGCTCTCGATATCGCCGTTACTGAAGGGTTCACGATCCGCACGCCGGTCGGAAGCGGCGACACACAAGGCGCCATGCGTGGTTTTGCCATCCGGCCGGAAAAGATCCGCGTTTCGCGCGAAGCGCCCGTTAATGCCGGGGTCAACTCCGCCAAGGGCGAAATGTGGGACATCGCGTATCTTGGTGACATGACGGTCTATATCGTCAAGCTCACCAACGGGCAGACGGTTAAGGCCTCCTCGCTCAACGCGCAACGTTCCGTCGAAAACCCGCTCGGTTATGACGAGGATGTGTGGATTTCCTTCGACGGCGATGCCGGCGTGCTGTTGAAGGATTGAGATCATGGTCAGGCTCGTCAACGGGATATTCAACCGCCTGGTCATCGCCATTCCTTTCGGATGGCTGCTGATCTTCTTTCTCGTCCCCTTCTTCATCGTCTTCCGCATCTCGCTGTCGACGACAGCGATTGCCATGCCGCCCTACACGCCGGTCTTCGATCTTGCGGCGGGGTGGGAGGGCTTCAAGGATTTTCTGAGCCAGCTATCCTTCGACAACTTTCTCTATCTGACGCAGGATTCGCTTTATCTGAAGGCCTATATCTCGAGCGTCACGATTGCCTTCTTCGCGACGCTTATGACCTTGCTGGTCGGCTATCCGATTGCCTACGCCATGGCGCAGGCGCCGCGCACGATCCGCCCGACGCTGCTGATGCTGGTCATCCTGCCGTTCTGGACGAGCTTCCTGATCCGCGTCTATGCCTGGATTGCAATCCTGAAGCCGGAAGGCTTTCTCAACCAGATCCTGCTCTATCTGGGGCTCATTCATGAGCCGCTGATCATTCTCAACACCAACACCGCCGTCTATATCGGCATCGTCTATTCCTACCTGCCCTTCATGGTCCTGCCGCTCTATTCGGCCCTCGAAAAGCTCGACGGCACCCTGATAGAGGCTGCGGAAGATCTGGGCTGCACCCGGTTCCAGGCGTTCTGGAAAGTCACGTTCCCGCTCTCGCTGCCGGGTGTCGTCGCAGGATTCCTGCTGGTCTTCATCCCCGCAACGGGCGAATTCGTCATCCCCGATCTGCTCGGCGGTTCCGAAACGCTGATGATCGGCAAGACGCTCTGGGCCGAATTCTTCTCCAACCGCGACTGGCCAGTCTCGTCCGCCGTCGCCATCGTCCTGCTTCTGGTGCTGGTGATCCCGATCGCCCTCTTCCAGAACGCCCAGGCCAAAGCACAGGGAGAATGACGATGAACCGCTGGACCTCCTTCAACAAGTTCTCGATCACGCTCGGTTTCGGTTTTCTCTATCTGCCGATCCTGCTGCTGATCGTCTATTCGTTCAACGAATCGAAGCTCGTTACCGTCTGGGGCGGCTTCTCGACCAAATGGTATGCTTCGCTTCTGGAAAACCAGGCGCTGAAGGATGCCGCATGGGTGACCGCGCGCGTTGCCTTCACGTCGGCCACGATTGCCACCGTCCTGGGCACGCTCGCGGCGCTCGCGCTGACGCGCTACACCAAGTTTCATGGCCGGTTTCTGTTCTCCGGAATGATCTTCGCGCCGCTCGTCATGCCGGATGTCATCACCGGCCTGTCGTTGCTGCTCTTCTTCGTGGCGGTCAATCTCGACCGCGGCATTGTCACGGTCATCCTCGCGCATATCACATTTTCCATGTGCTATGTCGCCGTGGTGGTGCAGTCGCGTCTGTTGAGTTTTGATCGGTCGATCGAGGAGGCGGCGATGGATCTCGGCGCCACGCCTGCGCGCACCTTCCTGCAGGTGACGCTGCCGGTCATCGCGCCGGCGGTTGTTTCAGGCTGGATGCTGTCCTTCACGCTGTCGCTCGACGATCTGGTGATATCGAGCTTCGCATCGGGTCCGGGGGCCACGACCCTGCCGATGAAGATCTACAGCCAGGTCCGCCTCGGGGTGACCCCCGAGATCAACGCGGTTTCGACCATTCTGGTGACGATCGTGACGATCGGCGTCATCACGGCCTCCATCATCACCAAGCGCCGCGAGGTGCAGCGCCAGCGTGATGAACAGGCGGCGTTCGCCCAAGGGTGAGATATGATGAAGCGTGGCTGGAAATCAGCCGCGCTTTGCCTTCCCGCGTGCAGCAGGCTCTGCCGGGGCAGTCGCCTCTTGAGCTTCGCGCAACTTGCGCAAACGCTCGGTCTTCAGCTCGCGCTGAGACGTTTCCTTGGCAATGATCTGTCGCGCCATGTGATCGATGGCGGACGCCTTGTCCTGGGCGGACATCTTGCCCGGCTTGAAAAACTGGTCTTTGGTCGCGGTCATGACTGCCTCCTTTGAATGGGTTGGTCAGGCTCAACGAGGGCGCACGGCCTTCTTCGGCATGGGCAGGAGCCCTTCGCGCTGCAAATGCTTTTTCTTGAGCTTGGCGTGGCGCCGAACAGCTTCGGCGGCCTCGCGAACACGTCGTTCCGAGGGCTTTTCGTAAGAGCGCCGGGCCCGCATCTCGCGGAATACGCCTTCGCGCTGCAGTTTTCTCTTCAAGGCGCGCAGCGCCTGTTCGACATTGTTGTCTCTGACGATAACTTGCAAAACGTCTCCTTTGGTTGGGTGTCGTTACTTGCGTGTGCGGATCGCGGCCGTATTGATCCAGCTGGAACCCGGCTTGTGACGCAAGGGTGCGTCCTGACTGCCGGCATGGGTGGTCGAACCCTTGGCCTGAGATGAGGCAGTGTCGATATCTTCGACGCCGACCGTCCGGTCGAAATTCTCTCCGTTCAGGCGGACGCGGTATCGCACGACGCCGCGCGTCTCCGGCTGGCAAGCCACGATGCGAACGGTGACCTGTTGCGGCACGCCCTGAAACGTGCGGGCATGAAGGACGACCATGTCGTCTGGGGCATAACGAACTTCCGACATGGAAATCTCCAGAAAAACAAAAGGCCGGGCGTTAACCCGACCTCTCACAGTCACTCAGCGAAGCTGCCAGTACATCCGTGGTCAGCCTCAGCGAATGACGAATTCACGCGGCGCGAAGGTTGTCGGCCGAGTTCTTGCCGGACTTGCGATCCTGCACGATGTCGTACGTGATCTTCTGGCCGTCGTTCAGCGAACGCATGCCTGCGCGCTCCACAGCCGAGATGTGTACGAAAACGTCTGCAGAGCCGTTGTCGGGCTGAATGAAGCCGAAGCCCTTGGTGGAGTTAAACCACTTAACTGTACCAGTGTTCATAACGATTTCCTTTCGCAGCAATCGTTGTTGTTCCCGCGAAACCTCGCAGGATTGGATCGATGATTTGAGAGGAAATCCGACGGGAGCCTAGCTCTTTACCGACGTCACAAGCAATTTTCGATAGACACAATATATTCTCTATTCGAAATTTTACAATGGCTTTGGCCGGATATTCGTTGTTTTTGCGGGAAATTCAGCGGCAAGAGGTTGTAAACGTTCCGAAGTTTGTTTTGTGAACGGTCGAAATATTTCCGCTTTCAGGGCTGCAGTCGTGCGATGAGCAGCCTTGCGACGATGACGCCTGCAATAGTCACGGCCAGGAATTTGAGCCGTGTTGCCCATGAGAGGGCATCGGCGAGAAATGCGGCAAGGGCGGGAGTCGGAGCGGCCGGTGGAAACAGCATCAGGCTCGTGACATTTTCCGAGTAGTCCGCAAATCCATAGAGAAATGGAAACACGAGCATGAACGGCAACAAGCTTTCCGCCGGTCGCCCGTAAACCACCGCGCCCGGCACGAGGCGGCGGATCAGGAGGAAAAGAAAGATGGTCAGAACCGCAGGCAGCACCAGATCGGCCTGCAGGTGGATGGCGCGCAGCAGCTCTGCTGCTTCCGGTTTCGTCCCGAGATAATCCCTCATCGCCAACAGGCTCTCGCGGGTGGAGGAGATATCCGAGTCCGGGATTGTCCGGCCATGGGTGAGCGACGCGAACAAAGCCGCGTCGCGCAGGTTCATCAGCGCCAGCAGACCAGCCGACACGACACCCGTAAGCCAGAGCCACGGGTCCGATTTCAGACTATCGCCGAGCCGAAAGCTCACATGCCCCCCGGATAGTTCGGGCTCTCGCGGGTGATCGTCACGTCATGCGCATGGCTTTCGCGAAGGCCAGCGCCCGAGATGCGAACGAAGGTTGCCTTCTTCTGGAAGTCAGGCAGATCGACGCCGCCGACATAGCCCATGGCAGCGCGCAGGCCGCCGGCGAGCTGGTGGAGCACGCCCGAGACCGGCCCCTTGTAGGGAACCTGGCCTTCAATGCCTTCGGGAACCAGCTTCAGCGTGTCGCGCACTTCCGCCTGGAAGTAACGGTCCGCCGAGCCGCGAGCCATCGCGCCGACGGAACCCATGCCACGGTATGCCTTGAAGGAGCGGCCCTGGTAGAGATAGACCTCGCCCGGGCTCTCATCCGTGCCGGCGAGCAGCGAGCCGATCATGCAGGCCGATGCGCCCGAGGCGATGGCCTTGGCCAGGTCGCCCGAGAACTTGATGCCGCCATCGGCGATCACCGGAACGTTCGACTTGTTGGCTTCGTCGACCGCAGCCATGATCGCAGCGAGCTGCGGAACACCGACACCCGCGACAATACGCGTCGTGCAGATCGAGCCCGGACCAATGCCGACCTTGACGGCATCTGCGCCCGCGTCGATCAGCGCGCGCGTGCCGCCTGCGGTGGCGACATTGCCGGCGATGATGCGAACCGAATTCGTCATCTTCTTCACGATGCCGACAGCATCCAGAACCTTCTGCGAATGGCCATGGGCCGTGTCGATGACGATGACGTCAACGCCGGCATCCAGCAGCCGCTCGGTGCGCTCGCGCGCGTCGTCGCCGACCGAGATGGCAGCGGCAGCGCGAAGGCGGCCTTGCGGATCCTTCGTCGCGTTGGGGTTCAGCTGCGACTTCTCGATATCCTTGACGGTGATGAGACCGACGCAGCGGCCGTCATTGTCGACCACCAGCAGCTTTTCGATGCGGTGGCTGTGCAGGAGGCGCTTGGCTTCCTGCTGCTCGACGCTTTCCGTAACGGTGATGAGCTTTTCCTTGGTCATCAGCTCGTGGATCGGCTGGTCGGGATTGGTGGCAAAGCGAACGTCGCGGTTGGTCAGGATGCCGACCAGCTTGCCGGCAACGCCGTTGCCACCGTTTTCAACGACCGGAATGCCGGAAATGCCATGCGCCTTCATCAGTCCCAGCGCTTCGGCGAGCTTTGCCTTCGGCCCGATCGTGACCGGGTTCACGACCATGCCGCTTTCAAACTTCTTCACCTGCCGGACTTCTTCAGCCTGGGCAGCGGGGGAGAGGTTGCGGTGAATGACGCCGAGGCCGCCGGCCTGTGCCATGGCAATGGCAAGGCGCGATTCCGTGACCGTGTCCATGGCAGACGACAGGATTGGCAGGTTCAATTCGATGTCGGAAGCAATGCGGGTCGCGATATTCGTCTGGCCCGGCATGATCTCGGAGTGCCCGGGCTGCAACAGAACGTCGTCGAAGGTGAGGGCTTCGTGCCCGGTAGCGGATTCGATAATGCGCGCCATCTGCCAAATTCCTTTCGAATTGTCGAAATGCGGAAACAGCGGCAGCTTGGGAGCGGCTCCGCTGGCTTTCCATTTGTTCTGGAAGTTGGCGAGGGCTGGTAACATGATCATGACCGGATGGGAATAGCAAAACACTATCCACAGTGCGTTCTTCCGCTTTACGCGCAGAAACTGCACCGCAATGGCGCAATCCGGACGCGGAATTTCCCTTAGTTGTGCAGCTTTGTGGCGAAATCGACAGGATCGATAAAATGCGATCTATTCTTCCCACGAAGTCTCAACCGGCCCCGTGCAAGGATTTCTCCATGGCAAGCAAGCCAGTTGATTGATTTCGTTATTCAAAGGGGACTTGAATATGAATGCTTTGAAAATGCGTGCGCAGGCTTCGGAATTGCAATATGCCCGTGAACGGGACGTCGAATTCCGGGTTGATACGCGCAGCAAGATGCTGCTTGCCGTCTGGGCTGCCGAGAAGCTCGGCCGTGTCGATCCCAATGCCTACGCCGATGAACTGGTGACGGAAGACATCATCCGCCGTGGGGGCGCGGTCGAGCGTCTGCAGCGCGATTTCGCCGAAGCCGGCATTCCGGTTGCGGGCGATGAAATCCAGTCTCGCCTCGCTTCGACGCTCCGCCAGGTTGCGATCGACATGGCGTCCTGATCGCCGCGATCAGACAGGACATGCAAAGCCCGGGCCCCAAAAGGCCTGGGCTTTTTCTTATGCAATAAGTAAACCTC
>UBQX01000022.1 GCA_900467685.1 Hyphomicrobiales bacterium
CCAATGGGGGCGGCGGGTTCCAGCGGGGCGGCGGGCAACGCGGGTCCCAGGCCAATAGCCGCACCGGTGCGATTTCAGATAGCCTTGCACGGTCGGGCATGGTGCGCGGGCATCAGGATGTGCCGACGCTGCGCGAGGCCGTGCTGGCGCTGACCATCATCAACCATCCGCAGATCCTGATCGACGAATATGACCATATCGCCGATCTCGATTTCGAAAATCGCGATATCCAGAAGCTGCGCTCGGCCGTGCTGTCCGAAGCCGCGATGGCGGGTTCGCAGAAGTTCAGCCGCGAGACGCTGATCGCAAGTCTTGAGGCGCAAGGGTTCTCGACGCTTCTCAAGCTGCTTGACCAGCAGGTGCGCAATGCGCGGCTCTGGACGGCGACCGAACAGGCCGCCTCCGAGGATGCGCGCGAGGCTTTTTTGCAGGTTCTGGCGCTGCATCAGCGCACCCGCGTGCTGCGCCAGCAGATCGGCGAGCTGGAGCGCGAGATCGCCGATGCGATTGAACGGGATGACGATCGCAATATCGACGGGCTGCTTCAGGCGCTACGCGAAGTGCAGACGGAGGCCGCCCGCCTGGAGAACCAGGAAGCCATCATCGATGGCTTCGGCGTGCTGTCGGGTCGCATCAAGGGGCCCGCAGTCGGCAGTTGAAATGATTCGCTGAATTTCCCGTGACTTGAAATTTGCCGCACACTTCCCAAATAGGGGGGACTGCCCCGAAAGCTCTGGATTTAACCGCTTTTGGTGTTTTTTCAGATTTTTCGGGCAAAATGCTTGACTGCCCGGAGAATTGTGGGAATCACCTTCGGGATCGGAAATGGTGGTATTGGTCAATCAGCTTGAATGCCCGCATCTTCATGCATGCGCCGAAACGGCTGCTGCGAGAAGAGGGCTTTCGTGGTTAATCAGGATTTAATGGTCTTCCGCTAGCTCAAGACACATACGGGGGCGACGCGACGCTTTCAAGAGCAGTTGCGTCAGCCTCTCGTCCGGCTTGGCGAATTCAGACGTGACAGGAAAGCGACGGATACATGGTAACGAAAGCCAAAGAGAACGAAGAAGCCGAATCTGAACGCGAAGGCGCAACAGATGGTCCGCTTCTCGATCTTTCGGATGACGCCGTCAAGAAGATGATCAAGGTCGCCAAGAAGCGCGGCTATGTCACCATGGACGAGCTGAATTCGGTTCTGCCTTCCGAGGAAGTCAGCTCGGAGCAGATCGAAGACATTTTGGCGATGCTCTCCGACATGGGCATCAACGTTGTCGAAGACGAGGAAGTCGACGAGAATGCCGGCAGCGCTGCGTCTGATGATGACGACGAAAGCGAAGGCGGATTGGTGGCCTCATCCGCCAGCACCGCGCTGGCGACAGCCAAGAAGAAAGAACCGACCGACCGCACGGACGACCCGGTGCGTATGTATCTGCGCGAAATGGGCTCTGTAGAGCTTCTGTCGCGCGAAGGCGAAATCGCGATTGCGAAGCGCATCGAGGCTGGCCGCGAAACGATGATCCAGGGGCTTTGCGAAAGCCCGCTGACCTTCCAGGCCATCATCATCTGGCGCGACGAACTGAACGAAGGCGCAACGCTGCTGCGCGAGATCATCGATCTCGAGACGACCTATTCCGGTCCGGAAGCCAAGGCTGCCCCGCAGTTCCAGAGCCCCGAGAAGATCGAGGCGGACCGCAAGGCTGCAGAAGAGAAAGACAAGGCCAAGCGCGCGCGTTCGGCCGCCAATGACGACGACATCACCAATGTCGGCGGCGAAGGTTTGGCACCGGAAGAAGAGGAAGAGGACGAAGACGAGTCCAACCTTTCTCTCGCTGCCATGGAAGCCGAGCTGCGTCCCCAGGTTATGCAGACGCTCGACGTCATTGCCGAGACCTACAAGAAGCTGCGCAAGCTGCAGGACCAGCAGGTGGAGGCTCGCCTTGCCGCGACCGCATCGCTGTCGACTGCCCAGGAGCGCCGCTACAAGGAACTGAAGGACGAGTTGATCGCGGCCGTGAAGTCGCTGTCGCTCAATCAGAACCGTATCGATGCGCTTGTCGAACAGCTCTACGACATCAACAAGCGTCTCGTTCAGAACGAAGGCAAGCTGCTGCGTCTGGCTGAGTCCTACGGCGTGAAGCGCGACAGCTTCCTGGAACATTACCACGGTGCCGAGCTCGATCCGAACTGGATGAAGTCCATCGCCAACCTTGCCTCCAAGGGCTGGAAGGAATTCGCTCGCGAGGAAAACAACGCGATCCGGGACCTGCGCTCGGAAATCCAGAACCTCGCAACCGAGACCGGCATCTCTGTGACGGAATTCCGCCGCATCGTGCACATGGTGCAGAAGGGTGAGCGCGAAGCGCGCATCGCGAAGAAGGAAATGGTGGAAGCCAACCTTCGTCTCGTGATTTCGATCGCCAAGAAGTACACGAACCGCGGCCTGCAGTTCCTCGACCTCATTCAGGAAGGCAATATCGGCCTGATGAAGGCGGTCGACAAGTTCGAGTATCGCCGCGGCTATAAGTTCTCCACCTACGCGACATGGTGGATCCGTCAGGCGATCACCCGGTCTATCGCCGACCAGGCCCGCACGATCCGCATTCCGGTGCACATGATCGAAACGATCAACAAGATCGTTCGCACCTCGCGCCAGATGCTGCACGAAATCGGCCGCGAGCCGACGCCGGAAGAGTTGGCCGAAAAGCTTGCCATGCCGCTCGAAAAGGTCCGCAAGGTCCTGAAGATCGCCAAGGAGCCGATCTCGCTCGAAACGCCGGTTGGTGACGAAGAAGACAGCCATCTCGGCGACTTCATCGAAGACAAGAACGCGCTTCTGCCAATCGACGCCGCCATTCAGGCGAACCTGCGCGAGACGACGACCCGCGTTCTGGCCTCGCTGACGCCGCGCGAAGAGCGCGTGCTGCGCATGCGCTTCGGCATCGGCATGAACACGGACCATACGCTCGAAGAAGTCGGCCAGCAGTTCTCGGTCACGCGCGAACGTATCCGCCAGATCGAGGCCAAGGCGCTGCGCAAGCTCAAGCACCCGAGCCGAAGCCGCAAGCTGCGGTCGTTCCTGGATAGCTGATGCTTCCGCAATGAAAATTTTCAAGGCCCGGACACCGTTCCGGGCCTTTCCGTTTCGTGGGGAGCATTCCCAATTCTCCTCTCGATCCCGCCGCGAATCCAACCTACATAGGGACCATGGATGATGTGCAGGTCGTGCCGAAGCGGGGGAAGGGATGGGCGTTTTCTACGTCGGCGGTCCTACATGCCGCCATTGCTGCCGCGCTTTTTCTGAAATGGCCTGACCCGAAACCGGAGCCACCGAAGGACGAGGCGGTGAAGGTCGATATCGTGCCGGAGCAGGAGGCGCCGAAGCCGCCGGAAGAAAAGGCGGCCGAGCAACCGCCGCCGCCGCCCCCGTCGCCTCAACAGGAAGCGAAGACCGAGCAGCCTTCTAATGTTCCTGTCCCGACTCTGCGTCCTGTTTTCGAATTCGGACAGAAGGACCAAGGCCCCGCACAGCAGGACGGTAGTGCCTCAGATGGCGAGAAGGACACAGCCGAAGACGAACTTGCCGACAAGAAGCCTGATGTACCGCAGGCCGAGGAGCCGAAGGCGGTGACTGAAGAGGCCTCCAAGGAACCGCCTAGGGATGACCTGCCCGGCGTGCCTGACATCCTGAAGGCGCTGGAGCAGCAGGAAGCGGCCTCGGCAGCTGCTGCCGGTAAACCGGTGGAAGAAAAGGCGGCGACGCCGAAGCCTGCCGAGGCGCCCGAACTCAAGAAGGCGCGGAAGCTTTACTCCGATGCCGCTGTCGGCGGGCAGGCGGGCATGACCGCCATGGGCGACATGCCGCGCGAGGCCCGAATCGGCCAGCTTTGTGCGACCGAATTGCGCGAGCAGTTGCGGCATGCGACGCCGCGCTATAATCCGCTGATGCTGCCTGCCTACAGGCTTCGCTATGGAAACGTGCTGGATGTGCCCAAGGCAGCCTTTCGCACGCCGGGAGACTGGTACGATGTCAGCTTCCGCTGCGAGGTTGACGATGGCGGGCTGAAGGTTGTTTCTTTTGCCTTCAAGGTTGGCGCGACCGTGCCGCGATCGGAGTGGAAGGCAAGGAAATTCCCTGAAAACTGAAGTGGACTGAAGAGGAGAAGACAGATGTCGCTACGCATGCCGCGCGATCTCGCGCGTCTTTCCCGCAGCGGGCAGTTTGACGGGGCGCTTTCGAATTTCGAGGCCGAGGCGCTCTCGGAAAGTGCTTCTTCACTGGGGCATCAGGGTCGCAAGGTGGAGAAGGCGCTCGCGGCACTGGCCGCGGCCGAGGGTGAGCTGCGCGAGGCTGCCCTTGCCGATGCGGGCGAGGCGGTCTGGGCCTATTTCGTGCAGCGCGAACTCTGCGGGCTTCGGGACCATCGCCTCATCATTCGCGAAATGGGCATTCCGGAAGAGGTGCTCACGCGTCTGGGCGCCACGCCCAAACGGGGATGAGGGAACCGAAAGGAGCGTCCTGCGCTTAAAGCCGGATCACCTTCGCAGTACGCACTCGAACTCGTTCCCCTTGGGCCAGTTGACGAGTGCCATGTCGCCTTCCACTTCGAAACTCACGCCTTGCGGGTTCTCGAAGCGCTTTCCGTCGCCATTGTCATCCTTGAAGGTGATGGCCGTCTTGCCAGCGTGGTCGAGCCGCACGGTTTCCGGATCGCTCTCCACTCGGGTCACGATCAGCTCGTTCTTCGGATTGTTCCGGCACATGTAGACGGCGGGCGCCTTGCTCTTGACCAGGAAGAAGCGCGCCTGCAGGTCGGCGATGCGGTAGCGATAGCTGTCCGCCGTGCATTCCTTCGCGTCCTTGCTCCTGGCGCATTCATTGCGCTCGCGGGACCAGCGCAGTTCATAGGCCTTCATGTGTCGGATTTCGGGTGCCGTGTTCGGCATGGCCTCAACCTTTTTCAAGGCGCTTTCGAAAACGCCCGCGAGCTTGACGTCCAGTTCTGCCAGGTCGGGGTCTCCGCAGACCATCTCCTCGATCGCGTGCCGGGCGGTCGCGCAATCGAATGACGGCCCGGCCATGTTCTCAGCCGGTGTTTTCGGCTCCGAAGCGGCGTGAGCGGCCTGTGTGAGGGAAAGAGCGAGGAATGTCAGAAGTCCGGTCCGGATCAACGCGCGCACGACGGTCAGCCTTTCAGATAATCCTTCAGAACCTTCACGATCATCGCGTGATCTTCGGTCTGGGCCAGCCCCGAGACGGTGATTGCTGCAACGACGCCGGTTCCGGCTACCCGGACCGGGAAGCTGCCGCCATGGTGCGAGAAGTTCATCTGGTCTATGCCGATTTCCGGTCCCGGGACGCGCCCCTTCTGGCGCAGGGCCTCGCCGATGGCAAGGGAAGACTTGTGATAGCGCAGCGTCGTGTTCGACTTGCGCCTTGCCCATTCGTCGTTGTCCGGCGCGGAACCGGGCAGTGCGGCGTGAAAGAGGGTTCTGTCGGAGGTGCGGATATCGATCACCACGGGCGCGCCTTCGACCCGCGCGGTGGCAACCAGCGCCATGCCGATTTCCAGCGCTTCTGCTTCGCTGAAGGCCCGAAAAACGAACCGTGCCTCTTCGGCTCTGATCTGCTCAATCAATTCTGCTGTCGACATGTCCGATCCCAATGCTGCTGCCGAATCATAGCGCCGGTTTTTTGCGGTGCAACGCCTTTCTCTCGTGCTTTCCCGCCTCAAAAATATCTCAAAGTCTGAAGTATCTGCTATTGTTTCACCAATATGAATGGCAAGTGAACGCACGATTCGGGCAACATTCATGCGGCGGGGCTTATTCTGGAGTAAACATAGACGCATGAACGCGAAGGCTGGCAAAGGCTTCTAACGGAGAAGGAAAATGAAACAGGTTCTGACAAGAACATTGCTTGCGGCGATGGTGGGACTGGGCGGCGTCTCGATCGCTCCCGTTGCTGCAATGGCCGATGGCATCTACTTCGGGTTCGATACGGGTCCGGGCTATCGCCGCCCGCCGCCGCCCCCGCCGGCGCCGTTCTACGAGGGCCGCGAGTATTACCGCCGTCCGCCACCGCCGCCGCCGGGTTATGGCTGCAGCGAACGCGAAGCGGTTCGTCGCGCCTGGCGCATGGGTCTTGAAGACCCGGAAGTCGTGCGCGTCACGCCGCGGCGGGTGATCGTCGAGGGACAGGTCGGCCGGCGCATCCGGCAGATCCAGTTCGCCAACGTTCCGGGCTGCCCGGCACTGTGATTTTGCCGGCATACAGCCAGTCAATCAGCTAGAAAATCAGACCGCCGCGCTCTTCCAGGAGCGCGGCGGTCTTGCTTTTGGTCCCGCAGTGGACAAACGTGTGCCCCGTCGCCTGGAAGCTGGCCGTCAGGGAGCCATCTGCTTGATGGCAAAGGTGACGGTGACGCGGGCGTGATATTCGCTCTCGCCGGTTTCTACCGGCACGCTATCCGTTGCCTCCTTGGCCATCGCCATGCGAACCATGGGGGCAGGCGGGGGCGGCATCTGCGCATCTTCGGAGATCGAAAGGATATCGCCGGTCGATACGCCTGCAGCTTCCGTAAGCGCCTTGGCCTTGGCGATTGCATCGTCAACGGCCGCCTTGCGTGCGTCAGCCATGAGATCCTTGATCTTGCTGTTGCCGAAGCTCAAGGAGCCCCCGGAATTGATGCCGTTGGTGACCGCATCGTCCAGAACCTTGCCCAGCGATGCAATGTCGCGAACCCGAACCGTAAGCATGTTGGAAACCTGGTAGCCGGTCAGCTTCGGGGCTGTTCCATTCTTGCCGGAATAGTCGAATTGGGGCGAGACCGAAAAGCCGGATGTCTGCAGGTCGCGCGGCGCGATGCCCTTCGCCTTCAGGTCGGCGATCGCCTCGGCAAGCGCCTTGTTGGCATCATCCAGAGCCTGTCGCGCAGTGGGTGCGTTCTTCAATACGCCGAAATTGATGATGGCCATGTCCGGTGCGGCGGATGCCGAACCTTCGCCCGTCACGGTGATCCGCCCGGTTTCCTCAGCCGCAAAGGTGGCGGGGGCTGCCGAGATCATCGCCAGAACGGCGAGCGATGTCATGAGCCTGCGTTTATGTATCATTGTGGTCCTCCAGTTGATGCGGCCGGCAAAACGGGCCGCCATGGCTGCGGAGCACGGTGCTGGCCAAACAGACCCGCCGAAGCTCCCCAGGCGCCGCGGACCCCGGAAAACGCAAGAAACGCGTCTTTCTCCGTGCGCGCGGCAACGGAAGCAAGATGTGTCTGCCGATTGTGTGACAAATGCGGCGGACGCTTGCCGCGCGTGGCGAATTCGTTTAATCGGAACCCGCTGCGGATCACCATTGTCCGCCGCACCGCCGTCGATAAGCCGGCGAGGGCCTGTAGCTCAATGGTTAGAGCCGGCGGCTCATAACCGCTTGGTTGGGGGTTCGAGTCCCTCCGGGCCCACCACTATCTATCCGTAATTTTTGTCAATTTTCTCTATTTAACGGAACCAATCCGCCGCCGTGCGCGTTGCACGGTTTGTGTCTTGTTGCGCAGGACGCAGGGCGTGGTGATGGGTGACGCGGGGCCGAACTTGGGCTTCGCGGCGATGTTCCGGGCAGGGGGCGAGAATTTGGGTGAGCATGCTGTGTCTTCGGCTGGCGGAGACGCTCCGAAGTTGACGCCGGAGGAGATGGAGAAGGCGCGGAAGGCTTTTCTTCTTCAGCGCTTCCTGAAGAGCGCCAGAGGTTTCTGGGGGCCGTCGGGCGAGAAAGTCGCCTGGCTTTGCAGCTTGGCACTGCTGCTGCTGATCGTTTCCAACCTGGCGTTCCAGTATGGGTTCAACGTCTGGAACCGCAGGCTTTTCGATGCCATCGAGCAGCGAAATTCCTCTGTTGTGGCCTTCCTTGCGAAGGTTTTTCCGTTCCTGGTGATCGGCAGTGTCGGTCTCGTCACGGCGCAGGTCTATGCGCGCATGCTGATCCAGCGCCGCTGGCGTTCCTGGCTCACGAAAGCGCTGATTGCCCGCTGGCTCGCGCATGGTCGCTATTATCAGCTGAACCTGATCGATGGCGACCACAAGAATCCCGAAGCCAGAATTTCCGAGGATCTGCGCATCGCGACGGAGTCTCCGGTGGATTTCGTATCGGGTGTGCTTGTTGCCTTCCTTTCCGCATCGACGTTCATCGTCGTGCTCTGGTCGATCGGTGGCGCGTTGACGTTGACGCTGGGCGGATCGACAATCGTCATTCCGGGCTTTCTGGTGATCGCCGCGGTCCTTTATGCCGTCATCACCTCCACATCGATTGCGGTGATCGGCAGGAATTTTGTCCAGGTCTCGGAGGTGAAGAACCAGGTGGAGGCCGAATTCCGCTACACGCTGACCCGCGTGCGCGAGAATGGCGAGAGCATTGCGCTGCTGGGGGGCGAGCAGGAGGAGCGCAGCGAGCTGGACAGGACCTTCAGCAATGTCCGGCGGCAATGGCGGCTGCTTTCTCACCAATATATGCGCACCACGCTGGTTTCGCATACGTCGATGCTCGTTGCGGGCGTCGTGCCTGTTCTCTTGTGTGCTCCGAAATTTCTGGCCGGCGAGATGACGCTCGGCGAGGTCATGCAGGCAGCCTCCGCCTTCACGATCGTGCAGGGAGCGTTCGGCTGGCTGGTCGACAATTACCCGCGGCTTGCGGACTGGAATGCCTGTGCACGACGTGTTGCTTCGCTCATGACGTCGCTCGATGAACTGGAGCGGGCGGAGGAAAACGACACGATCGGCCGCATCCAGCGCGGCGCGGCGGAGAAGGACTTTATCCTGAGCCTGCATGATCTTTCGGTGACGCTGGGCGACGGGCGCGCAGTGGTGAAGGAAACACAGGTCGAGATCGAGCCCGGTGAACGGGTGCTGGTGGCGGGCGAGTCCGGGTCGGGCAAGAGCACGCTCGTGCGCGCCATTTCCGGGCTTTGGCCCTGGGGCGACGGGAGCGTCAACTTCCGGGAGGGGAGCCGGCTCTTCATGCTGCCGCAGCGACCCTATATCCCGTCCGGCTCGCTGCGCCGCGCCATAGCCTATCCGCGCGGTGCCGACTGGTCGACGGCGAGCGAGCTGGCCACGGCTCTGGAAAAGGTCGGCCTTGGCCAGTTGAAGGAAAAGATCGATGACGAGGCGCCCTGGGATCATATTCTCTCAGGCGGGGAGAAGCAGCGCATTTCCTTTGCGCGTCTTCTGCTTCACGATCCCGATATCGTGGTGCTTGATGAAGCGACTTCGGCGCTCGATGAAAAGACGCAGGATGCGATGATGGAAATGCTCATCCGCGAACTGCCTTCGGCAACCATACTCAGTGTCGGCCATCGCGCGGAACTCGAGGAATTCCATAGCCGCAAGATTACGCTGGAGCGGCAGGATGGCGGCGCAAGGCTGGTGAGCGACATCGATCTCGTCCATTACAAGAAACGGAAGAATGTCGTGTCGCGCATTCTCAAGCGAACCAAGTGGACACCAGCCTGAGGGGCGGTGGCGGTTCCACTGCCGTTCATATTTTAAGGAATTCGCCCGGCGCGCCTG
Source organism: Hyphomicrobiales bacterium (assembly GCA_900467685.1). GTDB lineage: Bacteria > Pseudomonadota > Alphaproteobacteria > Rhizobiales > Rhizobiaceae > Ensifer_A. The sequence goes on from UBQX01000022.1 coordinate 9,559, forward strand.
ACACCGAATGGGCGCGCCGGGCAACGGTTCATGTGACGTCTTTCGTCTTGACTCGATCGCGCGATTTCGAGCAATTACGGCGATGACGTAGCTGAGCAACGTCTTGATCTCCGTGGCGAGAATTCGCGGGAGAGTTCGGACGCAGTACTTTGGGACTTCGATTGAGCGAGGGAGCTACGACGGAAATGCGGGCAGATTCGATGCCGAAGATCGACCTCGGCCAACTCTTCGATGAGGCGCCCAGTCCCTATGTCCTCCTGGACAGTTCCTTCACGATTGTCGGCATGAACAAGGCCTATCTGGCGGCGACCATGCGGGAGCGCCACGAAATTGTCGGCCGCAACATCTTCGAAGCATTTCCCAGCGAGCCGGGCTCTGTTCCCGAGGAAATGCTCCGCCGCTCGTTGAGCACCGTCGTCGAGACGGGCGAGATGGATCATCTGCCGCTGATCCCATATCCGATCGCCGGGCGCGACGGATCCATCGAAGAGCGTTTCTGGAGCGCGACCCATACGCCGATCCGCAGCGAGGACGGGACCCTCTTTATCCTGCAGAACACCGTTGACGTCACCGAGCTTCAGCGGCTTCGCCATCGCGCGGACGGGCGCGATATCATCGTCGAACGCGCCATCATGGAGCGCGCCGGGAAGGTCGCGGGGCAGAATCTGCAGCTCTCCAAGGAGCGCGAATATCTGCGCACTCTCTTTTCCCAGGCGCCGAGCTTCATGGCCGTTCTGCGCGGTCCGAAGCACATTTTCGATCTTGCCAATCATGCCTATCTGGAAATCGTCGGGCGCTCGGACATTGTCGGCAAACCGCTAGCCGAGGCTCTTCCGGAGATCATCGGACAGGGCTTCATCGATATTCTCGATCGCGTTTTCCAAACGGGGGAGCCCTTTGTGGCCGATGGCGCGCGCGTCATCCTGAACCGGGGGCCGGGCGGCGCGGGCGAAATTCGCTACCTCAATTTCGTCTACCAGCCGATCGTTTCGGGTAACAAGGTCGGTGGCATCTTCGTCCAGGGTTACGATGTCACGGAGCAGAAGCTTGCCCAGGCGCGGTTGGAGGAACTGACCGGCTCTCTCGAGGAGCGGGTGGAGGCGCGCACGCAGGAGCTTGCCCGCGTGCAGGACATGCTGCGCCAGTCGCAGAAAATGGATGCCATCGGCAACCTCGCCGGAGGCATTGCGCACGACTTCAACAATCTCCTGCAGGTCATCCAGGGAAGCCTGCAACTCCTTGGCAAGCGCCTGACAGATGAAAAGTCGCTGAGGCTTCTCGAAAATGCGATGATGGCTTCGACGCGTGGCGCGAAGCTGTCTTCGCAGCTTCTTGCCTTCGGCCGCAGGCAGCCGCTGGAGCCCAAGGTCATCAATCTCAGCAGACTTGTGCGTGATCTCGACGATCTGCTGCGCCGGAGTATCGGCGAAGGCATCGAGATCGAAACGATCGTGTCGGGCGGTCTGTGGAATACCCTGGCCGACACGACCAATGTCGAAACGGCGCTGCTGAACCTGGCGATCAACGCCCGCGATGCGATGGCCGGCCACGGCAAGCTGACGATCGAGCTTGGCAATGCCTATCTTGACGACGAATATACGCGCAAGGTGTTCGGCGTGAAGCCGGGTCAATATGTCATGCTGGCCATCACCGATACGGGAACGGGGATCCCGCCGGAAATCCTGGAAAAGGTGTTCGATCCGTTCTTCACGACCAAGGCCGAAGGCAAGGGGACGGGGCTTGGCCTCTCCATGGTCTACGGTTTCGTCAAGCAGTCAGGCGGACACATCAACATCTACTCCGAAGTCGGCAAGGGCACGACGGTGCGGATGTATCTGCCGCGCGCAAAGGCTGCCGAAGACGAGCTGCCGGTTCCTTCGACATCCGTCGTGGGCGGTCGCGAGACCATTCTTGTCGTGGAGGATGACGACGCGGTCCGCGAGACCGCGGCGGAGCTTCTGCGCGAGCTCGGTTATCAGGTGCTGCTGGCCCGCGACGGCCAGAGTGGCGTCGCCATTGTGGAAAGCGGCATCCCCTTCGATCTGCTGTTTACCGACGTCGTCATGCCCGGCCCGGTCAAAAGCACGGCACTCGCGCAGATCGTGCAGACCACGCGGCCGGGAACGGCGGTGCTCTACAATTCCGGCTACACCGAGAACTCCATCGTGCATGACGGCAAGCTGGACACGGGGGTGAACTTCCTCGGCAAGCCCTACACGCGCGAACAGCTGGCGCGGAAGGTGCGGCAGGTTCTGGATGAGAAGCGGTCGCAGCCTGCTCCACCGCCCGCCAAGGCGATCAAGAAGGTTCTGCTGTGCGAGGACGAGCCGCTCATTCGCGTATTCGTCGCCGATATGCTCGCCGATCTCGGCCATTCCGTCGTTGAAACCGGCACGGTCGCGCAATGTCTGGCCGCACTTGGCGAAGACATCGACATCCTCGTCTGCGATCTCCATCTGCCGGACGGGAGCGGTCTCGATCTGGCCGGAAACGCGCGCAAGCTCTTTCCCCAATTGCAGATCATTTTCGCCACGGGGGGAAATGTCGAGGTCCCGTTCGCCGGAAGCGCAGTGGTCCGCAAGCCCTATGATGAAAAGGATCTTGCCCGCGCGATAGAAACCCTGGGTTCATTCCGGCAGGGAAAGAAATGACCGATTCTGCGTGTGGTATGCGTAAGCCGGCCGGCGTGTTCTTGAGGAGCAGCATGAATTGGGCGTCCCGTTCGCCCAGGTCGTGAATCGGTTTGTTGCAGACGCGGCTTGAGCTTTTCTGTGATGTTCGAAGGCCGCTAACTTCGTTCGTTAAGCTTCGCGACGGTCACATTTCAGGTGGAGTTGACATTTAGGATCGGTGGCGTAGAGATAAAATTACTCAGGCCCGTAAACAAATCCGCATTAAGTCGCTGAAATCCCTCAAATCGATGGTGAGACAGACTGGTGCCGAAACCTGCATCCGGGTCATCATTCACATGCGCATGACAGGAATAGTCCGGCAATGTTGTCGATGAAGGGTAAGTATGGGCTGAAAGCCCTGTTCCATCTGTCGGGGCTGCCGGCGGGCGAAGTGATCCAGTCGAGCGAGATTGCGACCGCCCACGGCATGTCGAAGAAGTTTCTCGATGCCATTCTTGCCGACTTGCGTAACGGCGGTTTCGTCTATGCCAAGAAGGGCCGTTCGGGCGGCTACTGCCTGTCGCGTTCGGCCGACCAGATCATGGTTGGGCAGGCGCTGCGCGTGCTGGACGGACCTCTCGCGCCGATTGCCTGCGCCAGCCGCACGGCCTATCACCGCTGTCAGGATTGCGCCGACGAGACGGTGTGCCCGGTGCGTCTCACCATGCTGGAAGTGCGCGAGGCTATTGCTTCCGTGCTTGACAACAAGTCGCTCACCGACATGCGCGAAATGGTCGAGCGCGAAGGCTCCGGTTTCGAGCACCTGCTCGACGCATCTTAAGCGTTGAGTCAGCCGGGGTCGCCCCCGGCCACTTTCTCAGAAGATCGCGAAACGATGAGGCAGGAAGCGGATCAGGCTACCCTGTTCCGCGGGCACTCCGAGCGGCAGCTCGATCTCCACCCGTTCGGCACCTTCACCCAGACCCGCGTCGATTTCCGCGATGCGCGCGCCGGCAAGGCGGCGCATGGACACGATGCGGCCTTCGAAGGCCGGCCCGTCGTCCTGCAGGACGATATCGCGCGGGCGGAAGAAGATGTGCTTCTCGCCATTGCCGACACTCGTGCGCAGACCGGTTGCGCCACCCTTGAAATTGACGTCACCGTTGGCGACCGTCACCGGCAGCCTGGCGCTGTCGCCGACGAAGGAGAAGACGAAGGCGGATTGCGGACGATCATAGATGTCGTCCGCCGAGCCGACCTGTTCGATCTTGCCCTGGCTCATCACAACGACCCGGTCGGCAAGTTCCAACGCTTCCTCCTGGTCGTGGGTGACGAAAAGCGTGGTGTGGCCGGTGCGGTCATGGAACTCGCGCAGCCACTTGCGCAGGTCCTTGCGCACCTTGGCGTCGAGCGCGCCGAAGGGTTCGTCGAGCAGCAGGACGCGGGGTTCGATCGCCATGGCGCGGGCGAGCGCCACGCGCTGGCGCTGGCCGCCGGAAAGCTGGCCGGGATAGCGGCCCTCCATGCCGGAAAGCTGCACCATGTCGATCAGTTCCTCGACACGGCGGCGGATTTCCGCCTTGGGCGGGCGCGTTTCGGAACCGCGCACGCGCAGGCCGAAGGCGACATTGTCGAAGACGGTCATGTGCTTGAAAAGCGCGTAATGCTGGAAGACGAAGCCGACATTGCGCTCCTGCACGCTCTTCCACGAGGCATCTTCCTCGCCGAAGAGAATGCGGCCCTGGCTCGGATATTCGAGGCCGGCGACGAGGCGCAAGAGCGTCGTCTTGCCGGAGCCGGAGGGGCCGAGAAGCGCAATGAGTTCGCCGGAACGGATGTTCAGCGAAACATCGTGCAGGGCCGGGAAGTCGCCGAATTCCTTGCGGATCTTGTCGATGCGGATGTCCATGACTGTATTCCTATTTGTGCCGGCCGTTGCCGACCTCTGCGCCGAACTTCATTTCGAGCAGCGTGCGCAGGATAAGGGTGACGAGGGCGAGGGCGGCGAGCAGCGAGGCGACGGCAAAGGCGCTGTCGGTTGCATAGTCGTTATACAAGGCCTCGATATGCAGCGGCATGGTTTCGGTCTTGCCGCGCACATGGCCCGACACGACCGAGACGGCCCCGAATTCGCCCATGGCGCGGGCGTTGCAGAGCAGGACCCCGTAAAGCAGCGCCCATTTGATGTTGGGCAGCGTCACCCGGATGAACGTCTGCCAGCCGGAGGCGCCGAGCGAAATCGCCGCTTCCTCGTCCGCCGTGCCTTGCGCCTGCATCAGCGGGATCAGTTCGCGCGCGATGAAGGGGAAGGTCACGAAGACGGTGGCAAGGAAGATGCCGGGGAAGGCGAAGATGATGGGGAAGCCCATCGCCTTCAGTTGCGGCCCAAGCCAGGTATCCGCGCCGAAGAGCAGGACATAGACGAGACCCGAAATGACCGGCGAGACCGAGAAGGGCAGGTCGATCAGCGTGGTCAGGAAGGTCTTGCCCTTGAACTCGAACTTGGCGATCGCCCAGGCGGCCGCGATGCCGAAAACGAGGTTGAAGGGCACGGCAAGCGCTGCGACGGAGAGCGTCAGCCAGATTGCCGATTGGGTGTCGTGTTCCGAAAGCGTGTCGACGAAGCTGCCCCAGCCCGCCACGACGACGCGTCCGACCACCGTTCCGAGCGGAACGACGAGGAAGAGCGCGAGGAAGAGGGCGCAGATGAGGATCAGCAGCCATCGGACAAAGGCAGGTTCGCTGACCGGATCGCGGCGGTTCGGGGTGGTGGATTGATCAGCCATGACCGAACCTCTTCTGGCTCCAGCTCTGGATGCCATTGATGACGAAGAGCATCAGGAAGGAAATGGCGAGCATGACGGCGGCAATGGCCGTTGCGCCGGCATAGTTGAACTCTTCCAGCTTGATGACGATGAGAAGGGGCGCGATCTCCGACTTGAACGGCAGGTTGCCGGCAATGAAGATGACCGAGCCATATTCGCCCACGCCGCGGGCCAGCGCGAGCGCAAAGCCCGTGAGGATGGCCGGGATCAGCGGCGGAAGGACCACGAAGAAGATGGTCTGGAAGCGGTTCGCGCCGAGCGTGGCGGAGACCTCTTCCGTTTCGCGGCTGATCTCTTCCAGAACCGGCTGCACCGTGCGCACGACGAAGGGGAAGCCCACCGCGATCAGCGCCACGATGATGCCGAGCGGCGTGTACGCCACCTTGATGCCGAGTGGCGCGAGCCATTCGCCGATCAGGCCTTTCGGCGAATAGACGGAGGTCAGCGCAATGCCGGCAACTGCGGTCGGCATGGCGAAGGGAAGATCGATCAGCGCATCGAAAATGCGCCGGCCGTAAAAATCATACCGCACCAGAACCCAGGCTGTCAGCGTGCCGAAGACCGCGTTGGCGAGGGCGGCTGCAAGCGCGGTCAGGAAGCTGACCTTGAGGGCTGCGGCGACGCGGGGATCGGAAACCAGTTCATAAAGCCCGGCCGGTCCGAGAGCTGCCGCCCGCAGCGCCAGCGCTGCGAGCGGGATGAGGACGATGAGGGTCAGCATGGTCAGGGCGAGCCCGAGCGACATTCCAAAGCCTGGAATGACGCTCGGGTGCTTCCACTGCCATCCTTGGGAGGATTTGGGGGAGGATTGCGCTAGTGCCATGGATCACTTCGCCGCCTTGTAGAGCTGATCGAAGATGCCGCCGTCGCCGAAGAATTCGGGCTGCGCCTTCTTCCAGCCGCCGAAATCTTCAATCGTCGCGAGATCGATCTTGGCAAAGCGCGTGATGTCTGCCGGATCTGCCGCCGACGGATCGTTCGGGCGGTAATAGTTCTTGGCAATCAGCTTCTGGGCTTCCGGCGAATAGAGATATTCGAGATAAGCCTGAGCCACCTTGGTCGTGCCATGGGCATCCGCATTGCCCTTGACGAGGGCGACCGGCGGTTCCGCCTTGATCGAGACCGATGGCGAGACGATGTCGAAATTGTCAGCGCCCAGCTCGTCAAGCGCCAGATAGGCTTCGTTTTCCCAGGCAATGAGAACGTCGCCGAGACCGCGCTCGGCAAAGGTCTGCGTTGCGCCGCGCGCGCCGGTGTCGAGAACCGGAACATGCTGGAACAGCTTGCTGATGTAATCGCGGATCTTGGCGTCATCGCCGCCATAGGTCTTCTTGGCCCAGGCCCAGGCCGCCAGGAAGTTCCAGCGGGCGCCGCCGGAGGTCTTCGGGTTGGGCGTGATGACCTGGATGTCGTCCTTGATCAGGTCGTTCCAGTCCTTGATACCCTTCGGGTTGCCCTTGCGGACGAGGAAGACGATGGTGGACGTGTAGGGCGAGCTGTTCGCCGGCAGCAGCGCCTTCCAGTCGGCGGGGATCTTCTTGGTCTTTTCGGCAATGGCTTCGATGTCGGCCTCAAGCGCCAGCGTCACGACATCGGCTTCCAGACCATCGATGACCGAGCGGGCCTGCTTGCCCGAGCCGCCATGCGACTGGTTGATCTTGATGTCTTCGCCACCCGTCGCCTTCCAGTGCTTCGAAAACAGCGCGTTGTACTGCTTGTAGAGTTCACGGGTCGGATCGTAGGAGACGTTGAGGATTTCCTGACCTGCGAAAGCCGGCAGGACCGGGCCTGCGGCAAGCGCAAGCGAAAGGACAACAAGTCCGGCTTTGAAAGATTTGAGAACCATGCCTACCTCCATCGGGTTGATGCTTAAAGTCTATAAAAGAAATAGACGTAGTCAATTTGGAAATAGCCGAACGCAAAACTCGTTCCTTTGCGCATCCGCCGACGATGCGCTTGTTCCGGGAAGAGCGTGTTTGTTGGAATGAAGCCTGTGTGACTTTCCATCTGCAGGGAAATATTCTTTCTGGCGTTGCCTCCTCCGAAGGGGGCGTTTATAGGGGGCACGCACGCCGAGCCATGCAAGGAGCCGCCTGTGCAGGTGCAGTCCCGAACAGCTTCAGGATATCTTTTGAGTCTTCGGGAGCGGCTTGTCCGGTTCCGGGAACTTTGGCTCCTGGGACTGGCCGCGCTTGCGGGTGTCTTCGCCGGCGCCGTGGTCACGGCCATGAGCTGGGTCACCACGCACGCCCACAGCATTCTCTTCCAGATCCCCGTCGATGAACGCCTCAGCAGTCAGGACGCACTGGCTTCGCCATGGTTTGCGCTGGTTCCGGTCGCGGGTGGCGTCATCATGGCGATCCTGGCGGCGCTGTCGAAGCGATTGTTCACCCGCCCGCCGGTCGACCCCATCGAGGCGAATGCGCTGCATGGCGGACGGATGTCCGTGCGCGAAAGCCTGATGGTCTCTCTACAGACCATGGTTTCGAGCAGTTATGGTGCGTCAGTCGGACTTGAGGCCGGCTATACGCAGGCGAGTTCCGGCATCGTCTCTCATGTGGCGGGCCGGCTGGGCCTGCGTCGGGCGGAGACCCGCACGCTTGTCGGCTGCGCGGCAGCCGGCGCCATTTCCGCTGCCTTCGGCGCGCCGTTGACCGGGGCCTTCTACGGCTTCGAGCTGATCATCGGGACTTACACCGTTTCGGCCGTCGCGCCGGTGATGACGGCGTCGCTGGCCGCGAGCCTGACCGCGAACTGGCTGGGCGCGGAGCAGAACCCGATCGAGATCGGGCTGACGCAGGCGATGAGTGCTGCGGCGCTCGCACCCTATCTCTTTCTCGGCATCCTCGGGGCGCTTGCTGCCGTCACCGTGATGCAGCTGGTCACGGCAACGGAAAATCTCTTCCGCCTGTCACGCTGCCCGGTCTGGCTGCGGCCGGTCGTCGGAGGCGGGATTGTCGGCCTGCTTGGGCTGATCTCGCCGCATGTCCTTTCCTCGGGACACGGGGCGCTGCATCTCGATCTGGTCGGCGCCGCGACTTGGCAGTTCCTTGCCCTGCTGTTTGCGCTGAAGCTCCTGGCTTCCGCCGTCTCGCTGGGCTCGGGGTTCCGCGGCGGCCTGTTCTTTGCCTCGCTCTATCTGGGGGCGATCCTCGGCAAGTCGGTGGCGCTCGCTCTGGGCGAATTCGGGCTCGTTCACGGCCTCAGCCCGCTTTATGCGTCGCTGGTCGGCATGGCATCGCTGGCCGTGGGGGTTGTCGGAGGGCCGCTCACGATGTCCTTCCTCGTGCTGGAAACGACAAGGGATCTCGGGATCACAGGTGCGGTTCTGGTCGCCTCCATAGTTTCGGCGGTGGTGGTGCGCGAAACCTTTGGCTATTCGTTCTCGACATGGCGCCTGCACCTGCGCGGCGAGACGATCCGCAGCGCGCATGATGTCGGCTGGATGCGCAACCTGACGGTCGGGCGGATGATGCGCCCCGATGTCAAGACCGCGCCTGAGACGCTGTCGCTCGCCGATTTCCGCAAGCAGTTTCCGCTGGGAGCCTCCCAGCGCGTCATCGCCGTCGACGGTAATGGAGGCTATGCCGGGATGGTGATCGTGGCGGATGCCTATGCGCCGGAAATCGACCAGTCAGGCAAGACAAGCGTAGCCGATCTCGCGCGCAACCGCGACACGATGCTGATGCCGTTCATGAATGCACGCGAGGCGGCGCAGACATTCCAGATCGCCTATGCAGAAGAGCTGGCCGTCGTCGACAGTCTGGCCAGCAAGAAGGTTCTCGGTCTTTTGACCGAGCAGCATCTGCTGCGCCGCTATGCGGAAGAGCTGGACAAGGCGCGGCGGGATCTGACCGGCGAGCAATAGAACACGGGGAGGAACATTCCCCCTTGCGGTGACGTTGTCTGTCGAGACAACAATGAACCGCGAGGAATGCCGCAGGCATGCAGAACGGGCTACAGACTTTCGTCGATTACGCCAATATCGACTACCCGCGTCTCCAGGCGCTTTTGATCCAATACACGCTGTCGATTTTCGGGGCGATCGTTATCCTGATCGTCGGCTGGCTGTTGACCCAACTTCTGGGTCGATGGACCTATGCCGCGCTGTCGCGCGTGCGCGGACTGGACACGACGATCGCCGGCTTTGCCTCGAATTTCGTGCGCTACTTCCTGATGGTCATGGTCATCGTGATGGTGCTGGGGCAGTTCGGCGTCCAGACGGCATCCATCATCGCGGCTCTCGGCGCCGCCGGTCTTGCCATCGGCCTGGCGCTCCAGGGGACGCTCCAGAACATTGCCGCCGGCATCATGCTGCTCATTCTCAGGCCGTTCCGGGTGGGAGACTATATCGAGACCGGTGCGGTGTCGGGCATCGTCCAGTTCATCGGCATCTTCACCACCGAGTTCAAGACGCCGGAGGGGATGTATCGCGTCGCGCCGAACTCGCTGCTCTGGAACGTGCAGATCACCAATTTCAGCCGCATGCCGACCCGTCGCTACGACTTCACGATCGGCATCGGCTATGAGGACGATATCGACAAGGCCTCAGACATCATGCTCGGCCTCGTCCGCGGCGACAAACGCGTCCTTGCCGATCCGCCTCCGGAAACCTTCGTCAACGCGCTGGCGGACAGTGCCGTGACAATCACACTGCGCTACTGGACGAGCTCGGCGGATTTCTGGCCAACAAGCCGCGACGTTATCAAGAACACCAAGATTGCGTTCGACAAGGCCGGCATCAACATTCCTTTCCCGCAGGTGCAATATTCCGGCACCGTGGAAACGGTGCCCAAGGACCCGAAGTCTCAAGGACTCAGTTCGGGATCACCAGCACATCCGACGCGTTGAAATGCGCCGTTGCAATCTCACCGATCTGCGGCGGCTGAAGGCCGGGATTGTTGAACATGTCGAACGAAACCTGCTGGCCGCCAACATCCATGCGCGTACGAATGACCGAGCCAAGGAAGTTGACGCTGACCACGCGTCCTTCAATGGCCACGTCGCTCGACGGGGTCTTCGAAAGCGACAGGGCCTCCGGGCGCAGCGCCACGGTGATCGATGCACCATTGCCTGCTCCGTTGAGGTTGGCCGGGGGAATTGTCATGTTGCGGCCGGCAAAGCGAACAGTGGCGGCATCCGGGTTTTCGACCTTGGCTTCGAGTATGTTCAGTGTGCCGACAAACCCCGCGACGAAGCGCGTCGAAGGTTTGTTGTAAATGTCGGATGGCGTGCCGATCTGGTCCGCAATCCCGGCATTCATGACCACGATGCGGTCGGAAATCGAGAGCGCTTCTTCCTGGTCGTGGGTCACGAAGATCGTCGTGATGCCGAGCTTGCGCTGGATCAGGCGAATTTCCTCGCGCAGTGATACGCGGATCTTGGCGTCGAGCGCGGAGAGCGGCTCGTCGAGAAGGAGCACCTTCGGCTTGTTGGCCAGCGCACGTGCAAGGGCGACGCGCTGCTGCTGGCCGCCTGACATCTGATATGGGTAGCGGTCCGCCAGATGGCCGAGATGGATGAGGTCGAGCATTTCCTTGACGCGCGCGTCGATCTCCGCCTTGGACGCACCCGCGACCTTGAGGCCGAAGGCAACGTTTTCAGCGACCGTCATGTTGGGGAAGAGGGCATAGGCCTGGAAGACCATGCCGATATTGCGCTTGTTGGGCTTCAGGCCGTTCTGGTTGACGCCGCCGATGGTGATGGTGCCGCCGGTGACGCTTTCGAAACCGGCGATCATGCGCAGCACGGTCGTCTTGCCGCAACCCGATGGCCCGAGGAAGGAAACGAATTCGCCTTCCTCGATCGACATGTTGAAATCGTGGACCACCTTGACGATGCCGAAGGACTTCTGGACGTGGGAGAGTTCGAGATAGGACATTGGGACCTCAACGCGCGCCAGCGGCGCCCTTTTGCAGGCGGGTGGTGATATTGATGAGAATGATCGAAACCCAGGTCATGGCAAAGGCGATCATGGCGAGCGCCGGCGGCTCATAGGCCTTGTTCGCACCGATGAGCGCGAGATAGGGACCGAAGGCGGGCCGGTTGAGAAGCGAGGGCATGGTGAACTCGCCAACTGCAATCGCGAAGGTGATGAAGGCGCCGGAGAGAACACCGGTCAGCACGTTCGGGAAGATGCAGCGGAAGAGAATGGTTGGCCAGCTTGCACCAAGGCTTTCGGCCGCCTCGGTCAGTACGGCGACGTCGATGGTCCGCATGGCGGTATCCACGGCGCGGTACATGTAGGGCAGGGACATCGTCATGAAGCCGAAGACCAGGAGGGCGTTGGAGCCGGTCTCCGTGTTGGTCAGCGGCAGCCAGGACGAGGAGTTATAAAGGCGCAGATAGCCGAAGATGATAACGATGGCCGGCACGACGAGCGGCAGCAGAGTCACGAATTCAACGACGGGGCGCAGATAGGGCATGCGCAGCCGCACCCAATAGGCTGTCGGCACGATCAGCAGCGCGCCAATGGCGATGGTGATCAACGCCATGACTACAGAGTAGCTGAAGGTGGATACGAAGCGCTGGTCGGCGAAGACCGAACGATAGGCGTCAAACGAATAGGTGCCGCGCCGCATACGCATGGAGAATTCCAGCGTCGCAAGCAGGGGTACGATGAAATAGAACGCAGCGACGAATACGGCGAACCAGGACCAGAATTTTTTGGCCGTCATTTCTGCCACCTTTCGGCGCGCATGCGCAGCCAGATGTAGATGAAGTTGGAAATGCCGGTGATCACGACCATGCCGAAGGCAACGGCATAGCCGAGGTTCGGGTTATGCAGCACGTCACCGCGGATCTGCGCGAAGAGCACAATCGGCACGATGTTGAGCGAGGATCCCGTCAGCGCCACGGCCGTTGCCACCGCGCCGAAGGCGTTCGCGAAGAGCAGCAGCAGCGTGCCGAAGACGCTTGGCCACAGGATCGGAATGACGACCATGCGCCAGTATTGCCACGTGGTGGCGCCGAGGACGCTTGCCGCTTCCGACCACTCGCGCTTGAGGCCATCCAGTGCCGGCGTGATGATCAGCACCATGAGCGGGATCTGGAAATACATATAGGTCAGCGTCAAGCCGAGAAAGCTCAGCAGGTTGAAGCCGGTGGCATAGAGATTGAAGCCGAAGACGTCGCGCAGGATGATCGTGACGAGGCCTAGACGGCCGAGCGTCGACAGGAACGCGAAGGCGAGCGGTACACCGGCGAAGTTGGAGGCGACACCGCAGAAGGTGAGGACGGCCGAGCGCAGCCAGGAGGGCAGGCCGCCGAGCGAAATCGCGGCCGCAAGACCAAAGCCGATGATCGCCCCACCCAGCGCGGAGGCGGCCGAAACCTTGATGGAAATGATATAGGCAGCAAGGATGTTGGGCTGAAACAGGTCGATGAGGTTCTGCAGCGTGAGATTGCCGTTCGGATCGAGGAACGCGCCGCTCACCAGATAAACGGTGGGCGCGATGAGGAACATGATCGCGAAGATGGCGAAGGGCGCGATGCCCAGCCAATCGGTAATCAGTCGCCTGTTCAGGAGAGGTTGCGTTGCTGCCATGCGGTCCCCGGTTCTTGTTCTCTCGGCCCTTTGCGGGCCTTGTTGGTCGGCTCCCCCGGTTGTCCGGGGAAGCCGCAGTTTCAAATCGGGGCCTTACTTCACGTTGGCGCCGACGACCTTGTCCCAGCCTTCGGTGATCGACTTCTTGTAGGCAGCCTGTTCGTCGAGCGTCGGGAAGACGGCCTTGGCATAGTTCTCAGCCGGCGGCAGCTTGGCCATCAGGTCAGCCGGGATCTTGCCGGCCTTGGCCATGGCGTTGAAGCGGATCGGGTGGCAGAAGCCCTTCAGCCATTCGAGCTGGCCTTCGTCCGAATAGAGGTATTCCATCCAGAGCTTCGCAGCGTTCGGGTGAGGCGCGTAGGCCGAGATCGCCTGGACGTAGACGCCGGCGACAACGCCCGAAGACGGAACGACGACCTGATAGGGCGGGTTGCCCTTGAGGCTCTCGCCCCAGCTCATGGCGTTGTAGTCCCATGCGGCGATGATCGGCGTAGTGCCCTGAGCGAACGGAGCGGCCTTGCCGATAACCGGAACGAAGTTGCCGGCAGCATTCAGGCTCTTGAAGAACTCGAGACCGGCATCGCCAGCCTTGGCAATGTCGCCGTTCGATGCTGCCAGACCAGCAGCGAAGACGCCGGAAATGGCCTGGTTTGCCTGGCGCGGGTCACCGGCAAGCGCAACCATGTTGGCATATTCCGGCTTCTGCAGGTCAGCCCAGTCCTTCGGGATATTCTTGACGAGGTCCTTGTTTACCAGGAAGGACATGACGCCATAATAGTCGCCATACCAGTAGCCTTCGGCATCCTTGGCGGAATCCGGAATTTCGTCCCAGGTGGAGACCTTGTAAGGCTGGATCAGGCCGTCCTTCTTGGCCTGCGGGCCGAAGGAGAGGCCGACGTCGATCACGTCGGGAGCCTGCGGTCCGGTATTGCCCTTGTTGGCCTTGATGGCTTCGATTTCATCGCCCGAGCCGGCGTCAGGGTTCAGTTCGTTGATCGCAATGCCGTACTTCTTCTTGAAGCCTTCAATTGCGCCGCCGTAGTTGCACCAGTCGTGCGGAAGCGCGATCGTGGTCAGCGTGCCTTCCTTCTTGGCCGCAGCAACGAGGTCTTCCATGGCGCCGGCCTGTGCGACGCCGGACGCTGCGATGGCAATGGCCGTCGTCAGCGACAGGACTTTGAGAGACGTCTCGATCATGTTCTTCTCCTCTTGGATGCCGGCGGTCTGCCCGCACGGTTGTCGGTCGAATATTGGTAATGCATAACGTTTGTGTGACAGGCGCAATGCCTGTCCTAAGCTCAAATCTGCTGCTTCCCCCGCTTTTCTCTTTTGATTGGTCTCCTGAACAGGCTTGTCGTGTCGAAAAGCTCTTCCAGATCGCTCATGCGCTCGCGCGTCGAGTCCCAGTTGGCGCTCTGCACCGCCTCGATCAGCGCTTCCACCAGGACCAGCGTCATGACGGATGAGTCCCAGGCGGAGGGCACTTCGATATTGAGGCGGAAGACGACCTTGGCGTGCTTGACGATGGGCGAGCCCCAGGTGTCGGTAAACAAGATGATGAAGATGCCGCGCTCGGCCGCAATCTTCGCCATCGTCTCCATTTCCTGCTCGTAGCGACGGATATCGAAGAGGACGAGAATGTTGCCGGGCCGCATGTTGAGAACGTATTGCGGCCAGGTGCTGCGGTTCGTCGAAATCAGCGTCACGCCCGAGCGGATGACCTGCAGATGTGTGAAGAAATAGTCGGCCAACGCATGGGTGATGCGGCCGCCGGCGAGATAGACGGGTTTCTTTCGGTTGGACAGTTCCGCCGCTGCGCGGTCGAAATCCGGAATGGACATGTTGGCGAGGCTGTCGCGCATGTTGGCGACGACGGCATCGGCAAAGCGGTTGAGGATGTGCGTTCCCGGCGCATCGGCCGCCCAGCGGTCGTGCTTTGAAATCGGGTTGGAAATTGTCTCTTCGAGTTCCTGGTGCAGGCGCGACTGGAAGTCGGGAAAGCCTGAAAAGCCGAGCTTCTGGACCATGCGGACAACAGTCGGCGTCGACACGCGCGCGTTTTCCGCAAGCGCCGTGATCGACACAAGGCCGGACACCGGGTAGTTGTCGAGAAGCGTTTCAGCCAATTGCCTCTCGGCCCGCGTGAGCGTGTCGTAGCTCGCGCCGATGATGTCCGAAACTGTTTTCAAGTTTCCGGTCACAGATATGTTCACCCTCTGGCGAAGCGTGCCGCAAAGATTGCGTGCCGGTCCCCACCGTTTTCTCATCTTGGTCGACGCAACCCTGGTCTGGACCCTGGCCGACGTCTTCAGTCGGTCTGGTGCCGACATTGTCACAAAACTAAACGCAGGATCACAGCCCGAGTCAACGAGCATTTTTCTGAAAAGATAATTTCAGGAGTGAATTGACATCGGATTTTTTTTGAAGAACATTTTTCAGAATTGAGGGTCTGGGATTTGACGATGCGCAAGTGGGAATGCGTTCTTTCTCCGGATGAGGGCGATCCGGTCGGCATCGAGCAGGAGAGGGGTCGCGGCCCCTTCGTGATCGTGTGCGAACACGCGTCTTCCACGCTGCCCCGCGCCATGGGCGACATGGGCCTCAGCGAAGAGACGCGGCTATCCCACATCGCCTGGGACCCGGGCGCACTGGCGGTTGCGCGGCTGCTTTCGGGCCGTTTCGACAGCCCGCTTGTCTTCCAGAAGTTTTCCCGCCTTGTCTATGACTGCAATCGCCCGCCGGAATCACCGGCTTCGATGCCGCCGATGAGCGAGATTTATTCAGTTCCCGCCAATGAGGCCGTCGACGGGGCCGAGCGGCTTGCCCGGACGCAGGCACTCTATCGGCCATTCCATGCGGCCGTCTCTACGCTGATCGATGAGCGGACCTGCAGCGGGCTTGCAACTGCGGTGATCACTGTCCACAGTTTCACGCCTGTCTATTTCGGCAAGCCGCGTGCGGTCGAAATCGGCATTCTGCACGATGCAGATGCGCGTCTTGCCGACGGCATGCTGACGGCCGCCACATCGGATCGCCGCTATGACGTACGCCGCAACGAGCCCTATGGGCCGGCCGATGGCGTGACGCACAGTCTCATTCTTCATGGAATTTCGCGCGGAATTCCAAACGTGATGATCGAGGTCCGTAACGACCTCATTTCAGATGAAGCCGGCCAAGGGGTCATGGCCGGTTACCTGTCGGAGCTGATTGCGCAGGCGATCGGCCAGCAGGAGCATAATAACAAGACCTTCATGAATGTCAGAAGCCACTAGAATTCAACTGGACGACATTGGCGTCGGCACGACGCAAACAGGGGAACTGAAACCATGAGTGAATACTCAGATACAGACAAGAAACAGGACCTCGCGGTCCTGCATTCGATGGGCTACGCCCAGGAACTGGAACGGCGGATGAGTTCGTTCTCGAACTTTGCCATCTCCTTCTCGATCATCTGCATCCTGTCCGGCGGCATCAACTCGCTCGGACAGGCGACGTCCGGTGTGGGTGGCGCGGCCATCGGCATCGGCTGGCTTGTCGGCTGCGCAATCTCCGGCATCTTTGCGCTCGGCCTTGCCCAGATTGCGTCTTCCTATCCGACAGCAGGCGGGCTTTATCACTGGGCCTCCATCCTCGGTAACCGCTTTACCGGCTGGCTGGCGGCGTGGCTCAACCTGCTCGGTCTCGTGACGGTTCTCGGGGCGATCAACGTCGGCACGTATTACTTCTTCTTCGGTGCGTTCGGCACCTATTTCGGCATGGAAGACACGCTTCTGGTTCGCGTGCTCTTCGTTGCCGCAATTACCGCACTTCAGGCCCTGATCAATCATTTCGGGATCGGCCTGACGGCTAAGCTCACGGACTTCTCCGGCTATCTGATCTTCGCGACGGCGATTCTCTTGACCGTGGCCTGCCTGGTTGCGGCACCCGGTTACGACATCGGCCGCCTCTTCACGTTCGCGAACTATACGGGCACGGAAGGTGCAAGCGGGGTCTGGCCGAATCAGGTTTCGACTCTGATGGCATTCGGGCTCGGCCTGCTGCTGCCGATCTACACGATCACCGGCTACGACGCCTCGGCGCATACGTCTGAAGAGACGATCAAGGCGTCCACCTCGGTTCCGCGCGGCATGATCTCCGCCGTGCTCTGGTCGTCGCTCTTCGGCTACATCATGCTGTGCTCGTTCGTCCTCATGATCCCGAACATGGACGATGCCGCCAAGCAGGGCTGGAACGTGTTCTTCTGGGCCATGGACAGCCAGATGAACCCCTTGATGAAGGATGTGCTCTACTTCCTGATCTTCATCTCGCAGTTCCTGTGCGGTCTTGCCACCGTCACGTCGCTGTCGCGCATGATGTTCGCCTTCTCGCGTGACAAGGGCCTGCCGGGTTCGGCGGCGCTGGCGAAGGTCAGCCCGAAGTATCGCACGCCGGTTGCGGCCATCTGGGTCGGCTCGATCCTGTCGGTTCTTTTCGTATGGTTTACGTCTGCCATCACGATTGCCGGCACGCCTGCCTATTCGATCGTTGTGTCCTGCACGGTCATCTTCCTCTTCCTCTCCTTCGCTCTGCCTATTGCACTCGGCATTGTCGCCATCGGTGGGCCGAAGTGGTCTAAGATGGGCGAGTGGAACATGGGCATCGGCACCTATAAGCTGGTGGCGGTTCTGACCATCGTCGCCATGATCCTGATCTTCTTCATCGGCATTCAGGCGCCGAACGACTGGGCGCTGCCGATCACGGTGGGCTTCCTGGTTCTCACGGCGATTGTCTGGCTGGCGTTTGAAAACAAGCGCTTCAAGGGGCCGCCGATCGGCGAGGAAGTCGCCAAGCGCCAGGCGGAAATTGCTGCCGCCGAACACGCGGTCGGCGAAGCCTGACAAGACGAGCCCAAAGACTTGCGCTCCGGCTATCGCTGGCCGGGGCGCTTCCAATCCATAATGACAAAGCGGGCCCGTGAGCGGCCGACAGGGAACAGGGACAGCTTCTGATGAGCGCCAAATACGATTTCGAGACCTTGAAAAAGGACGTGGCCGAGGGCCGTATCGATACGGTTCTGGCCGTACAGGTCGATATGCAGGGTCGGCTCATGGGCAAGCGCTTCCACGCGCAATATTTCCTCGATAGCGGCTGGCACGAGACGCATAGTTGCAACTACCTACTGGCGACCGATATCGAGATGGAGACGGTTCCGGGCTACAAGGCGACGAGCTGGGAATCCGGCTACGGCGACTACACCATGAAGCCGGATCTCTCGACGCTGCGGCGCATTCCGTGGCTCGAAGGCACGGCGATGGTCATCTGCGACGTGCTCGACCATCACACGCATGAAGAGGTTCCACATTCGCCGCGCGCGATCCTGAAGAAGCAGGTCAAGCGGCTCGAAGGCATGGGGCTCAAGGCCTATATGGCGACCGAACTCGAATTCTTCCTCTTCGATCAGACCTATGACGACGCGCGCGAAAGCGGCTACCGCGACCTGCGCCTCTGCTCCGGCTATAATGAGGACTACCACATCTTCCAGACGTCCAAGGAAGAAGACGTGATGCGGGCGATCCGCAACGGACTTTATGGCGCTGGCATCACGGTCGAGAATTCCAAGGGCGAGGCGTCTGCCGGCCAGGAAGAAATCAACGTCAAGTATGACGAGGCGGTGGTGACCGCCGACCAGCATTCCATCGTCAAGAACGGTGCAAAGGAAATTGCCTGGGCGCGCGGCAAGGCGATCACCTTCCTCGCCAAGTGGAGCAATGCCGCCGCCGGCAGTTCCTCGCATATCCACCAGTCGCTCTGGTCGCTCGACGGCAAGCCGATGTTCTATGATCCGAACGGTCGCTACGGCATGTCGAAGATGATGGAGCACTACGTGGCGGGCCTGCTCGCCCATGCCGAGGAAGTGACCTATTTCCTCGCGCCCTACATCAACTCCTACAAGCGCTTCGTCGCCGGCACCTTCGCGCCGACCAAGGCCATCTGGTCCAAGGATAACCGTACGGCTGGCTATCGCCTCTGCGGCGAGGGATCGAAGTCGATCCGCATCGAATGCCGCGTCGGCGGTTCGGACCTGAACCCCTATCTGGCGCTCGCAGCCCTTCTGGCGGCCGGCATCGACGGGATCGAAAAGCAGATGACGCTCGAAGATCCCTTTACTGGCGACGCCTACAAGGCGGGCGAAATCCGCGAGGTGCCCAAGACGCTGCGTGCCGCCACGGAGGCACTCAACAAGTCTCAGCTTCTACGCTCGGCCTTTGGCGACGGCGTGGTCGATCACTATGTCCGCGCAGCGGAATGGGAGCAGGAAGAGTACGATCGCAAGATCACCGATTGGGAAGTGGCGCGCGGTTTCGAAAGGGCGTAAACCGGCCTCAAATTTCGCTTCGATGGTGTGGATGGGCTTCATTTGAAGTCGGTCGGCTGAACGCTGGAGCGATGAGACTCAAGAGAGGAATTGCCATCCCGCCGCAGGCGGGATGGATAGTTTAGAACACAAGATCAGGAAAAAGATCATGACGATGATCCGATGCATTTCGCCGGTTGACGGTTCGGTCTATGCCGAACGTCCGGCGATGAGTTTTGACGATGCGGCCGCAGCGGTCGCGCGTGCCCGCAAGGCGCAGAAGGCCTGGGCGAAGCGCCCGCTCGAAGAGCGCGTGCAGCTGGTGCTGAAGGGCGTGGCGCGGCTTAACGAGATGGCCGATGTCGTGGTCGAGGAACTGGCTTGGCAGATGGGTCGTCCGGTTCGCTACGGCGGCGAGTTCAAGGGTTTCAACGAGCGCTCCAACTATGTCGCGACGATCGCCGCCGATGCGCTGGCGCCGCTGAAGGTCGAAAGCTCGGACAAGTTCGAGCGCTATATCGAGCGCGAGCCGCATGGCGTCGTCTTCGTCATCGCGCCGTGGAACTATCCCTACATGACCGCGCTGAACACGATTGCGCCGGCGCTGATGGCGGGGAACACGGTCGTGCTGAAGCATGCGTCGCAGACGCTGCTGGTCGGCGAGCGCTTCGTGCAGGCCTTCAACGAGGCGGGCGTGCCGGAAGACGTGTTCATGAACGTTTTCCTCGACCATGACACGACGACGAAGCTGATTGCGGCCGGTTCGTTCAATTTCATCAACTTTACCGGCTCTGTCGAGGGCGGGCGCAATATCGAGCGCGCGGCTGCCGGCACGTTTACCGGCACGGGGCTCGAGCTCGGCGGCAAGGATCCGGGCTATGTCATGGAAGACGCCGATCTGGATGCGGCTGTCGACACGCTGATGGATGGCGCGACCTACAATTCCGGCCAGTGCTGCTGCGGCATCGAGCGTATCTATGTGAACGAAAACCTGTACGACGAATTCGTCGAGAAGTCGGTCGCCTGGGTGTCGAACTACAAGCTCGGCAACCCGCTCGACAAGGAAACGACGCTCGGCCCGATGGCGCACAAGCGCTTTGCCGCGACCGTGCGCGAGCAGATCGCTCAGGCCGTCTCCAAGGGCGCCAAGGCGCTGGTCGATCCGAAGCTCTTCCCGGCTGACGACGGTGGCGCCTATATCGCCCCGCAGATCCTCGTCGATGTCGATCACTCGATGGAGATCATGCGCGAGGAGACATTCGGTCCGGCTGTCGGCATCATGAAGGTCAAGAACGACGCCGAAGCGCTCGAGCTGATGAACGATTGCAAATACGGCCTGACCGTTTCGCTCTGGACGAAGGATGCGGAACGCGCCGCCCGTCTCGGTCGCGATCTGGAAACCGGCACGGTCTTCATGAACCGCGCCGACTATGTCGATCCGGGCCTTTGCTGGACCGGCTGCAAGGATACGGGCCGCGGCGGCTCTCTCTCCATCATCGGCTTCCATAACCTGACCCGTCCGAAATCCTATCACCTCAAGAAGGCACTCTAAGATGTCGATTACTGCAAACTGGAGCTACCCAACCCTCATCAAGATGGGGGCAGGGCGCATCAAGGAACTGGCCGATCACTGCAAGTCGCTCGGCATGAAGAAGCCGTTGCTGGTGACCGACCGTGGTCTCTCCACGATGCCGATTACGAAACAGGCCCTCGACATTCTGGAAGCCGGCGGCCTCGGCCGCGCGATCTTCGCCGATGTCGATCCGAACCCGAACGAGAAGAACCTTGAAGCCGGCGTGAAGGCCTTCAAGGATGGCGGTCATGACGGCGTCGTTGCCTTCGGCGGCGGCTCGGGTCTCGACCTCGGCAAGTGCGTGGCCTTCATGGCCGGCCAGACGCGTCCCGTTTGGGATTTCGAGGATGTCGGCGACTGGTGGACGCGCGCGTCTGTCGAGGGCATTGCGCCGATCGTGGCCGTGCCGACCACGGCCGGCACCGGCTCGGAAGTCGGCCGTGCTTCGGTCATCACCAATTCGGTGACGGAAACGAAGAAGATTATCTTCCATCCGAAGTTCCTCCCCGGCGTGACAATCTGCGATCCGGAACTCACCGTCGGTATGCCGAAGCACATCACCGCCGGCACCGGCATGGACGCCTTCGCGCATTGCCTGGAAGCCTACTCCTCGCCCTTCTACCATCCGATGAGCCAGGGCATTGCGCTCGAAGGCATGCGGCTGGTGAAGGAATATCTGCCGCGCGCCTACAAGGACGGGACGGATATCGAGGCCCGCACGCATATGATGTCGGCTGCTGCCATGGGCGCTGTTGCCTTCCAGAAGGGGCTCGGCGCGATCCACTCGCTCAGCCACCCGGTCGGCGCGATGTATCATACGCATCACGGCACCACGAATGCCGTCGTCATGCCGCCGGTGCTGCGCTTCAACCGTCCTGCGATCGAAGATCGCATCGCGGCTGCTTCCGCCTATCTCGGCATTGCCGGCGGTTTCAACGGCTTCTACGACTTCGTTCTGGGCCTGCGCGAGGAACTCGGCATTCCGGACAAGCTCGCGGCGCTCGGCGTGAAGACGGATCGCGTCGACGAGATGTCGGTCATGGCCGTCGCCGACCCGTCTACAGGTGGCAACCCGGTCGAACTGACCGTCGAAGCTGCCAAGAAGTTGTTCCTCGAATCGATCTGATTGCTTTTGAAGCATCTCCTGAAAAGAACGCCCGTGCTCAAGCACGGGCGTTTTTCGTTGTGGATTGAGGGTTTGGCGGCTGTTTCTGCGATACCGCTCCAGCCTTGCGTAAGGCAATCTGCACAGGCTTTTCCCAAGTTGTTCGAGATTCGTGTGTTTTGTCGGCGTCCGGTTGTCGGATCGTTAATTGCTGCAGTCGGCATTAAACGTCCGTTAACCATGATTTACGCAATGTGTATCCGTCGCGAAGCGGCAATCGATGCATGGTCCTTCAAGCCGGATGGGGTTCCGGCGGGCCGACTAGGGGGTTAGGAATGCCGGTCATTTCACTTGCAAATACAAAGGGCGGCGCAGGCAAGACGACGGCGGCTCTGCTGCTGGCCTCTGAATATGTCCGCCAGGGCTATCGCGTCGCCGTGCTCGACGCCGATCCGCAGAAGTGGATCACCAACTGGTACGAGACCGGCGGCAAGGATCCGAGCCTGACGGTGATTTCCGAAGTCACCGTCGCCTCGCTGCAAACGCATATCCGCGAGATGCGCGACCAGATCGACTTCTTCATCATCGACCTTCCCGGTCAGCGCGATCCGCTGCTCGCCACCGCACTCGGCCTTTCCGACCATGTGCTGATCCCTGTGCAGGGCTGTGCCATGGACGCCAAGGGCGCTGCGCAGGTCATCGAGCTGCTGGCGCACATGAAGCGGCAGGCAAACATCACCATTCCGCATTCGGTGGTTCTGACCCGCGTCAGCTCGATTGCGACGACACGGGCTCTTTCGGCGATCAAGGATCTGCTGGTCTCGCGCGGCGTGAACGTTCTCGAAACGCCGATCTTCGAACGCTCTGCCTTCCGCGATATCTTCGATCTGGGCACGATGCTGCACAAGGCCGATCCGAGCCGCATCACCAATCTCGACAAGGCGCGCGAAAATGCTCGCGTGCTGGCGCTGGAACTGAAGCGCCTGCTTCCGGCCAAGCGCCGCGAACAGCCGCTGGGTCTGGCCGCACGACTGCGCGCGCGGGCGGCCTGATCCTTTCAGATCGAGCATCTACGCAAAATTCGAGCGCCGGAACCGGGATGCGGTTTCGGCGCTCTTCTTGTTGGCTCAATCGATGAACTGAACTATCGTGCCGGGCTTGACCATCTTGGCCAGTTCCTGCGCGTCCCAATTGGTCAGGCGCACACAGCCGTGGCTCTGCGTCTTGCCGATCTTGGACGGGTCGGGCGTTCCGTGGATGCCATAGGTCGGCTTGTCCAGCGCGATCCAGACATTGCCGACCGGGCCGTTCGGACCCGGCGGAATGGTCAGCACCTTGGTGTTGTTGCCCTGCGTGAAATTGATCTTCGGGTTATAGGTGTAGTTCGGATTGAACGCGATGCGGGCGACGGCATGCGTGCCCGACGGCGAGGGCGTATCGGCGGAGCCAATCGAGGCCGGATAGGCGGCCACGAGATTGCCCTGGGCGTCGAAGGCCTGCACTTCCTTGATCGCCTTGTTGGCAACTATGCGCGTGACCTGCCCGGTCTTCGGCGGGCCGGGATTGGCGACCTTGATGATGGTGCCCGGCGTGTTGAAATCGACGCCGGGGTTCAGTTCGATCAGGTAGCTCTCGTCCATGTGGAAGCGTTCGGCGAGCATTTCCGTGACACGGGTATAGCCCATCGAGGGCATGGTCGCCTTTTGCGAATAGTCTTCCGGGATGGAGGCGACATAGGGGCCCGCCGCATCCGAAGGCGTGATCGTATAATCCATGAAGGGGAGGCCCCCGCCGGTGGCGAGGCGGTTCATGATGTCTTCGGAATTGCGCGGATCGATCTTGTCGCCTGTCGTTACCTCGTAGGCGTGCAGCGCCTTTTCGACATTCGAGCCCTTCTTGCCGTCGATCACGCCCGGCGACATGCCCATGCGGTCGAGATAGACCTGAAGGGCCGCGATTTCGGCACGCGACTTGCCACTGAAATTGATCTTGGGAGCAGGGCTTTCCAGCGATTCCGGCAGATCATTGGCCGGCTGGTCGTTCGGGCCGATGGAGGCAGTCTGCGTGTCATCCGGATTGTTGAAGCCATCGGTCAATTGCCGTGGCTGCTCGCCCGGAAGGGCCGCAGGGTCTTCGGGAAGCGCCTGGCGGGTCACGCCGCCATCATCGCCGAAGCGGCCGCGCGGTATTGTGCCGGTGGCGAAATTGTCGTCGTTGAGGCCACCCTGATTGTAGCGGCGATTATCGTCATAGCCGGGATCCCACGGGGCGGCATCCATGCCGAAGCCACGATCGCGGGAAGCTGCGGCACGGCGGTCGGCGCGCGACGCCGGCATCTCGGTGGCGATGATGTAGCCATCGCGGTCGACCAGGACGCGGCGACCATAGGCATCGCGACGGAAGGTCACTGCACCCTGCTCGGGAATATAGTCGAGAATGTCGCCGTCCGGCGTCACAAGCACTGTTTCGCCGCGCCCTGAAGCCTGCTGTGCTTCGGCGGGAATGGCGGCGAGGCATGCAAGCGTGAGGGCTGAAACGGCAAGAGCAAGTTGGACTGAGCGCACAGAGAACACCGTGAATCGTGACAATATTGAGGCCTGATAGCGGAGCATTTGGTCCTTTATATGGTATTTTCAACATCTTAACGAAATATTGACCATCAATTTTTCGTTAAGACCGTTTGCACGGCAGGCGCTTTGGCTTATCAATGAACCGCAAATCGAGGGAGCATTGTCATGCTGGAACTCTACGCCGCGCGGGGACCGCGCCTTTTTCTCGACGAAAATTCCGTCTTCGATATCGGCAGCCTGATTGTTGGTGGGGCCGACCTTTCGCCCGGGCGCGCCATTCCGGATGATGGCGATCCGCGCATCGATCATTCACTGGAAGGCTTTCTGTTCACCTGCGGCCCGGACCATATCCGGCATCCGGAGCCGGTCGATGGGGTGGAAGACAGGAAATATCCGCTGCACGGTTCCTTCTCGGCCTGCCCGGCGGAGGTCACGGAGTTCCGCAATGGCCGGCTTTCCTCCACGGCGCGGGCCACCGTCATGGTGCGGCTGGCCGATGGCGGACTCGCCCGGCTCGAGCGGCGCTGGCATATCGATGGGGTGACCGGCGCGGTTTCGCTGAACGACCGGGTGACCAATGCCGGCTCCAAACCTTTTGCGCCGATGCTGATGTATCACATGAATATCGGGGCGAAGAACTTCGACGCCAAGACGCAGCTATCTGGCGACATGGTGGGGAAGGTGCCGGTCTCCTGGCAGTTCGGTGAGGGTGAGAATTATGTGTTCTGCGTGCCGGCCGGCGGGGCGGAGGGTCATGCGACCGTGCGGCTGGGGCCGATTGCTGGCGCGGGTGGGCTGACATTGCGGGTCGATTTCGATACCGCGACGCTGCCCTATCTGCAGATGTGGCGCAACGAGAGCCGTCCGGCCTATGTGGTCGGGATTGAGCCTGCCTCGCATGACTGGAAGCCGCGTGCGGAACTGGCCGCGGCCGATGCGCTAACGCTGCTGCAGCCCGGAGAATCGCGCGATTTCGGCCTGCGCTTTGCCTTCGCATCGCCTGCCAGTTGACGCCGGACGGAAGGAAGGCTAGGCCGCTTCCCGCATTCTTTTTCGCATTCAGGAGAGACGAAATGTCCATCAAGCGTATCGAGCCCGGCAAGCGCATGAGCGCCGCTGTCGTTCACGGCAACACTGTCTACCTCGCCGGCCAGGTTGGTGAAGGCAAGACCGTGACGGAACAGTCGAAGTCGGCGCTGGCTGAAGTCGACCGCCTGCTGGCCCTTGCCGGTTCGGACAAGTCGAAGATCCTTCAGACCATCATCTATCTCTCCGACATGTCGACCTTTGGCGAAATGAACGCCGTCTGGGAAGCCTGGATCGATCCGGCCAACCCGCCGGCCCGCGCCACGAGCGAGGCAGCGCTTGCGACCCCGGACTACAAGGTCGAGTTCATCGTCACCGCCGCTCTCTGAGCGATTATGCCTTATTGCCGGCCGCAGCGAAATCGTTGCGGTCTCGGCACGCTGAATTGACCTTCGTCAAGCCCGCAGTTACACACAAGGGCAGGGAGAACGCGCTATGGATATCAGGCAGATCAACGACGAATATTCGGTCACCGGCCAGATTTCGGTGGAGGACCTCGATGCCATCAAGGCGCAGGGCTTCAAGTCCATCGTGTGCCATCGCCCCGATCACGAACAGCCGGACCAACCTGAGTTTGCCGAAATCGCGGCGCGTGCCGACGAGCTTGGGATGTCGATTGCGCATATCCCGGTCGGTCCGGCCGGTGTCACGGCGGATGCCGTGCGCATGATGGTGGATGCGCTCGATGAATTCCCGCGGCCCATGCTCGGTTATTGCCGTTCCGGCGCCCGCTCAACCGCGGTCTACCAGCAGACGCTGCATCTGCGCGGCTGATCCTTCTCGTTCGATTTCCCTTTAACCGGCTTAATTGATAAAGTTTTAATCAAGCCGGCGCATGATGATCCCCGTTTTCGATTGCGCCTTGCGGCGGGTCGGTGATGGCGTCGGCCTTGTCCGACGAAGGGGCATCGGGTGATTTCGGCCATTTCTTCCATATTGGGTTCCGTCACTGTGCAGCGTGCGCAGGGCGTGAGCACGTCCGTGGCGCAGCCGCGCGATCAGGAAGAGAAGCAGAAGAAGGTCATCACGCCCTCCGTCGAGGTCTCGGCTGCCCAGTCGCAGGGCTTCTCGGCGCGCGTCGGCGATTTCCTCGTCAACAAGGCATCGCAGTCGAGTGACAGCGGTTCGGGCGTTTCGGGCCCGACCGGTGCAGATGGTATGCCACCCGTCGGCATGCCTGTTGGCGGTCCGCCGCCCGGTCCGCCTGCTGGTAGCATGCAGGGCGAAGGGCAGAATGGCGGGGGCGCGTCGGGAAGTGCTGCCTCGATCCTTTCCCTGCTTTCGGGCGAAGACAGCCCGTCCGAAGCCGAGAACGATGGCGACGAGGATGATGCCAGCTTCTCCACGTCCTCCAGGCAGAGCCAGGGCGCGAACACGCAATACGCTCAAGAGCAGAGCGGCAACGGGGTCTTCGGCGTCCAGTTCGACGAGATCGGCGCCTATCAGTTTGCTGCCTCGTCTTATTGAGATGTACGGCTCTCCGCCTATCACTGACCCCTGATTTCGCTCAGTGTCCGGGTCGGCGTGATCGCTTCGGGGTTCTGGATGATCTCGATGATCGACGGCTTGCCGCTCTTGCGGGCGCGCTCGAACGCGGCGGCGAAATCCTCCGTCTTCGTCACCTTCTCGCCATGGCCGCCATAGGCGCGGGCAAGCTCCGCGAAGTCGGGGTTCGTCAGGCCCGTACCGCTGACGCGGCCGGGATATTCGCGCTCCTGATGCATGCGGATCGTGCCGTACATGGAGTTGTTCACCAGGACCGTGATGATCGGAAGATTGTAGCGCACGGCGGTCGCGAATTCCTGGCCGTGCATCATGAAGCAGCCGTCGCCGGCAAAGCAGATGACTTCACGATCCTGATGCAGCGCCTTTGCCGCCACGGCAGCGGGCAGGCCGTAGCCCATCGTGCCGGAGGCGGGGGCGGATTGTGTGCCGTATTTACGGAAGCGGTGGAAGCGGTGAACCCAGGTGGCATAATTGCCCGCACCATTGGTGAAGATCGTGTCGTTGGCGGTGTTTTCTTCCAGATAGGCCATGATCGCGCCCATATGGACGCCTTCCGGGCCGGAGGCCGGCGGGGTCGACCATGAGAGATAGGCGCCGTGTAGTGCCTCGGTGCGTTCCGACCAGGCCGGGGCGGCGACCGGTTCGATGTCGCGGATCGCGGCAACAAAATCGGCCGGCGCGGCGCAGATGGCGAGGTCCGGGCGGTAGACGCGACCAAGCTCCGATGGGTCGGGATGGATGTGGATCAGCGACTGCGCCGGATAGGGAATATCCATCAGCGTATAGCCCGAGGAGGGGGATTCCGAGAAGCGTCCGCCGAGCAGGACGATCAGGTCCGCGTCCTTCACCGCCTTGGAAAGGGTCGGGTTGATGCCGAGGCCGATATCGCCGGCGTAGCAGGGATGCATGTGGTCGAAGAGCATCTGGCGGCGGAAGGAGCAGCCGACGGGAACGGCCCAGCGCTCGGCGAAACCGGCAAAGGCTTCGACGGCGGCCTCGTCCCAGCGCGTGCCTCCGAGGATGAAGAAGGGGCGTTCGGCGCGAGCAAGCCGGTTGCTGAAGTCCTCGATCTGGCTGGTGCCGGGGAAGGCCGGGACGGGTGTCGCGGGCCGTGCGGCAACGGCCTCGACCGTGTCCGTCAGCATGTCCTCTGGCAGCGCCAGCACGACCGGGCCGGGGCGGCCGGAGGTGGCGACGGCAAACGCACGGGTTACGAATTCCGGAATGCGGCGGGCGTCGTCGATTTCGGCCACCCATTTGGCAACCTCGGTGAAGGCGCGGCGGTATTCGACTTCCTGGAAGGCCTCGCGCTCGCGGGCGTCGCGCTGCACCTGGCCGATGAAGAGGATCATGGGAACGGAGTCCTGTCGCGCCACATGGAGGCCGGCAGACGCATTGGTCGCGCCTGGGCCGCGGGTGACGAAGCAGATGCCGGGCTTGCCGGTGAGGCGGCCCCAGGTGTCGGCCATCATGGCAGCGCCGCCTTCCTGGCGGCAGATGATCTGTTCGATCGAGCTATCGGCCAGTGCGTCGAGGACCGCAAGGAAGCTTTCGCCCGGCACGAGGCTCACGCGCTCGACGCCATTGGCTTCCAGCGCTTCGACAATCAATTGGCCGCCCGTCTTCATTTCCGGTCTCCGCTTCATTTCGTTTCGCCAGACCAATAGCAATCCTCGCGCTTTGCGTGAAGCTTCGAGCGATGGCTATCAGGAAATTTGATGGCTTATCTCGCGGGGCAGATGCTGTCGGCCCATGTCAGAAAGTCTTCTGTTGCCTTGACTGCGACGATGTCGTTCAGGGTTTCGTGCCGCGCCTCGGGATAGATCAGCTTTGAAATATGGACAAAGCCAAGGCCCTTCATGTGGGTTTCCATCCAGTGCAAACCCTTGGCGCCGCGCGTCGCCGGATCCTTTCCGCCGCCGACCAGCATGATCGGCTTGTCCTTCGGGATGCGGGCGAGCTTGCCCTTGTCAGAGCCACGCACGACGCCTTCGGCCATGTCGAACCAGAGCGAGACGGTGCAGGGAAAGCCGCAGAGCGGATCGGCGATATAGGCGTCCACCTCTTCGGGCATGTTGGATAGCCAGTCGAGCAGCGTCCGGTGCTCAGGGATTGCCTTGCCCCAGGCATCGAAGGTCATTCGGGGCAGGATGGAGCTTGGGACGTCGGAGCCTTTGAGCCAGCGTTCAACGCCGAGGATCACGCGCATCAGAGGCATCGATCCCGCCGTCCCGAAGTCGAAGTTCCAGATGGCGAAGCCGGCGAAGCTGTCGGCATGTTTGAGCGCCGTGTTCAGGCAGATCATCGCGCCCATCGAATGGCCGAAGAGGAGGATCGGCAGGCCGGGATGGTTTGCTGCCGCCATGTCTCGCAGGGCCATCGTGTCGGCGATCACCGTGTCGAGACCGTTGCGGCGGGCAAACTGGCCCTGAACGGCGTCCGGCGCGGTGGTTTCGCCGTGGCCGCGATGGTCCCAGGCATAGGCGTGGTAGCCATGTGCGGCGAGTTGGGCCGCTAAGCGGGCATAACGTTTGGAATGTTCCGACATGCCGTGAGCGATCAGGACGATGCCGCGCGGCGTGGCCGTGGCCTCGGCGACATGGTAGGCCAGCGTCGCGCCCGTGGGGCTCTTGAGGAATTGCGTCGTCTCGAACATGGCGGCGTCCTCCCTGACGCATTTTTCAAGCGCTAACAAATACGGTGGGCCTTGGAAACCCGCCCGCGCGCATTGCCCCTGAGCGCGAATTCGCCTACATAGGCGCCAATTCGAAATTTCCCGCATTTTGCAAGCGAGCACGACCATGGCGCGACAGTTCATCTATCATATGTCCGGCCTCAACAAGGCCTATGGCAACAAGAAGATCCTCGAGAACGTTCATCTTTCCTTCTATCCGGACGCCAAGATCGGCATCCTCGGCCCGAACGGTGCCGGTAAGTCGACGATCCTGAAGATCATGGCCGGTCTCGACAAGGAATGGACGGGCGAAGCCTGGCTCGCCGAAGGCGCGACGCTTGGCTACCTGGAACAGGAACCGAAGCTCGATCCGACCAAGACCGTGTTCGAGAACGTGATGGAAGGCGTTGCCGACAAGACGGCGATCCTCAATCGCTACAACGAACTGATGATGAACTATTCCGACGAGACGGCGGACGAAGGCGCCAAGCTCCAGGACATCATCGACAGCCAGAACCTCTGGGATCTGGAACAGCAGGTCGAGATGGCCATGAGCGCGCTGGCCTGCCCTCCGGGCGACCTGCCCATTGATGGCCTGTCGGGCGGTGAGCGCCGCCGCATCGCGCTTTGCCAGCTTCTGCTGCGCAAGCCCGACCTGCTGCTGCTCGACGAACCGACCAACCACCTGGACGCCGAAACGATCGCCTGGCTGGAACAGCACCTGCGCGAATATCCGGGCGCCATCCTGATGGTCACCCACGACCGCTACTTCCTCGACAACGTCACGGGCTGGATCCTCGAGCTCGACCGTGGCCGTGGTATCCCGTACGAAGGCAACTACTCGGCCTATCTGGAAGCCAAGGCCAAGCGCATGGCGCAGGAAGAGCGCGAAGAAGGCAGCCGCCGCAAGGCTCTGTCGCGCGAACAGGCCTGGATCGCATCCAGCCCCAAGGCCCGCCAGGCCAAGTCGAAGGCCCGTATCCGCGCCTATGACGAACTGGTGGCAGCGGCTGAAAACCGCCGTCCCGGCGAAGCGCAGATCATCATCCCGATCGCCGAGCGTCTCGGGCAGGTGGTCATCGAGGCCGACAATATCTCGAAGTCCTATGACGGCCGCGTCCTGTTCGAAAACCTCTCCTTCAAGCTGCCGCCGGGCGGCATCGTCGGTGTCATCGGCCCGAACGGCGCCGGTAAGTCGACGCTCTTCCGCCTGATCACCGGCCAGGAAAAGCCCGATACCGGCTCGATCCGCATCGGCGACACGGTGCAGCTCAGCTATGTCGACCAGAGCCGTGACTCGCTCGACGGTTCGAAGAATGTCTGGGAAGAAATTTCCGGCGGCACCGATATCGTCAAGCTCGGCAAGTTCGAGATGAACTCGCGCGCCTATTGCGGCGCCTTCAACTTCAAGGGCACCGACCAGCAGAACAAGGTCGGCAACCTCTCGGGCGGCCAGCGCAACCGCGTTCACCTCGCCAAGATGCTGAAGTCCGGCGGCAACGTCCTACTGCTCGACGAACCGACCAACGACCTCGATACCGAAACGCTCGGCGCGCTTGAGGATGCACTGGAAGATTTCGCCGGCTGCGCGGTCATCATCTCGCACGACCGCATGTTCCTCGACCGTCTGGCCACCCACATCCTCGCCTTCGAAGGCGACAGCCATGTGGAATGGTTCGAAGGCAACTTCGAAGACTACGAGGAAGACAAGATCCGCCGTCTGGGCGCCGAAGCGGCCAACCCGAAGCGCGCGACCTACAAGCGCCTGACGCGGTAATTCTTGCCGGGGTAAGAGAATAGGGCTCGCTTTCTTGAAAGCGGGCCCTTTTTGCGTTCAGAGCGCAGAGAGTATTTGTTTTAATTTATAACATTCCACGCCGAAGTGCGCATTATTATAATTTGATTAATTTAGCACTGGTACATGTATCTCCCATGTCTGCTGATTCCGGGGGGAATTCATGGGAAAGCTTTCGCTGAGGAGCCAACTCGTTCTGATTGCCATCGCGCCGCTCTGCGCATTTCTTTGGCTGGCCGTTTCTTCCGTCTACGACAGCTATCGCAACTACAAATCGCTACAGGATCAGATGGTGGTTCAGACGCTCGCGAGCGCGGGCGGCAGGATTGCACAGGTGCTTCCGGCTGAGGCCTTCGCCACGCCGGAAACGCGCAAGGAGCGTCGGGCAGTCGTCGACCAAACCCTCGTCGAACTGAAGGCCGCCTTTGCAAGCTGGCAGAATGCCGGCAACAGCGATCCCACGATACAGAAGGCCTTCGAGCGCATTACCGAAAAGGAACAGCTGCTCAAGCCCTACCGTGATCACGTCGATGCCGGCAAGTCTGATCCAAACGAAGCGCTTTTTGTTCTGCAGCCGGCTTCCGCCGCCGGGCTGGAACTCGTCCGCCGTTCTGCTGCTACGATCAATGATCTCAGCCTTGCTCGCATGATTGATGGCTTTCATGCGCTGATGCAGGTGAATGATGCGAACTTGATCGAGATTCGTCTCGGCGAGAGCTATTTTGCCGGTCATGCCCTGGGGGCTGGGGAGTTTGCCTTCCTGCTGCATGCCAAGGGTTTGCGCGAGCGTTTCCAGCCGCAGTTCCTCGAGTTTCTTCCTGCCGACATCACGGCGGCCTACAAGGCGTTCGATGGCGGCGACGCCGGGAGCTTCCTCAATGGGTCACTGGCGAAAATGTACGTCGAGCCGGCCAAGGACAGCGATGCCGCCTCGATGGAGCGCTGGACCAAAGCGGCCGGGGCACGGGCAGGCGTCAGCGGTGAACTGGTCGCAAAGACGGCTGCCGCTCTGAAGATCGAAGCAAGCAATCGCCTCGGCGAACTGCGGTCGCTTTTCCTGCGGGGAAGCCTGATTGCGTTCCTTGTTTCTGCTGCCGTGATCGCATTGTTCCTGATCGTCGTGCGGACTGTCTCGCGCATGATCCGCACCATTGAGGCACGGATGCAGAGCCTTGCCGAAGGCGACCGTCAGTCTGTCATCCCCTTCGTTGAGCGCGCCGACGAGATCGGCGGGATCGCCCGGTCGGTAGAAGTGTTCAGACAGGCTGCGGTTCGGAGTCTTGAGCTTGAGGCCAGCGCAGAGGAGGGCCGCCGCCGCATCGAAAGCGAGCGCAGCGAAATGCAGCGTTCAGCCGAAGCCGATGCGCAAGCCCGGATGAGCCAGGCGACCGGTGCGTTTGCAACGGCTCTTCATCGACTCGCCTCCGGCGACATGCTCTGCGAGATCCACGACGAGCTCACCCCGCAGTTCGAAGCTCTGCGCCACGACTTCAATGCTTCCGTCTCCCAGCTGCGCGGCGTGCTTCTCTCGGTCGGTCAGTCGGCGTCTGCCGTGAATGGCGGTTCGGGCGAGATCTCCGACGCGTCCGACCATCTCGCCAAACGCACCGAACAGCAGGCGGCCTCGCTTGAGGAAACCGCGGCAGCACTTGAAGAGATCACTGCCAACGTCAAGATGACCTCTCGGCGCACGGTCGAGGCGCGCGATCTGGTTCGCGATGCGCGCGGCAAGGCGGACCAGTCCGGCATTGTCGTCGAAAACGCAGTGAAGGCCATGCAGCGCATTGAACATGCCTCCGGCCAGATCAGCCAGATCATCAGCGTGATCGACGAGATCGCCTTCCAGACGAATCTGCTCGCGCTGAACGCCGGTGTTGAAGCCGCGCGTGCCGGCGAGGCGGGCAAGGGCTTCGCGGTCGTGGCGCAGGAGGTGCGAGAACTCGCCCAGCGTTCCGCCAATGCGGCCAAGGAGATCAAGGTTCTGATCGGCAACTCCGCAACCGCTGTGAATGAAGGTGTGAAGCTCGTCGGCGACACCGGCTCCGGCCTTGCTGCGATTGCGGAGGTCGTGCAGTCGATCAGCGGGCATATGGACGCCATTGCCACGGCTGCGCACGAGCAGTCCTCGGGACTGGCGGAAGTCAACACGGCGGTCAACCACATGGACCAGGCGACGCAGCAGAACGCCGCCATGGTCGAAGAGATGAATGCGGCTTCCGCGGGCCTTGCGCAGGAGGCAAGCACACTCGCCGCGCTGCTCAACCAGTTCCGCACAGGTGAGGCCGAACGCACCCAGCAACGCTATCGCGCCGCCTGACGCTCGAAGGCTTGAGCGGCGGCATTCGATCTGTCACATATCGCCAGCGGCGCCTCGCGCCGCTGGCTTTCGTTTATCCCGGTTGCTATTTCCCCTTGCGTGAGTTCCGTACTCGATATAAAGATATCTTTATATCTTGATGGAGAGCCGATGTCGCTGGGTCTGGACCAATTGGTTGAAACGTTGAAAGCTGCGGGGGAGACGACCCGCATGCGGCTCATCGCGCTGCTTTCCGCCGGCGATCTCACCGTGACGGATCTCACCGACATTCTCGGCCAGTCGCAGCCACGCATTTCGCGTCACCTGAAGCTGCTGCTCGAAGCGGGCCTCATTGAACGCTATCAGGAAGGCGCCTGGGCGTATTTCCGGCTGCGGCGCGAGGGCGAGGAGGCCGGCGTTGCCAATGGTCTGCTCTCAGCGCTTTCGTTCGGCGATGCGGTCGTTGCGCGCGATGCGGAACGGCTGTCTGCAGTCAAGCGCGAGCGCGCGGCGCAGGCGAGTGAATATTTCAGCCGCAATGCTGCCGAATGGGATGAAATCCGCCGGCTTCATGTCAGCGAGGAGAAGGTCGAGGCGGCATTGGTCGGCCTCATCGGCGAGAAGCCGATCGACTCGCTGCTCGATCTCGGCACCGGGACTGGCCGGATCCTGCAGCTTCTCGATGGCAAGTACCGCAAGGCCGTCGGTGTCGATGCCAGCCGCGACATGCTCTCCGTTGCGCGTACCAATCTCGACAAGACCGGTACGTCGCGAGCGAGCGTGCGCCACGGCGACATCTTCAATCTGCCGCTGGAAGGCCAGGACTTCGATCTGATCACCATTCACCAGGTCCTGCACTTTCTCGATGACCCGCAGGCGGCTGTTGCCGAGGCAGCGCGGGTGCTGCGACCCGGCGGGCGGCTGGCGATCATCGATTTCGCCCCGCATGAACTGGAACATCTGCGCGAGGCCCATGCGCACCGGCGCCTCGGATTTTCGCACGAGACGATGGCCTCCTGGCTCGCCAAGGCGGGTCTGGACGTCGAGAAGACAGTCGACCTCAAGGATGAAGCCGCGGGCAAGGGGGCGCTCACCGTCACCCTCTGGCTCGCGCGCGATCCCCGCCTGCTCATGGCGGACGAGGATGGACTGAGCCAAGCAAGGAGAGCGTGAATGACCGTCAACCCAACGATCGGCGCCGATGGTGTCCGTCTGTCCTTCGAGTTCTTTCCGCCCAAAAATCCGGAGATGGAAGGTCAGCTCTGGGAGACGCTTGAGGACCTGTCGGCCTGGGACCCGGACTTCGTGTCCGTGACCTATGGTGCGGGCGGCTCGACGCGCGCGCCGACCCTCGCCACGCTGAAGGGCATCATCCAGCGGTCGCATATTCCCTCCGCGTCGCATCTGACCTGTGTCGGTTCGACCAGGGAGGAGACGCATGCCATCGTAGAGGAGTTCCGCGCCGCCGGCATTCGTCATTTCGTGGCGCTGCGCGGCGATCCGCAGGGTGGCATCGGCACCGTTTACCAGCCGCATCCCGGCGGCTATGCCAATGCGGCCGAGCTGACGGCGGGGCTGAAGGCGCTCGGCGATTTCGAGATCAGCGTCTCGGCCTATCCGGAAAAGCACCCTGAAAGCGCGGACGTTGCCGCCGATATCGACATGCTGAAGCGCAAGGTCGATGCGGGTGCCACACGGGCGCTGACGCAGTTCTTCTTCGAGAACGACCAGTATGAGCGCTACCTGGAAAAGGTCGTGGCCGCCGGTATCAATATTCCGATCGTTCCGGGCATCCTGCCGATCCATAACCTGGCGCAGGTCCGCAAGTTTGCCGGCATGTGCGGGGCGAGCGTGCCCGACTATGTCATTGCCCGTCTCGGCACGATCGACGATCTGCCGGAGGAGCGTTTCAAGGCAGCGTCTCAGCTGGCGGCCGAGCAGGTCAAGGACCTGATCCATCGCGGAGTGAGCGAGTTCCACTTCTACACCATGAACCGCTCGTCTCTGGTGAGCCGCGTGCTGGAGCTCTCGGGCTTCCAGCGGGTACCTGCCGAGGCGCGCAACGCTCAGAGCGGCGCCGCTGCCTGAGGCCTTCAAGGCAAAGATCCTGAAAAGGAAAAACGCGCGGGAGTGTCCAATCTCCCGCGCGTTTTCAATTTACTTCTTGGAGCCTCAAGCTCAAACCCGGTCTATTCCCATCAGACCGGCAAGGCGTCCCGTCATCAAATGAACAGCATTGACGCCACAAACAAAAACGCTGCACCGATCATCAGGACATTGAGCGACTGCGTAAGTCCCATTGCTGACCTCCTTCGCGTTAACGAGCATCATCATAGGCAGCACTCGGGCCCGTTGAAAAGCGAAACTTGTGCTGCGCTGCGGCGGAAATGGGGCCAAGAGGCGAGCTAAATTCATCCAAACAATTGAAAATACTTTATTTTTTATGTCGAGAAAATTTGTGGGCGAATTAAGACGGTCTTAATAATTCTGTTGCAATGCACCATTTTGACCCAATGTGACAAATTCTTGAAAGCGTTGGCGTTTTCGCCATCTTGAAACATCCGTTCCATTGGTGGACGTTTTGATTGTCGCGTTTTGGGAGACAAGAAGCCGGTTTTTGTTGTGCTGCGGTTGGCATGTCGCGGTGAATCGGCGCATAGTTTTGGACGACAAGAGCATGCGATTCCACGCTGGAATCGAAGGGGGCCGGGCTGGACGACATCATCACGCGATCGATCGAAGCCGCACCCGCTGACCATGGCTCTGCCCTGACTGCGATTGCACTGGTGATCGCGGTTGCGGCAATCCTGGGTCTCGGGTTCATGCGACTCAGGCAGCCTCCGCTCGTGGGATTCATCGTTGCCGGCGTCGCGCTCGGACCGACCGGTGTCGGGCTCATTTCCAACAATGATTCCGTCTCGCTGCTCGCCGAAATGGGCGTTGTCGTCCTTCTGTTCTTCATTGGCATGGAATTGTCGATCAAGGCCTTCATCCTGACACTCAGGCAGGCGCTGACGGTGGCGGGAGGCCAGCTTGTGGCGGCCATGGTGGCGGGCGGGGCGATCGTGCTGGTCACGGGCGCCGGGCCGGAAGAAGCGGTGATCATGGGCTTCATCATCGCGCTCTCGTCCACGGTGGTGGCGATGAAGATGCTGGAGGACATGGGCGTTCTTCGCGGGGAGGCGGGGCGCATTGCAGTGGGCGTGCTGATTGCTCAGGACATTGCAGTCGTGCCCATGCTGATTTTCGTGTCGAGCCTCTCGGGCGGCGGCGGGCAGTTCGGCGAGGTTGCGCTCAAGATGCTGGTTGCCGTCGGGCTGCTGGCGGGCATTCTCTGGTGGTTCGGCGGGCACAAGAAGATCCGCGTGCCGTTTGCCGAAGAGATTGCCGAAAAGACGGAGCTTTTGGCGCTCGGCGCGCTCGCGGTCTGCTTTGCCGCTGCCGCGATTTCGGGCCTTGCCGGTCTTTCACCCGTCTACGGCGCGTTTTTGGCCGGCATCGTCACAGGCAACTCGACGCTGCGCAGCCGCGTCATTCCGGTGATCGAGCCGATACAGAGCGTTCTGGTCGTGGTCTTCTTCCTGTCGATCGGGCTCTTGATCGACCTTTCCTTCATCCGCGCCCATCTCTTCGAAGTCCTGGCCGCATCCATCATCGTCATTGCCGCGAAGTCGGTGCTGAACATCTTCCTGATCCGCAAGACGGGTTCTTCGGCCGAGACGGCACTGATTGCCGGGCTCTCCATGGCGCAGATCGGGGAGTTTTCCTTCGTGCTCGCCTCTGCCGGCCATGCGACCGGCGTGCTGGGAAGCGATCTCTACCGGCTTTCCATCGCGGTCACTGCCGTGTCGCTTCTCGTGTCGCCCGTCTGGGTGGGCGTCATGCATCGGTTGGACAGCGTGGCGAGCCATGGCATGGAGACCTATCGTGACGCACTGGCAGCGGCCTATGCGCACGAGCTCTATGAGGTGCACCGGGGAACGGCCGCCTTCTCGCGCTTCACCCACGGCGCGCATGTGCGCTACCGCGCGCTGCGCCTTGCGATCTATCATCGCAAGGCGGTGAAACGGAAACAGTCCTAGTAGGGTTGATTACTTCATCTGTTCGAGAAGCTTGGCCGTCGGCCAGCCGTCTGCCGGCATGCCAAGTTCTGCCTGGACCTTCTGAACGGCTGCACGCGTGCCGGAGCCGAGAATGCCGTCGATCTTGCCGACGTCATGGCTCTTGGCATCAAGCTTTTCCTGCAGAACCTTCATGTCCTCGACGGAGAGACCCGGTTCCGGATTGCCCGGATCGTAGGGTTCAGCTCCGGCAAAGCGGGTCGCGAAATAGGCAGCCGAAAGCGTATAGACGAGCGACTGGTTCCACTCGAGATAGACGTTGAAATTGGGGTAGGCGAGGAAGGCCGGCCCGAAGCGGCCCTGCGGCAGCACCAGCGAGGCGTTGAGCGCAGCGCTCGCCTTGTTGCCGTCGTGTGGTGTCACGCCGAGATTGAACCAGTCACCCGCTGTCAGCGTGCCGCCAAGGCCCGATTTCTCGAACGGCAGGTTTTCGGGAACCTTGACTTCCTGAAGCCACGGCTCACCGCGTTTGAAGCCGAGGCCGGCGAGGAAGCGCGCGGTCGTCAGGATCACGTCGGGGGCGGAGTCCTTCAGCTTCACGAGGCCATCGCCATCGCCGTCCTCGCCATACTTGATGATATCGGCGGGCAGCATCTGGGTCTGGCCGATTTCACCGGCCCAGGCGCCTGTCGTCGTCTGCGGGTCGATGTCGTTGAGCGAGGCAAGCTTGATCAGCGCGATCAGCTGCGGACGGAAGACTTCCGGGCGGCGGCAATCGTTGGAGAGCGTGACGAGCGCATTGCGTGTGTTGAAATCGCCCTGAACAGCACCGAAATCGGTTTCCATGCCCCAGAAGGCGGTGATGACGGCGGCGGGAACGCCTGTCTCCTGTTCGGCTCTTGCGAAGACGCTGGCATATTGCTCGATCTTCTTCTTGCCGATCTGGTAGCGCGCGCCGCTGACGGTACGCTTGGAGAACTCCAGGAAGGTCTGGCGGAAGACGCCTTGCGCGCGGTCCATCTTCAGGACCTTCTGGTCGATCTGCGCGCCGGCCAGCGCCTTGTCTACGGCTTCCGGCGCGATCCCGGAGGCAACCGCTTCCGTCTCGATGCCTGCCAGGAAGGTCGAAAGGTCGTTGCCGCATTCGGCCGCGTGTCCCGATGCCGTGCTGGACAGGAGTGCGGCGGCGGCGAGGAGGGCAGGCAGGCGAACGGACGACATAAGATAACTTTCCCGACAGTTGAAAGAATGGACGCTCTATACCTCAGGTGAGGCCGAGAGCAAACGATGCCCGCCGTGATTCGATCCTCGCCCGGTCAAAAATTCATGACAATCGGACACGACCGTATCTTAAAACGGCAAGACGTCGAGCACAAAACGCAGGAATGCGGTGAACGCGTGGCGGACGGGGAAAATTCAGACGTTCTTGAAGCGCGGCAGGCCGGCGAGCAGCCGATGCAGCGTATCGAGCGTGGAGATATCGGCGACGCCGTCGATCTTCTCGGGGCGGAAGTGACGCTGGAAGGCTTCGATCACGCCCTTGGTCTTGTCGCAGAACTCGCCGGATACGGGAACGCCATAACCATACAGAGTCAGCATGGACTGGATTGCCTCGACCGGCGGGCCGGCTTCGCCAAACTGAAAGAAGCGGCCGCCGGCGATGGGGGCGGGCGGGACCCAATGGCCTATGCCGGCCTCGTGAAGCTGCCCCCACGGAAAATGTTCGCCCGGATCAACCTTGCGCACGGGGGCTACGTCGGAATGGGCGAGCACCCGTTCCGGCGCAATCTCCCAGCGGGCGATCACGTCACGGCACAGATCGATGACGGTGGCGATCTGCGCTTTCGTGAAATCGGGAAGCGCGGGGTGCCCCGGGTTGGCGATCTCAATGCCGATGGAATGCGAATTGATGTCCGTCTCGCCCTTCCAGTGACTCTTGCCGGCATGCCAGGCGCGGCGCTCCTCTTGAACGAGCTGGTAGACAGTTCCGTCCATGTTCACGACATAGTGGCAGGACACCTCGCTCTCGGGTGCGCAGAGCCACTCGAGAGCACCGGCCTCTGTCGGCATGCCGGTATAGTGCAGGATGATCATGTCCGGGCGGTCGGTGCCGCGGCGCTCCGTATGATTGGGTGAGGGGCGCACGATGGCGGTCTTGAAGTCGGGGGCAAAGGCGCTCATGCGGCGCGGCGTTCTTTCTCGATGGCCGCGTAGGCCTGGTTCAGCGCCGCCATGCGCTCATTGGCGATGCCGTGGAACTCCTCCGGCACGCCGCGCGCGATCAGGCGGTCGGGGTGATGTTCCGAAACGAGTGACCGATAGCGCTTGCGGATTTCGGCAAAGTCGGTTTCCGGGGGGATGCCCAGAACCTTGTATGGATCCTCGCCGATGATCACATGACGAGCCATGATGCGCTCGAAACCCTGTTCGGTAATCTCGAATATCTCGGCGATGCGGTGCAGGAAGGCGATTTCGTTCTCATGCACCAGACCATCGGCCTTGGCGATGTGGAACAGTCCGTCGAGGATTTCGCTCAGCACCGGGCAATCCGGCGTGCCGCAGCCACAGAGTGCCGCCATGCGTTCGGCATAGGCTTCGTAACCGGCGACGTCCTGGCGGGCCAGATTATAGAGACGGGCGACGTTCTTCGCTTCTGAATCCGGAAACTCGAAGATGTCCTTGAAGGCGTTGACTTCCTTCTCCGTCACGATGCCGTCTGCCTTCGCCATCTTGGCGGAAAGGGCGATCATCGCAATAGAGAAGGCGACCTTGCGGCGGGTCTCCGGATCGCCCTCGAACAGGGTCCGCACGGCCTCAACGACGCCATGCAGCGCGTTGCTCGCGGCATCCGCCACGGCGGCCGCTACACGTTCCAGGAAGGACGAAGCCTGTTCGCAAAGAAAATCAACGATCATGGTAGCGAGGTTGACCAAATAATCCGGACCTTTTCAAGTCAGTTTTCCTAATCCTTTCATCAAAAGGACTGTTCACGGTTTACGGATTCAAACCGCAACCGGATGCATCCGAGGCTCCGGGTATTTTCAGCGCCGCTGCCCGCGTGCCGGCTGACGAATTTGAAACGATTTTATTGTGCGCCCGTGTGAATATCCCGCCAAATCAAGGACTTTTCTTCAAAATGTCACTTTACAAGGCGAGGCGCGAGCGCCAATTCATGCGCAGACGCATTCAGGCATCCGGAGGATTTCATGGCCAAGCAGAAAGTCGCAATGCTCACCGCCGGGGGGCTTGCACCCTGTCTGTCTTCCTCCGTTGGCGGGTTGATCGAGCGCTATAACGATGTCGCGCCTGATCTCGAGATGATTGCCTATCGCTCCGGCTATCACGGCCTTCTGCTCGGCGATATCATTCCGATCACGCAGGACATGCGCGAGAAGGCCTATATTCTTCACCATCATGGCGGTTCGCCGATCGGCAACAGCCGCGTGAAGCTGACCAATGCGGCCGACTGCGTGAAGCGCGGGCTGGTCAAGGAAGGGCAGAACCCGCTTGCCGTTGCGGCCGACCGTCTCGCCAAGGATGGCGTGACCATCCTGCACACGATCGGCGGCGACGATACCAACACGACAGCGGCCGACCTTGCCGCCTATCTCGGCGCCAATGGCTATAACCTGACCGTTGTCGGGCTGCCGAAGACTGTCGACAATGACGTTGTTCCGATCCGCCAGACTCTCGGCGCCTGGACTGCTGCGGAAGTCGGCGCGCATTTCTTCGATCACGTGTCGAACGAACAGAGCGCCGCACCGCGCACGCTGGTGGTTCACGAAGTCATGGGCCGTCATTGCGGCTGGCTGACGGCGGCAACCGCTCTTGCCTATATCGACCGCACCAAAGGCCATGAATATATCGAAGGCCTGATGATGAACACCGAACTGAAGAACATCGACGGCATCTACCTGCCGGAAATCGCGTTCGACCTCGACAAGGAAGCGGCCCGCCTCAGGGCCATCATGGACAAGACCGGCTTCGTCACGATCTTCGTCTCTGAAGGCGCCTGCCTCGATGCCATCGTCGCCGAGCGTGAAGCGGCCGGCGAGAGCGTCAAGCGCGATGCCTTCGGCCATGTGAAGATCGACACGATCAACGTAGGCAACTGGTTCTCCAAGCAGTTTGGGGCGCTGATCGGCGCCGAGCGCGCCATGGTGCAGAAATCCGGCTACTATGCGCGCTCTGCACCCGCGAACGCCCGCGACCGCCATCTGATCCACTCCATGGTCGATTCGGCCGTCGAGAGCGCACTGAACAAGGTTTCAGGCGTCATTGGCCACGACGAAGACCAGGGCGGCAAGCTTCGCACGATCGAATTCCCGCGCATCAAGGGCGGCAAGCATTTCGACACGTCGGCCAAGTGGTTCTCCGATGTGATGGACTTCGTCGGCCAGAGCTGGAAGCCGGCGTAAACCGCTGGTCTTCACTGTCCGAGAGGCACAAGTCACCTCTCATGGGCTTGGCTGCCTCTTTGCCGTTGTGCGGC
The DNA here is from genome assembly GCA_900467685.1 of Hyphomicrobiales bacterium. Classification (GTDB taxonomy): domain Bacteria; phylum Pseudomonadota; class Alphaproteobacteria; order Rhizobiales; family Rhizobiaceae; genus Ensifer_A. The sequence goes on from UBQX01000022.1 coordinate 52,034, forward strand.
CCCGGTTACCTTCAAGGTGGCCGGGGCTCTTTTCGTTCGTCAAGTCTGGTCAAACGCAGCGTTGACAGCGCCGGGAAATGGTGGCTTCACTTTCTGTTAAGAAGTGCCGCCTGACGTTGCGGCCGACATCGGGAGGCAATCATGTCCGTTGAAACATGGCTGGCATTCGCGGCGGCAGCGGCCGTGATTCTGGTCATTCCGGGACCAACGATCCTTCTGGTCGTGTCCTACGCGCTGGGTTACGGCCGCAAGACGGCAGCGGTGACGGCGTCGGGCGTAGCGCTTGGCGACTTCGTGGCCATGACGGCATCGATGCTGGGGCTGGGCGTGTTGCTTGCTACCTCGGCCGAGCTTTTCACGGTGCTGCGCTGGATCGGTGGCGCGTATCTGATCTATCTCGGCATCAAGCTCTGGCGTGCGCCCATCCAGACCGGCCCCATCAGCGACAACGACAATCTGCCGGAGCGCAAGGGCCACCGCATCTTCTTTCACGCCTTCATGGTGACGGCGCTGAACCCCAAGAGCATCATCTTTTTCGTGTCCTTCGTGCCGCAGTTCATCGACCGCAATGCGGATTTCCTGCCGCAGATGGTGGTGATGGAGGCAACCTTCGTGACCCTTGCCACACTGAACGCGCTGGGCTATGCGTTCCTGGCTGACCGCGCCCGCAGCCTCATCCGTAAGGCATCGGTGCAGAAAGCGGTCAATCGTACGGGTGGTGCCATGCTGATCTCGGCCGGCACCGTGACGGCCATTTACAGCCGCGCCGCCTGAGGCCTCTGTGAGCCTTCGGTAAGCCCTTGGCGAAATTTCGCCACAAGCATAACACGAATTTGCCTTATTCGTGGTTAAGAGAGTATTATCGGAGCGGTCACAAACTTGTGATCGACCGTGGGATCAACGGGGAACAAGACCGCGTGATTTTGAAGAAGACCGTCAAAACCGGCCTGGCTGCCACTGGTGTACTCTCAGCGCTCTTTGCAGCAGGCTGTACGTCAGTCGTCCAGACGCCGGTTGATCAGCTGATGTCGGAACAGATCGTTGTTCCCTCGGCGAAGCCCGGAACGCAGATTGCAGGCATTCCGTCGGCGGACGATATTCAGGCGATGGCGCAGATGGAAACCGAGGTTGCCAACGCCCGCGCCAAGGCCATGGAAGAAAAGCGCATCGCAGCGGCAGCCGCTGTTGCTGCAGCCCGCGAACAGGCTGCATTGTGCGCCTCCATGGCGGCCAGCGCGTCTTCCGCCGCAGCGCCTGCGGACGGAGAAGCCGGAAAGAAGGCCAGGGTCACCGAAGCCAGTGCACCCGCCGTCAACTGCCCTGCCAAAGCTGGCGACCCGGTGACGGCTGCGGCTGAAAAGTCCGGCCCGACGGTCGAGCTTGCCGAGGCCGTCAACACGCCGGCCACCAGCGTGAACTCCTCTCTAGCCTATGCCGCTCCGCCGCTGCCGGCGAGCAGCGATGCATTTGCGGCGCAGAACCAGGCCATGCAGTCTTCGGGACTGATCATGGCGGACGCTCCGGCCTCGATGACGATCGCGATGGCTCCGGACGCGAACAATGGCCACATCAACAACCTGATTTCGAAGTACGCTTCCATGTATGGCGTGCCGGAAACGCTGGTTCATCGCGTTGCCAAGCGCGAGAGCACCTACAATCCGCGTGCCCTGCATCGTGGCAATTACGGCCTGATGCAGATCCGTTACAACACGGCGAAGAGCCTGGGTTACGACGGTGCGCCGACGGGGCTGCTGGATGCCGAGACCAATCTGAAATACGCCGTGAAATACCTGCGTGGCGCCTGGATCGTCGCCGGCAAGAACGAGAAGGCTGCCGACTGGCTCTATCGCACCGGCTATTATTATGATGCCAAGCGCAAGGGCCTGCTGGACGACATCCAGTAAGAGTAGCCTGTTTGCATCATGAGAATCGAGAAGGCCCCGAACGTGTCCGTTCGGGGCCTTTGTGTTTTTGACGCGCGGTGAGGGGGCGCACCTGATGTGCGCGCCCTTGGCGGTCTTAATCCTTGAGCTTGCCAGCGATCGCTGCGAGCAGCGTCTGCGGACGGTAGCCGAGGCGCGACGGGCTGAGGCCCATCCGGACCACGACGAGATCACGCGAGGGAACGACCGCCACCGTCTGCCCGTCATGACCCTGCAGCCAGAAGGCGTCGGCGGGCGCGCCGAACGAGGCATTGGGTTCCTCTCCCGGGCCCGTCAGCCAGCTTTGCATCTGCGTGTAGACGCCGCCGGAGGTCGAATTCGCGGTGCGCATCATCTTCATGAAGTCTTCGCTGACCAGTCGTGTCCCGTTCCAGACGCCGTCCTGGAGCAGGAACTGGCCGATGCGGGCCCAGTCGCGCGCCGAGGCGTAGAGGTAGGAGCCGGCGGCAAACGTATCCGTCTGGTCGACCTCAAGAACTGCGGACTGCATGCCGAGCGGGTTGAACAGTTCCTTTCGCGGGAAGGCAAGCGCGGTTTCCTTGTCCGGCATCTTGTTCATCCAGTAGCGCGCCATGACGACGGATGTGCCGGTCGAGTAGTTGAACTGCGCGTCGGGCTTGGCGGTGAGCGGCTGCGATGTGGTGAACTTTGCCATGTCCGGCTGCAGGTAGAGCATGCGTGTCACGTCGGAAACGTCGCCATAATCCTCGTTGAAGACGAGGCCGCTTTGCATGGCGGCGAGGCTTTTGAGGCTGATCTCCTTGCGCTCGTCATTCGCCCATTCGGGGAACAGGTTCTTGTCATCGAAGGAGAGGAGGCCCATCTGGGCGGCGCGGCCGGCGAGGATTGCGTTGACCGTCTTGGTCATCGACCAGCCGATCAGCGGCGTTCTGTCGTCGAAGCCGGCGCCGTAGGTCTCGGCAACGATCTTGCCGTGATGGACGACGACTATGGCCCGCATGCCGGGGCCGCGCAGCGTGTCGTCCGAAAGAATGCCGGAAAGCGCCGGGTCGAAGCTTGCACCTGCGTGGTTGCCGATGGGCCACTCGACATTGGGATCCGGTACGGTCGGCTGGGGTGGGGCGGGCAGGGCTGTCGGCGCGATTGCTTCGTCAGCGAGGTTCATGCAGCCATAGCCGGGGCGATACACGGAACTGCGCGGGGCGGCATAGCCGAGGAGGCGGGCCGTCACCTTGCCCTTGTCCTTCTCGACATCGAGCATGACGGCCTTGAGGATCGGATTGCCGGGTGCCTGCACATCGTCGGCAAGAACCGTCTGCGCATCGCGTCCGGCGAGGAAGACGTTGGAGCAGGCGATCTTGGCGGCATAGCTGTCGCCGACCTGCAGCAGTTCCGGTGGAACGAAACGAATGGCGATCAGAAAAGCGACGACGGCAGCGACGAGCGCGCCGATCAACCATTTCAAGAGCTTGAAGACGATACGCATGAAGCCTCCCGCAGCCGGGTCTTATTCAGGCGAGCGTTGACGCGCCGTTCATCTGGGCTGCTTTCCCAGAATGAACAGCAAAGCCGCAAGCTTGTCCATGGCTGAACAAATGGAGTTCGAGGAAATCTTTCAGGCCCGGCGTGCGGCGTCCTTTGTCGCTCTGGTCGCGATGAAGTCGGCCACGGCAGAGGCGGGGAGTGGCGTCGAGGAGAGATAGCCCTGCACCTGAGATGCGCCGCGGTGACGCACGAAGTCGATCGAGTTGTCGTTGCTCTCCGGCGTGTTGGCATTCGCCACCTTGATGGCAGCACCGAACTGCATCATCGCGTCCATCAGGCCCGCCCCTTCGGCGCTGGTCAGGACGCTCTGGGTCAGCGAGCGTTCAAGCTTCAGCCCGTCCACATCCATCTTGATGACCTGATGAAGTGCGTGGAGCGCGACGCCAAAATCATGCAGCGTGACGCGGACGCCGAGCGCGTGAAGTTGCGTGAGGCGTTCGCGCACGCGTTCCATGCCCAGCGCCACCACGCTTTCCGATACTTCGATCGTCAGACGTTGTGGTGCAAGACCGGAACGGTCCAGACACCGCACGAGATGAGCGGGAAAATTGTCGTCCTCGAATTCTGCCTTGGAGATGGCGACCGAGACGGCCACCTGGCCCGGCCAGCTTGCCGCGTCCATGCAGGCGGCGTTGAGCACCCAGGCATCGATCTTGCGCGTCAGGCCGCAGCGCTCCGCCGCCGGCATGAACCGGTCAGCCGCCATCAGGCCCTTTTGCGGATGCAACCAGCGCAGAAGCGCTTCCATGGCGACGATCTGACCGTCACCGGATGAGAGGATTGGCTGGAACTCGAGCATCAACTCGCCCTGAGCGATCGCGCTTACGAGATCGCGCTCCATTTCCAGGCGACTGAGCGAGGCTTCGGCGAGGAACTTGTCGTAGAACATGACTGTCGAGCCGGTCCGGTCCTTGGCGCTATAGAGCGCCAGATCGGCGCGCTGCATGACGTCCTCGATGGGCTCGGCCACGTGCAGCGTTTCGGCGATGCCGATGCTGACGCCGACATCGACCGTGCTGCCCTCAAGCCGTACGGGTTCGCAGATGCGATCGGCAATCGCCTGGCCGAGATCCGAAAGATGCTGGCGGCTGGCGGGTGCTCGAACAAAGATGGCGAACTCATCGCCGCCGAGGCGATACGCGGTTGCATTCTGATGGGTCGTCTCGATCGATCCGAGGCGCTCTGCGATTTCGATCAGCAACTTGTCGCCGGCGTGATGCCCCTTGGTGTCGTTGACCAGTTTGAACTTGTCGAGATCGAGAAGAAGGAGGGCATAGGGTTGCCGCTCCGCGATCAGCCGGCGGGCTGCGGTGTGGAAGGCGGCGCGGTTCTTCAAACCGGTCAGGTGATCATGCAGCGCCTCGTGAAGCAGGCGCTGTTCCTGCAGTCGCCGTGCTTGGTCGGCCTCGTTCTGCCTGCGGCGGTTCCGGGCGAACTGAAGCGCGACAAGCCCCATCCATGCGGGCATCGCGGCCAGAGTGAATTGCGATGGATTTTCAAAGGCCCATTGAAAGAAGGAGCCGCTATATCCTGAATATCTCGAGATGAAAAAAAATGATGCAGGCAAGACCGCACCGACTGCCGAACCAACGAAAACATAACGTTGCTCAATCTTCGGCAGAAACGAATTTAACATCATGTTAAATGCTCCTGGTTTGTGCGCGGACTCTAGGGCCAGTCGCGTTAACAGGTCGTTATCCGGGGCGGTTAATCAGGGGTAAAGGGTCATCAAACTGTAGCGAATCGTGACTATGACTGCGCCCGCTTTGAAGGATTTCAATGGGGTTCAGCGCCGATGACGGGTATCGCTCCGATTACCGGATATTTAAGGAATACAAGGCTCAAGTCCGCCTTCATCAGACATCGCGCGTTGAGCGGAAAAGGCCTGTCCGAACGGCTCTTCGGTCTCATGTTTTCCGGGCTGGTTTATCCACAGATCTGGGAGGACCCGGCGGTCGATATCGAGGCGATGCGCATCGAGCCCCATCACCGCATCGTCACCATCGGATCGGGCGGCTGCAACATGCTGGCCTATCTGGCGCAAGGGCCGGCCCGGATCGACGTGGTCGATCTCAACCACCATCACGTCGCGCTGAACCGGCTGAAGCTGGCCGCCTTCGAGACGCTGCCGTCCTATGCCGATGTGCGCCGCATGTTCGCCGAGCCCGGCAATGCCGCCAATTCCGAAGCCTTCGACCGCTTTATCGGGCCGGGCCTCGACCGCGACACGTTCAAATACTGGAACGGTCGGGACAAGCTGGGCCGCCGCCGCATCTCGACCTTCGACCGGAATATCTATCGCACCGGCCTTCTCGGCCGGTTCATCGGGGCAGGGCATCTGGCAGCGCGCCTGCATGGCAAGACCTTCGACCGGCTGATGGCGGCGCGAACGCTGGAAGAACAGCGCGAAATCTTCGACCGCGAAATCGCGCCGATGTTCGACAGCGCGCTTGTGCGCTGGATCACCAGCCGCAAGAGCTCGCTCTTCGGGCTCGGCATTCCGCCGCAGCAGTATGACGAACTGGCCGGCAGCAGCGCCTCCGGCCATGTCGCCGACGTGTTGCGGGAGCGTCTCGAAAAGCTCGCCTGCGGCTTCCCGCTCAAGGACAATTACTTCGCCTGGCAGGCGTTTTCGCGCCGCTATCCGAAGACCCATGAGGGCAGCCTGCCGCTCTATCTGCACCCGGACAATTTCTCGAGAATCCGCGCGAATACCCGCCGGGTCGAGGTGCATCACAAGAGCTTCACGGAGCTTCTGAAGCAGAAGCGCCCCGGCTCGGTCGACCGGTTCGTCCTCCTCGATGCGCAGGACTGGATGACCGCCGAACAGCTCAACGACCTCTGGACCGAGATCAACCGGGCTGCTGCCCCCGGCGCGCGGGTCATCTTCCGCACGGCCGCCGTGGAAAGCCCGCTGGAAGCCAAGCTCGATCCGCGGACGCTGGAGGTCTGGGATTATCTCCCGGATCTCTCGAATGAAATGCTGGCTCGCGATCGCTCCGCGATCTATGGCGGCTTCCACGTTTACAGGAAAGCACCGTGACAGTCCTCGACACGACCGCCATCACCGCTGACGCCGATCATGCCGCCCGCATGGACCGGATGTACCGCACCCAGCGCCATATCTACGATCTGACGCGGAAATACTATCTGCTCGGCCGCGACCGGACGATCCGGCATCTGGACGCAAAGCCCGGCCAGAGCATTCTGGAACTCGGCTGCGGCACGGGGCGCAACCTTGCGCTGGCAGGTGCGCTCTATCCCGGCTGCCGGCTCTACGGGCTCGACATCTCAGAGGAAATGCTGATTTCCGCACGCGCGAAGCTGCCGTCCGACACTGTGCTGAAAGCAGGCGATGCGTCGGATTTCGCGGCGCGGGACTTCGGGCGTCCGGGCTTCGACCGCATCATGATCTCCTATGCGCTCTCGATGATCCCGGCCTGGGAGGCGACCATCGATGCGGCGGTCGATGCGCTCAATCCCGGTGGTGTACTGCACATCGTCGATTTCGGCCAGCAGGAAAGGCTACCCGGCTGGTTCCGGCGCATGCTGAAAGCATGGCTTGCGCGTTTCCATGTCGACCCGCGCCGTGACTTGGATTCGGTGGTTGCGGCCGTCGCCAAGCGGCATGGCTGCGCGCCGTCATTCCGACCGCTCTGCCGCGGCTATGCCTGGTCTGCCACGATCACCAAGCCTGTCGTGTAACGGTTTATTTACCCTGTCATGATTGGCTGGATGGCACGTCTTGACGGGCCTTCTTTACAACGTGCCCGAACAGGATAACATCCTTTCGACTCGTTGATTTCCGGGACTTTCATGCGCCGTTTCGCCCTGGCTCTTCTGCCGCTTGCCGCCCTCATTGCCGGCTGCACGAGCACCGACTATGACCTGATGAAGACTGCTGCCGTGTCCTCCAAATTCAAGGACATGGACCCGCAGGATTTCGGTGCGCGCAGCCCGCACAGGCATCCGATCCACGGTATCGACGTGTCGAAGTACAACGAGCGCGTGGACTGGGAGACGGCGAAGCGGTCCGGCGTCTCCTTTGCCTTCATCAAGGCGACTGAAGGCAAGGACCGGCTCGATCCTAAGTTCGAGGAATTCTGGCGCGGGGCGCGGGCGGCCAATGTCGCCTATGCGCCCTATCACTTCTACTATTTCTGCTCCACGCCCGATCAGCAGGCCGACTGGTTCATTGCCAACGTGCCGCGCGAGGCGGTGAAGCTGCCGCCGGTGCTGGATGCGGAATGGAACCCTGCTTCGCCCACCTGCAAGCTCAGGCCTGACCCTGCGACAGTCCGGGCGGACATGAAGCGTTTCCTGGACAGGCTTGAAGCGCATTACGGCAAGAAGCCGATCATCTACACGTCCGTCGACTTCCACCGCGACAATTTCGTGGGCTATTTCAAGGACTACCAGTTCTGGCTGCGCTCCGTCGCGTCGCATCCCGAAGAAAAGTATGCCGACCGCAAATGGGCCTTCTGGCAGTACACGTCCACCGGCATCGTGCCGGGTGTCGGCGGCCAGACGGATATCAACGTCTTTGCCGGCACGCAGGATAATTGGAAGTCCTGGCTGGCTTACGCCGATGCGCGTTGAGCACGCCGCCCGCCGCCCCTCTTGAGGGGAACGACGGGCAGCATGCTCCGGGAGGAACGGCTTTGCCGCAAAGCGGCGTGAAGCGCCTTATTTCGGCAGTGCGTAGGCGATGATCTGGTCGCCTACCTTCGTTTCCATGAAGTGATGACCGCCCGGTGCCAGCACCACATATTGTCGACCATTGACCTCATAGGTCATCGGCGTCGACTGGCCACCGGCCGGCAGCGTCGTTTCCCAGACGGTCTTGCCCGTATGGATGTCAATGGCGCGGAACTTGTCGTCCGTGGTCGCCGCAATGAAGATGAGGCCACCGGCGGTGATGAGCGGGCCGCCATTGTTCGGCGTGCCGATGGGGACGGGAAGGTGCGACGGGATACCGAAGGGGCCGTTATTCGTCGCGTCACCAAAGGGCTCGTCCCAGAGCGTCTTGCCCGTCTTCAAATCGATGGCACGTATCCAGCCATAGGGCGGGGAGACGCAGGGCATGCCGGTTACCTCGTTGCGCCAGCCGGCATTGACGTCGATGGCATAGGGCGATCCGGCCTGCGCGCCAGCTTCCGTGCCGGGCAGGTCGCCACCTTCGGTGATCGGGCGCACGCCCATCTTGTCGGCTTCGGCGCGCGGGATCAGGCGATTGTAGTTGGGAATGTCGTTGTAGTTGGCGACAAGGATTCCGCTTTTCGCGTCTACCGCGACGCTGCCCCAGTCGGAGCCACCATTATAGCCCGGATATTCGATGAAGGGCTTGTGTGAGGTCGGGGGCGTATACTCACCCTGATAGGAGGCCTGGCGGAACTGGATGCGGCACCAGAGCTGGTCGAGCGCCGAGGCGCCCCAGGCGTTGGAGGGTTTCAGCTCCGGCTTGGCAAGCGTCGCATAGCCCGAATAGGGCTGCGTCTTGGAGAGGTTCTGCGGTTCGACGCCGCCGGTCGGAACGGGCTTTTCGGTGACAGGGAAAAGCGACTTGCCGGTGCGGCGGTCGAGAACGTAGATTTCGCCCTGCTTGCTTGGGAGCACGACCGCAGGCACGGTGCCCTTGTCGGTCGGGAAATCGACCAGAGAGGGCTGCGAGCCGAGATCATAGTCCCACAGATCGTAATGCACTGTCTGGAAGCTCCAGACGGGCTTCCCCGTCGTCACGTCGATGGCGACGAGCGAGGAATTGTACTTGTTCTCGAAGTCCTTGCGGTTGCCGCCGTAGTAGTCGACCGAGGAATTGCCTAGCGGCAGATAGACGTAACCAAGCTGTTCGTCACCGGCGGCGGCGGTCCACATGTTCGGCGTGCCGCGCGTGTAAACGCCATTGTCCGGCGGTGCACCGACGCGGTCCGGATGGCCCATGTCCCAGGCCCAGTCGAGCTTGCCGGTGATGGCATCATAGCCGCGCACGACGCCCGAAGGAGCATCTTCCGCCTGACCGTCGCGCACCTGGGCGCCGGTCACCACGACTCCACGCACGATAACGGGCGGGGCGGTGATCGAATACCAACCCGGAACTGACTGGCCGATGTTCCTGTTGACATCGACCTGGCCGTTGTCGCCGAAGCCAGAGCAAGGTTTGCCGGTCTCCGCGTCCACGGCGATCAGGCGTGCATCGAGCGTGCCTTCGATGACGCGGGTCTTGCATTCCGTCACGCTAGCGGCGGCGGGGGCGGCGAAATAGGAGACGCCGCGGCAGGTCGCGCCATAGGGCACGGCCTTGCCCGGCACTTTCGGATCATAGCGCCACTTCTCCTGACCGGAGGCGGCATCATAGGCGATCATCACGTTCATGGCAGAGCAGGTATAGAGGGTGCCGCCAATCACCAGCGGCGTGTTCTCGGGCGAGAACTTGTCCTTCGTGTCAGCGGTCGGCATGCTGCCGGTATGGGCAAGCCACACCTGCTTCAGCTTGCCGACATTGTCCGCATTGATCTGGTCGAGGGGTGAGTAACGCTGCGCCAGATCGGTCCCGCCATAGGCCGGCCAGTCCTTGCCGACCTCACCGCGCTGCAGCGGGGTCTTGGAAATCTTCGCGCCTGTTTCCGGGATCGTCGCCTGATTCGCCTGGATTTCGGCAATGGGCCGGTTGTTCTGCGGGGAGACGGTGGGTGTCGTCGGGGCGGCGGGCTGGATGGAGGGTGTTGCGGAATTCTGGGTGGGGGCAGGGTTCGTCGGTGGCGATGGTGCGGCGGGCTGGGTTGCATCCTGTGCCTGAGCCATGCGTGGTCCGAGCGTATGTCCGGAGAGGCTCAGGGCCGCTACGCCTCCTCCCAGGAGAACAAGAGCTGCGGCCGCCGTCGCGGTCACGCCCGTGCGTCGGCGCACGACGGTGCGGTGAAAGGCGGGCAGCGAGAGAAGGATCACGACAAGCAGCACGGTCGGCGCGACAGTCCAGGGAATGAGCGGCCACATATACAGGCCGACTTCGGAAATGCCCCAGATGATCGAGAAGAGCCAGGCGATCATGTAGGCGATGACGCCGCTGCGACGCCGTGAGAAGATCAGTATGCCGGAGGCCAGCAATAGCAGCCCGACGATGAGATAATAGACCACTCCGCCGAGCGCGATCAGCCATGCTCCACCCGCGATCAGCGCGATACCGAGGAGGGCCACGATTGCGCCGAGGATGGCGAGCCAGACGCCGCCCGGTCCCCATCGCCTCGTTTCGACTGTTTGGACGGTGTCGAATTCACGCGGCTCGGTGCGACCGCGCTCGAAAGCGGCGTTGGTCATGGCTTGCTCCTGTGTCTGCAATAGAGGTCCCAACGCAGGAGGAACGGAATTGTTGCAGTGGCTGCGGCAATTCGCGCCGCCCGCCCGTACGGACGCGTGGCGGAATGTTGCAGCTGTCTTGCTTCAAGGGACGCGATAAGCTTGCTAAGAGTTGGGGTGAGCGGCTTTGCGGATTGATTCACCCTGCCGCGCCAAGCTTCTGATTTCGCAAAGGAGATTTCCCATGTCCGCTCGCTTCCGCTTTGCTGTCATCGGTTGCGGTCTGATGGGGGCGGCGGCGGCCCGGCACCTCGCCAACATGGCGGAGGGCGTCGCGCTGATCGGGCCGTCGGAGCCGGTCGACAAGTCACATCACCGCGGCGTCTTCGCCAGCCACTACGACGAGGGTCGGATCACAAGGACCATCGATCCCGACCCGGTCTGGGCGAGGCTCGCTCGCGCCTCCATCGGGCGCTATCGCGATATAGAGGCGGCGACAGGCATTTCTTTCTACCGTGAGGTCGGCAGTCTGCTGACCGGAGCCGGTACGGAGGAGGGGCGCCGTTATGTTGGGCGCACGCAAGACGCGGCGGAGGTTGCAGGCGTCGCCGCCGAACGGCTTTCGCAAGACGGGATGCAGGCGAAGTTCCCGTGGTTTTCCTTTCCGCAGGGAACAGAGGGCATTTTCGAAGCGACGGGAGCGGGCCATATCAGCCCGCGGCGGCTGGTCATGGCGCAGGCGCAGCTGGCCGAGCGGGCAGGGGCCGAGCGTATCGATGCCGCGGTTTCCTCAATCCGTGAGGCTGCGGGTCATGTGGCCATCACGTTGGCCGACGGTTCGGTCGTGGAGGCGGAGCGGGTGCTCTGCGCTGCGGGCGGTTTTACGATTCAAAACGGATTGTTGGCGCAGCCGATTGACCTGAAGGTTTATGGGCGAACCGTCACCTTCTTCGAGGTTTCGGAGGCGGATGCTCAGGGAATGCGCGACATGCCGTCGATGATCCACAAGGCGGTCGAGGAGCGCGACGACATCTACATGCTGCCGCCGATCCGTTATCCGGACGGGAAATATTATCTCAAGATCGGCGGTGATCCGGACGAGATGCTGCTGCAGCCCGAAGGTCTTGGCGAATGGTTCCGCAGCGACGGACGGCCACATGCGCGCGAGCATCTCGTCGCCAGGATGAAAGCGCTGGTGCCGAGGCTCGATGTGCTATCCATCTCCTCCGCCTCATGCGTCACGTCTTACACGTCAACCGGCTACCCGGCGATCGGCTGGCTGACGCCGGGGCGGATCGCATTGGTAACGGGCGGCTGCGGGGCGGCGGCGAAAAGCTCCGACGAGATCGGACGGCTTGGAGCGGAACTGCTCTTCGAAGACAGCATTTCGTCCTTCGATTTCGACTTCTCACCAGTCCAGTGAGGGCGAGGCGAAGGGCCAGTCCTTTTCCGGTGGAGCGGCGATGAAGCCGTCGGGGCTCAACTGTGCATTCTCGACCAGCCAGCTCATGAAGACCTGTGCCGGTCTGGATATCCTGGGCCTCTCGCTGGAAGGGCGTACGAGCAGGCCGTTCTCGAAGGTCAGAAACCCGGCGGGCGCAATCAGGCTGCCGGTCTTCAGCTCCCGCTCAATGAGGAATTTCGGCGCGAGCGTCGCGCCCATGGAGCGTTCGGCGGCCTCGAAGGCGAGCGAGGAGAGGTCGAAGGTCAACTCGCGTTCGCGGACGATTTTCAGGCCGGTCAGCTCTGCCCAGCGTTTCCACGCCGCTTCGCCTTCGCGGCGATGAATGATCGTGGCGACCTTCAGCGTATTATCCGCCAGTTCATGCGGGTAGCCGGGCGCCAGAACGAGGCCGATATGCACATCGCCGAGCGGGCGCGCGTCCGGGTGTTCGACCGAGGGGCTGAGGAGCCGGTCCCAGGAGATCACCAGATCGACCGGTCCTTCGAGGCGGCGGCTGCCATGCGGGCCGGTGAGGCGGATCAGGACGTCGATATCGGGATAATCGACGTTGAAGCGGGCAATCGTCGGGATCATCCACTGCCGTGCAAAGGTGGAACTGGCCGCCACTGTCACCGAGGCGCGGCCGGCTCCTGTGATCGTCGAGTAGGTGCGGCGCATCTCGTCCATGCTGCGTGAGACGGTTTCGGCGAGCGTCCGGCCTTCGTCCGTCAGTTCCAGTTGCAGTCCGCGCTTGACGAAAAGTTCGATGCCGGCGTGGTCCTGCAACTGATGAAGCTGCTTGCTCACGGCGCTATGCGTCCGTCCCAGCATGTCGGCTGCGCCCCAGACGGAACCGCTGCGGAAGAAAGCTTCCAGTGTCGTGAGCGCAGTCAGCGGCGGCAGCTTGTCCATGGTACTATTCCATCTATTGGAATTTTTCTCACATAGTCTGTTCTCATTATTCAATTTTTCCAGGGCGCGAAAGGAGATAAATTCTCACTCGTTGGAAAAGGAGAGGGCCATGCGGCACGCGCTTGACGGTGAATACAGACGGTATGAACAACGGCAGCTTGCCGCGCTTCTGGGTGAAGCGCATACCTCGCATTTCGGCGCGCTCGTGGCCACATTCAGGCTCTGGCAGGAGCGGCGGCGCATCAGGCGCCAGATGGCGCGCGACATGCAGACGTTCAACGAGGCCATGTTCGAGGATGTCGGAATGACCCGGAAAGAGGCTGCGCGTGAAGTTCGCAAGCCGTTCTGGCGGCCTCTCGGCGCCTGATCCGGCGGAGTCATTGCGGCTCCGCCGATTTGCTGTGGTCTTTTCCCGATAAAGACGCTATCACCCGCCCGCCAGTTGGCCGGGCAGCCGCGCTTCATCAATGCCGAAAGGCGATGGGGTGAGGAAAGTCCGGGCTCCACGGAAACACGGTGCCGGATAACGTCCGGCGGGGGCGACCCTAGGGAAAGTGCCACAGAAAGCAAACCGCCTTCTTTCAGAGGGTAAGGGTGAAAGGGTGGGGTAAGAGCCCACCGCGACCCTGGCAACAGGGGCGGCACGGTAAACCCCACCGGGAGCAAGACCGAATAGGGATGATGCGGCGGGGCAACCCGCCAGCCCGTTTCCGGGCCAGTCATCCGGGTGGGTTGCGCGAGGCGGCATGCAAATGTCGTCCCAGATGAATGGCTGCCACGTTCCGGTTCGCCGGAGCCATACAGAACCCGGCTTACAGGCCAACTGGCGAATTTTCTCTCTGTGATGGGACGAGGCGACGGCTCAGGCGGCGCTTAAGGCCCGCTCTACGGCCTCCGGTTCCTTGTCGATGATCGTCAGGAGAATGCGCGAGGGTGCGTCCATATTGGAGCGGTTCTGCTCCCAATCTCGAATGCGTCCAACTGAAAAGCCGAAGCGTTCCGCGAAAGCCTGCTGGGAAAGGCCCAGCTTGCGGCGAATGGCCTTCACGTCGACTTCGGTCGGGATGTGGACGTTAAACTCTTCCACGTCCGCTTCGCCGGTGGCAAAAGCCAAGGCCTCACGTGCACCTTGCAGAATTCGAGATCCAGATCTGGTCATTTGTCACTCCTGCCTTTGCCCGCTTTTGAACGGGTGTGGGCGCGCCATGCTTGGGGCAGCGCCGTCAAAATGTCCCGAAGCGCATTGCGCTCCGCCTTTGAAAGGTTAGCCTGGGTGTCCTTGCTGAACACATCCAGCAGAAACACCGGGGTGTCCGTGTCGGCATAAAAGGTGATAACTCGATAGCCACCACTTTTGCCTTTGCCTCGGCCGGCAAAACGCAGCTTTCTCGCTCCGCCCGTTCCCGCCATGATATCGCCCGCGTCGGGGTTGGCAGCCAAATGGGCGACGATTGCCTCCCGCTCGCCGTCAGTTAAGCCCTCCTCTTTTGCGGAGGCCAAGAATGCTGGCGTTTCGATCACAGTGTGCATGAATAAATGATACGGAATTTCCGCACTTGCGTCAAATTTTTGTGCGGATATTCCGCACAAGTGAGGCCTGCCCCATCTTCGAGGATGTGGCTACGGGTTCGAGTTTTCGAACATAGCCCCGCGACTCGTTCCCATCCCTGTTTAAAACTTCATTAAGTTTAACGGCTTAATAATTTTTCGAGTTCGCGCGCCGCTCGAAATGCCGTTTCCCATTGACGCCCATATGGTCCCATGATATCCCATAAGTCAGCCGAAAGGATGTTTTTTAGCGTCCGAAAAATGCAGAAAGTGGAAGGGTTTAGCACTCTTGCCATGCTGCGGCGGCGATGTGCTTGTGCGGCCTCATGCGGGAGGTTTTGTGCGGGCAGGGTTGGGCGGATGATCTGCCCTTCCGTTACGGAAACGGTTGTATCGCGTCATGATCCGCTTCCTGTCGAATTTTGTGAACAGGATCGATGCCAAGGGGCGGGTTTCCGTGCCTGCGAGCTTTCGTTCTCTTCTCGCGTCGGCGGATGTGCAGGATCTCTATTGTTTCCAGGACTTCGTGTTTCCGGCGATCAGCGTTGGCGGCCCCGAGTTGCTGGCGCGCCTCGAAAAGCGGATCGAGGTGGCGGACCCATTCTCGCCGGAAGCCAACCGGATGTCGCTGCTGGTTCATGGCGGTGGCGTCTTCATGAAGCTCGATCAGGAGGGGCGGCTGATGGTCACGGACTTCATCCGCAGCTTCACGGGCATTACCGATCACGTCGCTTTTGTGGGGCGAGGGGATCATTTCCAGTTGTGGCAGCCGGAGGCGTGGGAAGCTGCGCAGAAGGCGGCCCGCGAGGGGCTGGGGCGCTGACAAGCCCATGCCCCGACACGAGGGGAATTTGCATGGCGGTCGAGATTGGCGGCGTTCACGAGGGCGCCCAGGATGCGGATGAGCGCCCGCATATCCCGGTCATGTTGCCGGAAGTTCTCGATGCGCTGGCTGTGCGGCCCGGTCAGGTCGTTCTCGATGGCACCTTCGGCGCCGGTGGTTATACGTCGGCGATCCTGAACGCGGGCG
This sequence comes from Hyphomicrobiales bacterium, assembly GCA_900467685.1. GTDB lineage: Bacteria > Pseudomonadota > Alphaproteobacteria > Rhizobiales > Rhizobiaceae > Ensifer_A. The sequence continues at coordinate 67,710 of UBQX01000022.1, forward strand.
CACGCGTGATCGCGCTCGACCGCGACCCGAACGCGATTGCCGGCGGCAAGGCGCTGGTCGAAAAATCGAACGGTGCGCTGACACTCATCCATTCCCGTTTCTCTGATCTCGCCTCGCATGTACCGGCAGAGGGGCTCGATGGCGTCGTCCTCGATATCGGTGTCTCTTCGATGCAGATCGATGAGGCCGAGCGCGGCTTCTCTTTCCAGCGCAACGGACCCCTCGACATGCGCATGTCTGCCTCGGGCGTCAGTGCTGCCGATGTCGTCAATCGCGCCAAGGTCGGCGATCTCATTCGCATCTTCGGTTTTCTCGGCGAGGAAAAGCAGGCGGGGCGTATTGCCCGCGCCATCGAGAAGCGGCGAACCGAGAAGCCGTTCGAGACCACGCGCGATCTTGCGGGCCTTATCGAGATCGTCACGCCGCGCAAGGCCAAGGACAAGATCCATCCAGCCACGCGCGTCTTCCAGGCGTTGCGTGTGTTCGTTAACGACGAATTGGGTGAACTTGCGCAGGCGCTGTTTGCGGCCGAAGCCTCGCTGAAGCCGGGCGGGCGTCTAGTGGTCGTCACCTTTCATTCGCTGGAAGACCGGATCGTCAAGCGCTTCTTCGCCGATCGCTCCGGCAAGGCTGCCGGCTCGCGGCATCTGCCGCAGGTGCATGACAAGCCGGCGCAATTCGATCTCGTTCACAAGTCGGCGCTACAGGCCAGCGATGCGGAGGCGGATGTCAATCCGCGCGCGCGTTCGGCCAAGCTGCGCGCCGGAATTCGTACCATGGCTGCGGCCGGCCCTGCCGATATGGCGATCTTCGATCTGCCTGATCTGGCAAGCCTATCAAAATTGGGGAGCTGACCGATCATGTTCCGAACATTCGATATCTTCTTGATCGTGATCATGACGGTGGCTGCAACGATCACCTATTCGATCAAGCACAAGGCCGAGATGGTTCTTGACGACGTGCACAAGCTCGATGCGGAGATCAAGCTGGAGAAGGACACGATCGATCTCCTGAAGGCGGACTGGGCGCTGGCGACGCAGCCGAACCGGCTGGCCCGGCTTGCCGACACGTTCAAGGGCGATCTGAAGCTGCAGCCGACGGATTCAACGCAGATCATCCAGCCGAAAGAGCTGCCGATGATGAAGGCCGATGTGGGTCTGGCGGACGCCGAGGCTGCAGGTCTTGCGCCTGATGCGCGCAAGACTGACGACGTGGTCAGGTCCGCGCCTGCCAGGGGCGATACGGCGAAGGCTCCCGCCACCAAGACAGACACTATCAAGACCGGATCGGTGAAGCGCTGATGTCATTCCTGTCCCGCATCATGAACATCAAGAGCAAGGCGCATTTTTCTGCGACACCTCGCGGTGTGCGCAGGGCTGGCGATGGCAAGGCGCGCTTCGAAGGCACACTCAAGCGTTCGGGTGCGCAGGCCAAGAGCCGCGTCGGCATCATCTTTGCGGGCTTCACCGTTGCCTATGTCATCATCGGTGGGCGGCTGGTCGAATACGGGATGGCGAAGCCCGAGACGGTATCCAGCATCATGCCGTCGGATAACCTGCTCGCGTCACGCCCCGATCTGCTGGACCGCAACGGTCAGGTTCTGGCAACCGACATCCGGACCGTTTCGCTTTATGCCGAACCGTCCAAGATCATCGATCCGGATGAGGCGCTGGAGGAGCTTTCCAGCGTTCTGCCGGATCTCGACGCCAAGTCTACCTATCGGAAACTATCCTCGAAGAGCCATTTCCAATGGCTGCGCCGTCAGCTGACGCCCCGCCAGCAGAGCCAGATTCTGGCGCTCGGCATTCCGGGCATTGGTTTCAGGCCGGAAAAGCGTCGCTTCTATCCGGGCGGCTCGATCGCCTCGCATATTCTCGGTCTCGTCAATATTGACAACCGCGGCATTGCCGGGATGGAAAAGTACATCGACAGCCAGGGCCTGGCCGATCTCGCTGCCGTCGGCATGACGAACGATGCCAAGCTGGAGCCGGTGAAGCTCTCGATCGACCTGCGCGTCCAGAACGCTTTGCATGAGGTTCTGGTTGACGGGATGCAGCGCTATCAGGGCATCGGCGCCGGCGGCGTCGTTCTCAACGTGCACACCGGCGAAGTGCTCGCGCTCGCGTCCTATCCCGATTTCGATCCGAACGATCCGACGCATGCCCTTGACCCGGACCGCCTGAACCGTGTTTCGGCGGGCACCTATGAAATGGGCTCGACCTTCAAGGCCTTCACCATTGCCATGGGTCTCGACTATGGCACGATGACCCTCGGCACGACGTTCGATGCCACCAAGCCGCTCTACATTGGCGGTTTCACCATTCACGACTTCCACGGCACGCGCCGCGTGCTGACGGTCGACGAAGTGTTCGTCCATTCGTCCAACATCGGCGCGGCCCGCATGGCCGATGCGGTCGGGCTGGATGGGCACAAGGCGTTTCTAACCCGCCTGGGCTTGTTGAGCCGCATGGATACCGAACTGCCGGAAGTGGCGACGCCTTCTCAGCCGCGTGTCTGGAAGCGCATCAATTCGATGACCATCGCTTACGGTCACGGGGTGGCGACGACACCGTTGCAGACGGCGGTCGCAGGTGCGGCTCTGGTCAACGGTGGTTATCTGATCCAGCCGACTTTCCTGCCGCGGACGCGACAGGAGGCGGACAAGGTCGCGGTGAAGGTGGTCAAGGATTCCACCGTTCGCGACATGCGCAAGCTGTTCCGTGACAACGTCGTGGAGTCGGTCGGTTCCGGCAAGCAGGCTGCCGTTCCCGGCTTCGACGTGGGCGGAAAGACAGGGACGGCCGAAAAGCTCGTCCGTGGCCGCTATGTCAACGGCCACAACTTCAACGCTTTCCTGTCGGCCTTTCCGATGCGCGATCCACAATATATGGTTCTTGTCTTCATCGACGATCCGCGAACCGGCGAGCATAATTCCAATCTTGCCGGCAATACGGCGACCCCCATGGTCGGCCGCGTTATTGCCCGTGTTGCACCTCTTCTTGGTGTTCAGCCGAAATTTGGCCCAGATGGATCGGCAACGCTCGTTTCTTATTAAGATCGACGTATTTCCGTTTAAAATGGACCAAACACGATTCGAGGCGTCCGGATAGGCGGGCGTGAAAGGCGAATATCATCGATGAAGCTTCGTGACCTCGCAGGTTCAGACTTTCCGGAAATCGATGCATTGCTTGCGGGCGCTGCCGGAGATGTTCAAATCACATCCATCACGGCCGATAGTCGGCAGGTTGCCCATGGCGCGCTTTTCGTGGCGGTGCCGGGTTCCAAGGCGGATGGCTCCACTTTCGCAGGCGAGGCGGTGACGAAGGGCGCGAGCGCGGTTGTCATTTCCGCCAGCGCTTCGGTCGATGCCTCGGTGCCCGTGTTGAAGGTGGACGAGCCGCGCCGGTTTCTTTCGCTTGCCGCCGCACGATTCTTCGGATCGCAGCCTGCAGTCATGACGGCGGTCACGGGGACTGCTGGCAAGACCTCAGTCGCATCGTTCACCCGCCAGATCTGGGCGCATGCCGGCTTTGCTGCCGCTATGATCGGAACGACGGGCGTGATTGCGCCGGGCCGCGCCGACTATGGGACGCTGACGACGCCGGACCCGGTGTCGCTGCACAAGCTTCTCGCCGAACTCTCGCGCGAGGGTGTGACGCATGCCGCCATGGAAGCATCCAGCCACGGGCTCGACCAGCACCGTCTCGACGGCGTGAAGCTGGCGGCTGCTGCCTTCACCAATCTCGGGCGCGACCACATGGATTACCATCCGACGGTCGAGCATTATCTGGCCTCCAAGATGCGGCTCTTCAGTCTTCTGCCCAAGGGCTCGCCGGCGGTGATCTTTTCCGACGACGCCTATTCGCTTCATGCCATCGAGGCGGCTGGCCGTGCGGGCTGCGAAGTGCTGACGGTAGGGCGCAAGGGCACGTTCCTGACGCTCAAGCGCGTCGAGCATTTCCGCCACAAGCAGATGGCCGAAATTCATTGCGGTTCGGACATTTACGAAGTCGATATTCCGCTGGCGGGGGACTTCCAGGTGGCCAATGCCCTCGTGGCTGCCGGCCTTGCCATGTCCACCGGCGTAAGCCCGGCGGCTGTCATGGCGGCCCTCGGCAAGCTGGTCGGCGCCTCCGGCCGGCTGGAGCTCGTCGGCCATACGGTCGATGGCGCGCTGGCCTATGTCGATTACGCCCACAAGCCGGATGCGCTCGAAAACGTTCTGACCTCCGTTCGTCCCTTCACGACGGGTCGCGTCATCGTGGTCTTCGGTTGCGGTGGCGACCGTGACAAGGGTAAGCGGCCGCTGATGGGCGAGATCGCTTCGCGGCTCGCTGACGTGGTCATCGTCACGGACGACAATCCTCGCTCGGAAGTTCCAGCGGTGATCCGCTCGGAAATTCTCGCGGCAGCGCCGAACGCACTGGAAATAGCCGACCGTGCCGAGGCCATTCGCACCGCTTGCGGCATGCTGAAATCCGGCGACACGCTGATCGTTGCCGGCAAGGGACATGAAGAAGGCCAGATCGTCGGGGACAAGGTGCTGCCATTCTCGGATCAGGCCGAGATCGACAAGGCATTGGGAGGGCTTCAGGCTTGAACTATCTCTGGACGTCGGACGAACTCGTCAGCGCGATGCATGGGAGACCCTTCGGCTCGCTGCCGCAAGGGGTGACCGGCATTTCCATCGACAGCCGTTCGATCGGCAAGGGTGAAGCCTTCTTCGCCATCAAGGGCGATCGGGTGGACGGGCATGACTATGCTTCGGTCGCCGCCGCCAATGGTGCGGCGCTGCTGGTCGTGAGTGAGGCGAAGCTTCCCGCGCTCGGGCGCGTGACGACGCCAATGATCGTGGTCGACGATGTGCTTGCGGGGCTTGAGCGCTTGGGCCGTGCCGCTCGCTTGCGTTCCGCTGCGAAGGTCATCGCGGTCACCGGTTCCGTCGGCAAGACGACGACGAAGGAGATGCTGCGCAAGGCGCTGGAATCTTCCGGCACTGTTCACGCCTCTGTCGCCTCGTTCAACAATCACTGGGGCGTGCCGCTGACGCTGGCGCGCATGCCGAAGGATGTCGATTACGGCGTCTTTGAAATCGGCATGAATCATCCCGGCGAAATCCGCGCGCTGGTTTCGATGGTGCGGCCCGACATTGCCATCATCACGACGGTCGCCGGAGCGCATCTCGGCAATTTCCGGTCCGTGGAAGAGATCGCTTACGCCAAGTCGGAAATCCTGGAAGGGATCCAGACCGACGGCCACGCCATTCTCAATCGCGATATCGAGTATTTTCCGATCCTCGAAAAGGTCGCGATCGAAAACCGTGTTCCGCACATCCATTCCTTTGGCAATAACGCCCGCGCCGACTTCCGGCTGGCCGAATTCAATGGCCATGCGACGAGCTCCAATCTCTGGGCCGTGATCGGCGGACGCACGATCGAGGTCACGATCGGCGCACCGGGGCGGCATATTGCCGAGAATGCGCTGGCCGTGCTGGGCGCCGTGTCGCTTGCAGGCGCCGATCTCGATCGTGCAGCCGAAGCGCTCGCTTCCTTCATGCCGGAAAAGGGCAGGGGCCAGCGGCATATCCTGTCGCTCGGCGAAGGCAAGGGCACGTTCACGCTGATCGACGAGAGCTATAACGCCAATCCGGCCTCCATGCGCGCGGCCATCGGCTTGCTGGCCGTCACGCCGGCAACGGGCGAGGGACGGCAGATCGCGGTTCTGGGTGACATGCTGGAGATGGGTGAGAATTCACCCTCCATCCATGGCAATCTGGCACAACCACTGCGACAGGCTGGCATCAAGCATCTCTGGCTTGCCGGGCGCGACATGCGCCTGCTGGCGGAGGCCATGGCGGGGTCTGCGGATGTTGCTTATCGCCAGACCGCTGAAGAGCTTGCAGACTATGCGGTTTCTCATGTATCCGACGGCGATGTGCTGGTCGTGAAATCGTCGCTGGGAACAGGTTTCGGCAAGATCACGGCGGCCCTTCTCAATGCATTCCGGCCGGCAGAATCGGCTGGGGTCTGACAACCTGAAGTGCGTCCGGTGAGCATAGCTTCAAAGGACGCACTCCAATCCTATGTTTTCTGTGCAATTCCGGACGCAAAACCGGTGCCCACTTTCGCCGGGATTGCGCCAAATTAGAAAGAGCCGCTATGCTGATCTGGCTTGTGGAACTGTCGCATCATATCCAGTTTTTCAATCTGTTCCGCTACATCACGTTCAGAGCGGGCGCCGCCCTCTTCACCTCCGCCTTCATCGTCTTCGTCTTCGGGCCGCGCATCATCGCGTCTCTGCGGATCCGCCAGGGCAAGGGCCAGCCGATCCGCGCCGACGGGCCGCAGACGCATTTCAAGAAGGCCGGCACGCCGACCATGGGCGGGCTGATGATTCTTGCCGGCATCGTCGTTTCGTCGCTGCTCTGGGCGGATCTTTCAAATGTCTATGTCGTTTCGACGCTGCTGGTGACGCTGGGCTTCGGGGCCATCGGCTTCTATGACGACTATCTCAAGGTGACGAAGCAGTCGGACAAGGGCTTTTCCGGCAAGGCGCGCCTCGGCATCGAATTCGTGATCGCCGGCATTGCCGTCTATTTCATGATGCGCAACTCCGTTGCGTCTGCCCCGAACGGCTCGATCATTGGCACATCGATCGCGTTTCCCTTCTTCAAGGACTTCTTCGTCAATCTCGGCATGTTCTTCGTGCTGTTCGGCGGCTTCGTCATCGTGGGCGCGGGCAACGCCGTCAACCTCACGGACGGCCTCGACGGCCTTGCCATCGTGCCGGTGATGATCGCCTCTGCCTCCTTCGGCGTGATCGCTTATCTCGCCGGCAACGTCGTCTTTGCGAACTACCTTCAGATCAATTTCGTGCCCGGCACGGGTGAACTCGCCGTCATCATGGGTGCGGTCATTGGAGCAGGGCTCGGCTTCCTCTGGTTCAACGCGCCACCGGCGGCCATTTTCATGGGCGACACGGGGTCGCTCGCTCTTGGCGGCATGATCGGCACCGTTGCCGTTGCCACCAAGCACGAGATCGTCATGGCGATCATTGGCGGTCTCTTCGTCATGGAAACGCTGTCGGTCATCATCCAGGTCTTCTGGTTCAAGCGCACCGGCAAGCGCGTCTTCCTCATGGCGCCCATCCACCATCATTTCGAAAAGCTCGGCTGGACGGAAAGCCAGGTCGTGATCCGGTTCTGGATCATTGCCGTCGGCCTTGCCATGGTCGGCCTTGCCACGCTCAAGCTCAGGTAATTGCCCATGATGCCGGTGACCTCACTCGGCGGCCGCAAGGTCGCCCTTTTCGGGCTAGGCGGTTCGGGCCTTGCCACCGCGCAGGCGCTGATGGCGGGCGGGGCGGATGTAATCGCCTGGGACGACAATCCCGCCAGTGTCGAGAAGGCTAAGGCTGCGGGTATCACCACGGCCGATCTGCATGGCATCGACTGGAACTCATTTGAGTGCTTCGTGTTGTCGCCCGGCGTGCCGCTGACGCATCCGAAGCCGCATTGGACCGTCGATCTCGCGCATGCCGCCGGCGTCGAGATCATCGGTGATGTGGAATTGTTCGTGCGCGAGCGCATCAAGCTTGCTCCCGATTGCCCATTCATCGCCATTACCGGCACGAATGGCAAATCCACGACCACGGCGCTGATCGCGCATCTCCTGAAGTCCTCCGGCCGAGATACGCAGCTCGGCGGCAATATCGGCACGGCCGTGCTGACGCTCGATCCGCCGGCGGCAAACCGCTTCTATGTGGTCGAATGCTCGTCCTACCAGATCGACCTGGCGCCTTCGATCAATCCCTCCGCCGGCATTCTGCTCAACCTGACGCCCGATCATCTCGACCGTCATGGCACGATGCAGCACTATGCCGACGTCAAGGAACGGCTGGTCGCGGGCAGCAAAAATGCGATTGTCGGCGTCGATGACAGCTATTGCAGCCAGATCGCCGACAGGATCGAACGCGCTGGCGTCACCGTCACGCGCATTTCGCGCCGTCTGGCACTGAAGGACGGGATCTACGCCGATGGCAGCCGCATCCTGGAGGCGGAAGCCGGCAATGTGAGCGAGCTTCTCGACCTCAAGGGCGTGGAAACACTGCGCGGCGGACACAATGCGCAGAATGCGGCAGCGGCGATTGGCGCGTGCCTTGCGGTTGGCGTGAGCCTCGACGACATCCGCGCCGGCATCCGCTCCTTCCCAGGCCTGAAGCATCGCATGCAGCCTGTGGGCCGCCGCGACCACGTCACCTTCGTCAACGATTCCAAGGCAACGAATGCCGAGGCCGCAGCGCCCGCATTGTCGAGCTACGACCGGATCTACTGGATTGCGGGCGGATTGCCGAAGGAGGGCGGGATTGCGGCCTTGCAGCCGCTCTTCTCCAAGATTGCCAAAGCTTACCTCATCGGTGAGGCCGCGCCGCAATTTGCCGCGACGCTGGGCGAGGCGGTGCCTTACGAGATTTCCGGGACGCTCGATCTGGCTGTGGCGCATGCTGCCAAGGATTCCGCAGCGGACGCGACGGGTCCCGTGGCCGTGATGCTTTCCCCGGCTTGCGCAAGCTTCGACCAGTACAAGAATTTCGAGGTCCGTGGTGATTCGTTCGTCGCGATCGTGTCTGGCCTCGATGGCGTCACGATGCTGGTTTGAGCTCAGCGGGAGATCGGTAGAATGGTAAGCCGCGCGGATAGAGGTCGGGTTGCAGACTGGTTCTGGACCATCGACCGGTATTTTCTCTTCGTTTTCGTGCTCCTGATGGGCATCGGCTTCATGCTTTCCTTTGCCGCCTCGCCGGCCGTGGCCGAGCGCATCGGCGCGCCCGAATTCCACTTCGTCACCCGGCATGCCGAATTCCTGCTTCCGGCACTCGCCGTGATGATCGGCTTTTCCTTCATGACTCCGAAAACGGTGCGTCGCACGGCCGTGATCATGCTGATCATTTCGCTGACGTTGATGGTGCTGGTGCTGTTCATCGGTGTGGAGGTGAAGGGGTCTCGGCGCTGGATTTCGGTCGGTCCGCTTGGCATTCAGGCGTCGGAGTTCATGAAGCCGGCCTTCATCGTCGTCTGTGCCTGGCTTTTCGCCGAGCATCAGAAACAGCCTGAAATTCCCGGCAACCTCTTTGCGATCCTTCTCTACGGCATTGTCGTGGCGCTTCTCGTCGCCGAGCCGGACCTTGGCCAGACCATCCTGACCACGTCCGTCTGGGCCGGCATGTTCTTCATGGCCGGCATGCCGTGGCTCTGGATCGCGCTGCTCGCCATCTTCGCGGTCGGCGGCCTGACTTCGGCCTATCTTCTGCTTCCCCACGTTGCGGCGCGTATCGACAAGTTCCTGACCGGCGAAGGCGATACGTTCCAGGTCGACACGGCGCGCCAGGCGATCTTCCGTGGCGGCTGGTTCGGGCAGGGGCCGGGCGAGGGGCAGATGAAGAAGATCATCCCCGACGCCCATACCGACTTCGTCTTCTCCGTGGCGGCCGAAGAATTCGGCATTATCTTCTGCATGGCGCTGGTTGCGCTCTTCGCGTTCATCGTGATGCGCGGTCTGTCGATTGCCTATCGCGAGAAGGACCCGTTCAACCGGTTTGCCATTTCCGGTCTGGTGCTGCAGTTCGGCATCCAGTCCTTCATCAACATCGGGGTCAATCTCGAATTGCTGCCGGCGAAGGGCATGACCTTGCCCTTCATCTCTTATGGCGGTTCGTCGATGATCGCCATCTGCATGACGGCCGGCTTCATCCTGGCGTTGACGCGGCACAGGCCCGAGACGCGCTCACGCGAGCGCAGCCTGTTCAGCATCGCCCATGGCCATCCTGCCGAGTGAGGTTTCATGAGTAAAGGCATCGTCATGCTGGCTGCCGGTGGAACCGGTGGCCACCTCTTTCCGGCCGAAGCGCTCGCGCATAGCCTGAAGGCGCGCGGTTATTCGGTTCATCTGGTGACGGATTCCCGTGCCGAGCGTTATGCCGGCAAGTTTCCGGCGGACGAAATCCACATCGTGCCCTCGGCGACGATCGGTTCCAAGAACCCGATCGCGATCGCCAAGGCGCTGTTCACGCTCTGGCAGGGAACGAGCCAGGCGAAGGCGCTGATGCGACGCATCAAGCCCGTGGCGGTGGCTGGTTTCGGCGGCTATCCGACCGTGCCGCCCTTGCTGGCTGCCTCCAGCCTCGGCCTGCCGACCATGATCCATGAGCAGAATGCCGTGATGGGCCGCGCCAACAAGATGCTGGCGCCGAAGGTCAAGGCCATTGCAGGCGGCTTCCTGCCGGAGACGGATGGGCCGTTTGGGTCGAAGACCGTGACGACGGGCAATCCGGTTCGCCCCGCGGTTCTCAAGGCCGCCGCGCAGCCTTATGTGCCGTCTGCCGGTTCCAACCCGTTCAAGCTCGTCGTGTTCGGTGGCAGCCAGGGCGCGCAGTTTTTCTCGACCGCAGTGCCGACTGCCGTCACGCTGCTGGCGTCCGAACTGCAACAGCGTCTTGTCATCACGCAGCAGGCCCGGCCTGAAGATGCCGATGGCGTCAAGGCCTGCTATCAGAAGCTCGGCATCAATGCCGATGTGGCACCATTCTTCACGGACATGGCGGAACGCATCGGGGGCGCACATTTCGTCATCTGCCGTTCTGGTGCGTCGAGCGTTTCCGAGATCTCCGTCATCGGCCGCCCGGCGCTCTTCGTGCCTTATCCGTTTGCGCTTGATCACGATCAGGCGGCGAATGCGGCTCTTCTGGTAGAGAAGGGCGGCGCGAAGGTCGTGCAGCAGTCGAAGCTTTCGGCCGAGAAACTGGCCGATGTCCTGAAAATCGCGATGGAAGAGCCCCAGCGGCTGCTTGAAACCGCGCATGCCGCCAAACTTGCGGGCAAACCGGATGCAGCGAACTTGCTTGCCGATCTCGTGGAGGCTATTGCGGCGGGCAAGACGGCTACAGAATTCAAGGGTCAACGCACATGAAAATGCCCCAGAGCATCGGGCTCGTCCATTTCATCGGCATCGGCGGCATCGGCATGAGCGGCATTGCCGAGGTGCTGCACAATCTCGGCCATCGGGTGCAGGGCTCCGACCAGTCTGACAGTGCCAACGTGCAGCGCCTGCGTGCCAAGGGCATTGATGTCTTCGTCGGCCACAAGGCTGAGAACCTGGGCGATGCCGAAGTGGTTGTCGTGTCGACCGCGATCAAGAAGAACAATCCGGAACTGATTGCCGCGCGCGAGAAGCTGCTTCCCGTCGTGCGCCGCGCCGAAATGCTGGCCGAACTGATGCGTTTCCGCAATGCGATTGCCATTGGCGGCACGCATGGCAAGACGACGACGACCTCGATGGTCGCGGCGCTGCTGGAAGCCGGCGGTCTTGACCCGACCGTCATCAATGGCGGGATCATCAATGCCTATGGCACCAACGCCCGCATGGGCGAGGGCGAGTGGATGGTGGTCGAGGCCGACGAGTCCGACGGCACGTTCCTCAAGCTTCCCGCCGATGTCGCGATTGTCACCAATATCGACCCGGAACATCTCGATCATTACGGCAGCTTTGACGCGGTGCGCGCGGCCTTCAAGCAGTTCGTCGAGAACGTGCCCTTCTACGGCTTCGGCGTCATGTGCCTCGACCATCCGGAAGTGCAGGCACTGGTCAGCCGGATCGAGGACCGAAAGGTCGTGACCTATGGCGCGAACCCGCAGGCCGACGTGCGCTTCCTCAATATCCGCATGGAGGGGCCCGTTTCGGTCTTCGATGTCGAGATCCGTCGTCGTCGCACCGGCGAGACGATCCTGATCGACAATCTGCGTCTGCCCATGCCCGGCCGGCATAACGTGTCCAACGCGACCGCCGCCGTCGCCGTCGCTCAGCGTCTTGGCATTTCGCCGGATGCGATCCGCAAGGGGATTTCGTCCTTCGGCGGCGTCAAGCGGCGCTTCACCTTTGTCGGCGACTGGAATGGCGTGTCCGTCTATGACGACTACGGTCATCATCCCGTCGAGATCAAGGCTGTGTTACGGGCGGCCCGCGAGGCCTGCCAGGGCCGTATCATCGCGGTGCATCAGCCGCATCGCTACAGCCGCGTTGCGAGCCTGTTCGAGGATTTCGCCGGCTGCTTCAACGATGCCGACACGATCATGATCGCGCCGATCTATGCAGCCGGTGAAGACCCGATCGAGGGCGTGAGCGCGGAAGAACTCGTTTCGCGCATCAAGTCCGCCGGCCATCGCGATGCGCGGCTTGTTTCCGGCCCGGCGGATATTACGCCCGTGGTTGCAGGCCTTGCCAAGCCGGGTGATTTCGTAGTCATGTTGGGCGCGGGTAATATTACAAGCTGGGCGGCAGCATTGCCGGAAGAATTGAAGAAGATTGCAGGTTAAGGCGCATGAAACAGGTTGACGGTCAGAAACTCTTGGCTTCCTTCGGCGATGCGATGAAGGACGTGCGCGGCCGCATGACGCCTGATGCGCCCATGGATCGCGTTACCTGGTTCCATGCTGGCGGTCTTGCCGAACTCATGTTCCAGCCGCATGACGTTGACGACCTCGTCACCTTCCTCAAAGGCTTGCCGGATGACGTGCCGCTGACGGTGGTCGGCGTTGGCTCCAACCTGCTTGTGCGTGACGGTGGCATCAAGGGCGTCGTCGTGCGCCTCTCGGCGAAGGGCTTCGGCGATGTCGAGCTGGTCGGCGAGAACCGCATCAAGGCCGGCGCGATCTGCCCGGACAAGAACCTCTCCGCCATGGCGCTGGATAACGGCATCGGCGGCTTTGCCTTCTACTATGGCATTCCCGGCTCCATCGGCGGCGCGCTGCGCATGAATGCCGGCGCCAATGGTGGCGACACGAGCGAGCGTCTCGTGGAAGCACATGCGGTGGACCGCAAAGGCAATCTCCATGTGCTCTCCAAGGCGGAGATGGGCTATGGCTATCGTCATTCCTCTGCGCCGGAAGGCCTGATCTTCACGCATGGGGTCTTCGAAGGCCATGCCGACGACAAGGCGACGATCCGCCAGGAGATGGACGCCGTGCGCCATCATCGCGAGACGGTTCAGCCGGTGCGTGAGAAGACGGGCGGCTCGACCTTCAAGAACCCGGAAGGCCATTCGGCCTGGGTGCTGATCGACGAGGCCGGTTGCCGCGGTCTCATGAACGGCGGCGCGCAGATGTCGCCGCTCCATTGCAACTTCATGATCAATACGGGGCAGGCCACAGCTCACGATCTCGAATATCTCGGCGAGATGGTCCGGGCTCGCGTGTTCGAACATTCAGGCATCAAGCTGGAATGGGAAATCAAGCGGCTCGGCAATTTCATGCCGGGGCTGGAGATCAAGCCGTTCCTCGGCGTTACCTCCGAGTAAAAGAACAGACGCTGGCCGAGACGCCGGCGTTTTCTTTTTCATAAAAGGTTGACTTCAACATATCGAAAACTTGCGCTATGCTAACTCCATCCAAGGGAGGGGAGTTCATGGCAAAGCGCGTTATTCTGTTGATCGGTACGAAGAAGGGCACGTTTATCGCGGAAAGCGGTGAGGCGCGGCAGGACTGGTCGTTGAAAGGGCCGTTCTGCGATGCCTGGCCGATCAACCATGTGATCGGCGATGCGACGACGGGTACGATCTATGCGGCCGGCGGCAACGAGTGGTTTGGACCATCGGTCTGGAAATCGCATGATCTCGGAGAGACCTGGACGCGCTCGGGCAATGGTTTCAACTATGCAGAGGGCGAGGAACCGGTGAAATCGGCCTGGAGCCTGGCCAAGTCTCATGGCCGGCTGCATGTGGGCGTGGAGCCGGCGGGGCTTTTCGTCAGCGGTGACGACGGCGAAAATTTCGAACATGTTGAATCACTTCGCGCGCATCCTTCGCGTGAAACCTGGGTTCCGGGGGCAGGCGGCCTGATCCTGCATTCGATCGTGCCGCATCCTGATGATCCGAACGAACTTTGGGTGGCGATCTCGACGGCGGGCGTCTTTCACACGGCCGATGGCGGCAAGACCTTTGATGCGCGCAACAAGGGCACGCGCGCCGGCTTCATGCCGGAAGGCATGCAATATCCCGAAACGGGGCAATGCGTGCATTGCATCGTCATGGCGGCGGGGCGGCCGGATCGGCTGTACCAGCAGAATCACACCGGCATGTATCGCTGTGACGATGGCGGCGAGCAGTGGGTGAGCATCGAGGAGGGGCTTCCTTCCGAATTCGGCTTCCCGGCAGCGGCGCATCCGCATGATGCGGATACTGTCTATTTCATCCCGTTGAACGGGGCGATCGAAGGCCGCTATGTGCCGGACGGCAAAGCGGCGGTATGGCGCAGCCGCGATGCAGGCTCGACATGGTCGGCACTGCGCAACGGCCTGCCGCAGGAGAATGCCTTCTTCGGTGTGCTGCGCCAGGCGATGGCGACCGATAATCTGGAGCGGGCCGGCATCTATTTCGGCACCAATACCGGCACGCTTTACGGAAGCCGCGACGAGGGCGATACATGGGGGATGGTCGCGCAGCACCTGCCGGTCATTCATTCCGTGGAGACCATGGTCATTGATGCGTGAGACGTCCGACACCGTTTGCGAGGTCGTCCTTCCGGACGCACTCCTGAGGCTCTACCCGGAGGCGGAGCGGCGGCTTGCCGTTGCCGCCGCCGATGTCGGCTCGCTGATCGATGAACTTGATCAGCGCTGGCCGGGGATGGGTGCGTGCCTGAGAGATTCGCGGCCCTCGGTGCGCAAGCACATTTCCATCATGATCGACGGCGAGCGGAGCGCTCTCGAGACGAAAATTGCGCCCGGCGCGACCGTCTTCGTGCTGACTGCCGTCAGCGGCGGCTGACCCGCTGGCGCGGGTTGGCACAGCTTGCCAGCCCTGCCTTTAATCCTTTCCCCAAACCGCTGATTTTGCGGGGCTTCAGCCCTCGTGCCTTTCTTGCCATTTCCGAAATATTTTTGTCGGTAACGGCCCGCGGTTAACGAAAGTAAACGCTTCATTAACCATTCGCAGGTCTATTGGTTAACGATTTTCGCGGTATTGCGCTCAGGCGCCGCAAAAGGCTCGTGCAAGCCTCCGGCGGGAAAATATCGTGTAGAGAGATTGGGGTGTATCGTGGGCGTCAAGCATGTCGCAGTTCTGTTGGGCGGGTTTTCTTCCGAGCGGCCGGTGAGCCTCTCGTCGGGAAGCGCGTGCGCTGACGCGCTTGAGGCTGTTGGCTACAAGGTCACCCGTGTCGATGTCGATCACGACATTGCAAGCGTTCTGCTCGAGCTGAAGCCTGATGTCGTTTTCAACGCGCTGCATGGCCCGTTCGGTGAGGACGGCAAGATCCAGGGTATTCTCGAATATCTGGAAATCCCCTACACGCATTCGGGCGTGATGGCCTCGGCGCTGGCCATGGACAAGGCGATTGCCAAGACGGTCGTCAAGGCTGCCGGCGTGCCTGTTGCTGAAGCCAAGGTGATGAGCCGGTTCGACTTCACTCATGAGCATCCGATCAAGCCGCCTTATGTCGTGAAGCCGGTCGCGGAAGGCTCGTCCTTCGGTGTCGTCATCGTCAAGGAAGATCAGTCGCATCCGCCGCAGGTCATCACCTCGTCCGAATGGCGCTACGGCGACCGCGTCATGGCGGAGCGCTATGTCCATGGTCGCGAGCTGACCTGCGCCGTCATGGGCGATGTGGCGCTCGGCGTCATCGAAATCGTGTCGAAGGCGAACAGCTTCTACGACTATGATTCGAAATATGCTGCCGGTGGCTCCGAACACATTCTTCCGGCGCAGATTTCACCGAAAATTTACCAAAAAATACAAACACTGGCCCTGAAGGCGCATCAGGCGGTCGGTTGCCGTGGCGTGAGTCGATCGGACTTCAGGTATGACGACCGTTTTTCCGAAGACGGAGAGCTTATCTGGCTTGAGATCAACACGCAGCCGGGCATGACCCCGACCTCTCTTGTGCCCGAAATGGCCGCTCATGCGGGTCATTCCTTTGGTGAATTCCTCAAGTGGATGGTGGAGGACGCGTCGTGTTTGCGTTGAGACGTCGGGGCAGGGCATATTACGGTCTTGGCGGCGCGGCGGTGTCCGATGCGGATGCTGCTGGCGTCCTGCCGCGCCCGGTTCGCCGCGTCTTTCGCCTGGCGGTCTCGCTGGCTGACGGCCGCGTGACGGTTCCCCGTTTTGCAGGCATTGCCGGTGCGCTTGCGCTTTTCGCCGCGACCGGCCTTTACGGCATGGTGCTCGGTGGCCACACGGGCGCTGTTGCGGAAGCGACGACGTCTGCCATCGGCTTTTCCATCGACAATGTGAAGGTTTCCGGCAACCTGCAAACTTCGGAAATCGACATCCTGCAGCAGTTGGGTCTCGATGGTTCGTCTTCCGTCGTGTTTCTCAGTGCTGCCAATGCGCGCGAGCGGCTGATCTCTCTGCCCTGGGTCGAGAATGCGGAAGTCCGCAAGGTTTATCCGAACACGGTCGAGATCAAGCTCTCGGAGCGCACCGCCTATGGCATCTGGCAGCATGGCGACGAGCTTTCGCTGATCGAGAAGGACGGCAAGGTTATCGCGCCGCTGCGCGACAACAAGTTTGCGAGCCTGCCGCTCTTCGTGGGCGAGGGCGCCCAGCTTGAGGCTGCGGCCTTTGCCGAGCAGCTTTCCAACTGGCCCGACATCCAGGCGCGCGTGAAGGCCTATATCTGCGTCGGTGGCCGGCGCTGGGATCTGCGTATGGACAACGGCGTCGTCGTGCGTCTGCCGGAAGAAAACATTGCCCGCGCCATGCATGCGCTGTCGACGCTCGAGCAGGATCAGCAGGTTCTGGAGCGCGACATCGAAACGGTTGATCTTCGTCTGCCCGATCGCACCACGATCCAGCTGACGGAAGGTGCGGCTGCGCGACGCGACAAGGCGGTCGCGGATCGCGCGAAAATGCTCAAGAAGCTGATGGAGAAGGGCGCGTGAGTCTGTTTGGTTCCTCCTTCGGTCTGCCCCGCCTCCGGCCGCTTTCGTCAAAGCGGTCGCATGTGGTTTCGGTGCTCGACATCGGCTCGACGAAGATTGTCTGCATGATCGGCAAGCTGACGCCGCGTCCGGAGAGCGAAGTCCTTCCGGGTCGCACGCACAATGTCGAAATTCTCGGCATCGGCCATCACAAGTCGCGCGGCGTCAAGAACGGCGTCATCATCGATCTGGAAGCAGCCGAAGGCGTCGTCCGCCTCGCCGTCGATGCGGCAGAGCGCATGGCGGGCCTGACGGTTGAAAGCCTGATCGTCAACGTCTCCTGCGGCCGTCTCGGCAGCGACATCTATACCGCCTCCATCGATCTGGGTGGCCAGGAAGTGCAGGAAACGGACCTGCGCCGCGTGCTGCAGGCCGCCAGCCAGTCGTCGATGAAGCACGATCGCGCCATGCTGCACGCCCTGCCCACCGGCTTCTCGCTGGATGGCGAGCGCGGCATCAAGGACCCGGTTTCGATGTATGGCGACCTGCTTGGCGTCGACATGCATGTCGTCACCGCAGAGCGCCCGGCGCTGAAGAATCTCGAATTGGCCGTAAACCGCGCGCATCTGTCGGTCGAAGGCATGATTGCGACTCCGTATGCCAGCGGCCTTGCTGCTCTGGTTGACGACGAGGCCGAACTCGGTTGCGCAGCGATCGACATGGGTGGCGGCACGACGACGATTTCGGTCTTCGCGGAAGGTCGCCTTGTTCACACGGATGCCGTCAACCTCGGCGGCCATCATGTGACGACGGACCTCGCGCGCGGTCTGTCGACCCGCATCGAGGATGCCGAGCGGCTGAAGACGGTGCATGGCTCGGCCATTGCGACGACGATGGACGAACGCGAAATTCTCTCGGTTCCGCCGATGGATGGCGACAGCGAGAGCCAGCCGGTCAATGTGCCGCGCGCACTCGTCTCGCGCATCGTGCGGGCCCGCATCGAGGAGACGCTGGAGCTGATCCGCGACCGCATTCACAAGTCCGGTTTTTCGCCGGTGGTGGGCAAGCGGGTCGTTCTGACGGGTGGTGCGAGCCAGCTGATCGGGATGCCGGAAACGGCGCGCAAGATCCTTGCCCGCAATGTCCGCGTCGGACGCCCTCTGGGTGTTTCGGGCCTGCCGGCTGCGGCCAAGGGGCCGGCCTTTTCGACGGCCGTCGGGCTGATGATCTATCCGCAGGTCGCCGAGCTCGAACAGCTCGCGACGCAGAGCGGCCTTTTCAGCGGGTTCGGTGGCGGCACGGGCCGCATCGCCCGGGTGGGGCAGTGGCTCAAAGACAGTTTCTGACCGCGCAAGCGGTCATCACGTGAACAACATGAATTTGCCGTTACGGCGAAACGGCAAGAACCAGGAAGGAACGGGTACCATGACTATCAAGTTGCAGAAGCCGGATATCACTGAGCTGAAGCCACGCATCACCGTGTTCGGTGTCGGCGGTGGCGGCGGTAACGCAGTCAACAACATGATCAATTCCGGTCTGCAGGGCGTGGAGTTCGTTGTCGCGAACACCGACGCGCAGGCGCTCACCATGAGCAAGGCCGATCGCATCATCCAGATGGGTGTGCAGGTCACCGAAGGTCTCGGCGCGGGTTCGCAGCCGGAAGTCGGTCGCGCCGCCGCCGAAGAATGCATCGACGAGATCATCGATCACCTGAACGGCACCCACATGTGCTTCGTCACCGCCGGCATGGGCGGCGGCACGGGCACGGGTGCGGCTCCGATCGTCGCCCAGGCCGCCCGCAACAAGGGCATCCTGACCGTCGGCGTCGTCACCAAGCCGTTCCACTTCGAAGGCCAGCGCCGCATGCGCCTCGCCGACCAGGGCATCGCCGAACTGCAGAAGTCGGTCGATACGCTGATCGTGATCCCGAACCAGAACCTGTTCCGCATCGCCAACGACAAGACGACCTTCGCAGATGCCTTTGCGATGGCCGACCAGGTGCTCTATTCGGGCGTGGCCTGCATCACCGACCTGATGGTCAAGGAAGGCCTCATCAACCTCGATTTCGCCGACGTCCGTTCCGTCATGCGCGAAATGGGCCGTGCGATGATGGGGACGGGCGAAGCTTCGGGCGATGGCCGCGCCATGGCCGCTGCCGAAGCCGCAATCGCCAACCCGCTGCTCGACGAAACCTCGATGAAGGGCGCGCAAGGCCTGCTGATCTCCATCACCGGCGGTCGCGACATGACGCTCTTCGAAGTTGACGAAGCAGCAACCCGCATCCGCGAAGAAGTCGACCAGGACGCCAACATCATCCTCGGCGCCACGTTCGACGAATCGCTGGAAGGCATCATCCGCGTGTCGGTCGTCGCGACCGGCATCGACCGCAATGTATCCTCCGAGGACGTTCGTCCGGCCGCTCCGGTCCGCCCGATCGCTCGTCCGGCGGCAGCCGTGACGTCTGCTCCGGTTGCCGCCATTTCGCCGGCCTATCAGCAGCCGGCTGCCAAGACCGTTGACCCGGTCGCCGAAACCATCCGCCAGGCGGAAGTCGCCATGGAGCGGGAGCTTGAAATCGCAACGCAGCCGGCTCCGGTTGCTGCATCCCAGCCTGCCGCCCAGCAGGACACGTTCCGTCCGCAGAGCCGTCTCTTCACGGCGCCTCCGGCTGACGTTGCTCCGGCTCCGGTTGCTCCGCGTCCCATTCCGCAGCCGGTTGCTGCAGCACCCGTCGCAACGCCGGCTCCCCAGCCGCGCATGGAGCCGGTTGCCGCCGCTCCGCGCATGGAAGAGCCGCGTCGCGCCGAGCCGATGATGGACATGTCGCCGCGCATGGAGCAGCCCGCTCCGATGCCGGTCGCGCCGCAGCCGATGGTCGCCGCCGTCGCGGCCGAACCGAGCATGCAGTCTGGCCTGGAACGCCGCGAGCCCGACATGGCCCGCATGCCGCGCATCGAAGACTTCCCGCCGGTCGTCAAGGCCGAGATGGATCATCGTACGCGTGACGTGCCGTCCCATGGCGACGAGCGTGGTCCGATGGGCTTGCTCAAGCGCCTGACGAACTCGCTCGGCCGCAAGGAAGACGAGATGCCGGCAGCGCCTGCCGAAATGGCAGCACCTGCCGCCGCCCAGCAGCAGCGCCGCGGTCTTTCGGCCGAAGCCAGCCTCTACGCTCCGCGTCGCGGCCAACTGGATGATCTCGGCCGTTCGGCTCCGAAGCCGGTCTCTTCGCACGAGGATGACCAGCTCGAAATCCCGGCCTTCCTGCGCCGCCAGTCGAACTGAGTTTGTCCACAGGGACCAAGACTTCGCCCGGCCTGAAAACGGCCGGGCGTTTTCGTTATGCAATAAGTAAACCTC
>UBQX01000006.1 GCA_900467685.1 Hyphomicrobiales bacterium
GGTTGTAGCGGGGAGGGTGGGGGCAGCAGGAGCCTCGGTGCCAGACGGAGAGTCGGCGCCCTGAGTTGCGACACTGTTACCGGACGGCGGCGCGGTCGAAGTTTGAGCTGCCTGCGCAGATGGAGCTAGCACCGCCTCCAGATCGATTTTGCTCCGCTCGTTATCGGAAAGGATCACGGCTGTCCGAGCGATATTCAAAAGACGCCTGAGAGGAACGTCGCACCCTGTCGCGTAACCGGCCAGCCCGCAGAATATCGCGCCGGCCACGATTGCAGCCACCAGTTCCCGCCAGTTGGGCAATTTACCCCGGAACGGTCGGAAAAAGCTGGAGAAAAGTAGCACGAGAAGAACGACGGCTTGCGCCGCTGCGACGCCACGCGAACCTGTATAAAGCACCACGACAACGATATCCGCCGCAATGAGACCGATCCGATATCGTCGCTCCCACGCGGTGAGCCGGGGCCAGTTCGTCAGGCACAGAAATGTCAGACTGGTGAAGATCACCGCAGGTATGAACGGCCAAGACGCAGCAGCGTAGACCCTGCAGGAATCTGTGTGGCCTAGAAACATGAGTGCGCTCAGAACGACGAACGAGGCGCTGAGTGCGTGCGGAACGATCTGCCGGAACTTTGCTTCGAGATTGTCGATCTCTAGTCCGCGAAGGCAGCCGACTCCGAGCATCAGCAAGGCGATGCCGTAGAGTTCGAGATCAGGATTGATCGGTCGACGTTCGCCCGGCTCAAGACCCGTATAAAAGAAATAGACGAGAAGGCTGTAGCCAAAATAGGCAACAACAGGCGCAGCAAGGCGTGTAGGTGAGACCCTGAGTTGACGCTTCTTAAGGTCCCGAAAGAAAAGTGGGATAGGGATCACCCCGAAAACGATCAAGGCCGGCACGACTTTTCCCGCTAGAAAGAGCGCGAAAACCACCCCCACGACAAACAGTGCGTCTACGACGTCACGAAACTTGGAAACAGACGGGACCATAACAAATACTCTGAACCTTGAATTGAATTGCCGTCATGGCCTCGGCCTCACGCGACGAAGTGCCTTAACCGTCCGACGCCTGTTCAAGATGAATCCAGTCAACAATCCTGCCGTCGCTTGTATAACCGGAGACAAGCTCGGCAACTAGATCGCGAATCCCGGTGACGTTGTTTTCGCGCACTAGCCCGTCTAGCTCGTCAAGCTTCTTCCGCAAGTCCTGCCATGACAGGAAATGCTCATGCGCCTTCATGATCCGGGGGTGTGACGTCTTTCGCGCGTTGTCTCCGATGAGGAGTTCTTCATAAAGCTTTTCGCCCGGACGGAGCCCGCTGATCTCTATCTCGATATCGCCATCCGGATTGTTCGCGTCCCGCACAGTCAGTCCCGAAAGCTCGATTAGCTTGCGCGCGAGGTCCATAATTCTGACGGGCTCTCCCATATCGAGAACGAACACGTCGCCACCGGACGACATGGCTCCCGCCTGAATCACCAGCTGTGCTGCTTCCGGCACGGTCATGAAGTAGCGGGTGATCTCAGGGTGGGTTAGCGTGATAGGACCGCCTTCTCGGATCTGTTGACGGAATTTGGGGACGACGGAGCCTGACGACCCTAGGACATTGCCGAAGCGAACCATGGCAAAAGTCGTGGAAACGCACTGGTCGGCAAATGCCTGCAGGACCATTTCCGCAAGCCGCTTGCTTGCGCCCATGATGTTGGTTGGCCGCACCGCCTTGTCCGTGCTGATGAGCACGAAATCCACGACCCCGAATTCGCGAGCGAGTTCGGCAACGCAGATCGTTCCGAACACGTTGTTGCGAATTCCCTCTGCGGGATTGTGTTCCACCAGCGGTACATGTTTGTAGGCCGCGGCATGAAAGACCGTCTGTGGACACCAGGTCTTCATGATCTGGCGCATGCGCACCGGATCTGCCACGGAGGCGAGCAATGGAATGATCTCGATGTTGGACTTGGATGGCCGCTCTTCCAGTTCCTGATGGATGTTGAAGAGTGCGAATTCGCTCAGTTCCACCAGCAGGAGCTTCGAGGGACCCGCCGCCATGACTTGGCGACAAAGTTCGCTTCCGATAGAACCCCCGGCTCCTGTCACCAGAACAATCTTATCCGTAACGTTCTTGGCCAGAAGAACCGGGTCGGGCGCAATGGGCTCCCGGCCGAGGAGATCGTCAATGTCCAGTTCCTGCAAATCGGAAATTGTAACGCGACCCTGCGCAAGATCGCTGAAACTGGGCAGGGTGCGCACCGCAACTTGCCGCCCCAGCAATCTTGAGATGATTTGATTGCGCCGGGCACGTGGCAGATTTGGCACGGCAAGCAGCACATGCGCGATGTCGAGTTCTTCGACAAGTTCTTCCAGCTTGTCTGGATTGTAGACCGGCAAACCGTTCAGGAGGCGACGGTGCAGAATTTGATCGTCATCGAGGAATCCGACAACCCGCATCTCCGGGCTGTTGGTCAGAGCGACCGACAACTCCTGTCCGACATGGCTCGCCCCATAGATTAGGACTCGCGGCCGTTTGGCCTGCTTGAGAATGCTCTGATATTGCCCCCCCAGCCAGAAACGCGCTAGCGCGCGCGAGCCTCCGACAAAGAAGAGCAGAAGCATAGGCTGAATGATGCCGACGGTCCGGGGAACGTTGGGCAGACTGACGATCGTAAAGAGTGCAGCATAAAGAATGCCGTAGATACCCACAGCGCGCGCGACTGCCTGAAGGGCCGGCCAGCCGGAATAACGGAAAATGGCGCGGTACAGACCCGTGACGACAAAGATCGGGAGCGACAGCGCGACCGCGGCAATTGCTGCCCAAAGGGCGTTACCCTCAAGCGGGACAAACTCTCCGAGACGGAGGAAAAATGCCAGCCAGACCGTAAGAATGCAGATGCTGGCATCGACAACCAGAGCGATAGTTCGCTTGACGCTCCGCGGCAATGCCAGGAGTGGAACAACGATCTGATCCATGCTCTTTGATACCATGACAAGCTACTTGGGTTTCTCCCGGATTTTCCGGCTGCGATATCACGCAATCGCTTAGCCGTATAGTGAGAGGCATCGGAAAGTTACTCTGTCCAAAATCTCCGGCCTGTTTGGTATGCGTCGAACAGTGTGCCAGCTGTATCCTGTCTTGCCCCTTATCGCCAAATCAGTTCCGGGCAACCCAGCCGCGTTAGTTCTTCTCGCCTGCATGCTTGAAGCAGGCCGTGGGCTCCATTGGCTTGTTGCCCGGAGGACGGACGGTGTCGAAGGCGTTATCCCATCATGATCTGCCTCATCTGGAGCGACTGGAGGCCGAGGCGATCCATGTGATGCGGGAGGTGGCGGCGAATTTTGCAAAGCCGGTCATGCTCTATTCGATCGGCAAGGATTCCTCCGTCATGCTGCATCTGGCGATGAAGGCGTTTTATCCCGCCCGTCCGCCGTTTCCGCTTCTCCATGTCGACACGCTCTGGAAGTTCCGCGAAATGATCGCCTTCCGCGACCGCATCGCCGCCGAGCTGGGCTTCGATCTGCTGGTTCATGTCAATCCGGACGGGATTGCCGAAAATGTCGGTCCCTTCACCCACGGCTCCAGCCACCACACCCATGTGATGAAGACGCTGGCGCTCAGGCAGGCGCTCGACAAGTATGGTTTCGATGCGGCCTTTGGCGGCGCGCGGCGCGACGAGGAGAAGTCGCGCGCCAAGGAGCGCATCTTCTCCTTCCGCAACGGGGCCCACGCCTGGGACCCGAAGGCGCAGCGGCCGGAAATGTGGAAGACCTACAATACGCGCATCCACAAGGGCGAGGAGATCCGCGTCTTCCCGCTCTCCAACTGGACCGAACTCGACATCTGGCAATATATCCTGAAGGAAAATATTCCGATCGTGCCGCTTTATCTGGCCGCGAAGCGTCCCGTGGTCGAGCGCGACGGCATGCTGGTCATGGTCGATGACGCGCGCATGCCGCTTGGGCCTGAGGACAAGGTGGAGGAACGCTCCGTTCGCTTCCGCACGCTCGGCTGCTATCCGCTGACCGGCGCAATCCCGTCAGAGGCCGATACGTTGGAGAAGGTCGTTGCAGAAATGCTCGCGGCGACCACGTCGGAACGCCAGGGTCGCGCCATCGACAGGGACGAGGCGGGCTCGATGGAGAAGAAGAAGCGCGAGGGCTATTTCTAATGGCGGACGCAAAGAAGGATCTGGCCGCCTATCTGCGCGCGCAGGAAGACAAGTCCATGCTGCGCTTCTTGACCTGCGGTTCGGTGGATGACGGCAAGTCGACCCTGATCGGCCGGCTTCTCTACGACACGAAACTTCTCTTCGAGGACCAGCTTGCCGCACTCGCCAGCGATAGCCGCAAGCATGGCACCAACGGCGAGGCGCTGGATTTCGCCCTCCTGATGGACGGGCTGGAGGCCGAGCGCGAGCAGGGCATCACCATCGATGTCGCCTACCGGTTCTTCGCGACGGAGAAGCGCAAGTTCATCGTCGCCGACACACCCGGCCACGAGGAATACACGCGCAACATGGCGACCGGCGCCTCGACGGCTGATCTTGCCGTCGTGCTGGTCGATGCCCGCCGCGGCATCCTCACCCAGACCCGCCGCCACAGCTATATCGCCTCGCTTCTGGGCATTCGCCATGTCGTATTGGCGGTCAACAAGCTCGATCTTCTCGAGTACGATCAGGCGACCTTCGAGGCAATTGCCGACGACTATCGCGCCTTCGCCGCCGAACTCGGCTTCGAGACCGTCACCGCCATCCCGCTCTCCGCCCGCTTCGGCGACAACGTCATGACCCGCTCGCCCAACACGCCCTGGTATTCCGGACCGACGCTGCTCGGCCATCTCGAAACGGTCGAGATCGCGGGGAGGGGCGTTGATCGGCCTTTCCGTTTTCCCATCCAGTCGGTCGTCCGTCCGAACCAGGACTTTCGCGGCTTCGCCGGCCAGGTCGCCGGCGGGCGCATTGCGGTCGGCGATCCGGTCGTGGCTGCCAAGTCCGGCAAAACCTCGCGTATCGCCCGCATCGTCACCCACGGCGGCGATCTGTCCGTAGCGGTCGAGGGGCAGGCGGTGACGCTGGTGCTGGCCGACGAGATCGAACTGTCGCGCGGCAACATGCTCGTGGCGCCGCAAGAGCGGCCGCATGTGGCCGACCAGTTGCAGGCCCATCTCGTGTGGTTCGACGCCAAGCCGCTCATCCCCGGCCGCTCCTATATCCTGCGCACCGAGACCGACACGGTGAACTGCACGGTCACCGCCCTCAAGCATGAGGTGAATGTCAACACGCTCGCTCACGATGCGGCCCGCTCGCTGGCCATGAACGGCGTCGGCGTCTGCAATCTCTCGCTCCAGTCGCCGATTGCCTTTGACGCCTATAACGAAAACCGGTCGACCGGCAATTTCATCCTCATCGATCGCTACAGCAATGCCACGCTGGGTGCGGGCATGATCGATTTCCCGCTGCGCCGGGCAGAAAACGTCCATTGGCAGGCAATGGAAGTCAACAAGCAGGCGCGCGCCGAGATCAAGGGCCAGCGTCCGGCCGTGCTCTGGTTCACGGGCTTGTCCGGTTCGGGCAAGTCCACCATCGCCAACAGCCTTGAGAAGCTGCTCCACGCGGAGGGCCGCCACACCTACATGCTCGACGGCGACAATATCCGCCATGGGCTCAACCGCGACCTCGGCTTCACCGAGGCCGACCGCGTGGAAAATATCCGCCGCGTGGCGGAAGTCGCCAAGCTCATGGCCGATGCGGGTCTGATCGTCATCGTCTCCTTCATCTCGCCCTTCAAGGCCGAGCGCCGGCTGGCGCGCGACATGATGGAGGCGGGCGAGTTCATCGAGATCTTCGTCGACACGCCGATCGACGAATGCGCCCGCCGCGACCCGAAGGGGCTTTACAAGAAGGCCCGCGAGGGCAAGATTGCCAACTTCACCGGCATCAGTTCGCCTTATGAGCCGCCGGAAAATCCTGAGCTGCGGCTGGATACCCTGGCCGAAGAGCCTGACGATCTCGCCCGCCGCATTGCCGATTTCATGGGCGAAAGGTTGATGCAGGGCTAGACGCTTGATGGCCGGAGGAGGGGCCCGAGATGAACACGGACACCACGCCGCCGATCAGCCGCTACCCCACACCATCGCTCGCCAGCCTGCCCGCCGATATCCGCGAGCGCATCGAGGCCGTGCAGGAGAAGTCCGGTTTCGTGCCGAATGTCTTTCTCGTGCTCGCCCGCCGGCCAGACGAATTCCGTGCCTTCTTCGCCTATCACGACGCGCTGATGGACAAGCCCGGCAACCTGACGAAGGCCGAGCGCGAGATGATCGTGGTGACGACCAGCGCCGCCAACCAGTGCCAGTATTGCGTCATTGCCCATGGTGCCATCCTGCGTATCCGGGCAAAGAATCCGCTGATCGCCGATCAGGTGGCGATCAACTATCGCAAGGCCGATATCACGCCGCGCCAGAAGGCGATGCTCGATTTCGCGATGAAGGTCTCGCAGGCAGCCTATGCCGTGGAGGAGGCCGATTTCGAGGTGTTGAAGGCGCATGGATTTGATGAGGATGACATCTGGGATATCATGGCCATTACCGGTCTGTTCGGGTTTTCAAATCGCATGGCCAATGTTGCCAGCATGCGTCCGAACGACGAGTTCTATGCACTTGGACGTTGAACAGGCTGCTTCTATTTCGGACATAGTGAAAATGCACCACATGCATTTTGAGGAATGTTAACGTTCCATCTGTATGTTCAGAAGCTCTAATATGAGAGCGCAGAGCATGCGTCCATGAGCGGAGGAATGGGGGGAGTGACACTGTTTCAGTCTTTGAAGCGTCTCATAACGGTTCCGAATGACAATCCGGAACTGACGCTGGCGCAGTTCAAGGCCTTCTCCAAACAGGTCCCGCTTCTCTATTTCATTCTGCTGACGAACATGCTGTCGCTGGCCGGCACGCATCAGAACAGCGCGCCATTCTGGCTGGTAAAGGTCATTCCGTTCGTTTTTGCCGTGATCTTTATCGTGCGCGGGCTGGGGTGGATCCGCGAATCGCGCAAGACAGTCGATGCGGCCTACGCCTATCGCCGCCTGGTTGCCACCAATCGCCTCGTGCTGCCCATCTCGGTGTTTTCTGTCGTCTGGTCCATCTCGCTGATCCCCTATGGGAATGACTATCAGAAGGCGCATGTGGCCTTCTTCATGTCGATCACGGTCATTGGCGTGATTTTCTGTCTCATGCATCTGCGTTCGGCCGCGCTGATGGTCACGTTCCTCGTGATCATGCCGTTTGCCGTGGTCATGGGCATGTCCGGCGAGCCGACGCTGATCGCCACCGCGGTCAACATGTTCCTCGTGTCGCTCGCCATGATCGCCATCCTGCTGCGCCACTATTCGGACTTCACGAAAATGAACGAGCAGCAGTTGACGCTTCTGGCACAGCAGGACGCGCTGCGCGACAAGAACCGGGAGATGCAGCTTCTTTCCGACGAGAATCTGCGGCTCGCCAATCTCGACAGCCTCACCCAGATCGCCAATCGCCGCAGCTTCTTCTCCAATCTCGCCTCCGCCTTCGAGCGCGCGCGCGAAGACAATGCGCGGCTGGCCATCGGCGTCGTCGATCTCGATGGCTTCAAACCTGTCAACGATCTCTACGGCCATTCCGCCGGCGACAAGGTTCTGGTGGAGGTCGCCGACCGCCTGTCCGCGTTCGAGACGTCCGACTGCTGCATCTTCCGGCTCGGCGGCGACGAGTTCGCGCTGCTTATCGACATGGACAACATGGATGAAAAGGCGCTTGTCGAATTCGGCCAGCGCGTCTGCGCCAGCATTTCGCTGCCGATCATGATCGGCAACAGCGTCGTCCACGTTACCGGGTCCATGGGCATTGCCGTCTATCCCGATGTCGGCCTGAATGGCCAGGACCTCTATGAACGCGCCGACTTTGCGCTTTACAATGCCAAGCGCGAAAACCGCGCCAGCGTCGTCGTCTTCAATGCGCGCCAGGCCAAGGCGCTGTTCCGCCTGCGTCAGGTCGAGGACGCGCTCTTTGCCGCCGATCTCGAACGTGAGCTCTCGCTCGCCTATCAGCCGATTGTCGATGCCGGCTCCAGCCACACCGTCGGCTTCGAGGCGCTCGCACGCTGGACGAGCCCGGTGCTGGGCCCGGTGTCGCCGGCAGAATTCATCCCGATTGCCGAGCAGCATGGCCGCATCAACCTGATTACCCGTCTGCTGCTCACGCGGGCGTTGCAGGACATGACGTCCTTCGAGGGCGAGCCCTATCTGTCGTTCAATCTCTCGCCGCACGATCTGGCGGTGGGGGATAATGTCCTGCGCATCGTTTCGGCGGTGAAGGGCAGCGGGATTGCTCCCCAGCGCATCAATTTCGAGATCACCGAAACGGCGATCATGCACGATTTCGAACAGGCCGCACAGTCGATCGAGCTCCTGCGCGCGCTGGGCTGTCAGGTGTCGCTCGACGATTTCGGCACCGGCTATTCCAGCCTCAACCATGTCCACAAGCTGCCGCTGTCGAAGATCAAGATCGACCGCTGCTTCGTGGATCGCATCGATGAGCGACCGGCAAGCTACAAGATCGTCAAGTCCGTGCTGACGCTTTGCAGCGACATGGGCCTGACGGCGGTTGCCGAGGGCGTGGAGCGCGAGGAGGAGGTCCGGGTGCTCAAGGCGCTGGGCGTCGATGCCATGCAGGGCTATTATTTCTCGAAGCCGCTTCCCCGCGAACTCGCGGCCGCCCGGCTTGAAAGCGAGACCAACCGGAAGCCACTCAGCGTCGCAAACGGCGCATAGAGGCCTCCAGGCGCCGCCCGAACCGCCAATTGCCCCGCCCCAAAGAGAACGACGCGGGGAATGGCCTTTTCCCCGCGTCGTCATTCATCATCGAACCGGCTCGCAGCAGGACGCTTTGCGTCCCTGCGCGGCCCTTGGATTTATCAGGACTTCTTTTCCGTCTTCGCGGTCTTTGCAGAGACTTTCGCAGGTGCCGGTGCCGGAGTCGGCTTGACGCTGCCGGGCGCCAGCAATTCGCGGCAATAGGACGGGCTGAACTCGCCCTGGCGGTCGCTGGTAATGGTGATGGAGCGGATGTTGTAATCGCCGCTCACCGCAATGGTCGCCGAGCAGCTCTTGTATTCGCCGCGCACGCGCTTGTAGCCGCCCTTCCAGGTGAAGACCGAACCGGTGCCGTCATCGGCAAGCGGCGGACCATAGGCCGCAAAGAACTTGCCGGCCGACTTGCCAACCCAGGCCGAAGAGATCGGATCGCCCATGCTGCCGCCAGTCGTTGCGCAAGCCGAAAGAGACGCAGCAACCGCTGCCAGTGCAAGAAGTTTCAGTTTCATGATCGCCCACTCGATATTGTCCGGCCACAACCGCCGAATCGCCATAAACAGGTTTGCAGGATTCGCAATGGGCGTGGCAACGGTTATCCTGCAAAAAATGCGAAATGTTGCGGCCAATCCCCGCTGTTCGCCCAAAGCCTGTGGACGCGCGGGGCTCGTCATTTCTTGACGCCGAAGACCTCCGCACAGCGCGAGCGCGAGATGCCGTCGCCCTCGGTATCGCCGGAAAGGCTGATCGTCTCGATGATGCGGGCCTTGTCGACCGTGATCTGGGCCTCGCATTGAAGGCGCACGTCACGGCCCGGCGAGACCATGACGACCTGCGGATCGTCGAACCACGGCCGGAAGCCGGGTCCGAAGCGCCGGTCGAACATCGGATCATAGAAGGGGTCGCGCCGCACGACCTGGTAGTCCGGCGGAATATACTTATCCATCCGCCCGCCGCGCCACGTGTAGATCACGCGCCCGCCCGCCAGCTTGTAGCTCGAAACGGGCGGCCCATAGGCGGAGAAGAAGCTATCGACCGGCTGCCCAGGCCAGCGCTGCGCCATGGCGCGCTGCGCATCCTCCGTCGTCGTGCACCCGGCCATCAGAATGCACGCCGCAAGCGCAGCCAGGGGTCGATAAAGCTTGGGCATGGCAATCTCCTTTGTCGCCAATGCTTTACGCCCAACACGCGGCAAGGTTAAGACCTTCGTGCTCACATCCGCACCCCGGCCCAAAAAAAATTCGAAAAACCGTCACAGGGCGCTTGTGGTTTCAAAATCGCTGGTTTATAGACCCCCTCGCTGGCATCGGAGTGTAGCGCAGTCTGGTAGCGCACCACGTTCGGGACGTGGGGGTCGAGTGTTCGAATCACTCCACTCCGACCAGCTTATTTCCCCGAAAATCATCGCTTTAAGCTTCCTCCCCTTATGGGGCAGGAGTTTCTGTGCCGTTGGACAGAAATTCTGACGGAAACCCCTGTGGAGTCTCATCTTCCTCCCGGAAGCGGGCAGATCTAGCGCAATGAGCCTCCCGTTGAGTAAAGCCATTTACTCACCGCCGAGTGCTCCTAATCACCTATCCCGTCGCAATGGCATCGGTGAAGAGGGCTCAAAGCTTGCAAGGCACCTTGGTGACGGGAGCCTGCTCAGTCAAAACTCTGATCATGTCTCAAACCACTTCGGCTTACGTTTCTGGAAGAAGGCATCAATGCCCTCCAGTGCTTCAGGACCTTCCCAGACATCTGCCAACCGGCCAATCGTTTCGCTGATGGTTTCACGATCGATACGCGCGCCAAGATACCGGACGAGTGACTTGGCTTCCTTCACTGCGTGTGGAGCGGCCGAGAGATAGGGTTTGGCTTCGGTGAGCGCCGAGTACGCTAATGTGTCAGCCGGAACTGCCGAGGCGACGAGGCCCAACGCAATTGCCTCATGTGCGTCGAAAAGGCGGCCGGACATGAAAACGCGCCTTGCCATACCCTCACCCAGTCTGGCAACCACATAGGGGCCAATGGTTGCGGGGATAAGGCCCAGGCGTGTTTCAGTGAGCCCGAATTTGGCGTCCGATGCGGCAACGACGACGTCACAGACACAGGCGAGCCCGACACCGCCGCCAAAGGCTCCACCGTGAATTTGGCCGATCAGCGGAATCGGCATTTCATTCAGTGCCTGCAGCATGTCGGCAAGCTTGCGCGCTTCGCGCATTCGGTCTTCGCGACGTGCCTTGATCTGCGTTTTCATCCAGTCCAGGTCGCCGCCAGCGCAGAAGACATCGCCTTCGCCGGAAAGGATGATCGCGCGGATGCCGCTTCCCGCTCTGACGCTTTGCGCAAAGGCAGTCAGTTCGGCGATCATCGTCGAAGACAGCGCGTTGCGTTTCTCCGGGCGGTTCAGCACGAGCCCGGCAATACCGCGTGCATCGATCTCGACACGCAATGTCTCGAAATTGAAATCAGTGCGCTGCATCTGCCGGCTCCGCTGCATCAAGGGTGTAAAGCTCGCGGCGCATGATCTTGCCGGTGCTCGTCTTCGGAACATCCGCAACAAACTGCACGGCGCGTGGACATTTGTAGGCGGCCAGATGCTCACGGCAGAAGGCCATGATCTCGGCCTCGCTGGCGGTAGCACCGGATTTGAGCACGATATAGGCCTTGGCGACCTCGCCCTTGAGGTCGTCGCTCTGTCGGCCGACAGCCGCCAGCGCCACAGCCGGATGGCCGGCGAGAACACGCTCGATCTCGGCGGGATAGATGTTGAAGCCGCCGGTCAGGATCATGTCTTTCAAGCGGTCGACAATGAAGACTCGGCCGTCCTTGTCCATCCGGGCGAGATCGCCGGTCCGCAGCCAGCCGCTCGGCAGAAGCGTGGCGGCCGTTTTATCCGCGTCCCCGAAATACCCCATCATCGTTATGGGTCCGCGAACCTGCAATTCGCCTATCTCCTCGGGCCCGAGTGGTGTCTCCGGCTCTTCGGGCGAGCAGATGCGGAGCTGGCAATAGGGCAGCGCACAGCCGATGGACCCATGCCGGTTCTCGCCATAGAGCGGATGGGTCGAGCCGAGGCCGGCAATTTCCGTCATGCCCCAGAGCTCGATGAGCGGCACGCCAAACTTGGTCTCGACGGCCTGCATCGTGGCGACCGGCATTGTCTGTCCGCCGACATAGGCGCGCTTCAGCGAGGAAAGATCGGTGCGCTCGAGATCGGGATGGTTGAGGAGATAGGCATACATGGTCGGGACGCCGTCGATCAGCGTTGCCTTGTGCGCGGCAATATCGACCAGAAACGCCTCGGCATTGAAGCGCGCGTGGAGAACGAGCCTGCAGCCGTAAAACATCATGCTTTGCATGATCACGTTGGCATAGACATGCGGGCAGGGAAGGGCGCTCACCACCACATCGTCCGGTCCCCGCATCTGCATCTGCGCGGTCATGGCCCCATTGATGATGACGGCGCGGTGCGACTGCATGGCACCCTTCGGATGGCCCGTCGTTCCAGACGTGTAGCAGATGGTCGACAGGCTTTCGGGATCTATGTCGATATCGGGAAGAGGCGGCAGGTCATGGTTCAGCAAGTCGTCAAAGGACTGCATGCCTTCAGGCGGTGCTTGCGAAAACACAAAGGCGCGATCCACAAGATCGGTCAACTGCCGGACAACCGGCACCTTGTCTTCCGACGCGATCAAAATCCGCGCGCGGCAGTCCTGAACCACGTAGCGCAGCTCTTCTGCGGTCAGCATGGTGTTCACCGGGTTGATGACGCCGCCGGTGCGGGCGATCGCATAGTAGCTGACGATCCATTGCCACGAATTGCTGGCATAGAGGCTGACGACGTCGCCGGGTGCCACCCCGGCCGCAGCGAGACCCGCAGCGACCTTTTCCACCATCGCGTCGAGTTCGCTGAAGGTGAAGGTCCTGCCATCAAAGACAAGCGCCGGTCTTGCGCCGAATGTGGCGGCAGCCGTGGCTGCCGCCTGACCCAGATGACGAAGCATGATCAACCTCCTCCCGGTCAATCTCTTCGGTCGCGGCGACCTGCGCCGCGTCCTCAGGCAATGTTTCTGAAATGTGAGATGTTATCCCGCCGACCCCTCGGAGCGCTTTCAGAGCTTACCCTGAATTCGCTCACCAGCCTTGCCAACTGCTCTGCCTCCTGGGAAAGGTGATGCCCGGCCGCAGCCGTTTCCTCCACCTTCGCGGCGTTCTGCTGGGTAAACTGATCCATCTGGTTGATGGCGGTGTTGATCTCCCTGATCCCGGTCGATTGCTCGCGCGACGATGCGTCGATATCGGCAACGATCGTATTGATCTCGGCGACACGGGAAACGATGCGCGACAGTGCGGAGCCGGTCTGGGCGACGAGGTTGACCCCCTGGCCAACCTGCTGCTCCGAAGCGCTGATCAGACCCTTGATCTGCTTGGCGGCCTCGGCCGATCGCTGGGCCAGTTCGCGAACTTCCTGCGCAACGACAGCAAAGCCCTTTCCCGCGTCGCCGGCGCGAGCAGCTTCCACGCCTGCGTTGAGCGCAAGAAGGTTTGTCTGGAAAGCGATTTCGTCGATCACGCCAATAATCTGGCTGATCTGCTGGGATGAGGCTTGGATTGCACTCATGGCGTCTTCTGCCTGTCGCATGATCGCGCCCGAATGTTCGGCTTCGTCCTTGGTGGTGGAGACGATCTCGCGGGCGTGCTTGGCCGACTCCGCCGTCGACTGGACGGTCGCCGTGATTTCATTGAGCGCTGCGGCTGTTTCCTCAAGGCTTGCCGCCTGCTGTTCGCTGCGTCGCGAGAGATCGTCCGAGGCCGAGGTGATTTCGAGAGTGCCGGCTCGGATCGAGGACGTGCTGGCCGAAACGCGTCCCATAGCGGCCTGGAGCCGCGACAGCGCTTCATTGAAATTACGTCTGATCGGCTCGCTCTTCGCAGGAATGTCCTCCCTGATCTGGTAGGAAAGATCGCCATTGGCAAGCGCGCTCAGCGCATCGCCAAGGATCTCGATCACCCGGGCATCCTCCTCGGCAACGCGGGCACGCTCCGCCTCGGCCTTGGAACGCTCATCTTCCGCAGCCTTGTTGAGAAGGTCGAAATAATAGAACATGACCACGCTGGCTTCGGAGAAGACGGAGTTCATCAGGCTCCGGATGAGGACATCGCGCTGCTTGCCGGACCACTTCGTTTCCTTGACGAGCGCGGAAACCAGACCTGCGGAATAAGGAGCGTAACCGGCGGTCAGGTAGTCTACGAAATCCGCGTTGCGCGAAACATCCGCGATGATTTTGGCCTGTGCGGCGAAGTATTCGGGCGTGAATGCGCCGTGGGAAATGTGATCGAATTTCTTGTGTTCGGTGGCCAGAACCTCTTTCGGAACAAATGTCGTCGAAGGGTCAAGAGTTTGATACGCCGAAAGCAGAATGGCATCCAGATGCTTCACAATGCGCTGATAGACAATATCACCTGTCTTCTTCTGCTCGCCCTGCCACGGTTTGATCTTGTCCTGAATTGAAAACATCTAGTTCTTCCCCATCAAGAATTGTGAAATAAAAACCTTCGATCCCGTCACGTGAACCGAGAGTTGTTGCTCGCTTCATTCTGCGTTACTCGAAAAAATCAAGGCTTACCGCCTGGATAAAATTTACGAGGCCTACGAAGAATGTTGTAAATTTTCATAGCTTTAAATGGTTATTTTCTGATTAATATTTGACATAAATCAATTTAATAAGGGGTTTTTATTAAAAATCTCTATTGGGAATAGTAGAGTTAGGTGCTTTTAATAGCCGAAGTGCCTCCAGAATATTCTATTTAGGGTCTGATAATTTAGGAAATACTCATGGGAATACCATTCCGATCTCCCTGTTTGCACGCAACATGCGGGGTCATTCGCTCCTTTATGGCAACGGGTGCCCGTGTCAGCGTACCGGCGGTCGTTCCAGAATGTCGGCAATATCCTCATGGGGGCGCGGAATGACATGCGCGGAATGAACACGCCCTATCTTCTCGGCGGCGGCGCGGCCGGCATCGACGGCGGCCTTCACCGCGCCGACATCCCCCGTGACGATGATGGTGATCAACCCGCCGCCGGCCTGCTGCTTCGTCACCATTTCGACATTGGCCGCCTTGACCATGGCATCCGCGGCTTCCGTCGCCGCATTCAGCCCGACGGTCTCGATCAATCCCAGGGCTCTCAAAGGAACGGACATATCTTAAACCCTTTCTTTTCTGGCAAGTTTCAGGCGCGTTTCGTTACGGCCGGAGATGGAAGTGGAAAATCTGCGGAAGCCGGCGCGGTAGAGTGCAAGCAGCAGGTCGTCGCAAAGGATGTGCGCGTCCAGAACTCCGATTTTGTCGGCTGCCGCCTGACCCGCCTCCGCGAAAGCGCGCGTCAGGAATTCGGCCGGCTTGGAGAACGGATTGGCGGCAGACAGGTTGCCCGCATAGTAGTCGTCGAAAATGGCCGACATCTGTTGCAGATGCGAGGGCAGCCCATGGACCGTGCGGATGATCTCGTTGACGTCCAGCCAGGACGTGCTGTCGAAATCACGACTTTCCAGCACCGCCCTCAGCATCGCAAAGTTCTGGATGAGGAGACCGCCGGTCAGCTCATCGTGTTCGGCAACCTCGCGCTGGAACGCGGCCAGTTCGTCGAGGGTCGAAATCCCGCCGGCAAACACCGTGACCCGGACTTTTGGATAGGTCGCTGCAGCGTGCGAGATGCCTTTCAAAAGCGCGCGCAGCAGCGGCAGATTGCCGAGCGGCAGGAACTGCGCGGCGGCGAGCGCTTCCCAATCGGGCAGCAATTGCTTCGCCCTTTCGGAACCCAGTTGCGGCAGCCGGATGTGCACCGGACGCTGGCCCGCCACGGCGAAAAGCGAGCGGCTTGCTTCGGCGGCGATGTCCGAGATGACCGTTTCGGAACTGCTCTGTTCGTTATGGGCGATCCGGGAGACCGCCGCAGAAAATTCGGGCAGAAGATCGCAGGCGCGCACGAGATCGGTGAGGCCGATCAGCGCGATGCCTCCACTGCCGAGTTCTCCGTGCAGGAGTTCGGCCTCGCTGCGGGGCGCGGTCCAGATGTCCGCGCCGGAAACCTTGTCCGCCAGATCGAGATAGTGCGACAGCGCGTCGTTGCTGCCGGCGGCATCGGAAACCGGCACGATGCCGAGATAGACCTTGCCGGTCGCCCCGTCGATGGAAATGGCGGTGCCTTCCGGATAGGTCCGACCGTCGACCGAGAAGCGGCGGCCGTCGACATCGACCTCCATCTGCTCGCAGCCGACGATGCAGGGCTTGTTCAGCGCGCGCGACACCACGGCGGCATGGCTCAGCGCGCCGCCGCGCGCGGTCACGATGCCGTTGGAGGCGAGCATGCCGCGAATGTCCTGCGGGCTGGTGATGGGGCGCAGAAGGATCACGTCCTTGCCTTCGGCGGCATATTCGGCCGCGCGGTCGGAATCCAGGACAGCAGCGCCGGAGCGCTGTCCGGGCGACGATCCAAGGCCCTCGGCAAGAAGCGCAGCGCTCTTCAGCGCCTGCGGCTCGAAGCTCGGTTTCAGGAGGGTGAGAACCTGATCCTGACTGGCCCGCGCAATTCCCTCAGCATCCGAAATCATGCCCTCCTGAACCAGATCGGTGGCAATCCTGATCGCGGCGGCGGCGGTGCGCTTGGCAGCACGCACCTGCAGGAAATAGAGTGAACCGCTTTCCACGGTGAATTCGATATCAACCGCGTCGCGATAAAGCGACTCGAGTGTCCGTCCATGTGCATGCAGCGCATCCACCAGATCCCGCGGCATCGAGGCATCCGACAGCTTGATCGGTGTGTGCGTTCCGGCGACCAGATCCTCGCCCTGATGGCCGGTCAGATACTCGCCATAGAGAATGTTCTCGCCGGTATTCGGGTCGCGGGTGAAGGCGACGCCGGTGCCTGAATGGGCATCCGCATTGCCGAAGGCCATGGCCTGAATGGTGACAGCCGTGCCCATGTCGTCGGGGATCTTGTGATGTGCGCGATAGGCCTTGGCGCGCGGGCTGTTCCAGGAGCGAAAGACGGCCGCAACCACTTCGATGAGCTGCCTGTGCGGATCGGCGCTTGCCTCGCAGCCCTGCGATTGGATGTGTTCGAGAATGGCGGCTTCGAGGCTGGCGAATGTCTCGGAACTCGGTGTGCTTCTGGCCACTTCCAGTGCCGTCTCGATATCGCCGTCCAGATCGTCCGCGTCGAGATCGAGCACAGTCTCGCTATACATGCGCCAGAAACGCACCCAGGTGTCGAGCACGAAATCGGGCTTCTGCGACGTTTTCGCAAATTCCAATGCCGAAGCGGCATCGAGGCCGAGATTGAGGATCGTGTCCATCATCCCCGGCATGCTGATGGCAGCGCCGGAGCGAACCGAGACGAGAAGCGGCGGCATGGAGGAGGCGAAGCGCTTGCCTGTCTCCCGCTCCAGATGCCTGATGCCGTCATGAACCTCGCGGGCGATGGTGTCGATCACTGTCCCGCCGTTCTGGACGAAGCTGTGATAGCCGCGCGTGCCGATCACGACGGCTGGCGGAACCGGGATGCCGGCGAGCGCCATGCGTGCCAGGCCGGTCGCCTTGCCGCCAAAGCTGTTGACGTCGCTCGCGTCGATCTCGCGGACGTCATGAACATATTTCGTATTCACTACCATGCTGTTCATAGCGGCTTCCTGTTCAGGCCGTGTCGCGCGGACGTCCGAGAACCGACAGAATGTCCTCGTGGAATTCGAACCAGATATTGTGAACGGAGTCCGACGTCGGGTTGCAGACGAAATTCTTGTCGCCCTGGTCGACGCGTCCAATGGATGCGTTGAAGCGGCGGATATATTCGGCATAGCGCGGGATTTGCGGCACGAGGCTGTCAATCGCCTTGCACAGGCGCTCGGCAACCTTGATCAGTTTGCTCTCGACGCCGGCGTCACCCTCCATCTTCTGCCAGTCGGTGACATGCTTGATGAACTGGGTGTTCAGGGTTTCGAACCGCTCGTACCAGGCTTCGAGCGCGGGATCGCGCCGCAGGTCGGCATAGGTCCGGTCGTAATAGTCAAGGACGGTCTTCGACCCATCGGGGAAGAGCAGAAACTGGTCTCCGGCGCTCGCCCCGAGGCCGCCCTGTTCTGCCGCCGACAACACCGCGTCCACGCGGGCGCGATCCAGTCCGGTGGCGTCAGCAATACCTTGCGGCTTCGACATCTTGTTCAGATGCGCTGCGTTGAGGATGAGAAAGCTCGTGTCGTCTAAGGGTGTCATCGAGAATTCCGAAAAGGCTATGTTCGCGGCTGCGCGAACCTATTGATCTTGGTCTCTCAACCGGACAGAATGGATGTGGAACGGCGTATGATGGTGCAATATCTTCACGCCGTTCCACCGGCGATCCGGAGCTGGCCTGGGAGTTTTCTCAGGTCAGCGCGGACCACATGCTCCAATCAGCGTACGAGATATTTCGAGCGATCGAGCGGCGTTCCTTCCGGGAAGGGCAGATATCCTTCACCGGAGAAGATCTTCTGCGGGACCACTTGAGCAGCAAAGCCGCGCTTGTCGATCTCGTAGTAATTGTTCGCCACGCGGCGGTCGATTTCCCAGAAATCGTAGTCCTTGCAGGCCTTTTCGTAGGTGCCGGCCTGACGGAGATGCGGCAGGATCATGTCGATATAATAGACATACATCCCGTTCTCGATCAGGGTCCGGCGCGGCATTCTGGAATACTTGGTGTAAAGCTTGAACGTCGCCTGCTGGATACCGTTGAGGTGTTTGTCGAGATCCTTGATCTTGACGTTGTAGATCTCGCTCATCGGCGTGTTCCACTTTTCACGCACGAAGACAGCCCCGCCGACAACGGCTTCGATATAGTTCTTCGGCCGCGTGAAGGTGGTGGAGATGTCGTTGACGCGGATTTCAGCCAGCGACATCTTGTCCGGGTCGATGACCAGGCAAAGGCTGTAGCAATGCGGCACGCCTTCGTGATCGCAGACGTCGCTCCAGTCAAAGGCTTCCTCATTGGTGAAGAGGTCGCGGATGATCAGGATCTTGCCGTCCGGCAGTTCGTACGGACCGGTATCGCCGAGACCCAGGCGGCAATCGTAGTGATCGAGGAAGGAGAGCAGTTCGGCTGCGGCGTTGAACCGCTGGAACTGGCCCGCCGTGTCGCTCTCGGGTTCGAAATACTCGATCTGGGTCACGAGGCTGTCAATCACATCCTGATCGTGAATCCGGCAGCGATAGCGGTCCTGCGAGTTGAGCAGGTAGCCGTCCTGGCGCTTGCCCCAGAGAACACGCTGCATGAACTTCAGGATGGAGTTGCTTTCGCGCGTATGATCCTGCGGTTCGATGGATTCGAGCGCCAGCAGACCGCAGCGGCCCATGCCGAAGCCGACGGCACCGATGCTCCAGTCGTGAACGCAGTTGATCTTGGTGCCGATTTGGCGTCGGGCGCTCGCACCGATATCGATGACACCCTCCGCGCCGACTTCGCGCGTCGTCATGTCGAGAATTTCCGGCCAGCGGTAGAACTCGTTCATGAAGGCCAGGATTTCGTATTGCTGGCGCGGGATCATGCCGGACTCGCCTTCCGTGGCGCGCATGACCAGCACGTCCCAGATGTTCCAGGCTAGATAGTTGTTGAGGTCATTCAGTTCGTCGAGCGTGAACTGGTCGCGAAGAACGTCCTCCCGCGTGACCTTTTCCAGCACTTTCGACTTGGCGCGCTGGCGCATGATCCGGTCGCCGAGAATGCCGTCCGGCACCGGCTCCATGCCCTTGAAATTGCCCTGATAGACGAGATCCTGGAACCGAAGCCCGTTGTCGCCGTCGCGATAGCGTTCCTTGTAAGTAGAAGACATTGCATCACCTCCCTTGATTGATGTCTCAGACGAGAACGATTTTACCCGTCTCATCGTTGGACGCGTCAATTTCCACCTTCTTGCCGACCAGCTTGTCGATCACCTCCTGGAAATGCGCCTTGTTGTCGCCGCCCGTGACATAGCGCGAGCCGCTTTCGGTGAGATGTGCGGTCATCACGCAAGGGATCTGGAACTCGCGCGACAGGATGCCGAGATGCGATTCCGGTGCACCGGACATGGTGATCACGCCGATGGCGCCCATGCTGAGCGCGGGGGAGAGGAACGTCGTGGTCCCGCCCTGGACGAGCAGGATGTGATCCTTCAGCTTTCCGCTCTGGATGAGCTTGATCACCGATTGCGGGTCCGGCAGATACGCGACCGTTCCCGATGGTTTCTTCTTAGTTGCGAAACTATTGTAACCCTCTGCAATGACCGTCATGATTTACTCCTCCTCTATGACGTATGAGAGATGTCAGCCTGCCTGCACGGATGCTCCTCTTATCCGGGCGAGACAGGACATGAGCGTATCGTCGTTCCGGCTTTCGGCCGGCGAACACGCATATCGTTCGGCACTTGTGTTGCCGGCGACATTCCGGGTGAGCGTTTCCGCCGCCGCCTGACGGCGCTCGACGCGAATGGCATTGGCGCGGCTGAGCGCTTCGCTCTGCCTTGGAAGGCTGATTGTCCGATCTCCATGCGAGCCGCATCCGCAACTGCTGCCCGAATGGCAGCCGCACGACTGGTCGAAGGACCCGAAGCCGGCATGCTGGTAGCCGGTCGTGGCGGGCTCCACCTTGCAGACACTTTCGCCAAGACCCTCGGGGAAAAGATGCGCGACGATTTCCTGCGGCCAGATGGCGACGAATTCCGCACCGGCATCGAGGAGCTGCGCTTCCGTATGCATGCCCCAGGACACACCTACAGTCCGGATGCCGCATTCTCGCGCATGCTTGACGTCTCCGATCGTATCGGTGACGAGAATGACCTGGTTCGCATTTGGCCCCGTCGGACGGTCGCTCTCGACATAGGCGGGGGCGCATTGCCGGTTGATCGAATAGGAGGCGTCAGCCAGAAACCGCCGCACGCAGGCGCGTTTGTCCGGCTCGACATCGCCACCGAAGACATGGCTGAAACAATGCTGCAGGCCCGCGTTGGTCAGAATCCGGCGAATGGTCTCCGTGGCGTTCGACGAGACGACGGCCAGCGAGCAGGTGCCGGCAATGCTCTTGATGACATCCACCATGCCGGGAACGAAAGGCGGATTATACTCCCGCTTCAGAAGATCGAGGAAATGCGCGGAAATCTTGCGATAGCGCTCCTCGCTTCCCGCCAGCTCGCGCAGCGAGCTGAAGAGATTGTTTTCCATCAGCCGGAAATATTCCTCCTGGGTCTTGATCCCCAGATCAAACGCTTCGTTTGTCCGGGCGAAGATCCGCCAGGAGGACTCCCTGGTCTGGACCAGGGTTCCATCCAGATCGAAGAGGATTGCCTTAGGCATAGGGGAAATCCGTCACACCGACGAGCCGCCGCGTTTCCTTGTTCGCGTTCAGCGCGGAAAGCTGCGGGGCCTCGAAGAAATCCATGATCTCGCCATAGCCGGTCTGGCCGTTGCATTCCCATTCGGCCAGGACGTTGAAGGCCACCATGTTCGGCCAGCACTGCCAGGGAAATGTGTTGAGCCCCTTGCCCTTCAGCCGCCATTCCCGGTCGTTCTTGTCGACCAGAACCAGTTCGACCAGATCGGCATAACGCTCGATCTTGCGGATTGTCTTGCCGCGGCCTTCCTTGAGGCCGAAGACCTCGCCGTTCTCGACCACATAGCCATGGGTCAGAGTGAGATCGGTACCGTTCTTCAGCGGATCGAAGCCGAAGATGACGTGGATCGCGAGATCCTTCGAGAAATGGGCGTGCAGCCAGCTCATGTTCGGCGCGCCGCGCTCGGGGCGCGGACCCCAGCTGTGGTCCATCGTCGAGATGCAATCGATGGGGTAGGGCTTGCCGCGCACCGTCACCATGCCCTTGACATGGCCCGTCTGGTCGAAATGGCCGTTATAGGCGGTTCCCCACGCAAAATGCCCGGCCTTGTCGGCTTCGGCGAGCGCCTTGGCCTTCATGGGGTCCATCGCGGGATCCTGAATGTCGAAGGGCTCCATGATCGAGCGATAATCGACGTCGATCGTCGTGCCGTGACCGTCATCGTAACGGATTGTCCAGTCCATATTCGGACGGGTACACTTCACCGACAGGCCATTGTCGAGCTGATAGTCGGCGAGATCCTTCGGGATCGGCAGCGAGGACTGGAGATCGACAAAGTCGGCTTCCCAGGGTGCATTCGCCATCTTGGAGTTGATGCAGATCGTCGAGCCGACAATGCCGAGATTGGGACGGAAAAGACCGTATACGCCTACATTCAGCTTCGCTTCGGCATTATAGAAGCCGAAATAGTTCGTCTCCGCCCAGTTGGGGACCTTCGGGTCCGTCTCGTGGAAATGAACGTCTTCGTCCTTGATCATACGCGTCTTCCTCCCTGTCAGACCCGACTGCCGGCTTCTCCCTCCGGCATCCGTCTCTTTTTGCACAATCGCAAGGCCGCAGCATAACAGCCATGGCCTTCAGGGATAAATATTCCAGTTTTTTTTATCCCGTGTCGATAAAGCCAAGTCCGTTTTCCTTGCCTACCTTTTGACCCGAGGCTGCGGCGTGAATGCCGCTG
Organism: Hyphomicrobiales bacterium; assembly: GCA_900467685.1. GTDB lineage: Bacteria > Pseudomonadota > Alphaproteobacteria > Rhizobiales > Rhizobiaceae > Ensifer_A. The sequence continues at coordinate 22,394 of UBQX01000006.1, forward strand.
GGAGGAGAACAACATGAAGCTCGGGCGCGTCGTCGGCACCGCTGTTTCCACGGTCAAGGCTGAGGGGCTGCATTCCTATAAATTGCTGCTCGTCCGCGATTTCCGCGAGGATGCATCGGACATACCCGACGAACAGGCTGACTACTATGTGGCCATTGACACCGTAGGTGCCGGTATCGGCGAGGTGGTGATGGTCGCCGAGGGTAGCGCTGCCCGCCTTTTCAACTCCTCTCCATTCAATGCGCCCGTCGATGCCGCCATCGTGGCGATCATGGATACGGTCCGCATCGGAAGCACCGCGATATTCGAACGGAAATGACCGCGTGAGCGGGCCCGTTGGAATGGGTTCAACTGAGGCAAAGAAAAGGATTTGAAAATGGCAACGATTCCCACCACTCCGGGCCAGGTCAAGGGCGCTCTCGGACTGATCGAGACCAAGGGTCTCGTCGGCGCGATCGAGGCGGCTGACGCCATGGTCAAGGCTGCCAATGTGCGCCTGATCGGACGTGAACAGATCGGCGGCGGTCTTGTGACGGTCATGGTTCGCGGCGATGTCGGTGCGGTCAAGGCCGCAACGGATGCGGGTGCCGCCGCCGCCGGCAAGATCGGCGAGATCGTCTCCGTCCACGTCATTCCGCGCCCCCATGACGACGTGGAATCCATTCTCGGCAAGGCCTGATCCAACTGCTTGAGGCGTGGCTTTCTCTGCGCCTTCCAAAGCTTGGTTTGTTTGCATAGCGACGGCCGGCAAGGCCTGTCGCTAAGGGCTGCATGTTGCAGATTTCAGGAGGAGCCATGGGCGCGCACCCCAATTTTGACGCCGATCTGGCGGCACTCGCCGAGGCGAGGACAAAGGCGAAGGCGGCACGGGCAGCCTTCGAGGCCTTTGAAGGAACGGAGCAGCGAAAGATCGACGAGATCGTTCGTGCGATGGCGGCAGCCGGAAGCGCTGCCGCCGAAAAGATCGCCCGCATGGTGGTCGACGAGACAGGCTTCGGTGTCTACGAGGACAAGGTCTACAAGAACCTCTACAACACCGAATTCGTCGCCAAGTCGATGCTGCCGATGCGCACGGTCGGCGTTCTGTGGGTCGACGAGGAGAACAAGATCACCGCCGTCGGTGCGCCTGTCGGCGTGATCGCCGGCATCATTCCGGTGACGAACCCATCCTCCACCGTCTTCTTCAAATGCCTGGCTGCCGTCAAATCCGGCAATGCAATCGTCTGCGCGCCGCATCCGCGGGCCGCCAAGAGCAGTGCGGCGGCAACCGAGGTGATGGCGGATGCCGCCCGCAAGGCCGGGGCGCCCGATGGTCTGGTGTCCTGCATGACGGAGGTCACGGTCGAAGCGACGGCGGAATTGATGCGCCATCGCGATGTGGCGCTCATCATGGCGACCGGCGGTCCGGGCATGGTGAAAGCGGCCTATTCGAGCGGCAAGCCGACGCTTGCCGTGGGAGCGGGCAATGTCCCGGTCTATATTCACCGGTCCGTCAAGGATGTCCGCGAGGCGGCGCTGATGGCGATCACCTCGAAGTCCTTCGACAATGGAACGGCCTGCGTCGCCGAACAATCCATCGTTCTGGACGAGCCGATTGCCAATGCCGGGCTCGAGGCGTTCCAGTCGCAGGGTGCGCTCTTCGTCACCGGAGAAGACAAGGCGCGCCTGTCCAAACTGCTCTTCATGGAAAACGGCGCATTGCGTCCCTCGGAAGTTGGGCTCTCGGCCAAGGTCCTGGCGCGCAAGATCGGTCTCAACCCGCCTGACAATACCCGCGTTCTCGCCGTCCAGCTCGACCGCGTCGGCAGGGACGAGCCGCTGTCGGCTGAAGTTCTCGGACCGATCCTGTCCTTCTATCGGACTGCGGACCTCGATGCCGGCTATGAGCGCTGCCGGGAAATTCTCGCCTTCGGCGGCGAGGGGCACACGCTCGGTATTCATTGCGAAGACGATACCGTGATCGCCCGCTTTGCATCGCTGCGCGCCGGACGTATCGTCATCAACACGCCTACGCTCTTCGGTGGCATGGGTTACAGTTGCGCGACGGACCCGTCCTTCATGCTGGGCACCGGCACCTGGAGCGGCTCGATCGTCTCCGACAACGTCACCCCGCTGCATCTCATCAACATCAAGCGCATCGCTCATGAGGTTCGCCCGTGGCGCACGCTTTATGACCTGAAGCCGGGAGGATGATCGTGTTGAAGCGGACGACGGACAACGCGAAAAGCGTGAAGGCGGCGGAAGCCTTCCTGCGCAGGGCCGCCAAGCTGCTGCGCTCACCGCGCGAGGACGCAGAAGGCGGATTGCGTTTCGGGGTGGATCTTGGCACAGCAACCGTCGTCCTGACGGCGGTGGATGAAGCCGGCAGCCCCGTCTATTGGGATTTCGCTCGCTGCAACGCTGTGCGCGATGGCGTGGTGGTCAACTTCTCCGATGCCGTCGATGCGGTTCGCAAGCTGAAGGCAGAGGCTGAAGCAGCACTCGGCATCGAAGTCGAGGCTGCGGCGACGGCCTTCCCGCCGAATGTGCCGGAAGCCGAGGCGCGAGCCTGCCGCTTCGTCCTCGAGAATGCCGGGATCGAATGCCGGGTGCTCACGGACGAGGTCAGCGCCGCGCAAATGCTTCTGCGGCTCTCGGATGCCGTTATCGTCGATGTCGGCGGCGGCTCGACCGGGGTGGGGATTGTCCAGAACGGCAAGATCGTTCTGCTGGACGATCGGCCCGGCGGCGGACACCACCTCGATCTGATCGTCGCGGGGGCCTTGAAGGTTTCCGTGGAGGAGGCCGAGGACATCAAGCGGACAGGCCGCAAGGACCTCACGGCCATTCTCCGACCTGGGGTCGAGCGGATCGCCGCTTCCATTCAAAGCCAGGTCGGCGGACGAACGGTTTCGTCCGTGCATCTTGTCGGCGGCGCGGTTCGCGTCCCGAAAGCCGATGAAATCGTCGAACGCTTTCTCAACATCCCGACTGTGGCTTACCCCCATTCGGAACTCGTAACCCCTTTCGGAATAGCGCTGAGTTAAGATCATGGCTTTTCAACTTCGTACCTACGCCTTCATTGACAGCATGCAGCCGCAAGCCGCAGCCCATGTTGCCGCCACGACACCCGGCGATCCGGCGATTGCCGGCATGTCGCAGCTTTTCATCGAGGTCGCGCCCGGCAACGAAATCTTCCGAGTGGCGGACGTTGCGCTCAAGGCGGCCGATGTCCGGCCGGGCATGCAGATCGTCGAGCGCGAATTCGGCCTGCTGGAAATCCATTCGCGAACGCAGGAAGAAGTGCTGGCGGCGGGCGAGGCCGTACTCGATTATCTCGGCCTGACGCAAAACGACCGCGTCAAGCCGAAGGTGGCCTCGACGCAGATCATCACCAATGTGAACCCCTATCAGGCACAGCTGATCAACAAGTGGCGCAAGGGCAACCTTCTTCTGCCCTCGCAAAGCCTCTTCGTTCTGGAAGCAAGCCCGGCGGCCTATGTCAGCCTGGCCGCCAACGAGGCGGAGAAGGCGGCCAATATCAACATCATCGAAGTGCGCGCGGTCGGCCGTTTCGGTCGCGTCTTCATGGCTGGAACCGAATCCGAAGTCGAGACGGCCATGAAGGCCGCCGTCGCCTGCCTCGAGCAGATGGAGGGGAGGGCGGAATGACAGTCATCACCGCTGAAACGGTTGCGAGAGCAGACGGCGTTCTCATCATCGCAAAGGGCGATGTGGTGACCCCACTGGCGCGCGACCTTGCCAATGAACGCGGCATCCGCATCGAAATCGGGTCGGCGTCAGATATCCCGCCGGTCCCAAGACCTGCCTTCACGCCGGCCCCGATGGCCGGCCGGACAACGCCCGTCGCGCCACAAAGCCAGAGCGCGAGATCGCCCATGGCTCTCTCATTTGCCGCCCGAGTAGAAGCGCCAAGGCAGCTCGGCGCAGTCTCCGGCGCGCTGTACAGGCGCGGTGCGCCGGTGCCCGCTCATATGTGGCCGGATCCCGGCGCGTCTCAAAGGAATTCCTCCCGAGGCGGGGTCGGCTCCGACCCACGGCCGAAAGTGGCAGTGGTGGGGGCCGGACATGTCGGTGCCACCACTGCGCTTCGGCTGGTCGAGACCTCGCTTTTCTCAAAATGCACCATGATCGACATCGTGCCCGGCCTTGCCGAAGGGTTGGCGCTCGATATGTGGCACTCCGCCGGGCTCCGTGGCTTCACCACGCGGGTCGAGGGAAGCGACAGCCTCGATGCGCTGCGCGGGGCAGATTATATCGTCATGACCGCCGGACGGCCGCGAAAGCCCGGCATGAGCCGAACCGATCTGACGGGCGTCAACGCCGAGATCGTCGGGGCCGTGGCGGACAAGATCAGGATCGTTGCACCGGATGCCGTGGTCGTCGTGGTCACGAACCCGCTTGAGGAAATGACAGAGCTGATGGCGCGTCGTTCCGGTTTGCCGGACAGCCGCGTCCTCGGCATGGCCGGCGTTCTCGACACGGCCCGCTTCTGCTCGCTGGTGGCCTTGACGGGTATTGCCGCCCCCGGCGCGGTCAAGGCGCTGGCGCTCGGCAGCCATGGGCCGGAAATGGTGATCCCGCTGAGTCTCGCGACAGCCAATGGCCAACCGATCGAGGGACAATTGCCGCCGCCCGAGCTGAAGGCCATCGTGGAGCGCGCGCGGGACTCCGGTGCGGAAGTCGTCAGTCTTCTCAAGACCGGCAGCGCCTATTTCTCGCCGGCGGAATCGGCGGCCTCCATGGTGCGCGCGATGGCGAGCGGCGACGATACGGTCATTGCGGCTTGCGTGAAGTCCGGCGGTGCCTTCGGAACCTTGAACACGCGTCTTGGCCTGCCGGTTCGGCTGGGCAGGCAGGGCGTGCGCGAGATCGTCAACCTGCCCATGCGTCCGGACGAGGTCAGCGCGCTGATCAGATCTTCGGAAAGCATCGCCGGACGCATAGCGGAGCTGCCCTGATCATGCGCGCCGTCGTCTATGAGGGACAGGGCAGAATTTCCGTCCGCGAGGTTGAGAGACCACGTCTGGCGCATCCGGCGGACGCCATTGTGCGCGTCACCATGGCCGGCATCTGCGGAACCGATCTGCACGCGATTGCCGGGCATTTCGAAGGCATGGTTCCCGGCAGCGTCATCGGCCACGAATTCGTCGGCGATATCGTCGAGGTCGGAGCCGGTGTCACGACGCTCAAGGTCGGCGATCATGTCATGGCCTCGGACTTTACCGCCTGCGGTCATTGCCACCAATGCGCACGCGGCGATCACTGGCAATGCGGCGAGCGGTCCTTCTTCGGGACTGGCGCTGCCTTTGGGGAGCCGCTGGCCGGCTCACAAGCCGAATATGTGCGGGTTCCGTTCGCGGATTCGACGCTCCATCGCGTGCCGAAATCCTGCTCGGACGAAGCCGCCATCCTCGTCGGCGACAATCTCGCGACCGGATGGGCGGCGGTGGAGCGCGCTGGCGTTGCGCCGGGCGATGTGGTGGCCGTCATCGGCGGTGGCGCGGTGGGACAGTTGACCAGCCTGTCGGCACAAGCCGCCGGCGCGGGTGCGGTCGTGCTCATTGAACCGTCGTTGCCGCGACGGCAATTCGCCGCAGCGCATGGTGCGATTGCCGCAAGTCCCGACGATGCCTGGGCTGCGATCGAAGAGTTGACGGACGGCGAAGGTGCGGATGTCGTGATCGAGGCGGTCGGAGCCGGCAAGGTGTTCAGCGGTGCCTTCGATCTCGTGCGGCGTCGCGGGCGGATCGTGTCCGTCGGTGCGCATCCATCGCCGGAATGGCCGATCCCGCTGGCCAATTGCTTTACGCGGGAGCTGACCATCAGCTTCGCCATCGGCGATTCCATCCGGCTGCGCCCGCAATTGCTGCGCATGATTTCCACCGGCATTCTCGACCCCACCGTGGTGATCGACAAGCGGGTGAATTTCGACACGATTGTCGCGGCCTATGATGACCTGAAGGCCCAGAAGAACATGAAGACGGTGCTGGTGCTCTAGGATCAGGTCTTGAATTTGACTTCTGCGAAGGCTGGGTTGTAGTCTTCTGTCCATGGGGCGTGAGGAGCGCCCTGCGCCGGTGGGAGCGGATGCCATTCCTGCCGTTGCTTTGCGGACTTCTTTGGGAGGAGGGTCCACGAATGCTTGAGCAAGCGCGCCTTCGCAAGGAGACGGTGGTCCCGGTCGATGCAAATCGGCTGGACAGGGCACTCGACGCCTTGATGCATGAAGCGCCCGCCGATGCCGAAGCCCTTTTGCTGGCTGCCGAGAGGATTGCGCGCCTCGAGTTCCAGCTTCAAGCAGCGAACTTCGTTCAATGCGATCACAACGGATGGCATGATCGCATCGGTCTTGAACCGCTCGGCAGAAAAGATCTCGATTGTATCCTGCAGACGGTTGCGGGTCCCGCGCGGCGCGGACACCAATCCTGCGCGGACCGCGCCTTCTATCCCCTGAGCGCCGCCTTGAGTGCCCCCCTGAGTGCCCATGAGGCGGGCCTGCTTCTGGTCTTTGATGAAGAGGCCCCGCCGCCCGTTCAGGATATCCGGATATTCCTGCGCTTCGTCGAGACACTCCTCAAGGGGCTATCGATGGGCCGTGTCTCGCAACTGCGCCTTGACCTGACAACGGCCTTCAAGCGCGTCGCCAATACGATCCTGAAGAGCAAGGATCTCCCGGAAATCTTCTTCAACATCACCCAGGTCGGGCAGGCCGAACTGTCTGCAGATATCTGCGGAATCATGCTGCTTGAGGACGACTGGCTGGTGATGCAGCGGTGCGTCGGCAATCAATCGCCTGACACATCGAAGCTCCGAATGCGGGCGGGACAGGGCGTCGGCGGTCGTGTTCTGGAAACCGCAGCCCCCTGCGCTGTCGAAAACTATGTCCAGAGCGCGACGATCAGCCGGGACTTTTTCGACCTTGCTCGCGCAGAGAATGTGCGTTCGGCGCTCGCCGTGCCTCTATTCTCCAACCAGAAAATCATCGGCGTGCTGGAAGTCTGGCGACGTCGACCCTCGACATTTTCCGTGGAGAACACAGCGGAACTGTCCGCGCTCGCCGACCTTGCCTCGGTCGCCATCGAGAATGCCAATCTGATCGCCGCCCAACGTGACGCGGTCTCTGAGCTGCAAGTCGCCCATGCAACGATGATCGAGCGCTACGACATCATCGAAAGCGCCGTCGAGTTTCAGGCAGAACTCGTCAACGTGGTGTTGCAGAATCACGGCCTGGACAAGATTGCAGCACTTGCCAGCGATTATCTGTCTTCGCCTGTGCTGGTGCTCGACCAGAATCTGCATGTGCGGGCGTCTGCCGGACCGTTTGAGGTAGCCGCACGCGATGTCGAGAAGATCTCCCACGAGCTGCTGAAAATCCCCTTGCAGAAAATGGATCAGGCGACACTGCGCATCCATTCCGATCTGGACGTCACCTGCCAGCGGATTTCAGCGGTCACGGGCCAGCTCGGCTGGGTCGTCGTCGTCAATCTCGCCAAAGCAGACGAGCGCGCCCGGCTGGCGCTTGCGTCAACCAGCATCACGGTCGCGCTCTTCAGGATGAAGGAGCGGGCGGCCGCGTCGGCACTTTCGGAAAAGAGTTCCGCCCTCTTGTGGGACCTGATCGAAGCGCCGGAGACCGTGCGCCAGCTTGCGCTCCAGCGTCTGCGCGACGCGCAATTCGATATTCAGGTGCCGACCTTCTTGATGCTATGCCGGTTCGAGGCAAAGGGTGGCCAGACGAAGCCCGCCGACCAGGAAACGCATGAGGAAAATTTCCGCAGGCGGCTGAACTACGAATTCGCCGGCAATCTGCAAAACGCGCAAAGCCCGATCCGTCTCCTGTCGTTCCGGAGCAAGGAAATCGTCGCGGTCCTGTCTCCCGATCAGACAGGCAGGGTTGCGGAATTCGCCGCGCGGTTCAAGGCCGATGTGGAAAAGGCAATTCCCGGCGCGAAATGTTCCATCGGGATCAGCAGCCGATGCGATGATCCTCTCGCACTTCCCACGGCTCTCAAAGAGGCGCGGCTGGCGCTGACGATTGCCCAGAATACGGCGGCGAACATGCCGGTCGAATATGACAACATGGGTCTATTGGGTATCATGCTGGGTTTGCGGGAGGGTGCAGGTTTCCGCGACTTCGTGGGCCGAACGCTCGGTGAACTTGTCGAACCCTCCCAGCAGGCTTCGGCTCTGCGGCAGACCCTGAAGGCCTATTTCGACACGAACTGCAATCAGAACCTGACCGCAAAGGAATTGCGGATCCATCCCAAGACGGTCGCTTATCGGCTGGAAAAGATCGAAGAAGCGACCCGCCTCGATCTGAAATCGCATGAATGCCGGGTCCTGCTCTCCATCGCATTGCAGCTTCGTGACTACGGGATTGAAGATTTAGGACTTTGAATTGCGGCAGATGGTGAACGTCCGGCTTCGAAGCCTGCCCGCACTTTGCCGAACCATGTCCCATCGGAATGGGACTGCCGTCGTCGCCGAACCGGAAATTATTTCCGCTTTTGCTTCCATATGCGATGTCACCCACTCCGGAACAATGCCCTCCCTGCGCGCGTTAACCCCGCGCAAAGACAAAGGGAGAAACACCATGATTTCCGCAAGCCAGATCAAGGACCACATGGAAGTGAAGTCTGTCGACGGCAAGCATATCGGCACCGTCGACCATCTTGACGGCGAGAGCCGCATCAAGCTGACGAAGCAGGATTCGCGCGATGGCAAGCATCACGAAATCCCGCTCGACTGGGTCGACCATGTCGATGCCCATGTGCATCTGTCGAAGAAGGCCACCGACGTCCAGGCAACCTGGACCGACGTCCAGAACTGATCAGCCTTTTGCCCTCCGGGTGCGTTTGCACCCGACCGCGACCTTTTTCGGGTCGCGGATGACGACATGGACTATTTGCCCCCTCGCCATGTCGTCTTGTCAGCGGCACCTGTTCCCCCGCAGGTGCCGCTTTTTCGTGGCCTGTCTGCTGCGGCGCGCAACGTGCAAAAACTGTCGCAGATAAGACAGGTTTTCTGTTGCATCCCATTCCTCATAACCATATAAGGATGCCTTTATATGATTTGAGAGGCCTCCCATGTCCCCCGTGATGGAAACGCTCTTCGGCTCGCCTGCCGCTCCCCAGAAGTCCGCGCGCGAGCGTTTGATGGAGGCCGCACGCGAGCGCATCCTCGTACTCGATGGCGCGATGGGCACGCAGATCCAGGGGCTTGGCTTCAATGAAGACCACTTCCGCGGCGATCGTTTCGGCGGCTGCGCCTGTCACCAGCAGGGCAATAACGACCTCCTGATCCTCACCCAGCCGGCGGCGATCGAGGAAATCCATTTCAAATATGCCATTGCCGGCGCCGATATCGTCGAGACCAACACCTTCTCCTCGACCACCATTGCCCAGGCCGATTACGGCATGGAAGACATGGTCTATGAGCTGAACCGCGATGGCGCGCGCCTCGCCAAGCGCGCCGTGCGCCGGGCCGAAGAGATCGACGGCAGGCCGCGCTTCGTGGCAGGCGCGCTGGGCCCGACCAACCGCACGGCCTCCATCTCGCCCGACGTCAACAATCCCGGCTACCGCGCCGTCAGCTTCGACGACCTGCGCATCGCCTATGCCGAGCAGTTGCGTGGCCTGATTGACGGCGGCGCCGATATCATCCTCATCGAAACCATTTTCGACACACTGAACGCCAAGGCAGCGATCTTCGCCTGTTTCGAGATCTTCGAGGAAAAGGGCGTCGATCTGCCGATCATGATTTCCGGCACGATCACCGACCTCTCGGGCCGCACGCTTTCCGGCCAGACGCCGACCGCCTTCTGGCATTCGGTGCGCCACGCCAAGCCCTTCACCATCGGGCTTAACTGCGCGCTCGGCGCCACCGCCATGCGCCCGCATCTGGCCGAGCTTTCCGAAGCCGCCGATACACTCATCTGCGCCTATCCCAATGCCGGCCTGCCCAACGCCTTCGGCCAGTATGACGAAAGCCCGGAATTCATGGCCGAACAGGTCGAAGGCTTCGCCCGCGAAGGCCTCGTCAACATCGTCGGCGGCTGCTGCGGCTCGACGCCGGACCATATCAAGGCGATTGCCGAGGCCGTGGCGAAACACAAGCCGCGCGAAATCCCCGAACGCGCACCGCTGATGCGCCTTTCCGGCCTCGAGCCCTTCACGCTCACCAAGGACATTCCCTTCGTCAATGTCGGCGAGCGCACCAACGTCACCGGCTCGGCCAAGTTCCGCAAGCTGATCACCGCCGGCGACTATGCCGCCGCGCTGGATGTCGCCCGCGACCAGGTGGAAAACGGCGCGCAGATCATCGATATCAACATGGACGAGGGGCTCATCGACTCGAAGCAGGCGATGATCGAGTATCTGAACCTGATTGCCGCCGAACCCGACATTTCGCGCGTTCCGGTCATGATCGACTCGTCGAAATGGGAAGTCATCGAGGCGGGCCTGAAATGCGTGCAGGGCAAGCCGCTTGTGAACTCGATCTCGCTGAAGGAGGGCGAGGAGGCGTTCCTGCATCATGCCAAGCTGGTGCGCGCCTATGGCGCCGCCGTCGTCGTCATGGCCTTTGACGAGCAGGGGCAGGCGGACACCAAGCAGCGCAAGATCGAAATCTGCGCCCGTGCCTACAAGATCCTGACCGAGAAAGCGGGCCTTGCCCCGGAAGACATCGTCTTCGACCCCAACATCTTTGCCGTCGCCACCGGCATCGAGGAACACAACAATTACGGCGTCGACTTCATCGAGGCGACGCGCGAGATCGTCAGGACGCTGCCGCATGTCCATGTCTCGGGCGGTGTGTCGAACCTCTCCTTCTCCTTCCGTGGCAACGAGCCCGTGCGCGAGGCGATGCATGCCGTGTTCCTCTACCACGCCATTCAGGCGGGCATGGACATGGGCATCGTCAATGCCGGCCAGCTCGCCGTTTACGAGACGATCGAGCCGGACCTGCGCGAAGCCTGCGAAGACGTGGTGCTGAACCGCCGCGAAGATGCCACCGAGCGCCTGCTGGAACTCGCCGAACGCTTCAAGGGTGCCGCCGGCAAGGAAGCCAAGGAACGCGACCTGAAATGGCGCGACTGGCCGGTCGAAAAGCGGCTGGAACATGCCCTCGTCAACGGCATCACCGAATTCATCGACATCGACACGGAAGAGGCCCGTCAGGCCGCCGAGCGCCCGCTCCACGTCATCGAAGGCCCGCTGATGGCCGGCATGAATGTCGTCGGTGATCTCTTCGGTTCCGGCAAGATGTTCCTGCCGCAGGTGGTCAAGTCCGCCCGCGTGATGAAACAGGCCGTCGCCGTGCTGCTGCCCTACATGGAAGCCGAAAAGGCCGCGAATGCCGCGAAGGGCATCACGGGCGAGCGCGAGACGGCCGGCAAGGTGCTGATGGCGACCGTCAAGGGCGACGTCCACGATATCGGCAAGAACATCGTCGGCGTCGTGCTCGCCTGCAACAATTACGAAATCATCGACCTCGGCGTCATGGTCCCGGCGGCGAAGATCCTCGAAACGGCGAAGGCCGAAAAGGTCGATATCATCGGCCTCTCCGGCCTCATCACGCCCTCGCTGGATGAAATGGTCCACATGGCCGCCGAAATGGAGCGCGAAGGCTTCGATATCCCGCTGCTCATCGGTGGTGCGACCACCAGCCGCGTCCACACCGCCGTCAAGATCCATCCGCGTTACAGCAAGGGCCAGGCGATCTACGTCACCGACGCCAGCCGCGCCGTCGGCGTCGTTTCGAGCCTCCTGAGTTCCGAAATGAAGCCCGGCTTTGTCGAGACCGTCCGCGCCGAATATAAGAAGGTCGCCGAAGCCCACGAAAAGGCCGAGGCCGCCAAGAAGCGCACAAGCCTTGCCGCCGCCCGCGCCAATGCCCACAAGATCGACTGGTCCGGCTATACCCCGCCCAAGCCCACCTTCACCGGCACCAAGGTCTTCGAAAGCTGGGATTTGGCCGAACTCGCCCGCTATATCGACTGGACACCCTTCTTCCAGACCTGGGAGCTGAAGGGACGCTATCCGGATATCCTGAACGACGAAAAGCAGGGCGAGGCCGCCCGTCAGCTTTATGCCGACGCGCAAGCGATGCTGGAAAAGATCATCGACGAGAAGTGGTTCGCGCCGCGCGCCGTCATCGGCTTCTGGCCCGCCAATGCGGTCGGCGACGACATCCGACTCTTCACCGACGAGAGCCGCCGCGAAGACCTCGCCACGCTCTTCACGCTCCGCCAGCAGCTCGCCAAGCGCGAGGGCAGGGCGAATGTCGCGCTCGCCGACTTTGTGGCACCTGCCGAGACCGGCAAGCCCGACTATATCGGCGGCTTCGTGGTGACAGCCGGCATCGAGGAAGTGGCCATCGCCGAGCGCTTCGAACGCGCCAACGACGACTATTCGTCCATCATGGTCAAGGCACTCGCCGACCGCTTCGCGGAAGCCTTCGCCGAGCGCATGCACGAAAAGGTCCGCAAGGACTTCTGGGCCTATGCGAGCGACGAAACCTACGCGCCCGACGAACTCGTCGGCGAACCCTACCAGGGCATCCGCCCCGCGCCGGGCTACCCCGCCCAGCCCGACCACACCGAAAAGACCACACTCTTCCGCCTGCTCGACGCCGAGAAGACGACGGGCGTGACGCTCACCGAAAGCTACGCCATGTGGCCCGGCTCCTCCGTCTCCGGCCTCTACCTCAGCCACCCCGAAAGCTACTATTTCGGCGTTGCGAAGGTGGAACGGGACCAGGTGGAGGACTATGCGGCGCGCAAGGGCATGAGCGTGGGCGAGGTGGAGCGCTGGCTGGGGCCGGTGTTGAATTATGTGCCGGTGAGCGAGGCGGCGGAGTGAGGGATTACACCTTTCGATGAAGAGAGCGATATCTCCAAAAACACGCAATTTGGCACATTGACGGCAACCACGACATCTTGTGGCGGCGAACAGCTACGTAGGGAAGCACACGTGCTTCAAATCTGGCTGTGGTGATTAAGCTCGCGCACAATGGATCCGAGCTGTCGACAGTATGGACATAGGAAATCATAACCTCGAAGCAAATTTAAGTTCGGAAATTAAGATTTGACCAATAACGCAAATTTCTGTGTAAAAGCTCCAGTGCGTATAGTAATTTTTCCAATATTCATAATCAAATCTAGCGTAAATCGGATTTTCCCGTCCCCATAATGGCGCTGAAATCCCGGGCTTCATTCGTAGCGAATATAATTTTTCGGCGGCTTCCAATAATGTGGCGGAACGCTCGATACGCCCCCCCACTCGGACCATTGGTGGCCCTATCAAACTTACGTCACCCTTAATAACATTCACGAGGAGCGGCAATCGGTCCAAGTTACTAGCTCTCAAGTATCTACCAACCCGTGTTAGACTGGGGGGGGATTGCTCTTTCTCGGAGGCCGTTTCATGAAAAATATACGTTGTCCTAAAGTGGTATCCTTTGAACGTCCTTCCACTTTTTGAACTGCGGTAACGCACCCTAAAGAAAGCAGGTCCCGAACTATCGAGCCTGATGATGCAGGCTATGACTGCGAGCGGCGCAGATAAAACTGCGAGCGAAAGCGTCGCTATCAATAGGTCAAATGTCCGCTTGGTAAGCCTGTTTCCAGCAATCCCAAGCCCACTCTTTTCGATGACGCGGTCGTCATGCTCGATATACGGGTTCTGGGGGAGGCTGCCATACCCCTCCTCAGCGCGAGGTGCCTGATCATTCCTAATCAAGACACGTTCGAAAACTCGCGAACGTACGTGTTCGCCGATCAGGATGGTCGTCGAAATTATTACCCCGAGGCTAACCAACAACGGGCTGGTGGCCTTCCAGCCGTTAATCGCACCCCAAGCCGCCGCAAACAAGTATCCGAAGATAAGTGCCAGCAATGCGATTACGATACGAACAGAGAATCCGTAGTATATGTCAAAATGCGATGGACTTGGCCCTCGCTTGTCTTCATCGGTCAGGCTACGATAAGGAACAACAAGTCTGACGTAGTTGCTGTGCTCACTCATCTCGTCACCTGTTTCGCCAGTCGCTTTGTAAGAATTACGAGCTGATAATAAGTAATCAACAAAAACGTGGCTGCGGTCGCGAAGGCGGACCCCCAACTCATTATCGTCTCAAAGAATTGAAATGGGCCAGCATCAGGAATCGGGAAACTCTTGTCGAACAGGTAGACGCAATATGCGACGCCACGCGAGATCACATGAACGACACCAGCGGCCAACGCAGCGTATGCCTCAGAAATTGCGAAATGAAGGAAGGGATTTAAATTCGCTTCGTCTGCCAAAATAGCTGTAGATTCTTTTACAGGCTCGTCCTGAGAGCTCATCCGATAAACTCCAGCATGTTCAGGTGCCTAGAATTCCCTTCCGAAATTAGTATAGCTCTATACCATGGGTTGCTGCGGTTCAAGCAGGCTAACTATCAGCTTCCGCCTTATCAGTTGTGACCGACGTCCGGGTGGCTCATGTGTTTGCCCATAAAAATGGCTTCCCGCATTCATCTCGGTCAGAAGGAGTAACAAGCGTGAAGAACGAACCTATCATTCTGCCGGCTGAACCCACCGACGCCGAAGACTTCGACGTCAGCGCAGAAGGTCTGGATCGCGGCCAGCGCGCCCGCCTGATCCGCCGCACTCGCACGGCGCTCGGCCTCTCGCAAACCGACTTCGCCGCCCGCTTCCACGTTCCCGTCGGCACCCTGCGCGACTGGGAACAGGCCCGCGCGACCGCTCCGGACTTTGCCATCGCTTATATCAGGGTGATCGCGCAATTTCCGGACATGGTGGCGAAGGCGGTGGCGTAAATTACTCCACCCGATGCTCCGGCAAGTACCGCGTCGCCAGACTGATATGCTGCGGGATCGGCTTGTCCTTGTGGGCAAGCAGGGCCTTTCCAATACACGCCAAGAATACACTCTTAAAGATTGTATTTCCATATATGTAAAAACTTTCCGTTGACGTCCCCGGCGTAATCCGTTACATATACGTCATCGATCTTTTGCTTGCCGAGCTTTGTCTACTGCGCGATTGGCACCGCGCCCTAAGCGAACTTCTCTTTCAAAAATAGTCGGTTTCGACCCGCGCAGCATGAGCTTCGCGGCACCTCAATCTATGCTTTGAAAGGGTTCAACATGACCACTGGCACAGTAAAATGGTTCAATTCCACCAAGGGCTTCGGCTTCATCCAGCCTGACAACGGCGGCGCTGACGCATTCGTTCACATCTCGGCCGTCGAACGGTCGGGCATGCGCGAACTCGTCGAAGGCCAGAAGGTTGGCTTCGAGCTCGAGCGCGACGTGAAGTCGGGCAAGATGGCAGCCATCAATCTTCAGGCTGCCTAAAGTTTGTCAGGGAAAAGTGGAATCCGGTTTTCCCGAAAGACAAACGAAAACAAAAGAACCGAGAGTCTGTCCGGTTCAAATTGAACCGGACAGACTCTCGATCGAAATCCGCTTCCCTTTGACCACGGATGTACTGGCACTGCCGGAAGCTGTTTCATCAAGGCCAGGCGTTTTGCCTGGCCTTTTCGTTTCGGCGTCCACGCTGAAACCAACGAGGTTTCCATGACCCAGACCTATAGCAAATCCCGCCAGCAGGCGGAGCGCGCCTTCAGCAACATTCAGACGCAATTCTTTGCGAAGAATGACGCGGTAGAGGAACTCGCATCCGTCGCTTACGCGCGGGGCGCCAAGACTCTCCGCCTGAGAGAGGCACGCATCGCCAAAGAGGTCGCCGATCGTGCGCCGGCAACCTCCAGTCTCATCGCAAAGCGCGCCAAAATGCGCTGATCTCTCTTTCACTCGTTGTTAGGATAAGAATGAAGAACGCCAGAAACAAAGACCTTGCCGACCGTAACACCGCATCTGCTGACGCCAAGGCAGCAATGCTTGCTGCCTACCGTGCAGCAAAGACTGCCGCAGAACCGGACAGGTTGGCAAGACAGGCCGAAAGAACCGCCAACGCGGCAGCGCGCGAAGAACGACGCCTTGAACGTGAACGCGTGAAGCTCGAAGAGCGGACGCGCGCCGAGACCGAAGCCGCAGAACGGCATGCCGCAGCCGAGGCTGCAGCCACCGCCGAGATCGAGGCCCGCGAAGGTGCCGAGAAGGCACGGATCTCGCGCGTGATCGAAGACGAGGCAGAGCGCAAAGCCAAGCGCGACCAGCGCTACGCCAACCGCAAGGCCCGGCAAGCCTGACGATCCTGCACTGAGGCCGGATCTCAATTGAGCGCCGGGTTCCTATCGGGACGCTTCACAGGAGTAAGCTCCGGGACGATCCCGGAGCAATTGAAGCAGATCGGGCCGATATGGGGGATCGCACAGTTTCCGGATGGGGTGGTGTAAGGGAAGCTGCGGCGCCCGAACGCTGCAGCTCTGTCATCCTCATTCAATATTCTGCATCTGTACCGCCCCGTCATGCAGGAAGCACGCCTTGTCGAAGAGACCCAGATCGACAAGGTTCGGCAGGCGTATGTCGCCGATATCAGGAAGCGGGTTACTCGCCGGATCAAAGGAGCGGTCGATCTGCGAGACGAAACCGAGGATGATTCCACTCTGTTTTGCGAAGGCGCCCAGCTCTCCAACTTGCTCCGACAACGGCGGCTTGCTCCGCTTCTGGTCGAGGATCTGCAGATAGTCGATCACCGCCACGGTTCCCGCTGGCGCGCCGGAGAGATGCCGGACGATATAGTCGGCGCTGATCTCCTCCGACGTGACGATTTCGACCTGATTGGACAGATCATCCGCATCGTCGCCCCGCGCGCGGAGATGGTCTCGCGCCTCTTTCTCGGTGAACTCCAGCGTGAACAGAACCGCCTTTCGCTGAAGGCGTCGGGCATCCAGTAGCAGTTCAAGACCAAGTGCCGTCTTGCCCTGTCCGCGCCGCGCCGCCAAGAGAAGCAGGTCGCCGGGTTTCAGTTGCGAGAGTAAAGTCTTGGAAAGCGGCCCGGCTGTGGCATGCGCCGAGAGCAGGCTCCAGCGCGCGAACCCTTCTTCTCGGGCAACCGTATCCAGCGCCTGATGTAAGGGAACGTCACCGTTCCGGACCATGAGTTTGGCGCGTCGCTTGAGCTGATAAATGGGTGCAGAAAGCTTCATCAAAACCTCCATTGCGAGCGAAGACGCAATCCCTCCTCATGCGATGCCCGAACAGATGGTTCGACGTGTGTCTGTCACCCTGCATGTGAGATGCTTTCCCGAAAGGAGGGAGGGAGGCTTGGGAGGAGCCGGGGACATGGGTAGCCAAAGGCGCGATTCGGTGCAAGCTGCGGAGTGCCTGCCTTACCCCACCCGATGCTCGAGCAGATACCGTGTGGCCAAACTGATATGCTGCGGGATCGGCTTGTCTTTGCGGTAGTCCGCAATCAGCCTTCGCGACACTTCAAGCGCCGCAGCCATGCCGTCCAGCGTCATGCCAAGGTCGTCCATCGCAGCGCGAAAGTCCGCATTGCTGAACTCAGCCGAGGGCAGGGCGTCCAGCCACAGCGCCGAAAAGTCGAGGTCGTCGCTCCATTCCAGCGCGTTGCGATACTGGCTGATGCGGAAGGACCGAAACAGCGCGTCATCGGCGCGCAGCGGCTTGTAAAACCGCCGACTCTCCAGCGGCGCTGTCAGGTCCACCACCTTCGTCCGTCCGTCTTCAAAAACAACGCGCACCTTCCGCCCCTCCAGCGCCACCGCTTCGCGAAGGCGGGGGAGCGGCTTGCCGATGGCAACAATGTCCTGATCAAGAATTGAGACGGTTCCATTCATGGTTCAACAGGTCCCTGTTCTTTTCCCCTTGCGCCCATTCAAGCGCTACTTGCAGCGACCGCTTGTCAATCGAGCCCGCCATGACCGACAAATCCGATAGTCTGATCAGCGCTTCGTAGTCCGGTGTCACCACATGAAAATGCGGCGGATTGTGATCGTCAGCGAAAATCTGGATCTTCAGATTCCCGAGTTTGACGATGGTGGGCATGGATGGCTCCGGGATAATCAAGATATAGTGCATCAGATGCACGAAATCAATCCGCGTAGCAGGCCTTTGACCGCATCTCAATTGAGATACATAGTATCATTTTGACGGAAGACGCGAGGATGACCGCCTATCCAAAGATGATCCATATTCGTGTCGAAAACGATTTGCGCGAAGAGGCCTCGGCGGTCCTCGAGTCCTTCGGCATGTCGATGTCGGATGCCGTTCGGCTTTTCCTGCATCGCGTGGTGGCGACGCGAAGCTTTCCTCTGGAACTGAAAACTCCAAACGATGAGACACGCGCGGCGCTGGACGATGCCAAGGCTATGCGTCTTGCCCGCCGGTCAGCGATGATCTCAGGAACTAAAAGCAAGTGATGAAATTTCACACAAAAAACCTGACGATCATGCCGTGCGACCCCACCGACCGCGAAGACTTCATCGCGCTCGAACTCGATCCGGATGTCATGCATTTTCTCAACGGTGGAGCCGTCGATCATGAGACGACAGACGCGGATGCGGTCGACTTCATGATGCCGCGAGGAACAGAGCCTTTTGTATGGACGGCCCGTTTGACGGTAAGTGGAGAATTCGTCGGCTGGTTCTGTCTGTCTCCCTGCGATGACGGATCAGCGGAGATCGGCTACCGGCTGAAAAAGCACCATTGGGGACGGGGTTTCGCGTCCGAGGGTGCAAAGGCACTGCTCGACTGGGGCTTTGTCAATGTCGGATATGAAAAGATCGTCGCCTGCACGATGGCGACAAATCTCGGCTCTCGCCGGGTCATGGAAAAGCTCGGCATGCGCCATGTTCGCACCGTCGAGGTAAAGTCCGCCTCTGTACCCGGCGCGGATCAGGGCGAAGTCTGGTATGAGGTCTCTTTTGCCGAATGGCGTGCGGCCCGCTCAGCCTCCTGATCGGCCCGCACCATAATCACCCCACAAAACTTTGTCCTCCCACGTCATCGCGATGTCGCAAACGACATCGCGCGGGCCTTTGTCCTGTGGTCATATCGCGATGCTTGAGGTGCCGGGGAGGTGAGGAAACTCTCCGGAGAATTGGGAAGCCGGTGCGGGTTCCGAGCAAGTCCAGCGAAAGTGGAAACCGGTTTCGCGTGCGGACTTGCTCAGAAAGAAGACCCTATCCCGGCGCTGCCCCCGCAACGGTAGCAGGACTGAAAAGCGCGACGGGAGCCACTGGATGAATAAGTCCGGGAAGGGGTCGCGAAGCTCTCGGAAGAGGGCAGTTCTGGAGCCCGGAAACCAGCCTGAAGCTGTTTAACCCAGACTGATCGCGGTGGGCGGTCGGGAAGCGGATGACGAAAGCCCGGAGCCTTGCGCTGCCGGTGCTTGCGGGCGCACGTTTCACCACGTCTCCACAGGCCCAGTCCTTGCAGTTTCGAGGACGACCATGGATATTTCTTCCGACATGCTTTCGCGCCTTCAGGGCCGCCGCCCGGGCTTCACGCTCGACCGTCCCTTCTATCTCGATGCGGATTTTCACAAGCTTGATCTCGAGCATATCTGGTACAAGGACTGGCTCTTCGTCGGCCATGACTGCGAGCTTGCCAAGCCCGGCGACTACATGACGGTGCAGATCGGCGAATACCCGATCGTCATCGTCCGCGCCGACGATGGACGCATCAATGCGCTCCACAATTCCTGCCGGCATCGTGGTTCCAGAGTCTGCACCGAGCATCGCGGTTCCGCCACCAAACTCGTCTGCCCCTATCACCAGTGGACCTACGATCTCGAAGGCAAGCTGCTCTTCGCCCGCCAGATGGGCGACAATTTCGATGGCGCCGAATTCGGCATGAAGCGCGTCGCCTGTGAAACGGCCGGCGGCTATATCTTCGTGTCGCTCGCCGACCAGCCGATGGATTTCGCTCCCTTCCGCGCCTTCATGGAGCCCTATTTCCTGCCGCATCGCCTGCGCGACGCGAAGGTTGCCTACGAAAGCACCATCATCGAAAAGGGCAACTGGAAGCTCGTCTGGGAAAACAACCGCGAATGCTACCATTGCGCCGGCAACCATCCGGAACTCTGCAAGACCTATCCGGAAGCCCCTTCGGCCACCGGCGTGTCGGGCGCGGATGACGATCCGGAAACTGTCGAGCATTGGGCAAAGTGCGAGAGCATCGGCCTGCCGAGCCGCTTCGTGATGGATCAGGCCGGCCAGTATCGCGCCGCCCGCATGCCGTTGCTGCGCGATGCCGTCAGCTACACGATCTCCGGCCGCAAGGCCGTGCAGATGCGTCTCTCCGACAGCGTCAACATGGACCGCATCGGCACGCTGCTGCTCTTCCATTACCCGACGACGTGGAACCACGTCCTCTCCGACCACGCCGTCACCTTCCGCGTGCTGCCGATCAGCGCCACGGAAACGGCGGTCACGACCAAGTGGCTCGTCCACAAGGACGCCGTCGAAGGCATCGACTACCGCCTCGAAGAACTGACCCATGTCTGGACCGAGACGAACGACCAGGATCGCCAGATCGTCGAGGAAAATGCCCGTGGCATCGCGTCCCCGGCCTATCAGCCCGGTCCCTATTCGGAAGTCCACGAAGGCGGCGTTGCCCAGTTCGTCGAATGGTATTCGGATTTCATGGTCGAGCGGCTGACCGGCCGTCCGCGCCTTCGCTCCGTCGCTTGAAGAAGGTCTGCCGCCCATGAACATGCAGCCGCTGATGGGGCAGACGCCCGATGCGCTTCATCTCGATGAGCTGAAGCCCTGGAACTCGGCGCGGCAGATGCTGGTCTGCCTCTCTGTGGCCGATGAAGCGCCGGATGTGAAGACCTTCACCTTCGCGGTCGAAGGCGGCGGCTGGTTCCGCTACGCGCCGGGCCAGTTCATCACGGTGGAACTTAGGGCGAAGGGCGGCGACCTGCATCGCACCTACACGATCTCGTCCACGCCCTCGCGGCCCTATGCGCTGTCGATCACGGTGAAGGCGCAACCGACCAGCATCGGCACGCGCTGGATGTTCGAGAATATCAAACCCGGCAGCCGCATGCGCGCCTATGGCCCGTCCGGCCATTTCACGCTCACGCGGCCGCTGGCAAGCAAGTACCTCTTCGTCTCCGCCGGCTCGGGCGTCACGCCCATGATGTCCATGCTGCGCTGGCTCGCCGATTGCGCGCCGATGACGGATGTCACCTTCCTCAATGCGTCCCGCCGTCCGGAAGAGATCGTCTTCCGCAGCGAACTGGAACTGCTCGCCACCCGCATGCCGAACCTCAAGCTCGGCTTCATCCCCGAGGCGGCCACCACGGCATCGCCCTGGGCAGGGCTGACCGGCCGCATCGACCGCACGAAGCTGCAGCTTCTTGCCCCGGATTTCCTCGCCCGCGAAACCTTCTGCTGCGGTCCGGACCCGTTCATGAAAGCCGTCAGCGGCCTTCTGCGCTCCGAAGGCTTCGACATGGGCCACTACCACCAGGAAAGCTTCGGCCTCGCGCCAACCCCAATCTCTCCCCTTGAGGGAGAGATGTCGGCGCAGCCGACAGAGAGGGGTGCCAAGGAAGGCCTCACCATCGACTTCCTCTCCACCGGCGAACACATCGCTTGCGCGCCGGGCGATACGGTCCTCAAGGCCGCCCGCGCGGTCCAGGTCCGCATTCCGGCCGCCTGCGAAAGCGGCATGTGCGGCACCTGCAAGGTCAAGAAGCGCTCCGGCGAAGTCGAGATGCACCACAATGGCGGCATCACCACCCGCGAGATCGACGAGGGCTATATCCTCGCCTGCTGCTCGCGTCCGCTGACAGCCCTCGAAATCGAGGCATAAGATCGTGGGCGAGGGGAGTTCCAGCCAGAGCAGGACGCCGGAAGCCCTCTTCCTCGCCTGGCTCTTTGCCCAGCCGCAGGGCGCGGATATCGCTGCCGCTGCACGTGTGGAAATCGCCCGCGTGGGGCGCACCGACATTGAAACGGAGACACGGGTACGGCTGATTGGCTTGCTGGCACAGGCGACGGTCACGCCGCAGGGCGCGAGCCGCAGGGGAAGACGGCTGCGGCACTAGGCGGCACCTTGTCTTTCGTCATCCTCGGCCTTGTGCCGAGGATCTGCTACGCATGCCAAAACCGCTCCCTGAGTGGCATCAAAGACAGCGTTGCCGTTCCGCCGAATGACTGCTGAACCCTCCAGCCAGCAGCCTCTTCAGCAAATCCTCGGGACAGGCCCGAGGATGAGGGTGGAGCGTGCCGTCACGCCTCCCTACAACCCCCTCTCCACCAGCTCCACGGCTTCCGCCGCCGATTGCGGCGCGAGCTTGAAGCCGTGTCCCGAACAGGCCGAAAGCAGCGTCGCCCGTCTGCCCGCCGGGCGGATGGCGAAATGCTCGTCTTCGGTCACCGTGTAATAGCAGGCCTTGCGCTCTAGCACCGTGTAGCGGTCGAAATCCGTAAACGCGAGGTGGCCTGCCTCGATCAGGTTCGCGACCTCGTCCTCCGAGGCAATGCGCGGCGCATCGGGATCGCCGGTGCGCGAGAAGCGGTGGTCGCCGATCTTCAGGCGTGTGCCGGGGCGGGGCGGCAGGACATAGGTTCCTGTTTCCGCATCGAGGTCGAGATAGATCGGCGCCCGGGCCCAAAGCGCTGCCAGGTCCTGCGGCGGAGCGAGAAAGACGACCGTCTGTCGTGATGGCACCAGCTCGCCTGTCGTGTCGGGCAGCAGCCGGTTCACCCATGCCCCTGCGGCGATGATGATGTGATCACCGACATGCGTCATGCCGCCCGCACTGAAGCTACCCGTCTCGAACCCGATCTCTTCAACCTTCGTGTGCGGATAGAAACGCACGCCTCGTGCGGCGAGATGAACAACCAGATCGGTGACGATGCGGCTGGGAAACAGCATGCCCGAGCCGGACAGTTCGACCGCGCGGGTGACGCCACCCGTCCGGATGAGCGGATGCTCAGCGCCAAATTGTGCCGGATCGAGCTCGCGCCAGCCGATACCCATCGCGCTCATGTCATCGAGCGACGGCCCGATCCAGCCGGTGTCTTCGCGCTCGAAGGCGATCATCGGCATCGGCTCGAAATGCCGCGCACCGATATCGTCAAACAGTTGATCCCAAAGCGTGAAGGCCTGCGGCATCCTCTCCGCATAGGCATGCATGGGGCCATAGGCATGGCGGGTGATGCGGTGTTCATCGAACGAGCTCGAGACGGGATTGGGGATCGGCCCCTGATCGAACAGGCTGACGCGATAACCCTTGCGGACAAGCGTCCAGGCGCTCGCCAATCCGTTGATACCCCCGCCCACGATCAGGATATGTGCCGTCATCGCCTCAGCCTTTCAGTTTCGGCACATGAAGGGACGCTTTCCTTCGCCGCGTAAAGATTCGATTCAGCTTTTCCCGGTAAAACTTTATTAGCAATTCCGTCATGCATTCCTTCAGGAAAGCGCAGGGCGGGCCGAATGTCCTGTTTGTATAGAGTGACGATGTTCATGCGTTTGCCCGCCGGTCTCCTTTGTCTCGGCCTCCTGGCAACTCTTGCCGGCTGCCAGTCCCAAACCACCAGCGATGTCCTGTCCGTCGGCACCTCGTCGGAAAAGACGGGCGCCATCGCCATGCCCGCCGTGAACATCCCTTCCGCCGCCGCCCCGAAGACCGCGCGTTCGCCCATCGCACCGCCGGCGGCCGTTCCGGGTTCCGCGCCGGCACTTGCCATGGCGACGCCGCCGCAGCCGCCCGTGCCGTTCGAGAACGTCCAGCCACAGCTGATCCCCGCCGTGGCCGAGCCGATCGCGCGACCGACTGCGCAGAAGGCCAATTTCATCGTTCCGACGAGCCCGACGGGCGCCGGTTCCATGCATCCGCGCAGCCGCATGCCGATCTACAGCCAGCGCTTCCGCGATGCCAAGCCGATCAATTTCGGCCGACATTCGCCGCGCGCCTACGAGGTCCATGGCGTCGACGTGTCGCGCTGGCAGGGCGATATCGACTGGCGCAAGCTGCGCGAACAGGGCGCCAACTTCGCCTTCATCAAGGCGACCGATGGCGGCGACCACACTGACCCGATGTTCAAGACCAACTGGCACGGCGCCAAGGGTGCAGGCCTGAAGCGCGGCGCGTACCATTTCTTCTACTGGTGCCGCACGGCGGGCGAACAGGCCGACTGGTTCATCCGCAACGTGCCGCGCGACCCGGAAGCGCTGCCGCCGGTCATCGACGTCGAATGGAACCACGATTCCGCCTGCCGCCAGAAGCTCAGCCCCAAACTGGTGCGCGAGAAGATGAAGGTCTTCATGGAAAAGGTCGAGCGCCACTACGGCAAGCGGCCGATCATCTACACCGCACCGGACTTCTACGAAGACAACCTGCAGGGCGCCTTCACCGAATATCCGTTCTGGCTGCGCGCAGTGGCCCAGCATCCCTCGAAGGTCTATCCCAACCGCCGCTGGGTCTTCTGGCAATATTCCGGCTCCGGCCTCTCCCACGGCGTCGAAGGCCGCATCGACCTGAACACGTTCTACGGCAGCGCCGAGGACTGGCACAGATGGGTGGCGTCGAACTGAGGGGCCATCAGGCCTCTTCGTCGCCGGTCAACTCGTCAGGCGCATAGGCGTCCCTCTGTCGCGCATCCCGGATCGCGGCAATCTCGACAACGCCGTTCTTAAGCCGCACTGTCAGAACGAGCGGCGGCATGCTCACCTTTCGCGTTCCCTCGATCAGGCCGCGCTCGCCCATCTCGGGGAACGAGGAGAGGAGGCGCTTCTGACGCTCGAGACGGTCGATCAGGTTGCGTGCTGCAGCGGGATTGATCTCGGCCAGTTCGGCGATGCGGTTCAAGAACCAGCGCTCCGCCGATTTCGACAGGCGGACAGGAGGCATCAGCCGGCCCGCAGTGCACGCCGGCGATCGGCGGCGGCAACAAGCTTCCGCGCCTTTTCGAGAACATCGTCGAGATCGACGCTCTCTCCACGATCCAGTTCCTCCAACCCCGTAGCGTCGGCAAGGATTTCAGCGCCTTCCGAGGCCAGATAGGATGCCAGCGCCTTCTGCATTACCCACGTGCGGTCGCGATCCAGAATGTCGGCCAGACGGTCGAATTCGCCAACAAGCGATGCCGGCAGTCGCAAGGAGACCTGGATTTTTTCCTGTTTCGTCATGGTCGCGGCCTATGTCATTCGGTGAATGACAATGTATCCCATCGAATGACGGAGCGAAAGGGCGGCTGCGCCCTCAATGCTCCCCGTGACTCAGCCGGATCCTCCGCACCGTCCACCAGACGCCCGCCACCGCAAGCGGCACGAAGAGCCCGGTGACGATCACCGGGTCGATGGGCAGTGTGTCATGCGGCAGGGCCTTGATGAAATAGCCGAAGAGCCCGACGACGTAATAGGAGATCGCCGCAACCGAAAGGCCTTCGACCGTCTGCTGCAGGCGCAGCTGCATTTCGGCGCGCCTGTTCATGGTGTTGAGCAGGTCGGAATTCTGCCTTTCCAGCTCCACATCGATCCAGCTCCGGATGAGGGCGGTGGCGCGCGCCAGCTTGCGCGACAGGTTGGCCTGCCGCTCCTCGATCGACTGGCAGGTGCGCATGGCGGGCGCGAGCCGCTTTTCCAGAAACGAGCCCAGCGTCTCGAAGCCGGCCACCGAGGTCTCGCCGAGCGCCCGGACACGCTCCTGCACGATGCCGTAATAGGCGCGGCTGGCGCCGAAGCGGTAGAGGCTGAGCGCGGCATTGGCTTCCAGTTCGGCCGCCAGACGCGTCACTTCCGCCAGCATCCGGTCGGCTTTCGAGCGTGCCTCGGTGCGCATGTCATGCGTGAGCCCGGTCAACCCGTCCTCGATGCGCCGGATTTCCGGCGACAGCGTCTGCGCCAGCGGCAGGCCGAGCATGGCCAGCGTCCGATAGGTCTCGATGTCGAGCACGCGCTGCACCAGCGCGCCGGTGCCGGCCTGCGTCATGCCCTTGTCGATCACGAGGATCTGCGTCAGCCCGTCGCCGTTCTGGCGGAAATCGGTGAAAATCTCCGCCTGTCCGTCCTTGACGATGGAATGGCAGAGGCTCTGCGGCTCGAATTGCGCAATCGCCGCCCGCGCCACCTCGTCATCGGGGCGGATCTCCAGCCTTATGCCCGAGATCAGCGAGCCAGGGGCCGAAAAGCTGCTGCCAAACGGATGCACCGGCACCTCGCCGCCGAACATTTCCGGCGGCGGCGCGTCCCAGAACCAGGTGGAAAATTCCGTATGCCGCTCCCAGCGCAGCGTTCCGGCGCCCCAGGAAATCGCATGATGCCGGGCCTCGCGCGAGGGCAGCGCCGCACCGCGCTCGCGACAGATCCCGGCCATGACGGCATGGTCCACACCCGACCCGCCGTCCGACATGAAGGCCAGCTGCAGGATCACCCGCGGCGAGGTCACCAGCGCATAAGGCCGCGAATGGATCTCCCCCAGCGCGCTCGCCCGCTCCGGCGAAACCGGAAAATTGAATGCCTGCTCTCCCAAATCGCCATCCCCCGATGTTTGGGTATTGAGACGTTAGTCTTAGAGGGGGAGGGAGAAGGGCGCAACTGCGGTGAAGGGTCGCGTCGGGGAGCAGCCAGTCAACCCAACGCCGCCGTCACCCGCACGTCTCCCACCTTGATCCCGTTCCAGTTCCGCATTTCGCTATTGGCCATTGCCAGCAGCTTGCCCTGCACCTGCGGTTCCCCCTTGAAGAAGCGCGCCAATGTCGCCGCGACCATGCTCTCTGCAGCCCGCGTCGCCCCATCGTCGCATTTCATCGCCATGGCGATGCCCTGTTCGGGGAGCGCCGCGACGAAGACGCCTTCGGCGCCGGTTTTCGCAAAGATGCGGCCGGGGGCGGCTTGCATGAGGGCGGTGCAGGCGCGGTTGGTGCCGGCAACATACCAGGGCTCGGCCATGCAGGCCTGCATCAGGCGCTTGGCCGATTTCGCGCGGATCGGCTCGAGGCCAACGCCCGTCGCCATCTTGGCAAAGCCATGCGCCAGACCTTTCAGCGGGCTCGCATAGGTCGGGATCGAGCAGCCATCGACGCCGCAATTGTCGTGGCCGAGAATGGAGCCGGTGAGATTTTCCATGATGCCGCGGATTTCCGCCTGCAGCGGATGATCGTAGCCGACATAGCCCTTCGTATCCGTGCCGGTGTGGCAGCAGGCGCAGATGAAGCCGGCATGCTTGCCCGAGCAATTGTTGTAGAGCTGGCCGGGCTTCGGGCCATGCGAGGCCTGCTCGATCAGCACTGGCTGCTGGAACGACCAATGCGCACCGCATTCGAGCGTGTCTTCATCACGCCCGGCGGCCTTGATCATGGCTGCGGCAAGTGCTGCATGGCCGTCCTCGCCGGAATGCGAGGAGCAGGCCAGCGCCAGCTCCCTGTCCCCGAAACCATAGGCCTCCGCCGCCCCGCTTTCCATCAGCGGCAGCGCCTGCATGGCCTTGCAGGAGGAGCGCGGAAACACCGCAGCGTCGATATCGCCGGCCTCGAAAACGACCTTGCCGTCGCCATCCACCACCACGACCATGCCGCGATGTCGGCTCTCGACAACGTCGCCGCGCGTGACTTCCACCAGAACCGGATTGGCCATGATTTGCCCCTTGATCGTGTTTCCTGCTTCGAATGCTTATGGGAGGAAACGAGGGGGGAAGGCAAGGGGAGTATTATTTCCTCTGATTGGGCCTTTCGCCCTCATCATCGGGTTTTTCGCGACGACGTGCATCGCGTCTGGTATCCAGTCGCTTTTGAACCGCCTCTGGAAGTTCGGCGCGCAACATTTTCCATTCGATATCCATCAGTCATCTCCGGACAGTGCTCTATAGTCGTTTCTGGAAGAGGAGGCCCGTCCTTCGATAAATATAGCAAACTGAATGACTTGTCCTGTGCTGTCGGAAACTGGCGGATCTTCGCTTTCTCCCCTTGATCCCACCCCGCGAAGCATCTAGCGCTGTTGGCGTCTGGAGCCTCTTTCCATGCTGTCCACCATCCGCTTTGTCGCGCACCATCCGGTGCTGCGCGTCTATGCCCTTCTGCTGTTCGTCTCGGCCTGCGCGGGCGGGGCGATGCATCCCTATCTGGCGCTGGTGGCGATCGATACGCTCAACATGAGCGGGCAGGGCTTTGCGCTGACCATGTTCGTCTCGACGCTGACGAGCCTCGTCTTCGGCGTGACGATCGGCATCGTTTCGGATTTTGCGGGAAACCGTCGCCGGATGATGGCGATCCTCATGGTGCTTGGCGTGGCGGGGGCGGGGCTCATCTGGCTGGTGCAGTCGCCCCGGATGCTTGCCGTTTCGCTGATCGTCATCCTGCCCTTTGCCAATATTGCGCCGCTCGTCTTTGCCGGCACGCGCATGGAGGTCACCGAGATGGAGCCGGACGAGGCGGCCTCGGTCAATTCCATCATCCGCACGACAATGTCGGCAGCCTGGGTCATCATCCCCGTGGCGGTCGCCTTCCTGCTGCAATCGGGCGGCTATGGCGTCATGAATGTCTGGCTGGTGACGGCGCTGCTCTTTGCCACCTGCCTCGGCCTCGTGCTCCTGTTCTTGCCCAACACCGCGCGGGCGGGTACGACGCAAGGCGGGCTTGGCGTCTATTTCGCGGCCCTCAAGGAGCTTGCCCATCCGGGCATCTTCCTGCGCCTCATGGCCGTGTCGCTGATCGTGGCGGGCGAGTGGCTGAATGGCTATCTCCAGACGCTGGTCATCAAGACCACGCTCGGTGGTTCCCTGTCTGATGCCGGCTTCATGGCGAGCGGCGTGGCATTGATGGAAATTCCCTTCATGCTGGCCTGGGCGGCGGGCCTTCGCCGGCTCGGCGCCGTCAACACGATCCTCGCGGGTGCGGCGCTCTATGGCGGCTATCTCATCCTCATGGGATCGGCGACGGCCGTCTGGCAGATCCACGCGCTGATTCCGCTGGCGGGCGCGGGGGCGGCGGCGCTCTTGTCTGTCCCGCTTTCCTATTTCCAGGACCTCTTCCCCGGCCGTCCCGGCCTCGGCACCTCGCTCTCGCCCATCGAAGGCTTCATCGGCACCGGCGTCTCGGCCGCAATCTTCGCGGTGGGTACGCATGTCACGACCTATCAGGGGACGGCCTATATCGGCGCGGGCGTCATGGCGGCGGCGGCGGTCATGCTGGTGGTCGTGGAGCGAGTGGTGCCGCGCGAATAGCGCGTCGGAGACTTGAACCGGAACCGGGAAAGGTCTAGCCCAAGGGTTCCGGGAGTTGTCTCATGCTATCCACCATCCGCTTCGTTGCGCACCATCCGGTGCTGCGCGTCTATGGCCTGTTGATGTTCATCGCCTCGTCCGGCAATGCCTGCATCCAGCCCTATCGCGCCCTCATCGCCATCGACACGCTGCACATGAGCAGCCAGGGCTTCGCAGCCATGATGTTCTTCTCCACGCTGACGGCGCTGGTCTTCGGCGTCTGCATCGGGATCGTGTCGGACTTTGCCGGCAACCGGCGGCGGCTGATGGCGATCCTCATGGCCATCGGCGTTGTTGCGGCACTCATGGTCTGGACTGTCGAGACGGCCTGGATGATGGCGCTGGTCGTCATCTGCCTTCTGCCCTTCGCCAATATCAACCCGCTCATCTATGCCGGCACGCGCATGGAGGCGGCGGAACTCAGCCCGCGCGAAGCAGCATCTGTCAACTCCGTGGTGCGCACCACAATGTCGGCCTCCTGGGTCTTCATTCCAGTCGTGGTGGCATTGGTGCTGGAGACCGGCGGGCTCGGCGTCATGAATGTCTGGGCTGTCATGGCCTTGCTCTTCGCCCTCTGCCTCGTGTTGGTCCTCCTGTTCCTGCCGGACACGACAAAGGCGGGTTCTGCTCCGGGTGGGCTTTCGGGCTTCGTCACGGCGCTCAAGGAACTGGGGCATCCGTCCATCCTGTTGCGGCTGGTCGCGGTGTCGCTCCTGACCTCGGTGAACTGGCTGAACGGCTATGTGCAGGCGCTGATCATCAAGACGACGCTCGGCGGCTCGCTGGGTGACGCCGGCTTCATGGCGAGCGGCATCGCGCTGATGGAAATCCCTTTCATGCTGGGCTGGGCTTCCGCGCTCCATCGTCTCGGCCCGGTGCGGACGCTCATCGCCGGCGCGGCCATCTACGCGGTCTTCCTCGTCGGCATGGGGCTTGCGACCAGTGTCTGGCAGGTCCACGCGCTGATCCCGATCGCAGGCGCAGGAGCTGCCGCGATCCTCTCGGTGCCGATCTCGTATTTCCAGGACATGTTTCCGGGCAGACCGGGGCTCGGCACCTCGCTCTATCCCATGCAAAGCTTCCTCGGCACCGGCGCTGCCGCCGGCATTTTCGCTGTGGCAACCCACTTCACCAGCTATCAGGGCACGGCAGTGGTTGGTGCCGGCGTGACGCTGGTCGCGTCAATTCTGCTCGTTGCGGTGGAGCGGCTGGTCCCCATGAAAGCAACGCTTGAATAGCATTTCCTTGCAGCGGGAGGCCGCAGCGAGAAACCTGTGAATAACGAAGCTGCAGAATATGACTTAATGCTAATTTAACCATGCCGGCCCACTGTTCCCGTTTGTGAGGCGTGGGTGGAGTTCGATGGCGCAAGGGAAGTCAAGAGAGGGAGCGGCGGTTGACGCGCTGGCGGGTGGTCTCGGCGATCTCGCGTCCGTGCACTCGTCCCAGCTTGCGCGCCTGATGACGCTGGGCTTCGAGGCCTGCTCGGTCCCGGTCGCGCTTTTTGCCCCCGACGACACGATCGCTTTCGCCAACGATGCCTATCGTGCACTGATGAATGTGCCCGACGACGCGCGCACCTTCGGCGATGTCGTGCGCCACGCCCACCGCACGGGACGTGGCCCGGTGCTTTCGATGGAGCCGGAAGCCTGGCTCGCCATGGCGACGTCGAGACGGCGTGTGCGCGAAGTCCGTTCCTTCGAAGTCGATTTCCTCGACGGCTCCTGGTTCATGGTCACCGAGAGCTGCGTCGAAGGTGGCTGGATCTGGGATTTCTACACCGACATCACGTCGCTCAAGTCAAAGGAGCAGACGCTGTTGGTCGCGCGCGACACGGCGCTGCGTCATGCCGATACCGATCCGCTCACCGGCCTCTACAATCGGCGCTACGGCGTTTCCGAGCTCGACCACCGGATCGGCGTCGCGGCCCGACGCGGCGGGGAACTCTCCGTGGTTCTGATGGACCTCGATCACTTCAAGGTCATCAACGACACGCGCGGGCATCTCGCCGGTGACGACGTGCTCACGCATTTTGCGGCGGAGGTTGGCCAGCTTGTCCGCCGCGCCGACACCTTTGCCCGCTATGGCGGCGAGGAATTTCTGCTGATCATGCCCGACGCCGGCGAGCGGGAGGCGCAGGCCGTCATCGAACGGGTCCGCCAGCGCATCGCCGGCTCGGCTCTTGAGAAACTCGGCCACGGCTACAGCTTTTCCGCAGGCATTGCCCGCATGTGCGACGGCGACGACGTTCAGTCTCTGCTTCGCCGTGCCGACGAAGCGCTTTATGCCGCCAAGGCGGCTGGCCGCAACTGTTCGCGTGTCGCCGAGCCGCCCTCTGCGTGAGGCGTCAGATCTTCAGCACGATCTTCCCGATATGCCCGCTCTCTTCCATCATCCGGTGCGCGTCCGCGACCCGATCGAGCGGCAGCACGGCATGGATCACCGGCGCGACCTCGCCGGCGTCGAGCTTCGGCCAGACCTTTGCGAGCAGTGAATCGCGGATGGCCCGCTTCTCGTCCGCGCTGCGCGGTCGCAATGTCGAGCCCATGACACGCAGGCGCTTCATCATGATGGCGCCGAGGTTGGCCTTCTCGGCCGTGGCGCCGCCCAGCAGCGCAATGATCGAAAGCCGCCCGTCCTTGCCGAGCGCCCCGATATTCTTGTCGAAATACGCCCCGCCGATCATGTCGAGGATCACATCGACCGAGCCGGCCTCCTCCTTGATGACGGCGAGGAAATCCTCCGTCTTGTAGTTGATCGCACGCTTGGCCCCGAGCTGCACGCAGGCGAGGCACTTCTCGCCGGAGCCGGCGGTCGTGTAGACCTCCGCGCCGAAGGCTTTTGCCAGCTGGATCGCCGTCGTGCCGATGCCGCTCGTGCCGCCATGGACGAGGAATTTCTCGCCCGCCTTCAGGCCTGCCATGTCGAAGACATTGGCCCAGACGGTGAAGAAGGTTTCAGGCACGGCCGCCGCCTTCACCGCATCGTATCCCTTTGGCCATGGCAGGGCCTGTCCCGCCGGCACGACGCAATATTGCGCATAGCCGCCGCCATTGGCGAGCCCGGCAATCTTGTCGCCGATGGAAAAGCCGGAGACGCCTTCGCCCAGCGCCACGATCTCGCCGGCCACTTCCAGCCCGAGGATCGGGCTGGCACCGGGCGGCGGCGGGTAGGTGCCCTGCCGCTGCGCCACATCCGGCCTGTTGACCCCGGCGGCCGCCACCTTCACCAGAACCTCCCCCGCCTTCGGCTGCGGCACGGGTCCTTCAACGATCTTCATCGCCTCAGGCCCGCCGGGGGCGGGCAGATCGACGTGGCGCATGGTTTGGGGCAGGGCGGTCATGGGCTTTCTCCATCGTTGTTGCCGATTCTTCCGTCAGAAGGACCGGCAAGGCAAATGTAAAGTCGCCCGTTCGCGGTCACTTCATCAGATGTTCAGTGAACCAGGCGGTCGCCGCGCCCGATGCTTCCTTGAAGCCCTTGACATAGGCATCGAAATGACCGCCGTCCAGCGCCACGAGCTTTTTCGGCTGCAACGCCTTTTCATAAGCTGCGAAGGCGAGATCCGCGACGGTCAGCACGTCGCCGCGTGCCACGACCATCAGAAGCGGCGTCGGACTGATGAAGCTCGCATAGCTCTCCGGTTCGTATTCGATGAACATCTCCACCGAGCGCAGCGTCACCTCGTTCTTCCATGACGGCGCGCGACTGCGCCCGGTCTCGGTAAACCACGTCCAGCTGTCCGGCGTCGGCAATGCGGAGGGTGCCAGCGGGTCCTCGGCGACCACGGGTACCATGGCCGGCGCAACACCCTTCATCCGCGCGCGGCGGTCTTCGTCGAAAGCAGCGCGCAGACCCGGAAAGAAATCTGGCCGGATCAGCCGGCGGCCATTGCCCGCGCCGCTCGCCAGCGGCACCTGCGCGACGACGCATTTGACGCGCCGGTCGATGGCGCTCACCACGAGCACATGACCGCCGCTATAGCTCGATCCCCATATGCCGATGCGTTCGGCATCGGTTTCCTCAAGCGTCTCGGCATGGGTAATGGCATCGCGGTAGTCCCGAACCTGCCGCCACGGGTCGATCTCCAGGCGCGGTTCGCCATCGCTGGCGCCGAAATTGCGGTTGTCGAAGACCAGCGCCGCCAGGCCGGCTGCGGCGAAGGCCTCAGCGAATTTGTCCAGATACATTTCCTTCACGGCCGAAAAACCGTGCGCCATGACGATCGTCGGTACCTTGCCCTGTCTGTTGTCCGGCACGTAATGCCAGCCCCGCAGCGTCACCCCGTCTTCCGTCTTGAACTCGATATCCTTGCGCAATGTCGTCTCCTCCCTTGTGTCGCGGTCGGTCAATCAGTCGCCGGCCCGTCGCCAGTGGAAAGATTAGTTCGGCCATCGCGGTCCGCTTGCCTTTCCCTGCACGGCGATTTGTGTCCGGATGCACAGACGATCGATCGAACCTTGAAGGTCATGGCTTTCGCCGGCGAACGCGCTATGATGTCCGCGTGTTTGGGAGGACACGGACATGGCGGTCGATCTGTGGACGACGGGCGCGCATGCGCCCGACAGGCGTTTCGAGGCATGGCGACATGCATTGAAGGAAACCCATCTCGACTGGGAGCTTGGCCGGAGCGAGGGCCGTGATTTCAGTGCCTGGCTGCAGCAGCGCGATCTCGACGGCATCCGGGTCGTCGACTGCCATTGCGATCCCTGTCACGGCTGGCGCGGGCGCGGCCAGCGCCTTGTCGAAACGGAGCCCTATTTCGGCGTCCTGTTCGAGATCAGCGGTCGCGAGGTGATCAGCCAGGAGGGGCGCGAGACCGTGCTGGAGCCTGGCGATTTCGTGCTCTGGGACAGCGAGCGCGACATGCAGTTCCGCGTCATCGAGCCGCTGCACAAGCTGACGCTCCTCGTTCCCAAGCGCCGCATGCAGCTTCTCCTCCCGCAGGCCGAGCATTATGCCGGGACGGTCGTCCGCGGCGGCCGGCGCGGCATTGCCGGGATTGCCGGCGAGGCGCTACGCCGCCTTGCGGAAGACCTGCCATATATCGAGGACGAGGACGTGCCGCAGGCCATAGGCCCATTGCTCAGCCTTCTGTCGGCGACCGTCGGCGTTCAGCCGCAGCCGGGTTTCGTCTCCTCGGCGCATCGCGACAGCTTCCAGCGCTTCTGCCGCTTCATCGATCGCAATCTCGACGATCCGACCCTTTCACCGGCCGTGGTGGCCAAGATGCATGGCGTCTCGGTGCGCTATCTGCACATGATTTTCGCTCGTCACCAATCCTCCTTCGGCCGCCACGTCCGCAAACAGCGCCTGTCGCGCTGCTTCGTCGATCTCAGCCAGGCCCCGGAGCGCCGAACTGTTACGGAAATTGCCTACCGCTGGGGCTTCAATGACGTCGCCCATTTCAGTCGCAGCTTCAAGGCGGAGTTCGGTATTTCGCCGAGCGAGGTGCGGGCGGGCCGAGCCTGAAGGCGGCCAGCAAGACCCCTCTGGCGTCCAGCCAAATTTTGCCGCAAACTGCGCTCACGCATGGCATGTTACTAATTTTTTGGGGGACAGTCACATGAAGCGTCTGTTGGTTATGGCAATGATTGCGGTGGGAGCAGGGACACTGGCGGGCTGCGTCGATGTGCCGGGGGACGTGGTGGTGGTTCGTCATAGCGGCTATTACTATTCCGACCCGGGCTATTATCGCGGCGGCTATTATTATCGCGATCGCGGATATTATCCTGCGCCGAGATATGTTTACCGCGAGCGCGCATATTATGCGCCGCGCCATTACAGCGGATATCACCACAGGCGGCATCACCACTATTGATGATAAAGTCCGGAGCGTTTCAGCGTGATACGCTCCGGGCTAGATCGTCTCGAACAGGATCCCGTCGCAGTTGGACTTCACCCGCTTCTTCAGCCCCGCAATATGGGCTGAAAGCACGGCCGGATCGCCGAAGACGCGTCCGGCCGGAACTTCGATGATGGCGACCGAGCAGCTGAGAAAGTCGAAGACTCGCCGCATGCCGGCGCGGTCGACGCCTTCGATATGGCCGCGCTCGCGGTCCTCCTGTGCATAGAGCCGCAGCGCATCGTTCTCGAAATCCTCAAGCAACCGCTCGAAGATCATTTCCAGCTCCTCATTCGACCAGCCCGTCATGCCGGCGAAGAAATCGTCGCCGCCGACATGGCCGAGGAAGATGGAGGGGGAGAAGAAATAGCGTTTCATCAGCCGCGCGAAGAGCGAGATCGCTTCGTCGCCGCGCTGGAAGCCGTAATGATCGTTGAACGGCTTGAAATTGTCGAAGTCGCAATAGCAGAAATGCCGCGTCGCGCCGCCATCCGCCATCGTCTCTTCGAGATAAGAATGAATCGCCTGGTTGCCCGGCAGCCCGGTCAGCGGGTTCTGGTCCTGCGCCTGGCGCACCAGCTTGGCATTGATGATCTTGACGAGCGCGGCGGCCGAGATGACGCCCGCATAGCGCATGTTTTCGGTAAGGATCACGCATTTGGCGTCTTCGGTCCCCGAAAACACCGCCATGAGCCGGCTTGAATCGGCGCCGATATCGACAACTGGCGCAGGATCGATGAAGCGGGCGATCGTTCCGCCATAGAAGCGGTTCTGCAGGAGATCGCGGCCATAGGGCTGGTAGATATAGCTCTTCAGGCGCGCCTCCTGCACGATGCCGCGCGGCTCGCCATGGGCGTTGACGACCGGAATGAAGGGCAAGTCGGAATGCTGGCGGAAGATCTCGAACAGGGTCTCGATCGCCGCATCCTCGCGGATGGTCGGCACCGCCTCCACCTGCTGGCGCACCAGCACCTCGTCGACCGAGCGGCGCACCCGCCGGTTCTGCCCGAGATCGCGCAGATGCGGGAAGCCATCGCGAAATTCCGACGGCTCCAGCGACGGGTAGGCGACGAACCAGCCCTGCACGAGGTCGATGCCGAGATCGCGGCAGACGAGGAACTCGCCTTCCGTCTCGACGCCCTCGGCAATCACCCGCACGCCCAGGACATGCGCCATGTCGACGACCGTCTTGGTCAGGTGCCGCTTGCGCGGCAGGGTGTCGATCCTGGAGACGAGATGCCGGTCGATCTTGAGATAGTCGAGGTCATAATCACTGAGCAGCTTCATCTCGGCATGGCCGGTGCCGAAATCGTCGATCGCCAGCTTGAAGCCCATGCGCCGCATTTGCGCGATCAGGTCGGGGAATTCAGGCGCGCTGGAATTGTCCGAGCGCTCGGAAAGCTCGATGCAGACGGAAGAGGGTGAAATCGCATTCTTCTGCAGATAGGCCAGCAGCAGCGGCAGAAGGCGCTGGCCTGTGGCCAGCATGCGGTGGTCGAGATTGAGGAACAGCGTTCGCTTCTCGAACTCGGGCAGCGATGTGAGCTTGGCGAAGGAGCGCGACGTGGTGAAAAGCTCAAGCTCCGTCAACTCGCCCGACATCGCAAACGCATCGAGAAGCGCCGGCGGGGCATCGAAGCCCAGCTTGTCGTGGCCGCGCATGAGCGATTCATAGCCATGGATCTTGCCTGACACGGTCTCGACGATGGGCTGAAAGGCCGTGTCGATGGCCGCCTTGGCCAGCGGCATGAGCGCCATCCGACTATAGGCTGCCGGGTCGTGGCTTTTCAGCGGAAGAATTGCTGGCATGGGGAACTCCAGGGGCGGGGTCTGTGAGAATTTCATCAGGAGCTTCAATAGAAAAAGCTCAACAAATCCTTCATCCAGTATGAAACTTCCGTGACAGTGCCGCGCGGGGATCAATTTGAAATCATTGGGTTATTACGTGGTTAATCAGCGGCAAACGAGCGGTTGGGTAATCTTGCGCGCCGGCTCCGATTTTTATTGATTGATGAATCAATCAAAATTAAACTGGCATCCATCAAGGGGAAGACGAATGCCGAAAATCGGAATGGAACCGGTGCGCCGCAAGGCGCTTGTGGATGCCGCGCTGAAGGCGATCGGCGACCACGGTTCGCTGGACGTGACCATGCAGGAGATCGCGAAAAGCGCCGGCGTCTCGGCCGCTCTCGCGTTTCATTATTTCGGCTCCAAGGACCAATTGCTGCTCGCCACCATGCGCAGCCTTTTGCGCCAGCTGAAGGAGGAGGCGGTCACCGCCATCCGCCAGGCAGAGACGCCGCGCGGCAAGGTCAGCGCGCTGATTGCCGTCTCCTTCGGCGCGGAACAGTTCGCAGCCAGCACTGTCGCCGCCTGGCTCGCCTTCTATGTCGAGGCGCAGCGCTCGGAGGAGACGCGCCGCCTCCTGACGGTCTATGCCCGCCGCCTGCATTCCAACCTTGTCGCGGCCCTGTCGCCGCTCTGTGGCAGGGTCGAAGCCCATCACATCGCCGAAGGGGCCGCCGCTCTCATCGACGGCCTCTATATCCGCCGCGCGCTGGATGCCGCACGCCTCGATGTCGCCGGCGCGGCGGCGCTGGTGGAAGATTACGTAAACTTGAAATTGAACGCGGTAACCCGCTGAAGCGACTCCTAAAAAGAAAGAGAGCGAGCCATGCGCGCCCAACCGAAAGCCAGCCATTTCATCAACGGCGAGTATGTCGAAGACACCGCCGGCGCTATCATCGAATGCGTCTATCCGGCGACCGGCGAGGTGATCGCGCGGCTCCATTCGGCCACGCCGGCCATCGTCGAGAAGGCGATAGCCTCGGCGAAAGCCGCGCAGAAGGACTGGGCCAAGATGAGCCCGACGGCGCGCGGCCGCATCCTCTATCGCGCCTCGCAGATCATTCGCGAGCGGAACCGCGAGCTCTCCGAACTCGAAACGCTGGACACGGGCAAGCCGATCCAGGAAACCATTGTGGCGGATTCGACTTCCGGGGCGGATGCGCTGGAATTCTTCGGCGGCGTGGCCCCGGCCGCGTTGAATGGCGAGCAGATCCCGCTCGGCGGCGACTGGGCCTATACCAAGCGCGTGCCCCTCGGCATCGTTCTCGGCATCGGCGCCTGGAACTATCCGCAGCAGATCGCCTGCTGGAAGGCCGCGCCCGCGCTCATCGCCGGCAATGCCTTCATCTTCAAGCCGTCGGAAGTGACCCCGCTCGGCGCACTCAAGATCGCCGAAATCATGATCGAGGCCGGCCTGCCCAAGGGCCTGTTCAACGTCGTGCAGGGCGACCGCGACGCCGGCCCGCTGCTCGTCAACCATCCCGATATCGCCAAGGTCTCGCTCACCGGCTCCGTGCCGACCGGCCGCAAGGTGGCGGGTGCTGCCGCCGGCCAGCTCAAGCATGTCACGATGGAACTCGGCGGCAAGTCGCCGATGATCGTCTTTGACGATGCCGATGTCGAAAGCGCCATTTCCGGCGCCATGCTCGGTAACTTTTATTCCGCCGGCCAGGTCTGCTCCAACGGCACCCGCGTCTTCGTCCAGAAGGGCATCAAGGAGCAGTTCCTCTCGCGCCTGAAGACCCGCACCGAAGCGATCCGCATGGGCGAGCCGCTCGATGAGGCGACCCAGATGGGCCCTCTCGTCAACCGCTCGCAGCGCGAAAAGGTGCTGTCCTACATCGAAAAGGGCAAGGCCGAGGGCGCAACGCTTCTCACCGGCGGCGGCATCCCCAACGACGTCGCCTCCGAAGGCTGCTTCGTCCAGCCGACCGTCTTCGCCGATGTTACCGACGACATGACCATCGCGCGCGAGGAAATCTTCGGCCCCGTCATGTGCGTGCTCGATTTCGACCATGAGGACGAGGTGATCGCCCGCGCCAACGCCACCGAATTCGGCCTCGCCGGCGGCGTCTTCACCAGCGACATGGCCCGCGCCCATCGTGTCGTGGATGCGCTGGAAGCCGGCACGGTCTGGATCAACACCTACAATCTCTGCCCCGTCGAAATCCCCTTCGGCGGCGTCAAGCAATCCGGCTTCGGCCGCGAGAATTCGCTCGCCGCGCTGAACCACTATACCGAGCTGAAGACGGTCTATGTCGCGATGGGGAAGTGTGAGGCACCGTATTGATGGCGAGAGTCGAAAGACCCCTCCCGCTCGCTTTGCTCGCCGCCCTCCCCACAAGGGGGTGGGCTCACCGGGCCGCACCGTCGCGCCCGGCATTTGCACGCTCGTCAAGGATCGACGGTGCTACACGTTGTTACGATGTCATGGGGCAGGTGCGTGCCACACATCGTCTCCCCCCTTGTGGGGGAGATGGCCGGCAGGCCAGAGGGGGAGTTTTCGCGCGAACCTCAAACCACCAGATCGTCCAGATCGACCTTCAGCGCCACCGCAATCCGCTTCAACACATCCACCGAGCCCGTCTTCTTCCCGTTCTCGATATCCGACAGATGCGGCTGGGAAATGTTCGTGGCAGCGGCCAGTTCGGTCATGGTCATGCCGCGGTATTTGCGAAAGGTGCGGATGCGGCTGTCCGTTTCCCAAAGCTCGTAGACAAGTTCGGACGGCCAGGTTTCCTCGCCCGCCTGGACGCGCGCCAGAACCGCCTGCGCCTTCATTCCGTCGATGAGGTCTTCATAGTCATCCTCGCTGAGCACGACGTAGTTCTTGCCATCGAGGGTAATTCTCTGAATGTCGATTTCCATGGGAATAGGATAGCACAAGGTTGCATTAAGGACAACCTTAACGTGCTTTCGACGTTTCCCAACCCACCGTCATCCTCGGGCCTGTCCCGAGGATCTACTCACGTCACCGCAGTTGCAACGGAGCAGATGCTCGGGACAGGCCCGAGCATGACGAGAATATTCTCACCATCCAAAGGTCTCTCCTCATGACCATGCAAGCTGATTACGTCATCGTCGGCTCGGGCTCAGCGGGTTCCGCGCTCGCCGCCCGCCTTTCGGAAGACGGCAAATACACCGTCCTGGTCCTCGAATACGGCGGTTCGGATGTCGGCCCGTTCATCCAGATGCCGGCAGCCCTTGCCTGGCCGATGAGCATGAAGCGCTACAATTGGGGCTATCTGTCCGAACCCGAGCCGAACCTTAATAATCGCCGTATCACCGCGCCGCGCGGCAAGGTCATCGGCGGCTCGTCGTCGATCAACGGCATGGTCTATGTGCGCGGTTCCGCCGAGGATTTCGACACATGGGACGAACTCGGCGCCACCGGCTGGGCTTATGCCGACGTGCTGCCCTATTTCAAGCGGCAGGAGAACTCGAAAGGCGGGCAGGCAGGCTGGCGCGGCACGGATGGCCCGCTCCATGTGCAGCGCGGACCGGCGAAGAACCCGCTGGTGCGCGCCTTTGTCGAGGCAGGCAAGCAGGCCGGGTTCGAGGCGACCGAGGACTATAACGGCGAGAAACAGGAAGGCTTCGGCCTCATGGAGCAGACGATCCACGAGGGCAAGCGTTGGTCGGCGGCCTCGGCCTATCTCAAGCCCGCGCTGAAGCGCCCGAATGTCGATCTCTTGCGCTGCTTCGCTCGCCGCGTCGTCTTCGAAGGCAAGCGAGCGGTCGGCGTGGAAGTGGATCGCGGCGGCAAGATCGAAGTCGTGCGCGCCAACCGCGAAGTCATCGTCTCCGCCTCGTCCTTCAATTCGCCCAAGCTCCTCATGCTCTCCGGTATCGGCCCGGCAGCACACCTGAAGGAGATGGGCATCGAGGTTGTGGCCGATCGGCCGGGCGTCGGCGCGAACCTCATGGACCATATGGAATTCTATTTCCAACAGGTCGCGACGAAGCCCGTCTCGCTCTATTCTTGGCTGCCGTGGTTCTGGCAGGGGGTCGCCGGCGCGCAATGGCTTTTCGCCCGTTCAGGGCTCGGCACGTCCAACCAGTTCGAGTCTTGCGCCTTCGTGCGCTCCGCACCCGGCGTCAAGCAGCCCGACATCCAGTTCCACTTCCTGCCCGTCGCCATCTCCTATGACGGCAAGGCCGCCGCCAAGAGCCACGGCTTCCAGGTCCATGTCGGCTATAACCATTCGAAGTCGCGCGGCGCAGTCACCTTGCGCTCGCCCGATCCGATGGCCGATCCTGTCATCAGGTTCAACTACATGAGCCACGAGGAAGACTGGGTGAAGTTCCGCCATTGCGTCCGGCTCACCCGCGAAATCTTCAGCCAATCCGCCTTCGATCCCTATCGCGGCCCGGAAATCCAGCCGGGCGAGGGGGTGCAGACCGACGAACAGATCGACGCCTTCCTGTGCGAACATCTCGAAAGCGCCTACCACCCCTGCGGCACCTGCAAGATGGGATCGGAAAACGACCCCATGGCCGTCGTCGATCCCGACACGAAGGTCATCGGTGTCGAAGCCTTACGCGTCGCCGACTCCTCCATCTTCCCGCGCCTCACCTACGGCAACCTCAACGGCCCCTCCATCATGACCGGCGAAAAGGCCGCCGACCATATTCTCGGCAAGCCGCGGCTTGCTCGGTCGAACCAGGAGCCGTGGATCAATCCGCGGTGGGAGGTCAGCGATCGGTGAAATGCTAGCGTAAAGCGCTTGCATTTCTCTGCCTTGATGCCAATATGCTTGCATGAACAGCAAGCATCGGAAGACCTTGGTTTCTGTCTTCAGGGATCCGGTCTCGGGCACGATTGACTGGGCCGATATCGAGGCATTGCTGATCGCAGCGGGTGCCGAAGTCATCGAGGGCTCGGGGTCCCGCGTGAGATTTTGCAAAGGGGAGGCGATCGAAACGTTTCATCGACCGCATCCCGAAAAGGAGGCGAAGCGCTATCAGGTCAAAGCTGCGCGCGACTTCCTGAGGCGCATAGGAGTAACGCCGTGAACAACGTCATGACCTACAAGGGCTACAATGCTCGGGTTGACTACGACGCCGAAGACGAAATCTTCTTCGGCCGGATCGCCGGGATCGCGGATGGCGTCGGCTTTCATGGGCAAAGCGTGGGCGAATTGAAGGCCGCGTTTCACGAAGCCGTCGACGATTATCTCGAAACCTGCCGCAAGATCGGCAAGCAGCCCGAGAAGCCTTATTCCGGCAAGATGATGTTCCGTGTTGATCCCGAAACCCATCGCCGCGCCGCCATCGCCGCCGAACTGTCGGGCAAGAGTCTGAACCAGTGGGCGGAAGATGTGCTGGCGAAAGCTGCAGGCGCGATGTGACCGGCAGGAATGTCGCGCTCAGCGATGCCGGCGGATCACGACCGCCGGAACACGCCCCGCAGCCCGCCGCCGATCAGCAGCGTCACGTCGAGCATGGCTGATACCGGAAGCCCTCTGCCGCTGGCGATCAAGTAGCGTGGGTGCCATTCGGGGTCGAATTTCGACTTGAAGGTCTTCACGCCCTTGAAGTTGTAGAAGCGCTCGCCCTTTTCGAAGACCTGCTTGCCGATGCGGTTCCAGAGCGGCGCGACGGCGTGATCAGACAGGCCCGAGAGCGGCGCCATGCCCAGATTGAGCCTTGTATAGCCGGCCTGTTTCAGGCTCTCCATGATGCGAACGAACAGGAGGTCCATCGCGCCGCGATGCACGTCGGGAAGCGAGCGCATCAGGTCGATGAAGGCGTGACCGTTTTCGGTCGTCAGGATATTGGCAAAGGCGACGATGTGTCCGTCGACCCGGATGACGGCCACGGGCGTCGAGGCGACGTAGTCGTTGCGGAACGTGCCCAGCGAAAACCCCTTTTCCTTGGCGTTATGGGTCGAGAGCCAAAGGTCCGAGACACGAGCGAGTTCGCCAAGATGCGCCGGCACGGCCTCCGGCGGCAGCATTTCAAACGAGAGCCCGTCGCGTTCCGCCCGATTGATGGACCGGCGCAGCTTGAGCCAATCGCCGCCGGCGAGTGAAAATTCGGAGAGGTCGATCGCCGCCTCTTCGCCGATCTTGTACGGCTGCATGGCGATATCGACCGCAACGGGCAGGAAATCGGCGGAGACCTGGTAGAAGACCGGGCGCAGCATCATCCGTTCGGCCTCGGTGCGGAACTTCAAGGCCAGCGCTTCCCAGAGATGGCGCGGCCCTACCGGATCGAATAGCGCCACCATGGAGCGCCCGCGGCAGCCATACATGATGAAGGCCTGCCCGCAATCGGAGAACAGGAGCTTCTTGTCGCCCAGCCGGACAAGTCCCGCCGCCGGATTGTCCTGCCGCGCCACGATCTCGCTGGCGCGGTGAAGATCGTCGAGAGCAGGCGCAGGCCCGCGCTGCCGCCAGGCGCGCATGGCACGCCGTCCGGCAAGCAGGCTGACGGTCGCCGCAAGCGCCACCGCGCCGCCGACCGGTTGATAAAAGACGTGTTTCAGACCCTGTCGCATCAGCGGCCCGACCACTGCGCCATCAATGGCGGTGCCAACGCCGGCAACAAGCGCCAGAGCGGAAATCGCAGCCGGTGCTGCCCAGCGTGAGGATCGAGGCCGCTGGCGAATCGCCGGCGCGGCGGCCACGGCCGCGTGGCCGATCTCTGTTCCCGAGTTCGTCGCGGACAAAACGGTTAAGTCGAGCATGTTTGATCCTGAGGTCCCCATCCACGCGCCGGTCGCGGCCTTTAGCACGGCTTCATGCATATAGACATGAGAGATAAATGGAGATTTAAAGTCTATCCCAAGAATTTTCGATAAAACTGCGCGAAAAGCTCCGGGCATTTCAGCAGTTCTGCAAGCATGATATGCTATGGGGTGCTTATTATTGCATGTGCTGCACATCCTCTCGTGCCGTTGCTTGAATTATGCTTTGCTCAATGCGTGGTCACGTGTCCGGGCTGCTCGATAAATAGGCGCGCCAAGGGCGCCGGGTTGTGCGGGTCCATCCGACCTTGAAATTGTCAAAGCAAAAGCGTCTAACGGCAGTCACCCCGTGACTCTCCACAAGACAGTGTGCCCCCATGCCAGAACTCCGCAAGCTGAAGCTCCTCCGCCGCATCAAGGTCATGCGGGGCAGGCGCAACATGTGGCAGTCGCGGCTGGTCTTCTGGGTGGGCGCGCTCGCCATCGGTCTCGTCAGCGTCGCGTTTGCAAAGGCTGCGGATTGGGCCAGTGATGCCTTCCACCATGTGACGCATGCGGGGCCTTATGCCTTTCTCATTCCGCTCGCGCTGACGCCGGCGGGCTTTGCGCTTTCAGCCTTTCTCGCCTTCCGCTATTTCCCCAATTCGCAAGGCTCCGGCATTCCGCAGGCGATTGCGGCCCGGCATTTCCACGATGCGGAAAGCCGCAACTATC
Organism: Hyphomicrobiales bacterium; assembly: GCA_900467685.1. GTDB lineage: Bacteria > Pseudomonadota > Alphaproteobacteria > Rhizobiales > Rhizobiaceae > Ensifer_A. Next base: position 66,647 of record UBQX01000006.1, read on the forward strand.
TTCTGTCCCTGAAGCTTGCCGCCGCCAAGATCGTGCTGACCATCTTCGGCATCTTCTGCGGCGGCTCCATCGGCCGCGAGGGGCCGACAGTGCAGGTCGGCGCCTCGATCATGCTGCAGGCCGCGCGCATTGGCGGCGTGGTGCAGGCGAGGGGGCTCATTCTCGCGGGTTCCGCTGCCGGCATTGCCGCCGCCTTCAATACGCCGCTCGCCGGCATCGTCTTCGCCATCGAGGAGATGAGCCGCAATTTCGAAATCCGCGCCAATGGCGCCGTGCTCACCGCCGTCATCCTCTCCGGCCTGGCGGCGCTCGGCCTGCTCGGCGACTACAACACCTATTTCGGCTCGACGCATGACATCATGAACGGCATGAAGGACTGGTGGCTGGTCCTGCTCTGCGGCATCGGCGGCGGCGCATTCGGGGCCTTCTTCTCGACGGCGGTCCTCTGGCTCACCATCCGTCTGAAGCGCTGGCGGCAGGCCGCACCCCTGCCGCGCGTGCTGGCCATTGCCGCAGGCTTCGGCTTCCTCGTCGCCGTCATCGGCATCGTCTCCGGCGGGCTGACCTTCGGCACCGGCTACAACCAGGCCCGCGCGGCGCTCGAAGGAAATCCGCTGCCGCCGCTCTATTTCATTGAAAAGCTTGCCGCCACGTTCCTCTGCACCATGTCCGGCATCCCCGGAGGGCTCTTCGCGCCGTCACTGGCGGTCGGTGCCGGCATCGGCTCGACCATCGGCCTCATCCTGGGCACGAATGCCGGCATCGCGGCGCTTCTCGGCATGGCCGGCTATTTCGCCGGCGTCGTTCAGGCCCCGATGACCGCCTTCGTCATCATCCTGGAAATGACCGACAGCCACGAGAATGTCATCGCGCTCATGGCCACTGCCATGCTCGGCTACATCACCTCGCGCCTCATCAACCGCGAGCCGCTTTATCATGGCCTCTCGCGCGCGTTCATGGCGGACACGATCCGCCGCCAGCGCAACCAGGAACGCGGCGATGGGGCGGCCGCCGAGAGACCCGCATGAACGTGAATTCGCCTCGGCGCTCGCTCGACATGATCCTGTCATGATCCCATGGGAGGACGTGACGTCCCGGCATTCCGCCCGCCACACTGGAAACGATGTCATGTCCCTGCTGCCGCGCCTGTTCCTTGCCTCCATCGCTTCGCTTGCCTCCATGACGTCTGCCTATTCTGCCGACCCCAAATTCCCGCCCATCGTCTTCGTGCATGGCAATGGCGACACCGCCGCACTGTGGATGACGCAGTTCTGGCGTTTCGAGAGCAACGGCTATCCGGCAGACCACCTCTTCGCCGTGGATATCCCGCATCCGAGCGCGCGTGCCGATGACAATGCTGAGGAGCCCAACCGCTCCTCGACCACCGATGCGGCGCAGGCCGTGGCGGCGGAAGTCGATGAAGCGTTGAAGGCGACGGGGGCCGAAAAGGTCGTGCTGGTTGCCAATTCGCGTGGCTGTCAGACGGCGCGCAATTACGTGAAGAATTTCGGCGGGGCGGCCAAGGTCGAGCGCATGGTGCTGGGCGGCTGCGTCCATCACGGCGTCTTCGTCCTGCCCAATGCGGCCCAGGGCTCCGAATTCAACGGCGCGGCCCCGTTCCTCAAGAACCTTTCCGCCGAACCGGAAGTGCCGGCGGGCATTCCGGTCACCGTCATCCGCTCCGACAAGTTCGACCTCTATTCCCAGCCCGAGGGCAAATATGTCGGCATGGCTGGCAAGCAGACCGGCATCAATTATGAATCGCAGGAACTGAAGGGCGCCGACAACCGCGTCATCCCCGGTGCGGACCATCGCGAAACGGCCTATTCCAAGCTCGCCTTCGAAATCATCTATCAGGCGATCACCGGCGAGAAGGCCGGCACGCATGCGATCGTCGCGGAAGAAAACCCGGTTCTGACCGGCAAGATCACCGGCTACGAGAATGGCGCTGCGACTAACCTTCCGGTCGCGGGCGCCAAGCTCGCCATCTACGCGACCGATCCCAAGACCGGCGAGCGTTTCGGTCCGCCCGTCTATGAAAAGACCGTGGGTGCGGATGGCGTCTGGGGCGACTTCCATGCGCGTCCGAGCCAGACCTATGAATTCGACATCAAGGCAGAGGGTTATCCGGAAACCCGCTATTTTCGGGGCCTGCTGCCGCGCTCCTTCCGCTACATGGACCTGCGCCTGCAGCCGGCACCCGCCCAGGGCAATTTCATCTTCGTGAAGCGCCCGCGCGGCTATTTCGGTCCCGACGACCAGGCGACCGCCAACGGTCTGGTCCTGCCCGGCATCGACCCGAACGACCCGGTGCCGCATGTCGCCAGCGCCAACGTGCCGGTTGCCGGCGACAAGCCGGAAAGCGTGACGGCGGTCTTCAACGGCGAGACGATCGTTGGTCGCTATGATCCGACGCTGAAGGACAGTGCGACGTATATCGAGTTTACAGATTGAAGTGAGGGCACGTCGGTTACTCTCCCTCCCCGCAAAGGGGGAGACGACAAGAGGCGCACGCCAACGCGTTCCTCTCGTCTTCCAGAAGAAAATATCCATTAATTTGGTGGATATATAGCATTCTCGTTTGGGGATGTTTTTCGCCAAATCGGCATTCCGGAGAGATATTTCTTCTGTTCCGCCACCGCTTTAAATCCCTGTTCCTGTCTTTATGTCTTTGCGGCTGCGATATTTGCCCCAACATCGCAACACCCCTCGGGAAATCGCAATGACCTTGAATATTTCGGGCCTTACGCCCGGCTTCGAAGCCGCATCTTCGCTCGACGCAGAGCTTGCCAAGCTCGACCTCGCAGGTCGTCTCAAGCTTGTTGCATCGCTTGGGCGTCGCGCCGTGTTCACGACCTCGCTCGGCATCGAGGATCAGGTGATCACCGCCGCCATCGGGACGCACTGTCCCGAGATTGAAGTGGCGACGCTCGAGACCGGCATGCTCTTCAAGGAAACCGTCGATCTCATCGGCGAGACCGAGGAACGCTACGGGATTGAAATCCAGCGCTTCTATCCGGACGACGCCGATGTAGAGGCCTATATCGCGCAGTACGGCAAGCACGGCTTCTACGAAAGCGTCGAGGCCCGCCACGCCTGCTGCGGCGTGCGCAAGCTGAAGCCGCTGGCGCGTGCGCTCTCCGGCGCATCCTTCTGGATTACCGGCCTGCGCCGTGGCCAGTCGGGCAACCGCGCCACGACCCCGTTTGCCGAGTTCGACGCCGAACGTGGTCTGATCAAGATCAACCCGCTGGCCGACTGGGACATCGACCAGATCCGCGCCCATGTGAAGGCGGATGCGATCCCCTATAACCCGATGCACGACCGTGGCTATCCCTCCATCGGCTGCGAACCCTGCACCCGCGCCATCCGCCCCGGCGAACCGGAACGCGCCGGCCGCTGGTGGTGGGAAAACGACGAGAAGCGCGAATGCGGCCTGCATGTGCCGGAGGCGTCTGCGCTTCCTGCCGAGACGGCCGGTGCCTGAGGCTTCGCGCAAAGACTTGAACGACCAGGGGCAACCGCCCACAAGGAACAGAGAAATGCACATTTCCGAATTCGACGCACACACGCAGGACAAGCAGGTGAAGCCGCCGCTCGATCCGCATCTGAAGGCGCTGGAAAACGAAGCGATCCACATCTTCCGCGAAGTGGCCGCCGAGTTCGAGCGCCCGGTCATGCTCTATTCGATCGGCAAGGACTCGTCGGTGCTGCTGCATCTGGCGCGCAAGGCCTTCTATCCCGGCCGCATCCCGTTCCCGCTGCTGCATATCGACACCGGCTGGAAGTTCCCCGAGATGATCAGCTTCCGCGACGAGATGGCCAAGCGTTTCGATCTCGATCTGGTGGTGCATACCAACCCGCGCGGCGCGAAGGAAAACATCTCGCCCTTCACCCATGGTTCGGCACTGCACACCGACATCATGAAGACGGAAGCACTGCGCCAGGCGCTGGACGCCGGCCAGTATGACGCGGCCTTCGGCGGCGCGCGCCGCGACGAGGAGGCGAGCCGCGCCAAGGAGCGCATCTACTCCTTCCGCACGCCCGACCACAAATGGGACCCGCGCAACCAGCGCCCGGAACTCTGGAACGTCTATAACGGCATGATCCGCCGCGGCGAAAGCGTGCGCGCCTTCCCGCTGTCCAACTGGACCGAAGTGGACATCTGGCGCTACATCCAGGCCGAAAACATCCCGCTGCCGCCGCTCTACTATGCGGCCAAGCGCAAGTTCGTCGAACGCGACGGCATGCTGATGTGGGCCGAAGACAAGCGCTTCGAAGCGCTGCCGGGCGAACAGGTGCAGGAGGATTACATCCGCTTCCGCACGCTCGGCTGCTGGCCGCTCACCGGCGCCATCAAGAGCCACGCCACCACGCTCGACGACGTGATCGCCGAACTCGAAATCGCCACCGTCTCCGAACGCCAGGGCCGCGCCATCGACCGCGACCAGGCCGGTTCGATGGAGAAGAAGAAGCGCGAAGGATATTTCTGATATGACTGCTACAGCAACCGCCACTGTAATCGCCCCCGCCGCAGAAGCAGCACCCGCCCTTCGCGACACGCGTCCGCTTCGCCTCATCACCTGCGGCTCCGTCGATGACGGCAAGTCGACCCTGATCGGCCGACTGCTTTGGGACACCAAGGCCGTCAAGGAAGACCAGGCCGCAGCGCTGAACCGTGACTCTGGCAAGCAGAACGATCTCGGCCTGCCCGACTTCGCGCTGCTGCTCGACGGCCTTCAGGCCGAGCGCGAGCAGGGCATCACCATCGACGTGGCCTATCGCTATTTCGCCACCGACAAGCGCTCCTTCATCGTCGCCGACACCCCCGGCCACGAGCAGTACACCCGCAACATGGCAACCGGCGCCTCCACCGCCGACCTCGCCGTGCTGCTGGTCGATGCCCGCGCCGGCATTCTCGAGCAGACCCGCCGCCACGCCACGATTGCGACCCTCATGGGCATCAAGCAGTTCGTGCTGGCGATCAACAAGATCGACCTGATCAACTACGACAAGGCCCGCTTCGACGAGCTGTCGCGCGAGTTCAAGGAAATCGCCCTGTCGCTCGGCGTCAAGCAGGTCACCGCGATCCCGGTTTCGGCGCTGAAGGGCGAGAACGTCGTCTATGACGGCAAGGCGTCCATGCCGTGGTACGAAGGCCCGACGCTGGTCGAGGTGCTGGAACTGGCAACCGTCCGCTCCGCACAGACCGTAGGGTTCCGTCTGCCCGTGCAGCGCGTCTCGCGTCCGGGCGAAAGCTTCCGTGGCTATCAGGGCACGGTCGCCGGTGGCGCCGTCAAGCCCGGCGACAGCGTCGTCATCCTGCCCTCCGGCATGGTGGCCAATGTCAAGCAGATCGTCACCTTCGACCTCGTCCGCAACGCGGCGGTGGCCGGTGACGCCATCACGCTCGTGCTCGACCGTCAGGTGGACGTGGCGCGCGGCGACATGATCGCCACCATCGACGCCCAGCCGCAGGTTGGCCTTGCCTTCGACGCCCAGCTGGTTGCCCTGCAGCCCGGCGGCATCGAGCCCGGCAAGCGCTACTGGCTGAAATCCGGCTCGCGCCGCCAGCGCGTTTCGGTGCAGCCGTCCAGCATCCTCGACCTCAAGTCCGGCAAGTGGAACCGCCACGACGGCGCGCTGCCGATGAACGCCATCGGCAAGGTGCATCTCTCGTTTGACGAAGCCGCGATCTTCGACGCCTATGAGCTGAACCGCACGACCGGCGCCTTCATCCTCATCGACCCGGATACCAACAACACGGTGGCCGGCGGCATGATCGCGGGCAAGCGCGGCGATGTCGGCGGCCTCAACAACGAAGCCGAACGCGTCATCCTCTCGCTCCCCGCCGACCTCGCCGACAAGATCCTGGCGAGCGGCATCCTCTCCGAACGCCGCGACGAGATCGACATCCGCCGCACCAATCCGGGACGGGCTGCAGAACTGCTCGGCGAACTGGACAGCTGAAGATTTTACTCCCGAGAGTGACCGAAGAGGGGCGTCGAAAGGCGTCCCTTTTTACGTTCAGGCGGCGGTCTGCCTGCTCGTGATCTCGAAGCCGATGGCCTTGAGCACGGCAAGTGTGGTCGCGAGCGTCGGATTGCCGTTTTCGCTCAGCGACTTATAAAGCTGCTCGCGGGCAAGCCCCGTTTCACGCGCAATCTTGGTCATCCCCTTGGCCCGTGCCGCGACGCCCAGCGCATTGGCAATATGCCCGGCGTCTCCCGTTTCGAAAGCCTCTGCAAGAAATACGGCGACCGCCTCGTCGCTCTTCAAAAGATCGGCCGGATCGAAATCGTGAAATTTCTCACTCAACGTCGTCACTCCACTGCTTTCCGGTATTTTGAAGGATGTAATTTATAAATTACAATCATTCTAGGCGTCCCTGTTCCCCACGAAACAGCGCCGCCCGCCTTCCTGTGAGAAATTGAAGTCACTGAACGAGACGGCTCGTTCACCGCAACCGCCAGAGACGGTGCTGAAACTTCAAAGAAACAGGGGATACCGCCATGAAAACCTTCGCCATCGCAACGCTCGTCATCGCCACCGCCGCCTTCTCCTTCACCTCCGTCGCCGCCTATGCCGACGGGTTCAAGATCCCGCCGGTCGGCCAGAAGATCGATCCCGGCTTCAAGACGCCGAAGGGTCCGATCAAGATCGGCCAGATCGACCCCTCGGTCGTCAAGAACCCCGTCTTCATCAATCCGAAGTTCCCGCCGGTCAAGCCGCTCCCGGTCGGCCCGCTTCCGGTCCCGCCGAAGCCCAAGGGTGGCATGAGCAATGAGGAAGCACTGGCCCTCGGCCTCGGCATCGCCACCGTCGGCGTCATTGCAGCAGCCGCCGCCAGCCAGCACAGCGCCGCCGCCTATGACGACGATGGTTGCTGGTATGAAAAGCAGCTCCGCCACAAGAAGAGCGGCAAGGCCTATTACAAGAAGGTTCTCGTCTGCGAATGAGACTTGATGCTCATCCTCGATCCGGGCCGGCCTTGAAAGGCTGGCCTGTTTCGTTGTGAAAGATGGCCTGGCTGAACCCAGCAACCAGTTTCAGAATTGCGCATCCCAAAAGATTAAATTTCAGACAGGTTTCGCGCCATGATTGCTTAAATTGCTAAGGGGCTGCTACGGTCTGCCGTCCGGTGATAGCGCGCGAGGACGCGTGGGATCAGTCTCGCCGGACGTCAAGCTCTGGAGCTCTCATGCGCAAATCGCCCCTGTTTCATGCCATCCTCGTTCTTGCAGCAACAGCAGTTCTTCCGGTGGTGGGAATGGCCGCCGGGCAAGAACAATCCACCGGCTGGGTCAATTCGCAAGATGCTCTGCAGTTGTCTCATAATCTGAAGGCCATGGGCATGATGCCTGTCAGGATTGCGTGCAAGGGCGACTCCAGCAGCAGCTTTATCCGCGACAGCATCATGCTGAATATTACCTTCGCGCCGGACACCGACCATCGCCCCTGGAAATGGCGCTGGGGCACGAACATGGGCCACTACACGCATTATCTCATGCCCAAAGGTTGGAAGCTTGTCAGCCAGTCCGGCTTCACGCGGCCCAAGACAGGTCTGTTCGTCCCCTGTGGCGTCTTCGTCGGTCCGCCAGGCACGTCGGCTCTTTACGGTGCTCCGACGCATTGACGCTGCATGCGTCTGCGAGGGGCAGTAGGCCTTCATGAAGCCTTGCGGTTGGCTTCCATGTATTTGCGCAGCACTGCATTGATGCGTGTCTGGTAACCACGCCCGCCTTGCGCCTTGAACCACTCCACCACATCGCGGTCGAGCTTGAGGCCAACGGGCATTTTTTCCGGCTTCTCGAGGCTGGCCTTCAGCCACGCCTCATCGCTCATCGTCACGGCGTCGGGGTCGGCTTTCGCTCGGGCATCTATTTCGTTTTCCGAAAGAGCGTCCAGTTTTTCATCATCCGTCAGGTCGATGAGCGCCGTCAGCGCGCCATCCGCGTGCCGTTGATAGGCTTTGTCATCAATGAGAACAACGCGTGTCATATCATTGGCGTTCATAACGTTTCCGCTCCCGTTCATTCGCCTTCCGGGCCGAGATGATGCAGATCACCTCGCCGCGCAGCGTGTAGGTTACGTGGAAGACCCGGTCGCCGACCTGTCCGAGCATGTTGAACCGGACTTCGCCATAGTCCCTCCGATCGTCAACGACGACTTTTCGACCCCGATCGGAGAAAGCGGGAAGCACACGAACGAAATCCACCTTGTGCTGGTGGAGATTTGTTTGGCGCTTTGTCTCGTCCCACTCAAACTCCATGGCCAAAGATGGAGGCAGAGTGAAACACCGTCAATTCAAATCTAGACGTTTATCTAGATTTCACCCATGCACATGCCCGTCGCGATCCAGCGCATGGACATGGTGATGCGCATGCGGGCTGCCGTTGGCGTGGTGGTGGACATGGGCGTGCGTGAGGCGCGCCCGGCGCAGGAGGTCGGTGTCGTGAAGGATATCGTCAACCGGCCCGTCGCCCACCACATGCCCCCCGGCCATCACGACGGCGCGGGTAGAGATTGCGGTGAGGATGTCGAGATCGTGCGTCGCGGTGATCACTGTCCGGCCTTCGCCCAGATGCCCCGCCAGAAAATGCACCAGCTTGTCGCGGCTCTGCGGATCCAGCGCCGCGGTCGGTTCGTCCAGCAGCAGCACGTCAGGCTCTGTGATCAGAACGGAGGCGAGCGCCACGCGCTTCTTTTCGCCGCCTGACAGGCGATGCGGCGCGCGGTCCTTCAGATGCGTCAGCTCGAAGCGCTCCAGCTGTTCGTCGATCGCGGCGCGGATGCGCGGCTTGTCCCAGCCGAGCTGCAGCGGGCCGAAGGCGATCTCGTCGAAGACTGTCGGGTTGAAAAGCTGGATGTCCGGGTTCTGGAAGACAAGCCCGACGCGGCGGCGGAAGGCATAATGCGCCTCCTCATCCTCGAAGCGGGCTTCCGTCAGCGGCGCGCCGAAGGCCTGCGCGGTGCCACGCGCGGCAAAGGTGAGGCCCGACAGAAGCCTGAGCAAGGTCGACTTGCCCGAGCCGTTGGGCCCGATCAGCGCGATGCGCTCACCGGACTGGACCTGCAGGCTCAGGCCTGCCAGCGCCGGCTGGTCGCGATAATCGTAATCGACATCGGTGAGGGCAAAGACGGGTTCGGTCATCGTTGCATCCAGAAAATGGCGGCAGGCACGAGGGCTGCCAGAAGAACCGCCGCGCCATCGCGGGCGCGGAATTGAAAGTCGTCGATCAGCCGCACCTCGCCGCGATAGCCGCGGGCGATCATGGCCATGTGCACATCGCCGGCGATCGCCAGCGTCTTGCTCATCAGCACGCCGGCGCTTCCCGCGATCAGGCGCCGCTGGTCGGCGGGCTTGAGTGGTCCCAGCTGGCGCGCGCGCCGCGCCTCCATCATCTGCGCCGCCGTCGTCATCAGCACGAATATATAGCGATGCGTCATGCCGAGCACGGCCACCACCGCCACCGGCACACCCAGCGACCGCATTGCCTTCATCACATGCGGCCAGCTGGTCGTCAGCACGAGCAGCGCCGCAAACGTCGCGGCCGTTTCGGCGCGGCCGATCAGGAACGCGGCGCTGCGCAAGCCCTGCTCGGTGATCGTCCAGTGCAGCAATGGGAGCGTCGCCACGACCTTGCCGGGGACGAGGAAGGGCGAAGGCAGCGCAATGACCCCGGTGAAGGCAAGCACGCCGAGCCAGACCTGCTTCAACAGGCGCGCCAGGGGGATGCGCGAGGCCAGCGCCAGGATGACGGCGAAGGCGAAGAGAAGGGCAAGCCCGATCAGCGAATGCAGCATGGTCGCGGCAATGATCATCAGCAGCGCGCCGGCCACCTTGGCGCGCGGATCGAGGCTCTGAAGCAGGCCATCCCTGCTCGCCAGATCCTCGGCCTCCATCGCATGGGTGAGGGCATGGAGGAGATGGGAAGGGGCGCGGAAAAGGCGACGGTTTGCCTTGCGGCGGGGCGTACGCAGCGTGCTGTGGGCGCCAGCGTCTGCTGCCGCCGCCTTCTCCGCGTCCATCAGGCAGCGTCCGGCGTGGCGCGCCGCAGGCGGCCGGCCAGCGCCGAAAGCGCAAGGAATGTCAGGATGATCAGCCCGCCGCCGATGAGCGCCGAGAGGATATAGCCGAAGGCATGGCTGTGCATGAAGGCCGGCGCGTAATCCGGGATCGGCGCGGTCCAGAAGCTCGAGAGCTTTTCAAGTCCGGCGGGCACAGCTTCCGGCGGCGCGATATTGTGCGAGGCGGCGGCGATTTCCGCGCGGCCTTCCGGATGCTGGAAGGCCTCCGGTCCCCATTCGCCCCATGCGGTGCCGGCGGCGATCAGCCCGAGCGGGCTTGCGATCATCAGTGCCGCAAGGCCAAGCCACAGCTTGCGCGTCCCCGTCCAGCCGCTTGCCACACCCTTGGCGACGCGGCCCGGCGCGCTGGCCTTCAGCAGGTCCACATCATAGCGCTGCAGATAGGCGACGAGGCCGGCGGTGATGACGGCTTCGGCAAAACCGGCAAAGGTCAGGTGGCCGAGCATCATGGCCGGCACGGCAATGGAGAGCGGGTAGGGCGCATAGAGCGGCGCGCCGGATGCGTCGTGGAACAGCATCGGCTGGATGCCGAATTCGATGGCCGCCATCAGCGCGGAGATATTGATGGCGGCATAGCCGGCTATGGCGCCCGCCACCACGCGCCGCCCGGAGGTCAGCGCCGACGTGCCGGCAATCAGCCGGTAGAGCCCGTAAGCGACGGCCGAGCCCACGATTGCCATGTTGAGCGCATTGGCGCCAAAGGCCAGGATCCCGCCATCGCCGAAGAACACGGCCTGCACCAGAAGCGCGATGGAAACGGCGAGCATCGCCGCCCATGGCCCGAGCACGATGGCCGCGATCGCCATGCCCACCGCATGCCCCGTCGTGCCGCCGGGAAGCGGCAGGTTGAACATCATCACGGTGAAGGAAAAGGCCGACACGACCGAAATCAGCGGCACTGCCTTCGTGTTCAGCATCCGCCCCACCTTGCGCGAGGCGACATACCAGAAGGGCACCGCTGCCGCGAAGGTCACGGCGCAGGTGCTGGGTGAAAGATAGCCGTCTGGAATGTGCATGGGTCGGTCTCCATAAGCAGCCCGGATTGGGTCCTGCGTGTTGTGTTCCGGGCAAAGTATGATCTTTTCCAAAATTTGTCATCACGGATTTCGACATTTCACAGGCTCGAATGCGGCGCGGGCCTATGATATCTGGCTGGGGTGTAAACAGACGTGAGGAGAAGCCCGATGCAGCGCGTGACCGTGACACTCGATGACGACCTGATGGCGGAGCTCGATCGCGTCATGGCCGAGCGCGGCTACCAGAACCGCTCCGAGGCGATCCGCGACCTCGCCCGCGCCGGGCTCAAGCAGGCGCGCGTGGAATCCGGCGACATGTCCCATTGCGTCGGCGTTCTCTCCTACACCTACGATCACAAGGCCCGCGATCTCGCCCGCCGCCTGACCAACACCTTCCACGACCATCACGATATTTCGGTCGCCAGCATGCATGTGCATCTCGACCACGACCGCTGTCTGGAAGTCAGCATTCTCAAGGGTTCGGCGGAAGAGGTTCGCCACTTTGCGGAACATGTAACGGCCGAGCGCAATGTCACCCATGGCGAGCTGGCGATCATTCCGTCATCGTGACGTCGGCGTTCAGATCCGTTGATCGTTGCATCAGCGGAAGTGGCTTGTCGGGTTGGTTTTTTTGCTCATGATCAGGGCAAAGACGCAAACTGTTGGAGACACCCCCTTGCTCACTCTCTTTCACGCCCCCGGAACCTGTTCGCTTGCCTCGCTGATCGTTCTGAACGAAGCCGAAATCGACCATCGGGTTCATGTCGTGAAATTTGCCACTGGCGAACAGCGCACGCCGGAATACCTTGCGGTCAACCCCAAGGGCCGCGTGCCGGCGCTGAAGACCGGGCGCGGCATGCTGACCGAGACGCCGGCCATTCTGCTCTATCTCGCCCAGATCGCCCCGCAGGCAGGCCTTGCGCCGCTCAATGATCCGTTTGCGCTCGGCGAACTTCAGGCTTTCAATGCCTATCTCGCCTCGACGGTTCACGTCGCCCATGCGCACCGCCCGCGTGGCAGCCGCTGGGCAGACGAGGAAAGCTCGATCGAGGACATGAAGCGCCGCGTGCCCGGCAACATGACGGATTGCTTCAATCTGATCGAGACGGGCATGTTCAAGGGCCCATGGGTCATGGGCGAGACCTACACGATCGCCGATCCCTATCTCTACACAATTGCCACATGGCTGGCGGGTGACGGCGTCGATATCGTCAATTTTCCGCTGGTTCATGATCACTTCAAGCGCATGAACGAGCGCCCCGCGGTGAAGAAGGCGCTTGCCGTTACGGCTTGATGGAATCTGCCCGCCCGTTTCGGGCAAGCAGCGGGCGCTAGTCTCGCTGCTGGTCATTTCGGGCGGGAGCAAATGCAGCAATATCTGATTGAGGCAGTGGCGGCCTATCAGGCGGGCGATTTCGGGCGCGCGCTGACGCTTTTGTCGCGCATGCCGGACACGGCCATGCCGCTGCAGGCGCTGGCGCTGAAGGCGAATATTTTCGCCAGGCGCGGCGAGGCCCGCGCCGCCGGCGAAACCTTTCTGCGCGCCGCCCGCATGCCCGGCGCCGACAGGACGCTTCTGATGCGGCTTGCAGGACGCATGCTTGACCAGGCGGGCGAGAGGGCGCTGCTTGCCGAGGCCGGTGTCGAAATCCTGCATTCGGTGAAAGATGACTCAGGCCTCGCCAGCGCCATCATCAATGCCCTGCTGGCGGCAGGTCGCTCGGATGAGGCGGCAGATTTCGTGCCGCTGCTTGATACGGCCGATCCGGGGCAGGTGATGCTGGGCGTGACCGTTCTGCGCAGCGCCCACCGGGTCGAGCGGATGCTGCCGCTTCTCGATACAGCGCTGACCAATTTCCCCACTGACGGCATGCTGAATGCGGAGCGGTTCAACGCTGCGCTGGAACTGGCCGATTTCGACATCCAGGCAGATTGCCTGCGCCGCATCATGGACGAAGGCGATGCGGCCGGGCAGAACATGTTCGCCGCGCAATCCATGCATCGCCGGCTGATGTGGTCGGACGACGAGGCGGCAAACTGTCGTCCTGGCCTCGACCAGTTCCTCATCTCCCGCCAGATCAACGGCTTCACGCCCGCACGCCGCCGCTTCGGCCCGGCGGGCGAGAAGATCCGCATCGCCTATCTGTCGAGCGACTTCTACGGCCACGCCACCATGATCCTCGTGCGCGAAGTGTTGATGGCGCATGATCGCGACCGTTTCGACATCGGGCTCTTCTGCTATACGAGCGCCGATCGCGCGGAAGAGCAGGAAAGCTGGCCGCCCGTGCTCAAGGATGCAATCGTTCCCCTGCGCGATCTCGATGACGCTGCCGCCGCGCGGGCGATTTCCGACTGGCGCGCCGATATCCTCGTCGATCTCAAGGGCTTCACCGGTGGCAATCGGCTCGGCATCGTCGCACTCTCCGATGCCCCTGTAAAAGCCACATGGCTCGGCTATCCGGGCACGGTCACCGGCCTCGGCCTCGACTATTGCATTTCCGATCCGGTCGTCACCCCGGACAGTTCCAGACCCTTCTACGAGGAAAAGCTCTGCCGCCTGCCGGAAAGCTACCAGTCCAACGACTGCATCTCGCGCGCCCGCCCGGGGCCCGCCCGCCGCGCCGACCATGGCCTGCCGGAAGGTGTCTTCGTCTTCGCATCGTTCAACAATGTCACGAAGCTCAGCCGCGAAATGGTCGGCATATGGGCGCAAATTCTTGCCCGCACGCCGGGCAGCATCTTCTGGTGCCTCGCCCCCGTCGCGGCCCGCGCCAACCTGCTGGCAGCCTTCCTGCAGGATGGCATTCCCGCCGATCGCCTCGTCTTTGCCGAGGCGACCCCCTACGAGAAGCACATGGATCGGCTACCGCTTGCCGATCTCGTTCTCGACAGCTTCCCCTATAACGGCCACACGACGACATCCGACGCGCTCTGGGCCGGCGTGCCGCTGGTCGCTCTTTCCGGCAACAGTTTCGCCTCCCGCGTCGCCGAAAGCCTGCTGAATGCCGTCGGCCTGCCCGAACTCGCCGTCCACGACCGCGCGGCTTACGCCGATCTATCCGTGGCGCTGCACGACAATCCGGAGCAACTGGCGCAACTCAAGGCGAGACTGGCGGTCAACGCCCGCATCATGCCGCTCTTCGACAGCGAACGCTTCACCCGCTATCTGGAGCGCGCCTACGAGATGATGGCGGAACGGGCAAGGGCAGGTCTTGCCCCCGATCACATCGACGTCGAGCCGCTCCCGCCGCGGCAGGTGCCGTTCATGTGAGGTGAGCGTCAGACGGAGAGTTACCTTCGCCCAGGTCAGGATCAGGCTTTTTTCGACCATTTCAGGGTCGCGAGGTCGAGCTCGAAGACATTGGGGTTGTCGATAAAGTCCGGTTTTCCATTGTCCAGGACGGCACATAGTCCGCCTGAAATCCGGATCGTCGTCCGGCCGTCAAAGCGGGCTTCATGGCGATGGATCCAGTCCGGCATGTCACCCCCGGTTTCCACCGGCTCGATGGCGAACGAATGGATGTTCAGGCGATAGACGGGCGTGAATCCCGGCTTTCGTTCTTCCGGATATCCGAGGTTTCCGATCACATAGACGAACTCGCTGACAAGCGTCGCCGTGTGGAAATCGGTCGGCGGGAAGACCTCGCGGGGATAGGCGTAAATCTCGCATTGCCCCCGACCGTCATGGACGATCACATCGTTAAAGATGCAGAAATTGGGGTCGTAGAAGTCCTCGTGTTCCCCCGCAATTTCGATATAGCGGCCATCCGGGAGCCGGTTGATGGATGTGCCGAACCGCTGATAGCACCAGATCGGGTATCCGAGATCAAAATCAACTTCCGTCTTCGGCTTCACGCGCGGATCGTTCCACGTCTTCCTGGGCTTTTCCGGCGGCGACGATCCCCTGGTCTTGCTCAGCGCTCTCGCCTCGGCTGAAAATTTCATTTCAGCCAGCGCTGCCGCTCCCCCGCAATGAACCATGGCCGTCCAGAAGGGATTATCGACACGCTCGGGGTTGAAGCGACCGAAGGCCCGCAATCGATATTTTCGATAGTCCTCCAGCGAGCAGTCCGGCGGCTCATCGACCGAATAGCCGAGCAGCGTGGCCCGCTGATCCCGATCGAGACGGTTCAGCTCCGCTCCCGCATCCAGCAGCATCGCGATCGCCTGCCGATTGTCCGCAACCTCGATGGGCGTCGCACCGGAATGGCGCGGCTTGCCGATATCGGCGCCGGCCTCGATGAGTACCTTCAAACATCCGACCGCGCCGTGTTCCGCAGCTTCGAAAAGCGCCGTCTCTCCAAGCTCGTTCTCCTCCTCGGGATCGAAACCCTGTTTGAGCAGCCATTCCAGCATCTGAACATTGTCTTGCCCGATCGCATAACCCAATGGCGTTTCGCCATCATCCCCGACGGCCCGAGTGTTTGCGCCCGCCTCGATCAGAAATCTTGTCTTCTCGATGTCGCCGACCTGAATGGAGAACAGAAATGCAGTCCGTCGATGGCCATCGACGGCTTCAAGGTCGCTTTTCCCGGTCGCGGCCTCCTCGAGATCGCCGATTGTGCCAAAGGCGACGGCCAGGAAAATCTCGGTCCAGCCAAACCGGGTGGGATCGCCGCCCGCCGAAAGCAGGCGTTGAAGGACAGGATAGCGATCGGTTTCGGAAGCGATTTTTTCAATCGCCTGCCTCTCCGCAGCGGTTAGTTTCGCTGGATTGACCTGACGTTTCAGCGCTGCGACGATACTGTCAAACTCCGGCAGCACATCGCCGACAACTGTCGAGAAATCGTATTCCATTCCCAGCCTTCATAACCTGAGGCGCATCAGGCGTCGCAAGCCCGCCGTGGCGTATAGATTTGCCCCCATCGATCGCATCAGCGGAAGCGAATTACTCCGGCGCCCCCAACGCCGCCGCCTCAGCGCGTCGTCCCGCCATCATCTTCTCAAACGCCGGACGCTTGTGGCAGTTTTCATACCAGGCGCGGATGTTCGGCTTGTCTTCGAAAAGCTTCGGCTCGCCCATGGCATAGCGCAGGACTTCCGCGACATTGATGTCGGCGACGGTGAAGCGGTCGCCGACGAGATGGTCGCGGCCGGCCAGATGCAGTTCCAGCACCGAAAGCGGCATTTTCAGCATGCGGCTGGCGACCGCGATCGTCTTGCGCCCGCCCTCGCTCGCCTCCTGTCCGGCGTCGTGAACCAGCACGATCTGAACCGTCTGCGGCTCAAGCTCGGTTGCCGC
The DNA here is from genome assembly GCA_900467685.1 of Hyphomicrobiales bacterium. Taxonomy (GTDB): domain Bacteria; phylum Pseudomonadota; class Alphaproteobacteria; order Rhizobiales; family Rhizobiaceae; genus Ensifer_A. Next base: position 82,997 of record UBQX01000006.1, read on the forward strand.
CCAAAGCGTCCACTGCAGCATCTCGCCTTCCTCGGCGATATTGGAGGGCGCCAGCGGCCCGCCATGCTTCTTGGCGAGGTAGAGCGGAATGGCAAGCGATTCCGTCAGCACCAGTCCGTCGTCGTCGATGGCCGGGATCTGCGCGGACGGGTTGACGGCCAGAAAATCCGACGAGCGCGTGTTGAAGGGCGCATCTTCGGCAAACGGGTCCTTGAGATACCGCGCCTGCGTGACCTTGACGGACTTGAAGGGAAGGCCGAGCTCTTCCGCCGTCCAGTAGACCCGGGATGCACGGGACAGGTAGACACCATAGATCGTCAGCATTTCGTCCCGCCCCCACGGCTTAAAAGAGATGGCTGAAAAAGAAAAGCGTGGCGCGATCCGTCAGAATCGCAGCCACGCTTCATTGTCTTCATAGTCTGCCGCCATCGCAAGACCCCTGGAGCGGTTTGCTTCGGCCGGCATCGACTTTCATTAACGGCCGCGACCCTTGCGGCTCTGGCCGAGGCCCATTTCCTTGGCCAGGCGCGAGCGGGCCTGTGCGTAGGCCGGCGCAACCATCGGATAGTCGGCGGCCAGATCCCACTTTTCGCGGTACTGCTCGGGCGTCAGATTGTGGTGCGTCATCAGGTGGCGCTTCAGCGACTTGAACGAGCCGCCACATTCCAGGCACGTGATCTGATCGTCCTGCACCGAGCGGCGGACGGAAACGGCCGGCTTCGGCTTTTCGACGACGGCAGCCACCGGGGCGGGCGAGGACGTGTTGGACAGCGCGCCGAAAACCTCGGCGATCAGGTTCGGAAGATCGCTCGCGGGAACGACATGATTGCCAACATAGGCGGACACGATATCCGAGGTCAGTTCAACCAGAAGGCCCTGATCCGGCGTTTTGACGTTTTCTGTCATTTTATTCTCCTAGAGATGGTGCGAAACGCCCGAAGCGCGCCTCTCACAAAGCTAGATCCACCCATCGTGCGATGGACAGTTGCGAAAAAAGTACTGTGTTGCCGACGCCGACCAGAGGACGCATCGAAGTCTATGTCCACTTATGTTTCTGCATAATCCTCTGGGCGCAAAGGCACGGAGAGGAATTTCCGGCGAAGCACAACCTTTACAGTTGTCGTGATTATCACCGTTTCAGTAAAAGTCCATATGGAAAGAAGCCGAAATTGCCATTTCTAACCAATCCGTAACAATTGGTGTAGACGATACAGAAATAGAACAATCGGAATGTTAGCGCAGATAACATCGGCGTCCCGCGATAGGACATTGTGTCTTGTCAGGCGCGCGGCCGGTGCAATTATTTCAGCCGGTCCTCATTTTGCTTCCGCGCATAGTCATCGCGGACGCTAATCTTTGCCAGTGGCACACGCGATAGATGTGCCGCGCGCGCAAGAAGATGCGCGGAAACCGGCGCCGTCAGGATGAAGAAGACGAAGCCCGCGAGCGCCCGGATCAGGATCGCAGGGTCCTGCGACCCCAGCCCCGCCGCAATCAGAACGAGGCCGGAACCGATGGTGCCGGCTTTCGAGGCGGCATGCATGCGGGTGTAGAAATCGGGCAGGCGCAGGATGCCCAGCGCGGCGAGAACTGAAAACAGACCGCCGGCGACGAGCAGAATGCTGACGGGAATGGCAAGCCAGAGCGTCATTGCGTCTTCCTCCCGGTCACGGACTTGGGCTTCACCTTGCCCTTTTTGTTGACGCCCGGCTTCGGAACGCCCGCCTTCACCTTGCCCGCGGTGGTCAGAATGAAGCGTGCGAACGCGACCGTTGCGAGGAACCCGACAAGGCCCAGTGCCATGGCAATGTCGATATAGAGATGGAAGCCCGTCTTGAGCGCGATCACCGCAATGAAGCCGATCGCGATCGCCACCAGCATGTCGAGCGCCATCACCCGGTCCGGCAGGCTCGGGCCGCGAATGACGCGCACCACGGTCATCATGAAGGCGAGCGGCATGGCGATCAGCGCGAACCATATGGCCAGGTTGAGGATCTGGTCGCCCGCCGTCATCGGAACGCCTCCAGGATTTTGGCCTCGAACCCATCGGCGATATCGCGGATGGTTGCGGCCGGATCGGCGCAGTCGAGCGCGTGGACATAAAGGAAGCGCCGGTCGTCCGACACATCCACCGAGAGCGTGCCGGGCGTCAGCGTGATGAGATTGGCCAGCAGCGTAATCTCGAAATCCCGGTCCACTTTCAGCGGAAATTCAAGGATGCCCGGCTTCAGGTCCATTTTCGGCCGGACGACAAGAACAGCGACCTTGAATGCGGAGAGCGCCAGTTCCTTGAAGAACAGGATGACAAGCGACAGAACCTTGAACGGTCGCACAGCAATCCGGCTCGGCTGCACGTTTTCGCGGATCAGGAACAGCGCAAGGCCAGACAGCACAAGGCCGAAGGCGAGATTGAGCAGCGTGAACGAGCCGGTGACGGCCACCCAGGTGAGCGTGAAGAGAAGAAGGACGATCAGGCGCGTCATGGCGTGGGCACCCCGCTGGGGAACACGGAATGAAGATAGGCGACCGGCTCCAGAAGCCCGCTCGCCGCCGTCTGGGCCAGCGCCAGCAGCGGCTCGGGATAAATCCCGACGCCAACGGACAGCAATGTCAGGCCGGCAAGCGGAATGAGTTCGGCGGCGGTCATCCGCGCCGGGACGACCGCGCCGGACGCCGGCATCCGCCACCAGCCGAGCGCGAAGGCGCGGGTCGCGGCAATGGTCGTGAGCAGGCCGGAAACGAGGATCGCCGCACCCTGCCACCACGCGCCGAAATCGAAGGCCGCCTTGACCAGCATCGCCTTCGGCCAGAAACCGGAGAACGGCGGCAGGCCGGAGACGGAGAAGAACAGCGCCAGCGTAAGCGCCGCAAACAGCGGGCTCTTCGCATAAAGCCCCGACAGTTCATGCAGCGAGAACGAGCCGCCCATGCGCCCGGCAATGCCCGCCATCAGGTAAAGCGCCAGCATCACGATCATGGAATGCAGCGAATAGAACAGGGCGCCCGATATCGCCGTCTGCGCCCCGAGCGCCACGCCCGACAGAATGATGCCGATGCCGGTGATGACCATATAGCCCAGCATCCGGCGGATATCGGACTGCGCGATCGCGCCGAGCGATCCTGTCAGCATGGTCAGCACGGCGACCACGCCGATGACAATCGAATAGGCATTGCCCTCTTCCGGGAACATCATGACCATGACGCGGATCAGCGCATAGACGCCTACCTTGGTGAGCAATCCGGCAAAGAGGCCCGCCACGACGATGCGCGGCGTGTGATAGGAGGCCGGCAGCCAGAAATTGACCGGGAAGGCGGCGGCCTTCATCATGAAGGCGGCGATAAAGACCAGGCTCAGCGTCATCATCGGCGCGTCATGCCCGAGCGTCGGCGCCTTCGCCGCGATATCCGCCATGTTGAGCGTGCCGAACACGGCATAGAGAATGCCGACCGCGATCAGGAACAGCGTCGTGCCGATGAGGTTCAGGATCGCGTATTTAGTCGCCCCGTCGAGCTGTTCGCGCTCCGAGCCGAGAATGAGAAGCCCGAAGGAGGAGATCAGCAGGACTTCGAACCAGACATAGAGGTTGAAGATATCGCCGGTGAGGAACGCGCCCGAGACACCGCCCACCATCAGAAACAGGAAGGGGAAGAAGCCGTAGGTCCGCCGCGTCCTGTCGATATCGCCCAGCGCCGCGATCCCCCCGGCGAGCGCCGCGATGCCACATGCGAGGTTAAAGAGCGCGCCGGTCAGGTCGACGGTGAAGGCGATGCCGAAGGGCGGCAGCCACCGGCCCATGACCATGGTGATTGGCCCTTCGCGAATGACGACCGCAAGAAGCGCTGCGTCGATCAGCACAAGCCCGCCCAGCGCCGGGATCGACAGCCACGACTGCAGCCCCATCCGCTTGCGCACCATGATGAGGATGGCGCCGACCAGCATGCACCAGACGGGCGGCGCGATGACCAGCCAATGCTCCGCCGGAACGGGCGCAAGCACCATCGACTTTTCAAGCGCTTCGAGAGGAATGCTGCTGGCTGCCATGAACCTGTCTTGTCCCTTCGTTCAGTAGCCAAGCGGCGGCGGTGGGGCGTCTTCCGGCTCGGCGAGACGCATCTGGTGCGTGTCGTCGGTCTTCAGCGTCTGATAGGCGCGATAGGCCAGCACCAGCAGGAAGGCGAAGAAGGAAAACGAGATGACGATGGCCGTCAGGATCAGCGCCTGCGGCAGCGGATTGGCAGCCGTGGCGGGCAGCATGTCGGCACCCTTGCCGATGATCGGCGGCGCCTCGCGCGTCACGCGGCCGGCGACGAAAAGCAGCATGTTCACCGCATTGCCGAGGATCGCGACTCCCAGCAGGATGCGGATGATATATTGCGACAGCATCAGATAGATCGCGACGGTGAAGAAGATGCCGACGACGACGGCCATGAACCCTTCCATGATCAGTCGTCCTCCCGTTCTTCAAGCGCCAGCGCAATGGCGGTGATTGCGCCCGTCACCACGAGATAGACGCCGATATCGAACATCATCGGCGTCGACAGCGCCACTTCCGTGCCGAAGATGTTGGGAAACGCCCAGAGCGCCGTCATGAAGGGCACGTCGGCAAAAAGCGACAGGACGCCCGCCAGCGCAGCCAGCGCAAGCCCTGCCGCGGCAATGGTGATGGGATCGAACCAGAGCGCGCGGCGCACGGCAGACACGCCGTTGGAAATGCCGAGGATCGCAAAAGCGGAGGCCGCGATCAGCCCGCCGATGAACCCGCCGCCCGGTTCGTTATGTCCGCGCAGCAGCACGAAGACGGAAAAGAGCACCATCAGCGCCGTCAGATAGGGCGCCATGGTCCGGAAGATCAGCGTATCCATGCCGCGCCGCGGGCCAGGCCGCGCGCTCTGCTCCGACTGGATCTTGGCCATCAGGCGCTCCTTTCGGGATCGTTGTCGGCCGGCTTCACGTCGCCGCCCACGCGGATGCGGATCAGCGCCAGGATCACGAGCCCTGTAATCGTCACCACCGCGATCTCGCCCAGCGTATCCGTGCCGCGGAAGTCGACGATGATGACGTTCACGACATTCGATCCATGTGCCACGATCTTCGACCATTGGCTGAAGAATTCCGTCAGCGACGTGTTGAACGGCACCTGCACCGCACGCAGCAGCAGCAGGGTAAAGCCCGCGCCGCAGGCGAGCGCAATGAGCGCGTCCTTCACCATCTCGCGCCCGTGGCGATGGTCGCTCGGCTGCAGATCGAGCCGCGTCATCACGAGGGCGAGGATGACCACCGACAGCGTCTCGACCATGAACTGTGTGAAGGCCAGATCCGGCGCGCCGTAAAGCATGTAGATCAGAGCTACCGCAAAGCCCTGTATGCCCAGCGAAACGATGGCCGTCAGCCGGTCGGCGGCCCGAACGACGGCGAAGAGGCCGATGACGGCAATGGCGAAGATGACGAGTTCATGGATGCCTGCTTCCGCCGGCCAGACGGGCAGGCTCGGCCATTCGGCAAAGATCGCCATCGGCAACAGCAGGGTGGCGGCGATCACGATGAAGACCACCATGATATAGGTCTCCAGCCGCCCGGTCTGGATCTTCCGGGTGATGACATGCGCGCCTTTGATCAGCCCGCGCATCGCCTGGTCGAAACCCTGGTCCGGTCCCCAGCCAATCGCTTCAAGCGAGGCGGCTGCCGCCTCACGCGCCCGGTCGAGGAGGAAATAGACGACGACGCCCAGCGCAATCGTCACCAGCGACAGCGCGAACGGCAGGGACAGATGCGGGACCGCCGAGATCGTGATCTCGCGTGCCTCATGCGCGATGGCCGACGTCATGGGCGAGGAAAAGGTCGCGTGAAAGGCCTGCGAGAAGATACCTGCGGCCAGTCCTGCCAGCGCCAGGACAACCGGCCCGGTGAGCATGAGGGGGGGAGCTTCGTGAATGTGATGCCCGTGCGCCTTGCCGTTCTCCCCCCTTGAGTGGGAGATGCCCGGCAGGGCAGAGGGGGGTGCCACGGATGCCGCACCATGATGCGGCCCCGGCAAATCCCGTTGAGGCCCGACAAACGGCTTCAGCGCAACGGCAAAGGCCAGCGCAAACATCAACCCGTTGCCGATGACGGCGGCCAGGGTGAAGGCGAGCGCACGCGGGTTCGTCCCAACGAGCGCCTCGTAGACCTCTTCCTTGGCCAGGAACCCGAGGAATGGCGGCAGCCCGCCCATGGAGAGCGCGGCCAGCATGGCCGCCGCGAAGGTGAGCGGCATTGCCCGCCAAAGTCCGCCAAGCCGCGTGATGTCGCGCGTGCCCGCCTCGTGGTCGATGGCGCCCGCCACCATGAACAGCGTGCCCTTGAACAGCGCATGCGCGATGAGATAGAGCGCAGCACTTTCCAGCGCATGCGGCGTGCCGAAGCCGGTCATCATGACCAGAAGCCCGAGCGAGGCGACAGTCGTGTAGGCGAGCATCAGCTTCAGATCGGTCTGGCGCAGGCCGATCACCGTCCCCGCCAGAAGCGTTACGCCGCCAAAGACCGGCAGGATCGTTTCCCAGGCCGGCGTGTCGCCCAGGGCTGGCTGCAGCCGCATGAGCAGGAAAACACCCGCCTTCACCATGGTCGCCGAGTGCAGATAGGCCGAAACCGGGGTAGGGGCCTCCATCGCGTTGGGAAGCCAGAAATGGAACGGAAACTGCGCCGATTTCGTGAACGCGCCGCCGAGGATCAGCAGCAGGGCCGCGAAGTAATAGGGGCTCGCTTTCAGCGCCGGCGCGTATTCGATCAGCAGCGAAATCGTGCTGACGCCCGTGATGTTCCAGACCAGCAGAAGCCCCCCCAGCAGCGCAAGCCCGCCGCCGCCCGTCACCACCAGCGCCTGGATCGCCGCCCGCCGCGAGGCCTCGCGCGAATGGTCGAAGCCGATGAGCAGGAAGGAAGTGATCGACGTCAGCTCCCAGTAGATGAAGAGCATCAGGAAACTGTCGGACACCACGACGCCGAGCATCGAGCCCATGAACATCAGGATGAACGAGAAGAACCGCCCCTGCTGCGGATGCCCCTTCAGATAGCCGCCTGAATAGAGCAGGATCAGCGCGCAGATGCCGGAGATCAGAAGCACGAAGGGCAGCGACAGTCCGTCGATCAGCCAGGAATAGCTGACATTGAAGGACGGCACCCAGAGATATCCACCCGTCAGCGCCTGCCCGCCCTGCACATCGGGCAGCGCCCGGCAGAAGAAGGCAAAAATCCCGGCCGGCACCAGCGCCAGCGGCAACGCCGCCCAGTGCCCCAGCGCCCGCGTCAGCAAAGGCGCTATAGCCGCTGCCAGAAACGGCGCGATCAGGGCAAGAAATATGTAGGGCGCGTCATGGGCCGCCATGAACTCTCCGTTTGAGCCTCCAGGAAAAGGAGAGATAGGCCAATGCGGCTGTGGGCTCAAGCTTTGGCGGGTATTTTTCGGGGGAGTGTGCCAATTGTTGTAGTTCTGGAAGTGCTGGTCGCCACAGCTGGTCCAAGTGTGAAAGTCCGGTCAAACTTGACTTTTCTGCCCTCATGTCGCATATCTACACAGTGGCATAAAGAGCATTTTGGGCCGGTTTCACCTGTATATTGACCCGCTCATGTGGATGGTAAGCTCTGCAGGGAGCTTATTTGCAGGACATTAAGTTGGTCTCCGACCCCTTGGGCTAAGGCGACGCTGCTACTGTGAACACACTCAAAGCACGGTTCCTATCTGGATACCGTGCTTTTTATTTGCCGAGAATGCGGTGACAACCGACCAGACCGTTTCGGTCCGGCGCTGCCTCAATTCGAGGATGGCGGTTCCCGCGAGGCTTCGGACGGCCATGATCCGTGTGGATCGCCAGGAACTCGCCTCGAAGAAGAGCGGCGTTCCGGCGCAGACGATCCGGGCCACGTAGTGTGAGACCTGTTCCTCGGTCTCGAACCCATCAGCCAGCATTTCCTTGGAGTGTTCCGACCAGATATGTCTGGCGCCGAAGCCTCTGTTGGGGCCAATATGTCTCCCCTGAAGCAAAATTATGAGACCTTCCGGGATGATATCCCGCTTGGTTCTATATTCTGGGACGCGCCCGAAATAGAGGTCGCCGGTCAGAGGATGTGCAATGATCGAATTTGGCATCGGTTCAGCACGCAATTACAACGTCGCAATCTGTCTCAGTGTATTGCATACCTGGAGTTGTCGTGCCACATCGAGGTGGCGCAGGCTTCCATGGCCTGACCCCGCTCACACCAAGTTGATCCCGCTTGATCTCCCGCCCCATTGCCGAACCGTCTCGACATCCCCATCTTTCGTCGCGTAACTTCAACAAAATCAATTGGCAGAACGCCACGCCTTGAATCAGTCTCTGAGCTTTCTCAGGTTCTGCGAGAGGCGAGGCAGGTCGCATGGAGGCGCATATGGCACGCATAGTCCCCGTCATCACCAAGTCGGACGCAGAATGGCGCGACCAGCTCACGCCGGCACAGTATCATGTGACGCGCGAGCACGGGACGGAGCGGCCCTTTACCGGTCCCTTCTGGAACACTTTCGATCGCGGCACCTATTCCTGCGTCTGCTGCGACGCGCCGCTTTTCGTGTCGGACACGAAATTCGACGCCGGCTGCGGATGGCCCAGCTTTTTCAAGGCGGTATCTGACGATGCGATCAGGGAGATCGAGGATCGCTCGCATTTCATGGTGCGCACCGAAATCCGCTGCGCCCGCTGCGACGCGCATCTTGGCCACGTCTTCCCCGACGGCCCGCCGCCAACCGGCCTTCGCTATTGCCTCAACGGCACGGCGATGAATTTCACGCCGGACAAGTAGACGAAGCGGCGAGGAGGTAGGGCGCGCTGCGTCAAACTCCCGCTTCTCCCCAGCGGGGAGAAGATGTCCGAAGGACAGATAAGGGGGGCGGCCCGAAGGGCCGGATGACTTGCGCGTTCTCACATACTGTAAAACAAAATGAGGCCGGGTGGTCCCCGTGAACACCCGGCCTCAACGTTGCGCGGAAAAAGGGTTTAACCGCCTCACCCCCGACACGGTCCGCGCCTCGTTTTCTCAGTCGTCAGCCGCCGCATGAGCCCGCGCCGGCTGCCCTCTTGATTATCCCATGCACTCCCTGCAAAGTGCTGCATGGGGCACCGCTTCCAGCCGTTCGCGGCTGATCTGGCCGCCGCAGCGGACGCAGGTCCCGTAGGTGCCATCGGCCACGCGCTTCAGCGCCGCCTCGATGGCCTTCAGCTCCATCTGCCCCTGCAGTCCCAGCTCTTCCAGAACCTCGTCATTCTCGCGTTCCGTGGCGCGCTCCGCGCTGTCGGGATTGGGCGTGGTGTCGAGGTCGATCTCGATCTTGCCGAGCCGCCGCGTGAGTTCGTGCTTGCGCGCGAGCAGTCTCGCTTCATTCGTGTTCATGGCGTTCATCTCTCCCTCCCAGAATCTTCTTGTTCAGCGGTCAACCAGCACCGAAATGTCGGCATGGCGCACCACGCGGTCGGCGGTCGAGCCGAGGAAGTAGTTGGAAATGTCGGGCCGGTGCGAGGCGACCATGATCAGGTCGGCCTGATGGGCTTCGGCGGCGGCGAGAATGTTGCTGGCCGGCTGGCCCGTGCGCAGCTCCGCGCGGGTGCGCACCTTGATCTCGGCGCGCATCTTGTCGAGCGTATCCAGCGCCTGCTTGCGGTTGTTCTCGATCACATGGCCCGGCACGTCGATGGCCAGATAGCCCGGTATATCCTCGACCACATTGAGAAGCACGATTTCGGCGCCCTCATCGGCCAGCGCCTCCGCCTTGCGGAGAATTCGCGCGCCCTTGTCGACCTGGGCGATGTCGACCGCAACAATGATTTTCTTGAACATGATGCTCTCCATCCGGCGGCGGCATCGTGGGGCCAAGGGGCCTCGCTTCAACGCCGTCGTCCTGATGCAGAGATTTCGTCTTTTTTGACAAACCCGCATTGATTGAAATCAAGCTTTTGCTTGATCTCCGTCAAGCCGCGGGTTGATCCATCTCAAGGCGTATGTTGGCCTCAATCGCCAAGATAGGGCCAGGACAGAACGAAGAGAATCACGAACATGCCGGCAACGGCGGCCAGCGCCGGAATGATGATCGCCGGGAAGCCGAAGACAACGATGGCAAGCGCCCAGATGAGCAGGCAGTTTATGACGAAGAGCAGCTTCGCCGTAACCGTCCCTTCAGCCGCCTCGCGCAGCATCCATCCAAAGAGGGGGATATTGTAGATGACAGCCTGCATGGCACAGTCCTTTCCATCTTCGGCAAGCCGGAGGCTTCCGAAATTTGCGTTTGATCAAGAATTGACGAAATGCAAAGCGAGATGGTCGAAGAAATCCTGCCGTCTGGCCGAGCTCTCTTCTTCTCTGTGATCTTCGTCAATTTCTGAATAGCGCATTAGGCGCGATCATATTTGCGGTAAAGCAAATAAATCGCAGTGCAACACTCTGCCGCAGGGTGCTGCCGGAGTTCGACGGCAGGTTTCCGAAGCCCCTTTGTCAGCAGTCGCGGAAGAGGGTACAATGCAGCCCTTTCCCACAAACTGGACCTGCCGCCATGTCGACAGAGACGATCAGCATTGAATTCCTTGCTAAGCAGGCCAAGCTCAACATGGATGAGTTACGCCTGTTGCGCAAAGACGTTTCAGACATGATGCGCCTCTTGAATGCCACTTATGAACTCACGCGCCGCGTCGAGCGGCGTGAGGGCGAATTGCGCGATGATATCGAGTTGATGATCAAGATGGAGATCGGCGGTTCGCTTGCGAACATCCAGACCACTCTGGACGGCTCTCTCGCGCGGATCGAAGACACGGTCGGAGACGTGGTCCGGCGTGTTGAGTCACTCGAAAACCGCACGGAATAAGGCGTCCGGGACAGCCTGCTGCCGCCCGGACGCCTTCAGTCTTCCCATCAGCCCTTCGGCTTCTGGCCGTTCATGTCCTTCATGTCGTGCTTCATCTCGCCGCCATTGGCCGGGCCGACCTGGAATTCCACCTTCACGTCGCCGGCCTTCTGGAAATGCAGCACGGCCGGCACCTTGTCGCCTTCCTTGAAGGGCGTCTTGACGTCCATGAACATGACATGCAGGCCGCCCTTCTTCAGCTCGACCGTCTTGCCGGCCGGAACCGGAATGCCGTCCTTCAGCTGGCGCATCTTCATCACGCCGTCGGTCACGGCCATCTCATGCAGTTGCACGTCGGGCGTTGCGGGCGAGGTAATGGACACGAGCGTGTCGTCGGCCTTGCCATGGTTAGTGATCTCCATGAAGCCGCCGCCGACGGCCGCGCCCGGCACCATGGCGCGGCTGGCCGGATGCACGATTTCAAGTTCGCCGACCTTGTATTCATGGGCAAAGGCGGCCGTGGCGAGAAGGCCGGCGGCAAGCGTCAGGCCGAGGGTCTTGAGGATGGTCATGGGTGTTCTCCTTGTTGATTGGATGGTTCGGGTTGTCAGAAGGCCGCCGGGGCAAGCCCGGTGGGAATGAAGACGCGGTGGCCGGCCGGCGAGGCGACGAATTCCGCCTCCACGCCATAGGCTCCGCGAATGGTGGCAGCGGTGAGCACCTCCTCATGCGCGCCGGCGCCGATCAGTCGGCCCCGCGCAAAGAGCAGCATCTGCCCGCAAAAGCGGGCGGCAAGGTTGATGTCATGCAGCGCGATGAGAACCAGCGCGCCGCTTTCCCGCGCGTAAGCTTCGACATGGCCGAGCGCTTCCATCTGGTGGCGGATGTCGAGCGCGCTGGTCGGCTCGTCCATGATCAGGACCTCCGGCCGCCGCATCAGCCTTTGCGACAGCATGACCAGCTGCCGCTGACCGCCCGACAGCGTCGGCATGGCGCGCGAGGCCAGATCGGCCAGACCGAAACGGGCCAGCAGCGCCATCGCATCGGCAATATCCTCGTCGCCGACGCGCACGCCCAGCCGTTCCAGCCGCCCGAGAAGCATCACCTCCAGCACCGTCAGCGCCGAGCGCACATCGGTATTCTGCGGCATATAGGCCATCGCCCGCCGGTCGAGCGCCGCCCCCTTCCAGGTGATTTCCCCGTCATGCGGCAGCAGGCCAGCCAGCGCCGAGAGAAAGGTGGATTTGCCGGCCCCGTTCGGCCCGACAACCGCCGTCACCCCGCCGCCGGAGAGCGACAGCGAGACATCGGCCAGCGTCTTGCGCCCCCCGCGGGTGACATTCATGTCGCGAATTTCGAGGCTCATGCCGGCCGACCTTTCCTGCCGAGAACGAGAATGGCGAACAGCACCGGCACGCCGATGACGGCTGTCACGATCCCCACGGGGATGACGCCACCGGGCGACACGGCCTTGCCGAAGGCGGAGGCTCCTGCAAGCATCGCCGCTCCGGCCAGCGCCGACATCGGCAGGGCAAAACGGTGATCCTCGCCGACCAGCGCCCGCGCCGCATGGGGCGCAATGAGACCGATGAAGCCGATGGTCCCGGTGAAGGAGACGGCCGCCGCTGTCAGCAGCGCCGTCAGCACGAAGGTGCGCCGGCGCAGCGCCCAGGTCTTCACGCCAAGGCTCGCCGCATTGTCCTCGCCGAGCCGAAGGGCCGTCAGCTGCCAGCAGTCGCGGACGATGAAGGGGAGGGTGAGGGTAAGAATGACCGAGACGGTCAGAACCCCGCTCCACGTCGATTTCTGCAGGCTGCCGAACAGCCAGAAGACGATCTGCTGCAGCACTTCCGGTGACGCCATGTATTGCAGGAAGGATTGCAGCGACTGGAAGAAGAAGAGAACCGCGATCCCGGCCAGAACCAGCACTTCCGGGCTCGCCCCGGTGATGCGCGCAATCAGATAGACGATGGCCGCCGCGACCAGCGTCATGGCGAACGCAGCGACCGGGATCGCATAGATGGCCGGCAGTGGCAGGCTGAGTTCGAACAGGATGGCGACGGCCGCGCCGAAGCCTGCGGCGGCTGAAAAGCCCAGCGTGAAAGGGCTTGCGAGCGGATTGTCGAGGATCGTCTGCATCTGCAATCCCGAAAGCCCGAGGCAGGCCCCGACCAGTGTCGCCATGGCCGCCTCCGGCATGCGAAGTTGCCAGAGGATCGTGGCGGCCATGCGGTCGGCCCCGTGCGGGCCGGCGAGCAACGTCGGCAGGAGCGTGTCGAGCGGCATTCCGGAGGGCCCGGTCGACAGATCGACGGCGAGCGCCGCGACCAGCGCCAGCCCGCAAAGGCCGAGTACGACGAGTTTCCCCGTCGCGCCCGACCGCCGGGCAGCCCCTGGAACCGGGCTTGCAAGAACGGCGGCGTCGCTCATTGCCCCGCCGCCTTGTATTGCTGGATGAACACGCCATCCGCCGCAATCGGCAGCCACGCCTTGTAGAAGGCGCGGATTTCCGCATTCGGATCGACATCCTCGAACGCCTGCGGATGCAGGACCTTCGCCATGTAGCGCACATAGACGAAGTCGGAGAGCGTCCGCGTGCCGCCGTGATAGACGGCGTGAACCTCACCCGTCTTCACCGCCGGCAGCGCATCCCAGCCGGGGCGTTTCAGATAGGCGGCGATCCGCTCGTTGACGACGCCTGCGTCCGCGCCAAAGCCGACCGAAACGGCCTGCGGCTTGCTCAGCCATTCCGAACCGGCAAGAAAGATCGCGTCCGGCGCGGCAGACAGCACATATTCAGGCCTGAGCGGCCCCCAGTTGCCCACCTGGCCCTTGGCGATATTGGCGCCGCCGGCCATGTCGATCACCCCGGCCCACATCGTGTCGCCATAGGAATTGCCGAACTCGCCCGGTCCCTTCTGGGCAAGTTCCACATAGACCTTCTTTGGCGGCGCGCTTTCGGTCTCTCGCGCCGCTTTCACGCGGGCAATCGTGTCCTCGACGGAGGCCTTGTAGAAATCGCCGAGCTGTTTGGCGCGCTCCGGCTGGCCCAGCACCTCGCCGAGGATCGTGGTGGAGCGCAGATGCTTCTCCAGCGTCTGCGCGTTGTAGTCGATGACGACGACCGGGACGCCCGCCGCCTCGAACTGCTTCACCGTCTCGCCCAGTGACTTGAACTGCCACGCCGCGAGGAGGACGAGATCCGGCCGCGCCGAGATCGCCTTTTCGATGGAGAACGTCCCGGCCTCGGTGTCGCCCACATCCACCTTGTCGGCAATGGAGGGGATCGCCTTCACATAGGCCGCATATTGCGCCGGCCGCCAGTCGCGCCACACCGGCAGCGAAACCGCGACCACGCGGTCCATGACGCCGGGCCCGCCCACCGCCATGAAGTCCTCGAAATTGAAGCCGAGCAGGATGCGCTGCGGCGGGCTGGCCACCTCGACCTTGCGGTCGAGAATGTCGGTGATCGTGGCGGAGAGGGCGGCAGTCGTGCCGAGAAGAAGGGCGGCGGCCGAAAGCGCCAGTGTCTTGAAGAGGCGCATCATGCTTTTCCCTTGCTGGCGCGGACGGAGGCGGTGGGGTGGTTGCCCGAGGCGATGTCCTTCAGTCGCTCGGGCCGCATCAGCGTCACGATCTCGGCATGGGAATAGTCGATCACGCCCTCGCGCTTGAACTGGTTGAGCGTGCGGCTCACCGTTTCAATCGTCAGCCCCAGCCAGTCGGCCAGATCGCTGCGGGTGAGATAGAGCGTCAGCACCGGGCGGCCCTGCCGCAGCTTGCGGGGAAATTGTTCGGCAAGGTCGAGGAGCCCGTTCGCCACCTTTTCCGCGGCATTCATGCGGCCGAGCAGCGTGGCGTGGCGGGTCAGCCGCATCAGCGCCTCAAGTGCCGTTTCCGCCGCCAGCACGGGATTTGCCGCCGGGTCCAGCACCTCGACCTCGGTATAGGTCAGCGCCTTGATCGAGCGGTTGCCGCCGTCTTCCGGCTGTTGTGAAATCGTCCGGCCGGGGCCGATAATGTCGGTGATCTGCCGGCGTCCGTCGGCCAGAAGGTGGTAGACGGCAAGGCAGCCATCGATGACGCGATAGAGCCGCGGGCTCGTCTCGGAAGCGCCGAGATCTTCGCCGGGCGCGATGAAGTTGAGGAATGGCTTGTCCGCCGTCCCGGACTTCAGACCGGGATGGACAAGCAAGGGATGCGGCAGGATCGGCTGCTGCGCGTTGACATGAAGCATGGGTAAAATCCGCTTGGCTTGCGGACACGGCCAGCCTCAATCAGGGCAGGGGACGCATCCGCAGGAGACAGATGACGCCGGACACGGGGTCGCGACGCCGGTTCGGTCTTTCAGGCGGATGCAGGCGGTGCGCGCGGGCCGGCGCCGGGCGGATAGAGAAGATGACGAAGCGCATCCGGCCGTGCCGGATCCAGCCGTTCGGCCACGATGACGAGGCGCGCGCCTGCCGCTTCGGCAGGCATGGGCAGCATCACGTCATGATGATGAAGCCCGAGGCTGTCTGCCCCCAGCTTGACGATCTTGCCCTGGCCGGAGCCATCGGGAATGGTGACGCAGAGCGACGGCAGCGAGCCGTCCGGCAGCATGTAGGCGGCGACTTCTTCCGTCGACAATGCGCGGGAATTCGCCTCCGCCGGGGCGGAGAGCGCAAGCGACAGGAGGGCGATCGCGCAGAAGAAGCGCGTCACGATCCCCAGCAATGGCGCCCGTTTCGGCTGCATGGCAGATAAAATTCCCTCGTCCTTCACCACGGATAGGCCGCAAGGCCTCAAAGGTCAATGCGGCATTCTTGCCCGATGGGCCGGTGATTCTCCACCGGTCAACCATGAGGTACGACGGATTGCGCGCGAAGACTTTGCGCTGGCGCAACTCCACAAGTCTGTGGCGCTCGCCCGCTTGCCCGCCGCCGCCAAAGCGTCTAGCAATTGTCCCAGTGGTTCCATCGCGCCCCAGGCGCGAGGATTAAAAGGGAACACGGTGAGGCGTATCCATCAGGACCCGAAACCGTGGCTGCCCCCGCAACTGTGAGCGGAGAGCCTTCCTTCGAATGCCATTGGTCTGAGGCATGTCCCTGCACGACATGCCGGAAAAACGACCGATAAGGCGAAGGAAAAGGCGACGACCCGCAAGCCAGGAGACCTGCCATGGACCGCCGCAGCCAGGAGGCTGCGGTTTGAACAAAACACCTTTTGCGCGGTGGGCGCTAAAAAAGGAAACGAACATGCATATCGAACCTGGAATCATCGATCCCCTGCGCGTGACGGCGGCCAATGCCGCAGCGCTCGTCGTGGTGGCTACGCAGCTGCCGGCACTCGTCCGCGCGCCGCTCAACATCGTCAAGACCGGCCTTGCTGCTGTGGTCTTCTCCGTCCTCATGCAGTCCTGGCATCTGGCCGTCGGCCCGTCCGAACTGCATCTGATCGGTGCCACGACCGTCTACCTGCTCTTCGGCTTTACGCCGGCCATGCTGGGTTTCGCGCTCGGGCTCCTGCTGCAGGGCTTCTTCTTCGAACCGCAGGATCTTGTCCATCTCGGCGTCAACGCGCTCTCCCTCATGCTGCCGATGGTGGCGGTGCACGAGACCTTCGGCAAGCGCCTCTTTGCGGCAAACGCGGCTGACCGCTTCAGCTTCGCCCGCGTTCTGCGCATCGATGCGGTCTACTATGCCGGCGTCTCCGCCATGGTCGCCTTCTGGCTGATGATCTCCAACGACTCGTTCGCACTCGTTGACTGGGGCCGCTGGGCGCTCGCCTACATGCCGGTCTTCGGCCTCGAGGCGCTCATCACCTTCACGACGGTGACGGTCATGAAGACCTGGCGCAATTCGGGCGCGCTCGCCCGCTTCACCGAACTCGGCCGGCTGAATTACGCCTGAGCCAGCTCCGACGTTATATCTTCATGAAGGGGGCGGGTCCTGCCGGGGCTCGCCCTTTCCGTTTCATGCATGAATTTCAGATGCGAGGAAAAAAATCCCAAAAATCCGGCGGAAATTTCCAAAAACTCAAGAAAAAACAATCATAGATTGTCGTGGATCGCTTCCAAACATCCACGAAATGCCTCTAGGGTGTATGAATAAATTCCTATTTCATAGGAGGCCTTCATGATTGCAAGCAAAGACCAGGAGCGGGAGGCGCGCATCGGGCGCAGCGCGACCCGCGCCGCGGCATCCCGACCAATCCTTTCAAGCCTGCACGAGAGCCGCCCCGAGCGCGTGATCTGCCAGTCCGTCCGCCTGATGACGGCGGAATTCATCTTCATGTCGGGCGACCGCATCGGCATGCGCCGCGAGCGTCGGCGCATCGCCTGCCATATCCGCCAGATCGCCATGTATGTCTGCCATGTCGCGCTGCAGATGCGCATGAGCACCATCGGCGAGGGCTTCGGCCGCGACCGCTCCACGGTGGCCCATGCCTGCGCCGTCGTCGAGGACCGCCGCGACGACCGCGACTTCGACGAATTCGTCGGCGCGATGGAGCGCGTCGCACTTCTCGCCTTCGGACATTTCAGCGAGGTTGGCCATGACTGAGCACCGGCCTGACATCATCCGCCACACCGCACTCGAAACATCGCTAGCCTCGAGGCCGAAGCCGCAAACCGGCAAGGTAAAGGCCGGCGCGGACAAGGGCACTGGAAAGCCGAATGGCACCGGGGCGGCTGGCACCGGCCCGATGCACGACGCCGCCCGCATGACCCGGTTGCTGCTGCGTTTCCTGAAGGCCCTGCCGCCCGCCGGCGCGGAGCTTTGTGGTGCTGTTCGCGGAACGGAAACCGCGACTGTCGAA
Source organism: Hyphomicrobiales bacterium (assembly GCA_900467685.1). Lineage (GTDB taxonomy): Bacteria > Pseudomonadota > Alphaproteobacteria > Rhizobiales > Rhizobiaceae > Ensifer_A. Next base: position 100,636 of record UBQX01000006.1, read on the forward strand.
CTTGCGGCAGCCTCCGGCCGGCTGCGGGTCGAGGCTGCCATCCTGCTGCTTGCAGCGCGCCAGGGGCTGATCCGCCGCGACGGGGCACGCATCCGCCCGCTGCCGGAGGCGCTTGCCTTCATCGCCCGCCACGAGACCGCCGAACCCGACTTCGCCCGTCCGCATCGCGATCTGAAGGAAGCCACCATCGCCATCGACGGTGAAACGACGCACGTCACCCGCAACCTCGCCGAATCGCCACTCTCCGCGCTGGAACGCCTGAAGGGGAGGGCGGGCGAGGCCTATTTCCCCCGCGAGGCCATGGCGGCCGGCGAGCGCCTGCATGCCGATTTCACCCGTGGCCAGCTCCAGCCGCAGATCACCATGCGCTTCGAACCGCGCCTCGGCACATCCGTCAGGGGCGGACGCGGCGCCGTCGCCGACCTCTCCGACACGGCCATCGCCGCGCGCCTGCGCGTCAACCGCGCCCTCGCGGCCCTCGGCCCCGAACTCTCCGGCGTCGCACTCGACATCTGCTGCTTCATGAAGGGTCTGGAAACGGTAGAACGCGAACGCCAATGGCCCCCACGCTCGGCCAAGCTGATGCTGAAAACGGCCCTGCTGGCGCTGCACCGGCATTATACGCCGCCGCCACGACGCGAAACGCGGCATTGGGGCGAGGAGGGGTTTCGGCCGGAGATTTGAGGGGGCGAATCGGGCTGGCAAGTCCCCCTCTGGCTGCCGCCATCTCCCCACAAGGGGGGAGACGGAAAGGCGCGACCGCGCCAGTCCCTCGTGTCGTATTTCGTTGCCGTGACGACACCATCTGTCGACGCCGCGCAAGATTGCGGCGTCCTTAAAGTTTCAAGAGACGGGAAACCGGTGCGTCACAGTCGCCCTCCCCTTGTGGGGAGGGTGGGGAGGGGTCTTCTTAAGCCCGCAAACTCACCCCGCCGCAGCCACCGCTTCCGCCCGGATCCGCTTGATCATCGACCGCAGCCCGTTCGCCCGCTGCGATGACAGATGCTCCACCAGCCCGATCGTGTTGAACGTATCAAGCGCATCTGTCGCGGCGATCTCCGAGGCCTTGTGGCCGGAATAGATGGAGAGCACGATGGCGACTAGGCCGCGGACGATATGGGCGTCGCTGTCGCCCTCGAAGGTCATCACCGGGTCGGCGCCTTCGCCCTTATGGCTGACGAGCCAGACCTGGCTGGCGCAGCCCTGCACCTTGTTTTCAGCGGTCTTGTCGTTGTCGGCGAGGTCCGGCAGCGCCTTGCCCAGTTCGATCACATAGCGATAGCGGTCTTCCCATTCGTCCAGAAAGGAGAAGTCCTCGATGATCTGCTCGATAGTCGCCATGCCATGTCTGCCTATGTTTCCGTGGGCTTGCATATAGGCGGAAACGCGCCCGAATGAAACCGCCTCCATGCCTGGACAAAAGAAAACGCCGCAGGCACGAGGCTTGCGGCGTTCGCGAAAATCGCGAGTTCAGGCAGGATCAGTCAAAGTCGATATCAGGCAGTCGGTAGTTCAATGTTTCGGGCGGGCCGAGGGGACAGGGATCACTGTGCCGGTCACCACTGCGTCGGGCAGCGGCTGCTCGGCGGCAGCGGGAATGGACCTGGTGGCTTCGGCCACGTTCGGAGCGGTTTCGGTGGCCGCCGCAGCTGTTGCGGCCGGCTTATCCGAGAAATTCTTGTCGAGAAGCTTGTAGGCGACGAGCGCGCCTTCCTTGGCGCGGTTGGCGAGTGCCGAGACGGTTTCGGCGCCCTTGATGCAGACGTCCGGGCGCTGGGCGCACATCTCGCCGATATAGGAGAGTGCGCCGGTGGCGGCGGTCACGGCGTCGGCGGCCTCGATCTGCGGCGCGCCCTCCAGCTTCTTCTGGGCCTCGCCATCAAAGAAGGGCAGCACGACGAGCACGACGCAAAACCAGAAGGTTCCCTTGATCAGCATGCCCATGGCTTCAGTTCCTGTCTCTTGGTGTCTCACCCGGTCTTTTCGCCGGTTCTGTCTGCCGGTTAGGGATTTCCCGTCCGGCTTGAGAGGACATTAGGCCGCGAGTTGCAAAAACGGCTTTTCAAAAAATGCGAGGGTTTGAAGCGAATTTGTCTCAAATTTTATCGATTTTGCTTTTTGGAGCATTTGAGCCGCATTTGAGCGATCTTCGTTAATCTTGAGGCGGGCGAAGTCCAAGGCTTGCAGGGGTTTGCGGCAGGTGGGGTCGGGTCAAACGTTAACGCTTGCGGCAAATTGAGGTTTTTCAGGCGCTTACGGGGTGTTAACCACGATCTGCGAAGCCCCTCCGAAATCGTTCCAAAACGGGATTGCGACAGAAAATCGCAAGGCATCGTGCGCAGTTTTTAGACTTTCCTTAAGCCGGGTGCGCCAATGTCGTCCCATATAAGAATATGAGTCACAGGGTAATCGCGTTGCGGGTTTTGCGTAACATGGCCGGAAAGATGTCGTCGCTGCCGTCAAGGCTGGCGAACGCATGGGCGCCCGGCCTTGCGCTGGAAGACCCTGCTGCGGCCCGCCGGCTCGAGCGCATCGCCACCTTCGGCCTCTATGGCATGATGGTCGCGCCCACAGCCCTCTGCCTCGTCACCAGCCCCGCCGTTGCGCTCCCCGCCGGTTTCGGAGGCGTTGCGGCAATCGCGCTTGCCGCCGCCGGCTGGCTCTCGAATGAAACGCCTGCGGCTGCCGTCGCCGCCGAAGTCGCCGCTGAAGACGCCATTGCCCGCTATGCCGACGACGCGCTCCTCGACCTGCTTCCCGGTCTCGTCACCATTCATAATGAGCGTGGCCTTGTGGTGCGCACACGTGGTCGCGACCGCGAGCTTCTGCTGCGCGACCTGCGCGCGCTCGACGCCAAGGGCTTCCTTGACCAGATCCACGTATCCGACCGCATCCTCTTCCTGCAGGCCGTCGACGCCATGCGCCAGGGCGGCAAGGGCGCGACGATCAACCTGCGCTTCGAGACCCGCAGCGCCGACGATGACGCCCGCAGCCAGTTCGTGCATCGCCGCCTGATGCTGAGCGCCATTGTCAGTGAAGCGGATGAGTTCGCCGGCTTCCTCAGCCAGATGCTCGACACGGCGGAAGACGAGGCGGCCAGCCGCGCGCTTTCGGCCAGGGCCGAAGAAGCCAACACTGCCAACGAGGCGAAGACCCGCTTCCTCGCCGCCGTCAGCCATGAACTGCGCACGCCGCTCAACGCCATTCTCGGCTTCTCCGACATTCTGGCCGGCGAATATTTCGGCAAGCTCGAAAACGACCGCCAGCGCGAATATGTCGCCCTCATCAACCAGTCGGGCAATCATCTGCTCGCCGTGGTCAACACCATGCTCGACATGAGCAAGATCGAGGCCGGACGCTATGAACTGGCCTGCGAGGATTTCGCAGCCTCTGCCGCCGTCTCGGCTTGCGAATCCATGCTGGCGCTGCAGGCGAAGAACAAGGGCGTGACGCTGACGACCCGTGTTGCCCGCGACACGGGCGACCTCGTCGCCGATCGTCGCGCCGTGCAGCAGGTGCTGATCAACCTCGTAGGCAATGCGCTGAAATTCACCGATGCCGGCGGCGTCGTCTCGCTCGATTGCGAACGCAAGGGCGCAGACATCGTCTTCACCGTCAGCGATACGGGAATCGGCATCCCGGAAGACAAGATCGCGTTGCTGGGTCGCCCCTTCATGCAGGTGCAGAATGATTATGCCCGCAAATATGAAGGCACCGGCCTCGGCCTCTCGCTCGTCAAGGGCCTGGTCGAGCTGCATGGCGGCCGCGTGAGCATCGCAAGCCGGCTGGGCGAGGGGACTGTCGTCTCCGTCGCCTTCCCGGAAGCCGGCCCCGAAATTATCCCGGACACAGCGCCTGCCGCGCAGGTCGTCCCGCTCGAGGCCAGAACAGAATTTCCGCCGCGCCTCCCGGCTGCTGCGAAAAGCATGAATGACAAGAAGGAAAATGCCCATGAACACGCGAAAGCGCAGACCGCCTAAGAGGCAGGCCGGGCGCGTCTCGCGGTTGATTGCGGGCGGCGCGGCGATGATCGGTGCGGCCGCCATGCGCAATCCGGTTGCGACCGGCGGGACGGCGGCCTTTGCCATCGTATTTTCATTCGTGGCGGCCAATGCGCTCTGGTATCAGCCGAGCTCGCATCCGCATCCCTGGCTCGACACCCGCGACGCCTTCCGCGACTACGCCGCCAAGGCCATGCATCCGGGCGGCAGCGGCGACAGCGCCACGACCTACCGTATCGAGCGGGACGCAACCGCGCCCGCCGCTTCTGCCCAGCCGAAGACGGTTGATGGCATCATCGTTCAGGACGATGCCGCACCTGCTGCCGATCCGATTGTGTCCGCCATTCAGTCCAATCTCCTGCGCCGCGGTCTCTATGAAGGCCCGGTCGATGGCGTGATGGGTTCGAAGACCGAAGCGGCCATCATGTTCTATCAGGAAACGCGCGGCCTGCCGCAGACCGGCGCGGCCGATGCCTCCGTTCTCGATCTGCTGCAGAAGGACAATGCCGAATTCAACGTCGTGCCGCCCGATCGGCCGTCCGACGTCACCGGTGCGATTGCCGCAAAGGCGCCCCAAAAACCGGTCGAGAAGCCAGTCGAAAAGGCCGCAGCGCCGAAGGCTGCGGATCCCGTCGCCGCGCTGATCGCCAAGACCCCGCGGGCCCAGCCTGCCAGGACGCCGGTTCAGGAAGCGAAGACCGAAAGCGTCAAGGCCGCGCGCCCCGCCGTTGCCCCGCCGATTCCCCCGGCGCCGATCCCGAATGCCGCCGCCAAGGCGCAAGCCGCCAAACAGGCCCACAAGCCCGCTGAAAAGCCGGCATCGAAGCCCGTGCAGAAGGCCATGGAAAAGCCGACTGACAAGGCGGCCCAGAAGCCCGCAGCACAGAAAACGGTTGCGACGAACCAGCGCCCGGCCGCCATCCAGGCCAAGGCGGAAGCGCCTGCAAAGTCTGCTTCCGCCACCGCAACGCCGTCCAACCTGACAATGGCGATCCAGAAGGGCCTGTCGAACCTCGCCTATCGCGACGTCACCATTGACGGCGTGCCCGGCGAGCAGACACGGGAAGCGATCCGCCATTTCCAGAAGCACTATCGTCTCCCCGTCACCGGCGAGCCGAACGAGGCCGTGCTTGAAAAGCTGAAGAAGATCGGCGCTCTCTGAGCGGCGAGTACACGCTAAGGTTCAGGCGCGGCCTGCGAAGTGTCAAGAAAATGCGACAATCTTGCCCCTGAACGCGCGGGGTTGCCATCATTGGCCGCTGGCTTAGAGATTTATTAACTCCGTTCATTCACCCTTTCTTGATCAACCATAGGGGGGTGTGATGAATACGGCGGCCTATCGCATGCCTGCTGACACGGTCGAGGACGAGCCTGCGCTGAAGGCGCCGCCCGCGCCGGAGGTCTTGCGCGAGGTGATCGTCCGCCTGTCGCGGGACGCCTCCCGTCTCGGCATCGACCTTGTCGACATTGCCGGCGCGATCCAGACGGTGGCGGCATCGTCTGCGAAACATTCGCAGGTTTTCCGCCATCTGACTGGCACCGCCCACGAAATCGCCGATGCCAACCGCAGGATTGCGGAGGCTCTGCGCGGCACAGACCAGATGGCCGGCCGCGCCCGCGATGCGCTCAAGCAATCCGCCGGCGATCTCACGCGCTCCGCCGCCGGCATCGATGCCATGGTCGAGGTTAGCGCCGACATCACCGGAGAAATCTCCCAATTCGCCGTCTCCCTCAATGACGTCGACAAGTTTGCCGGCGAGATCGGTTCGATTGCCCGCCAGACCAATCTTCTGGCGTTGAATGCTGCCATCGAAGCCGCCCGCGCGGGCGAAGCCGGCAAGGGCTTTGCCGTTGTCGCCGCCGAGATCCGAGCGCTGTCGCTGCAGACCTCGACCGTGACGGCGACCATCCAGAAGACCCTGTCCGACATCCGCAACCGCATCCTTCGTCTCGGCGAGGCCGGTCAGGGCGCTGCGCGCTCGGCGGGCGAAATCAAGGAAATTACCGTGGCCATGGATGCCTCCTTCCACCTGATGGAAGAGGTCTTCAACCGCATTCTCGACAATTCGCAGCAACTTTCCGGCACCACCGCCGGGGTCGAGACGCGCTGCACCGGCTTCGTCAGCCAGCTGGAATCGGCGCTCGACGAAATGCTCGCCTCCAACAAGCACCTGCAGGGAGCGGCCGAGCGCGTCGACGGTCTGGTCGACATGTCGGAGAAGATCATCCAGGTCGCCGCCAGCGCCGGCATCGAGACGCCGGATCACCGGCTGATCGTTCAGGTGCAGGATGTCGCCGCCCGCATTTCGGAGGTGTTCGAGCAGGGGATCGCCTCCGGCCGCGTCTCCATGTCCGATCTCTTCGACCGCAGCTATCGTGAAATTCCGGGCACCAACCCGCAGCAGTTCTCCACCCGCTATCTCGACTTTGCCGACCGGGTGCTCACGCCCATACAGGAAGCGGTCATAGAGGCCGACCCGTCGCTCGCCTTCTGCGCCTGCGTCGACGAAAACGGCTATCTGCCGACGCATAACATCAAGTTTTCGCAGGCACAGCGGCCGGGCGAAGTGGAATGGAACACCGCCAACAGCCGCAACCGCCGCATCTTCAACGACCGCACGGGCCTCGGCGCCGGTCGCAACACGCAGCCCTTCCTCGTCCAGACCTACCGCCGCGACATGGGCGGTGGCACCTTCATCATCATGAAGGACATCTCCGCCCCGATCTTCGTGAACGGCCGGCACTGGGGCGGGGTGAGAATGGCGGCGAAGGTCTAATCCTCCGCCTGTCACGCTCCTGTCACTCTCAAGGTCCGATCGTCACATCGCCTTCCGGCGCGGTCATCTCGAAGTCCGAGATCAGGATTTCGACACGGATATGCCAGCGGCCGGGGACCGGCAGGCGCAGGCCCTCAACAACATAGTCGCCATCTCCATCAATCCCGGCCTTCTTCCGGATCGGCTCGATGCCGGCGGCGGGGTTGGAGAGGATGACGGAAAGTTCCTTGATGGTAAGATCGCCCGTGCCATGCGCCATGGGGGTGACGGTGACCTTCACCGGTCCGGTGGTGGCCGGAAAGATGCTGACCTCCACCATCGCCTTGTCCGACATCAACCCGGTCGCAACCGCCTGTCGCGCCGCCAGTTGCAGCGCCCGCGGAGGCGGCGTGAAGCGCCAGTTCGCAACGGTCGTCAGGATGGCTATGACCAGCAGGATTTCGAGAAGGATGGAGAGGCGGAGCGGCCTTGCAGCTTTCGCAACATCGATCGCCGCAAGCCGGTCGACCGCCGGCGCCGTGAGGAAGGCCCGATTGACCGTAGCGGCCACAAAGAGCGCCACCAGCAGGCCGAGCTTGATCGACAGCACGACGCCATAGTCCGTCGTCCACAAGGCCTCGACCTTGCGCACTTGCACCACGGCCAGCACGACGCCGGAGGTGAGAAGCAGGGCTACAACGGGCAGAATGCCGCGCGAAAACCGCTGGAGCATCGCCACACCCGCTTCGCCCCCGCGCTTCAGCGCAAGCGTCAGCGGAAACAGCGCGCCAACCCAGACCGCGACGCCGGCCGCATGGGCAAAGACGGCGCTGCGCATCAGCCATTGCGGTTCGGCGGCGCTGGCATGGCCACTCGCCGCAACCGCAAGGCCGGTCATGAGCAGCGCCGGCAGCGACACGAAGGCGGCAAGGCGCCCGCGCAACGACAGCGAGGCGAGGGCGAGCAGCATGGCCAGGGCCGCGAGCGCCAGCGTCGCCGCATAGGTCGCCGTCAGCCCCCGCCGCCAGGGCGCGAGACTGGCGAGCGCCGAGGGCGAGACGGCAAGCATGTCGAGGCCTTGCAGCCCGACGCCCAGCCCGGCTGAAACGAGGCCTAGCCCCAGCAGTACCCGGATCAGCGTCCGACCATCGCGGGCCTCGCGGCCAAACCAGGTGAGCGCGAAGACGCCGCCGACACCGAGAAAGAGGCCGAGATAGAGCGCCACGCGCTGGATGAGGATGAGGAGCCGGCTGGCCCGAGGCGTTGCGTCCGCCGCAAGCGCCGCACCGCCGGCGCTCGGCGCGCCGATGGCAAAGCCCAGCGTCCCGCCGATCGGATGACCGTCTTCCGACATCACTCTGTAGCTCAGCGCATAGCTGCCGTTGGAAAGAGCAGGCGGCGGCGTGATGGTGATCGCGCTGCCGACGTTCCTGAAGGTTTCGATCAGCGAAACCGAACCGTCCGGTCGCGCCAGCTTGATGGCGATGGGCGAGACGGGTTCGTTGAAGGTGAGCGTCACCATGGCCGGTGCGGATGCCACCACCGCGCCGTCGCTCGGGTTGGAGGAGACGAGCTGGGCGTGGGCGAGCGCGAGGGTGGGCAGGAGGAGGAGGGCAAGGATCGCCCAGAGCACCCGGAACAGGGTTTGGCGAAGGTCGCCAAGACCCCTTCCCAACCCTCCCCACAAGGGGGAGGGGGAGTGACCGCTGCGGCATGCCGCGTCGGTGATGTCGAAGGGTAAGTGACCGCCTTGCCCCAACCGTCTCGCCCGCTTCAAGGGGAGAGATGGCGGCAGCCAGAGGGGGACTTTCCTGAACATGCCTGGGTTAGGGGACGGCCTCTTCATGCCTTACTTCTTCTCGATCAGCTTGACGCCCGGCGCCGGCGATTCCGGCTCGCCCTTGCCTTCGACCGGGATCTCGATCCAGCGGGTCACGGAGCCGTCGACGCAGGACTGGACGACCGGGAAGTAGAGCGTCGTGCCGGCCTTCAGGCTGGCGTCGAGATAGGTGGAGACGGTGAATTCCTCATACTCGTCGTCGGGCAGGTTGCCGCCTTTCCACTCGATTTCCTTCACGCCTTCCGAGACTTCGTGGCCATAGGGCTTGTAGGTCGAGGCATATTTGCCCTTCACCTTGTCAAGCGTCCAGCCGGCCTTCGGCATCGGCTTGGCATTGACCACGCCTTCCGGGATCTGCACGCGGATGGAGCTGGTCGCCTGGCCCTTGCAGCCATGCGGCACGCGGAACACGGCCTTGTAGCCGGTGCCAACAGCGGCCTCCTGTTTTTCAAGCGTGACATGCGCGAAGGCGGGGCCGGCCAGCGTGGATGCAAGCGCGAGCGCGAGGGTGGATTTCACGAATTTGGACATGGATGTTCCTTGCATGGTTCAAACGACGGCAGGCCGGCGCGCAAACTTGGGCGCTTCGAACTCGGCATCTGGCCGTCTGGGTGTGTTGGGTAAGAGTGTCGCTGTCAGGCAAGGAAGACTGACGGCGGCGCGCGGGGCAGGGCGCGCGAGGTTTCAGCCAGGTCGGGCTTCGGGATATCCCGGCAATGGGCACAACGCTGGCGCGGAAACTCCACCGCGCTCACAGCGACGGTCGGAGCTTCCGGCACGAGGATCGAGGCGGCGAGCCGGCAGGCATCGCAGCCATAGGTGCCCATACCGCCCTTGGCGGTGCTGCCCATGTCCTCTTCACCTGTAACGGTGATGCAGATGACCGGCAGGGTGCCGTCCGGCAGCGTATAGGCGGCATATTCGATGGAGGCCGGCAAGGAGCCCGCCATGACAGGCTTATGCGCAAAGCCGATCATCGTCAGGGCGACGATGATCATAATCCGCATGAAAATGTTCAGCCTTTGCGGCATGAAACCTGTCCCGTTCCGAATACCGGAGCCTTTTGCACCAGAAATGGCTTGCGATCTTTGACGTGGAGCAAATTCGGCCGAGGTTGAACTGGCCTGCATTCTCCGTTCCCCGAGAGAAGGGCTATCGCGAGACTTGGCTTTGGTCAATTGATGCCCTTGCGGACCGATTGCCGCACTGGACTTGCCCACAGTTCTCCGCCATCACGGGACGAAACCTCTGGAAACCGTCCATGCGCCTGAAAACAGAAATCTTCGTCTCGGCCGTTGTCCGTCGCATTTTTGCCGATGGCGGCTTTGCGGCTGTGGAACGCAAGGGCGAGGAGCAGGCGGGCGCGATCTTCCTCACCCAGCGCTTCCGCGATGGCCTCGTCTCGCTCTATGCGCCAGCACCACAGAGCTTCTTTGAGGAAGGCGAGGAGCGCGGTCGCAAGTTCGAGCAGCGGCTGGATCGGGCGGAAGAAGAGGCGGTGCGCGAGGCGCTCTCGCGCGAGATCCGCTTCGATCCCGACCTTTGGGTGGTCGAGGTCGAGACGGAAAAACCGCTTAACGATTATGTGGAGATCGCCGAGGCTTAAGCCCGGGCGCTGCGCTTGTCGTCAGGCGCCGTGTTGCTGTTGCCGGCAGCAGCCGCCGCGGCCTCTGCCTGTGCTGCCATGTCGGCTTCCACATCTTCGTAACGCCCGGTGCGGGTGTAGATGTCGGCACGCCGCCAGGCGATGACGCGGGCCACGCAATCGGCGGGGTCGAGGCTGCGCACCAGCTGGAAGGCGCGATTACGTCCGTCAACGATCTGGGCGAGATGCGGATAGATCGAAGTCAGGATCTGACGCGTGTCTGCGGGGCGAAGACCCAGCGCAATCAGCGTGGAGGCAAGCTGCAAACCGGAGACGTCGAGCAGGATGCGTTCCGACAGGCCGGCCGAGGCATCCAGCGCATCGGTCAGCACGCGGGCGAAGAGCGGCATCTGGCGGGCCCGGGCAAAGCGCGACATCAGCGCTTGGGCCATCTCGTCGGCCGCGCGCAGCATGACCGCAGGGCGCGCCTCTTCCGGCGCCTTGGCGGCGACCAGCTGGCGCAATTCGTTGCGCAGCGCCTCTTCGCGGGCAAGCCGCGCGAGTTCGGGCGTGGAATGGCCCGCGCGGGGCGAGGGCGCCTTTTGGGCGGTCTCGGAAGGCGCCGACAGGGTCGATGTCTCGGGCGATGTCTCTGTTGATGTCTCTGTTGATGCCTGGGGCAATGCGTCCCCGCCGTCGCGCTCGGCCTCTGCTGGCTTCACATTGCGGCGATAGCTGCTGCCGTCATGAAGTGCGGCCAGCGCATCGACGACGATCGGCGAGAGATTGGCGCGCGTGGCGATTGCGCGCGCATGCGGCTCGCCCTGGCTGCGGGCAATGTCGATCAGCGTGGCATCGGAAATGGCGGGCGATTGAGACAGGAAGATCGCGGCGATGTTGATCGGCTGCGAGCCGACGAAGAAGCAGACGGCTTGCGGCAGCGTCTCGAGCCGGGATAGGGCGGCCACGGCCTGGCGGCGGGCCTCGTGGCTCGATTGTTCATAGAGTGGGCGGAACAGTTCGGCAAATTGCTTGAGCTCGATGCGTGTCGGCGTGCTCAGGGCCTCGAAACTCGAAACGGTTGCCATCAAGACCACATCTCGCTTGCGGATAGAGTGCGGTTTCTCCAACTCTCTGAACCTGTCCAACACGGGCACACCTGACGCTACGCAATACACAAGCGGACCGGCCGGCGAAAATACGCGCCGCAGTGCTACCTGTCCCCTATCACTCAAATTAAGGGAAAACCGTTTACAACCCATTAACTATCGCTGTGGCTTGATGATGGCACGGCGAGCGGCGGGAACCGCAGCCACCGTGGAGCGTTAAACCTCCGCGGAAAGCATCGTTTGGCAGGCGGCCTGCATAGCCGCGGACAGGTGATGAGAAAGCGCAGATGTCCCGGTCTGGCGGCAAAGGGGTCGTGACGACTTCGCCACCCGGAAATTGCGCTGGTCCGCAGGGACAGGCGGACAGGGTGAAATTTGTTCTTCGTTCATCCGTCTCAAGGTTTCAGGAGACGAGAATGGCACAGGTCATCAGCATCAGCGAGCGCATGCCGCGCACGCCGCGCCGGGCAGACCCGGTCGCAACCGACGCGCAGATATTGCTCTTCACGGGCATTCGCTACGAACGCTTCGGCCAGATCCCCGAGCGCGTCGAACTCGACGAACGCGGCGAGCCGGTCAGGCATTGAGAGATAAGAGGAAGAGGCAGACCTATTCGGTCGTCATCCTCGGGCCTGTCCCGAGGATCTGACCACGCCACATTCCTGCCGCAACGTCAATTTCTTGGCTTCTTCAGCAGATCCTCGGGACAAGCCCGAGGATGACGAAGGAGAGGGCGGGCCTCACCGAAACCACAAGCGCGTCCAACGACCTCCTCACAGCCCCTCGCAACTCGCACTCTCCAGAAACGCCTGTGTCGTCGCGGCCATGCTCGTTTCCGGCATGACGGCGCGCAGGACCACGTAGGCGTCGTTTGACGGCATGGTGACGAGGATGTGGTTTTCGGTGGCGTTGACGCCGCTGTTTTTCAGCGCGGTGATCTGCGCTTCCGTGCCCGCAATGATGTCCATCGTGCCGCGCACGGACGTCCGGTCGCTCATGCTGAAGACTTCGTTGGAGCGGCTGTCGTAGATCGCCGCCGACCAGAAGGGGACGCTGCCTTCCGCCGTCAGATTCACCGGGCCATCGTCGACCGAGAAGGCGCAGACGGCTTCCTTGAGAAACGGTCCGCTGACCGCAAGGCCGCCGTCAACCGGTTTGTCCGGCAGCGGCCGGAACACGCCGTCGGCGCCGAGATCGAGCACGCGGGCATAGATGTCCGCGCCCGTATAGACCGGCGTCGCGAGGATCACGGTGATGTGGAGGACGAGCGCGCCGAGGAGGCCGACGCCGACGGCATAGAAGAGACTACGCATCGCCACAGCCCTCCCGGACGATCATCGGCATGGACAGGTCGAGCAGGCCGGAACTGCCGGCCACCGGCGTGTCGAAGAGCGTGAAGGCGAGGCGGTAATGACCGATCGGCGGCACCGACAGCCAGTTGCCCGGCTGCGGGTTCTGTGACACGGCCACGGTCAGCGTCCCGTCATTGTTGTAGAGCACCGACTGGGCATTGAGCGCCGAGGGCAGGCCGGGCCGGCTGGTGAGCGGCGCGTTGGCTTCGTTGGTGATGGAAAGCGTCCAGAAGCGCGCCTGCGGCACCTTGCCGGAAACGCGATAGGTGCAGCCGCCTGTCAACGCCTCGCCGGCATCGTCATTATCCGCATAGAAGACGAGCCCCTCGGCACTGCCGAGCAGCAGGCCGGACGCCTTGGCGCGGTGGTTGCGGGCATAAGGATCGGCCTCGGACGTCTGCGCCTTGGGAAAGGCCTGCCATGCGCCGAGGGTAAGCGCACTGAAGCCGGAAGAGCGGCTGATCGCACTCTGGGTGATGAGAATGCCGACGCCGAAGGCAATCACGAGAGAAACGGCAACGAGAAGGGGAACCCGGAACATGAACTGGCTTGCTTCTTTCTCGTTCTATCTCTTTGTCTTCATGCGTCAATTCTTCTGAACCACGCCGCATGCCGTGCTGAAACCGCTCTACTTGCTGCCCACCTGCACCGGAACCGTCACCCCGTCGGCGCTGGCGCCGGAGAGCGGAGCGGCCTCGGAAAGCGCCTTGCCGATCGTCTCTATCAGCTTGGTCGAAGCAGGGCTTAGCATGCGCGGACGCTCGATCGAAAGGCGCGTTTCCTCGCTTCCCGGCTTCTTTTCGCCGGTCTGGCTGGAGACATTGCTGGCGACGATGGCGGGTGTCGGAATGTCGATGCCGGGGATGGGGCGCAGCGGGATCCCCTCATGCGCATAATCCATCAGCTTCTTGAAGGTCGCGGCCGGCAGCGAGCCGCCGGTGATGCGGTTGGTCGGCGAGAAGTCGTCATTGCCCAGCCACACCGCGCAGGTGAAATTGCCGGTGAAGCCGACGAACCACGCGTCGCGATAGGACTGCGTCGTGCCGGTCTTGCCGGCTGTGGGGATGGCATTGTCGAGGGCCGCGCGCCGCGCCGTCCCGTTGACCGGAATGGTGACGAGGATGCGGTTCATCGACCGCGTCGCCTGCTCGGACAGGACCCGCTTGGCCGGCAGTTCGTCGCGGTCGAAATCATAGATGATCTTGCCGGTGTCGTCGGTGATCTGGAGGATGCCGTGGCGGCGCGTCTGCATGCCGCCTGACATGAAGACACCATAGGCGGTCGCCTGGTCCATGATGGTCACTTCGGACGTGCCGATCGGTATGGTCACATCGTTCTTGATAGGCGTCTCGACGCCCATGTCATGCGCCATCTTGATGATCGGCGGGATGCCGAAATGTTCCTTCGCAAGCCGCACCGGAATGGTGTTGATCGACTTCGCCAGCCCCGTCATCAGCGAAACGCGGCCCTCATAGGAGCGCTCATAGTTCTGCGGCGTCCAGTTGCCCCAGGAGATCGGCGCATCGGTGATCATCGATTCCGGCGTGAAGCCGTTTTCCATGGCCAGCGCATAGGTGTAGACCTTGAAGGACGAGCCCGGCTGGCGCAGCGCCCGCGTGGCGCGGTTGAACTGGCTCTCGCCATAGTCTCGCCCGCCGACCATCGCCCGCACCGCGCCGCCGTTTTCGATCAGCACCAGCGCGCCCTGGCCGATATGCGCGCTCTCGCCATATTGGCGCAGCGTCGACTGCATCGACTCGTCCGCCGCCTGCTGCAGTTGCGGATCGAAGGTCGTCTTGACGATCAGCGTGTGGGAGGACTTCGGCCCGGCCAGTCGCTTGGCCTCGTCGAAGGCCCAGTCGAGGTAATAGTCGGGCGACTGCGAGCCGGCGCGATCGACGACGCTGGCCGGATTGCGCCGCGCTGCGACCACCTGACCCTCGGTCATGAAACCCGCCTGCACGAGATTGGTCAGCACGTCATTGGCGCGCGCGCGCGCCGCCGGCAGGTTGACGGCCGGCGAATATTTGGTCGGCGCCTTGAAAAGCCCGGCCATCATCGCGGCTTCGGCGAGATTGACGTCGGTGACATCCTTGCCGAAATAATATTGCGCTGCCGCCTCTGCGCCGAAGGTGCCGCCGCCCATATAGGCGCGGTCGAGATAGAGCCGCAGGATTTCCTTCTTCGTCAGATGCGATTCCAGCCACAGCGCCAGGAAGGCTTCCTTGATCTTGCGCTCGATGGAGCGTTCATTGGAGAGGAACAGGTTCTTGGCCAGCTGCTGCGTCAGCGTCGAGCCGCCCTGAACCACGCCGCCGGCGCGCGCATTGGTGGAAATGGCGCGGAAGAGGCCGATGATGTCGATGCCGAAATGGTCGAAGAAGCGGCGGTCTTCGGTCGCCAGCAACGCCTTGACGAAATAGTCCGGCAGGTCGTCGACCGGCACCGATTTCTCATGGATGATGCCGCGATGGCCGATCTGGTTGCCGTAGCGGTCGAGGAAGGTCACGGCATAGTCGCCGCGCTTGCGCCAGTCGTCCAGGGTTTCCTGGAACGCCGGTTGCGCCAGCGCCAGCATGAGCACGAAACCGGCAGCCCCCAGCGTCATCGCCTCGCCAGCGACTTCGAACAGCGCCTTCCACAACCCGCGGGCGCGGAAGCGCTGGAAGAAAATGGTGATCGATTGCCAGGTGGAGCCCAGCCGGTCGCCCAGCGTCCACAGCGCCGAATCCAGCGCCGCGTCGAGCTGCAGAAAGAAAAACCGCTTGCGGATGCGCCGCTTTTCGTTCTTTGAAGGGTCGTTCGGATCGGTCATGGCGCTGGCGCTTGGCTTTGCTCGGATGCGTGTCCGAAATCGGGACACCTCTCGTATAATCCAGATTTCGTTGATTTGAACGGAAATCACAAGAAAAGAATGCAGGCACAATCATGACCGAAGCTCCCTTCTGGAAGTCGAAGACGCTTCTCGAAATGTCGGACACCGAATGGGAAAGCCTGTGCGACGGCTGCGGGCTCTGTTGTCTCAACAAGCTGGAGGACTGGGACACGGGCGAAATCGCCTGGACCTCGATCCGCTGCACGCTGCTCGATGGCGACACCTGTCGTTGCAAGGATTACGAGAATCGCCAGAAGACGGTGCCGGACTGCATTCGCCTGACGGTGCAATCCGTCAACGAAATCACCTGGCTGCCGCCCACCTGCGCCTATCGCCTCGTCCGCGATGGCGAAGACCTGAAATGGTGGCATCCGCTCGTCTCCGGCAATCCGGACACGGTGCACGAGGCCGGCATCTCCGTGCGCGGCCAGACGATCAGCGAAGACGGCATCGATATCGACGACTACGAGGATTATCTCGTCGACTGGCCGTTGAACCGCGAGGGGTGAAGAGACGCCCGGATTGCGTCATGCGGCCGCGCTCTTGATATAACGCAAGGCGCCATGCCTCTTGCGATGATAGATATGAATTATTATATCTATTCCATCACAGGAGACATGAGCATGACCAAGAACTATCCCGAGATCATCAAGGGCATTTCCTTGAATTCCCGAAAGATCCGCAAGGCGATACCCGAGACCATGGCCGGCTTCTCGCAACTGGCGCAAAACGCCAGCAAGGACGGGGCGCTGTCGGCGAAAACCAAGGAAATGATCGCGGTCGCCATCGCGATCGCCACCCGCTGCGACGGCTGCATCGGCTATCATGTCGAAGCGCTGGTGAAGCTCGGCTGCACGTTCGAAGAGTTCAACGAGGTGCTCGGCATGACCATCTATCTCGGTGGCGGCCCCTCGCTCATGTATGCCGCAGATGCGGTCGCGGCCTTCGAGCAGTTCTCCGCCGCCCAAGGCATCACGACTGCCTGAGAGGCGGGGGCGAATTTCTCATTTGACTCGAACCGGTTAGCGGAATTCGACGGAAATAGGAAAATAAGCCTTGACGGCGTGACGGTCGTTTGATACAAACAAGGCACAGTCACAGAGTTGTGGCTGCGCTACAGGGAAACCCCGATTTCCCGTCCCGGGCCTAGAATCGTTGGCTTTCTGATGAAAGCTGCAGCGTGGGTCATTCGGGTTTAACGCGCAAGAGATGACGGGCGGTTTCGGATCGACATGGAATTTATTCCTAGATCCGGCCGCCCGTCGGCGTTTTTGGGGCTGGCGGCAGGGCCCTGCTGGATGTGGTGCCGATTTTCCTGGCCTTTAGCGTTAGTACGTTTGGCAAAGCGGAGCGGTGTTCTCCCTCTTCTCCCCTCGGGGAGAAGGTGGCTCGAAGGGCCGGATGAGGGGGCCGACCGCTGCGCGAAATGGGAACCCCTCATCCCCTCACTACGTTCGGGACTTCTCCCCAAGGGGAGAAGAGGGTGCCAGACAATTCGCGCCTTCGCAGCCCCGCTATGCAGTGGCACTGATCTGGCGCCTTCAAACCATTCTCGGCTCGTTTCGGCTGGAGACCATCATGACATTCGACGACATTGACCCCGGCCTTTACGGTGCCTGGGGCGAGGGCGGCTATTGCGGCGGCGCTGCCGCGACTGCGATGTCGCCCGCGCCTGACCGGCGGACGCGGCACCTCGCCTATGATCTCGCGCTGGACCTGGCGCTCGAGATCAAGTCGGCCGAAGCGCTGGCTGCGGGCGCGGATCTGCGGTTGCTTCTGAACGAGGCGACCGAGGAGCTGAAGGAACAGCTGCGGCTCTTCCAGCGCCTGCGCCGCGAGGCCGCCGAGCGGCTGGATGATCCGGACGGCGACCACAAGCTCGCCCGCGCGGATCTCAAGGCCGCGACGGACGCGCTCTCGCTGATCGTCCGCACGCTCGACAAGACAGACGAATTGCAGAGGAAGATCGACGATGCGGGCGAGGCGGACCGGGCGCGGCATGTCGACGATGAAACGCTCGATCGCCTCTGCGAAAGCCTCAACCGCCATATCGCGGACCGGGCCGGCCAGCTTGCCCGTGAACAGGCCGCCGCCGGGGTCGTCCGGGAAGAGCGACCGCCCGACGACGCGCCCGGATGAGACGGCGCGGCGGCTGGTCCAGCTTCTCCGGCTGCTGGCCCGGCTCGAAGAGAGGATGGACAGGATTGCGATCGCGCGGATGACGATACTGCGGAAGACACCGGCGCTGGCGGCGGATATCGAGGACGGAAAACGATCCCCTCCCAACCCTCCCCACAAGGGGGAGGGGGACCCTGCCGCGCCGGTTTCCCTTCATGAGGGACCGGAGCCGTATGCCGCACCGATGTCTGATGTGAAGGACCATGCGGATGCTGCATCCGTCTGCGGTCCTTCGGGGCAGGGCAGCCACCCCGAGTCATTCTCCCCCCTTGAGGGGGAGATGGCCGGCAGGCCAGAGGGGGGTGCCCCGCCCGCGACCGCCACCCCCCGCTGGCGCATCGGCCCGCATCTTCTCACGGATGGCGAACTCCTCGCCGCCTCGCGCGACTGGCGCATCCTTTCCCGTCCCGAACAGCAGCCGCCTTCCGGCGATTGGCGCACATGGCTGCTGATCGGCGGGCGCGGCTCGGGCAAGACGCGGGCGGGGGCCGAATGGGTGCATGGGCTGGCGCGGCGAACGTCCGGCCTGCGCATCGCGCTCGTGGCCGAAACCTTTGCCGACGCCCGCGAGGTGATGATCGACGGCCAATCCGGGATCATGCGCATTGCCGGGCGCGAGCGTCCGGTCTTCGAAATCTCGCGCCGCCGGCTTGTCTGGCCGAACGGTTCGAGCGCCTATCTCTTCTCGTCCGAAGACCCGGAAAGCCTGCGCGGTCCGCAATTCCATGCCGCCTGGTGCGACGAGCTCGCCAAATGGAAGCATGCCGAGGCGACCTTCGACATGCTGCAATTCGGCCTGCGGCTGGGGGACGACCCGCGCCAGCTGGTGACGACCACCCCCCGTCCGCTGCCGCTTCTCAAGCGCCTGATGACCGATCCCGGCACGGCGCTGACGCGCATCGCCACGCTCTCCAATGCCGGCAATCTAGCGCCGGGCTTCATCGCCGCGCTGGAGGCGCGCTATGGCGGCACGCGGCTCGGGCGGCAGGAACTCGACGGCGAGCTGATCGAGGACCGCGAAGACGCCTTCTGGCGGCGCGATGCGATTTCGGTTGCGTCGCTCGGAGAGATCGGCCCGCTGACGCGCATCGTCGTCGGCGTCGATCCGCCTGTCGGCCATGGCGCGACAAGCTGCTGCGGAATCGTGGTGGCGGGCATCGATGGCAAGGGCAGGGCGGTGGTGCTGGCCGATGCTTCAGTGGAAGCCGCAACGCCAGCCGGCTGGGCCATTGCAGTGGCCCGTGCCTATCGCCGTTTCGAGGCCGACCGCGTGGTCGCCGAAATCAACCAGGGCGGCGACATGGTCGTCTCGACGCTGCGCGGCATCGACGAAAACCTGCCGATTACGACGGTCCGCGCCGCCCGCGGCAAGGTCGCCCGCGCCGAGCCGGTGGCCGCTCTCTACGAACAGGGCCGCGTGACGCACGCCGGACGGTTCTCGGCCCTCGAAGACCAGATGTGCGACTTCGGCCCCGACGGCCTCTCCTCCGGCCGCTCGCCCGACCGGCTCGACGCACTCGTCTGGGCGCTGACGGCGCTGATGCTGGAGGGCCACGGCGAGCCGAGGGTGCGGGGTGTGTGATGTACACGCAAAAGGTGTTGCATTGGAAAAGGAAACCCGTAATTGTTTCTTTAAGGGGTTGTTAAGGGTTGGAAGTTAACTTATATGTCAACAATCAAGGAGCTGGAAAAGTCGGGCGAGCTCATACAGGTTGCCGTTCGGTTATATCGCGGTGAGCGTGAAAACAGGTTGTTTTATGCGCTTCCGGCTTTTGTTCAGTGGGTGAGCAAAGATTTGCCGGGCCTGAAGCCCCTGGATGAGCATGACATGCTGCCCGCAGAGCAGTTTCGGAGTCTGTTGCGAGATTACCTGATCGGGCGGCGCCTGAACGTTTCGGACGATTACAAGCGTCTGAGACCGCGTGAGAAGGACGTTTTCGAATTGAAGACGGCGGATTTGAGGATCTTCGGCTGGTTCTACCGCCGGGATATCTTCATCGCCAGTTTCGGAGACAGCATGGAGCGGGTGAAGACGCACGACCTTTACGACGGCTACCGTGATGAAACGGTCCGTCTGCGGGCGGCGTTGCCATTGAATGAGCCGAAATGGCTGCAGAACGTAAAGGAAGACGATGTCATTTCTTTTTGAACTCGACCCCAAACAGGAGGTCGCTGCCGATCTGATCGCGGATGTCGGACGGCAATTGCAGACATTGCACGAAGAGCGTCAGCAGCGCGGCAAGTTCACGCAGCAGGATGTCGCGAGGCGGCTCGGCGTGGACCGGGCGCGGGTCAACAAATGCTTTTCCGGCTACAACAATCTGACGCTCAGAACGCTGGCCGAGCTCGTCTGGGCGATGGATGGCGAGATCGAGATCAAGATAAACCTGCCCAAGGCGGCAACCGGCGCCTCCGGCGGCGAAAGCCATGCGGCTCAGCCCGCCACGCAGGCAGCCGAATAGGCTGATCCGCGCCAGCACCCGGCAGAGCGCTGTTTGCCGCTCATGTCGGAATGTGCTGCCCCACGCGCCCCCGCCCGGGGCCGCCAACACATGTTTAGAGCCGTAAGGCCGTTATCCCGCCCTCGCGCGGGATTTTTTGCTCGAAATCATCATCAAAGGAGGTGCCGATGACCGATCGCACCGGCTTCTTCACCCATGTCCGCGCCACGCTCGGACGCGGCAGCCTCTCGGTCGCGCAGCTAGACGGCCTCAACCGTCTCCTCGATGCCTTCGCTCCGCGGCGCGATCTCTTCGATCCGCGTCATCAGGCCTACATCCTTGCCACCGCCTGGCATGAGACGGGCGCGCGGATGCAGCCGGTGACGGAGAACCTGAACTATTCCGCACGCGGGCTGCTGGCCACCTTTCCGAACCGCTTTTCCGCCGACGAGGCCAAGGCTTACGCCCGCCAGCCGGAGAAGATCGCCAATCGCGTTTATGCAGCCCGCATGGGCAATGGCGACGAGGCGGGCGGCGATGGCTGGCGCTTTCGCGGGCGCGGGCTGGTGCAGATCACCGGCCGGCGCAACTATCGCTCATTCGGCATCGAGAGCGCGCCGGACAAGGCGCTCGACCCGATTGTCGCGACCCGCATTCTCATCAACGGCATGGTCAGCGGCGCCTTCTCCGGCGCCCGCCTCTCCGACTATTTCCGCCCCGGCCGCGAGGACTGGGTGAAGGCCCGCGCCATCGTCAACGGGCGGGACAAGGCGGAGCTGGTGGCGGGCTATGGGCGGGTGTTTTGCGAGGGGTTGCGGGCGGTGTCGTCCTCTCCCCTTGTGGGAGAGGAAGCGATTTCAACATCTTAGCTTCAGCTAAGTGTTAGAAATCGCAGGTGAGGGGGTTCCTTTCTGGCACTGTCGCAATTCACCCCTCACCAAGCTCGCCGCGCCAATCGGCTTCGCCTCTTGGGGCGAGCTATCCTCTCCCACAAGGGGAGAGGAGGACCACTAGCAATCATCCGAAAGGACCCCAATGCGCATCCCCTTCCTCACACCCCGCGCCACCCCCGCGGAGACCAAATCCACCGGCCTCTCGACCCTCTTCGCGCTCGCCACCTCCGGCCCGGCGCATTGGTCGCAGCGCTCCTACCAGTCGCTCGCCCGCGAGGGCTTCATGCGCAATCCGGTCGCCTATCGGGCCGTGCGGATGATCGCCGAGGCCGCCGCCTCGGTGCCGTGGATCGTGTCGGAAGACGGGGCGGAAGCGCCGGACCATGCGCTGAAGGCGCTGCTCGCCCGGCCGAATGCGCGCCAGGGCGGGGCGGAGTTCATGGAGGCGCTCTATGGACATCTGCTCCTCTCCGGCAATGCCTTCGTCGAGCCGGTGGAGGTGGGTGGGGACTTGCGCGAACTGCATCTGCTCCGCCCTGACCGCATCCGCGTCATCGAAGGCGCGGATGGCTGGCCGAGCGCTTACGAATATCGCGTCGGCGGATCGGTGCGCCGCTTCTCCGTCGAGGCCGAGCCGGGGCTGTTGCATCTGCGGCTCTTCCATCCCCTCGACGACCACATGGGCTT
The DNA here is from genome assembly GCA_900467685.1 of Hyphomicrobiales bacterium. GTDB lineage: Bacteria > Pseudomonadota > Alphaproteobacteria > Rhizobiales > Rhizobiaceae > Ensifer_A. Next base: position 122,353 of record UBQX01000006.1, read on the forward strand.
CGCGCCGCTGGAGGCCGCCGCCAAGGCGCTCGATCTTTCCAACGCGGCGGCGAGCTGGAACAAGGCGCTGCTCGACAATTCGGCCCGCCCCTCCGGCGCGCTGGTCTACCAGCCGAAGGAGGGCGGCAATCTGTCGCCCGCGCAGTATGAGCGGCTGAAGGCGGAACTCGCCGAGGGCTATTCCGGCCCCGCCCGCGCCGGCCGCCCGATGCTGCTCGAAGGCGGGCTCGACTGGAAATCGATGGGCCTTTCACCGCGCGAGATGGATTTCGCCGAGGCGAAAAACGGTGCCGCCCGCGACATCGCACTCGCCTTCGGCGTCCCCCCCATGCTGATCGGCATTCCCGGCGACAACACCTATGCCAACTACGCCGAAGCCAACCGCGCGCTCTGGCGGCTGACCGTGCTGCCGCTGATCTTCCGCACGGGCGAAGCGATGACCGGCTGGCTGGCGGATGTCTATCCGGGCGTGAAGCTGGGGTTTGATCTCGACCAGGTGGCCGGCTTGTCCGCCGAGCGGGGGGAATTGTGGGCGCGGGTGGGCGCGGCCGATTTTCTGAGCGATGCGGAAAAAAGGCAGGCGGTGGGGTATGACAGGTGAGGAGTTGACGTCGCGGCCCCCTCATTCGCGATTTCTAACACTTAGCTGAAGCTAAGATGTTGAAATCGCTTTCTTCCCCACCAAGGGGGAGATTGGAGCAAGCGGGACGTCATCCTCCCCATCTCCCCCCTGGTGGGGGAGAAAGCAAAATCATGACCTTAGCCAAAGGCTAAGTCATAGATTTTGCCAGAGAGGGGGTAGGGTCACCGCCGCCTCACATCACCGTCTTCCTGAACTTCCCCATCAGATACGGCCCCGACAGAACCGGCTCATACTTCCCCGCTTCCCCCGCGCCCACGCATGACGGCAGGGTCGCGATTTCCGCGTGCCAGTCGGGCTGGTGGAAGAAGGCGATGGACTGGCGGCGGTTGAGGCCGCCCTGTTCGGGCGAGACGTTGACGACGCGATGCAGGGTGGAGACCCAGCGGTCGTTGGTCCAGCGGGCCATGAGGTCGCCGATATTGATGACAAAGGCGCCGTCGACCGGCGGAATTTCGCGCCATGTGCCTTCCGGCGTCATGATCTCGAGCCCGCGCGAGCCGGCATCTGGCAAGAGTATCGTGAGGCTGCCATAGTCGGTATGGGCACCGGCGCGGAGTTGCCCCTCGGGCGGCGCGCGGTCGAGTTGCGGATAGTTCAGCGCGCGCATGGCGCTGATCGGGTTCTGCAGGAACGGATCGAAGAAATGCGTTTCGAGGTTCAGCGCCTCGGCGAAGGCCCGCATGATACGTTTTGCGAGATCGGTCATCGCGGTGAAATAAGCCTCCCAGGCGGCGCGGAAATCAGCCTCGCCTGCCGGCCAGATATTGTCGGCAAAGCAGAAGGAAAGGGCGTCCTTGTCCGTCATGCCGGGCGGTGTGGAGAGCGGGCCGGCATTGAAGCTTTCCTTCAGATCCGGCGGGCTGTCGACGCCGCGCGATTTTGCCAGCGCCTCGACGCCGGGACCGAGATAGCCATAGGGGTAGCCCGCATAAGGCGGGGCGGCACGATGCTTCACCTCCGGCGGCAGATCGAAGAAGGCGCGGGCCTTGGCGCTGAGGTTCGCAATGACCTCCGGCGCGACGCCGTGTCCGGAAATCGCCAGGAAGCCGGTCTCGCGGCAGATGCGGTCGAGTTCGCGGGCAAGCTTCGCGCGGCCCTCGCCGGTGGCGGCCTCGAAGGCGGCAAGATCGAAGACGACGAAATCGGATTGGGCGGCGGTGGACATGCGGCGACGGCTCCTTGCGTGACGCGCCGACTGTCAAGCCATTCGCGCCGCCTGTCCAGAGCGCAAAACCGTTCTACACCGGAATTGGGGGAGGCGAAAGACATTTTGCCTTGCTTATTCAATCACTTGTTGCAGCGGACGGAATCGGAGTGTGCGCTTGGGGCGATTTTGCGCAACCGGCGCTCGAAGAGCGCGCCCCAGGTGATTCAAATGATTCCCGAAAATCCGGCCGCCTGACTCAACGTCAAGGCTTCGCCCGCGCGGGACGCGGTGCGTTCGCGCAGGGGGTCGATCAGATCGCAGTCTATCAGCGAGGGTTTAACGATGACTTATATCGCAGGCGACGGCCAGATCATGGCGGCGCGGATTGCCGGCTCCGTGGCGGGCGTGGCCATCTCGCTGATCTACATGCTGCCGCATGGGAAGCGCGAGGCCGCCACCCGGCTCGCCACGGGCCTCGTCGCCGGCCTCGTCTTCGGCCCAGCGGCAGGCCTGATCGGCGCCGAACGGCTCGACCTGCTGGCCACGCTCTCCGCCCCCGAAATCGTCCTCTCCGGCTCCGCCGCCGTCAGCCTCACCGCCTGGTGGGCGCTGGGCGCGCTGAAGCGGGTGGCGGAGCGCTGGGGGCGGTGAGGGCACTTGAAGGCGGCCTTGAGATCTGCAATCATGGCGGGAGTTCGTGGTTGTGGAAGGTCTTACGTTGCGGTCTCGCTTGGAGAGAATGCGCGCAAATCCTCGGGCCGACTGGCGTATTTCCGATATGGAAGGGCTGTGCAGAGAATACGGCGTGACGTTTGCCACGCCGCGCGGCGGCGGGTCCCACTGCAAGGTCACGCACGCGTCGCAAACCGAGATTCTGACGATCCCTTTCAAGAGGCCGATCAAACCTGTATATATTCGTAAGCTCATCGAATTCATCGATGCCGTGAGGACCGAGTCATGAAAGCGCTGGAATACGCAGTCCTGCTTTCGCCGCTATCGCCGGACGATGGCGGTGGCTTCTTGGCGACGGTTCCTGACCTGCCGGGCTGCATGAGTGATGGCGAGACGCCCGAAGAGGCGTTGGCCAATGTGCTGGATGCGATCGAATGCTGGATAGAGGCGGCGATTGATCACGGGCGGAGCGTGCCTTCACCGACCAATCTCAATGAACGGCGCGCCTTCGGCTGATCAACGCCACGATAGTACACCCACCCAAGCCCGGCCCTCGCGCCGGGCTTTTTTATTGCCCACATCCCGAGGACACCTGCCCATGCTGACCGTCGAACGCGAACGCAAATTCCTGTCCCTTGAACTCAAGGGCCTCTCCGCCGAGGGCCGCTTCTCCGGCTATGCGAGCCTGTTCGGGGAGCCGGATCTCGGCAAGGATGTGATCGAGCGCGGGGCGTTTTCGCGCTCTCTTCAAGCGCGCGGCGTGTCCGGCATCCGCATGCTGTTCCAGCACGACCCGGCAAGCCCACTCGGCCATTGGGTGACGCTGAAGGAGGATGCGCGGGGGCTTTATGTCGAGGGGCAGTTCGCGCCGGGTGTTTCAAAGGCCGACGAGGTGCGCCGGCTGATGAAGGCCCGCGCGCTCGACGGCCTCTCCATCGGATTTCAGACCGTGCGCTCCAGACGCGACGCCAGGACCGGCATCCGCCACATCCTCGAAGCCGACCTCTGGGAAATCTCCGTGGTGACCTTTCCGATGTTGCCTTCGGCCCGCGTCAGCGAGGTGAAGGAGATGAGCGGCGGGGCGATGCTGGCCGCGAAGCTGAGACATGCGGCAGCGGTGATGCGGGTTGAAAACAAAACTACCGCACTGTAAACTATGGTTCATGGAGCGATAGGAGCCGCGCTTGCGCATCTTTCTGACCCGCTGGACGGTGCGTTTCGTGCGTCGCGAAGGCGTCGATGCGCCCGGTCTCGTTGAGGCTGTGATGCGTGCCGAACGCGGTCTAGTCGATGCCGATCTCGGCGGAGGACTGATCAAGATGCGCGTGGCGCGGCAGGGGCAGGGTCGTTCGGGCGGGTTCCGGACGATGCTGGCTTTTAGAAGCGGCGAACGTGCTGTTTTCCTCTACGCTTTCGCCAAGAATGAACGCGACAATATCGAGCCCGATGAATTGCAGAGTTTGAAAGACCTGGCGCGGGCTTGGCTGCGCGCCGATGAAATACAGCTGGAAGCGGCCTTGCGCGGCGGCCAGCTTGAGGAGATCGACCATGGATAGCAAAGCTCGCAGCAGCCGGCTCGCCGAAGCCCTCGTCGAGACCGCCGAAGATATGGCGGATATCGGCCTTCTGACGCCGGAAGAGCATGCCAAGATTACCTTGCGGCATGCCGGCGCGCGCGCATCTTCCGACCTCATCGAGCTTTCCGGCGAGGATATTCGCGCCCTGCGCGAGAAGGCCAATATGAGCCAGGCGGTCTTCGCCAGGCATTTGAACCTGACGACCGGCTATGTCTCGCAGCTGGAGCGCGGCGCGAAGAAGCCGAAGGGCCCGGCACTGGTGCTGCTGAACCTGATCCGTAAACGCGGCATTGGCGCCATCACCTGACACATCCACCACCATCCCCGGCCCGCCACCCGCGCGCCGGTTTCGCCGAGGGGTCGCTTTGCGGCCCCTTTTTTGTTGCCCGAAAAAGGAAATGCTCATGACTCACGAGACACTGACCACCGCGCCGGAAATCAAGGCCGCGCCGGACGATGTGAATGCCGCCTTCGATACCTTCATGGAAGGGTTCGAGGCATTCAAGGAGACGAACGACCGGCGGCTGGCCGAGATGGAAAAGAAGCAGGTCGCCGATGCGCTCACCGTCGAAAAGCTCGGCCGCATCGACAAGGCGATGGACGAGCAGAAGAAGCTGCTGGATCGTCTCGCGCTGAAGGGCGCGCGTCCGCCGCTCGGCCGGCCGGGTGTCTCGGCGACCGAAGCGCTGGAGCACAAGGCGGCCTTCGAGGCCTATATCCGCCGCGGCGACGAGGCGAACCTGCGCGCCATCGAGGCCAAGGCCCTGTCGGTCGGCACGGGTGCCGATGGCGGTTACACGGTGACGCCGGAGCTCGATGCCGAGATCGGTCGTCGCCTCTCGGTCGTTTCGCCGATCCGGGCGCTGGCGACCGTGCGGCAGGTCTCGACCTCCGTGCTGAAGAAGCCCTTCGCCACCTCAGGCATGGCGACCGGCTGGGCCGGCGAAACGGCGGCGCGGCCGCAGACGGCCAGCGCCCAGCTGGCCGAACTCGCCTTCCCGGTGATGGAGCTTTACGCCATGCCGGCCGCCACGCAGGCGCTGCTGGATGACAGCGCCGTCGATATCGAATCCTGGATTTCTTCCGAGATCGAGATCGTCTTTGCCGAGCAGGAGGGTGCTGCCTTCGTCAATGGCGATGGCGTCACCCAGCCGTCCGGCTTTCTCACCGCCACGAAGGTGGCGGATGCGAGCTGGAGCTGGGGCAAGCTGGGTTATGTTGCGACCGGCGTGTCGGGCGGGTTTGCCTCTTCCGGCCCGTCGGATGTGCTCATCGATACGGTCTATGCGCTCAAGGCCGGCTATCGCCAGAACGCGACGGTGGTCATGAACCGCAAGACACAGAACCAGATCCGTCGCTTCAAGGATGCCAACGGCAACTATCTCTGGCTGCCCCCGACCGGCCCGGGCCAGCCGGCGAGCCTCATGGGCTACCCGGTGGTGGAAGCGGAAGACATGCCGAACATCGGCACCGACAGCTTTGCCATCGCCATCGGCGACTTCCGCGCCGGCTATCTCGTCGTCGATCGCCTGGGCGTGCGCGTGCTGCGCGATCCCTATTCCGCCAAGCCCTACGTGCTATTCTACACGACCAAGCGCGTCGGCGGCGGCATCCAGAACTTCGAGGCGATCAAGCTGGTGAAGTTCGGCACGGCGTGAGTGTGCATTGACACTGACACGACCCCCTCTCTTGCAAAATCTACGACTTAGGCTGCGCCTAAGACCGTGATTTTGCTTTCTCCCCCACCAAGGGGAGAGGGGAGGATGTCGCCTCCACTTGCTCCAGTCTCCCCCCTGGTGGGGGAGAAAGCGATTTCGATGGCTTAGCCGCAGGCTAAACATCAGAAATCGCCAGAGAGGGGGGGCCGGCGCAAACGAATCTGATTTCCCACTCATCCGAGGCCCCCCATGACCCATTCCATTATCACGCCGCCCGCCGCCGAACCGCTGACGCTGGCGGAGGTGAAAGCTCATTTGCGCCTCGACGGAACCGCCGAAGATACGCTCCTCACGAGCCTCATCGCCGCCGCACGGCAGTATCTCGAAGCCACGACCGGGCTGGCGCTGATCACCCAGCGGCTACGCTTCTACCGCGACGACTGGCCCGCGGATGGCTTGATTCAACTTGCCATCGCGCCGCTGCAACATGTTGAAAGCGTGACGGTTTACGATGCGGGCGGTAATCCGCAGGCGGTGTCCCTTGCCGGTCATGTGCTCGACGCGGTCTCGGCGCCGGCGCGGCTCTTCCTCGCCGCTCAGCCGTCAACCAGCCGGCCGCTCAACGGCATCGAGATCGATGTCGTCGCGGGCTTCGGCAATACCGGCGCGGATGTGCCCGATACGCTCACGCGGGCCATGCTGATGCATGTGGCGCTGATGTACGAGCTGCGCGGCGCGGTCCCGTCCGAAATGCAGCCCGCAGCCATTCCCGCCGGCTATGACCGGCTGGTGTCGCCCTATCGACCGGTGAGGCTCTGAACCATGAACATGACTTTTCTCGACCCCGGTCAGTTCACCGCCCGGCTCGACCTCGAAGCCGCAAGTCCCACGCCGGACGGGCAGGGTGGCGCGGTGCTCTCCTGGACGGTCGCCGCCTCGATCTGGGCGCGCATCGAGCCCGCAAGCTTTTCCTTCGACGAGACGGCGGGGCAGATGCGCGGGCAATTGACCCATCGGATCTGGATCCGCGCCCGCGAGGGCGTGGGCGAGGGCATGCGCTTCCGCAAGGGCGCGCGGGTCTTCACCATCCGCGCCATCCGCGACCCGGACGAAACCGGTCGCTACCTCGTCTGCCTGTGCGAGGAGGGCGCGCTATGACCGATCCGCAATCCGCCCTTTCTACCGCCATCTGCTCAGCCCTTGGCGCCAATGCAGCGCTGACCGCCATCATCGGCCCGAACGCCATCCACGACCGCCTGCTGACCAAGGCAGCCATGCCCTATGTCGTCCTGCGCGACATCACGTCGATCGAATGGGGCGCGGACAATGACGGTGGGCTGGAGCACCAGATCACGCTTGACGCCTGGTCCTCGCTTTCCGGCCACCGCGAGGCGCAGGCCATCGCCGGCCTTGTCCGGACGAACCTTGACAATGCGTCCCTGACGCTCTCCGGTGGTGTGACACTGGTCAGCCTCCTGCATGTGAAGACCCGCACGCGCCGCGAGGCGAAGACGGATGCGCATGTGGCGGAAATGGTGTTTCGGGCCGTGACGGTGGGCGGTTAGCCCAGCGGGCCGCGAACGCGTTCAATGTTCTGCAGCTTCATGAGCCCCAGCATCACACCCAGAAACACGACACAAATCGCGACCGAGACGGCCAGCACGCCCCTCAGTCCCAGGTTCTCCAGAATCGCCGCGAAAAGGAAGGGCGCAACGGCCGTGGCGGCATATTGCGCCAGAGCCACACGGCTGGAGATCAGCGCGAATTCGTCGCGCGAGAAGAAGGCGAGCGGCAGGAGCGTGCGCACGATCGTGACGATGCCAGCGCCGGCACCGTAGAGCAGGACGAAGCCTGCAGGTGCCGCAAGCGAGGGTGCGGCGAGCGTCAGGAGGGCAAAGCCCGCGAGCAGGACGATGCTGCCGGCAAGGCCGGAGGTCACGGTGGAAACGCGCTCGATCAGCACCGTGCTGCCCAGACGCGCCGAAATACCGATGACGGCACGAAGTGACCCAAGCGTCAGCGCCAGTTCGGGCGTAGCACCGGATTGCTTCAGAAGTTCGATCAGCGACGGCGATATGCCGAAGGTGAGCAACGCAATCAGGCTGGAGCCGGCGGCAATCAGCCCCAGCGCGATCATCCGCGCCCTGCCGGCAAGGGGGACGTTTGCCGCCATCCCGGACGCACTGGCCTCCGATGCCGCGTGCTGCCGCGGCGGCAGGGCGAGAAGGTGCAACGGCAGCATCACAAGGAGATGGGCGGCGGCGGCCAGATAAAGCGTGATGCGCCAGCCGAAGGCCGCATCGCCAAGGGTCAGCACGGGCCAGAAGATGGCGGAGGAAAGCCCGGTGAAGACCGACATGGTCGACATCGTCCGCTTCGATCCGAGGCCCTCGCGTTCGACGATCGCCGTGTTGGCCGGAACCGTCAGCGCGAAGGCGCCGCCAAATCCGATCACGGCCCAGGCCGCAAAATAGCTGACCGGCCCCTGCGCGGACGCGAGGACCGCCAGGCCCACCGCCAGAATGCCGGAACCCGCCGCCATGACCCGCGCCGCGCCGAGATCGACCAGCAGCCGGCCGATGCGCGGACTGGCGACCGCCACCATGATCATCATCACCGACAGCCCGGCGAAGATCGTCTCGAAGGGAAGCCCGAGATCCCGCTCCATGGCGCGCCCGAGCACGGACGGCATGTCGAATGTCGTGCCCCAGCCGAGAAGCTGCGAGACGGACAGGATCGAGATGAGGCGGAGCTTCGAGGGTGAAGCCGTTTGCGGTGAGGGGGACAAGGGAAAGCCGAAGACGATGAGGACCCGCGCACCAGACCAGAGTCGCGCGCCAGAGTGAACCGCAATCGACACACCCGGAAAGGATTATCCCATGACCGCGCAAAAAGGCCGCGATCTTCTCCTGAAAATCTTCAATGCGACCTCGTCCACCTATGTGACGGTGGCGGGCCTGCGAAGCCGCAAGCTCGCCTTCAATGCAAGCCAGGTGGATGTGACGGACGCCGAAAGTGCCGGGCGCTGGCGCGAATTGCTGGCCGGCGCCGGCATCAACCGTGCCGCGCTCTCGGGCTCGGGCCTGTTCAAGGATCAGGCCTCCGACGAGTTGGTGCGCTCGGCCTTCTTCTCCGGCGCGATCCTCAACTGGCAGGTCGTCATCCCGGATTTCGGCACGGTGACGGGGCCGTTCCAGATCGCCGCGCTCGAATATTCCGGCCAGTATAACGGCGAGGTTCTGTTCGACCTCTCGCTGGAATCGGCCGGACAACTGGCCTTCGGAGCGCTGTGATGGAGCGCTGCAGCAAAGGTCGCGCCAACCGCCGGCGCGGCGAAATCGAGGCGGTGATCGGCGGCGAACGGCGGGTGCTTTGTCTCACGCTGGGCGGGCTCGCCGAGCTGGAAACGGCCTTCGGGGCGGACAGCCTGAACGATCTCGCCGCCCGCTTCTCGACCGGAAGGCTCAAGGCCGCCGACATGATCCGCATCATCGGCGCAGGGCTTCGCGGCGGGGGCAATCTGCTCTCCGACGAGGATGTGGGCGAGATGGAGATCGAAGGTGGCGTTGCCGGTGCGGCACGCATCGTGGCGGAACTGCTGCTCTCGGCCTTCGGGCCACAGGGCGGCGACCGGACGGGCGCGGCGCCTTCTTCGCTGGCCTCATCGCAAGCGGTCGGACAGGTCTTGGGCGAGGGCGCTACGCTCCGCCCTTGAACGCCGCAGCAGAAGAGCCGGTGCAGCCCCGCGCGTTCCCCTGGCGCGAGGCGATCCATGCCGGTCTCTTCCTGCTGCGGCTGGCCCCGCGCGATTTCTGGGCGCTGACGCCCATCGAGTTCCACGCCATCACGGGTGGGCTGACGCCGCGCTTCGACCTGCCGCTCAAAGACCTGATGGCGCGCTTTCCGGACACGAAGGAGCATGATCCATGACCGATCCCACAAGCCCCGGCGGCTCCGGCAGCCTTGATACGGCCGCGCTCGACCAGGCGATGACGCAGCTCGAAGCCCGCTCGAAATCCTTCGGCGCGGCCTTATCCTCGGCGCTCAAGTCCGCGAGCGTCGATGGCAAGAGCCTCGAAGACGTGCTGAAAAGCCTCGGCAATCGCCTGACCGATATCGCGCTCTCCGCCGGCATGAAGCCTCTGGAAAATCTGGTCAACAGCGCGGCGGGTAGCCTGACGTCCAGTCTCACCGGCAGCCTCTCCGGCGGGCTTTCGAGCCTTCTCGGCTTCGCCAAGGGCGGCGTGCCGGGCGCCATCCAGCCCTTTGCCGCCGGCGGCGTCGTCTCCGCGCCGACCTATTTCCCTATGGGTGGCGGGCTCGGGCTGATGGGCGAGGCAGGGTCCGAAGCCATCCTCCCCCTGAAACGCGGGTCCGACGGCCGCCTCGGCGTCGCTGCCGGGGGCGGTGGAGCGGCAAGCCAGACCATCGTCTTCAACGTCTCCACCCCCGACGCCGGCAGCTTCCGCAAGTCGGAAGCGCAGATCTCGGCCATGCTGACACGCGCGACGGCACGGGGGAGACGCGGGGTGTGAGGGTCCTCACTCCTTGGTGCGGCACGCCCTCTCCTCCGTCATCCCGGACTTGATCCGGGAACCAGCCAGCCCGCGTCGGCGGGCTGAAAGGAGTCTTGTTCGCTGCGGGTAAGTCCCCTGCGCGATGGACATCGCGCGCTGGATACCGGGTCAAGCCCGGTATGACGGAGTGAGTGTGGCCGCGTTCTCTCCGTTTCGTTTCGTAAACCCCCTCACCGAGCTCGCGTCGCCAATCGTTTATCGCTCTTGGGGCGAGCTATCCTCTCCCATAGGGGGAGAGGAGGAAAGGCACACATGACCTCCTTCCATGAGATCCGTTTCCCCCTTCGGCTGGCGCTTGGCGTCAGTGGCGGGCCGGAGCGGATCACCGATATCGTCAACCTTTCCAACGGGCGTGAAGCGCGCAATGCGCGGTGGCGTTCGTCAAGGCGGAATTATGATGCGGGCTCGGGCATTCGCTCGGTTGCCGATCTCTATGCGGTGCTGGCGTTCTTCGAGGCGCGGTCAGGCGAGCTTTACGGGTTCCGGTTTCGCGATCCGGTCGATCACCAGTCGGGGCCGCCGGGGCAGGTGATCGCGGCGACGGATCAGGTGATCGGCACGGCCGATGGTGTCACGGCGGAATTCCAGTTGCGCAAGACCTATGCGGATGCCGGCGCATCCGTGGCGCGCACGATTGCCAAGCCGGTGGCGGGCTCCGTGCGGGTGGCGATCAATGGTGTGGAGCAGGCGGCCTCGCGGTTCACGGTCGATACGACCACCGGCCGCGTCACCTTTGGCAATGCCTTTATCCCGCCGGCAGGCGCGATCGTGCAGGCCGGGTTCGAATTCGACGTGCCGGTGCGTTTCGCGGTGAGCCGGATCGACATCGACCTCTCGGCCTTCAATGCCGGGCGCATCCCCACCATTCCGCTGATCGAGGTTCTGCCATGAGAGTGCTGCCGGCGCCCCTGAAGGCGCATATCGATACCGGCGCGACGACGCTCTGCCGCTGCTGGCGGGTGACGCGGCGCGACGGGACCGTGCTGGGATTCACCGAGCATGATGCCGATCTGACGGCAGACGGCACGCACTTCTTCGCCGCCAGCGGCTTTTCGGCGAGCGACGCGGAAACGGCACTTGGCCTTGCCGCGCCGAATGGCGAGGTGGCCGGCGCATTTTCGTCTGAAGCAATAAAAGAGGCCGATCTGGAGCGCGGGCGCTACGACGGTGCGCGGGTCGAGGTGCTGCTGGTCAACTGGTCCGATCCGTCCCAGTTCCTGCTGGAGCATGTCCGCGAGATCGGCGAGGTGACGCGGACCGACAACAGCTTCCGCGCCGAGCTGCGCGGTCTCGCTGCCAGGCTCGACCAGCCGACGGGCCGGGTCTATGGCCGCCGCTGCGATGCGCGGCTGGGGGACGGCCGTTGCAGGGTCGCACTTTCGGCATTCAGAGCGAGCGGGACTGTCGTGGCAGCCGATACCTTGCAGGCGAGCGTTTCGGATCTTTCCGGCTTTGCCAGCGGCTGGTTCGGGTTCGGCGTTCTGACTTTCACCAGCGGCGCGCTGGCGGGTCGGGCCGTGGATATTGCCGGGCATCAGGCCGGAAATCCGGCCCGCCTGACATTCTGGCTGCCGCTGCCGGAAAGCCCTGCCGCCGGCGATGCCTTCGAGATTGCTGCCGGATGCGACAAGACGTTCTCCACCTGCAAGGCGAAGTTCGCAAACGGTTTGAATTTCCAAGGATTTCCGCACATGCCGGGCTCAGATTTCGCCTACAGCTACGTCAGCGGCGCGACGGTGCATGACGGGTCTGTGCTGGTGGGGTGAGGTCGTGCCTCACTCTTATGTGCCTGCGCAACGCGCAGGCCTCGAAGGGTCTTGCCACCATCGCGATGCTTCGGGGCCGCCCTTGGGGCGGCATCTCAGCTTGAGGGCGGCGTGAAGCTTACCGGCCGGCCTTCTGGCGAAAGCCGAGCATATTCAGCAAAGACGCGCGCTCAGGCGCTGAAATCAGAAAGAAGCCGGCGAAGACCAGGCTGACGATGATGAGTGTCTGCAGCGACATGTGCGATCCCCAAATACAGACTCGATACTCTCTGTAATCGCGATGCCGCGCAGAAGTTCCCCCTTCGGCCGCATCGTTAAGAAATTATTTACACGATCCTACCTGAACTGGACATGAACCCGGTGAAAAACTCTGCGCGCATACTTAATGCGGCCGCCGGCTGGATTGGCACGCCCTATCGGCATCAGGCCTCGCTGAAGGGCGTCGGCTGCGATTGCCTCGGGCTCGTGCGCGGGATCTGGCGCGAGCTTTATGGCGCGGAGCCGGAAGCGCCAGGGCCCTATGCCGCAGACTGGGCCGAACGGAGCGGCACCGAGCGGCTGGCGGAAGCCGCGCTTCGCCATTTCGGCCCGCCAATCGAGCGCGCCGAGATGCGGCCGGGCGATGTGCTTCTCTTCCGCTTCCGGCCCGGCGTCGCGGCCAAGCACCTCGGCATTCTGGCCGAGGAGGGGCGCTTCATCCATGCCTATGAACAGGCGGGGGTCGTTTCCTCGCCGCTCGTTTACTCCTGGGCACGGCGCATCGCCGCCGTCCACCGTTTCCCCGACATCTGAGGCTCTTCATCATGGCGACATTGCTGTTGCAGGCGGCGGGCGCGGCGCTCGGTTCCGTCTTCGGCCCCGTGGGCGCGGCCATCGGTCAGGCGGCTGGTGCTCTGGCGGGTGCGTCCATTGACCGCGCGCTGATCGGCGGCGGCTCGACCTTCACCGGCGCACGGCTGGCGACGGCGCGCATTCCGGGCGCGGAGGAGGGGACACCGATCACGCGCCTCTACGGCACGGCGCGCATCGGCGGCACGCTGTTCTGGGCGACGCGCTTCGAGGAAGAGGTGACGAGCGAACGCTCCGGCGGCAAGGCCTTTGGCGGTGGGGCCACAACCACGAGCTACAAATATTACGCCAACTTCGCTTGTGGCCTCTGCGAGGGCGAAGTGACGGCGATCCGCCGCGTCTGGGCAGACGGCCAGCCCCTCGATCTTTCCGGCGTCGAGATGCGGCTTCATCGCGGCACGGCAGACCAGATGCCCGATCCGCTGATCGAGGCGAAGCAGGGGGCCGGCAATGCGCCGGCCTATCGCAACACGGCCTATGTCGTCTTCGAGCGGCTTCCCCTGGATGATTTCGGCAATCGCATTCCCGTTCTCCAGTTCGAGGTGGTTCGCGCCATCGGGACGCTGGAACGCTATATCGAGGCGGTGACCATTATCCCCGGCGCCAGCGAGCACGGCTATGCGCCAGGACAGGTGACCGAGACGACGGGGCCGGGGGCTTCGCGCATCCTCAACCGCAATGTCGGCTACGCCGTATCCGACTGGCAGGCCTCGCTTGACGAACTGCAGGCGCTCTGCCCGAACCTGAAGCGCGTCTCGCTTGTCGTCTCCTGGTTCGGGACCGATCTGCGCGCCGATCAATGCCGTGTCGTGCCGGGCGTGGAGGTGGCAAGCCGGGTCGACGAAAGCCAGCCCTGGCAGGTCTCCGGCGTGTCGCGCGGTGCGGCCCATGTGGTCTCGCAGGTCAATGGCGGTCCCGCCTTTGGCGGCACGCCCAACGATGCCGCCGTTCTGGCGGCGATTGCGGACCTCAAGGCCCGTGGCCTGGCCGTCACGCTCTACCCGCTGATGATGATGGATATCCCGGCAGCAAACGGACTGCCTGATCCCCATGGTGCAAGCCAGCAGGCGGCCTATCCGTGGCGTGGCCGGATCACGGCGATGACCGACAAGGCGGCTGCGACGCGCGCGGCCATCAATGCCTTTTGCGGCAATGCCGTGGCCGGCGACTTCAGCGTTGCGGATGGCGCCGTCAGCTATACAGGGACGGGCGATGGCTATCGTCGCATGATCCTGCATTATGCGCATCTCGCGGCACTGGCCGGCGGGGTCCATTCCTTCATCATCGGATCGGAAATGCGCGGGCTGACGCGGCTGCGCGATCAGGCCGGCGTTTTCCCCTTCGTGGAGGCGCTGACGGCGCTGGCGGCGGATGTGCGTGGGATTGTAGGCGGTGGGGTCAAGCTCACCTATGCCGCCGACTGGAGCGAATATTCCGGCTTCCATCCGGATGATGGCTCGGGCGATCATTTCTTCAATCTGGATCCGCTTTGGGCAAGTCCGCATATCGATGCGGTCGGCATCGACAACTACCTGCCGCTGGCCGACTGGCGGGATGACGATCTGCTTACGGCCAATCAGGACGGGGCGAAAACGGCGGACGATCGCGACGCCATGGCCCGCGCCATCAGCAGCGGCGAGTATTTCGACTGGTATTATGCCAGCGACGCCGCGCGGGCGAACCGCAGCCGCTCCCCGATTGCCGATGGGGTGGCCGGCAAGCCCTGGGTCTTCCGCGCCAAGGACATCGCCGGCTGGTGGGGGAACCGGCATTACGAGCGGCGCGGCGGCGTGGAGCTCGCCACGCCGACCGGCTGGCTTGCGGGAATGAAGCCGATCTGGTTCACCGAGCTTGGCTGTCCGGCCGTGGAGCGCGGCGCGAACCAGCCGAATGTCTTTCCCGATCCGAAATCGGCCGAAAGCGCTCTCCCGCATTTCTCCTCCGGCCAGCGCAGCGACGCCATGCAGAGGCGCTTTCTCGAAGCCCATTATGCGCACTGGAAGGGCTCGACTGCGCCTTCGGGCATGCTGGCGACGCGCGACATCACCGTCTGGACCTGGGATGCGCGACCGATCCCCGCCTTTCCCTATGACACCGGCCTCTTTGCCGATGGTGGCAACTGGCAGACGGGGCATTGGCTGAATGGTCGGCTGGGGGCGGGGACGCTCGCCGATGTCATCGCCGCAATTGTCACCGATAACGGCTTTGCCGATTTCGATGTTTCGGCGGTCTCGGGCGACCTCACCGGCTATGTGCAGGGCGATGTCGCCTCGGCGCGCACCATGATCGAGCCGCTGATGGCCGCGTTCCAGATCGATTGCCGGGAGAGCGGCGGCAAGCTCGTCTTCTCCTCCCGCGCCAAGCTCTCGAATCCGCCCCGTGTTCTCGATGTCCTCGCCGATCTCGAAGACGCGCCGCTGTGGAGCGAGACACGGGCGCAGGAAAGCGATGTCGCGGCACAGGCGACGCTCGACTACTACGACGAGGCTGGCGACTACGAAAGCGCCGTTGCCCGTTCCCGTCGCATGGCGTCCGGCAACGATCGCGTCGCATCGGGTGCCCTTGCGGGCGTGCTGCCGGAGGCGACCGCGGCGGCTGCGGCAGAGGAGATACTGCGTGACCAGCGCCTCGCGCGCCGCTCCGTCAAGCTCGCCGTTGCTCCCTTTCTGATGGAACTGGAGCCCGGGGATATCGTGACGCTGCCTGAGCTTTCCGGCCGCTTCCGCATTGCCCGGCTCGAGGACGGGGCGGCGCGGATGATCGAGGTTGTCGAATATGTGCCGCCCGCCGGAGCGCACGCCTTTGAGCGAAGCGTAACCCGGTCCACCTCCAGCGGCGTTGCGCAGGCATTCGCGCCCGAGGTCGTTTTCCTCGATCTGCCCATGATGGGATCGAAGCCGCCGGAAAGCTATGCCTGCGCTGCGGTTCTCGCGCGGCCCTGGCGCACGGTGACGCTTTCGGCGGCTACGGGACCAGAAGGCTATCGTTCCCGCGCGGTCGCGACACGGCCCGCCACGCTGGGTACGCTTTCGAGCGCATTGGCGCCGGGCATCACGGGTCGGATCGACAGGGTGAACGCGCTCGACGTGACGCTGGCCTTCGGGAGCTTCGCCTCCGTGACGGCGGGCGAACTTCTTTCCGGCTCCAATCGACTGGCCGTGTGCTCCGCCAATGGCGTCTTCGAAATCGTCAGCTTCGAAACCGCTGAGGAAGTGGCGCCGAACCGGTGGCGGCTTTCCAATCTGCTGCGCGGCCAGTTCGGCACCTCGGATGCCATGGTGGCGGCTGCGCCGGCGGGGGCCGACGTCGTGCTGCTCAACGACGCCGTGGTCTCGCTCGGGCTCGAAGCGGGCGAGGCGGGACTTCCGCTCAATTGGCGTGCCGAGTCGGGCATTTCGACCGTCGGCCCGGTTGCCTTCTCCGGGGGACGCCGGGCCGCAACGCCGCTGGCGCCCGTGCATCTCAAGGCGGCGCGTGAGGCTTCGGGCGATATCCGGCTCTCCTGGACGCGCTCGGGCCGCGTCGACGGCGACAATTGGGAGGCCTACGACATTCCGCTCGACGAGCCGCAGGAGCGCTATCTGGTGGAACTGCTGCTGGCGGATGGCACGATCGCACGCAGCATCGAGACCACCGCGCCATCCTTCCTCTACGCCGCTTCGGACGCCATCGCCGAATTCGGCGCGCCGCCATCCGCCATCCGCTTCCGCGTTCGCCAGATCGGCTGGACGGTTGCCGCCGGCCTTCCCGCGGAGGCGTCGATCGCGCTGTGACTGCCGCAACCTCTCAAACACAAGGAGCAAACCATGGAAGACATCAAGACCTGGTATCAGTCCCGCACGATCTGGGGCGCGATCATCGCCATCTCCGCATCGCTGGCGCATGCCGGCGGCTACAATCTCTCGGCTGCCGATCAGGGCCAGCTCGCGGACGCCATCCTGTCACTGGCTGGCACGCTGGGCGGCCTCATGGCCATCTGGGGCCGCATGAAAGCCAGCACCAAGGTTGCGTGAAACTTTCCCGGATTTCGATTGTCCCGCATCCCCACCATTTCGGGGGTGCGAGCATGCAGCGTTGCGTTATTCTGCAGTGATTCGGCACTCTGTTTTTCGGACGCGCACAATGATTTTCAATCTTCTCGTTTGGACCGTTTTTCCGGTCGTCGTCGCTATCGGCTGCTTTGCTTTCGTGGCCTACGATCATGAGGGCCGCCGCTCTCGTTCGGGCAAGTAACGCCGCTCGTCACTCTATCCCGCAGTCGCCTGCAAAGCGGTCCCAAAGATCGGGGGCGGCATGTTTCTGCAGCCGTTCCTGCTTGCGCATGACAGTCTTTTCCGCTCATGTTCATTTGTCATTCAGATGCGCATCTGTATGAATAGGCTCGATTTGAGACATCCAAGCTCATGAAAGCAATGCAATGGGATCGCATCTGATTTTGGCCGTGGCGGCCCTCGGACTTGGCATGGTGGGCGAGCCCGCCAACAAGGACCTTATCGCCGTTCGTGGCGATTGTTCGGCAGCCGCCCGCGAGGCGCTGTCGGAGAACGGCGGGACGCTTCTCTCGGTCGAACCCGTTGGCAATGAATGCGTCATCACGATATTGGTGCAGAACAGCGGCGAGCGACCGAAGAAGAAGGTCGTCCATAAGCCTATGTGAATTGGCAGTCGCAAGACGGCACGACAAACGGGATTTGACGCATGCGCATATTGGTCGTGGAAGACGACGAGAACCTGAACCGGCAGCTGAGTGAATCGCTGAAAGAAGCGGGCTATGTCGTTGATCAGGCCTTTGATGGTGAAGAGGGGCATTTCCTCGGCGACACCGAGCCCTACGACGCCGTCGTTCTCGATATCGGCCTGCCCGAAATGGACGGCATTACCGTACTGGAAAAATGGCGCGCCGCCGGCCGCGTCATGCCGGTCCTGATCCTGACGGCCCGTGACCGCTGGTCCGACAAGGTGGCGGGCATCGATGCCGGTGCCGACGATTACGTCGCCAAGCCCTTCCATATCGAGGAGGTGCTGGCGCGCCTGCGCGCGCTCATCCGCCGCGCCGCCGGCCACGCCTCATCCGACCTCATCTGCGGCCCGGTCCGTCTCGACACGAAAAGCTCCAAGGCGACCGTCGATGGCGTGACGCTGAAGCTGACCAGCCACGAGTTCCGCCTTCTGTCCTATCTCATGCATCACATGGGCGAGGTTGTCTCGCGCACCGAACTGACCGAGCACCTCTACGATCAGGACTTCGACCGTGACTCGAACACGATCGAGGTCTTTGTGGGTCGGCTGCGCAAGAAGATGGGCGTCGACATGATTGAGACCGTGCGCGGCCTTGGCTATCGCATGCAGGCTCCTGGCAAATGAGGTCTCCGCGATGAGGCGACCCCGATGAGATCCGGCGCATGAGAGGCTTTGGCGCACAATCGCTGACGCTCCGCGTCGTACTGTCGGTTTCGATCTGGGCGATTGCGGGTCTCGTGGTGATTGCGATTGCCATTTCGACGCTCTACCGGCGCGATGCAGAAAAGAGCTTCCGCGACCTGCTGCGCGCCCATCTATTCAACGTCGTCAACTCCGTTTCGATCAACGAGAACAAGCAGCTCGCCGGCCGACCGGAACTCGGCGACCTGCAGTTCTCGCAACCCGGCACCGGCTGGTACTGGATTGCGGAAGGGGTCGGCCAGTACAAGACCACGCCGCTCGTTTCGCCCTCGCTTGGCGCGACCACGCTGCCGGAAAAACCGGCCAGCGAAGTGCCTTTCGACATCCGTTTCCAGCGCTTCTACGATATCAAGGACCCGCTCGGGAACAGCCTGTCGGTCGCCGAAACAGAAGTGGAGCTGGACGACCAGGGCGATATCGTGCGCTTCCGCGTGACCGGCAACAAGGCTGTGGTCGAGGCGAGCGTCGCGGCATTCAACCGCAGCCTTTACCTCGCGCTGACCATCTTCGGGGCCGGCAGCCTGCTCGCCAACGCACTCGCCATTCTGATCGGCCTGCGCCCGCTCGACCGGGTGCGCAATGCGCTCGAGAACATTCGCGCAGGCCGCGCCGAGCGGCTGGAGGGCCGGTTCCCAAGCGAAATCCGTCCGCTGGCCAACGAGGTCAATGCGTTGATCGACAACAACCGCCGGATTATCGAGCGCGCCCGCATGCAGGTCGGCAATCTGGCCCATTCGCTGAAGACGCCGATTGCCGTTCTGATCAACGAGGCGCAGGCGATGACGCCGGCCCATGGCGCGCTTGTGAAGCAGCAGGCTGACGCAATGCAGACCCAGGTTCAGTCCTATCTCAACCGCGCCCGCATCGCCGCCCAGCGCGAGACGGTTCTGGCGCGTACCGAGGCACGACCCGTGCTCGATCGGATCGTGCGCGTCATGCAGAAGCTCAATCGCGAGATCGAGTTCGAAATGGATGATAGGGCACCCGGCGTGGTGCTCGCCATGGAACAGCAGGATATCGAGGAGATCGTCGGCAACCTCCTCGAGAACGCCGCGCGCTACGCCAGGTCCTCCATCCATGTCTCGCTTACCGGCCTTGATCAGCAGGAGGGCAGGGACATGGCCGAACTTACCATCGAGGACGATGGCCCCGGTCTTGAGCCTGACGAAATCAAGGAAGCATTGAAGCGTGGCCGTCGGCTGGACGAAAGCCGACCCGGTTCGGGCCTCGGCCTCTCCATCGTCAGCGAGATCGTTTCGGAGTATTCCGGTAGCCTAAACCTGTCACGCGGGGCCTCCGGCGGTCTGCGCGCCTCGCTTATTTTGCCGATAGTGGCGCTGGAAAAAGCCAAACGTGGTTGATTCTGAGGCGCTTGTTCCCCATAATTAATGTGGAGGAGCACACAGGCGAGTTTTGCTAGGACGAAAGACGGGGAAATGACGATCGGGGGCACAGCGCGAACAATGAAGCTGATGGTAACTTGCGCCATGATGGCGACGGCTGCCGTGACCTCGGGCTGCGCCTCTGTGGCGAAGCGCTCGGCAACGCCACTCGCATTCGCCGCCCCGCAAACGTCCTACTCCTCCGGCGACGCTTTTGTGCGCGCTCTCGACGGCGGACTTGTCTCGCAAATTCAAGGCGCTGACCTTGGAGCTGAAGACCGCAAGCTGGCCCTGCAGGCCGAATACAAGGCGCTCGAAGATGCCCCCGGCGGACAGGCTGTTCCGTGGTCAGGCGCCACCGGCGTCAGCGGCACGGTTGTCGCCGCGACGCCCTATCAGGTCGGCACGCAGAACTGCCGCCAGTATACGCAGACCGTCAGCGTCGATGGCCGATCGCTCGTCGCGCGCGGTGCAGCATGCCGCAATTCCAACGGCACCTGGACGCCGCTCACCTGATGCATCGCCGCGAAAATCGGCCACGGTTTTCGCAAAGCAGCGTGTCTGAGCGCCCACCTCACAAAGAATTGATGCGGACAACCATTTGAGCGAGGTCAAACGCCCGCGTCAAATTGCCGTGTATTGCCTTTTGTCAGTTGGAAACCCTTTGGCCTTCGGGTAATTGAGCGGCATGCTATTCTGGATCCTCGTCTCCTGCGTCACCGCGCTTCTGGCGGTCGCACTTCTCGCGCCGCTGCTGCGCCGCTCCGCAACAGCCGGCGGCGAGCACGCCCATGACGTCGAGGTCTATCGCGACCAGATGGCGGAGGTCGATCGCGACGCCGCCGCCGGTCTGATCTCTGCGGAGGAGGCGGAGAATGCGCGCGCCGAAATCGGCCGACGCCTGCTGTCTTCCGCCGACAAGGCCAGCAAGGAAACGGACGCTAGCCCCAAGGCGAGCCGCCATCCGCTGGCGCAGGCCTTCATCATTCTTCTACTTCCCGCGCTTGGCATCGGCCTTTATCTTTACGCCGGCAGCCCCGGCGTGCCCGACGCTCCCCTGGCCGCGCGGCTTGCCAATCCCGGCAACGATGTCGCGCTTTTGCTGGCCAAAGCCGAAAACCATCTCATCCAGAACCCCGATGACGGCGCAGGCTGGGATCTCGTGGCTCCCATCTACCTCCGCAACCGTCGCCCCACCGATGCAGCTAACGCTTACCGGCAGGCCATCCGCATCCGCGGCGAGAGCGCCGAGCGGCTTTCAGGGCTTGGTGAATCCATCGTCGCGTCCAATCAGGGTCTGATCAGTTCCGAAGCGACCGATGCTTTCCGCAAGGCGTTGAGCATCGACCGCAACGATGCGCGTGCGGAATTCTATCTCGCCTTCGCAATGGAGCAGGAGGGCCGCCGCATGGAAGCGCTGGCGGCGTTCCAGTCGCTGGCCAAGACCTCGCCGCCGGATGCGCCGTGGCAGCCTATCGTTGCCCAGCACATCGCCTCGCTGCAAAATGCGCCCGATCAGCCGGCACCCAATCCGGCCGCTCCCGGCAACCCGACCGCCGCCGATGTGGCGGCCGCGCAAGACATGAGCGCCGGCGACCGTCAGCAGATGATCCAGAACATGGTGGCGGGCCTCGATGATAAGCTCAAAGCCGATCCCAACAATTTCGAAGGCTGGATGCGGCTCGTGCGCTCCTATGCCATGCTGAAGCAGGCCGACAAGGCAAGCGATGCGCTTGACCGCGCCCTCAAGGCATTCCCGGCAGACGGCGCGCAGGGCAAGCAGCTTGTCGCGCTCGCCACCCAGCTCGGCATCAAGGCGCCGGAGGCAAAGCCATGACCGGAACAAGAATGACCGGAACAAGAATGACCCGCAAACAGAAGCGCCTCGCGATCATTTCCGGCGGCGTCGGCTTCATCGTCGTCGCGGTCCTGCTCGTCATGTTCGCCTTCAGCCAGTCCGTGTCCTATTTCTACGTGCCGGGCGATCTCGCCAAGGCCGAGGTCAAGCCCGGAACCCGCATCCGCCTCGGCGGCCTGGTCAAGACAGGCTCCTGGGTGCGAGGCGAGGGGACGACCTCGACTTTCGAGGTGACGGATACGCTCTCGACCGTCAAGGTAACCTACACGGGCATCCTTCCCGACCTCTTCCGCGAGGGGCAGGGCGTGGTGGCAGAAGGGTCCTTCGTAGCCGGCAATCCAGTTTTCGTGGCCGACACCGTGCTCGCCAAGCATGACGAGACCTACATGCCCAAGGATGTGGCGGACCGGCTGAAGGCGCAAGGCGTCGAGCTCAGCGGCAAGGAGAAGATCCAGTGATCGTCGAATTTGGCCTCTATGCGCTTGTCCTGTCGCTCGCGACCGCGATCGTTCTCTCGGTTCTTCCTGTAATCGGCGCGCGGCGCGGCGATGCGAACCTGATGGCTGTCGCGCCTGTTGCCGCTCTTGGCCAGTTCCTGCTCGTCACGATCGCCTTCGGCATCCTGATGCATGCGCATCTGGTCTCGGATTTCTCCGTGGCCAATGTCTGGCAGAACTCGCATTCGCTGATCCCGACGCTCTACAAGGTCTCCGGCGTATGGGGGAACCACGAAGGCTCGATGATGCTCTGGCTGCTCATCCTGTCGCTTTTCAGCGCGCTCGTTGCCATCTTCGGCGGCAATCTGCCTGCGACGCTGAAAGCCAATGTGCTGGCCGTTCAAGGCTGGATTTCCGCAGCCTTCATCCTCTTCATCGTGCTCACGTCCAATCCGTTCCTGCGCATGATGCCGCCGCCGCCAGAGGGCCGTGACCTTAACCCGGTGCTGCAGGATGTCGGTCTCGCCATCCATCCGCCGCTTCTCTATCTCGGCTATGTCGGTTTCTCGGTCTGCTTCTCCTTCGCAGTCGCCGCGCTGATGGAGGGCCGCATCGACGCCGCCTGGGCGCGCTGGGTGCGGCCCTGGGCGCTTGCTGCCTGGACCTTCCTCACCGCCGGCATCGCCATGGGCTCCTACTGGGCCTATTACGAACTCGGCTGGGGCGGCTGGTGGTTCTGGGACCCGGTCGAAAACGCCTCCTTCATGCCCTGGCTCGCCGGCACGGCGCTGCTTCACTCTGCGCTGGTGATGGAAAAGCGCGAGGCACTGAAGATCTGGACCGTGCTTCTGGCGATCCTCACCTTCTCGCTCTCTCTGCTTGGCACCTTCCTCGTGCGTTCGGGCGTGCTCACCTCCGTCCACGCCTTCGCCAGCGACCCGTCGCGCGGCGTCTTCATTCTGGCGATCCTCGTGATCTTCATTGGCGGCGCGCTCACGCTCTTCGCGCTGCGTGCCGGCTCGCTGACGGCAGGGGGCCTCTTCGCCCCGGTCTCGCGTGAGGGCGCGCTTGTGCTCAACAATCTCATCCTCACCGTCGCGACCGCCACGGTCCTCATCGGCACGCTCTACCCGATGGCGCTGGAATCGCTCACCGGCGAAAAGATCTCCGTCGGCGCGCCATTCTTCAATCTCACCTTCGGCCTGCTCATGCTGCCGCTGCTGCTCGCGGTGCCGTTCGGACCGCTGCTCGCCTGGAAGCGCGCCGATTTGCTGGGTGCGGCTCAGAGGCTTTTCTTCGCCGTAGCCGCCGGCTTCGTCATCGCGCTGGTGATCTGGTATTTCGAAAACGGCGGGCCTGTTCTCGCCGTCCTCGGCATGGCGCTCGCTTTCTATCTCATGGTGGGTGCACTCACCGATCTTTGGCTGCGCGGCGGTTTCGGCAAGGTTCCGTTCTCGACGGCGATGCGAAGGCTCGTGGGACTGCCGCGCTCGGCGATCGGCACGGCCTTCGCCCATTTCGGTCTCGGTGTCAGCGTACTTGGCATCATCGCCGTCAGCGCCTTCCAGACCGAGAACGTGCTGGAGATGAAGCCCGGTCAGACGGTCGAGGCTGGTGGCTATGTCCTGAAATTCGAGGGCATGCAGCGCGGGCAGGGGCCGAACTTTACAGAAGACAGGGGCACGTTCACACTGTCGAAAGCCGGCTCCTCGCTCGGCCAGATTTCGTCGTCCAAGCGTGTCTACATGGCCCGCCAGATGCCGACGACCGAGGCCGGCATCCGCACCTTTGGCGTCAGCCAGTTCTATGTGGCGCTCGGCGATCTCATGCCGGATGGCGGCATCGTCGTGCGCGTATGGTGGAAGCCGTTCATCGTCTGCATCTGGTTCGGCGCGCTGATCATGATGGTCGGCGGCTTTATCTCGCTTTCCGACCGGCGTCTGCGTGTCGGCGCGCCGTCGCGGCGGGCCAAAAAGATTGCGGCCCCGGCGCTGGAGGCTGCCGAATGATCCGCCGCCTCGCCTTTGCGATCTTTCTGTTCCTCTCGGCCCTGCCGGCGCATGCGGTCAATCCGGACGAGGTTCTGAGCGATCCGAAGCTCGAGGCGCGGGCACGCGAAATCTCCTCGCATCTGCGTTGCCTCGTCTGCCAGAACCAGTCGATCGACGATTCCAACGCGGAACTCGCCCGCGACCTGCGTCTCCTTGTGCGCGAGCGCCTGAAGGCGGGTTCATCCGACCAGCAGGTCTACGACTATCTGGTGTCGCGCTACGGTGAGTTCGTGCTGCTCAAGCCACGTCTGTCGGAACATACGCTGTTCCTCTGGGGCGCACCGGCGGTGCTGGCGCTCATCGGCGTTGTGGCAATCGGTTTCTTCGCGGCCTCGCGCAATACGAAGCGCAAAGCCGTTGCTTTGACCGATGAAGAAAAGATACGTCTGCAAGCAATTCTCAAAGAATAACTATGTGTCGCTTATGATTTTTCTGGAACATTACGAAAAATTCATTCCTTAGCCACTTCACAGTAAGGTCTCCTGGTCTATCTCTTTTCCATCAACTGATCGGGCTCGCGACATACGACCCGGCAACTGAAAAGGGTGGTAGATCCAATGTCTTCGAATTCCAAGCGCGGTGTATCCTACAAGACGATCCTCAAGTCGACGGCCGTCGCCGGCCTTGCGGCCGTCATCCTGTCGTCGGGTCTTCCGGCGCGCGTAACCGGGGCCTTTGCGGAGCCGGTGCATGTCGAAGGCCCGCAGATGAGCGGCTTCTCCAATATCGTGAAGGCTGTCTCGCCGGCCGTGGTTTCGGTTCGCGTCGAATCGCGTGTCCAGCAGGTCGCCGATGACGCCAGCGGCTTCAACTTCGACTTCGGTCCCGGCTTCGACCAGCTTCCCGACAACAGCCCGCTGAAGCGCTTCTTCAAGCAGTTCGGCGGTCCGGACGGCCAGGGCCCTGGCAAGCAGCAGGGCCAGAAGAAGCCCGGCGACAAGGGCCCGCTGCGTCCGGTTGCCCAGGGCTCCGGCTTCTTCATCTCTGAAGATGGCTATATCGTCACCAACAACCACGTCGTCTCCGACGGCAGCGCCTATGTCGTCGTCATGAACGACGGCACGGAACTGCCTGCCAAGCTGGTCGGCACCGATCCGCGCACCGACCTCGCCGTTCTGAAGGTCGAGGCGAAGGATCGCAAGTTCACCTACGTCAAGTGGGCGGATGACGCGAAGGCCAATGTCGGCGACTGGGTCGTCGCTGTCGGCAATCCGTTCGGTCTCGGCGGTACGGTTACGGCCGGCATCATCTCGGCCATGGGCCGCGACATCAATTCCGGCCCGTATGACGACTTCATCCAGATCGATGCAGCGGTCAACCGAGGTAATTCGGGCGGCCCGACCTTCAACCTGAACGGCGAAGTGGTTGGCATCAACACCGCGATCTTCTCGCCCTCGGGCGGCAGCGTCGGCATTGCCTTCGACATCCCGGCCTCCACGGCGCAGACGGTTGTCGCCGAGCTGATCAAGTCCGGTAAGATCGACCGCGGCTGGCTTGGCGTGCAGATCCAGCCGGTGTCGAAGGACATCGCCGAATCGCTCGGCCTGGCGCAGGCACAGGGTGCGTTGGTCATCCAGCCGCAGGAAGACAGCCCCGGCCTGAAGGCTGGCATCAAGAAGGGCGACGTCGTAACGGCCGTCAACGGCGAGCCGGTCAAGGATGCCCGCGATCTCGCCAAGCGCATCGGTGGCATGCGTCCCGGCACCAAGGCCGACATCACCATCTGGCGCGACGGCAAGTCCGAGACGCTGCAGCTGACGGTCGGCACCCTGCCGCCGGAACAGAAGATGGCCGCGAAGGACGGTAACAGCCAGCAGGATCAGAGCGAGCAGAAGCAGACATCGCTCGAATCCCTCGGCATCACCGTTGGCCCGAGCGACGACGGCAAGGGCGTCCAGATCCTGTCCGTTGATCCGAACTCGGCCGCAGCCGATGCCGGCATTAAGCAGGGCGACCGCATTGCCGCCGTCAACAACAAGGACGTGAGCTCCGGCAAGGACATCACGAGCCAGCTCGACGCTGCCAAGAAGGAAGGCCGCTCCAAGGCGCTCTTCCAGGTCGAGACCGACAACGGCAGCCGCTTCGTGGCCCTGCCGACCGACAAGGGCTGATCCCTGTCAGGCTGACATGAACGTGCGGCGCTGGAGAAATCCGGCGCCGCACGCCCCGTGTCGCCATTTTCTGCTGGAGAGGCTATCATTATGCGTATGAAGATTCTGATTGTCGAAGACGACCTGGAGGCCGCGGCCTACCTTTCGAAAGCCTTCCGCGAGACGGGCATTGTGGCCGACCATGCGAGCGACGGCGAAAGCGGTCTCTTCATGGCGTCGGAGAACGCCTATGATGCGTTGGTGGTCGATCGCATGCTGCCGCGCCGCGACGGCATTTCATTGATCACCGAGCTCCGCGCACGCGGCAAGGACACGCCCGTGCTGATCCTCTCCGCACTCGGCCAGGTCGATGACCGTGTCGAAGGACTGCGTGCCGGGGGCGACGATTACCTCCCGAAGCCCTATGCCTTTTCTGAACTGCTGGCTCGTGTCGAAGTACTGGGCCGACGCAAGGGCGCGCCCGACAAGGACATGGTCTATCGCGTCGGCGATCTCGAGCTTGACCGGCTGGCCCATGAGGTGAAGCGTGGCGGCAAGGAAATCCTGCTGCAGCCGCGCGAGTTCCGCCTGCTGGAATATCTCATGAAGAATGCAGGGCAGGTCGTCACCCGGACCATGCTGCTCGAAAATGTCTGGGATTACCATTTCGATCCCCAGACCAACGTGATCGACGTTCACGTTTCCCGCCTTCGCTCCAAGATCGAGCGCGATACCGAGCGGCCGCTTCTGAAGACGGTGCGCGGCGCGGGTTACATGATCAAGGATGAAGCGTAACAAGCATTCCAGGAAAAGTGCGAAGCGGTTTTCCGTCCGGAATGCGTATTGAAGAAAAGGCAAATGCTTCACCAGCTCCGCATCCTGATGAAGAGCACGGCGGTTAGGCTGTCGGCTCTCTACATCCTCCTCTTCGCCTTCTGCGCCGCCTTTCTCGTGATCTATGTCGCGGGCATGTCGGCGAACTTTCTGCGCGAGCAGACCCAGAACGCCATTGCGGCGGAAGTCGAGGAGATCAGTCATATCTATGAAGTGGCCGGGATGAACGGTCTGGTGAAGACGCTGGAGCGCCGCTCGCGCCAACCCGGCGCCAATCTCTATGTGATTGCGGGGCCTTCGGGCGATTTTCTCGCAGGCAACGTTGCCGCGATCCAGCCTGGCATCATGGGCGATCCGGGCTGGACGGACACGCCCTTCCGTTACGAGCGTTTCGGCGACGAGAACAAGGACAAGACGAAGCTCCAGCCGCATATGGCGCTGGCAAACGTCTTCGTCCTCCCCAACGGGTTGCGCGTTCTGGTCGGCCGCGACCTCGGCGAGCCGGAGCACTTTAAGGTGCTGGTTCGCCAGGCGCTGGTCGTGGCGCTCGGCGTCATGGGCATCGGCGCGCTCGTCATCTGGTTCTTCATCGGTCGCAACGCGCTGAACCGCATTGCCCGCATGTCGGACG
This sequence comes from Hyphomicrobiales bacterium, assembly GCA_900467685.1. GTDB lineage: Bacteria > Pseudomonadota > Alphaproteobacteria > Rhizobiales > Rhizobiaceae > Ensifer_A. The sequence goes on from UBQX01000006.1 coordinate 149,967, forward strand.
CCAGCGCCAAGATCATGGCCGGTGATCTCTCGCAGCGCCTTCCGGTCGTCGGCTCCGGCGACGAGTTCGATCGCATGTCCACTTCGCTCAACAGCATGCTCGGCCGCATCGAGAAACTGAACGAGGGCCTGAAACAGGTCTCCGACAACATCGCGCACGACCTGAAGACGCCGCTGACGCGCATCCGCAACAAGGCGACCGATGGTCTCGCGCATTCCAGAAACGACGACGAATATCGCCAGTCGCTGGAAGGCATCATTGCCGAGTCGGATCAGTTGATCCGCACCTTCAACGCGCTCCTGATGATCTCGCGCGTCGAGGCCGGCTCGTCGACGGCGGAGATGAACGACATCGACCTGAGCGCCATTGCCGCCGATAGCGCCGAGCTCTACGAGCCGGTGCTTGAGGAGGCGGGACTGGCGCTGAAGATGGACATCGCGCCGGGTATTCACATCCACGGCAACCGAGAACTGGTGGGGCAGGCACTCTTCAACCTTCTCGACAATGCCGTCAAATATGCAGGTGATGTCACGGGAAGCGCGATCACCGTTTCGCTTGCCAGACAGGGTGACAAGGCGCTGCTCACGGTTGCCGACGAAGGGCCGGGCATTCCGGCGCATCGCTACGAGGATGCCGTCCAACGCTTCGTTCGCATCGAAGAAAGTCGAACAAAGCCGGGTACGGGCTTGGGCCTTTCCATGGTGGAGGCCGTGAGTGCACTCCACGGCGGCTCGCTTGAACTTGCCTCCACAAAAGACGAGACTGCGGAAAACAAGGGACTCACCGTCAGGATGTTGTTCCCGCTGAATGCCGCCTGATCCGCCGCTCCCCTGGCCTTCGGGCGGGGGAGGATGTGCATGACGAGGCCTGCAACACTTGCCGATTTCCTGAAGGCGAGCCCGATCGAGCCACCCAGCAAAACCGCCGCCAAAGAGGCGCTGCAGGCGCTGCGAGAGGCCGGCCGTGAGTGTGAGCGCCTGAAGACGCTTGCTGCCTCCGAAGGTCCGCTGCACGATTTTACCGTCGCGGTCCTGTCGCTTTCGCCCTATCTCGCCGAGATTGCCCGCATCGCGCCGCCGCTTCTCGATGGCGCCCTGTTCGGCGACATCAAGACCGAATTAGAGGCCGAAATCCTGGCTGCCCGCGATTGCTGGTCTGCTGCCGAAGAGGGAGGCACGAGCGCCGAGGCAGGGCTGATGAACCGCCTGCGGCTCGCCAAGCGCAAGGCCTCCTTCCTTCTCGCCTTCGCCGATCTCGCCCGCTATTTTGAGGCGCCCGAGACCACCCGCTGGCTGAGCCGCCTTGCCGAGGCTTGCCTGTCCTCGGCGGTCGACTTTCTGCTCCTTTCTCTCGACGAGCAGGGAAAGCTCAAGCTTCCCCATCCTGAAAATCCGTCGCAAGGCTCCGGCCTGATCGTGCTAGGCATGGGCAAGCTCGGCGCGTCGGAGCTGAACTATTCCTCCGACATCGATGTCGTCGTTTTCTTCGAGCCCGATCGCGGCATCGTCATCGATCCCGATGAGGCATCCGAGACCTTCGCGCGGCTATGCCGCCGGCTGGTGCGCATCATGCAGGAGCGTACCGCTTACGGTTATGTTTTCCGCATCGATCTCCGGCTTCGCCCCGATCCAGGTTCCACGCCGCTCGCCATCCCGGTCGAAGCCGCGCTGATCTATTACGAGGGCAGGGGGCAGAATTGGGAACGCGCCGCCTTTATCAAGGCGCGGCCCGTCGCCGGCGATGTGCCCGCAGGCGAGGGCTTTCTAAAGGAACTCATCCCCTTCATCTTCCGCAAATATCTCGACTATGCGGCCATCGCGGATATCCACTCGATCAAGCGACAGATCCATCTGCACAAGGGTTTCGATGAGATCGCGGTGAAGGGGCATAACGTCAAGCTCGGGCGGGGCGGCATTCGCGAGATCGAATTCTTCGCGCAGACACAGCAGTTGATCGCCGGTGGCCGCATGCCGGAGCTGCGTTCTCGTCGCACCGACGACGCACTGGCCGGGCTGGCCCGCGCCAACTGGATCGAGCCGGAAACGGCGGACACGCTGACGGCCGCCTACTGGTTTCTGCGCGACGTCGAGCATCGCATCCAGATGGTGCATGACGAGCAGACCCATATCCTGCCCGACAAGGAAACCGAGCTGAAGCGCATCGCGCTGATGATGGGGTTCCGGGATGTGAAGTCATTCTCGACCCGTCTCGTTTCGGTTCTGCGTACGGTCGAGGATCGCTACGCGAAGCTCTTCGAACAGGCGGCCGAACTCTCCGGTGGTTCCGGCAATCTCGTCTTCACGGGCACCAGGGACGACCCCGACACTCTGAAAACACTGGAAGGGTTAGGCTTCCAGCGGCCGGCCGACGTTTCCCGCGCCATCCGCACATGGCATTCGGGCCGATATCGCGCGACCCACTCGGTGGAGGCGCGCGAGCGGCTGACCGAAATGATGCCGAAGCTTCTTGCCGCCTTCGGCGCAAGCTCGCGCGCCGACGATGCGCTCATGCATTTCGACCGCTTCATGGCCGGCCTGCCGGCGGGCATCCAGCTTTTCTCGCTGCTGGGCAACAATCCCCCGCTTCTCGAACTGCTCGTGACGATCATGGCGGCGGCCCCCCGGCTTGCCGGCATCATAGCCGCACGTCCGCATGTCTTCGACGGCATGCTCGATCCGACGCTGATGACGCGAGTTCCCGAGCGGGCCTATCTCGCCGAACGGCTGGGGCATGCGCTCGCCACGGCGCGCAATTTCGAAGACGTGCTGGATGGCTTGCGCATCTTCGCAGCGGAACAGCGCTTCCTCATCGGCATAAGATTGCTGACCGGTACCATCACCGGCGCTCGCGCCGCTGCGGCCTTCTCCGATCTCGCGGACCTCACGCTGGAGCGCGCGCTGGCGGCAGTTGAAACGGAGATCGCCACCTCGCATGGCCGGTTTTCCGGCGGGCGCACGGCCATTGTCGGCATGGGTAAGCTCGGCAGCCGGGAACTCACGGCCGGCTCCGATGTCGATCTCATCCTCCTCTACGACTACGACGGCGAAGCCTCCGAATCCGATGGCCCCAAGCCGCTCGATGCCAACCGCTATTTCGGCCGCCTGACCCAGAGGCTGATTGCTGCGCTCTCCGCACCGACCGCGGAAGGCGTGCTCTATGAAGTCGATATGCGACTTCGCCCCTCCGGCAACAAGGGCCCGGTCGCCACACGCATCAACGCCTTCGCGCGCTACCAGCGCGAGGAGGCCTGGACATGGGAGCATATGGCGCTCACCCGCGCCCGGCCGATCGCAGGCGACGAGAGCCTGATGCAGGAGGCGGGAGAGATCATCGGCGAGATTGTCGCAATGAAGCGGGACCGCGCGAAGATTGCGAAAGACGTTGCCGAGATGCGTACCCTGATCGATCAGGAAAAGCCGCCATCCGGGGCCTTTGATTTCAAGCTCATTCCCGGCGGGCTGATCGACATGGAATTCATCGCGCAGTTTCTGGCGATGTTGGCGGAAGGCGGCGTCGAGGCGGGAACGCCGACCGGCGAGGTTCTGCAGCGTCTGGGGCCGCAGACGCTCTCTCCGGATGAGATGGAGACTGTTGTGCCGACCTTCGCGCTGCTCAGCGACCTGTCGCAGGTGATCCGTCTCTGCATCGATGGAGGCTTCGATCCGAAGAACGCGCCGGGTGGTCTCGTGGACCTTGTTTGCCGCGTCGCGAACGCGCCGGACATCAAGTTCCTGGAGGCCGACCTGAAGGTCCGCACACGCGCCGTGCGCAAGACCTTCCAGGGTTTGATGAAGGCCTCAGGCTGAGAGCTTCACCGGTTCCGGCGCAAGCTCAATCACGGCATTGGCCGTCGGGGCAGGAATGCGCAGCGAGATCGTCGTGCCGCGGCCTTCGCGCGAGAAGACTCGGATCCGCCCGCCATGCAGCGTCACGAGGGACTTGGAGATCGCAAGGCCGAGCCCTGACCCGCCCTGGCTCTTGGCATACTGGCTCTGCACCTGCTCGAAAGGCTGGCCGATCTTCTTCAGCGCATCGCGCGGAATGCCGATGCCGGTGTCGCTGATGGAGAGCGTGACGGCCCCGTCATGCTTGCGGGCGCGCAGCGATACTGTGCCTCCGTGACCGGTGAACTTGACGGCATTGGAGAGAAGGTTCAGCAGAACCTGCTTGATGGCCCGACGATCGGCCGAAAGCATCAATCCGTCACAGACCTCACGGTCGATATGGATATCCTTGCATTCGGCAGTGATCGCCATGCAGCGCACGGCTTCCTCGATCAGCGGCGCGAGATCCACCGGCTCGCGCTCGATCTTGATATGGCCGGCCTCGATCTTCGACATGTCGAGAATGTCGTTGATGACGTTCAGGAGGTGCTTGCCGCTGTCGAAAATGTCCTGCGCATATTCGTCATATTTCTCGGAGCCGAGGGGGCCGAACATGTGGTTCAGCAGCATTTCGGAGAAGCCCAGGATGGCGTTGAGAGGCGTGCGCAGCTCATGCGACATGTTGGCGAGGAATTCGGACTTGGCGCGGTTGGCGGCCTCGGCACGTTCCTTTTCCGAAAGATAGTTCTCGTTGGCGAGCGACAGCTCGGCCTTCTGCTTTTCAAGGATCTTTCGCGATGCGTAGAGGTCGCCAATGGTGACCATCTGCCGGCGTTCGGATTCGCGCAGGCGCTCCTGATGCCGCTTGAGAACGGTAATATCCGTACCGACCGAGACGAGACCGCCATCGCGGGTGCGGCGCTCGTTGATCTGCAGCCAACGGCCATCGGCAAGCTGCACTTCCGAGGTCTGTGAACAGACACCGGCCTGGTCCGGATCGGCGATGCGACGCACGATCACCGGGCGGGCTGCAGCGGCATTGACGGTTGCGCGCTCGGTGCCGGGCACCAGCACCTTCTCCGGCAGACCGTAGGCCTGCTGGTAATGGCTGTTGCACATGACGAGACGGTCGTTCTTGTCCCAGAGCACGAAGGCTTCGGAGGTCGATTCGATAGCGTCGGCGAGCCGCTGGTCGGCCTCGGCATAACGCTCCGCCAGGCGATGCTGCTCGCTCACATCCATGGCGATGCCGATCAGGCGGTCGCGACCGGCTGTCGTGCGGATCATCTGGGCGCGGGCGCGCATCCAGACATAATGACCATCGGCGTGACGCATGCGAAACACCCGGTCCACCTGCTTCGATTCTCCGCGCACAAGGGAGCGGGCAAGCGAATAGACGCTCCCGTCATCCGGATGCATGAGGCGTGCAGCATCACCAAAGCTCAACACGGCCGCTGCCGGCGGCAGGCCCAGCATTTCATACATGGAACGTGACCAGAACAGCGTCCGGTTCTGCATGTCGAAATCCCACAGGCCGCAGCGACCGCGCGACAGAGCCGTTTCGACACGCATGTTGGATTCGACGAAGACCTGATCGGCATCGCGCGTCCGCTTCACCTGCGCGTAATAGGCAATCAGGATGACGAGAAGGATGGACGTGATGCCGGCGAACAGCGTGACGTTAAGCGAAACCTCATCCCGCCAACGCTCGTCCACATCGGCCATGGAGTTGGCGACAAGGATGTATCCCGCGTCATCGGGCAGGGCGGCAATCGCCATATAATGATCCTGCCCGTCGAGTTCCGCGTGGAAGGTGCCGGCACGATCGCCAAAGGCGCTGGTCATGCGGGCATCCGGCGCAATCGAGGACAGCGAGCGCCCGACATAGGCCGCGCCGCCCGGCGAGGCCGCGAAGACTTGACCGGATTTCTGCACGAGAAGAACGAAGCCTGCATCCGGCAAACGTTCCTGCGGCAGATAGCGCTTGAGAAGACCCTCAGCTGCGGGGCGATTTGCAGAGGTGAAATATTCGGCGTGTTCCGCAAGAGCGGCGGAGGCAGCTGCGACCGAAAGAATGGTCGTTTGCCGCACGGCGCCTTCGAGACGGTCGCGTTCCAGATAGATGCCCATGACGCGCGATGCCGCAACGACAATCAGGAAGGCCACGATCAGAACCGGGATGGAACGTTTCAGAATCGGCTCCAGCTTTCCGCTCGTGCGACCGACCGTGAAGGGGCTGCGCCCAGGCACGCGTCCCACATCCTTCAACGGGACTTGTCCTGGAATATGGCCCGGACGTTGGCCCGGACGTTGGAACGAATGCCGCATTGCACCCACTCCCGGAAACCTCAAACGCAGCCGACCATCGGCTACGCTTCCCCGTTGCGCGTCCGCCATAATTTCCCCGTTCCTGTGTCTGAACATCCACCCCATGCCCGCATCGCATGAGACCGCCGGATGTCACTCGTCCCTGCCTTTGCCGGAGCCAATTTCCGGTCTTTGATCGCAGGTGATTCGGGCCGCCGTGCCCGAAGTGATTCTAGTGAATCAAAGCTGATTCCCCTTGTCCAGCGAAAATCGTAACTCTTTTTTAACCATATGAAATTGCGCGCAATTTCTCAATGAGTCCGTGTCACCTTCCGGCTTGAGGCTCACATGAATGTTGCGTTGCACGCGCAGGATTCAAACCGCCCGCAAATCACTTTTTGCGGGCGTCTGGTTTATGCACCGGTTTTTGCGGACTTAGGCGTCCTGGAGCATGCGCTCGGCGATATCGCGGACATCGACGGAAAGGCTTGCCGAGGAATCTATCCGTGCCAGGGCGCGTTTCGCGTGTTCGGCACGCTGCGGTTCCAGCATGCGCCAGGAGCGCATGGAGGTGAGAAGCCGCGAGGCGAGCTGCGGATTGCGCGTGTCGATGTCGAGAACCTGGTCGGCGAGGAAGGCAAAGCCCGCGCCATCAGCCCGGGCAAACCCCGAGAGGTTGGAGAAGGCGAAGGTTCCGATGAGCGCGCGCACGCGGTTCGGGTTGCCGGCATTGAAGCGCGGGCTTTCCATCAGTGACTTGACGCGATCCAGCGCGTCCGGTCCCGGCGTGGTCGCCTGTATGGCAAACCACTTGTCGAGCACGAGCGGGTTGCCCTCGAATCGCGTTGCGAAGATTTCCAGCCCTTCCGCAGTTTCGGTGCTATCCGGATAGTGATGCGCCAGCACCGTCAGCGCATGGCTGAGATCGGTCATGTTGTCGGCCTTGTCGAAGGCCTCGCGTGCCAGCGTCGGGTCGTTGTCGGCGAAGGAGAGGTAGGTCAGCGCCGTGTTGCGCAGAGCCCGCTTGCCGGCACTTGCCGCATCCGGCTTGAACGGCGCGGTCGACGACATGGTCTCAAACAGGTTCGCGAAGATTTTCCGGCCTGTCAGTCCGACGGCGTTGAGCAGGCTGAGGCGCGCAACGAGATTGGCGTCTGGATCGTTGTTCGAGCCGATCTCACGGGCGAGGTCACTTTCGCTCGGCAGCGCAAGGGCCTGCGCGCGGAAGGCGGGCTCAAGATCGTCGTCTGCGGCAGCGGCAAGGAGCGCTGCGATGAAGGCCGGATTAAAGGCAGGAGCATCGCCCCGGCGCAGAGCCTTTACCGCACCCGTAAGCTCCGGCAGCGCAAGGCTGTTCAGGGCCTGCCAACGGGCGAAGAGGTCGCGGTCGTGCACGGCGATCTGCGTGAGATCTTCCGTCGTCAGCGCGTAATCCACGTTAATCGGTGCCGAGAAGCCGCGGTTGAGCGACAGGACGGGGCGAGCCGGGATGTTGGTAAAGGTGAAGGTCTGGCTGCGCTCGGTCAGATGCAGAACGTCGTCCGTCACATCGCCCCCCGTTACGCCATCAAGCACCGCTTCATTGCCATTGGGCAGGATCAGACCGAATTTCAGCGGGATATGCATCGGTTCCTTGCGCGCCTGACCCGGCGTCGGCGGCACGATCTGTTCAAGCGAAACCGTGAATTCTTGGCTCTCCGCATCGAACTCGGTCGACACGCTGACAAGCGGCGTCCCAGCCTGATGATACCAGCGCGAGAACTGGCTGAGGTCGCGTTCGGAGACATCCTCGAAACATTTCACGAAGTCTTCGATGGTCACGGCTTGGCCGTCATGGCGCTCGAAATAGAGGTCCATGCCCTGCTTGAAGCTCTCGCGGCCGAGGATGGTCGCGATCATGCGGGTGACTTCCGAGCCCTTCTCATAGACAGTGGACGTATAGAAGTTGTTGATTTCCTTGTAGCGCGTCGGGCGCACCGGGTGCGCCAGCGGGCCGGCATCTTCCGGAAACTGCTCCGATTTCAGATGGCGTACTTCTGCGATGCGCTTGACCGCGCGTGAGCGCTGGTCGGCGGAGAACTCATGATCGCGATAGACGGTGAGGCCTTCCTTGAGGCAGAGCTGGAACCAGTCGCGGCAGGTAATGCGGTTGCCAGTCCAATTGTGGAAGTATTCGTGCGCGATGATCGCCTCGATATTGGCGAAGTCGGCATCCGTCGCCGTTTCCGGGTCGGCGAGAACGTATTTGTCGTTGAAGATGTTGAGGCCCTTGTTCTCCATGGCTCCCATGTTGAAGTCGGAGACGGCGACAATCATGAAGATATCCAGATCGTATTCGCGTCCGAAGACTTCTTCGTCCCAGCGCATCGAGCGCATCAGCGCATCCATCGCATAGGCCGCGCGCGGCTCCTTACCATGTTCGACATAGATCTTCAGCGCGACTTCGCGGCCGGACATGGTCGTGAACGTGTCCTCGACGACACCGAGATCGCCCGCGACAAGCGCGAAGAGATAGGACGGCTTGGGATGCGGGTCGAACCAGGAGGCGAAATGCTTGCCCTCGCCATAGCCGGCCTTGCCAATGCAATTGCCGTTGGAGAGCATGACAGGGCATGAGCCCTTGTCCGCGATGATATGGACAGTGTAGACGCCGAGCGCATCGGGACGATCGTAAGCATAGGTGATACGGCGGAAGCCCTCCGCCTCGCACTGCGTGCAATAGACACCGTTCGAACGATAAAGCCCCATCAACTGCGTGTTATTGGCCGGCGCCAGCATGGTTTCGACCGTGATCTCGAAGGCGATCTCCTCGGGCAGGCCGGTAATGATGAGCTGTTTGCCGTTCTCTTCATAGCGGTCGCGCGCGAGGTCGATGCCGTCAAGCAGAAGCGAGGTCATGACGAGTTCGTCGCCGTCGAGCATCAGCGGCGCGTCAGGCGCAGCACCGGGACGGCGATGGAAGAGCGACCGCGCGGTGACTTTGGTCTCCAGCGGATGTAACTCGAATGTGAGGTCGATGCGCTCAAGAATGAAATCTGTCGGCTTGTAGTCCGCCAGAGTGAAGACCTGGCCCGTTTCAGTGCGCATGAAGTGTCCCGAGTGCGGCGGATATTTCTAATGTCCCCATACCGGCCTGGAAATCCGCAAATCCATGCCCGCAGCACATCTTTCCGCAGGCGGGAAAGACATTCCTCACTGCAATTTTGACAGCCAATTCTGAATGATTGCTAAAGTTTGTTCCGAATTAACGATACCGAAATGCGTTTCTTGCGGCACAACGACAGTATCGCCGTGTTTGTTCAAGCTCTTCATGGCCGGTTCGAGCTTGGCCGCATGGATCACTTCGTCGTCGGTGCCCACGACTGCGAGATAGGGTACATGCACGTTTGCAAGCTCAGAGCCGTCAGCGGAGGGAAGCTGCAGGGATTGGGCATAGCGCCATGAGTAATCGCTGGTCACGGAAAATCCGAGCGGGCCCTCCCAGACGGACTTGGGGACCGCATATTGAAGGGCTATCTCCTGGTCGGACCAGTGAATGCCGACGGCGTTCTGCAATGTGAGTGCCGCAACTCGTGCCTTGAGCGGTAACGCCCAGCCACCGAGATCAGGTTTGTTGGCGGCGAAATCCGGTGCAAGAACCGGCGCCAGAAGCAGCAGGCCCGAGAGCTTGGCCTGGCCCGGCGCTATGGCGAGACGCGTGGCGACGGCGGCACCCGCCGAATGCCCGCCGATGACGATGACATCGCCCGGTGCCGCGGTGGCGCGGATCAGATCGGCCAGATCATCGCTCGGTTGGCCCACATAGGCGATATCGCCGCGATGCAACGGATTCTGCCCGTGGCCACGCATGTCGAAGGTGAAGACGTCGGCGACGCCCAACCGGGTGGCAAGGGTGGTTGCGAGCGCGGTGAACTGCAGATCGCCCCAGGTCTCGGCATGAACGAGGTAAAGCTTGAGTCGCGTCGGCTCCTTGCTTCGGTAGTGCCGAAAACCGAGGAGGGACCTGTCACGCGCCTCGAAATTCTCGACGCGCGGGATGGAAGCATTCTCGCCTGCCGTTGGCACGGGCATGTCGATGGAGGCGGCGTTGCGCAACTCCGCAGGCTCGCGCGGTCGACTCATGGCAATGAAGCTCTGGATCCCGAACAAGGCAAAGAAGGCGACCGCAACCAGTGCCAAACTGAACCAACCGAGCGCCTTCATCGGCAATTCCTCCCGAGGACTGAGGTGGGCGCTTATTTTCGGTGTTCAGAATACAAGCATATTCTTTCGAATTCTCCCGCAATTTTGGCATTACAGGCGCTGAAAACCTGCTACATCTGGGGATGTTGTCATCGTTTTGTGCCATTTTGGCACGTCGCCGGCCCGACGGCTGCAAATTCCCGGAATCGCAATGCAAAGCTCTGCCGCCAACCCCGTGAGGGGGATTGTGCTCAAAATCCTGTCCGTGATCGTGTTCCTTGCCATGTCGACCTGCATCAAGCTGGCCGGCGACGGCATGGCGACCGGCGAAATCACCTTCTTTCGATCCTTCTTCGCGATCTTCCCGATTCTGGGCTATCTGGCCTGGCGGGGAGAGTTGAAGACTGCGTTCAAGACAAAGAGCATCTGGGGGCAGATCACCCGCGGCTTCGTCGGCGTCGTCTCCATGACCTTCAGCTTCTACGGGCTGGTGCGCCTGCCGCTGCCGGACGCAATCGCGATCAACTATGCGATGCCGCTGTTTTCCGTCATCTTCGCGGCGATCTTCCTGAAAGAGGTACTGCGCATTTACCGCATCACGGCGGTCGCCATCGGGCTGACAGGAGTCCTGATCATCTCTTGGCCGAAACTGTCGCTGCTTGAGCATGCCGGTTCGTCGGAAGCTGCCCTTGGCGCGATGGCGCTCATTGGTTCCGCAATCATGGGAGCGGTCGCCATGCTGCTCGTCCGCCGGCTGGTGCAGACGGAAAAGAGCTCGACCATCGTGCTCTATTTCTCGCTGACGGCCTCGGTCTTCTCGCTCTTCTCCATCCCCCTCGGCTGGCCGCCGATGACGATTGAACAGCAGCTATTGCTGGTCGTCGCCGGTTTCTGCGGCGGGCTTGCGCAGATCCTGATGACGGAGAGCTATCGCTATGCGGAGGTCTCGACGATTGCGCCCTTCGAATACACGTCGATCGTGTTCGGGCTGATCGTTTCGTATTTTCTGTTTGGAGATGTGCCCGAACCGATGATGCTTGTCGGAACCGCCATCGTCATCTGCGCCGGCGTGTTCATCATCTACCGGGAAAGCAAGCTCGGGTTGGAGCGCAAGGCCATGCGCAAACTCGTCACGCCACAGGGCTGACGAGCAAAATATCAGACGCGGCCGGAAATGCGGGCGCGGCGGCGCTCGGCGCGTTCGCGATAGTCATTGGCCGCCGAAACGGCAAGCTTGACCGACTTGATTGTGCCGGTGAGGTTCTGAAGGGGATTATAGCGCATTGTGTGCTCCTCACTTCTGGATGAAATCGCTGAAAAGCGCCATCGGCTTGGCAGGGTTTGCGTAGCCGCGTGCGGTCAACTGTTCGTTCGTAACGATCTGAAAACGGCGATAGGCAGACTGCCCCGGCGTTCGGGACATCTTGCGGAGCGTTTCAAACCCGGAATGGGTGGAGCGGAAAGTAGCGTGCATGGCCTTGGTTCCTAAAAGTGCGATTCCTCCCAAGACACGGCCGCAATATCGCAATGCAGCATGTTTATTGCAATGCGGTATAACGGGAAACTGCCATGCGCATGCCGCATGGCTCGCGACACATTGCTGTCAAACAAGGCGGGAGTCGCCCCAATTTTTAATAAGGGTCAGGCGTTTACCTGTTTGATGCGCTGCTCCAGGGCAAGCAGGTCCGTCCAGGCGAGACGCTTGCTCAACGGGGCGGTCATCAGATCTTGCGGATGGAGCATGGCCATAGCTTCCGTCGCTGGCGTGCCGATCTCGAACCACTGACCGCGCAGCGCATGGATCGTCTCGGTCGATCCGGTGAAGAATCGCGTCGTGAAATTGCCGAGCATGACCATGAAGCGCGGCTGTGCCAGAGCGATCAACCGCATGGCAAAAGGCCGGCAAATCTCGGCCTCTGCCGGTGTCGGCGGCCGTCCGCCCGGCGGACGCCATGGAACGCTATGCGCCAGCGTCATCTGCGCGACGTCGATCCCGATGGCGCCGAACATCTTCGCCAGCAATTCGCCATGCGCGCCAGAGAAGGGGATCCCTTCACGATCGTCTTCGGCGGAAGGGGTGGCGCCGAAGATCAGGATCGGCAAACTGCCTGCCTCTGTCGGGAAGACACTGTTGCGTGCGCTGGCCTTCAGATTGCAGCCCTCGAAATTGTCGATCGCCTGCTTCAGTTCGGCAAGACTGGTCGCGGCTTCAGCCGCACGTCGCGCCATCTCGATGGCTTCTTCACCCGGAATGGCAACGGCTGTCGCCGAAACCGGCCGCGGTGCGGGCTTGGCCGCTGCTGCACTCGGTCGCTGCGCGCGCTCCTGTTGAGGCGCGCTTTGTTCCGGTGCGCGCAGCGCTGCGCTGGATGCAAATTCGGCGAAACGATCGATGCCCTCATCTTCCAGCAGGAATTCCACGCCCGCATCCGCATGAAAATGCAAAAGCGCGGCCAGTTCTCCGGCATTGAGCTGCGAGACTTCGATCATGTCTCTTCTTTAAAGGATGGCGGGGAAACCGGCAAACGCTCATCCACAGGGGCGAAGATCACGAGACCCAGTCGGCTATGTCGTCTCGTTCGCCGATCAGTGCAAGCCCGTGAGCAATCGACAGCAATTCGCCGCCACCTTCGATCCGCTCGGCACCGAAGCGGCGGCTGAACAGATTGCGGACGGCCGGAACGAAGGACGTGCCGCCGGTGAGGAACACCGCGCCAACTTCGCTTTCCGGCATCTTGGCTTCCGCGAGCGTTTCGTCCAGTGCCTTCTCCATCAGCGCGATGTCCGGCGCGATCCAGCTTTCGAAGTCCGAACGCTTCACGATTCGGTCGCCGGAGCGGCCCAGCGGCTCGAAATGGAACTCGGCCTCTTCCTGCGAGGAGAGGGCGAATTTCGTCTTCGAGATGGCCTGATAGAGTGGATACCCTTCGTCATGCTCGATCAGGTCGACGAAGAGTTCGAGCTGGTCCGGATCTTCCGCCTGCCGCACAAGCGACTTGAGGTCCTGGAAATCGCGCAGCGTCTTGAAGATCGAAAGCTGGTTCCAGCGGCCGAAATTGGCATAGTAGTTCGACGGAATTTCCAGCCGCTTGCCGAAATTGCGGAAATAACCGCCCTTGCCGATCTGCGGGCTGACGACGTTGTCGATGATGCGGAAGTCGAACATGTCGCCGGCAATGCCGACGCCGCCATGCGCGATCGGCTGTGCCTTCACCTTGCCGGCAACCTTCTCGAAGCGAATGATCGAAAAGTCGGTCGTGCCGCCGCCGAAGTCGGCAACGAGAACATTCGTGTCCTGCTCGAGATTCTGCGCGAAATAGAAGGCCGCGGCGACCGGCTCCATGACGAATTGCACGTCTGGAAAGCCAAAGCGAGCGAGCGCCGTGCGGTAGCGCTCCATGGCGAGGTCCGCATCCGCATTCATGCCGGCAAAGCGCACCGGGCGTCCGGCGACGATGCGCGTCACATCCGACGGCCAGCCGTCGCCCGAATAGGCCATCATCCGGCGCGTGAAGATTTCCAGCAGGTCTTCAAATGTGTGTCTGCGCGCATGCACGATGGTCGACTGGAAGAGCGGGCTCGCCGCAAAGGTCTTGATCGACTGCAAGAAACGGGCTTCCCCCGGATTGTCGATGAAGCTGCGGATGGCCGCAGCTCCCGCTTCCACCTTGAGTGCCAGACCGCCGAGATCCTTGTCCTTCATGAAGGAGAGGCAGGTTCGCAGGCTTTCCGTGACTTCCGCCTGGCTCGTGAAACTCAGCGAGCGTGTCGTGTCGCCGGCCTTGGCGGCCAGCACGGTGTTGGTCGTGCCGAAATCGAAGCCGAGGGCGGTCATGGCAAATCCTTTTCCGGCCGCGAGGGAGGGCGCAGCCTGTTTTTAGGGATGGAAGGCAAATGGCAGGGCGCGCCTGATCGCATGGCGACCGCGCGAAATCAAGGCAGTGTCTGTGAAGTTTTTGAGAAACTACATCCGCCGCCCGGCGATGATCGCGCCGAGGCCCAGAACCGCAAGGATCGCCCCATAGAGCATCCATTGCGGTTGCGCGATCATGAAGCTGGAGGCGGGGTAGGGGAAATAGCCGCTCCCCTGACCGATCCAGACGAGGCCGAAGAGAACGGCGAGAATGCCGACGCCGACGACTGCAATGCGTTTCATGACAGGACTCCGTTCCGGGTTCGGTTGAGGATCAGATCGACTTGGCCGCGCCGCCGTCGCAGCGCACCAGCGTGCCGGTGATATAGCTTGCAGGGACTGAACAGAGGAAGGCCCCGACGCTGGCAAACTCTTCCACCGTGCCAAGCCGCCCGGCGGGGATCGACCTGACCGAAGCTTCGCGAACCTCTTCGAGCGTCTTGCCGCTTCGCTTGGCATTCGCGCCGTCGAGTTCATCGATCCTGTCGGTGTGGATACGGCCGGGCAGCAACAGGTTCGCGGTGATGCCCGCGCCGGCAATTTCCGCCGAAAGCGTCTTGTTCCAGCCGACGAGTGCGGAGCGCAGCGTATTGGACAGTGCCAGATTGGCAATCGGCTCGAACACGCCGGATGAGGCGACAGTCAGGACACGCCCCCAGCCGCGCGCCTTCATCTGCGGCACGATGAGATTGGTGAGGGTAATCACGCTCACCACCATCGACTGGAAATAGGTGTTGAGATTCTCCGCCGTCAGCACCTCCTGTGCAGTGCCAGGCACCGGCCCGCCGGTATTGTTGACGAGGATATCGACACCGCCGAGCAGCCGTTCAGCCTCAGCGGCGATGAAAGCCGGGAAGCCGGCATCGGCGATATCTGCCGCCATATACTGTGCCTTGCCCCTGCCTTCCGCATTGATGGCTGCGCAATTGGCCGCCAGCTTGTCGGCGCTGCGGCCGCACAGGAGAACATCCGTACCCTCTCGCGCCAGCGCCACGGCGATGCCCAGCCCCAGACCGCGCGACGACGCAAGCACCAGAGCGCGCTTGCCGGAAATACCAAGATCCATGATGTCTCTCCTTTTATTTACCCGACTTATAGTCCGTTCGGCCGGATCAGCAAAGCGGCGATGGTGATACTCGCAAACGCAATCCAGTCCGATTTTCCCTTGCCATTTAATTGACGTTAACGTAAACGTAAGTAGATAAATCGTTTGTAATTTCGCACCTGCAAAAAATGCAAAGGATTTGGCGCATCCACGCTCGACAAGGCCTGAAGCCTTTGTCAAAAAGCCTGACCAAATTAAACGCCAGGCCGCGCGGGGCAAACTTAAAGAACATCTGCGGCTTGCTAGAGGAGAGAGCGATGAGCGGAGAGACAGAACTTCCGGAACGCGAGTCGATGGAATTCGACGTCGTGATCGTGGGCGCGGGGCCGGCCGGTCTGTCGGCGGCGATCCGTCTGAAACAGGTCAATCCGGAACTGTCCGTCGTCGTCCTGGAAAAGGGCGCCGAAGTCGGCGCGCATATCCTCTCGGGCGCTGTCGTCGATCCAATCGGCATCGATGCACTGCTTCCCGGCTGGCGCGAGGAGGAGGGACACCCCTTCAAGACCGAGGTCAAGGACGATCACTTCATGCTGCTCGGCCCCGCCGGCTCGATCCGTCTGCCGAATATCCTCATGCCGCCGCTGATGAATAACCACGGCAACTATATCGTCTCGCTCGGCAATGTCTGCCGCTGGCTGGCGACGAAGGCCGAAGAGCTGGGCGTCGAAATCTATCCGGGCTTTGCCGCTGCCGAAGTGCTCTATAATGATGCCGGCGCAGTCATCGGCGTCGCCACAGGCGACATGGGCATTGAGAAGAATGGCGAGCCGGGTCCGGCTTTTGCCCGAGGCATGGCGCTGCTCGGCAAATACGTCCTCATTTCCGAAGGCGTGCGCGGTTCGATCGCCAAGCAGTTGATCGCGAAGTTCGATCTCTCCAAGGATCGCGAGCCGCAGAAATTCGGCATCGGCATCAAGGAACTCTGGGAAGTGAAGCCCGAGAACCACAAGCAGGGCCTCGTGCAGCACTCCTTCGGCTGGCCGCTCGGCATGAAGACCGGCGGCGGTTCATTCCTCTATCATCTCGAAGACAACCTCGTCGCCGTCGGCTTCGTGGTGCATCTGAACTACAAAAACCCCTATCTCTTCCCCTTTGAAGAGTTCCAGCGCTTCAAGACGCATCCTTCGATCCGTGGGACGTTCGAAGGAGGCAAGCGCATTTCCTATGGCGCGCGCGCGATTACCGAAGGCGGCTGGCAGTCCGTGCCGAAGCTGTCCTTCCCGGGCGGTGCGCTGATCGGCTGTTCGGCGGGCTTCGTCAACGTGCCCCGCATCAAGGGCAGCCACAATGCCGTGCTCTCGGGCATGCTCGCCGCCGACAAGGTCGCGGCAGCCATTGCTGCCGGCCGCGCCAATGACGAGCCGGTCGAGATCGAAAACGAATGGCGCGATACGGCGATCGGCAAGGACCTCAAGCGAGTCCGGAACGTCAAGCCGCTCTGGTCGAAATTTGGCACCGCCATCGGCGTTGGGCTGGGCGGTCTCGACATGTGGACGAACCAGCTCTTCGGCTTCTCTTTCTTCGGCACGCTGAAGCATGGCAAGACGGACGCGGCTTCGCTCGAGCCCGCCTCGCAGCACAAGCCGATCGACTATCCGAAGCCGGACGGCGTTCTGACCTTCGACCGCCTGTCCTCCGTCTTCCTGTCCAACACCAACCACGAGGAAGACCAGCCGGTCCACCTCAAGGTCAAGGACATGGCACTGCAGAAGGCGTCGGAACTCGGCGTCTATGCGGGCCCGTCATCGCGCTACTGTCCTGCCGGCGTCTACGAATGGGTCGAGAAGGATGGCGAGCAGACCTACGTCATCAACGCCCAGAACTGCGTCCACTGCAAGACCTGCGACATCAAGGACCCCAACCAGAACATCAACTGGGTCCCGCCGCAGGGCGGCGAGGGGCCGGTCTATCCGAATATGTGATGAGATTCTTCCTCTCCCCTTGTGGGAGAGGAAGCAAAATCAGCATCTTAGCTGAAAGCTAAATGCTAGATTTTGCAGGTGAGGGGGCAGATTATGGCTGCGTCGGCAGACACCCCTCACCAAGCCTGCCAAGCCAATCGCCTCCGGCTCTTGGGGCGAGCTATCCCCTCCCACAGGGGAGAGCAGGGGCATCAATGCCGCGTGGTCATCATCCGCGCCGTCTTTTCCATCCGCCACGACACCGCGAAGATCATAAGGCCGATCAGGCCCAGGAACATCCCGACGTAGCCCGTTGCGGGATAGCCGAAGCCAAGCGTCACGACCAGACCACCGAGCCAGGCGCCGAGCGCATTGGCGACGTTGAAGGCCGAATGCATGGAGGCTGCGGCGAGTGCCTGACCTTCGGCGGCGACATCCATCAGGCGTGTCTGCACGGCCGGGCCTGGCGCGAATGTGCAACCGGTGAAAAAGACGCAAAGGCAGAGCATGTAAGGGTTTGCAGCCGTCAGGCTGAAGAGTAGCATGATCGCCATGTTGAAGATCAGCATGCCGCCGATCGTGCCCATGATCGAGATATCGGCGAGGCGCGAGCCGACGACATTGCCGACATTCATGCCAAGCCCGAAAACGCCCATGATGACGGGGATCCACACGGGCGACATCTTGGCAACTTCAAGCGCCGTCGGCGCAACATAGCTGAACACAGCGAACATACCGCCGAAGCCGGTTGCGGCGATCGATAGCGTCAGCCAGACCTGCGGGCGCGTGAAGGCGACAAGTTCGCGTTTCATGCTGGCGCCTTCCGCTACCGTGTCGCGGGGCAGGTAGATGGCGCAGAGAACGACCGTGACCAGCCCGATGATCCCCACGCCGCCGAATACGACACGCCAGTTCAGGAGCTGGCCGAAGAAGGACATGATGGGTGTGCCGGCCAGCGTTGCAACGGTGAGGCCAAGCATCATCCAGCCGACGGCACGCGCCCGCATGTTCAACGGCACCAGCGACGCGGATACCAACGAGGCAACGCCGAAATAGGCGCCGTGCGGCAGGCCGGTGAGGAAACGCAGCAACGTGAAGCTGGGGAAACTGGGGGCAAGGGCGCTCAAAATATTGCCCAGCGCAAAGACGCCCATCAGGCCCAGGAGCAGGTTCCGTCGCGAGAGCTTTGCCGCCAGCATCGCGATGATTGGCGCGCCGACCACGACACCCAGCGCATAGGCGCTAATCACGTACCCGGCTTGCGGCGCCGTCACACTGAAGGTCGAGGCGATATCCGGCAGGACGCCCATCACCGCAAACTCACCCGTGCCGATGCCGAAACCGCCGACGGCGAGGGCGAAAATGACGAGTGCGACTTCAAAGCGGGTATAGGTGCGGTGCGCAACCTCTTCGGCCGCAGGCATGCAATCGGTGCAAACGGAATCGCTCAAGATGTGCTCTCTCGGAAGAATACGGACGCAACGCGCGGGCGCGGCGTCAAAAACGGGGGATGGGAGTTGTCGGCAATCGAACGAAATGGTTCGATTGCCTTAGGGGTAGCAGAAGCGCTGAGGCACGTAAAGCAGATATTGCGTTGCAGCAATCCGCGCGATGCTCAGATTGAGCGCATGATCCCGCCATCGACGCGCAGGTTCTGACCCGTGATATAACCGCCCCCAGGGGAGGCGAGGAAGGCGACCGTCGCGGCAATCTCGTCCATCGTGCCATAACGGCCAATCGGGATTTTCTCGCGCCGCTCGTCCTTTTCCGGAAGGCTGTCGATATAGCCGGGCAGGATATTGTTCATGCGGATATTGTCGGCTGCATACTTGTCGGCAAAGAGCTTGGTGAAGGCCGCAAGCCCCGCGCGGAAGACGCCCGAAGTGGGAAACTGCGCATCCGGCTCGAAGGCCCAGGCGGTCGAGATGTTGATGATCGCGCCGCCGCCCTGAGCCTGCATGAGCGGCGTGACGAGGCGTGTCGGGCGGATGACGTTGAGCAGGTAGTAGTCCATGCCAAGATGCCAGTCGTCGTCCGAAATATCGAGGACTGGACCCTTCGGACCGTGACCCGCGCTGTTGACGAGCACATCGATACGCCCGAAGCGTTCCAGAGACAGATCGACAAACCGCTTGATGTCGTCAGCGGCGAGATTTGACCCTGTGACGCCAAGTCCGCCAAGCTCTGTAGCAAGCGCCTCGCCCTTGCCGGAGGAGGAGAGAATGGCAACCTTGTAGCCATCGGCGGCCAGCTTCCGGGCCGCCGCTGCACCCATGCCGCTGCCACCTGCCGTAACCAGCGCCACCTTCAGATCGGTCATTGTTCTACTCCTGCGAAAAAGCTCTCAAAGCTATAGTGGGTGAGGCTGGAATTGGGAACCTTTGCTGCGTTGAGACGTTAAAAAACCGGCCCCTCGCGGAGCCGGTTGTGATCATTTCAGGTAGTTTGTTCGATCAGCCGCCGAAAAGCGAGGCAAGAAAGTTCTTCTTGCCGCCGGTGGGTGCGTCGTTGCCCATGCTTTCGACGACGACGATCGTGTGCAGGTCGCCGCGCTTGTAGTACTTCAGGAACGCGTAATAGTCCTTGAAGGCGATGCAGCCTGCGGAATCGCCGGGTCTGCGGCGCAAATAGGAGTGGGTGAGGATGCCGTCGCGACCGAACATCTTGCTGTTGTCCTGCGGCGTCATACGCAGAGCCGGCACGCCATGGAAGGGCGTCTCGCGCATCGAGAGGCGGTAGACGTTCGGCGGGGTCGGACCCTTGCCGCGCATATGCTTGTATTTCGGATTGTCGCGGAACTGTCCGAGACCCGAATGAGCCTCGAACTTGGTGCCGTCGGGCATGTAGACCGTCTTCGCCGTGATATCGTAGATCGCGACGCCAGCCTGCATCTTCGGAGCAACCGCCTTGCGCGGCAGGCCGATGTCTTCGTTGTCCGTCTTCGTATTCGCATAGGCGAGCACCTGCTTGGGTGCTTCAGTCTTTGCGGTGACGGGCTGTGCCGGCGGCTTTGGCCATCCCTCGGGACGGGCCATCGGCAGCGGCGCGTCAAAATCGGGCTCCTGCATCACGACCTTGAAGCGGCTCTCGGCGCTGTCAGGCGTCACGAGGCTCGCGACCTCCTGGTCAGCCTGCGGCTTCTGCGGGATGGAGGCGGTGGCGACAGCCGGCTCGGCCTCCATCTGCGGTGCCGCGGTCGGCGTCGGTACGCTCGCGAGACGCAGCATGTTTGCCATGTCGGCCTGCGCAAAGACCTCCGCCTTCTTCGGCAGAACCGGTACGTCGACGGATGCGACGGCCTCGCGCGGCGGTACGGTGAACGACTTCGCAGCGTGCGTCACGACAGCATCAGCCACGAAAGGATAGAGACGCGACGACTTCTCGGTGCGGATGTTGCGCGCTTCGTACTGCTCCTTTGTCGGAGGCAGTGGATCCGTCAGCGTCAGGCGAATCTTGCTGGTTTCAGCAGGCGCATGATGGGTGGATGTAACGGTGGCGAAGGCAATCAACAGCGCCGTTGCGCCTGTTGCTGCAATAGCCGCTCCCTGGGACATGCTCAATCCGGTAGCCTTCGTCGCTTTCGCCTTCTGCGGACGGGACGGAGCTCCGAACCTGCCGGCGATATCTGCCACATTTGCCATTAAACTCGGCTCCACTCGTTACGCAGACCCGCATTGAGGCGGGATGAGCCTCGCGGGGAACTGATGAGCCTACTTTGACAAACTATGGTAACCAAATGGTTTACGCGGCCTTCTGAATTGTAATCACGCCTTAAAGCAACGCCTAAAGATAGGACGTTATTGGCCTTTTTGCGGCGATCGTCAACAGAAGTGGCCTTGTCAAGCCGTCGTTTGGTTACTGGCCCTCGTCGAAATACCAAAAAGCAAAAACCGCGCCGTGGTGTTCGGCGCGGTCAGGAATATGCGAGAGCTTGCTTGCGCGAAGCATTCTGTCCCTTGTCGGGCTTCTTGTTCTTGTCATCAACTGCAGTGGCGATCACGTCGCGATCCGATCTACTTCGGATCAGTGCATGGTCATCCATTCGCGGGCTTCGCGCAGTGCCTGAGCAAGCTGCATCTTGGTCATCGTGTTGGCGAGATCGGCGCGCAGCGAGGCAGCGCGATCGGAGCCCTTGATGGCGGCAATGTTGAGCCACTTGTGTGCTGCCACCAGATCGACGTCGCAGCCGCGGCCGGCCGCATACATCAGACCCATTTCGCAAAAGACGTCCGCGCGGGTTTCGCAGCCCATCGTCGAAGTCTCGTTCATTTCAAATCGTGCCATTGTCTTTATCCCTGTGCCTGTTTCTTTGCTGTTTTTTATTCGTTTCTTCTGTCCCTGTTTTCCCTTGCGGGCCACCTTGCTGGCCCCGCCCGTCTTCTCGCGGACTGGGGCCTGCCTGGTGCATCTGGCCGGGTTGTTTCCCGTGCTCGTCTTATGGCTCAACTATCCCACGAGCCTTTCAACAGGCGCTTAAAAGGCATCCTTAATTTGCGGAAAACAAAGTTCAAATGATTGGTAAACTTGGTTTTTTGTTAAACATCAGAAGGCTTGGAATGCCGGGCTTTTGCGATAAATTTTACGGATTATTCAAACTGCCATTTCAACCAAACGCTAACCAAGCAAAACGAAGCCATTTTCTGAAGCTGGAGAAAAGTCCTCGCGGACGCTGCAAGAATCCCATTTACCTTTACGTGCGCGGAAGATATTCTTCCTGTGTCGTCAGGTCTGGAAGGGCTTGGCAGGCAAGGGTTTTCATAGGAGCATGGCGCAGGCATTCACGATGAGGATGCGTGAATGGCATTGGCGCCCTGGAGGAGGTCTCTGAATGATGAAGTTGATTTCTGCAGCGATTGTGATCTCGGCATTTGCCGCACCCGCTTTTGCGGCTGAACCGATCGAAGGCACCTGGAAGCGCCCCAACGGGACGCTGATCCAGTATTCGGGTTCCGGTGACAAATACTGCGGCACCGTGCTCAACAACGAGTACAAGGGGAAGTCCATCGGCTGCATGTCCGGCAAGGGTGGCGACTACAAGGGCACCGTGAACAAGCTCGACGAAGGCAAGACCTATTCCGGCAAGGCAAAGGTCGAGGGCAGCACGCTGACGCTGTCCGGCTGCGCACTCGGGGGGCTGATCTGCAAGAGCGAGAAGCTGACGAAGCAGTAATCGCGCTCATAGCGAGATTGTCAGAAGGGCCCGGTTGGAAAGCCGGGCTTTTTTCTTTGCCCCGCCGCCCGTTCATCATTCTGAATGCCGGCTGAATGCGGGCCTCAGACCGCGTTCAGTCGCGATGTCCTACAACCTGTTCACACGGTAAGAGTGGATCGGGGAGTAACGGAAATGGACAGGCAGGTTCGGCGAATGATGATCATCGCGTTGGCGGGTGTGGTCTTTGGCCTCTCGACATCGGCGGTTGTCACCTCGACGTCCGGCTCCAATGTTCGCTTCTATCACGGCCCGGAACTCGCCTGCATGCTGACCAACGATCCGATCTGCAGTTCTCCGCGGTGATCCTGATGCGCAAGCCGCGATGACTGTCGATTGCTTGTTACATGGATGAGTCTATAATGGGACATGGACAAGCGAATCTTCCCCACCCGACCCCTTCCTTTCATTTCCCCCGATCCGTACGAGCCGCAGGTTTTTGACGATCCTGCCGCCGCGGTTGACGCTCTGAAGGCGCTTTACGAGCGCAACACGGCCTTCCTGAGCGACGCCTTCAAGGCGATCGCCAGCGGCGTGACGCCCGGCGCGCGCTTTCGCGCCTTCTACCCGCAGGTCTCAATCGAAACATCAAGCTTCGGCCATGTCGATTCCCGCCTTTCCTATGGTCATGTGACGGCGCCCGGTGTCTACACGACGACGATCACGCATCCCGAGCTCTTTCGCCATTATCTCAAGACGCAGCTCGGACTGCTGATGAAAAACCATGGCGTCCCCGTCGTCGTGTCGGAGTCCACAACGCCGATCCCCCTTCATTTTGCTTTTGGAGAGGGGGCGCATGTCGAGGCGAATTTCGTTGACGGTGCGGAAGTCCAGCTGCGCGACCTGTTCGACACGCCGGACCTGAATACGACTGACGACGAGATCGCCAACGGAGAATATGAGCCCGCGCCTGGCGAGCCGAGCCCGCTGGCCCCCTTTACCGCACAGCGCATCGACTATTCGCTGGCGCGGCTGAGCCACTACACCGCGACCAGCGCAGCGCATTTCCAGAACTTCGTGCTATTCACGAACTACCAGTTCTACATCGACGAATTCTGCAAGTGGGCGCGCGAGCAGATGGCCGCTGGCGGCAACGGCTATTCGGCCTTTGTCGAGCCGGGCAACATGACCACCTATCCGGGCGAGACCGAGCCCAGTGAGGGCGGAGCGCCGCGCCTGCCGCAAATGCCGGCCTATCACCTTAAAAAGAAGGGCCATGCCGGCATCACCATGGTCAATATCGGTGTCGGCCCCTCCAACGCCAAGACCATCACCGACCATATCGCCGTGCTGCGCCCGCACGCCTGGCTGATGCTCGGTCACTGCGCCGGCCTGCGCAATTCGCAGCGCCTCGGCGACTATGTTCTGGCGCATGCCTATATGCGCGAAGATCACGTGCTGGACGACGACCTGCCGGTCTGGGTGCCGATCCCGGCGCTCTCTGAAGTGCAGGTCGCGCTGGAGGAGGCCGTCGAGGAAGTGACTGGCTATAACGGCTACGAGCTGAAGCGCATTATGCGCACCGGCACGGTCGCGACCATCGACAACCGCAACTGGGAACTGCGCGATCAGCGCGGGCCGGTGAAGCGGTTGAGCCAGGCCCGCGCCATCGCGCTCGATATGGAATCGGCCACCATCGCCGCCAACGGCTTCCGCTTCCGCGTGCCTTACGGAACGCTCTTGTGCATTTCCGACAAGCCGCTTCACGGAGAGCTTAAGCTACCCGGCATGGCAACGGCTTTCTACCGCACGCAGGTCAACCAGCATCTGCAGATCGGCATCCGCGCCGTCCAGAAGATGGCCGAAATGCCGCAGGAAAAGCTGCATTCACGCAAGCTAAGAAGCTTCTTCGAGACGGCCTTTCAGTGAGGTCGTTTGGCAGAATGGCCGTGGCAGAAATCGGATATCTGCGCGGCCCAAAGCGCGGACGGAGGAGTCGACTGGTTCTATCGCCGATGATCTGCGGCGTCGTTACGGCCTAGCTCCAGGCAAGAAACGTCCGCGCCAGATCATCGAACGCTGCCTGTTCCTCAGCGGACAGATGCGCGACCAGCCGATGCTGGTTCTCCACATGTGCCGTCACCGCCTCATCGATCAGCTTCAGCCCCTGCGGCGTCAGCGCGACAATCATGCTGCGCCGGTCGTCAGGATTGACCTCTCGTGACACCAGGCCTGCCTTTTCGAGCTGGTCGATCCGGTTCGTCACCGTCCCGGAGGTTATCATCATGCTGTCCATCAACGCACCGGGCGAGAGGGCATAAGGTGTGCCATGCCGGCGGAGCGTCGCCAGAACATCGAAGCCGGCGCTGTTGAGGCCGAAGCGGGCGAACACCTTGTCCTGCTCGCGCGCAATCTTCTCGCGCAAACGGCCCAGCCGGCCGATCAGCGCCATGGGGGAGACGTCGAGCTCCGGTCGCTCCCGGTTCCACTGCGCCACGATCCTGTCGATGTCGTCCGGTGTCTTTTCACTCATGCAAAAACGTCATCATGAATTTATCTTGACGTCAAGATTTATCCATTTATCTTGATGTCAAGATAAATGGAGGCTCCCATGCCCGCCGTCGCCCTGTCCGATATCCTGCTGACCGCGCTCGCGCCCCTGATCTGGGGCAGCACCTATATTGTCACCACGACTTTCCTGTCGGGACTCGACCCGCTCTTCGTCTCGGCGCTTCGGGCCTTACCGGCTGGGATTCTCTTGCTCGTGCTGACGCGGCAATTGCCGACGGGCATATGGTGGGCCCGCGCGTTCATCCTCGGCGCGCTCAATTTCTCGATCTTCTGGTGGATGCTCTTCGTGACGGCCTATCGCCTGCCGGGCGGCGTGGCGGCGACGGTGGGTGCTGTCCAGCCCTTCATCATCGTCTTCCTCGCCCGCGCGCTGGTCGGCACGCCAATTCGCGCCGTCTCTGTTCTCGCGGCTCTGGGCGGCGCACTGGGCGTGGCGATCCTGATTCTCAAACCCGGCGCGGTACTCGATCCGCTGGGCGTCGCTGCGGGTCTCTTCGGCGCGCTGTCCATGGCCTTCGGCACGGTACTGACCCGGCGCTGGCAACCTCCGGTGCCGCTGCTCACTTTCACCGCATGGCAATTGAGCGCCGGCGGCTTCCTCCTGCTGCCGGTCGTCTTCCTGCATGTTCATGATTTACTGTCGCTCACCCCGGCCAATCTCGGGGCAGTCGCCTATCTGAGCTTCATCGGCGCAGGTCTCACCTATGCGCTCTGGTTCCGCGGTATCGCGAAACTCGATCCCAACCGCGTCTCGCAGCTGGCTTTCCTCAGCCCCGTCGCCGCCGTCACCCTCGGCCTGATCTTCCGCGATGAAATGCTGACGCCGTTCCAGTGGGTAGGCATGGCGCTGATCTTCGGCAGCATCATGCTCGGCCAACGGGGAGGGCGCCCGCCGGCTGCATCCGCTTCCGGGCGAACCGAGTAGGGGAACCCGCCCGCACTTGGGGTTCAGCTCCTCAATCGGTTGCCTTTTGTCACTTTATGGGCTAGGTCGGCGGCATCCGTATGGACCCGGTGCAAATCCGGGTGGCTCTTCTGGCCGCCGATCCGCCAGACAACACAGCAACGCAACTCTCCTCCCATGAACCGGGTTTCGCCCGGCTCGTTGCCTTCAACTGTGAAAAATCAAAGCTCATGAGTTTTCTTTCAAACTACCGCCAGCAGTGGTTCTGCAACATTCGCGCCGACATCCTGTCGGGCATCGTCGTGGCGCTGGCCCTCATTCCGGAAGCCATCGGCTTCTCGGTCATCGCCGGTGTCGATCCCAAGGTCGGCCTCTATGCATCCTTCGCAATTGCCTGCGTGGCGGCATTCACGGGCGGCCGTCCCGGCATGATTTCGGCCGCCACCGCCGCGACCGCGGTCGTCATGGTGTCGCTGGTCAAGGAACATGGCCTGCAATATCTCTTCGCGGCCACGATCCTGATGGGTCTGATCCAGATCGTCGCGGGCTTCCTGAAGCTCGGCCGCATCATGCGCTTCGTCTCGCGCTCGGTCATCACCGGCTTCGTCAATGCGCTCGCCATCCTCATCTTCATGGCGCAGTTGCCGGAATTGACCGGCGTGCCGGTCGAAACCTATTTCATGATCGCGGCAGGCCTTGCCATCATCTATCTCTTCCCGATGCTGACGAAGGCGATCCCTTCGCCGCTGGTGGCGATTGCGGTGCTGACGCTTGTAGTCTGGTTCACCGGCATGCATCTGCGCACCGTCGGCGATCTCGGCGAACTGCCCTCGGCCCTGCCGAGCTTCGCGCTGCCGGACGTCCCGCTGACGCTGGAAACGCTGAAGATCATCCTGCCCTATTCGCTGACGCTCGCTGCGGTCGGCCTGCTCGAGTCGTTGCTGACGGCGCAGATCGTCGACGACATGACCGACACGCCCAGCAACAAGAGTCAGGAATGCATAGGGCAGGGAGCAGGCAACATCGCCTCGGCGCTGATCGGCGGCATGGGTGGTTGCGCGATGATCGGCCAGTCCGTCATCAACGTGACCTCGGGCGGACGCGGACGCCTCTCGACATTCGTGGCGGGCGCATTCCTCCTGTTCCTGATCGTTGTCCTGTCCGATCTCGTGCGGATCATTCCGATGGCCGCACTGGTCGCCGTCATGATCATGGTCTCGATCGGCACGTTTTCCTGGAGGTCGATCATCGACCTGCGCCGCAATCCGCTACCGTCATCGGTGGTCATGCTGGCCACGGTCGTCACGGTGGTTGCCACGCATGATCTCGCCAAGGGCGTGCTGGTCGGCGTGCTGCTCTCCGGCATCTTCTTCGCCGGCAAGGTCGCGAAGCTGTTTCGCGTGGTGCGACACGACGCGGCCGAAGACAGCGCCGTTCGCTATGATGTCAGCGGCCAGGTCTTCTTCGCCTCCGCCGAATCCTTCATCCATGCATTCGATTTCAGCGAGAAGACGCCCAATGTGGTCATCGATCTGCACAGGGCGCATCTGTGGGACATCACGGCCATCGGCGCATTGGACAAGGTCGTGATGCGCTTCCGCGCGAATGGGGTCGATGTGGACCTGGTGGGCTTCAACGAAGCCAGCGCAGACATGGTCGACCGCTTCGCGCTCCATGACAAGGAGCAACGCCTGGCAAGCGCGGCCTCATTGCACTGAGGCCGCCAAGTCAACGGGGCAAGACCGTCAGGCGGTCTGCGGCTCCTGGATCACGATGACCTTGGTGCCGGTCGGTACGCGATCGTAAAGGTCGATCACGTCATAGTTCAGCATGCGGATGCAGCCGGACGACATGGCGTAGCCGATCGATTCCGGCTGGTTCGTGCCGTGGATGCGGAAATGCAGGTCGTTGCCGCCGCGATAGAGATAGAGCGCGCGGGCGCCGAGCGGGTTGTTCGGGCCGCCGGGCATGCCGCCGGCGAGCTTCGCATAGCGATCCGGATCGCGCTTGATCATGTTCTGCGTCGGCGTCCAGCTGGGCCATTCGGCCTTGCGACCCACATAGGCATTGCCGCGGAGCTGCAGGCCTTCGCGGCCGACGCTCACGGCATATCGGATCGCCCTGTTGTTGCCCAGCACGTAGTAGAGCCGGCGGGCGGGCGTGTCGATGATGACCGTGCCGGGCTTTTCGCTCGAAGGATAATCGACTTCCGCACGGCGCAGTTCCGGCTTGATCTTGTCGAGCGGCATTCCCGGCAGCGGATGCTCTTCCTGCGGCTTCGGACCATAATTCGCAGCCTGCTGGGAGTTTTGCGTGGTGCAACCGGCAAGCGCTGCGGAAAAGCCGAGAAGAAGGCTGCGGCGGGTAATCGACATGGAATTTCCTTCGGGGAGGGAGGGGATTCGATGCCGCAGAATTACCTTAATTATGGTAAACCGAAGGTTAACAACGGGCTCTTTGCGCCCGTTCTGCTACCCTTGTCCAAGTCGCCGCAACACCTTCGGCAACGCCTCTTCAAGGAGCGCCAGATCTGCTTCCGGCCCGACGCTGACGCGAATGCAGCGATTGAGCGGAGCAACGCCCGGCAGGCGGATGAACACGCCTTCTTCCATCAATCCATCGACGATGGCGCGGGAATAGGGCCCGTCACGGCCGGTATCGATGGCAACGAAATTGGTGGCCGACGGCAGCGGCGAAAGCTGGTTGGCGCGGGTAATGTCCGCGATCCGCTCACGCGCGGCCTTGATGCGGGTCAGTGTCTCTTCCAGATAAGCCTCATCGGCAAGCGCGGCGATCGCCGCCGCAATCGCGATCCGGTTCATCCCGAAATGGTCGCGGATCTTGTCGAACGCATGAGCGTTTTCAGGCGTCGAAATTGCATAACCGACACGCGAACCGGCCATGCCGTAGGCCTTGGAGAAAGTGCGGGTGCGGATCACATTCGGCAGGTCGATCAGGCTTTCGATGCAGGGAATGGCGCCCGCGGGCGCGGTCTCTCCATAGGCCTCGTCAAGGATCAGGAGCGTCGTTTCCGGCAGCGCCTTTGCGAAGGCGACGATCTTCTCCGCGCTGTGCCAGCTGCCCATCGGATTATCGGGATTGGCGACATAGACCAGCGGCGCATTCTCGCGCTTCACCGCATCCAGCAACCCTTCCAGATCCTCATGATCATCCCGGTAGGGAACCGTCACCAGCCGTCCGCCGAAGCCGGCGACCTGGAAATTGAAGGTCGGATAGCCCCCGAGCGAGGTCACGACTGGAGTACCCGGAAGCACGATCATGCGCACGATCAGCCCAAGCAGGCCGTCGATCCCGCCGCCGACATTGATGTGGCTGGCCGTGAGGCCGAGATGTGCGGCCAGCGCCACCCTGAGATCATAGTTTTCCGGATCGGCATATTGCCACGTCTCGCGCGCCGCCTGTTCCATCGCCGTGATCGCCTTTGGCGAGGGGCCGAAGCCGTTCTCGTTCGCGCCGATCCGCGCCTTCACGGTCAGTCCCCGACTGCGTTCGATGGCCTCGGGGCCTATGAAGGGAATGGTGGTGGGCAGCGAATTGATGAGCGGCGTGAAACGGCTGAAACTGGACATGCGACGATGAGGCTCCCTGAAGGCGTGGCGCTACAATAGGGAGAAACGCATCGTCGGCAAGAGCTTACTTGCCCTTGAAATAGTCCGCGCGGATCATCTTGTGAATCAGGTATTCGTCGATCTGTGCGATGAATTTCACGCCAACCTTCCGGTCCTTGCGATAAATCTCTGCGCATCCGATGCGGTTGGGAAAACCCTCGATCATCAGGTAGTAATGCTTGGGAAGGCCGATGCAGTGGCTGAGCTCGAGACCCGCCCCCGCGACGGATATATCAACCACTTTCGCCTGGCGCTCATAGAGCCCGGTGAGGCCGCGTCCGATCGTGACGATCCGCGCGTTTTGCCTGACCTTGTAGTGCTCGAAAGCCCGATCATAGACGCCGGACTGGACGTCGGACATGTAGGTGGATTTGTCGAGCATGGAGGGCCTGTCTTTCGGTTGCCCCCACTCTGGCGCAGATCCCTTCCATTCGTTTGAAGGAAATCATTAAGACTTGATCGATCGCGCAATCATTTCCGCGCTCAATTGCTGAGCTCGAAAGCCGTGTTGCGGCGTAGAATCATCTCTAGAAAATCGTCAGCCAACAGCATGTTGAACTTCAGGGATACCGATTCCAGCGTCC
Organism: Hyphomicrobiales bacterium; assembly: GCA_900467685.1. Taxonomy (GTDB): domain Bacteria; phylum Pseudomonadota; class Alphaproteobacteria; order Rhizobiales; family Rhizobiaceae; genus Ensifer_A. Next base: position 180,036 of record UBQX01000006.1, read on the forward strand.
GCTTGACCAGCGTACAGCCAATCTCGTCATGCAGGCCGTTGATGATCAGGAAGAAATGGCTCGGCACGATCAAGTCCGGCTCGACCTTCAGCTTGGCGCCGCTCACGGATACATCTTTCATCATGCACAGCGCTTCGCTGGACTTGAAGTGATGGCCGATCATAATGAGCCGCGTCGGCAGGTTGACCGGAAATCGTTCGTAGTCGAACTCGGCTCCCGGCCGGTGCGGTTCAGTCCCGTTAAAATGCAGGCCCATGTTTGGCCCCCATGTCGACTGTTAAACCTGGTTGCAGAATAACGTAAAACTGTCGCCGGAAGTTTAATGCGTTCCGTCAAGTTTTAAGGGATTCCAGATTTGGGAGGCACTTGCGGTCGCAATGTCACGCAAACTGCCGCCTGTAGGCTGCAGGGCTGATGCCAAGCCGGGTGCGGAAGTGGTGTCGCAGGTTTGCCGCGCTGCCAAAGCCCGTCAGCCGGGCAACCTCTTCCAGATCGGTCCGCACGTCCGTCTCCAGCAGCCGTTGCGCCTCGCGCAGCCGGTTCACGGCGATCCACTCGCCGGGCGGCATGCCCGCTGCCTCCTCGAACCGGCGCTGGAAGCTGCGCAGGCTCATGCCCGCGCGCTTGGCCAGCATCGCGAGCGGCAGGTCTCTTCCAATATTCTCCCGCATCCAGTCGAAAAGCGGGCTGAGCCGCTCCTTCTCATGGTTGCGCGCCACGGGGCCGGGAATGAACTGTGCCTGTCCGCCCTCTCGATGCGGCGGCACGACAAGTCGCCGCGCTACACTGTTGGCCGCCGCCGTGCCGAAGTCGCGTCGAACGACATGCAGGCAGAGATCGATCCCCGCCGCACTGCCTGCGGCCGTCAGTACGGAGCCATTGTCGACGTAAAGCACAGACGGGTCGAGATCGATGTCCGGAAAGCGCGCAGCGATCGCGGCCGCATAGCGCCAATGCGTCGTCGCTTTCAGTCCGGAAAGGAGGCCCGCCTGCGCCAGCACGGTGATTCCCGAGCAGAGCGACATGACGCGTGCGCCGCGCCGGTGGGCATCCTGCAAGGCTAGCAGAAGTCTCTCAGGCGCGTCCGCATCGATCGCCCGCCAGCCGGGAACCACGATGAGATCCGCTTGTGCGAGATGATCGAACTTGCCATCGGCCATCACCGTCAGTCCACCGGCTGCCCGCAACGGACCGTCTTCCACCGCCACGACCCGATAGCGATACCAGCCAGGACCCATTTCCGGGCGCGGCAGACCGAACACTTCGTACGCGACGCCGAATTCGAACGTGCAAAGCCCGTCATAGGCAAGCACGGCGACACGGGGGCCGTTCGTTTGGGAAACAGCATCTGGCATGATTTTAACGATATGCGTCATTCGCGCCAATTTCAAGATGAGCGGCCCTTTAGTAACAACGGTTTGTCGCCGAAGCCGAAGAAAAGGAGCCAGACCATGCCAAGCCCTGTCGCCGAAATCCCCGCAGCCGCCAGCCCCGACGCCGAGCGGCATTTTGCCGCCAAGCTGACCTTCGAAACCGATTGTTGGGATGTTCATGCCTCGCAACAGGCCGGAGACGATGACTTTGTCCTTTTCGACGTCCGGTCACCCGATCTTTACAGGAAGGCGCATCTGCCGGGCGCCCTGAGCCTGCCGCATGGCAAGATGACCGCAAACCGCATGGCGGAATGGCCGCAGGACACGCTCTTCGTGGTCTATTGCGCCGGGCCGCATTGCAACGGCGCCGACCGCGCCGCCCTCCGCCTTGCGCGGCTCGGACGCCCGGTCAAGATCATGATTGGTGGCATGACCGGCTGGGCCGACGAGGGCTTTGAATTCGTCACGGAATCAGTCTGAAACCGCTTTCCAATACAACGCTCTCCCGCTAGGTTCTCGCCCGGTATTTCAAAGCGTGGAGAATTGGAACGTGTCCGAACGGCTGGTCATCATCGGTGGAGGGCAGGCGGCATTCGCCTGCGCGGCAAAGCTTAGAGCGCTCAACGACATGCGCCCGATCTCCATCATCTCCCGTGAGGACGCCTATCCCTACCAGCGTCCCCCTCTGTCGAAGAAATATCTACTGGGCGAGATGTCGCTGGACCGGCTGATGTTCCGACCCACCGAGTGGTATGCGGAGAACGCAATCGAGGTGCTGACCGGCGTGAACGCGGTTTCGCTCGACCGGCCCGGCAAGCAGCTCACGCTGTCAAACGGTGAGTGCCTCGGCTACGACAAACTCGTTTTCGCCACCGGCTCCACCCCGCGTAGCCTGCCCGATTCATTGACGCAGGGCCTTGAGGGCATCTTCACGATCCGCAGTTTTGGCGACGCCGACCGGCTTCGGCCTCATATGGTGGCCGGCAAGCGGCTGCTGGTCGTCGGGGGAGGCTACATAGGCCTTGAGGCAGCCTCGGTCGCGCGCCATCTCGGGCTTGAGGTCACGGTCATCGAGGCCGCCGAACGCATTCTCGCCCGCGTTGCAGCACCCGCCACAGCCGATATCATCCGTTCCATACACCGGACCCATGGCGTCGACCTGCTGGAAGGCGTGGGCCTGAAAGCACTGACCGGCATGGCGGGCAGGGTGACCGGCGCGGAATTGTCCGACGGCCGCCACCTCGAGGTGGATCTGGTCATCGCCGGCATCGGCGCCTTTGCCGAAGACAGCGTCGCGCGCTCGGCGGGGATCGTCTGCGGAAACGGGATCACAGTCGACGAATTCGGCCGCACCTCCGATGCGGACGTCTACGCGATGGGCGACTGCGCGGAACAGGACTGGAAAGGTCTGCGCATTCGTCTGGAATCGGTCCAGAACGCGGTCGACCAGGCCGAGAATGTCGCGCTCAACCTGACAGGTGCGAACGTGCCCTACAGGCCCAAGCCGTGGTTCTGGTCCGACCAGTATGATGTGAAACTGCAGATCGCCGGTTTCAATCCGGGTTACGACGAAACGATCGTCCGGCCTGGCGGACGAGAAGGCGCGTGCTCGGTGTGGTACTTCAGTGGCGGAGACCTGATTGCCGTCGACGCCGTCAATGATGCAAAGGCATACGTTGTCGGCAAGAAGCTGCTCGATAGCGGCAAGCCGCATCAGGTTCGGGAGGCAATCGTTGATCCGGCGGTGGATTTGAAATCGCTGACGTGAACGCAATCACGTCGAGCAGCAATGGCTGTCAGGCGCCAAATCCCTCGGAGGTCTGATAGAAGGCCTCCAAAAACATACGTTCTACAGGAAGGTTATTCGTGGCGGAGAGGAAGGGATTCGAACCCTCGATACCCTTATGAGGTATACTCCCTTAGCAGGGGAGCGCCTTCGACCACTCGGCCACCTCTCCAACCACGAACGGGCTGATAAAGAAAAGCCTGCGTTGAATCAACAGCAAACTTCATCAAAAAGACTGAGCCCTGTTCCTGTGCACAGGAGATGACGCAGGAAAACGATTCCATCGTCGGGGAATCGGTAACACGCGAGTCGTCGACGGACGGATGGATTGCCGCATCCACGGATTGCGTGGTTCTAAAAATATGCAACCTTGAACGGGGCGATGGCGGCCTGATCGTGGCATGCAAAGCCGTGCCAAAACGGGAGAAGGGCTCGTTTTGTGCCTTCGCCAAAAATTGATAAAACCTTAATTTTTGCCCTGCAAGCCCTTGTAGAGAAAGCGTTTTTGTTAATTTCCCGGTAACGAATTTCCGTTGCGTCGGCTCAATTCGTGTCTTTTCCGCAACATCGGCCCATGAAGCGCGGGGAAACGGTGGTCCGGGAAGCAGTTGATGATTGCGCCGACTAAACCGTTTTGTATTTTCAAATCCGGAAGCGAGGCGGAAGTCGCCGCTCTTCTTTGGTTTGGGATCGGGCAGGGAAACTGCTCGCAGTTAACTCGGTCCCAATTTGAACAATTGACTGGAGGTCAACAATGAACATCAAGAGCCTTCTTCTCGGCTCCGCAACTGCCTTCGCAGTTGTATCCGGCGCACAGGCCGCTGACGCAATCGTCGCCGCCGCTCCGGAACCCATGGAATACGTCAAGGTTTGCGACGCTTTCGGCACCGGCTACTTCTACATCCCCGGCACCGAAACCTGCCTGAAGATCTCGGGCCTCGTTCGCTACCAGCTCAACTACTCCAGCGCTCCGCTGGTTGGTGCAGCCAGCCCGGTTAACCCCGGCTACAAGTGGTCGACCTACACCGGCAACACGATGTTCCGCGTTCATGTCGAAGCTAAGAACGACTCCGAACTCGGCACCGTTTACTCCTTCATCCGTATCCAGGGTAACTCTGGTTCGGTTGCTGGTAGCGGCATCAACACCGGCTCGACCTACAACGGCTACGCTGCTGGCTTCTACGCTGGTATCGACTCCGGCGCGACCGGCTTCGAAGTCGGTGCATGGGACAGCTACTGGACCCGCTTCTTCGGCTACGGCGGCTTCACCGATAACGGTGGTTCGTACAAGTTCATGGGCAACTCGTACGCTGCCTTCTTCGGCAAGGTTGGCAACATCTCCTACACGGCTGGCGTTGACGACTTCACCAACACGGCTGGTAAGACCGCTGGTCTGAACGCTGCTGTCAAGGGCACGTTCGACAACTTCGGCGCAGCTCTCGGTGTCAACTACGACATCGCTGCAAAGTCGTTCGGCATGAAGGGCTACGTATCGGCTACGTTCGATCCGGTCTCCATCAAGGTTATGGGTCTCTATGGCTCGAACGCTGCTAACGCCTACGCACCGGCTCAGGGCTTCACGCTCCTCGTCGGCGGCAAGGTTCAGATGACCAAGCAGCTCTTCGCAGCAGTTGACTACTCCTACTCCTTCACGCCGAAGACCTGGAACGTTGTCGGCGACCTGGGTTGGAACGTTGCCAACGGCTTCGCAGTCCTCGGCTCGGTTGGTTACAACTCCGCCAAGCAGACGTCTGGCTTCCTGCGCTTCCAGCGCAACTTCTAATCCGCAAGGGTTTTTCTGTGGGGGCCCGGTTTGCCGGGCCTCCATTTCATATCCGGGATAGCCAGAGGCTGGCCGGCAAAAAGACGATCGCAGCACTTTGAATGCGTGCGACGAAATTCTCCAGAATATCGATGAATGTGGCCGCAGGTCACCGGGTCGATGTTACCTAACACTCTTTTGAATGGGGTCATTCAGATGAATATCAAGGGTCTCCTCCTTGGGACGGCGGCTGCGTTTGCAGTTGTATCCGGCGCCCAGGCTGCCGATGCTATCGTAGCGGCTGCTCCTGAGCCGATGGAATATGTCAAGGTTTGCGACGCATTCGGCGCAGGCTACTTTTACATTCCGGGCACCGAAACTTGCCTCAAGATCGGCGGTCTCGTTCGTGGGCAGTTGAACTACTCCAACGGCCCGCTGGTTAGCGGCGCAACGGCCGGCATCACGAACCCGGGCTACAAGTGGTCGTCCTATGGCAGCTCGCAGTATCGCGTGAACATCAACGCCAAGAACGATTCCGAAGTCGGCACCGTCTATTCGTTCATTCAGATCCGCGGCTATGCCGGTTCGGTTGCAGGCAACGGCATCAACACGGGCTCGAGCTATAATGGCTCCGTCGCCTACTTCAACGCCGGCATCGACGCAGGCGCCTATGGCTTTGAAGTCGGTTACTACGACAACTACTGGACCCGTTTCTTCGGCTTCGGCGGTTACACCGACGACGGCGGTTCTTACGCTGAAAACATCAACTCCTATGCCGCGTTCTACGGCAAGGTTGGCAACATCTCCTACACGGCTGGCGTTGACGACTTCACGAACGTTGCCGGCAAGACCGCTGGCCTCAACGCTGCTGTCAAGGGCGCGTTCGGTCCGGTTGAAGCTGCTCTCGGTGCAGACTACGACATCGCTGCCAAGTCCTTCGGCATGAAGGGTTATGTCTCGGGCAAGTTCGATATCGTCAGCCTCAAGCTGATGGGTCTCTACGCTGCCAAGGCCAACAACGCCTACGCACCGGCCGACGGCTTCACGCTGCTCGTTGGCGGTAAGGTCGACATCACCAACAAGATCTTTGCTGCTGCCGACTACTCCTACTCCTTCAAGCCGAAGACATGGAACGTTGTCGGCGACCTCGGCTGGAACGTAGCCAACGGCTTCGCAGTCCTGGTCGAAGGTAAGTACACCAGCACCAAGGTATCCAGCGGCTTCCTCCGCTTCGAACGCTCGTTCTGATCTGAACGTAAGTTCTTGTTAACGATTGGAAAATGGCTAGGGGTCGCGCAAGCGGCCCCTAGTTGCATAAATGCTGCACCTGCGTCGATTGTCGTATTCGTTTGGGAAACCAGTACGCCGACTCAGTTGCAACGGTTAGCCGAATAAGTTAACTCCAATAATCATTAACCAACCTTATGAGGGGATAACATGACGATTAAGGGCCTTCTTTTCGGCTCCGCAGCAGCTCTGGTTGCTGTATCCGGTGCAAACGCAGCTGACGCGATCGTTGCTGCTGCTCCCGAACCGATGGAATACGTCAAGGTTTGCGACGCATTCGGCACCGGTTACTTCTACATCCCCGGCACGGAAACCTGCCTCAAGATCGGCGGCCTGGTTCGTTGGGATCTGGCCTATGGCAACAACACCCCGCTCCTGACGACGACCAACCCGGGTTACAAGTGGTCGTCCTATACTGGTTCGCAGTATCGTCTGACGATCGAAGCGAAGAACAATTCTGAAGTTGGCACGATCTACTCGTGGCTTCAGGTTCGTGGCTTCAACGGTTCTGTTGCCGGTAGCGGGATCAACACCGGCTCCACCTACAACGGCGCCAACGCCTGGTTCCATGCTGGTATCGACGGTGGCCCGGTTGGCTTCGAAGTCGGTTACAACGAAACCGCATGGGTTCGCTTCTTTGGTTTCGGCGGCATGACCGATTGGGGTGGTCTCTATGACTACGCTGTTCGCTCCTACGCTACCTTCCAGGGCAAGGCTGGCGCGTTCTCGTACATCGCCGGCGTTGAAGACATGACCAACACTGCTGGCAAGACCGCTGGCCTCAACGCTGCCGTCAAGGGCACGTTCACCTCGGCTGAAGCTGCGCTCGGCTTCAACTACGACATCGCTGACAAGTCTTGGGGTGCCAAGGGTTACGTTTCTGCAACGTTCGACCCGGTCATGCTGAAGGTGATGGGCTTCTACACGAGCAAGACGACGAGCGCATATGCTCCGACGACGCTGGCTGGCGCCGGTCTTGACGGCTTCGTCCTGCTCGCTGGTGGCCGCGTCAACATCACGCCGAAGTTCTTCGCCGCTGTTGACTACTCCTACGCCTTCAAGCCGAAGTACTGGCTCGTTGTCGGTAACGTTGGCTACAACGTTGCCAAGGGCTTCGACGTTCTCGTTGAAGGTCGTTACGACAAGAACAAGCAGTCGGGCGGCTTCCTCCGCTTCGAACGCAGCTTCTAATCTGAAAGATACGCGCGGAGCCTCCGGGTTCCGCGCTTCTTCAAGAGGGCCCGGCGCATCGCGTCTGGGCCCTTTGTTTTTTCCGCATCGAGGCCGGTCCTGCCATCAAGGCCAAGGAGCGCTCCCGGTCAACAAGCTTGCCTTTGACCCTCACCGCCATTATGTCCTGAGACAGGCATAAGCGGGATCGGGTCATGAACAGCGGCTTCTTCAATCTTCATCGCCACGGCTTCGTCCGCGTCGCAGTCGCAACGCCGCCGGTGGCGCTGGCCGATCCGAAGGCAAATGCGCAGGCTGTGATTTCGATGGCGCGACAGGCGGATGCGCGCGATGCATCGCTTGTCCTGTTTCCAGAACTCGGCATCTCCGCCTATTCCATTGATGATCTTCTCCAGCAATCTGTGCTTCAGAGCGCGGTTCACGAGGCGCTTGCGACGATCGCTGAGGCAAGTCGCAGTTTCCGCTGTGTGGTGTTTGTCGGTGCGCCGCTGAACGCCGGCGGACGGCTCTACAACACGGCCGTGGCAATTCACGACGGACGGTTCCTGGCGGCTTATCCAAAGTCGTTTCTTCCCAATTATCGAGAGTTCTATGAGAAGCGCCATTTCGCCTCCGGCGCCGGCGCGGTGCCGCCGGAAATCCGGATCGCCGGCGAAGCCGTGCCCTTCGGCACCGATATCCTTATCGAGGCAGCGGACCTCTCCGGCTTCGTCTTGCATGCCGAGATCTGCGAGGACGTCTGGACACCGCTCCCGCCCAGTACCTATGCCGCCATGGCCGGGGCGACCGTGCTTGTAAACTTGTCTGCGAGCAACATCACCATCGGAAAGGCGGAGGAGCGGCATGGCCTTTGCCGCGTGCAGTCCTCACGCTGCCTGGCGGCCTATCTCTATTCTGCCGCTGGAGCGGGCGAATCGACCACCGACCTGGCCTGGGATGGACAGGGAGCGATCTATGAATGCGGGCGCTTGCTCACCGAGGCGGAGCGTTTTGCCGCAGAGCCGCAGACGATCTTCGCGGATATCGACCTTGGTCTTATCGAAACGGAGCGCCAACGGCAGGTCACCTTCGGCGATTGCGCCGACCAGACGATGAAGGCGCGACCGTTCCGCAAGGTGTCGATCAGGCTTCAGCCTGACTTGAACAGCGATCTTGGCTTGATCCGTGTCGTTCCCCGCTTTCCTTACGTGCCGGACGACGCTGCCCGTCTCGCAGAGCTTTGCTACGAGGCCTATAACATCCAGTCGCACGGTCTCGTTCAGCGCCTGAAGGCTTCGGGTATCAAGAAGATCGTGATCGGGGTCTCCGGCGGTCTTGATTCGACACAGGCGCTTCTCGTGGCCGCGCATGCCTTCGACAGGCTTGGCCTGCCGCGCACCAACATCCACGCCTATACGCTCCCTTCCTTCGCCACCAGCGCGAAGACGAAGGAAAGCGCCTGGTCCCTGATGCGGGCGCTGGGCGTGACTGCGGACGAGATCGACCTCACCGATGCCAGCATGGCGATGCTAGTCGACATCGGCCACCCCTATGCCAAGGGCGAGAAGGTCTACGACATCACGTTCGAGAATGTACAGGCGGGTGCGCGGACGTCCGTCCTCTTCCGTCTCGCCAACATGCATGGCGGGATCGTGCTTGGAACAGGCGACCTTTCCGAGCTTGGCCTCGGCTGGTGCACTTATGGCGTCGGCGATCACATGTCGCATTACAATGTGAATGCGTCAGTCTCGAAGACGCTCATCCAGCACCTCATCCGTTGGGTCGCCGACACGGGCACCTTCGGGGAGGAGGCGAGGGCGGTGCTTCACGCGATCCTTGCCACCGAAATCTCGCCGGAACTCGTTCCGGGAGATGACAACAAGGGCGAGCCGGCGCAGAAGACCGAGGATTTCGTCGGTCCCTATGCGCTCCAGGATTTCAATCTCTATTTCACCACCCGCTACGGCTTTGCGCCGTCCAAGATCGCCTTCCTCTCGCATCACGCCTGGCGCGATGCGGAAGCGGGGGTGTGGCCCCCGATGACACCGGACAACAAGCGCGTCGCCTACGACCTGGATGTCATTGCAAAGTGGCTCCGCGTATTTCTGCGGCGCTTCTTTGCCACAAGCCAGTTCAAGCGTTCCGCCGTGCCGAACGGGCCGAAGGTTTCCTCCGGCGGATCGCTCTCGCCGCGCGGCGACTGGCGCGCACCTTCGGATGGCAACGCCAATGCCTGGCTGGACGAGCTGGAGGCTAATCTCCCCCCGACTGTTGCTCAGACGCGGGCGTAGATGTCCTCGATACGCTGAATGTCATCTTCTGCAATGTAGCTGCCGGTGCGGACCTCGATCAGTTCCAGCGGCACCTTGCCTTCATTGGCAATGCGGTGGACGACGCCGACGGGCACATAGACCGACTCGTTCTCGGTCACAAGCCGCGTATGGTCGCCGATCGTAATGGTTGCCGTGCCGCTCACCACCACCCAGTGCTCCGCCCGGTGCATGTGCTTCTGCAACGATAGAACGCCGCCGCAATCGACCGTGATGTGCTTCACAGCGTAGCGCGTGCCGTCGACAACGCTATCCACCGTGCCCCACGGACGGTGGCTGCGGCGATGTCCGTCGGCCTGCGGGATCGAGCGGCTCTTCATTTCGTCGACAAGTTTCTTGACGTCCTGCACCTTGTTCTTCGGAACAACCATGACGGCGTCGCGGGTGGAGACGGCAATGAGATCTTCAACGCCCACAAGCGTGGTGTAAATGCCTTCCGAGTGGATCAGGCAGCCCGAGGCGTTGAGCGCGAGCCCCTCGCCATAAACCACATTGTCCTTGTCGTCCCGATCCAGAACCTCCCAGATCGCATCCCATGAGCCGACATCCGACCAGCGGAAATGACCGGTCACCACCGCCATTTCCTTTGTCTTTTCGATCACGGCGTAGTCTATGGAATTCTTCGGCGACCGTTCGAAGCTCTCCTGGTCGAGACGCACGAAACCGAGGTCATCGCTGGCCTTCGCCACCGCCTCTTCCGCTGCGTCCAGAATGGCAGGCGCATATTTCCGAAACTCGGCAATCATGACGTCGGAGCGGAAGAGGAAGTTGCCGGAGTTCCAGAGATAACCCTTACGCAAATAGTCGAGTGCCGTCTCGGCATTGGGCTTTTCGACAAAGGCATCGACAAGCGCCAGATCCGGATTGCCGTTCAGCGCCGCGCCGGGGCGGATGTAGCCATAGCTGGTGCGCGGTTCGGTCGGCTTCAGCCCAAAGACGACAATCTTTCCAACACGCGCAGCCTCGGCGCCCAGTTCGACGGATCGGGTGAAGAGGTCGTCGTCCAGCACCATGTGATCTGCGGCCAGTGCAAGCACCAGCGACCCCGCCGAACGGCGCTCCGCCATCACGGCGGCCACGGCCACCGCTGCGGCGCTGTCACGGCGTGCCGGCTCGAGGACCACCGTCGCCGGATGTCCCGCAGCCTCGGCCTGACGGCGCGAGAAAAAGCGAAAGGCCTCGTTGGTGATGACGATAGGTGCGTCATAGACCTTGGGGTCGCCAACGCGGCGCAGTGTTTCCTGATAACTGGAGAATTCGCCGGTCAGCGGCTGGAACTGCTTGGGGAGGTCATCTCGTGACACTGGCCAAAGCCGTGATCCCGCGCCGCCGGCCAGAAGGATGGGAGTGATCTTCTGCGAATTCGTCAATGCCTGTCTCCACTACTCGCGGTTCCAGCAGGAACCCTTGCGACGACCCTCTCCAGGGTAGGCCACACCAAAGTGATCTTGCGCCGCAACATACAAGAGGCTCCGGATGTATGAAACCCGCCGCCGCAACAATCCTCATGGCTTGGTTTACGCTGCGCCGTTCAGGAACGCCCGGATGGCGGCGGGTGTTCCGCCGATATGCAGGAGCGGTGCGTGGCCTTGGTCTGCAACGAGAAGTGTCTGCATTTGCGGATTGCGAGCCCGCATCCGGGCAAGGATCTCCTCGGTCAGCAGCACGGAATTGGCTCCCCGGATCGTCATCAGCGGGTTGCCGGCGAAAAGATCGAATTGCTCCCATAGTTCCGGCAGGGGCTGGCTGAGGTCGAGTGTCGCCATGCCTGACGCGATGGCGGGGTCGTGATCCGGCTCGTACCGGCCTGATGTCTTCTTGAGTGTTGCGTCCGCGAATTCCAGCCAGTCGGCGTCCGTCAGGGTCGGAAACGCTGGACCGTGCACGCGCTTCAGCGCACCCGCGGCCTCTTCGAGGCTCGCAAAGCTTGGGCGTCTTCCGAGATAGGACTGGATATGACGCAGTCCCTCCATGCCGATAGCGGGACCGACATCATTCAGGATCACAGCGCCAAGGAGTTGCGGCTGAACGGCGGCCAGCACATGCAGGATCAGTCCCCCGCGCGACGTGCCGATAAAGGCCGCGCGGGCGATACGGAGTGCCGCGAGCACGGCAATCACATCGCCCGCTTCGTGCGGAACCGTATAGCGTGACGCGTCGCTGTCCCAGTCCGACCCGCCGCGTCCGCGCGTGTCGATCGTGATCACCCTTCGCGGCGTTTCCGGATCCGTCGAAAGCATGACCGCCAGCGGATGGAAATCCCGGCTGTTGCGCGTCAGCCCCGCAAGGCAGACCACGGTCATGCGGTCGTCTGCACCCGGAGCATCGCTGCCATAGTCGCGGACATAAAGCGTCAAGCCGTCGGGCGAGGGGATGCGATGTTCGAGATAGAGTGCTGTCATCTTTGAGCTTTCCGCTTGGAGAATGTTCAGCGACGTTAAATCAACGGTCCCGGAAAGGGAACCGATCTCAAACCTCTGGACTGTTTTACGGAGCGCGCCCGACCGCGTCCTGACCTCACCCACCCGCCGTCAGATCCGCCTTGACATTGGCGCCCAGCCCCAACTGGACCTGATAGGCCTCGAAATTTTCCATCACGCGCATCACGTAGTCGCGCGTTTCGGGATAGGGAATGGATTCGATCCAGTTGAGGACGAATTCGAGGTCCTTGCCGCGTGGATCGCCAAAGCGTGCCAGCCATTCGCGCACCTTGCCCGGCCCGGCATTGTAGGCGGCGAAGGTCAGGACATAGGAGCCGGACTGCCGCTTGATCTGGTTGTCGAGATATTGTGTGCCGAGAATGGCGTTATAGGCCGAATCGGCGGTGAGCTTCTCCGGCGCATAGGCAAGGCCGAGCTGCGTGGCCATGTCCTTGGCTGTGCCCGGCAGGATCTGCATCAGACCGACTGCGCGGGCGGCAGAGACCGCATTCGCGTTGAAGCCGCTCTCCTGCCGCGCGATGGCATTGGCGAGCGCCAGTTGCGTGCCTGAGAGCCCGGCTGTGTTTGGGATGGCGCCGAGCGGGTAGGCGAGCGCCGCATCGTCCCCGCCCTTGGCATAGGCTTTCTTGCCGATGTCGAGAGCCAGCGCGGTGTCCTGGTCGCGCTTCGCCTTCTCTGCAAGGATCGTCAGCAAGTCCGGATCGTCGATCTGGTCGGCAAGGCCGCGATAGAGCCGCTTGGCTGCCGCCGGATAGTTTTCCCGCTGCAGCAGATCGATTGCCCGCACGCTCTCCTGACCGGCAAACAAAAGCCGTTCTGACGGCGTGGGCTGGCTCTTTTCAGACTTGGTCTCGCTTGGCGGGCCGGAAAGCTCGGTCGCAGCAATCAGCCCGTAGAAGGAATGGTCGTATTCGGCTGCATCCGCGAAATAGGCTTTGCCGTCGCCGCCCGCCGCCCTGTCGGCACGGCCGAGCCAATAGAGCGCGCGGGACGCGGTTTGCGGCGTGGTCGCGGCATCTCTGAGCTTCTCGAAATGTGTCCTGGCCAGCTTACCGTCCTTCAACCCCACAAGTGCATACCAGCCTGCGTGGAACTCGGCATCGGCGACAGCTGCCGGCGAGGCCGCGACATGTCTCGCCGCCAGGTCATAGGCCGCCTTGAACTTGCTCGCTTCGAAAAGTCCGCGGCTGACAATGCGCTGCTCGTGCCACCATTCGTCAGAGTTGACGCGATCGGCCGCCGAGGCGGGCAGCTTTTGCAGCAGGGTGGCCGCTCCGTCGAAGTCGTTGGCCTGCTGCTTCTGCAGGATATTGGCGAAGAGCAGGGCGCTATCGCCCTTGAAGCCGGTCTCCGCGGCTTTCAACAGCTGGGCGGTCTTCGGGCTCTGTTTGATGGCCGCTGTCCAGGCGTCATAGAGTGGTTGCGCATTGCCGAGCTTGGCAAATCGCGCGGCCTGCTTGACGCGATCGCGATAGAGCAGAAACGCCATGCGCGCCTTGTGGTCGGCGGGCGTCAGCATATCCGGAAAGCGGCTCAGAACCTCGCCCTCGAGCCAGGTATTCAGCGGGCTCGCGGCCCACAGGCCGGTGATGATGCCCTTGGCGCGGTCCACCTCGCCGATCGCCTTCAGCGCGCGGGCATAGAGCAGGCTCCCTTCCGGCGTCTGCGGTGGGCGCAGCCGGAAGGCCGCGAAGACAGCGTCATCGCTGGGTCTTTCCCGATAAAGCGCTCTCTCGAAATGTCGATCGAGATCGTCGAGGCCGGGCCAGCCGGAAAGTTCTTCGCGCGCGGACAGATATTCCGCGCTGGATACACCCGAAAGGCCGGAGGTGACGATGGCATAGGTGAGGGCCTTGCGCTCGATGCCGTCGCGGGGCACGAGGTCGTCACGGGCGTTCAGCGCGGCCTGCACGTCGTTGCGCTTCAGCGCCTCGACGCCCAGCGCAAAGGCGCCCTGCGATGCTTCTATGATGGCCTTTTGCGGGGTTCGATCCGAAGACGACGTCGCGTCCCTGCCGGCGCTGATCAGGGCCGGCGTCGCGACGCTGTAAAGCATGACAGGACCCATCGCCTCCCACCCGGCAATGGGTGCGAGGACGGCCAGAGCTATGGCGATGGGTGCGGTCACTTTCGTCATGCGTCTCGATGGGTCTTCCGTTACAATATACGCTTCTCGCGTTGCATAAAGCTTGTCCCGGTTACGATTTTCGTTCTTCCAAGGCGTCACAAACTCCTCTAAGAAACGCGATCGGGAACAAGGTCTGAAGCTCGAAGCAGAAAGCGCCTGACCAACAAGAATAATCAGGATTGCGGCTAAAGCTTGTGGGCCGCCTAGTGAGGTAATACCGCATGTTCAAGGGATCAATGCCCGCGCTCGTCACACCCTTCACGACTGAGGGGAAGATCGACGAAAAAGCCTTTGCTGAACATGTGGACTGGCAGATCAAGGAAGGTTCGAGCGGCCTCGTTCCCGTCGGTACGACCGGCGAGTCCCCGACGCTGTCGCATGCCGAACACAAGCGCGTCGTCGAACTCTGCATCGAAGTCGCAGCCAAGCGCGTTCCGATCATCGCCGGCGCCGGTTCCAACAACACGGTCGAGGCCATCGATCTGGCGCGCCATGCCGAAAAGGCGGGAGCGGACGCCGTCCTCGTCGTGACGCCCTATTACAACAAGCCGACCCAGAAGGGCCTGATCGCGCATTATTCTGCGATTGCCGAGGCGATCACGCTGCCGATCATCATCTACAACATTCCCGGCCGCTCGGTCATCGACATGAGCGTCGACACGATGGCAGCGCTCGCAAAGGCCCACAAAAACATCATTGGCGTGAAGGATGCGACTGGCAAGATCGAGCGCGTGTCGGAGCAGCGCATGTCCTGCGGCAAGGATTTCATCCAGCTCTCAGGCGAAGATGCCACGGCGCTCGGCTTCAACGCCCATGGCGGCGTCGGCTGCATTTCCGTCACCGCAAACGTGGCTCCGCGCCTCTGCGCCGAGTTCCAGGCCCTCACGCTAAAGGGCGATTATGCCGCAGCGCTCGAATATCAGGACCGCCTGATGCCGCTTCACAAGGCCATCTTCCTTGAACCCGGCGTCGCAGGCTCTAAATATGCTCTGTCGCGCCTCGGCCGCATGGGTGAAACCGTTCGCTCTCCGCTGGTCGGGCTCGAACCGTCTACCAAGGCTGCGCTCGACGCGGCGATGAAGCACGCAGGATTGTTGAACTGATGGCACCCAAGGGTAGCGAACGCGTAGTGAAGAAGGTTGTTGCGGAAAACCGCAAGGCCCGCTTCAACTATGAGATTCTCGATACCTATGAAGCCGGCCTCGTGCTCACGGGCACGGAGGTTAAATCCTTGCGCGAAGGCAAGGCCAACATTGCAGAATCCTACGCTTCCGACGAGGACGGCGAAATCTGGCTGATCAATTCCTATCTGCCGGAATATCTGCAGGGCAATCGCTTCAACCACGACACCCGCCGTCGCCGGAAGCTGCTTCTGTCGAGGCGCGAGATCCATCGCCTGCGCATCGGCGTCAACCGCGAAGGCATGACGCTGGTCCCTTTGAAGATCTACTTCAACGAAAAGGGCAGGGCGAAGATGGAACTGGCGCTTGCCAAGGGAAAGAAGCTGCACGACAAGCGCGAGACCGAGAAGGAACGCGACTGGAACCGCCAGAAAGGCCGGCTCCTGAAAGATCGCGGTTAACTGCGCGCGGCGGTGCGGCAGCGAATTCTCAGAATTGCTTGTAGAATTGAGAATGTACCGGCGCGTTGTCATGTTCCAGTGCAAGGTCTGGGCGCGCTGTTCCGGATTTCATCGCGTCGCGAAGCGTCCTGAGCCGGCGGATATCTGCCGCCTCCTGATCCGTCTTGCGCCGATCGCGCGGCTCGGGAAAATGACGCGAGGCTTCGCCAGCCAGCAAAAGATCGACGTTGTTCACGTCTGTGGAAATACTGAATTCTTCCGCTGTCTGCTTCAGCAGCTCGGGAAGGGGCGGGAAGACCTTGGTACTATCTGACATGGGCTTAACCGTTGCGACTCCTATCGCTGAAGCTTGGCAGATCGGTCTTGCGAAACTGCCAAGCCTGACGGTTAAGAAATTGTTGCGGCCTCAGTTTTCGACTTCTGCCGGCGCCGGTTCTTGAACGCGGGCCTGCCGCTCGGACGGGTCGCGGCCCACTTCTGCCTTCAACGAGTTGAGGTCGATGAAGTGGTCGGCTTGACGGCGCAGGTCGTCGGCGATCATCGGTGGCTGGGTCGCCATGGTCGAGACGACAGAGACCTTACGGCCGCGGCGCTGAAGCGCTTCGACCAGCGTCGTGAAATCGCCATCGCCGGAGAAGATCACGAGGTGATCGACCGTTTCGCACTGTTCCATCGCGTCGATGGCCAGCTCGATGTCCATATTGCCCTTGATCTTGCGGCGGCCGAGCGAATCGGTGAACTCCTTCGCCGGCTTCGTCACGACACGGTAGCCGTTATAGTCGAGCCAATCGATCAGCGGGCGGATGGATGAGTATTCCTGATCCTCGATCAGCGCCGTATAATAATAAGCACGCAGCAGATAGCCGCGCTTCTGGAATGCCTTCAGGAGCTTACGATAATCGACATCGAATCCCAGTGACTTGGATGCCGCGTACAAATTCGCGCCATCAATGAAAAGTGCAATTTTTTCTCTGGGGTCGAACATCGATCCATCCCTGCTCTATTCCGTTTTTTAAGAAACGGCTAATATTATAAGGTCGAACCGTCAACAGGCGAATTCGGTTTCACACCCTTATTATCTGGTGGCAACCACCGCTTCAAGCAACCGCATATCCATAGATTTACCAATGAATTGCAACCACAATAGGCTACAATTCCCGCGATGCGATATACAAGCGCTGAAAGGGTTAAATGTTCCCTAGTCAGGAAAAACTTGAACTGAAGGCACTTTGCCTGTATCGAGCACCCAATCCCATACGGAAACGAATTCACGAAGGACAGGCAATGGCCCGCGTCACAGTAGAAGATTGCATTGACAAAGTCGACAACCGGTTTGAACTGGTTCTGCTCGCCAGCCATCGTGCCCGCCAGATTTCGCAGGGCGCCGGCATTACCATCGATCGCGATAACGACAAGAACCCGGTTGTGGCTCTGCGCGAAATCGCTGACGAGACCCTGTCTCCGGAAGATCTGAAGGAAGACCTCATCCATTCGCTGCAGAAGCATGTCGAAGTCGACGAGCCCGAGCCCGATGCGGCTTCGCTCGCTGAGGCTGCTGCGACCGGTAGCGTTCTGGAGGAAGACGATCTTCCCGACGCGCTCACCTTCGACCGGATGACGGAAGAAGAACTGCTGGCCGGCATCGAAGGCCTTGTGCCGCCGGAAAAAAGCGACGATTATTGATTTTGCCACATTTTAGTCGCTGACAGGTTTATGACTTGTTGCGACATTTGAATGCGCCGGTTCATGTGATCGGCGCATTTGCGATTCCGGGGAGACGTGCTTCATGATGCGACAATACGAGCTTGTTGAGCGCGTTCAGCAATACAAGCCGGATGTCAATGAAGCGCTCCTCAACAAGGCTTACGTCTATGCCATGCAGAAGCATGGCATGCAGAAGCGTGCGAGCGGCGATCCCTATTTTTCGCATCCGCTCGAAGTCGCCGCCATCCTCACCGACATGCATCTGGACGAGTCGACCATCGCGGTTGCGCTCCTGCATGACACGATCGAGGATACGACGGCCACCCGCGCCGAGATCGACGAGCTTTTCGGCAAGGATATCGGCCGCCTCGTCGAGGGCCTGACCAAGATCAAGAAACTCGAACTTGTCTCGCAGAAGGCCAAGCAGGCGGAAAACCTGCGCAAGCTGCTGCTGGCGATCTCCGACGACCTGCGCGTTCTCCTCGTCAAGCTCGCCGACCGTCTGCACAACATGCGCACGCTTGACGTTATGCGTGATGAGAAGCGCCGCCGCATCTCGGAAGAGACAATGGAAATCTATGCGCCGCTCGCCGGCCGCATGGGGATGCAGGGCGTGCGCGACGAGCTGGAAGAGCTCGCCTTCCGCCACCTTAATCCGGAAGCTTGGGACACAGTCACCAAGCGTCTGGCTGGTCTTTCCGCCAGCAATGAAGGCCTGATCGAGAACATTGAGCGCGAATTGACCGAACTCCTTTCGCAGAATGGTCTCACCAAGGCGGTCGTGAAGGGCCGCCAGAAGAAGCCCTATTCGGTCTTCCGCAAGATGCAGTCTAAGTCGCTCTCCTTCGAGCAGCTCTCGGATGTTTACGGTTTCCGCATTCTCGTCGAAGACATTCCGTCCTGCTATCGCGCGCTCGGCATCGTGCACACGCGCTGGCGCGTCGTGCCCGGCCGCTTCAAGGACTATATCTCGACGCCGAAGCAGAACGACTACCGCTCGATCCACACCACCATTGTCGGCCCGTCGCGCCAGCGTATCGAACTGCAGATCCGCACGCTGCGCATGAACGAAATCGCCGAATACGGCATCGCAGCGCATTCCATCTACAAGGATGGCCAGAGCGCCCAGGCCGAGGACACGCTGGCGCGTGAGTCGAACGCTTACTCCTGGCTCCGCCAGACGATTGAGGCTCTTTCCGAAGGGGACAACCCGGAAGAATTCCTCGAGCACACCAAGCTCGAACTCTTCCAGGATCAGGTCTTCTGTTTCACGCCCAAGGGCAAGCTGATCGCGTTGCCGCGCGGCGCCACGCCCATCGACTTTGCCTATGCCGTCCACACCAATGTCGGCGACACCTGCGTCGGCGCCAAGATCAACGGCCGCATCATGCCGGTCGTGACCCGGCTCGCCAACGGCGACGAAGTGGAAATCATCCGCTCCGGCGTGCAGGTGCCGCCCGCCGCCTGGGAAGAGATCGTCGTCACCGGCAAGGCGCGCTCGGCCATCCGCCGCGCCACGCGGCTGGCCATCCGCAAGCAATATGCCGGCCTCGGCTACCGGATCCTGGAGCGCACCTTCGACCGCGCCGGCAAGGTCTTCTCCCGCGATGTGCTCAAGGCCTCGCTGTTCCGGCTCGGCCACAAGGAGGCGGAAGACGCGATTGCGGCTGTCGGGCGAGGGGAGTTGTCGTCACTCGACGTGCTCCGCGCTGTCTATCCCGATTATCAGGACGAGCGCGTCACGGTGAAGCAGAATGTCGACGATGGTTGGTTCGCAATGAACTCGGCCTCGGGCATGATCTTCAAGGTGCCTGGTCAGCAGAAATCGCCGAGCGGCGAGGTCCTGCCATTCCGTGGCCTCTCCAACGACATCCAGGTGCATTTCGCCACCGGCGGCGCCGTTCCCGGTGACCGCATCGTCGGCATCCTCGACGGGGAAAAGAGCCTTGCGATCTATCCCATCCAGTCACCCGGCCTTCAGGAGTTCGAAGACGAGCCGGAGCGCTGGATCGATGTGCGCTGGGATCTCGACCTCGCCAACAAGTCGCGCTTCAACGCGCGTATCATGATCAGCGCCATCAACGAGCCCGGAACGCTGGCCACGATTGCCCAGAATGTCGCCACGACCGACGTGAATATCGCCACGCTCACCATGACGCGGGTCGCGGCGGATTTCACTGAGATGCAGCTTGAGCTCGA
Source organism: Hyphomicrobiales bacterium (assembly GCA_900467685.1). Taxonomy (GTDB): domain Bacteria; phylum Pseudomonadota; class Alphaproteobacteria; order Rhizobiales; family Rhizobiaceae; genus Ensifer_A. Next base: position 199,798 of record UBQX01000006.1, read on the forward strand.
AGTCTGGGACCTGCGGCAGCTCAACCAGCTGATTACCCAGCTGAAGGAGCTGCAATGCGTTGCAACAGTGAAGCGACTGTTCGAGTAGGCTAGCCCAACAAATTGAAAACAAAAGGTTAAAATCTCGGCATGCGTCTCGCGCATGGCTGCCAAGGCAAGCTTGCGCTTGTTGATGTTGCGATGCAGCATTATCTTCATGCTCGTAAACAGATGTTGATCAAGAAGGACTTGAAAAGATGTTCGGCTCGCTGAAAAAAGTGGCTCGTGCGCTCCGCATTCCCACGGAGCAGGAACGCGAAATGGCTTATCTCAATGGCGCGAAGGATCGCTACGATCTCGAGTTTCGCATGCGCCAGATCGATCGTGGCGACTTCCGCCGTGGTCAGTTCTGAGGCCAGATAAGCTTGAAGGGTAGCCTCCGATGCGTCTGGTGCGCGTGAGGCTTTCACATCGGGAAAGACGAAGAAGCAGGGTGCGGGTTCCGCGCCCTTTTTTTCATGCATGCAGCAGCGTCCGGCGGGGCGCTTAGCCTTTGCCATTGTGCTTGAAAACGCCAGGTCATATATCCGGTCTCATGAAACACCAGAAGCACGATCTTACGCTTGAGTCTGCCGAAGCTCTTCCGCGCAAGCGCATGACCTTCGGTCGCGCCATGCGCTACCAGCTTCTGAAGTTCGTCCGCATCCGCGCCACCCCGCACGCGATAGGTCTGGGTGTTGCGACGGGCATTTTCTCTGCTTTCCTGCCTCTGGTGGGAGTCCATATGGCACTCGCAGCAGCACTTGCCTGGATGTTTGGCGGCAACATGATTGCCGCCGTGGCCAGCACGCTCCTGCTCGGCAATCCCATCACCTATCCCGTCATCTGGGCGGCGGCTTGGGAAGCGGGTCAAATGATCCTCGGCTCGAAGGCGAAGTCGATGGGAACCATCCATTTGCATGAACTTGTGCATAAACTGTCCTTTAGCGAATTGTGGGGGCCCATCCTCAAGCCGCTTCTCATCGGTTCCGTTCCGCTGGGAATCGCCGGCGGTGCCGTGGGCTATTTCGTCATGGTCCAGGCCGTGACCATCGTTCGCGCCAGACGTCAGGCGCGTCTCAATGCACGCTAACAGCAGGGCAGGCGGGAGCTGGATATGATCATCGGCATTGGCAGCGATCTCATCGACATCCGACGCGTCGAGAAGTCCATCGAACGTTTCGGCGACCGCTTTACCCATCGCTGTTTCACGGAAGTGGAGCGGGCAAAGTCCGATCGCCGCAAGGAGCGCGCCGCGTCCTACGCCAAACGCTTTGCCGCCAAGGAGGCCTGTTCAAAGGCGCTCGGCACCGGCTTGGCGCAAGGCGTCTTCTGGCGCGACATGGGCGTCGTCAACCTGCCGAGCGGCAAGCCGACAATGGCCCTCACCAATGGCGCTGCCGAACGGCTGGCGGCCATGACGCCGGCAGGCCATTACGCGGTCGTTCATCTGACCATCACGGACGATTTTCCGCTGGCTCAAGCATTTGTAATCCTGGAAGCCCTGCCTTTGCCGCAATCATGATGCGACTGAGCCTTCCGAACTTGCGCAAACGCTTGTTTTCAAGACGCTTGCCGCCCGGTTCAGAAGCGGTTAGACAATCCCGACGCGCTGTCACGCAAGCATTACCTTGCCGGACGGCCGCACGGCATCGCCGGAGAAAGGCGCTACAAGGAAATGAGCAACGTGTCTGAGAAAGTCAAACCCGAGAACTCCTTCTGGGAAACGGTCAAGGTCGTCATCCAGGCGCTGATTCTGGCAGGTCTCATCCGCACGGTTCTCGTCCAGCCGTTCACCATTCCGTCGGGCTCCATGATGCCGACCCTGCTTGTCGGCGATTATATCTTCGTCAACAAGTTCGCCTACGGCTATTCGAAGTATTCGCTGCCGTTCTCGCCGGATCTCTTCAACGGCCGCATCTTCGGTTCCGATCCCAAGCGCGGCGACGTGGTCGTCTTCCGCTTCCCGCCGAACCCTTCGATCGACTATATCAAGCGTTGCGTTGGCCTGCCGGGCGACCGCATCCAGATGAAGAATGGCGTGCTTTACGTCAACGACAAGCCGGTGCCGAAGGTGGCTGATGGTTCGTTCGACTCCGATTACTCCAAGGACCCCGGCCAGAACATCCCCGTGTTCCGCGAAACGCTGCCCAATGGCGTGACCTATGACACGCTGGATGAAAGCCCGGATACGCTGGGTGACAACACGCGCGAATTCATCGTTCCGCCGGGCCACTATTTCATGATGGGCGACAACCGCGACAACTCCGCCGACAGCCGTTTCGACGTCGGTTATGTTCCGGCTGAAAACCTCGTCGGCAAGGCATCGCTGATCTTCTTCTCGCTCGGCAATGACACGGCCTTCTCCGAAATCTGGAAATGGCCGACCAACATGCGCTGGAACCGCCTGTTCAAGGGCGTCGATTGATGTCGCTGAGGCCCGAGGAGCGCGCTGCGCTGGAGAAGCTGATCGGGCATGAGTTCCGTGCGAAGGACCGGCTCGAACGCGCCGTTACGCATTCGAGCGCCCGCACCTCCAAGGGCACGAATTACGAACGCCTGGAATTCCTCGGCGACCGCGTGCTGGGCCTCTGCGTCGCCGAACTTCTCTTTACGAGCTTTACCGATGCGGACGAAGGCGAGCTTTCAGTCCGCCTCAACCAGCTCGTCTCGGCTGCCACCTGCGCCGAAGTGGCCGACAGCCTCGAACTGCACAGATACATCCGCACCGGCGCCGACGTGAAGAAGGTGACCGGCAGCCGCATGCTGAACGTGCGCGCCGATGTCGTCGAAAGCCTGATTGCAGCGCTCTATCTCGACGGAGGCCTTGAAGCCGCACGCCGCTTCGTTCTGGCCAACTGGTCCGAACGCGCCACCAAGGCAGGGGCTGCCAAGCGCGATGCCAAGACCGAGCTTCAGGAATGGGCGCATGCGCGCTTCCAGGTGACGCCGGTCTACAAGGTCGTCGATCGCTCCGGCCCCGACCACGAGCCTCGCTTTACGGTCGTGGTCGAAGTGAAGGGCGTGGCGCCCGAAACCGGCATCGAACGCTCGAAACGAACGGCCGAACAGGTCGCTGCGACGAAACTTCTGGAACGCGAAGGCGTCTGGAAGTAAGAAGCTCTATATTCTCAGAAACTGGATACTTGTGATGACTGACCTTGAGGCGGCTACCCCCGCTGAAACCCATTCCGGCTTCGTGGCGCTGATTGGCGCGACCAATGCGGGGAAGTCGACGCTGGTGAACCGCCTTGTCGGTGCCAAGGTGTCGATCGTCAGCCACAAGGTGCAGACGACGCGCGCCATCGTGCGCGGCATCGCCATCCATGACAACGCCCAGATCGTCTTCATGGACACGCCCGGCATCTTCAAGCCGCGCCGCCGGCTCGACCGCGCCATGGTCACGACCGCCTGGGGCGGCGCGAAGGACGCGGATTACATCTTGCTCATCGTTGACAGCGAGCGCGGCCTGAAAGGTGATGTCGAGACCATCCTCGAAGGCCTGAAGGAAGTGAAGCAGCCGAAGCTGCTGGCGCTGAACAAGATCGACCGCGTCAAGCACGAAGACCTGCTGAAGCTTGCCGCCGACGCCAACGAGAAGATCGCCTTCGAGCGCACCTTCATGATCTCGGCCACGACCGGCTCGGGCTGCGACGATCTGCTCGGCTATCTGGCGAAGGAACTCCCGGCGGGTCCTTGGTACTATCCGGAGGACCAGATTTCGGACCTGCCGATGCGCCAGCTCGCGGCCGAAATCACCCGCGAAAAGCTGTTCCTCCGCCTCCATCAGGAGCTTCCCTATTCCTCGCATGTCGAGACGGAGAAGTGGGAAGAGCGCAAGGACGGCTCGGTTCGCATCGAACAGGTGATTTACGTCGAACGCGACAGCCAGAAAAAGATCACGCTCGGCAAGGGCGGCGAGGCCATAAAGTCCATCTCCACTGCCGCCCGCAAGGAAATCTCCGCCATCCTCGAACAGCCCGTCCACCTCTTCCTCTTCGTCAAGGTCCGCGAAAACTGGTCGGAAGACCCGGAGCGCTACCGCGAGATGGGATTGGATTTCTCGAAGTAGGGTCAATAGGGGGCTTGCCGTTCACGCCCCGTGGCAGGCCTTGAATTTCTTTCCCGAGCCGCAGGGGCAGGGATCGTTTCGTCCGACTCGTGCCGACTTACCCTTGTCTTCCCGATCCCAATAGAACCAGCGCCCGTCGATCTTCCGAAAGGTCGAGACTTCGCTTGCCGAGGCTTCTTGACCGTTCTGGCGCACACGGAAGGTGAAGCTCACCTTGCCGGTCTCGTCGACCTCAAGCCCCGCTTCGCGGCCGGTGATGGTCAGGCCCAGCCACTCCGTACCCGCGCCAGAGCGTTCAGCCTCCTGGCGATTGAACGTCTTGGCCGCTGGCCCGGCACAGGTTTCTTCGATGTAGTCGAGCCTGTCGGTCGCATAGGCCGTATAGCGCGAACGCATCAGAGCCTCCGCCGTCGGTGCGGGCTTGCCGGCAAGGATGGGGCCGCAGCACGCGAGGATGAGTTTGCCGGAACAGCAGGGGCAGGGTTGCATCGGAATGGCCTTTCAGAGGAGCAGGCAATCCTCATAGATCAGGAGACTGACCGATCCAAGTCCGCCGCCTTAGTTCATCATAAACGCCAACCGCGCATCGGTGCGCGCCGGAGTGATCTCCAGAATTTCGACACTGACGACGCCTTCGGCCACGAACGGGTCTTCTTCGAGGCGCGCCTCCAGCGCCGCGCGCTCGACCCCATGGGCAACCACCGCGCCGCCTAGCCCCGGTTGCAGGCTACCCACGGTCAGGAACACGCCGTCTTCAAAGCCGCGTCTGATCCAGTCGTTATGCGCCTGCATCAGGCTGGCTGCTGCGGCGCGATTCTCCGCGAATTTCAACGTGACAACGAACATCAATGAACTCCGTTTTCGGGGATGGAAAGCGTGTCGAGCCAGTCGCGCATGCGGCTGACTTCGTCTCGAATATAGATCTCGTCGCGAAAGGCGGTGGCGAGCGCCGCCACGCCCTGGCTCATCGCCAGCAAGTGCATGGCGCGGCGGTCGGCATCCTGCGTCAGGCCCAGCACTGTGAACTGTCCGGCGAGCCATTCGCGAAAGAGGGTGAAGAGCTTCGCCGCATCGTCCTTCGCGGCGTGGTTCAGCTTGGACAGTTCCGCGCAGAGTGTCCCGACGGGGCAGCCGTGTGCCATGATGTCGGCGCGGTTGCGGATGAGGATCTCAATGAAGCTGACGATGCGCGCCTTCGGATCCGCGCCATCTCTCTCCCACACGTCCAGCATCGCTCTCGTTTTGTCGAGGCGGCGCTGAATCACCGCGTTGAGAATTTCGTCCTTCGTCTTGAAATGATAATAGAAATTGCCCCGCGAGATGGAAACGGCTTCCGCGATATCTGCAAAGGACGTTGCATCGAAGCCGCGCCGGTAGAAGAGATCGTCGGCCGCAGCAACGATGTGATCACGGGTGGATGCTTCAGGCATGAAGGCGTTTCCATCTGAATAGTCAGGTTTAGGACGAGTGTCCTACGCTATAATTAGGTCAAATGTCCTAAATCGTCAACGGCTGCGCGGTAAGTTTGCCGCCGCCGCAGAATGTTGACTCGCCAGTGCCATCGCGAGAGGCTCTGCGCGGGAAGAAAAAGGGGGAAAGCATGGCCACCGACAAGGACTTCGAGCGCATCGCATTGTCGCTGCCCGGAACCGAAGCGCGGCCGCATGTTGATCGCACGGCCTATCGTGTGCGCCGCATCTACGCCACGTTGGCACCCGACCGGACGAGCGCCAACCTTATGTATGGGCCGAGCGACCAGAAACGCTTTTGCGAGGCGCGACCGGACGCGTTCATTCCATTGCCGAACAAGTGGGGCGAGAAGGGCGCGACGACCGTCATTCTGGCCGCCGTCAGCGAGAACGAGTTGCGCGAAGCGCTGGAACGCGCCTGGGAACTCCATCAGTAGATGGATTTCGAGACGATGATGGTTTTGGAAGAAAAGGCGGCGGCGGCACTCCTCTGCCGCCGCCGCTGGGCGGTCCGTGGCATCAATTTACGACGCCGACGACCACATAGGTCTGCGGATCAACGATCACGCGTTCCTTGTTGACGATCGCATAGGAGTAGTCCGGGCTGTCCGGCACCGGCGTTAGGACGACTTCATGCGGAAGCTTGGTGCCGACGCGGACTTCCTCGCGAACGACCACTGGTTCGGTCGTCGGTACCGGGCGCTCGCGCACATAGGTCACCACTTCGTGCGGCGGCGGGTTGAGCGCCGTGCCGGCAATCGCGCCAACGACGCCGCCGACCGCTGCGCCCACCGGTCCGCCGACCACTGCGCCAGTCACAGCACCACCGGCCGCGCCGGTCACGGTGCTGTCATTGGCCAGAACAGGCGTGGCCGCAAGAGGAGCCACGATCGTACAAAGGATCAACAGGGACTTTCTCATCGGTCTATCCTTTCGGGTTGTTTCCGATACGGCTAATGAACGTCCCCCACAGGCTCTTGTTCCGCATTTTGTTGATGCACGCCTGTGAATAGGGGCAATTCGGATTGGCTTTTTGACGCCCCCATCCCTAAATCGGTGCCTCGTACACGCCCATGCCCGCATGCCTCTAGGAGACCTTCATGTCGCAAGCCGAAGCCCAGGTTGCCGCCCGCATTTCCCTTGTCATCGCCGCCGAGATCAATGCCCGGCCGGACCAGCTGAAGGCCGCCGTCGGCCTGCTGGACGAAGGTGCAACGGTCCCCTTCATCGCCCGCTACCGCAAGGAAGTGACCGGCGGGCTCGATGACACGCAGCTTCGTACGCTCGCCGAGCGGCTGACCTATCTGCGCGAAATGGAAGCCCGCCGCGCCGCAATTGCGGACTCGATCACGTCTCAGGGCAAGATGACCGATGCACTGGCCGCCTCGCTTGCCAAGGCGACGACCAAGGCCGAGCTTGAGGACATCTATCTGCCCTACAAGCCGAAGCGCCGCACCAAGGCCGAGATCGCCCGCGAACGCGGCCTGCAACCGCTGGCCGATGCCATCTGGGCCGACCGCCGTGCTGACCCGCAGGCGCTTGCAGCTAGCTACATCAAGGACGATGTGCCGGATGTGAAGGCCGCGCTTGAAGGTGCCCGCGATATCGTCGCAGAAACCATGAGCGAGAATGCCGCACTCGTCGGCCGCCTGCGTAATCACATGAAGGAGAAGTCGTTCCTGCGCGCCCGTGTCGTTTCCGGCAAGGAAGAGGCGGGCGCGAAGTTTTCCGACTATTTCACCCACGATGAGCGCTGGGCCAATGTCCCTTCGCACCGGGCGCTTGCCATGCTGCGCGGCTGGAACGAGGAAGTGCTGACGCTTTCCATCGACGTCGACGCCGACGATACGTCGCCGGTCAAACCGGCTCACCGAATGATCGCCGGCGAGTTCGGCATCGGCGCGGCAGGTCCGGCCGATCAATGGTTGATGGAGGTCGCCGGCTGGTGCTGGCGCGTCAAGTTGTCCTCTTCGCTCTCGCTCGACCTGATGCGGGACCTGCGGGAACGCGCCGAAGAAGAGGCGATCCGCGTCTTCGCCCGCAATCTCAAGGACCTGCTGCTGGCAGCCCCCGCCGGCGGCAAGGCGACGCTCGGCCTCGATCCCGGCATCCGCACCGGCGTCAAGGTCGCCGCTGTCGATGCGACCGGCAAGCTCCTGGAGACCGCGACCGTCTATCCCTTCCAGCCGCGCAACGACATTTCTGGCGCGATGGCCACGCTTTCGGCTCTGATCCGCAAGCACAAGATCGAGCTGATCGCCATCGGCAACGGCACGGCCAGCCGCGAGACCGAGAAGCTGGCTGCGGAAGTCATCAACACCCTGCAGGGCGCGAAGCCCCAGAAGGTCGTGGTGTCAGAAGCCGGCGCCTCGGTCTATTCGGCCTCCGAAACCGCGGCGAAGGAATTCCCCGGCCTGGACGTGTCGCTCCGCGGTGCGGTCTCCATCGCCCGCCGCCTGCAGGATCCTCTGGCCGAACTCGTGAAGATCGAACCGAAGTCCATCGGCGTCGGGCAATACCAGCACGATGTCGACCAGTCGCGGCTTGCCCGCTCCCTGGATGCCGTGGTGGAAGACGCCGTGAACGCGGTTGGCGTCGATCTCAACACCGCCTCCATACCGCTGCTTTCCCGCGTCTCCGGCCTCGGCCCTTCGATTGCGGAAGCCATCGTCGTCCACCGCAACGAGGTCGGCGCGTTCAGGAGCCGCAAGGAGCTGCTCAAGGTCTCGCGCCTCGGCCAGCGCACCTTCGAGCAATGCGCGGGCTTCCTGCGCATCCCCGGCGGCGATGAGCCGCTGGATGCCTCCTCGGTTCACCCCGAAGCCTATGGCGTCGCCAAGAAGATCGTCGCCGCCTGCGGCCGCGATGTCCGTTCGCTGATGGGCGATAGCGCCGCCCTGAAGAAGCTCGATCCGAAGCTCTTCGTCGACGAACGCTTCGGCCTGCCGACGGTCAAGGACATCCTCGCCGAGCTCGAGAAGCCCGGCCGCGACCCGCGCCCCGAATTCAAGACCGCCACCTTTGCTGATGGCGTCGAGGAGATGACGGATCTGAAAGTCGGGATGCTGCTCGAAGGCACGGTGACCAACGTTGCCGCCTTCGGCGCCTTCGTCGATATTGGCGTCCACCAGGACGGCCTTGTCCATGTCTCGCAACTGGCGGACCGTTTCGTGAAGGATCCGAACGAGGTCGTGAAGGTCGGCGATGTCGTGAAGGTGCGGGTGACGGAAGTGGACGTAAAGCGCAAGCGCATCGGTCTCACCATGCGCAAGGACGGCGGCGGCGAGCGTGAGGCCCGTCCGGCCCCGCGTGACGACCGCAACACGCGCGCCGGCAGTCGCCCGATGAGCGCTGCGCCAAAAGCGGAATCGCAGGGGCAGGGCGCGCTGGCCGCCAAGCTTGCGGAAGCCATGCGCCGCAAGTGAAACAAATTGAGAAGCGCGCCGCAGCCCCCAAAACATGCGGCGCGCCCTCAACATCTTGAGTTTACGCCGCGCCCAATGGTCACGGCCTTACGTGCTGAAAAGTCTTTTCGCGCAATGTCTCCGGGGAGACCCCGGCTGAAACCCGAGCATTCCATGAAGTGCATTTGCTTGGCTCGGCAGGGTTTCCACCGGGCACCAGGTTTCCGCTCGAGCCACAATGCGCCCGCTGCAGTCCCCCGTCTTCATGTCAGCTCTTTAAAGGCGCTGCTTGTTGTCCAGACCCGCAACGCCTTGTGGGATTTGTGCCACGAATGACGGACCGGTTGTAGCAACATTTCTGGGATGAAGTCGGAGGCCGTCAGGCGGGTTCGGCAGATGCCACGACGGCCGCGTAGGCTTCGTCAATGCGGGCGAGCTTGTCGGCCTGATAGTCGACATACTCCCTGATGAACCCGTGGGACAGCCATAGAGACGATGCGCCGCGCCGCCCGGTCCAGCCAAGGCTACCCTCGCGCTCCGCGATCGCCATCTTCCGTGACAAATGCGTCTTGGTGACCCGCAATGCCGTGGCGATTTCGTCGAGCGAGCCGATGCCGGTCACGACGCGGTCGTCATTGGGCGAGAAGTCGGTGATGGTGGCGATCATCTTGTCCATGACGAGGCCGCCGTCGTTCATCCATGTAAACAGTGAAAAAGTGCCATCGGGGCTTACGGATCGCTGCGATTGCATGATCCGGTTGACGATCTCGGGATGCAGTCTGGCCAGCATGCCCGCTGTCTCGGCGAAGGTCTGGGCCCGTGCGCCGTTGTCGAACATGTCCAGTGTCTTGAGGTGAATGCCGACCCACACGCCCAGCAGACCGATGGTTTCTTCCGCAAGCTTCAGCGGCCGCGACCGTTTGTCCTCCGGCGCGACGCTTGACCGTATCACGCCATACTTTTCCATTTCTCGAATGAAGTCGTGGGCTGTGTTGCGGCTGGCGATCCGGCAGGCGGCCACGGCCTCCAGGAAGCGGCTGAGATGCAGCGTGAGGTCCTTGCTCCGGAACATCATGGCGGCCGCGAGCTGCGCCAGAAGATAGCGCTGCTGCGTCCCGAATACGCCGGCCAGACGCGGCGCACTCCGTTCGACGATCAGGAAGGAGCCAGCCTGCTGACGCAGGATGTCGAGGACCTTTTCATGCGTGGCAATGGCGTCTGCGGTCAGCATAGAATGCGACCTGCACGGAAGAACTCGAAACTGTTGCACATCATGAGCGTTGCGCGGCCTGCAATAGGGTCTGGACACATCTTCTCTGCCCTATCCATACGATTTGATCAAGTGGGCAGAAAATTGTCGTTTCTGGTCACCATACTGTTGAAAACTTGGGAGTATTCATGTTGCAATGCACCATGGAACGCGAGTCCCGTTTGCCGGGGGCCAGGGGTTACTGCATGTACCAATATGATCTCGTCGTCGTCGGGAGCGGTCCCGCAGGTCGCCGCGCCGCCATTCAGGCCGCCAAACTTGAGAAGAGGGTTCTCGTCATCGAGAAAGGGACCCGCGTCGGCGGTGTGTCGGTCCATACCGGCACTATTCCCTCGAAGACGATGCGCGAGACGGCGTTGAACCTCAGCGGCTGGCGCGAGCGCGGCTTTTACGGCCGATCCTACCGCGTTAAGCAGGAGATCAGCGCCGACGACCTGCGCCGCCGGCTGCTGATCACGCTCGATCACGAGGTGGATGTGCTGGAGCACCAGTTCGCGCGCAACCGCGTGCAGCAGATGCGCGGCAAGGCGAGCTTCATTGACCGCAACACGCTGGAAATCGTCAAGGAGGACGGCGAGACGCTGCGCGTAACAACAGCCTCCGTCCTTCTCGCGGTCGGCACGCGCCCGTTTCGCCCGGATTACATTCCCTTCGACCGCGACCGCATCATCGACAGCGATGAAATCCTGGAGATCAAGCAGGTGCCGCGCTCCATGATCGTGATCGGCGCGGGCGTTATCGGCGTCGAATACGCAACGATCTTCTCGGCACTCGATACGAATATCACGCTGATCGAGCCGCGCGATTCCATGCTCGATTTCATCGACAAGGAGATCCTGCAGGACTTCACCTACCAGCTCCGCGATCGCAACATGAAGCTGCTCTTCGGCCAGCCCGTTGAAAAGATTGACAAGGACACGACCGGCAAGTGTCGTGTCACCCTGAAGACCGGCCGCACGCTCACCGCCGACATGGTTCTCTTCGCTGCTGGCCGCATGGGCGCAACCGACACGCTGAACCTGCCCGCTATCGGCATCGAGCCGGACAATCGCGGCCGGATCAAGGTCGATCCCGAGACCTTCCAGACCGACATCCCCGGCATCTATGCCGCCGGCGATGTGGTGGGCTTCCCCTCGCTCGCCTCGACCTCCATGGAGCAGGGCCGCATCGCCGCCCGCCACGCAGTCGGCGCCCCCGCGAACGAGCCACCGCATTACTTCCCCTACGGCATCTATGCCGTGCCGGAAATCTCCACCTGCGGGCTGACCGAAGAGGAGGTCCAGCAGCGCGGTATTCCTTACGAATGCGGCATCGCGCATTTCCGCGAGACCTCCCGCGGCCACATCATGGGCCTCGATACCGGCATGCTGAAGATGATCTTCTCGCTCAAGACCCGCCGTCTTCTGGGAGCCCATATCGTGGGCGAGGGTGCGACCGAACTCATCCATATCGGCCAGGCGGTGCTCAACCTCAAAGGCACGGTCGAATATTTCGTCGAGAACACGTTCAACTATCCGACGCTGGCCGAAGCCTACAAGATCGCCGGATTGGATGCCTGGAACCGAATGGGCGAGTTGAAGAAGGGCCCTGAAGTCGTTCCGCAGCCCATTGGGTGACTTCCCCCCCGCAGTCCACCTCGCTATAACCGCCCCATGCAATGGACCGACGAAGCCGTGATCCTGGGGACCCGCAAACATGGAGAGAACTCCGTGATTGCGGAGGTGATGACGCGGGCGCGGGGGCGGCATATGGGGATCGTGCGCTCGGGGCGCTCGAAGGCCATGCAGCCGGTGCTGCAGCCGGGCAATCTGGTCGAGGTGACGTGGCGCGCGCGTCTGGAGGAGCATCTCGGCGAGTTCAGGCTGGAACCGATCAGAAGCCGCGCGGCGGCGCTGATGGAAAGCGCGGTCTCGATCTATGGCGTGCAGGCCATGGCCGCACTCCTGCGGCTCCTGCCTGAGCGCGATCCGCATCCGCATCTCTTCGAGGCGCTGAACGTCATTCTCGATCACTTCGACGACCCGCTCGATGCCTGCGAACTCTATATCCGCTTCGAACTGGCTGTTCTCAACGACCTCGGATTTGGCCTCGATCTCGCCGAATGCGCGGCGACGGGTGCGCGGACCGATCTGGCCTATGTTTCGCCGAAATCCGGCCGGGCCGTCAGCCGCGTCGCTGGCGAGCCCTATGCCGAACGGATGCTTCGCCTGCCGGCCTTTCTCGGTGAAGAGAGCCGCAAGGCGGCAAATTCCGACAGTCTTGTCGATGCCTTTGGCCTCACGGCCTACTTCCTCGAGCGCCATGTCTACGAACCGCGCGGCCTGAAGATGACCGAGGCGCGCGATGGCCTGCGCGAGGCTGCACTGAAGGCGCTTCGGCGCGCACATGAAAGGGAAATTTCCGCATGACCGAGCCTGAACGCACCTTCGCCTCCGCGCCGTTGGCCGATGCCGCCAGGCTGACTGGCCTTGAGAGCTTGCAGAAGATGTTTTCCGGCGAGGTTCCGCCACCACCGATGGCGCGGACGCTCAATTTCCGGATATCCGAGGTCGAAGAGGGACGCGTCGAATTTCGCGGCCTGCCGACCGCCGATCACCTGAATGCGATGGGTGTGGTGCATGGCGGCTGGACGGCGACCATCCTCGATTCGGCACTCGGCTGCGTGGTCATGTCCATGCTGAAGCCGGGTGAGGCCTACACGACCGCCGAATTCAAGGTGAATATCGTCCGTCCTGTGACGACCGGCATGGGCGAGGTCATCTGCGAGGCGCGCATTCTCCACCGCGGGCGAACGATCGCAACCGCCGAGGGCTATCTGCGCGACAGCAAGGGCAAACTGCTTGCGCATGGGACCGAGACCTGCGCCATCTTTCCAATCGAGAACCTGATGCGATAAGAAGAGGGTACGCCACCCGCACCGGCTGGCCGCAGCGGGCATGATGTCCGGAGGAATTCGATGTACGAAGTGATTGCCCTGGTTCTTGCCCTGGTTGCTGTCATCCTGCTGAGACGGGCGGAGACCCGCATATCGAAACTCGAAAACCGGGTGAGGGATCTCGAAGCCCGGTCAATGGCGGCCGCCGCTGCGCCGATGACGGCGGATGCGCCTGTATTGGTGGAAACGATCGAGACGGCGGATGAGCTGCGGCCGGTGGATGTCGAGCCGACGGAAATGGTGGAGAGCGCTGAACCGGTCGAGATGGCCGTGCATGTATCGCAGGACATGCTGCCGGAGCCGGCCGTTTCCGAACCCTCGCCGCAAAAGCCGCAGCAAAGTCTGGAAAGCATGATCGGCGCCCGTTGGCCGGTCTGGGTCGGCGGTCTGGCGCTGGCGCTGGGCGGCATTTTCATGGTGAAATATTCAATCGAACAGGGGCTGGTCAGCCCTGCCGTGCGTCTGACGATGGCGAGCCTTTTCGGCCTCGTGCTGCTGGCGCTGGGTGAATGGGTGCGCCGCCGCCAGCGCCCGCTCGATCTCCCGGCGCTCAAGCATGCGCTTGTTCCCGGTGCGTTGACGGCAGCCGGTTCGGTTACGCTGTTCGGCGCGATCTACGCGGCTTATGGGTTCTATGATTACCTGGGTCCGACACTAGCCTTTGCGCTTCTCGCGATCGTCGCGCTGGTGACGGTTGGCCTTTCTCTCCTGCACGGGCAGGCGCTCGCGGGCATCGGCCTGCTGGCCGCCATGATCACGCCGGCCCTCATCGGCAGCGACGATCCCAATGCCTGGGGTCTCTTCACCTATCTGACCATCGCCTGGTTCGCGACCATGGCCGCCGCGCGCATCCGCCGCTGGAATGCCGTGCCGGCACTGGCCAACACCATGATGCTGATCTGGTATGCCGTCTTCATGGCGCATGTGCCGCCCTTCGGCGTCTGGGCCATGGTGCTCTCCGTGGCCGCCATGATGGCTGGACTGGCGCTGCTTTGGCCGGCTGGTGATGGCGAAGAAGAAAGCGAACAGGCGGTCGAAACGCAAGCCGAAACGGATGAAACGGAGAAGCCGAAGTCCTCCGCGTTCCGCGTCTGGCGCACCGAAGCCTTGCCGCGTGTGCCGCATCGCTGGGTGCGGTTCACGGGCGTGCTTGCCGCTCTCGCGGCCGGCGCTGGCCTCATGGTTTTCGGTGGGCTCGACGGCATTTCCACGATGGAAATGATCGAATTTGGAACCTTGTCCGTCGCGATTGCGGCCGTGGGTGCCTGGCGCTCTTCCGGCTTCCTCTTCGCGCTCGGCGGTCTTGTCGCAGCGCTGATCGGCAGCCTCAACGCGGCCACGGGCGATGCTTTCAGCGGCATTGGCCTGCTGGCCAGCGGCGAGATGCCGCCGGTTGCCGTCCTCGGCGACAGCCTTGTCGGCCCTCTATTGAGTCTCGGTCTTGCCTTCGCGGCACTTGGGGTCCTGGCGCTGCATCGCCATGGCCGCAGCGCGCCAGCCTACGCGGTCCTGTGGTCCTGGCTCATGTGGATCGCGCCGCTGACGCTCGCCATGCTGAGCTTCCTCGAATTCGGCAATTTCACTCTTGATCTCAAGCATGGCGGCACGGGCATCGGTTATGCCGCGCTGTTCCTCGCGCTCGCCGTCTGGGTCGAAAGGCGCCCGGAGGGCACGCGCTGGCGCGACGCCATCATCGGCGGCCTCGTCACAGGGTCTTATCTGGGCGTCGTGCTGGCGCTTCACACGCTGGCGCATTCGGTTGTCACGACGATCCTCGTGGCCGTTGCCGGCTTCGCCTATCTTTATGCATCGCGCATCAAGCCGTGGCCTGCGCTCACCTGGATGATGGGCCTTGCCGGCGTCATGGTGCTGGCTCGCATCGCCTGGCAACCGAGCCTCGTCGGCGACATGACCCTGTCGAAGACGCCGTTCCTCAATCAACTGCTCCCCGGTTACGGCATCCCGGCCATCCTTGCAGGGCTCGGTGCCTATATGATCAAGGATGGACCATCGATCCGGGCGCGCAACTTCCTGCAGGCCCTGGCGAGCCTTCTCGGCCTGATGACGGTGGCGATCCTGACGCGCCACGCCCTGAATGGCGGGTCGCTGGCCGGTAACGAGCCGACGCTGGGCGAACAGTCGATCTACACGCTGATCGCTGTCGGCGGCTCGGCGGTGCTGATGACGCTCGACATGAAGAGCCCGTCGCCGGTCTTCCGCTGGGGCTCTATGATCGTCGGCACGATCTCGCTGCTCTCGGCGCTCTTCGCGCACCTGATCACGCTGAACCCGTATTTCACCGGCGAACTCACAGGCGAATGGCCCTTCTTCAACCTGTTGCTGCTCGGCTACCTCCTGCCGGCGCTCGGCTATTTCGGGCTGGCCTATTACGCACGCGGGAAGCGCCCCGAGCCTTATGTCTACGGACTTGCGGCAGGCGGTGCTGTCATGGCTTTTGCCTGGGTCACGCTTTCTGTCCGTCGTTTCTGGCAGGGACCGGGGCTGGCGGACTGGAAGGGTTTCGATCAGGCGGAAATGTATGCCTATTCCGTCGTCTGGCTGATTCTGGGCGTCGGCCTGCTGGTCGCCGGCTCGCGCTTCCAGGCAAAGAGCCTGCGTCTTGGCTCCGCCGTGCTGGTCTTCGCCTCGGTGCTCAAGGTCTTCCTGATCGACATGTCCAACCTCGAAGGCATTTTCCGCGCCGCCTCCTTCATCGGCCTCGGCGCCGTGCTGATCGGCATCGGGCTCTTCTATCAGAAGGTGCTTCGGCGAATGGAGACGCCGGCCACGGAAAACGCGCCTGACGATACACCGGAAAACGGGTTGAAAGCGGAGGCTGCGGGCGATACCTCTTCCTGACATCCCTCAGGAGAGACCATGTCCAGCCTTGCCGATGCCTTCAAGCCGCATGAGAGCCTTGCGGCCCAACTGATTCCCCATGCTTGCGAATCCGATGACGGCTCGCATGATATCGCCCATATCCTGCGCGTGTTCCGCAATGCCATGCGCATTCAGCGGCAAGAAGGCGGGAACGACGCAGTCCTGGCGGCCGCCGTGCTGCTGCATGATTGCGTGTCTGTGGAGAAGAACTCGCCGCTACGTGCGCAGGCCTCAAGGCTCGCGGCGGAGAAGGCCTCAAGCATCCTCGCCGGCCTCGGCTGGCCGGCGGATGCCATCGCGGGCGTGGCCCATGCGATCCTCACACATTCCTTCTCCGCCGGGATTCGGCCGGAAACGATCGAGGCGAAGATCCTGCAGGACGCTGACCGGCTGGACGCCATCGGCGCCATCGGTGTTGCGCGGTGCTTCTATATCGGCGGGCGGATGAATTCCGGCCTGCACGACGTCGGCGACCCGCGCGGAGAAACGCGCGAACTCGACGACAAACGCTTCGCCATCGACCACTTCCCGATCAAGCTGTTCAAGCTTGCCGATGGCTTCCAGACGGCCGCCGGCCGCCGCATGGCTGCAGAGCGCCACGACCGCCTTGTCACCTTCTACAATGACTTCCTCGAGGAGATCGCCTGATGCGTATCGAAAGCATGCATATCTATCCGGTGAAGAGCATGCGCAGCATTCCGGTGGAGCGCACCATCCTGACCGCTTCTGGCCTTCTGGGCGACCGTCGCTTCATGGTGGTGGACCCGGACGGGCAGTTCATCACGCAGCGGGAGTGCCCGTTGCTTGCACAGATCCAGGCGCTGCCGCAGGCGGGCTATCTGCTGCTGCGCAAGGGAGACGAGGAGGCGATGGTCGCCATCCCAACGGACAAGCGCATGAAGGTCGCCGTCTGGCGCTCCATCGTCGATGCGGCTGTGGCTGCAGATAGCGTCAACGCGACGCTCTCGCGCTGGATTGGCCGCGACGCCAGGCTCGTCTTTGCCGATGCCCAGGCCGAGCGCATCGCCAATCCGGAATGGGCCGGAGACGACGTGCCGATGGGCTTTGCCGACGGCTACCCGGTTCTCGTCACGACGACTGGCTCACTTGCCGCCTTGAATCACTATCTCAGCGAACAAGGCCAAACGACTGTCGGCATGGAGCGTTTTCGTCCGAACATCGTCATCGAGTGCGATGAGGCATGGGCGGAGGACAGCTGGGCGGCGATCGAGATCGGCGGCGTACGGCTCGATATCGTCAAGCCCTGCGAGCGCTGCGTCATCACCACGCAGGACCAGATGACGGGTGAACAGGGCAGGGGCGACCCGCTGCCGGCCGTGCGGCATCTGCATTTTTCCACGGATCGCCGCGCGCCGGGCCCGATCTTCGGCTGGAACGCCGTCCCACGCGGTCAGGTTGAACTGCGCGCGGGCGATCCAGTCACGGTCGTCGAAACCCGCAAGGAAATATGGCCGTTCAAGGTCCGGTGAATCGCCTCACCGTTTGCGGGCCGTCCCACAAGGCCCGCAAACCGCTCGCGACCGCGAAAAAATGGCCGGATTTGGTGTGCGTCGCAATAAACGAGTAAGGCGATTTGGAGATTCAGATTTCCACAATTATGGCATCCGGAACGAATTTTGTTTTGAAACCGCAATATCAGCAGATGGAAAAAATTTAATTCTAAATTTGCCGAGGGACCCGTTGACGAATGCTGGGCCCGCTCCTACTTTCTGCCCACGCAAATC
Source organism: Hyphomicrobiales bacterium (assembly GCA_900467685.1). Taxonomy (GTDB): domain Bacteria; phylum Pseudomonadota; class Alphaproteobacteria; order Rhizobiales; family Rhizobiaceae; genus Ensifer_A. The sequence continues at coordinate 217,591 of UBQX01000006.1, forward strand.
GGAGTGGTTCGGAAGAGCGCTCAAGCGACTTGCGGGCTGTGCCTGAAGAGGCCAGCAGAGCCGTTCGGAGGAATGTATGGTGTTTGACAACAACGTTCGTGAAGTTCTCTCCTGGCGTGTATCCCGCGTGACCATGATCTCTGGCGCCAAATGTCGCCAGCTTTGCCGAATGTGACCCGGGCCGCCCCGGATCGTCAGCAATTCAGTTCGCAAATGAAGACTTGAGATCAAGCAGCTTTCTGCTGCGGGAGAATACCTATGAATAAGCAGGTTATTGAACACGCCGGTATTCCGGTGGGGATCGTGATTCCCGATGGTGACGCGATGAAGTTCATCGCCGTCAAGTTCCCTGTCATCGATCTCGATGGCGCCCGTTATCGCGACGCAGAAGAGGCGCGCCGGGCCATCCGTCGTCATATCGAGAAGAGCCCCGCGACCTATATGTAAGCGGAAGGCAATTCCGATCGAGTCACGCTCGAATGCTGAAAAGGCCGGTCGCCCGAAAAAGCGGTCGGCCTTTCGCATTTCCGACAGAACGTCGGGCGATTGGCAATTTTTGACAATGATTGTAGAGTGAGCGGGAACCACACACCCGAGGTCACGTCATGCCCACGATGAATGTATCGCTCACCCCGGAATTCGTCCGCTTCATCGAAGGCGAGGTCGAAAGCGGCGCCTATGCATCCGCCAGCGAAGTCGTGCGGGATGCGCTGCGGCTGTTGCAGACGGGGCGGGAGGAGAGGGCAATGCGATTGGAACGGTTGCGGCAGGAAATCGCGCTGGCTGAGGACGATGTCGCCAACGGACGCGTTTCAAAGGGGTCCGCTCAGGAAATCCTCGATCAGATTTTGAACCGGATCTGAGCCATGCCGCTCCTGCTGACCGATACGGCCAAGCAAGACATCCGAATAATACTGACCACGACTCTTGAGCAGTTCGGGCAGCTTCAGGTTAAGAGATACACGGCTCTTTTGGACCGACTGTTTGCTCTTATCGAGGAGGCGCCTGAGCGTCCGGGCTCGCGAGCACGCGATGAAGTCAGATCCGGGTTGCGTTCGATGAATATGTCGGCGCTGTCTGAGAGGCGGAGCGGTGCTTCGCACATAGTCTACTACAGGACGGAATATGGAGATGGCCCGCCACTGGTGATCGTTTATCGCATCCTTCACGAACGCATGGACCCGGATCTCCATCTCGGCAGTGCGCCGTAGGCTCTATTCCCCGAAACCCAGCACAAACGGCTTCTCTCCCACAAACTCCGCCCCGCGCCCGATGGCGCGCACGGCGGCCACGAGCCTTCCCTCGCGCGCCAGCATTCCATCAGCGATCTCGATCAGCCGCGTGTTTGGGCTCGCCTGTGGCGATGCCGTGCGCAGGTTGTGAGCAAGCTCTGCTTCGTCCAGGTCCGGCCGCACCGCAAGTGCGGCAATCAGAGCGGCGGCCGGGGAGCGCGACACGCCATACCAGCAATGGACAAGCAGCGGCGCAGACTGGTCCCAGCCGCGCGCGAAATCGATGATCGCCGCGACATGCTCTTCCTGCGGATGCACGAGCCCGCGCGCGGGATTTGCCACATCGTTGACGCCGAGCTTCAGATGTCGGGCGGCATCGATCACGCCGGGACGGTGGAAGTGCTGGTTTTCCGCAAGAAGCGAGATCATCTCCCGCGCCTTCATCTTCACGGCGATTTCGGCGATTCGGGAGAGGGGAGAGACAGCGATGATCGGCATCAATCAGCCCTCACTTGCCGCGCATCGCGCAGATCGCCTCGAAGCGCGCGGCAAACAGCGCCTGCGCGTCGGTGGCGGGTAGGGGATCGAGGATCAGCATGTCGGCGGTAATGTCGCGCGGCTGGCCGAAGAACTTGCGCGCCTCCTCAGAGGTGAAGCCGGCCAGGATCGTCGCCTCGAAATAGGCCGAGACCGTATCGGCCTTCTTGATGGCCGCCTTCAGCGGACGCGCGGTCTCTGCCGGCAGGCCGAAGGCCATGTGGATCGCGCCTTCGAGCCGCTTTTCGACCACCTTGTAGCCGCCGCCCACCACCGCCTTGAAAGGCGAGATCATGTCGCCGATCACATATTCGGGCGCGTCATGCAAGAGCGCGGTCAGCAGCTCGTCTGCGCTCGCGGTCTTGTTCTGCCGGTGAAAGATCGCCTCTACACAGAGCGAGTGCTGCGCCACCGAAAAGGCATGCGCGCCGCGCGTCTGGCCGTTCCATCGCGCCATGCGGGCGAGACCGTGGGCGATGTCGACCAGCTCCACATCGAGCGGCGAGGGGTCCAGCAGGTCGAGCCTGCGGCCGGAAAGCATGCGCTGCCAGGCGCGAACATCCTTCTCTCCGGCCAAGGCTCAGTCCTCGCTCTCGGCCGTGATGAATTCAAGCCCGGACCATGCAGGAAGCGTAACGGTCACCGGCGTCTCTCCGGCGAAGATAGGCGTTCCTGCAGCCATGGCTGCGCCTGCGCGGTCGATGCGGATGATGGCGAGACCCTTGCGACCGGCCACTGTGCCGAGCGTGCCTATGACCTTGCCGCCGGTGCGGATTTCAGTAGCCGTCGCAGGGAGGTCAGTATCGGCTGCAACCGTCACCAGCCGCCGCCGCGCCGTCGAGCGGTGCTGCATGCGCGACACGACTTCCTGGCCGACATAGCAACCCTTCTTGAAGGAGACGCCGCCGGACTTGTCGAACAGGATATCGTGCGGGAAGGCATCCTGCAGTGCGAAGTCGAGGCCGGCTTCCGGTACGCCGGCCTCGGCCCGCAGCGCGTCGTACCCGTCGGCAGAGCCATGGCCGCCGGGCAGGCGATAAAGCTCGATGCCAGCTTTGCCAAAGCGGAGATCCGTTGCAGAACCTTCCGGTTGGGTTTCACCCCAGACCACGGTCGCGCCGGTCTCGTTGCGCTTGGCAATATCGACCTTGGCGCGCAGCTTGTACATGGTGAGACGCTTGGTCAGCGCATCTATCGTGTCGGAATCGGTCTCGATGAGAAACCCGTCATCCGATTTCGAGATCATGAAGAAGAACATGATCTTGCCCTGCGGGGTCAACAAAGCGCCTGGCGCGGACTGACCCGGCTCCAGCGTATCGAGATCGGTTGTAATCAGTCCCTGCAGGAAGTCGGACGCATCCGGCCCGGAGACTGCGATCCACCCCCGGCTTGCAAGGAAGGCACGCGCCATGATCAGTTGCCGGACAGGAACTGCTTCAACTTACCGTCAGCGGCGATGCCGACGCGGTAGAAATTGTAGCTGCCATATTCCTGCATGTCGGCAAAGTCGCCGGCGGTGACGAGGCGCATCAGATCGACCTTCTCGGCCTGCGTCAGCGTCTTGACGTCCTTCTCGGCGAAGTAGGGCCAGATATACATGTCGTTCGCCGTGCCCGCACCCACATGGGCATAGCCGGTGGAGAGAACGTCGAGCATGATGGAAAGAACTTCCAGTCCGTCGCCATCTCCCGACATGTCCTTCAGCGCCGATTCAGGGTCTGAATTGGAATTGTCCGGACCGAGATCGGCCTGGCTGGCCTTCAACAGGGCGGCAACCTTCTTCACATCGCCGGCAGACGCCGCGTCGATAATCTCCTGGCGCGTCTTCTGGACGGCGGCGGGAGCCTTGGTGATATCGAAGGAAATCTCGACCGGACCCTTGTTCTTGGCAGCGTCAGCCCCGGCAGCGGGCTTGGTGTCGGTGGCGGCAGGTGCCGTGGCGGTGGGCGCCGTTGCTGCAGGCGAGTTGGCGGCGGGCGGTGTCTGCTGCAGGTCGCTGAGCGCATAGGCAGGTACACCAAGCGCGAGCCAAGCCGGTACGAGCGCTGCTGCAAGAGAGGGCTTGAGGAAACGGGAATAGCGTGTGCGACCGGATGCGATCTGCATGTGTGTATGTCCTATCTGAAGCTTGGCCTCATGGGAGCGTAAGGCCTCTAAATCATACCGCCGGATTGTTGCCGCGCTATTGCAGCGTGCGCTCTGGTGAGAATTCGCCGGCAAGCATGCGCTCGCGCAAATTTTCCAGCATGGCTTCAGCGCCAGCTTCGCCATGGATGCGAACCGTTTCGCGCATGGCCAGCGCAATGGCGGCATCGGCGATGATTTCCGGCTCGATGCCGTCTGCCATGCCATCGGCCCACGCTTCGTTCTGATACTCGAGCGCCGCCTGCATTTTTTCATGGACGATCATGTCGTCAAGTTCGGAAAGGCTTTGTTCCATTTCGCAGTCCCTGGCGGAAGGGGTTATTCCTTACCGCTCTCTTAACAACATTAGCAGCCTTTTTCCTATACGACACGGCCTGCCACAAAAAGGGGTGAATAATTCGTTAATTTCCGTATCTGGTCGCTATTTCCGTCGCGAGTGTTGCGCCTTCGTTACGGTAACGCTCCGCGGTGTCGCGTAATTGTGCACTGCAGGTTGTCTGGATGGCGGAAAATGTGCGGTATCCGCGATTATAGGCGGCCGTCAGCTTCTCCCGACGCGCCGGCTCATCCTTCGCATCGCTGTCCAGCAACTGCGCCATCATCGCTTTCCATTGCGGTTCGCTGTCGCGTTCGCACAGATTTCGGATGAAATCGAGGCTGCCGAGGATCTCGGAAAGCTGCGCCAGCTTGTCGTCATAGGGTGCGGGCTTGAAGGTGGCAGCCGGTGCCTGCTTGTCCTGCTTCTCGGTCTTGATCTGCTGGATCGATCCCGCTGCAAGAACTGCATGCGGTTGGGACACAGCAACAAGGAGAACAGTGAAAGACAAGAGGCGCTTCATGACGTCATCTACAACGCCGAATCAGACCCCATTGCAAGTTAAATCTCGACCATTGTGGCGCCGACCCGCCAGCCTTCCAGCCGCGCGATACACTCGGCCACACTGTCCGGGACCGCAATCGCATCGACCTCCCGAGCCGAGTACCAGCCTGCCTCCAGCGCATCGTCCAGGGCTTTCACGTCGCCAATGTCGACGCAGTCCACCAGAAAGACCGACAGGAAATAGCCGCCACCGCTTTTGCCCGGCAGTTCATAGGTGGCGAAAAGACGAGGGTTTCGGGCCTTCAGGCCGGTCTCCTCCTCAAGCTCCCGAAGCGCCGTTTCCGCAGGCGTCTCGCCGGGTTCGGCCCGTCCGCCTGGAAAGGCGAAGAGATCCTTTGCCGGGGGATTGGCGCGGCGGACGAGGAGATATCGATCGCCATCGATGACGATTGCGGAGGAGGCGGGTTTCAATTGCTGGCTCATACCTCCTATATTGGAGGCCACGAAGGCAGGGATGCAAGGGCGATGTGCGGACGATATGCGCTGACGGTCACGGCGGACGAGGTGCTGGAATTCTTCTCCATCGCGCTGATCGAGGATTTTCCCGCGCGCTTCAACATCGCCCCCACCCAGCCGATTCTCATCGTCATCGAAGGGGAGGCCGGTGCGCCCGGCTCCAACATGCCGAAGCGCAAGGCCATGCTCGTCCGCTGGGGCTTCACGCCGGGTTGGGTCAAGGATCCGCGCGAATTTCCGCTTCTGGTCAATGCGCGCTCGGAAACAGCCGTCGAAAAGGCCTCCTTCCGTGCAGCCATGCGCCACCGCCGCATCCTGATCCCGGCCTCGGGCTTCTATGAATGGCATCGCCCGGAAAAGGGCTCAAAGCAGAAGTCGCAGGCCTATTGGGTGCGGCCGAAGCACGGTAAGATCGTCGCCTTTGCAGGGCTGATGGAGACCTGGGCCTCCGCCGACGGCTCCGAGGTCGACACCGCCTGCATCCTGACGGCCCCCGCCAACCCGTCCTTTTCTCCGATCCACGACCGTATGCCGGTCGTCATCCCACCGGAGGAATTCTCCCGTTGGCTTGACTGCAAAACGCAGGAACCGCGCGACATCGCTGATCTGATGGTGAGCCCGCCGGAAGACTTCTTCGAGGCCGTCCCTGTCTCCGACCGGGTCAACAAGGTGGCCAATACCGGCCCGGACATTCAGGACCGCGTGGAGCCTGGCGCGGACGTGGCGCAACCGAAGCCCACAAAAACCAAGGCCGCCAGACGCGATAGCGACGGCGGCCAGATGGATTTGTTCTAAAAGCAATTCCAGCGAAAGTGGTACCCGGTTTCGCGTCCGGAATTGCGTTAAAACAAAAAGTCAGACGTCCCCCGGCGTCAGCCGCGAGGCGAATATCAGGCGACCTTTTCGGCCGTCTTGGCGCGCTCTGCGCCCTTCTTCTTCGGGTCGTTGGCGCACATCAATGCGGCGGCCAGAACGGCCTTGAGGCCGACCGGCTTGTATTGATCGACCAGATTGATGTTGACGTTGCTCGCGGCCTTGTCAGCCATGGTTGTTTCCTTTGCCCCATTGGACGTGTTGTTGTTTTGACGCGGTATTTCTTGGCGCGCCCTCTCGCCATAAATTGCGGCGGAAAGACGACAGGGATTTTACGTCAGTTTTGGCTTAAGTAAACTGATCGAAATCAAAGCTACATTTCGATCCCGGCGGCAGCTTGACGGAATGATGGCGAGCGGCAATAAAAGGCGCCATGAAAACGGATCGCTGCATCATCTGCGGAATGATTATCGACTAGCCTGGTGCTGGTCCGGCCGTTTTCGTCTCTCGAAAGAAAAGAGCTCAAAACGCCCGGCCAGCCGGGTGAATATGCAATTTTTGCCTTTCGGGAGAAGGACATGGCGGATACGCCGACCTTGAAGTTCTACAATACGCTGGCCCGCGAAAAGCAGGTTTTCGAGCCCATCGACGCTCAAAACGTGCGCCTCTATGTCTGCGGCCCGACCGTTTACGATTACGCCCATATCGGCAATGCGCGGCCCGCCATTGTCTTCGATGTGCTCTTCCGACTGCTGCGCCACGTTTATGGGGAAAACCATGTCACCTATGTCCGCAACATCACGGACGTCGATGACAAGATCAACGCGCGTGCGCTTCGCGACTTCCCTGACCTTAAACTGAACGACGCGATTCGCCGCGTGACGGAGAAGACCGAGACGCAATATGTTGCGGATGTCGCGACCCTCGGCTGCTTGCCGCCGACCGTGCAGCCGCGCGCGACGGAAAACATCGACGGCATGATCGCCATTGCGCAATCGCTCATCGATCGCGGCCATGCCTATGTGGCGACGGGAGCCGAGGGCAGGGAAGTTCTGTTCTCCGTTCCCTCGATGGACCATTACGGCGAGCTTTCCAAGCGCAAGCTGGAAGACCAGCAGGCCGGCGCGCGCATCGCTGTCGAAGCGCACAAGAAAAGCCCCGCCGATTTCGTGCTCTGGAAGGAGAGTGCCGCCGACCAGCCGGGTTGGGCTGCCAGCTTCACGGTCAATGGCGAAACCGTCTCAATCTACGGCCGCCCCGGCTGGCATATCGAATGCTCCGCCATGTCCGACCGCTTCCTGTGGGAAGAGATCAAGGACAAGCTCTCCCCGAAGGCCAAGGCGCGCCCGCACCAGTTCGACATCCACGGCGGCGGCCTAGACCTCATCTTCCCCCATCACGAAAACGAAATCGCCCAATCCTGCTGCGCCTTCGACACCGGTGTGATGGCCAACATCTGGATGCACAACGGCTTCCTGCAGGTCGAGGGCAAGAAGATGTCCAAGTCCGAGGGCAATTTCGTCACCATCAACGAGCTGCTGGAGACGGAGAAGTTTGGGGGCCGCAAATGGCCGGGCGAGGTGCTGCGGCTGGCGATGCTGATGACGCATTATCGCGAGCCGATCGATTTCAGCGTGAAGAGGCTGGAGGAGGCGGAAGCCCTTCTCCGGAAGTGGCCGGCCGGGCAGGAGCCGCAAGGCGAGGCGCATCCTTCTGTTCTCGATGCGCTGTCGGATGACCTGAACACGGTCGCCGCCGTTCAGGCGCTGCATGCTCTCGCCACCGCGAACGCGCCCGAATTTGCGGCCAGCGCCGCTCTCCTCGGCGTCCTGCCGAAAAAGGTCAGCGTTTCTGACGCCTTGGCTGAAAGCGTCGAAGCCCTCGTGCAGCTTCGTCTGGAAATGCTGAAGGCCAAGAACTTCGCCGAAGCCGACCGCCTCCGCGATCAACTGGCGTCTCAAGGCATTCAGCTAAAGGATTCAAAGGATTCGACAACCGGGGAGCGGGTGACGACATGGGAAGTGAAGCGCTAGATTACCATTCCGGCGGCTGCCAATGCGGCACGGTGCGTTTCCGCGCGGGCCATCTCGGGCGTCCGTCGATCTGTCATTGCCGCATGTGCCAGAAGGCGTTCGGCTCCTTCTTCGGGGCATTCGTGACCGCCGATCAGGCGCATCTGACATGGACGCGTGGCCAGCCGACATGGTTCCGCTCTTCCAAGCAGGTGCATCGCGGCTTCTGCGAGAAATGCGGCACGCCGCTGGTCTATCGTCACCCGGAAGGCATCGAACTCGCCATCGGCGCCTTCGATCATCCGGAGCTTTTCGAGCCGCAGATCCAGGTCAATCACGCCAAGGGTCTGCCGTGGATCGACCGGCTTTTCGAAAAGCCGCACTTTGAAAGCCCCGGAATGACCGAATTCTTCGCCAGCATAGAAAGCTGGCAACATCCGGATCACGACACGGAGAAGTGGCCGGAGGATTGAAGGGAGAACGACGATGACCGAACAGAAACCCGGATCGGATGGCAAGCTGCCGAAATGGTTCGTCTATGGCCTCACCGCCAAGATGGTTTTCCTCGCCGCGGTCGTCTTCTTCGTTTTGTGGTGGGCTGGGATTTTCAGGTGAGTGCCGTTTGGCGGGAGTGCAAACATCATGTCTGACACCATCTACACCGGCGGATGCCAATGCGGCGCGATCCGCTTTCGCGTCGAGGGCGACCTGAAGGATGCCTCGATCTGCCATTGCCGCATGTGCCAGAAGGCCTTTGGCGGTTTTTATGCACCGCTCGCGTCGGTGAGGGGCCTGAACTTCCGATGGACACGCGGCGCACCGAAACATTTCCAGTCGTCCAATCTCGTGCGTCGCGGCTTCTGCGAGGCGTGCGGGACGCCGCTGACCTATGAAGCCCCAGATGGCATGGCGATAGCCATTGGCGCCTTCGACGAGCCGGAGCGCATCGTGCCGACGCTGCAATACGGCACTGAGGGAAAGATTTCCTATGCCGATCATCTGGCTGAACTGCCGGGCCATCCGACGGAAGAGGATTTGGAGAACGCACCCTTCCTTGCGGACTTGAAATCGTTCCAGCATCCGGATCACGATACGGATCGTTGGCCGGAGGAGGGGTGAGCGTTGTGGCGAGTCATACCCCCCTCTGTCACTGCGTGACATCTCCCCCGCAAGGGGGGAGATTGGGGACTCGCCGCGGCCCCCCAACGTTTTCCTCTTCCGTCGCAGCAAGTCGTAGCCATTATTATGTGACGTGGCTCGAGCCTCTTGCTCCAATCTCCCCCCTTGCGGGGGAGATGTCACAAAGTGACAGAGGGGGGTGCCACAGGGCACAACATATCCGGTCGATCAGGGAAATGACGGACATGCCTCATGAAAAAATTCCGCCCAAGCTCCGATCCCATGCCAAGAGCATGCGCCGCGTGATGACAGATGCGGAACTGAAGCTCTGGAACGAATTGCGCGCCCACCGCCTAATGGGGCTTGGCTTTCGGCGTCAGATGCCGATTGCCGGCTATATCGTCGATTTCGCCTGCCCATCGGCCAGTTTGATCGTGGAGCTCGATGGTTCGCAGCATGGGCACGACGCCGCAATCAACTACGATTTGGAGCGCACACGTCGTCTTCAGGCCAATGGATGGACCGTCTTGCGCTTCTGGAACGACGATGTTTTGAAACACCTTGACGACGTATGCCGTCATATTTTGAAAACGGCAGGAGTAAATGCCCTATGACCACTCTCCGCACCCTCTATCCCGAAATTGTGCCCTTCGAGACCGGCTTTCTCGACACGGGCGATGGCCATCAGGTCTATTGGGAGCGCGCCGGCACGAAGGGCGCCAAGCCGGCGGTGTTCCTGCATGGCGGGCCCGGCGGCGGGTGCAATGCAAATCATCGCCGGCTCTTCGATCCGGCGCTCTACGATGTCATCCTCTTCGACCAGCGCGGCTGCGGGCGCTCCACCCCGCATGCCAGCATCGACAACAACACGACCTGGCATCTCGTGGCCGATATCGAGCGGCTGCGCAAAGAGATCATGGGCGTGGACCAATGGCTGGTCTTCGGCGGCTCGTGGGGTTCGACGCTGGCGCTGGCCTATGCGGAAACCCACCCGGCCCATGTCAGCGAACTCGTCGTGCGCGGCATCTACACGCTGACGAAGGCCGAACTCGACTGGTACTATCAGTTCGGCGTCTCGGAAATGTTCCCCGACAAGTGGGAGCGCTTCGTCGCCCCGATCCCGGAAAACGAGCGCCACGAGATGATGGCCGCCTATCGCCGCCGGCTGACCGGGACGGACCGCGAGGAGCAGGTACGCGCGGCGCTGGCCTGGAGCACCTGGGAAGGCCAAACGATCACGCTTCTGCCCGAGCCCTCGACCTCGGATGGCTTCGCCGACCCCGATTTCGCGCTCGCCTTCGCCCGCATCGAAAACCACTATTTCGTCCATGCCGGCTGGCTGGGCGAGGGCCAATTGCTCAACGATGCGCATAAGCTTCAAGACATCCCCGGCACCATCGTCCACGGTCGCTACGACATGCCGTGCCCGGCGAAATATGCTTGGGGCCTGCATAAGGGCTGGCCGAAGGCGGAGTTCTATCTGATCGAAGGGGCAGGGCATGCCTATTCGGAACCGGGCATTCTCGACCGCCTGATCCGCGCTACTGACAAATATGCAGGAAAAGAGTAAGGAGCCCGGCAACTTACTCCGCAAGGTATGACGAGGAGCCAACTTTCCCGGTCGTCATCCTCGGGCTTGTCCCGAGGATCTACTGAGCGAGCGGGTGGCTCAACGTAGCAGATGGTCGGGACAGGCCCGACCATGACGGCGGTTTTGGCGGGCGTCGCGGCTGCAGAGCGCGGGAAAAGTTTAGGACAATGACCATGGCAAAAGAACGCATCTACCTTTTCGACACGACCCTTCGCGATGGGCAGCAGACGCCCGGCGTCGATTTCTCTGTCGAGGACAAGATTGCGATTGCCAACATGCTGGACGCCTTCGGCATCGACTATGTCGAGGGCGGCTATCCCGGCGCGAACCCGACCGATACGGCCTTTTTCTCAAAAAAGCGCACCGGCCGCGCCGGCTTCGTCGCCTTCGGGATGACCAAGCGCGCCGGGGTTTCCGTCTCCAACGATCCGGGGCTCAACGAACTGCTACGCGCCAAGTCGGATCATATCTGTTTCGTCGCCAAGAGCTGGGACTATCACGTCAAGGTCGCGCTCGGCTGCACGAATGAGGAGAACCTCGAAAGCATCGATCTGTCCGTCAAGGCGGCCGTTGAGGCCGGCAAGGGCGCGATGATCGATTGCGAGCATTTCTTCGACGGCTACAAGGCGAACCCGGCCTACGCGCTCGCCTGCGCCAAGACCGCCTGTGAGGCAGGCGCGCGCTGGATCGTGCTCTGCGACACCAATGGCGGCACGCAGCCGTCAGAAATCCGGGAGATCGTCGCTGCCGTGATCGCTGCCGGCGTGCCCGGCGACCGGCTCGGCATTCATGCGCATAACGACACCGGCCAGGCGGTCGCCAATTCGCTGGCCGCCGTCGAGGCCGGCGTGCGCCAAATCCAGGGCACGTTGAACGGCATTGGCGAGCGCTGCGGCAATGCCAATCTCGTGACCATCATCCCGACGCTGGTGCTCAAGCCCGCCTATAACGCGCGCTTCGAAACCGGGATCGACCGCGAGGCGCTGCAGGGCCTGACCAAGCTCAGCCACGACTTTGATGAACTCTTGAACCGCTCCCCGGAAACGCAGGCGCCTTACGTCGGCTCCTCGGCCTTCGCCACCAAGGCCGGCATCCACGCTTCCGCGCTGCTGAAAGACCCGCGCACCTACGAGCATGTCGAGCCGGAAACGGTGGGCAATCTGCGCAAGGTCATGGTGTCGGATCAGGGCGGCAAGTCGAACTTCATCAACGCGCTGAAGCGCCGCGGCATCGAGGTCGGCAAGGACGATCCGCGCCTCGATACGCTGATCACCATCGTCAAGGAACGCGAGGCGACCGGCTATGCCTATGAGGGCGCGGATGCGAGCTTCGAACTGCTGGCCCGCCGCACGCTGGGCTCCGTGCCGGACTTCTTCCAGGTCGACAGCTTCCGCGTCATGGTCGAGCGCCGCTTCGACGCCAACGGCAACCTCAAGACCGTGTCGGAAGCCGTGGTGAAGACGGTGATCGATGGCGAGACGGTCATGTCGGTGGCGGAAGGCCACGGCCCCGTCAACGCGCTCGACATCGCCATCCGCAAGGATCTCGGCCGCTATCAGCCGGAAATCGCCGATCTCGAACTCGTGGACTACAAGGTCCGTATCCTCAACGGCGGCACCGAAGCCATCACCCGCGTCCTTATCGAGAGCGCCGACGACACCGGCGCACGCTGGTGGACGGTTGGCGTCTCCGACAACATCATCGACGCCTCGTTCCAGGCGCTGATGGATAGCATTGTCTACAAGCTGATGAAGAACCGGGAGATGGCTGGCAAGGTGGCTGCGGAGTAGCGACAGAATTCGCTATATGCGAAGCCTGGTTGAATTCCGTTCGCTTTCTGCTATCGTTGTGCCATGAAAGCGATTGCCTATTCGCGCGCCGCCATCAAGACGCTTCGCCGGATGCCGACGAACGAGGCGGAGCGTATCAGGCTCAAGATCGAACAATATGCCGCCGATCCTGCCTCTCTCGCCAATAATGTCAAAGCCTTGGTGGGGTCTCCTCATATCCGATTGCGAGTGGGGGATTGGCGCGTCATCATGGATGATCGCGGCAACGTTCTCGACGTGATGAAAATCGGCCCCCGAGGGGACGTCTATGACTAGGAGGTCACAATGCAGATGATCAAGACGCCTGCTGGCGAGACGCTGGTCGTGCTGCCTCTGGCCGAATATGAGGCCTTGGTTGATCAGGCCGATATCGCCGCCGCAGACCGTGTGAGAGCGGAGATCGCGGCTGACCGGGACGAACTCGTCCCTGCCGAATTCGCCAATCGCCTGATTGCCGGAGAGAACCCCATTCGCGTCTATCGCGCGCTACGGGGTCTGTCTGCCCGTGAACTGGCGGAAAAGGCTGAGATCAGCGCGCCTTATCTCTCCGAAATCGAAAGCGGCAAGAAGGACGGCAGCCTCTCGGCTATGCGGCGGATTGCGGACGTGCTGAAGGTCGATCTGGATGATCTGGTATAGACTTGCTGTCAAAGCCTGTTCGTCCCATAATTCCTCCAGATCGTCTTGAGGCAAACCATGTCGCAAATCATCCTAAGCAAGGAATTCGAGGAAATCGTCCGCCGCCAGGACGAAGGCGGACGCTTTCCAGATGCGCAGGGCGTGGTCGAAGCGGCGCTCAGGCTTCTCGAAGACGATCAGCATGCGTTCGACAGCTGGGCGGACGAAATTCTGCCCGCGCGCCACGTGGAGCTTGTTGCTGATCCTGATCTGGGCGTGAATGTCGAAGACGTGCGGGCGCGCATCCGGGGCAAGGCGCAGGCTGCCTTTTCGAAGGCTCGCTAGTGGCGTTCAAGGTCGTCTTCCATCCGGCGGCCGAGCGCGAAGTCAATGATCTCTTCGACACGATTGAACTCAACGCCGGTCCTCTGGTTGCCTCGCGTTATGTTGACAGCTTGCTGGACTTCATCGAGAGCCTCGCGGGATTCCCGAAACGCGGCACGGTCCGCGAGGGTAAAATCGAAGGCCTCGGGATCATAGGCTACCGCCGCCGTCTCAGTATCGGTATTTTCGCCGAGGGACGGAATGTCACGACCGATTTGCTGGAAGAGCGGCTATCGTAAGCCTCACTTCGGCACCGCCCGATAAAGTCCGCCCGGCGCGTCATCCGCGATCATCCACAGCGATCCGTCCGGTGCTTCCTCGATATCCCGCAACCTGAACCCGACATCCCAGCGCTCCTTCGGCTGAGCGCCGCCTTTACCGTCAAACGCGATGCGCGACAGCGTCATGCTGCCGAGCCCGCCAGCGAGGCCGGAGCCGTTCCAGTCCTTGAAGAGGGTGCCGCGATAGAAGATCAGGTCGCTGGGGGCGATGACGGGGGTCCAGTAGATGACCGGTTTTGCGAGATCCGGCCGCGTGTCGGGGCTTGGGATCGGCACGCCGTTATAATTTGTGGAGTAGGAGACGAGTGGCCAGCCGTAGTTCTTGCCGGGCTCGATGAGGTTTAGCTCGTCGCCACCGCGCGGGCCATGTTCCAGGCCCCAGAGTTTGCCGTCTGGGGAGAAGGCGAGCCCGTAGGGGTTGCGGTGGCCGAGCGTCCAGATCTCGGCCGGGTAGGGGTTCTTGTCCGGGAAGGTATAGCGCCAGACGACCGGCGCATTCTTCGCGGCCTCAGTGTCGCGCGGCGGTGTAATCACCGGAACGGTCTTGGCACCCTCTCTGTCGGCAAACGGATTGTCGGGCGCGGCCTTTCCATCGAGCGTCAGGCGCAGCACCTTGCCGAGCGCCAGGTCCATGTCCTGCGCCGGCGTCATGCGCTGGCGGTCGCCAACTGCCAGGAACAGATATTTCCCGTCTGGCGAGAAAGCCACGGCCCCGCCGAATTGCCCGCCGTGGCCCTTCGGCATTTCGCGCCAGATGACATTGAAGCTCGTCAACGCCGGCCTGTCGTCCTCGGAAAGCGTGGCGCGCGCCAGCGCCAGACTGGAACCGCCATCGCCCGGCTCCGAATAGGTGAGATAGACGCCGCGGTCCTTGTTGAATGTGGGCGAAACATAGACGCCGAGCAATCCGCCCTGGCCCTCATATTCCACCTTCGGCACGCCCTTGACCTCGAGTTTCTGGCCCTTCTGCGTCGCAATCCAGAGCTTGCCGGGCTTTTCGGTCACCAGCATTCGCCCGTCGGGCAGAAAGGCGATTTTCCAGGGATAGTCGAATTGCGCGATTTTCGAGAGCCTGAAGGGGGCGTCAGAGGTTTCCTTGACGGTCGCGCCATTGACCTGCGCCATGGCGGGGGAAAGCGCAGCCAATGCGGCAAGTGCCGTCAGGGTAATCGCTGCGGCGTTCATCGTCGTCCTCATGCCATCCTCCCGTGATTGCTCTTCGGCATATGGGGCCGGACGTTGCGGGTTTCCACCCCCCTTGCCGCATCCGAAGGCATGACACTTCACAAGAATGAATTGGTCGATTGCGACCCATCGGCCTAGAAAAAGTAAACCCCCACTTATATTCGAGCACGTCACATGTCTTCCTCCCCCGCCTCCGGTCTCCAGTCCGGCGACAGCCCCAAGGGCTTTGCCTTTGCCCTTGCTGCCTATTTTCTGTGGGGTTTCCTGCCGCTCTTCATGAAGGCGATTTCGCACATCCCGGCGCCCGAGATCATCGCCCATCGCATCATCTGGTCGATCCCGGTCGCGGGCGTCGTGCTGATCGCCACGGGCCGCACGGCCGATCTCAAGGTCGCGCTGAAATCTCCGCGCACGCTTGCCATGGCCGCCCTGACTGCCTCGATCATCACGATCAACTGGGGCATCTATGTCTGGTCGATTGCGGCGGGCAGGGCGCTCGAATCGGCGCTCGGCTATTACATCAATCCGCTCTTCTCGGTTTTCCTCGGCGCAGTGCTTCTGCGCGAAAAGCTGTCGACGTCGCAATGGGTGGCGATCGGCCTGGCCGTCTGCGCTGTGGCAATTCTCACGATCGAGGCCGGCGGGCTGCCCTGGGTGTCCCTCGGGCTTGCCATCTCCTGGGGCTTTTATGCCTTCTTCCGCAAGACGCTGCCGGTCGGGCCTAACCAAGGCTTCCTGCTCGAAGTGATGCTGCTCTCCGTGCCTGCCATGGCCTATATCGGCTATGTGGAAACGCAGGGGCAGGGCCATTTTGGCGATACAGGCTACGTGGACGTGCTGTGGCTGCTCGCGTGCGGGCTGGTGACGGCGGTGCCGCTGATCCTCTACGCGAACGGCGCGAAGCTTCTACGCCTGTCGACCATCGGCATCATGCAATATATTGCGCCGACCATGATCTTCATCATCGCCGTCTTCGTCTTCAAGGAGCCGTTCGGCCTGTCGAAGCTCGTGGCGTTCGCGTTCATCTGGGCGGCGTTGCTCGTCTTCACCTGGCCAATGCTGCGGGCGCTGATTGCGCGCCAGGCGGCAAAGCAGGCCTAAACAGATGCCGATTCATGAAGTTGCGGCGCTCGCCGGCGCATTCCTCTGGGCGGTCACCGGCATTCTCGCCACCGTGCCCGTCAATCACCTCGGCGCCTACACCTTCTCGCGCTATCGCATGACCGCAGTGCTGGTCATGCTGGCCCTGTATCTGACGGTTATGGGCAAATGGCACTGGCTGGAAGGCTGGCAGGTGGCGCCCGTCCTGCTGTCGGGCCTTGCCGGCATCTTCATCGGCGATGTCGTGCTCTTTGCCACGCTTGCCCGCATGGGGCCGCGCCGCACGTCGATCCTCTTCGCCATGCATGCGCCACTCTCGATCCTCCTCGGCTGGCTCTTCCTCGGCGAGGCGCTGACACCTCTGGCGCTGACAGGCGCCTGCATTGCCTTCGCCGGTGTGCTTCTCGCCATCGTCTTCGGCAAGCGCCGCTCGCAATTGCATCATTGGGAGAGCATCAAGGGTCCGCTCTGGCAAGGCGTGGTGCTTGGCCTTCTGGCGGCCGTCGGGCAGGCAGCGGGATCCATTCTCGCAAGGCCCGTGATGGAAACAGGCATCGACCCGTTCCTGATCTCCTTCTACCGCGTCGGCATTTCCATCATCGCCTTCAACCTGTTCCGCTTCGCGCCGCTCGAGATGGTCGTGCCAAAGGGCCCGCTCACGCCCAGGATTGCCGCCTACACCGCCTTCGTGGGCTTCGTAGGCATGATGCTCGGCATGACGCTGATCCTCTACGCACTGGCCGGCGGCAAGGTCGGCATCGTCTCCACGCTCGCCGCCACCGCACCGGCACTGCAGCTGCCGCTGATCTGGCTGAAGACCAAGGAAGCGCCGGCGCCGGGGGCGTGGGTCGGGGCGCTTCTCGTCGTGGTCGGGAGTGCGCTGATCTTCAGTCGCTGACGCCTGTCACATCCATCAGAAAAGGCTGGGATTTCCGCGAAAAGGCGGAAACGCTCACATCTTCTCGATAATCGCCTGATCGGCCCCATTCGCCGCACCCGCCGCGAGAATCGCGGGCACGATATCCTCGGCCTTGTCGATCACCAGAGGCTGTACGAGATGCCCGGTGTGGATGAACCCTTGCCCGCGCATGTGGTCGAGGAGCGAGAGCATCGGATCCCAGAAGCCGTTGATATTGGCAAACACCATCGGCTTGCGGTGGCGGCCGAGCTGGGCCCAGGTCATGATCTCGACGATCTCTTCCAGCGTGCCGATGCCGCCGGGCAGGGTCACAAAGGCATCGGCCTCCTCGAACATGCGATGCTTGCGCTGGTGCATGTCGGTGGTCACGATGACCTCGGTCAGCGATGTCAGCTCGTGTTTGGAAGCTTCCTTGTCCATCAGGAATTCGGGAATGATTCCAAGGACCTTGCCGCCGTTCGACATGACGCCTGAGGCAACGGCCCCCATGATGCCGCGCATGCCGCCGCCATAGACCAGCCGAAGGCCGTTTTCGGCGATAGCCTTGCCGAGCTTGCGGCCGGCTTCCATGTGGGAGGGATCGCGTCCCGGCTGTGAGCCGCAGTAGACGCAGATGTTTCGAATCTGATGCGTGTTTTCTGTCATGCGCCAACCATGGACTTGCCGCGTCCCGCCCGTCAACAACAGCCTCTTTGCGTTAACCGGATTTCGTTGAAATACCTTGTGAAACCATGGAGAAATGTTTAGCTCTTTTCTCATGGGGATACGCTGCCCGCAACGTCGGCGCAGGCGCTCGTTTGGAGACAGAAATGCAGAACAATCGCGCCATCTGGCTCGCGATCCTGGTGCTCGTGATTGCATCGGCCGTCATGATCTTTTTCGTCCTGCCCCAGGTGAACGGCGGCAAGAACATCGCGGGCGATGCGACAAAGACAGTGACCGACACCGCCAACTCTGCCGCCAGCAGCGCCACCGACACCGCCGCAAAGGCAACGGGCGCGGCCTCCGGCGCAGAACTTCTGCAGAAGATGAACCGGCTGAAAGCCGACGCCAGTGCCGCATCCGAAAGCCTGCGCGCGCTCTACGCCAACGGCAAGGTGCCGACCGATGCGGAACTCGCAGATGCCAAGGCGAAGCTGCAGGCAGCCCTCCAGGCTATCGCCGATTTCAAGGCGCCGGAAGGCGCCGATGCGACCGTCGGCGGTCTGGTCACCGGCCTGTCTGCAAGTGCCACCAAGGCGCTCTCCGCTCTGAAAACCATGCCGGAAGATGCAGGCAAGGCGGCCGATGCGGCCTCGCAGATTGCAGCGCTCTTCAGCGACAAGACCGCCCGCAACGGCGCGGCACCCGCCGTTCCGGCGCAAACAGCGCCGGCCGCGCCGGATGCCGTCGAGTCCACCCTTCCCAATTTCGACGTGCTCCGCGTCGAGAAGGACGGATCGACTGTCATTGCAGGCGGTGCATCGCCCAAGGCCAAGGTTGAGGTTCTTGACGGAGACAAGGTCATCGGTTCGGCCATTGCCGGCCCAAGCGGCGATTTTGCCATTGCGCTCGACAAGCCGCTGGAGCCGGGCGACCACTCTCTGGTGCTGAAGGCAACCGGCGTCGACGGCAAGGCTGTCGTGTCGGCAGAGGTTGCGACCGTCTCGGTTCCGAACGGCAAGGATGGCAAGCTGCTGGCCATGGTCACCAAGCCCGGCGAGGCAAGCCGCATCCTGACCAAGCCGGAAGGTGCAACGCAGGTCGCCCAGGCATCCGCACCCGCATCCCCTGCGGCAGCGACACCGGCTGTGGCCGGCGATCCCGCAGCCGCCCTGCCGCCGCTGCCTGACGCGTCGAAGGCGCTCACCACGAGCGCGCCGACCGTTCCGGCAACGCAGCCGTCGCCGGCTGCCGCAGCCGACGCGACGCAGAAGCCGACGGAAGCCGCCGCCATCCGCATCGATGCGGTGGAGATCGAAGGTGACAAGATCTTCGTCGCCGGCACGACGCGCCCGAACACCGTGGTTCAGGTCTTCGCCGACGACAAGCTGATCGAGACGACGAAATCGGCCGATAGCGGCCATTTCGAAGCCGAAAACACGATGCCGCTTTCCACCGGCAATCACATCATCCGCGCCGATCTGATGGACCAGACGGGATCAAAGGTCGTGGTGCGCGCCTCCGTGCCCTTCAACCGTCCGGCGGGCGATCAGGTCTCTGTTGTCGCCGACACGGCCAAGCCCGCTGCGGGCACGGGTGCATCAGCCGCGTCCGAGCCTGTCCTGACCCAGCTGGAACAGCTGCGCGAGGAGGCCGCCAAGGCGATCGTCCTGCTCAAGGGACTGTTTGCCGATGGCAAGACGCCGGCCAAGGACCAGCTCGCCGCCGCCCGCTCGGCGACTCAGTTCGCGCTCAAGGCTCTGGCCGATTTCAAGCCCGCGGCTGATGCCGGCGCCGATGTCGCAGCACTTGCCGCCAAGGTCGGCAAGTCTGCCGCCGATGCGCTGAAGTTGCTGCAGGCTGCTGGCGACGACCCGAAGAGTGTAGGTGCAGCCATTGCCTCCATTGAGGCTGCAGCGCGCGATGCCATGCCCGATGCCGCAAGGCCGGCGGCACCTGCCACCGCTCCGGCTGCGGCAGAAACGAGTTCGGCAGCAGCGCCGGCCGCAAACACGCAGCAGGCCGCCAATGCCCCTGCCGCGTCGACGGCTGCCGGAGAGGCTCCGAAGTCGATCGAGCAGGCGCCGCTCAAGGAAAGCAAGGACAGCGTCATCATCCGCAAGGGCGACACGCTTTGGCAGATCTCCCGCCGTGTTTACGGACGTGGCGTTCGCTACACGACGATCTATCTCGCCAACCAGGATCTGATCGACAACCCCAACCGCATTGCCCCCGGTCAGGTCTTCGGCGTGCCGGGCAAGGTCTCGCAGACGGATGAGGATGCAGAGAAGGCCAATCGCGAACTTCGTAAGAAGCACTGAATTTATGTGGGCCCGCGGGATTGCGGGCAGCGATGGTTAATCTTATTTGAGAAGCGCGGCTCCCGGGGATGGGGGCTGCGCTTTTCGCATTCCGGACAATAACAATATTCTTCAGCGTTCCCGGGAAAAGTGGAAACCCGTTTTCCGTTTGGGAATGCGCAAGAAACATAAACAGGGCAGGGCGCTTCATGGCAGGCGAACAGAAAACCGTCTCGGCGGATGACAGCAATCCGCTGGGCACACTTCGCAACCTCTGGCCCTATATGTGGCCTTCAGAGCGCCCGGACCTGAAGATGCGCGTCGTGTGGGCGACCGTGTTTCTCATCGTCTCCAAGGCGGTGCTGATCATGGTGCCGTATCTGTTCAAGTGGACGACGGACGCCCTGAACGGCAAGAACTCAGCCCCCAACTACCTGCCGGAAATCCTTCTCGGCGCGGTGATGCTGGTGCTGTCCTACAATTTCTTTCGGCTTGTACAGGCCGGCCTCAACCAGTTGCGCGACGCGCTCTTTGCCAGCGTCGGTCAATATGCCGTGCGGCAGCTGGCCTACCGCACCTTCGTTCACATGCACCAGCTTTCGCTGCGCTTCCATCTTGAGCGCCGCACAGGTGGTCTCTCGCGCATCATTGAGCGCGGCACGAAGGGCATCGAAACGATCGTGCGCTTCACCATCCTCAACTCCATCCCGACGCTCATCGAGTTTCTGCTGACGGCGATCATCTTCTGGTGGGGCTACGGCTTCTCCTACCTCTTCGTCACCGCGATGACGGTCTGGCTCTATATCTGGTTCACCGTTCGGGCCAGCGACTGGCGCATCAACATTCGCCGCACGATGAACAATTCCGACACCGAGGCGAACACGAAGGCGATCGACTCGCTTCTGAACTTCGAGACGGTCAAATATTTCGGCAACGAGCAGATGGAGGCCAAGCGCTTCGACGCGTCCATGGAGCGTTACGAGAAGGCCGCCACCCAGGTCTGGACCTCGCTCGGCTGGCTGAACTTCGGACAGGCTTTCATCTTCGGCGTCGGCACTGCGGTCATGATGGTGATGTCGGCGATTTCGGTGAAGAACGGCACGCACACGCTCGGCGATTTCGTCTTCATCAACGCCATGCTGATGCAGCTTTCGGTGCCGCTCAACTTCATTGGCTTCGTCTACCGCGAAATTCGTCAGGGCTTGACCGACATCGAGCAGATGTTCGAACTGCTGGACGTAAAAGCCGAGGTGGTCGACAAGCCGGGTGCGGTGGACCTGAAAATCCAGAACGGCGAGATCGAGTTCGACAACGTCCACTTCGCCTACGATCCGCAGCGCCCGATCCTGAAGGGCATCTCGTTCAAGGTACCGGCGGGTAAAACAATCGCCGTCGTCGGACCTTCGGGGGCGGGCAAGTCCACGATCTCGCGGCTGCTCTATCGTTTCTATGACGTCCAGGGCGGCTCGGTGAAGATCGATGGGCAGGATGTGCGCGACGTCACGCAGAAGTCACTGCGTGCGGTCATCGGCATGGTCCCGCAGGATACCGTGCTCTTCAACGACACGATCGCCTATAACATCCGCTATGGCCGTCCCTCTGCCAGCGAGGCGGAAGTCGAGCAGGCGGCGGAAATCGCCCAGGTCGGCAATTTCATCCGCTCTCTGCCGGAAGGTTTCAAGACGATGGTGGGCGAGCGCGGGCTGAAGCTTTCGGGCGGCGAGAAGCAGCGCGTGGCGATCGCTCGCACGATCCTCAAGAGCCCGCCGATCCTCATGCTGGACGAGGCAACGTCTGCGCTCGATACCGGGACCGAACAGGAAATTCAGGCGGCGCTGGATGAAGTGGCGAAGAACCGCACGACGCTCATCATCGCCCACCGACTGTCGACCGTCATCAACGCCGACGAGATCATCGTCTTGAAGGATGGCGCGATTGCCGAGCGCGGTACGCATGCGGAACTGCTGGAACAGAAGGGCCTTTACGAGCGCATGTGGAACCGCCAGCGCGAGGCGGTTCAGGCAGAAGCCAAGCTCAAGGAAGTGCGGGAAAGCGACGATCTCGGCGTCGTCATCCGCAAGGAGCCGGCGCGCTGAACTTGTCAGGGAAAATGGAAAGCGGTTTTCCCAGAAAGACAACCAAAAACATGGAAGCTACAGCCTGTCGTTTCGGCAGGCTGTAGCGTCGTCGGAAAGGTCTGTCAGAGCGTGGTGAAAGCCACCGCAAGGCCCGCCACGACGAGCACGCAGAGCAGGGCGACCATCACGATGGTTCCGGTTGTCGACGAAGTCGGCGGGACCATGGATTGCAGATCCTGATCCAGATGGGCATCCTGCGCCATGCGGCGGATTTCCAGATTTTCCTCCTGGCGGTTCATGCGAGCCTCCTTGGTTGAAGTCTGAGATGTGGCATGCTGTCGCGAACGACTGCATCTGATGCTTGCAACGCCTATATGGCCCTGCAGGTTCCGAAAGCGGGGCATAGCGCGGCTGTTGCGCCCGCTGACAGTTGCCCTTTGGCGCCGATGCGGCTAATCAAGCCCGTGAAAGACACGAGAAGGTGAAACCCATGGATTTGTTCGAAACGATCCGCAACACGATCGTCCCGGTGCATAAGGAAGGCTATCCCTTCGTCATCGCCTTTTTCGTGGTCTCGCTGATCCTCGGCTGGATCTGGGGGCCGCTCTTCTGGGTCGGCCTGGTGCTGACGCTGTGGTGCGCCTATTTCTTCCGCGATCCCGAGCGCGTGACGCCGCAGGACGAGGATCTCGTGATCTCGCCCGCCGATGGCCGCGTCTCCTCGATCGGCATGTATTCCCCGCCGGCGGAACTCGGCCTCGGCGCAGAACCGCGCCTGCGCATCACCGTCTTCATGAACGTTTTCAACTGCCATGTGAACCGCGCGCCAATGCGCGGCCGCATCCGCGAAATCGTCTATCGCGAAGGGCAGTTCCTCAATGCCGAACTCGACAAGGCCAGCGAAGATAACGAGCGCAACAGTCTGATCATCGAGACGAAGCATGGCGATCTCGGCGTCGTGCAGATTGCCGGCCTCGTAGCACGCCGCATTCTCTGCTGGTCGAAGACGAGCGAGCACCTCGAGGCGGGCGAACGCTTCGGCCTCATCCGCTTCGGTTCGCGTCTGGACGTTTTCCTGCCGGAAGGCGCGGTCGCCCGCGTCTCGCTTGGCCAGACGGCGATTGCCGGTGAGACGGTTCTCGCCGAATTCGGCACGGGCCGCGGCCCGGTCGTCAGCCGTCGCACGTAAGGACGAAACGATGGCGGACCTTACGCCGGACATGAACACGCCCAAGAAGTCGGATGCGGCCCGTGGCCCGCGGCTGAAGGAAATCCCGCTGCGCCTGATGGTTCCGAACCTGATCACGGTTCTCGCCATCTGCGCCGGTCTGACCGGCATTCGCTATGCGATCGAGTTCCGTTACGAGATGGCGGTCCAGATGGTGCTGATCGCCGCCTTTCTCGATGGCATCGACGGCCGCATCGCGCGCATGATGAAGGCGACGTCCAAATTCGGCGCGCAGATGGATTCGCTCGCCGACATCATCAATTTCGGCGTCGCACCGGCCATGGTGCTCTATATTTTCGTGCTTGATCAGGCCCGTTCGATCGGCTGGATTGCAGCGCTCATCTACACGATCGCCGCAGGCCTGCGGCTCGCACGCTTCAACGTCATGACCGACAACGACGTCAAGGCGCCCTGGCAATCGTCCTACTTCGTCGGCGTGCCGGCGCCTGCCGGCGCCTTCCTCGTCCTGCTCCCGGTCTATCTGAGCTTCCTCGGCGTCGCGCCCAACAACACGATGGCGCTCTTCTCCGCTGCCTATACGCTGCTGATTGCCGCACTCCTGATCAGCCGCGTTCCGGTATGGTCCGGCAAGTCGGGTAGCCGCGTGCCGCGCAACTACATGATGCCCATCATCCTCGGCGTCGTGCTGCTGGTCGCGACGCTCAGCGTCTACCCCTGGCAGACGCTTTCCGCCGCCGTCGTCGCTTATCTGTTGAGCCTGCCTTTTGGCGCCCGCAAGTGGCAGCGGAAGTATGGGGATGGAGCGTTTTCGGCCCCGGAAGAAGGCGATATCCACGCCTACTATCCGCAGGATGATCACAAGGAGTGAGGGAGCGCACCTCACTTCACCAGCATCGATCCCGTCTCCACAAACCGCTGATGCCACGATAGCGCCTCCGACAGGATGTTCGGCGCATGCAGGCCATATGCCGTCTTGAGCGCCCGCGTGTAGTAATCTTCCAGCATCGGACGGTAGGTGGGATGCGCGCAGTTCTCGATGATGACCTTCGCGCGCTGCTTGGGGCTTAAGCCACGCAGATCGGCCAATCCCTGTTCCGTCACGATCACATGGACGTCCTGCGTAATGTGGTCGACATGCGACGCCTGCGGGACGATCGCCGAGATCGTGCCCTTCTTGGCGGTCGAATGTGTCATGAAGATCGAGAGGTAGGCGTTGCGGGCAAAGTCGCCAGAGCCGCCGATGCCGTTCTGGATGCGCGAGCCCATGACATGTGTCGAATTCACATTGCCGTAGATATCGGCCTCGATCAGCCCGTTCATCGCGATGCAGCCGAGCCGGCGCACGAGTTCCGGATGATTGGAGATTTCCTGCGGGCGCAGGATCAGCTTGTGCCGGTAGCGCTCCGCCTCGTTGTTCAGCCGCTCGGCGGCCTCAGGGCTTAGCGAAAAGGCCGTGGCCGACGCCATGCGCAGCTTGCCGGCATCCAGCATGTCGAGCATGCCGTCCTGGATCACTTCGGTGAACGAGGTGAGGTTCTCGTAAGGCGCATCGATCAGGCCGGCGAGCACGGCGTTGGTGACATTGCCGACGCCGGATTGCAGCGGAAGCAGGTTCTTCGTCAGCCGCCCCATCTTCACTTCATGCGCCAGGAACTCAAGCAGATGGCCGGCAATGGCGCGCGCCACGTCGTCCGGTGCGGCGAAGGGCGCGTTGCGGTCCGGCGCGTCCGTCTCAACGATGGCGATGATCTTTTCGCGGTCGACCTTGAAATGCGGTTGGCCGATGCGGTCGTCGGGGCGCACCAGCGGGATCGGCACGCGATGCGGGGGGAGCGCGGTGCCGTAATAGATGTCATGCATCCCGTTCAGCGCCTCGCTCTGCCAACGATTGACTTCGAGGATGATCTTGTCGGCGCGGTCAAGCCAGGTCTTGTTGTTGCCGATGGAAGAGGAGGGGATCAGCGCGCCTTCGGCGGTGATGCCTGAGACTTCGATCAACGCGATATCCAGATTGCCGAGGAAGCCTTCCCAGACCAGCGGCGCGACCTGGCTGAGATGGATGTCGAAATAGTCCATCTGGCCCCTGTTGATCTTGTCACGGGCAACCGGATCGGAATTGTAAGGAAGGCGGAACTCGATGGCGTCTGCCTTGGCCAACGCACCGTCGAGCTCCGGGCCGGTCGAAGCCCCGCTCCAAACATTGATTTTGAACGGATTGCCGGCGGCGTGTGCTGCCTCGATCCGCTTGGCAAGCGCCAGGGGGACGCTCTTAGGGTAGCCCGAGCCCGTAAAGCCGCTCATGCCGACCGTGGCGCCGGACGGAATGAGGGCGGCGGCGTCCTCGGCGCTCATGATGCGGTTGGAGAGGGTTGGATCCTGAATACGGCCCTTGGAAGACATGCATGCTCCTTGTCCAGCGCCCGATGGCACATGACGAATCAACAATTTCGACCGCACCGGCTAAGGGCGCGTTTGGACAAGGGAAAATCGATTTTTGGGCTTTCTGTCCTTGACTTAACGCAAGATCGAACAGAAAAGGCGCGCCCGTTGTACGGACGCGCCAGAGTAGAACGACAGGCTTGAGCCTTACGAGAGCGAAGCCCTCAATCCGGCATGTGATAGGTCAGGAAGCGCTTCTCGCGGACCGAATAAAGCCGGCCCGTCTCGTTCATTTCGGGATAGGTCAGCGGCAGGATCGCCTTGGCCACCTCGGACGGATGCGGCAGCGTATCCGGGTCTTCGCCCGGCATGGCCTGCGCTCGCATGGCAGTCCTCGTAGCGCCGGGATCGACGGCATTGACGCGCAAAGTGAAGTTCTGCTGCTCACCGGCCCAGGTGCGGGCCAGAGCTTCTACCGCGGCCTTGGAAGCCGAGTAAGGACCCCAGAACGGGCGGCAGCGATGCGCCGCGCCCGAAGAGAGAATCACGGCGCGGCCAGCGTCCGACTTGGTCATCAGCGGCTCGACCGAGCGGATCAGCCGCCACGTCGCCGTGACGTTCAGAAGCATGACCTTCTCGAACACCTTGGCCTCGACATGGCCGATCGGCGAGATGACGCCCAGGATGCCGGCATTGGCCACAAGCACATCGAGCTTGCCCCAGCGGTCGTGGATCGCCTGACCGAGTGCGTCGATAGCGTTCATGTCGGCGAGGTCGAAGGGAACGAGCGTTGCGTTCTCGCCCGTTTCCTTCTTGATGGCATCATCCAGCTCTTCAAGCCCGCCGGTGGTGCGGGCGCAGGCGATCACATGCGCGCCGGCCTTCGCAAGCTCGATGGCCGTGAAATAGCCGATCCCGCGCGACGCACCCGTGACGAGGGCCACACGACCGTCCAGAATTCCCCCCATGATCGTCAGTCCTTACCCGTTGCTGGCCAGCAGCGAGAGGCTGCGGATGTTGGAAACGCCTTCCTGGTCCATCAGGCGCGTCGGATACTCGCCGGTAAAGCAGGCGTCGCAGAACTGCGGACATTCGCCGTTGCGCTGCGGCTCGCGCACCGCGCGGTAGAGCCCGTCAATGGTGAGGAAGCCGAGCGAATCCACCTTGATGAAATCGGCCATATCTTCGATCGACATGCGCGAGGCGAGCAGCTTTGCCTTTTCCGGCGTGTCGACGCCATAGAAGCAGGGCGACATGGTCGGCGGCGAGGCGATGCGCATATGCACTTCCTTGGCACCCGCGTCGCGCACCAGCTGCACGATCTTCTGCGAGGTCGTGCCGCGCACGATGGAATCGTCCACGAGCACGACGCGCTTGCCTTCGATCATCTTGCGGTTCGGATTGTGCTTCAGCTTCACGCCCATGTGGCGGATCGACTGCGACGGCTGAATGAAGGTGCGGCCGACATAGTGGTTGCGGATGATGCCGAGCTCGAAGGGAATACCGGAAGCCTGCGCAAAGCCGATGGCCGCCGGCACGCCGGAATCCGGAACGGGCACGACGATGTCAGCCTCGCAAGGGTCTTCCAGCGCCAGTTCCTCGCCGATCCGCTTGCGCACGTCATAGACATTGCGGCCTTCCAGATTCGAATCCGGACGCGCGAAGTAGACATATTCGAAGATGCAGAAGCGGGTCGGTGTCGGCGTGAAGGGGAAGTGGCTTTCCACGCCCTTCTCGGTGATGACGACCACTTCGCCGGCCTTGATGTCGCGGACATAGCGCGCGCCGATAATGTCGAGCGCGCAGGTCTCGGACGCGAGGATATAGGAACCGTCGAGATCACCCAGGACCAGCGGACGGATGCCGAGCGGATCGCGCGCGCCGATCAGCTTCTTCTCAGACAGACCGACCAGCGAATAGGCGCCTTCGACCTGCTTCAGCGCATCGATGAAGCGATCCAGGAAATCCTTGCCTTCGCTCATGGCGATGAGGTGCAGGAAGGTCTCGGTATCGGAGGTCGACGAGAAGATCGCGCCCCGCTTCTGCAGCGCCTTCTGCACGGTCAGCGCATTGGTCAGGTTGCCGTTGTGCGCTATGGCAAAGCCGCCACCTTCATATTCGGCATAGAAGGGCTGGACGTTTCGCATCCCGCCACCGCCTGTCGTGGCGTAGCGATTATGGCCGATAGCGCGCGAACCGGGCAGGCGTTCAAGGACGGAGGACTTGGTGAACGTGTCGCCGATCAGACCGGCATGGCGTTCCACATAGAACTGCTTGCCGTCATAGGAGACGATGCCCGCCGCTTCCTGGCCGCGATGCTGGAGGGCATGCAGGCCGAGCGTGCAGAGCGAGGCCGCTTCCGACTTGCCGAAAATGCCGAACACGCCGCATTCGTCGTGGAATGCGTCTGCCTCCGGGCTATCGTCGTCTGCCATGGCCTCATGTTCAAGATTGTTCATTCTGTTTGCTCCTCGGCAAAATCATTTGCGGCCCCGTTCGGGGGCCGCAGGCAGATTTATCCGTTTGTGCCGGTTTTCTTCGGCGCCTTGGTCGTGTCGGGCGTCTTCGCATCCGTCGGCGCCGTTGTCTCGGGCGCGGTGCCGTCGTCGTTGGTGGCGCCATCGTCCGGCGCTTCCTCATTGGCCTTCTGCGGCATGACACCCTTCAGGCGCTCAAGAAGCGTCGCATCGATATTGTCGGGCATCATGGCAATCAGCCGGTTGCCCAGATTGTCGATCAGCGGCTTGGACTTGGCATTCGAAATCCAGTCGGGACGCTTGGTCGGCTCGACGAGCCAGTTGAAGAACATCATCGCGACAACGACGATCAGCACGCCGCGGGCCGCGCCGAAAAGGAAGCCGAGCGTGCGGTCCAGCGCGCCGATGCGGCTGTCGATGATGAAGTCTGCAATCTTCATCGTGATATAGGAAAGCAGAATGAGCGCGACAAGGAAGACCACACCCGCAGATCCAGCGAGAGCGACCGTCTTGGAACTCGTATATTGCTGTGCATAGGGCAGCACGAACGGATAAAGCTTGTAGGCGGCATAGGCAGAGCCCGCCCAGCTGGCGACCGAGAGCACCTCGCGCGAGAAGCCGCGCACCATGGCAAGGACAGCCGAGAAAAGCGCCACGCCAAGCACGATGCCGTCGAGAAGCGTAATGGGCATTGAGTGTCACTCCAACTTTCAAGAACCACGGACCTTCGCCTTGCCGTGGCCCGTTTCCCCATGAGACCGCTTCCCGCGGTCTTATTCTTCGTCCTGGTTCTGCCTTGCCTTCAACTTCGAGCCCGCAATGCGCGCCACGAGGTCCGGCAGGCTTTCGATTTCCGTCCACTGACCGCCCGCACCCTTGAGTGCGTCGCCAGAGACCGGCAGAACGGCCTTCGTAAATCCCAACTTCTCGGCTTCTTTGAGGCGCTGCGCGGCCTGCGCAACGGGTCTCACGGCACCTGAGAGGCTGACTTCGCCGAAATAGACGCAATCGGGCGGAAGGGCAATACCGGCAAGCGACGAAACCAGTGCGGAAGCCACAGCCAAGTCGGCAGCGGGCTCCGAAATCCGGTATCCGCCCGCGACATTGAGATAGACGTCATGCTGCCCGAGCCGCACGCCGCAATGCGCTTCCAGCACCGCGAGAATCATCGACAGTCGCGCCGAGTCCCAGCCGACGACCGCGCGCCGGGCCGTACCCAGCGAGGTTGGCGCAACGAGCGCCTGGATTTCCACGAGAACCGGGCGCGTGCCTTCCATCCCGGCAAAGACGGCAGCACCCGGCGACTTCGCATTGCGCTCGCTCAGGAAAAGAGCGGACGGATTGGAGACCTCGCGCAATCCCTTGTCGGACATTTCGAACACGCCGATCTCGTCGGTCGGTCCGAAACGGTTCTTGACCGTGCGCAGGATGCGGTAGTCGTGGCCGCGATCGCCTTCGAAGTAGAGAACCGCATCCACCATGTGCTCGACCACGCGGGGGCCCGCGATCTGGCCTTCCTTGGTTACATGGCCGACGAGGACGACGGCCGCACCGGTCTGCTTGGCAAAACGGATCATCGCCTGCGCGCCGACGCGCACCTGCGTGACCGTACCGGGCGCAGAATCGGCGGTGTCCGACCAGAGCGTCTGAATGGAGTCGATGATCGTCAGATCCGGTCGCTTGCCGCTGTCGGCGAGCGTGGCGAGGATATCCTCGACATTGGTCTCGGCGGCCAGCAGCACATCAGTCTTGTCTGCCCCGAGGCGCTGGGCGCGCAGCCGGATCTGCGCCACGGCCTCTTCGCCCGACACATAGATGACCTTCTGCCCGCGCCGGGAGAGCGCCGCCGCCGCCTGCATCAGCACGGTCGACTTGCCAATCCCCGGATCGCCGCCGACCAGCACGGCGGAGCCGCGCACGAAGCCGCCGCCGGTCACGCGATCAAGCTCGGAAATCCCGGTCTGGATGCGCGGTGCTTCCTCGATCTCGCCGGAGAGGGCCGTCAGCGCCACGGCGCGACCCTTTTTCGGCACCTTGCCCGGGCCGCCACCGATGCCGCCCGTGGGATCGTCCTCGATGATCGTGTTCCACTCGCCACAGCCGTCGCATTTGCCGGCCCAGCGGGAGTGGACGGTGCCGCAGTTCTGGCAGACAAATTGTGCGCGTGCTTTGGCCATCGCCACCCCGGAACAAAAAGAGAATCAAGCTGTCTATTTAGCGAGCCCGTGCTGCTGCCGCAATCGCCGACCGGCATTTTAAACGTGAGCTTTCCAGCCTTGTGGAAACCTGCCATTTGTCACATACTCGCGAGTATGTCGCCAGCCCGGGAGGAGAACCATGGCCGTCGAAACCAGCTACCGCATCTGTCCGCTCTGCGAGGCCTGCTGCGGCCTTGAGATCGCCCATGAAGATGGCAAGGTCGTTTCCGTGCGCGGCGCGGAGAACGATCCGTTCTCTCAAGGTTATATCTGCCCGAAGGGCGTGGCGCTCGCCGATCTGCATGACGATCCCGACCGGCTGCGCACGCCGATGATCAAGCGCAACGGCCGCTTCGAAGAGTCGACCTGGGACGAGGCCTTCGCTGAAATCGAGCGCGGCCTGATGCCGGTCATCGCCAAGCATGGCCGCGAGGCCGTTGGTGCCGTTCTCGGCAATCCGGTGTCGCACCGTTACGGAATCAGCCTGTTCTCGCAGCGGCTGCTGCGGGCTCTTGGCACCCCCAACATCTTTTCCGCCTCCACTGTCGACCAGATGCCCAAGCACCGCGCGGTGGGCGAAATGTTCGGCAACTGGATGAGCATTGCTGTTCCCGACATCACGCGCACGGAGCTTCTGGTCATCCTCGGCGCCAACCCCATGGCCTCCAACGGCAGCCTCTGGACCGTTCCGGATTTCCGCGGCAAGGCGAGGGCGCTCAAGGCGCGTGGCGGGCGCATAATCACGATCGATCCGCGCCGCACCGAGACCGCCAAGATCTCGGACGAACATCTCTTTATCCGCCCCGGCGGTGATGTCTTCCTGTTGCTAGGCCTTGTTCATACGTTGTTCGCGGAAGGGCTGGTGAAAACCGGCCGGCTGGGCCAGCACCTCAACGGCCTAGAAGAGCTGCATGCAGACGTCGCCCCCTATGACGCGGAGCGCATGGCTCCGCGTTGCGGCATCCCCGCTGCCGATATCCGCCGCCTCGCCCATGATCTGGCAAAGACCGAACGGGCGGCCCTCTACGGTCGCATCGGCACCTGCGTGCAGGAATTCGGCACGCTGAACTCGTGGCTGATCGACGTCGTCAACATCCTCACCGGCCATATGGACGAACCGGGCGGCATGATGTTCCCCAAGGCAGCCGCCTTTGCCGCGAACACCAAGGGCGCGCCCGGCTCCGGCCGTGGCGTCAAGGTCGGTCGCCGCACGATGAAGTCGGCCCCCGTGCCCGAAATCATGAGCGAATTCCCCGTCAGCGCGATTGCCGACGAAATCACGCAAGCCGGAGATCATGGCATCCGCGCGATGATCTCTGTCGCCACCAACCCGGTGCTGTCCTCGCCGAATGGCGAGAAGCTCTCGAGGGCGCTGGAAACGCTCGATTTCATGGTCAGCCTCGACATCTACATCAACGAGACGACGCGCCACGCCAATGTCATCCTGCCCGGCACCTCGCCACTGGAAGACAGTCATTGGGATGTGCTCTTCAACCAGTTCGCCTGGCGCAACACCGCCCGCTATTCGCCTGCCACCTTCCCGTTGCAGGAGGGACAGCTCACGGAATGGCAGACGATCATGCGCTTGACCGGCCTGGTTCAGGGCAGGGGACCGAATGTCGATCCGGAAGCGCTGGACGACGAGATGACCCGCGCTGAGGTGGAAAAGCTTGCCGGTCCCATGACGGACCAGTTGATGGGCATGGTCGCCGGTCTCAGGGGCCCCGATCGTCTGGTCGAACTGGAACTCCGCAGCGGCCCCTATGGCGACGGTTTCGGTCGCAAGCCGGACGGTCTGACGCTCGCCAAGGTGAAGGCGGAGCGCTATGGCATTGACCTCGGCCTGCACGAACCGCGCATCCCTGAAATCCTGCGCACGCCTTCCGGAAGGATTGAACTCGCACCCGCCGATTTCATCGCCGACCTCGCCCGCGTCGATGCCGCTCTTGACCAGCCGGCCGGCGATCTCGTGCTGATCGGCCGCCGCGATGTGAGGACCAACAACAGCTGGATGCACAATCTGCCGACGCTTGCGAAGGGACCGAACCGCTGCAAGCTGCTCGTCCATCCCGCTGACGCTGCCCGCTACGGTCTTGGCAACGGCGCACTGGCCGAAATCTCCGGAAATGGAACGAGCCTTCTGGTTCCGGTCGAGGTTAGTGAAGACATGATGCCGGGCGTCGTCAGCCTTCCCCATGGCTGGGGGCATGATCAGGACGGCGCCGGGCAGGGGCTTGCCGCTCGCAATCCCGGTGTCAACGTCAACGCGCTGATCCCGGAGGGCACCCGCGATCCGCTGTCCGGCAATTCCGTGCTGAACGGCGTGGCGATTTCGTTGAGGGCCGCTGTGCTGCCGATCGTCGAGGCGGCTGAATGACGCCGGAAGGCCTTATTTGAACTTCCCGAAGACCGGCTTCTTGGGTTGCCGGTTGAAGGTGGGGGCGGCGGTCTCCTGAGGGCGCGTTTCCTCGACAACATTGCGGGCATCGTAGAGATCCACGCGCTGCTTGCGGGCGACTTCAGTAGGCATCCGGGGACCGGTGAAGCGAACGCCGTAGAGATCGCCCTTGTGCCAGACCTTCTCGCACTCGACCTTGAAGCCGTCGAGTTCGATGAAAAGCGTGAAATGCGAAGGGACGATCCAGCCCAGATTGAACTCGACCTTGGCCCCGGTCTCGCTGAGGTCCCGAACGATGCAGGGAACTGCGCTATGTTCCTGGTTGAAGGCCGCATGTGCGCCCTTGAAGACACGCATCCGCCGTGGCCGCTCTACGGCGTCATCGTCAGTCGGAGGCGTTGTCGTTTGTTCAGGGTCCATGGTCTTGCCGTTCCTGCAGGATATTGCAGTCGAAAGCGTATAGGACATATCTCAACACACATATGTTGAGAAACTCTTTAAAGTCTCGATTGGGAGAAATATTCCCAGCAATAGCAAAGTCTTGCCTTGCATTACCGCGAGGATCGAGAGGCGACGTCAGCCGCCTATATAGGCTCGCTGATAGCGGTTGCCGAGGCTCGTCAGAAGCTCGTAGCCGATCGTTCCTGCAGCGCGCGCGGCGTCGTCCAGGGCGATGTTATGGCCGAAAAGCTCGATATAGTCGCCGGCGCTGATTTCGCTTTCCGGGACATCGGTGACGTCGAATATGGTCAGGTCCATCGTGATGCGCCCCGCGACCGGAACGCGCCGGCCGGCCACAAAGCCGAAGCCGCCTTCATGAACCGTCTGCCGCAACGGAACCCCGGAACTCGACAGAGCCCGGTGATAGCCGTCCGCGTAACCGGTCGACACGATGGCGAGCCGGCTGTCGCGGGTCAGCACATGCGAGGCGCCGTAGGAAACGGGCTCGCCGGCCTTGCCGTGGCGGATCTGCAGGATGCGCGTTTCGGCTGTCACGACCGGCAGCGAAGGGTTTTTCACGCCATCCACGGCCTCGCCGCCATAAATAGCGATGCCGGGGCGCGTCAGGTCGAAGTGGTAGTCCGGCCCGAGATGGATGCCGGGCGAGTTGGCAAGGCTTGAATCAACGCCTTCATACGCTTTGGCAACAGTCTGAAATGATTCAAGCTGCCTGCGGTTCATCGGGTGCGACGGGTCGCTCGCGCAAGCCAGATGGCTCAGCAGCAGCACGGGTGAGAAGCTGGCCGGCCGCGTCGGATCGTCCGCCAGCGCCAGTGCTTCCTCCACCGACAGGCCAAGCCTGTTCATGCCCGTATCGACCATCAGCGCGCAGGGGTGCTCCTCGTCGAAGGCGACTGCATTCGACCAGCACGCGATCTGCTCTTCCGAGACGAGAACGGGAACGAGGTCATGACTGAAGAATTGCGCCTCGACACCCGGCCACACACCGGCGAGCACGAAGATGCGGGCCTCCGGCGCGAACTGCCGCGCCAGCATGCCTTCGTCCGGCGTGGCGACGAACAAGTCGCGGCAGCCTGCGTCGTAAAGCGCCGGAACGACGGCCTCGATCCCGAGCCCATAGCCGTCGCCCTTGACCGCCGCGCCGGTGCGCGCCTTGCCGGAGGCCTTTTTCAGCATCCGCCAATTGTCCGCGAGCGCGCCAAGGTCGATCGTCAGCCGCGAAGGGGCCACCTCGAAAGGCGTGAAAATGAGGTCGTCTTCGAATTCTTCTTCCATGCGGCAAGGTCTATCGCTTCGCATGTGCGAAGGCAATCGTACGGCATGGGCTTCGCCCAGCATTCTATGCCGAGAGTGCGACGGATTCCGAACGCGGTTCTTCATCTGGCGAGCTGGGATCCGACCTGTCGGTTCATCGGCGCGCGAGCCAGATGGGATTATGATGCGTCGGGCTTGCCGGATGTGCGCTCCAGCGGGGCAATGATGCGCTCGGAGATCCAGTGGACGATGGCGCCGACAAGGCCGCCTAGAATCACTTCGCTCCCCCTGGCATAGCCTGCAGTTACGAGCGACGTGCCGACGTCATGTGTGAAAAAGACGATCGGGGCGGTCCACATGGCGACCTTCAGGTCGGGCCAGCGCCTGACCAGCGCCGCACAGATGGCAACGCTGACGCCCATCTGAACCGCAATGTCCCAGCCGAGGCGGGTGGTGAGCGTTCCTGCTGCAACGGCAACAACAATGCCGACAATGGTGCCGGCAAAGCGCCAGAGAACGGCGTTGCGCGTCTGGAAGAGCTTCTCCTGCGAGACGACGATCGCCGAAACGGCGGCCCAGACCGGATGCGTCAGGTGAAAGACCGAACCTGCAAGCATGTAGGCGGCGGTCGCGGCAATCGAGCAGCGCAGCACGAAGGCGATGTCGCGGATGGTGACCTTCTGCATCATGGTGACACACCCCCTCGGCGCTGACGTCGTCGGCAGCTCTTGCCTCCGTTGAAATTCTAGTCCGCCGTGGGGGCGCTGTTCAAGGCCGCAGCTCTGCCGATTTCGTTATCCGGCCATGCGCGATCGGATGACCGGCAGGCAGTGGAAATCGGGTTGCGGCCCGCTCATTGCCCGCCTAGGCTCGTCTGAAAACGGGAGGAACCCCCGCCATGCCAGCGCAACCCAGACGCAACCGTGTCACGCCTTTTGGCGATCTGGAGGCCGTGCCCGTGCGAGGCCAGTTGATGGGCAATCGCGGCGATTTGCATGACAAGGCGGGAGGCATCGTCCGCCGGTGGAAGGTGGAAAGATGGATCGCCTGCAGGCTCGTCCATCCGCGGGGAGGGCGGGTCACCTTCGACCGGCCCGGACACTATACACCGCTCTTCTTCGCCGACGAGCCGACCGCGCTTGCCGCCGGTCATCGCCCTTGCGCCGAATGCCGGCGCGGGGATTACAAGGCCTGGCAGGAGGGGTGGCGTCTGGCCCTCGGGGCCAAACCATCCGCGCAGGAGATGGATGCCACGCTTCACGCGGCGCGGATTTCGATCCGGGGAGACAAGATCACGTTCGAAGCCCGGCTCGTGGACCTGCCGGATGGCGCGATGGTCACCCTGGCAGACGCGCCGCAATCGCCGTTCCTGCTCTGGAAGGAGCACCTGCATCCCTGGACGCATGAAGGATACGGCAAGCCGCGTGAGGCCATCGCCTCGGCATCGTGCACCGTGCTGACGCCGAAGCCCGCTGTCGCCGTCCTGGCTGCGCTGGGTGGAGGGAACGCGCCCCCATGGCCGGGTTTTGCAACGCCGCGTCTTTGACCGCCCCTTCGTCAAAACGTCATATGACGGGCCTAAGGACCGCCGGCGGGACGCAATGACGGAGACTCGAATTCCACCGCGCTTCGTCCCTGATGGTGGAAAGGCCCCTGCGATGGAGACGAAGATGGCAACCGTGATCGAAGGTGCGACGCTGGTGCTTGGCGACCGGCTTGAAAAAGCGAGCCTGCGCTTCGAGGATGGCGTGATCACCGCCATCGACGGTGCGCGCGATGGTGCCACGGTCATCGACGGCTGCGGACATCTGCTTGGGCCGGCCTTCGTCGATATTCACGGCGATGCCTTCGAGCGCCAACTGATGCCGCGCCCCGGTACCATGTTCCCGGTCGATGCAGCCCTTCTCGAAACCGACCGGCAGCTTGCTGCCAACGGGATCGGGACTACCTATCACGCGCTGACGCTCAGCTGGGAGCCGGGCCTGCGTTCGGTCGAGATGGGCCGCGCGGTCTTCGAGGCGCTGAGGAGGCTGCAGCCGCGGCTGCTGGTCGAGAGCCGTCTGCAACTGCGCTGGGAAAGCTTCTGTTTCGAGGCCGTTGACCTGATCCGCGATGCCCTTCAAGGGGAACTTACGCCCGCCATCGCCTTCAACGACCATACGTCGATGGCCATGCTCCACCCCTCCGTGACGATGCAGGAGCGCCCCTTCGAGTTCTCGCCGGATTTTCCGGTGGTCGACATGCAGAACCCTGCTTTCGTCGAGAAGATGGGCGAGCGCGCCAAGCGCGCCAAAATGTCGAGCGAGGCCATGGTCGCGATGATCGCCTCGGTCTGGGAGCGGCGCCCGCAGGTCCCGGCCGTCATCGAGACGGTCGCGAGCCTCGGTCGCGCTGCCGGGGCGCCCATGCTTTCCCATGACGACAGCCAGATCGAGACGCGCGACTATTTCCGCGCTCAGGGCGCGCGCATCAGCGAGTTCCCGATGAACCGCCGGGTGGCGCTCGCCGCCCGCGAAGCCGGCGACATGATCGTCTTCGGCGCGCCGAATGCCGCGCGCGGCGGCAGCCATCTCGGCAGTTCGCCGGGCGTGGCTGAGATGGTGCGCGAAGGCCTCTGCGATATCCTGGCGTCCGATTACTACTACCCTGCCATGCTGATCGGTCTGGCGCGGCTGGTGAGCGATGGCGTCGGCTCGGTGGAAGCGCTCTGGCCGCTGGTCTCGGGCAATCCCGCGCAGGCGCTCGGCCTGAAGGATCGAGGAGAGATTGCCGTGGGCAAGCGCGCCGATCTCGTGCTTGTCGACTGGCCCGCTGAGGGCACCCCTGTCGTACATCGCACCTGGGTCGCCGGCCGCGCGGCTTACGGCGCCACGCCTGCCGGCTGATGGCGGCAACGAAAAGGCAAGGCCGCGGAGGCCTTGCCCGGAAGTTAGTCTCGCCTCAATGCTCCTCGTATTGCAGGAAGCTCGGGTCGGCGAGGTCGGTGAAGCGGGTATATTCCGACTGGAACGCGAGCTTCACCGTGCCTGTCGGCCCGTGACGCTGCTTGGCGATGATGACGTCGGCCGTGCCCTTGACCTTGTCCATCAGCGCTTCCCATTCCGGATACTTCGGGTCCGCCATGTCGCGCGGCTCCTGGTTCTTCACATAGTATTCCTCGCGGAACACGAAGAGCACCACGTCGGCGTCCTGCTCGATCGAGCCCGATTCGCGAAGGTCGGAGAGCTGGGGACGCTTGTCATCGCGGCTTTCCACCTGACGCGAGAGCTGGGAGAGCGCGATGATCGGAACGTTGAGTTCCTTGCCGAGCGCCTTGAGGCCCGTGGTAATTTCGGTGATTTCCTGCACGCGGTTTTCACCGGACTTCTTGGCGCCCGTCATGAGCTGAATATAGTCGACCACCAGGACATCGAGACCGCGCTGGCGCTTGAGACGGCGGGCGCGCGCGGCAAGCTGGGCAATCGAGATACCACCGGTCTGGTCGATGAAGAGCGGCACCTTCTGCATCATCTGGGAGCAGGCGACGAGCTTCTCGAAATCGGCTTCGGTAATGTCGCCGCGGCGGATCTTCGAGGACGAGACTTCCGTCTGCTCGGAGATGATACGGGTGGCGAGCTGTTCGGCGGACATTTCGAGCGAATAGAAGCCGACGACGCCGCCATTCTTTGCCTTGAACGATCCGTCGGGCAGAACCTCCGGCTCGTAGGATGCTGCGATGTTGTAGGCGATGTTGGTCGCAAGCGAGGTCTTGCCCATGCCCGGACGTCCGGCAAGCACGATCAAGTCCGAGCGTTGCAACCCACCCATCTTGCTGTCGAGCGACATGATGCCGGTCGAAATGCCGGACAGATGCCCGTCGCGCTCGAAGGCAGCCCCCGCCATGTCGATGGCGAGCGCCACGGCGTCATTGAAAGACTGGAAGCCGCCGTCGTACCGGC
This sequence comes from Hyphomicrobiales bacterium, assembly GCA_900467685.1. GTDB lineage: Bacteria > Pseudomonadota > Alphaproteobacteria > Rhizobiales > Rhizobiaceae > Ensifer_A. The sequence continues at coordinate 256,008 of UBQX01000006.1, forward strand.
CGGTTTCGGCGAGTTCGAAGAGCCGGCGTTCCGTATCTTCGATCTGCTTCTGCGGCGGCATGTCGAGCGGCGCGTCATAGGCGACGTTGACGATCTCTTCGCCGATGCCGATCAGCGAACGACGCAGCGCCAGATCGTAGATCGCCCGGCCGTAGTCTTCCGCGTTGATGATCGACACGGCCTCGACGGCGAGGCGCGCGACATATTGCGAGACGGTCATGTCCCCAACACGGTCATCGGCGGAAAGAAACGTCTTGATGGTGACGGGATTGGCCGTCTTGCCCATGCGGATGATGTCGCCCGCCACTTCGAAGATGCGGCGATGCAGGGCTTCATAGAAATGCGCGGGCTTCAGAAAGTCCGAAACGCGATAGAAGGCGTCGTTGTTCACGAGAATGGCGCCCAGCAGCGCCTGCTCGGCCTCCACGTTGTTCGGGGCCTCGCGGTACTGCGGCTCGCCCGGTTTGACCATTTCCAGCTTGCGCGCGGCTTCGTTCATTGTCGGCATCCAATGCGTATCATTCAGCGGAATCTTTATCTCTTACGCCGTCTTCACGGCCGAGTCGCGATTATAGTTGATTCCCACAGCGCTCGCGAAGATGGGTGGAAAAGCCGCGAATTCGCATTGACTGTGTCGAATGGAGCGCGACCGGGCCGCCATCAGATGCCTTGCAGGGGCGGGTACCGGGGAACATCTTGCGAGAACGGGCGACAGAGTTTTAATCAGTTCCTTATACCATGGCGCGTCAGGTTGACCAAAAGCATCGGGTTTTTCCGCCAAGAGGTTTGACGTGCGATCGAGAGAGACGGACGAGATCTTCAAGATCCTGGTGGCGCAGCTTGCCTACACCATCATGCCCACGACGGTGATGGGTCTGACCATTTCGGGGATCGGGCTCTTTGCCTATGACCGAGTGGGCAATATCGAGCTTCTTCTGAGTGTCATCGTCGGCGGCCTCGCTTCTGTGGCCAAAATCATCCTTATGTTGGCGCATCGGCGCTTCAACGCGACGCAGCAGGCGACGGTCAAGCAGGCGGTCAGGTGGGAAACGTTCCACAGCCTGCTCACCTTCGTCGTTGCCGGATCGGTCGGCTGGCTGGCCTCGCTGATCTTCCTTCACGGCGATCTGTCGCTCGAGGTTCTGGCGACGGGGCTGCTCTTCGGCTATTGCGCCGGTGTTTCGAGCCGGATCGCCGTGCGACCCTATCTCGCGGCAACCGCCATCATCATCGCCGCCCTTCCGGCCATCACCTGCACGGCGCTGGCCGGCGGTTCGGCGCACTGGCTGCTCACCGCGCTGTTTGCCATGTTCCTCGTGGCGGCCATGCAGAGCATCTGGCATGCCTATCACCTCTCAACCCGGCAGATCTGCCTGCGGCTTGAAATGGAGTGTCAGGCGCGGCGCGATCCGCTGACTGGGCTATGCAACCGTATCGCACTGACCGAGGCGTTCGAGGCGCTGGCCCGGGACGACGATACGCTGACCTGCCTCCACTGCTTCGACCTCGACGGCTTCAAGACCATCAATGACCGCTTCGGTCATGTTGCGGGCGACGAGCTTCTGGCTGCGATCGGCAAGCGGTTGCTGGACCTGCAGGGCGCGGCCAATATTGCCGTGCGCATGGGTGGCGACGAGTTCGTCGTGCTGCAGCCGGCCGTGCGCAATCCCGCCGATGCGGAAGGTCTCGCCGCGACGATCCTGAATGCGCTGCGCCTGCCTTACGTGATCTCCGGCCGGCCGGTCGCCATCGGCGTCAGCCTCGGTTACACGATCGAGCGCTCCGCGAATGCCGATCTCGGCACCATGATGCGGCTTGCCGATGCGGCCTCCTACCGCGTCAAGCGGCAGGGCGGCGGGGTTGACCGGGAAGTTCCGCCGACGCTGGACCTGACCTGCTTTTCCTCGGCGGCCTGAAGCCGGTGGCCGGCCATTTGCGTCTCAACTAGACCGCTGCCACTTCGACCCGCTGTCCCCGCCCGAACACATAGACTGCCATCGCAACACCCAGCACCTGGAGCGCAGCGCCTGCCGCCTCGGTGGCCGTCGGAAGGCGCTGCTCGTAGATCAGGCCGAAAGAGACGCCGAAAACAGTCTCCGCGATGATCAGCTGCGATGTCAGCGACAGCGGCACATGCTTCGACGCATAGACCCAGCACCAGGTTGCCAGCCATGACGCGGCAAGCCCCATCGAGATCGACCATATGGCGAAGTTGACGATCTCGCCGGTTGGGGCGGTTGCGAACAGGCCATAGGATACTGTCGGGAGGAGAAGCAGCGCGGACAGTGCCGAGCCGACACCCTGAACGCCGGTCCAGTGCAGCCCGTCGGGCGCATCCGGTCGACGCATGATGGCGGCATTGCCGATGCCGTAGCCAATCCACACAACGAGGGCCACTGTGGACCAGAGCACCCCATTGATCACGGAGGGGCCAGCCACGTCCACATGGGCAAGCGTCGAGGCGTTGGCGACAACAAGGCCGATGACGATCAGCCCGAGCGGAAGGGCCAGCGCGCGCCACGGAAGGGCGCTCTCGCGCGCATTCGCGATGATGGGCAGCAGAACCGGCATCAACCCGGTAATCAGCGGCGGGATGACCGCGCCCGCGTCCTTCACGGCAAAGGACACGAGAAGGAAATAGCCGGCATAGCCGATGCTTCCAAGCAGGATGCCGAAGACCCAGAGCCGCAGCGGCAGGCCCGTTGGCCTGAAGCGCCGGTTGAGCATGAGCAGGATGCAGGTCACCCCAAACACGCCGTAGCGGGCGGCGGCAAGGTCAAAGGCCGAAAAAGGCACGACCGCCCGTGGTGCGACGAAGGTGAGACCCCAGAGCGCACAGGTCGTCAGGCCCGCGAGAATGCCGAGATACATAATGGCTCCGGAAATGGAAAACGGCGCAAACGCCAGATGTTATGAGGCTCTATAGGCCGCTGCGGTCAATATTGCTATTCCGTTTGCGCCGTATAGACAAAATCTCTGCTGCGCCCTTTTCTTGTGCGGGCGGGCTCATGTAGACAGGGTTTGTCGAAAGAGAGCGGAGCAAGGCAGTTTCATGACACCGAAGATCAGACGCGTGGTCTATGTCGCCTCCTACGAGTTCTTCGCCATCCTCTCGGTCGGCTTCGCGCTTTCGGTTCTGCTCGGCAAACCGTTTTTCGATACCGGCAGCTTCGCCATGATGACCTCGCTGATCGCCGTCGCCTGGAATTATGTCTACACGAGCGGCTTCGAATGGTGGGAAGCCCGCCAGACGGTGAAGGGCCGTTCAACGCGCCGCCGCGCGGCCCATGCCATCGGCTTCGAGGTCGGGCTGCTGGCGCTTTTCATTCCCTTCATGAGCTGGTGGCTGGCAATTCCGCTCGCGCAAGCGCTCGTCTACCAGATTTCCTTCGCGCTCTATTTCCTCTGCTACACCTATCTCTTCAATCTCGCCTTCGACTCGATCTTCGGCCTGCCGCAATCGGCGCAGTGATCCGTTAGCCCGACGCGAGAATCCTCGGATGCGACTGTCGCATCCGCGCTTCACTGTGCGCAGGCGCCTGCAGCTTGGCCCTCGTCGCGTTGATCACGATCAACTACCTCCCTTAGGCATCTGCGAAAATGGGAGCTGCCTGCGGTGAAGTCCACCGAAGCGGCGGCTCGGCCGCTGCTCGATCCCCGACACGCAGACGAATGAAGCGATATGCTTTCAAAGCCTCAAGGCGGCCCTCCAGGGTGCCATGCGCGCTGCGCCGCCACAAACGAAGGAATGGCTTCCATGGCCTATGCAACGACAAATCCCTACACGGGCGAACTTCTCAAGACCTTTCCCAACGCCACCGACACGGAGGTTCTGACCGCCATCGACGATGCCCACGGGGCCTTCCTGAAATGGCGGCTTCTGCCGGTGGCCGAGCGGGCGAAGATCATGCACGCTGCCGCCAATATCCTGCGCCGCGACATCGACGCTTACGCCAAGTTCCTGACGCTCGAAATGGGCAAGCTCTATTCGGAAGCCAAGGCCGAGGTGACGCTCTCCGCCGACATCTTCGACTACTACTACCAAAACGCTGAACGCCTGCTGGAGCCGGAAAAGCTGCCTGTTGCAAGCCCGGACGAGGGCGAGGCGATGCTGGTCTGCGAGCCTCTCGGCGTGCTCCTCGCGATCGAGCCGTGGAACTTCCCCTATTACCAGATCGCCCGCATCATCGCGCCGCAGCTTTGCGCCGGCAACACGATGCTGCTGAAACATGCATCGAACGTGCCGCAATCGGCCGCCATGTTCGAACGGCTGATGACGGAAGCTGGCCTGCCGCAGGGTGCGTTCAAGAACCTCTATGCCACCCGTTCGCAGGTCGAGCTGATCATCAACGACCCGCGCGTTCACGGTGTGGCTTTGACCGGGTCGGAAGGGGCGGGCGCAACGGTGGCTTCCGCCGCCGGTAACGCCCTGAAGAAGTCGACCATGGAGCTCGGCGGCGCCGATGCCTTCGTCGTGCTGAACGATGCGGAGCTTGAAAAGACGGTCAAATGGGCCGTCTTCGGCCGCCACTGGAACGGCGGTCAGGTCTGCGTCTCCTCCAAGCGCATGATCATAGAGGACGGGATCTATGATCGCTTCTTCGACCAGTACAAGCAGGGCGTTGCGGCTCTGCGAGCCGGCGACCCCTTCGATGCGGCGACCACGCTTGCCCCTCTCTCCTCTCAAGGCGCGGCCGACGAGGTGAAGGACAAGATCCGGCAGGCGGTGGAGCATGGCGCAACGGCTCTTGAAGTTGGCCCGCCCGTCCCCAATCAGGGCGCCTTCGTGCAGCCGACGATTCTCACCGAGATCGGCAAGGACAATCCTGCCCGTTATTGGGAGTTCTTCGGTCCCGTCTCCATGCTCTTCCGCGCCCGCGACGAGCAGGAGGCGATCGAGATTGCCAATGACTCGCCCTTCGGCCTCGGCGGCTCCGTCTTCACCAGCAATCGCAAGCGCGGCGAGGCGGTGGCCCGGCAGATGTCCACCGGCATGGTCTTCGTCAACCATCCGACCATGGTGAAGGCCGATCTGCCCTTCGGTGGCATCCGCCGCTCCGGCTATGGCCGCGAACTCATCGGCCTTGGCATCAAGGAGTTCGTCAATCACAAGCTGGTCTGCGTCGTCGATATCGACGCGCCTTTCTGACGAAAGTCCTGCCAATACAAAAGAAGGAGGCCGCCAGGCCTCCTTCGAGATCGATAGGGGAGCGGCGGTCTACTCGGCCGCCAGCTTCATCCCGGTCTGTTCCGAAGCAATCAGCGAGCGCTCCGTGTCAACCATGTAGTCCCGCGTCATCGGCAGCGCGTCGCGCCGCTTGACCAGCTGGAACTGGAAGACATTGAGGTCGAGGAAGCGGAAGGCGGCTTCCGACGACGCCAGGTAGAATTCCCACATGCGGCAGAACTCTTCGTCATAGAGCTTCGCCGCATCGTCCCAATGGGCGACGAAGCGGGCGCGCCAGTGCTTCAGCGTCTCGGCATAGTGATAGCGCAGGATCTCGATATCCGTCAGCATCAGCCCGGACCGCTCGATGGCCGGCAGCACTTCCGACATCGACGGGATGTAACCGCCGGGAAAGATATACTTCTCGATGAACGGATTGGTCGCAGACGGCGGCGAGGCCTGGCCGATCGTATGCATCAGCATCACGCCGTCATCATTGAGAAGCGCTGCCGCCTTTTCGAAATATTCGTTGAAGCCCTTCTTGCCGACATGCTCGAACATGCCGACCGAGACGATGCGGTCGAACTTGCGGTCGAGATGGCGATAGTCCTTCAGCAGGAATTCGGCGCGACCCGACAGGCCGTTCGCCACCGCCCGTTTGTTGGCGATCGCCAGCTGCTCGTCTGACAGCGTCACGCCCGTGACCTTCGCGCCGAAAGTGCTCGCGAGATAGAGCCCCATCCCACCCCAGCCGCAGCCGATGTCGAGGGTTGAAAGGTCGGGTCGGTTGAAGTTCAGCTTCGAGGCGATGTGCCGCTTCTTCGCAAACTGCGCCTCCTCAAGCGAGGTTTCTGGTGTTGGGAAGTAGGCGCAGGAATATTGCCTGTCGTCGTCCAGGAAGAGATCGTAGAGAGCGCCCGAGAGATCATAGTGGTGCTGCACGTTCTTCCGAGCGCGCATGAAATTGTTGCCGCGCCCGACGAGCGCACCGAAATTGCGCATGGAGAGCGCCAGCTTCGCAAACGAGTTTTTCGTCTCGACGCTGCCGGGCATGTTGGAGAGGGTCACCTGAAGGAAATCGTAGATCGTGCCTTCCAGCATCTTCAGCGAGCCCTGCATGTAGCATTCGCCGAGCCTGAGCGCAGGGTCCAGCAGCAGCAGGTTTTCGGTGGCGGCATCGGTCAGATGCGCATGAACCGGCGCGCCGGTTCCGTCGCCATAGCGATAGGTCTTTCCGCCCGATGCCGTGATGGAAAGATTGCCCTTGAGAATGGATCGGGACAGAAATCTGTCGAGAAATCGGTACATGCTTGCCTCCGCGCGGTAAGCGGGACGGCGGTGGGGGAGAATTCGCCGAAGCCCCGCTTCAGAAACCATGATCCTTGGCTGGCCGGCCGCGTTGAACGGCCGGAATACCGGTCCGCGCAGGTCCGTCCTTTTGCAACGGGTTCGACCGCTGTAGCGCTGTGGAAGTTGTCTGCCGAACGGCAGACCCTGACCGGAGAGCGGGGGACGCTCTCACCAGCGCGGATCAGAATTACGCAATCCCAAACATGTTCACCGGTATCGATACTAAGGATTACAAACTTTTTTACGCGAATCAACAGGATTTCTTAACAAATGATTAGATTCGCGCCAGCCTCGTCCTTTGCCTGAAAGACAGCAGTACGAGCGGCCTCCGAACGCAGAAAGGCCCGGGTGGTTCCACCCGGGCCTCGCAGAAAAGAAAGAAGGAGAAGACGATTATGCGTTTTCGTCTTCGTCTTCGTATTCAGCTTCCGGGTTGAAGAAGTCTTCCGGACGCAGTGCATCTTCGTCGACGCCGTAGATGGCTTCAGCCGAGGTGAGGTCTTCACCCTTGGCCTGACGCTCTGCTTCTTCGGCCGAACGGGCAACGTTCAGTTCGATGGAGACGGCGACTTCTGCATGCAGGTGCAGTTCAACCTTGTGCAGGCCGATGGCCTTGATCGGGTTGTTCAGTTCAACCTGGTTGCGGGCGATCGTGAAGCCTTCGTTGCCGAGGATTTCAACGATGTCGCGAGCAGCGACCGAACCGTACATCTGGCCGGTTTCGCCAGCCGAACGGACGACAATGAAGGACTTGCCGTCGAGCGACTCAGCAACCTTCTGAGCTTCAGACTTGCGCTCGAGGTTACGGGCTTCGAGCGTCGCGCGCTCGGATTCGAAACGGGCCTTGTTGGCAGCGTTGGCGCGCAGAGCCTTGCCGAGCGGCAGGAGGTAGTTGCGCGCGTAGCCGTCGCGAACCTTTACGGTTTCGCCCATCTGGCCGAGCTTGGAGATGCGTTCAAGAAGGATGACGTCCATCGTGATATTCCTTTCAGGTGTTCGAGGTGTCTGTTGAATTCTTGTCTGTGGATTTGCCGGCCACGGGCGTGAGCGCTATGGCGCGGCGGGTATCTAGCAGGCCGACGATCAGGAAGACGATGCCGGTCAGCGAAATGGTGAGATAGGCGAGGATCAGCGCCGGCATCCGCCAGGACTTGCCGCGGCTCTTCAGGTGAAAGGCAGCAAGGCCCGCCAGAAGGAAACCGCCGCCAAAAGCGCCCGCGATAGAGGAGCCGACGATCGTCAGCACATTGTTATGCGAGATCATTCCGGCGATCAGCAGTGCAAGGCCGACGCCGAGAACGTAGATGCTGTCGCGGTTCATGCGCAGCGCAGACGGCATGTCCTCACGCGGACGCAGTGCCTGCGTCGTGGTGCGCACGATGATGGCGGAGAAATAATAGGCGGCGAAGATCGTGATGACCGACATCACGGCCTGGTTGAGCGGCAGCAGATAGTAGTAGAAGGCCGTCACCTGGGCGAGAACGGCCGCATCCATGCTGAAGGTCGGGTCCTGCGCACTGAGCGCCTTGATCGCGGCGCCGATGATGTCCGTCGCCGTGCCGCGGCTATAGCCCGTTGCAAGAAGGGTCAGGGCAACCGCAATCGCGACCAGCGTGCAAAGCCGCATCATCATGTCGGCCAGCGGATACCACGCCATCACGTTCGCCGGACCGCCAAGCTCTTCAGCGGGACGAGCGAAATTGGCCAGCCGCGACATCCATGCCGCCGGCAGCTGCGGAAGCGCCAGGATCGAAACCGCAAACAGCGGGGAAACGGTAAAGGCCAGCACGAGAAAGCTGGCGGCCAGCGCAGAACCGGCGGCAACGATGCCAAAGCCGAGGCCCGCGATGAAGACGGGCATGCCCGCGAGAATCAGGAAAACGATGGAGGCGGACAAATGCGATGTCGCGGCCAGCACCAGCAGCGCTGACGTCAATCCGGCGAGTGCGCCGATCGCGATCGATTTAAAGTCCGGGTTCATCTTCATCTCGCTGTCCTGCCGTTGGGTTTCCGCTGGCAGTTAGGGACGTGGCTTGCGCCATTCAATCCCAACATGGGTTTTGCGTCGTTCCGATCCGCGCCCATCGCGGAAGGGATCGGCGGAGGCTCTTGCGAAGCCTCCGCCGGAATCACACTGGCTTAGGCCAGAACGTAAGGCAGCAGGCCGAGGAAGCGGGCGCGCTTGATGGCCTTGGCCAGCTCGCGCTGCTTCTTCTGCGAAACAGCCGTGATACGCGAAGGAACGATCTTGCCGCGCTCGGAAATGTAGCGCTGCAGGAGACGAACATCCTTGTAGTCGATCTTCGGAGCGTTAGCGCCGGAGAAGGGGCACGTCTTGCGACGGCGGTGGAACGGGCGACGTGCCGGGGAAGATGCATCAGCCATGGTCAAATCTCCTTATGCACGGTCTTCGCGCGGACGGCGCGGACGGTCGTCGCGGTCACCGCGATCGCGGTTGAAGCCGCCTTCGCGCGGGCCACGGTCCGGACGGTCGCCATCGCGACGCGGACGGTCGTCACGGTCACGCTTCTGCATCATGGCAGACGGGCCTTCTTCGTGTGCTTCGACCGAAACGGTCATGTAACGAAGAACGTCTTCCGAGATACGCATCTGGCGTTCCATTTCCTGGATCGCTGCTGCCGGAGCCGTGATGTCCATGAGGACGTAGTGAGCCTTGCGGTTCTTCTTGATGCGGTAGGTGAGGGACTTGAGGCCCCAGTTCTCGACCCGGCCGACCTTGCCACCGTTTGCTTCGATCACGCCCTTGTAGTTTTCTACAAGGCCTTCGACCTGCTGCGGGGTAACGTCCTGGCGGGCAAGGAATACATGTTCGTAAAGTGCCATTGTATTTTGCCTTTCTTGCGTTTCGATCAAAACCCGGGCATGGCGCCAAGCCTCAACGACTGTTCGTGAACCCTGTTGAAAGGGCGGCAAGAAAAGCGTTTTGTCTCATACGGTCGAGAGCGGAGACACGGGAGGCCGGAAAGCTTCTGCTTCCATGTCGGACTTTTAAAGTCCGGACCCTCCGTTCAGCCACCAGCCATAAGACCGGGTTAAACGATCAAGCGCGGCTTATACGGATTTTGGGACGGATTGCAAGGGCCGAGGAAAATCTGCCGGCAAACCCCGAGTTTCCCGCTCGTTTGCGCCGCGACAAAGAAAAGGGGGCGCTGGAGTGCAATGGTTCACTACGGAGAGCCCATCTGCCTCCCGCAATCCAAGGTGTAGCGAGAGCAGGTAACTATAGTACAAAAATACATACGGAAGAATTAATGTATTTTTCACGTTGCTTCTGTAATGCTTTTCCTGATCTGAGTCTCGTGGGGGGATTGCGGATCGGCGCGCGGCGTTGCGCTGGGGGACAAGATTGAAACTGGCGCCTGGCAAACATGTTCGGGACTGGCGTAACTGGATTGCCCCGGCAGCAATTGCCGGGACACTTGTCGTCGCTCTTTTTCTGGCGGTCCTGGTGGTTATCGTCCTGGAAGCCATGGGCGACAAGGCCAATGAGATTGACGATTCCCGCGCCATGAGCGCAGCGCACACTGCGCTGAACGGTTTTCGTCGTCGTCTTTCGGGAACGCTGGAGGACAATGCCGTCTGGCACGAGGCCTTCGAGGCCGTGAATTCTCGCGACCGCAAGGATTGGATGTGGACCAACTGGGGTGCGATCTCGGCGGATTATCAGCTCTATGACGGCGTTGCGGTGACGGACCCCGAGGGCCGCCAAATCGGAGGCTACCTCAAGGGCGTGGAATTCGATGTCGTGGCGGCGCTCGGCGAGCAGTTTCTCAAACAGGCGCTGGCCGCGGCCAAGCCGGATCGGCCCCCGATCGTCAATGTCTTCAAGCTGAACAAGAGCATCGCCGTTGTCGGCTCAAGGGCGCTGCAGCCGGACCGGAACATGTCGCCCGGCGGGCGCTACAACGTGGTGACCATGTTCAAGCTTTTGACGCCATCGATGATCGATAACGTGGCGTCGGATTATTTCCTTCCCGGCCTGCATCTGGCTTTCGACAAGCCGGAGGGCCAACTGGCTCTTGCCTTGTCCGACATCGATGGCCAAGCGCTGGCGTATCTCGCCTGGCCTGGGCGAAATCTGGGTACACGTCTTTACGATGAAGTGCGACCAGCTCTGACAGGGGCCCTCGTTGCGTTGGGCGTCCTGCTGGCGACTGCCGTCTTCGCTGGCTACGCCGAGCTTCAGGCGCTTCGTCGCCTTGCATCGGCCGCCGACCGGGAGGCGACGCGGGATCCGTTGAGCGGACTGCTCAACAGAAACGGCATGATCCGCGCCCTTCAGGCCCATCTTGCCAGCACCCGTGCAAGTGATGGGCTGACCTTGCATCTGATCGACCTGGACGGGTTCAAGGCTGTCAATGACACCTGGGGCCATCTGGTGGGCGACGAACTGATAGGGGCCGTTGCCGCCCGGCTGGTCGATTGTCATCCGGGGCTGGAGTTTGCCGCGCGCTTTGGCGGCGACGAGTTTGCACTCGCCAGCCGTCCGGGCAACGATCCGGCCGAAATCGCCGAGGCTGCCCTGCGGGCGCTGAAGGAACCCTTCGTGGTCGCAGGACACACATCCGAAATCGGCGCGAGCATCGGTTACGCATCGCATCTGGCCGGGATGGATGCCTTCGAGCTGATCCGTCGCGCGGACATGGCGCTTTACGGCGCCAAGGAAGCCGGCCGGGGGCAAAGCGTCGCGTATACCGGAGACATGGACAGGGACCGCGAGGCTGTCGCCGAGCTCGAAGAATTGCTTCGGCGGGCTCTGGACGACGATGAGCTGTCGGTCGCGTTCCAGCCGGTCGTCTCCTCCGACAACGCCGCCGTCGCCGGCGTGGAAGCGCTGGCGCGCTGGACCACCCAGCAGGGGCCGGTCTCACCCGATGTGTTTATTCCGCTTGCAGAGAAATCCGGGCTGATCTTCAGGCTTGGTGAATTTGTGCTGGAGCGCTCTATTCGCTTTGCGGAAGCTCGCCCGGGCATGGATATCGCGGTCAACGTCTCACCGACACAGCTTTGCGCGCACGATTTCGCCGAAGGCATCATGGCGATCCTGGAGCGCGAAAACTTCGACCCCCGCCGCCTGATTCTCGAAGTCACCGAAGGCGTGCTCTTCGACAGCCCGCTGCAGGCGCGGCGCGCCATGGATGCGCTGCGGGCCATCGGTATCCGTTTCGCGCTGGACGATTTCGGCACCGGCTATGCGAGCATCGGCACGCTCAGTCACTTCACCTTCGACCGCCTCAAGCTCGACCGGTCACTTGTGCTGGCGTTGGACAACGAGCGGGGCAGGGCGGTGCTTGGAGCCACGGTCTCACTGGCCGATGCACTCGCAATTCCCGTGATTGTCGAAGGGGTGGAGACTGCCGAGCAGGCCGGATATCTTCGCCAGATCGGCTGTCAGTTCATGCAGGGCTATCATTTCGGCAAGCCGATGAGCCCGGCCGATTTCGACAGCCTGCCCGGGCGGATGGCGCGGGCAGGCTGATAAGTCATGGGAAAGGCCTGAGCCTCACTCCGCAGGCACAGGTGCTGCCGCAGGAGCCTTCTTGCGGCTGAGCTTGCGCGAGATCCATTCCACCTGCGTGAAGATCACTGGCGTGATGAAAAGCGTCAGTACCTGCGAGATCAGGAGACCACCCACCACGGCGACGCCCAGCGGCTGGCGCAGTTCGGAGCCGGGGCCGGTGCCGAGCGCGACCGGGACGGCAGCAAGAAGTGCGCAGAAGGTCGTCATCATGATCGGACGGAAGCGCCTTACGGCGGCGATATGCATCGCCTCGCCGGGGTCCATCTTGTCCTCTCGCATCAGCGTGAGCGCCACATCGATCATCATGATCGCGTTCTTCTTCACGATGCCGATCAGCATGAGAAGGCCGATCAGCGCCACGATGGAGAAATCCAGCCCCCAGAGCTTCAACGCCAGCAGCGCTCCGAGAGCTGCCGATGGCAGACCCGACAGAATGGTGAGCGGATGGGCAAAGCTCTCATAGAGCACGCCCAGCACCACGTAGATGGTGAGGATGGCGGTCACGATCAGCAGGCCGGTATTGCCGGTCGACTGAGCGAAGATCTGGGCCGTACCGGCAAGTTCGGTCGTGACCGTCGCCGGCATGCCGATTTCGCGTCGCAACTCGTTGAGCCGGTCTGTCGACACCCCAAGCGATACACCCTGTGGCAGGTTGAACGACAGGGTGACAGCGGTCAGCTGACCAGTCTGGTTGACGGTGACCGGGCCGGCCGTGCGGGTGATCGTCGCGATGCTCGACAGCGGCACCTGGGTTCCCGAGCTTGTCGGGATCAGCAGTGCACCGAGATCGGTTTCATCCCACTGCCGGCTCTGGTCGAGTTCCAGAATGACGTTGTAGCTGTTGCCGGTCGTCTGGATCTGCGTGACGTCCAGCGTGCCGAACGCCGCTTCAAGGATATTGCGGATCGAGGCCGACGTGATCCCGAGCGCATTGGCACGGTCGTTGTCGATCTTGATATCGGCCTGCAGCGCGTTGTTCTGCAGGTCGGTCGCGACATCGATATAGTGGGCGCTATCGGCGGCCATGGCCGCCTGCAGCTTGGTTGACCATTGACGCGTGTCGTCGGCGTTCAGCGACTTCAGCACGACCTGATACTGGCTCTGTGTGCTGCGTCCGCCGAAGCGCAGGCTTTGCACGGGAACGATGAAGGTCTTGAGGCCGGCAACGTCGCTCAGCGCGCGCCGCATCTGCCCCAGCGTGACGTCAAGCGGTGGACGCTGGTCACGCTCCTTGAGCTGCACGAACATGGAGCCCGAATTGAAGGTGGAGCCGCCAGGGCCGCCGCCGAGCGAGGAGGTGACGTGCAGCACGGCAGGGTTCTCCGCCATGACCGCCGCAGCCTGTGCCTGCAGCTTCACCATAGCGTCATAGGAAATGTCCTGGCGCGCCTGTGTCGACACCGTCAGCAGTCCGTTGTCTTCGCTGGGGAAGAAGCTGCGCGGCAGCGTGGCGAAGAGCCAGCCCGAGCCGACGAATGAGAGGAGGAAGACAATGGTAATGATGACCTTGTGGTCAAGGCACCAGCCCACCGAGCGACCATAGCCGTCATTGATCCGGTCGAAGAAGCTCTTCTTGTCGCCCTGGTGATGACCGGTGTTCGGCAGCCGCGCCGTGAGCATCGGGGTCACGGTCAGCGAGACGACGGCAGATGCCAGGATGGCAAGAGAAACCACGACGCCGAATTCGTTCAGAACGCGCCCGACCACGCCGCCCATGAGCAGAATGGGCAGGAACACGGCCACAAGCGAGAGCGACATCGAGACGATCGTCGCCGTCACTTCGCTACTGCCCTTGATGGCCGCCTCGAACGGATTCATGCCCTCTTCGACATAACGGACGATGTTTTCCAGCATGACGATCGCGTCGTCCACCACCAGACCAACGGCGAGCGTCAGGCCGAGAAGCGAGATGTTATCGATCGAAAGGTTCAGCCAGTACATGAAGCCGAAGGTGGCGACGATCGAGAGCGGCACGGCAAGCGCCGGGATCATGGTCGCCCAGAAGCGGCGCAGGAACAGGTAAATGACGAGAACGACAAGCGCGATGGTGATCGCCAGCGTCTTCTGCACGTCCCAGACGGCTTCGCGGATCGAGTTCGACGCGTCGTTGACGATCTTCAGATGCATCCCGGTCGGCAGGTTCGCCTGCAGCTGCGGGATCTGGGCGTTCACCCGGTCCACCACATCCACGGTGTTCGCATCCGGCTGACGATAAACCGCGACCGCGATGGTCGGCTGCCCGTCGAGCCAGCTTCCCTGCTGCTTGTTTTCAATGCTGTCCTGCACATTCGCGACGTCGCCGAGGCGAACGATACGACCGCCGGGGGTCGCGATGATCAGCGTGCGGAACTCGTCCGCATTCGTCCGCTGCGTGTCGGCATTGACGGCAAGCGCCTGCGAAGAATTGGTCAGCGTACCGAGAGGCGTCTGGTCGTTGGCAGCTTTCAGCGCATTGGCGACCTGGGTGAGGCTCAAGCCTCGCGCAGCCAGCTTGTTCGGGTCGGCCTCGACGCGAACCGCATAGGTCTTGGAGCCGAAGACCTGCGCCTGCGCCACGCCTTCAACCGTGGAGAGGGCCGGCGAGAGCACGTTCTGCGCGATGTCGTCCATCTGGGTGACGGGCGCGGTATCGCTGGTGAGCGCCAGGAAGATGATCGGGCTGTCGGCGGGGTTGACCTTGCGGTAGCTCGGCGTGCTGGTCAGGTTCGAGGGCAGGGCGCGCTGCGAGCGGGCAATGGCGGCCTGCACGTCGGCCGCTGCCGCGTCGATATTGCGCGTCAGGTCGAACTGCAGCGTGATGCGCGTGCTGCCGAGAGAGGAGCTCGCGGTGATCGAGTCGATCCCCGCAATCGTCTGGAACTGCTTGATCAGCGGCGTTGCGACGGCTGCGGCCATCGTGTCAGGCGAAGCGCCGGCCAGCTGTGCCGAGACGCTGATGGTCGGGAAGTCGGCCTGCGGCAGCGCTGCCACGGGCAATTGGCGGAAGGCGCCGATGCCTGCCATCATGACGCCGACGATCAGGAGGATCGTCGCGACGGGGCGGCGGATGAAGATTTCGGAAAAGTTCATGGATCAGTCCGCCTTCTGGTTCGCTTGCGCCAGTTCGGCGGCCGAGGCACTCTTGTCAGCGGCGTTTGACTGCTTGTCCTTGTTCTTCCCGCCAGCACCTTTCGGCTTTTCGCCTGCCGGCGGCTTGGCCGAGCCGTCGTCGATTTTGACCGCCACGCCATCCGACAGCGACTGCTGGCCTTCCACGACAACCTTGTCCCCCGGCTTGAGGCCTTCCTTGATGCCGGCGGTGCCGTCCGAACGGAAGGCGACCTTGACGCTGCGGGTCTGCACCTTGTTGTCGTCGCCGACGACATAGGCAGCCATGCCGTTCTGTTGCGGGGCGATGGCAACGTTGGGCACGAGCACGAGGTCATGCGCAATGCCGACAGTCGCGCGGGCGCTGACCGATTCACCGGGCCAAAACACTTTCGAAGAGTTGTCGATCATGGCCCACAGCCGGAACGTACCCGAGGTCTGATCGACCGAATTGTCGATAAAGGAGACGGGAACGGTGACAGACTGCGTGCCGTCGGTAGCATTGGTCGGACGAACCGAAACGGTCAGTTCCTTCTTCGCCAGAGCATCGCGGGAGAGCTTGAGATCGGCTTCGGAAAGCGTGAAGACAGCATAGACATTCTTGTTGTCGACGATCGTTCCCACTGGCGTGCCGGCTGCCACATAGGCGCCCTTGGATACGGAGATGACGCCCAGCTTGCCGTCATAGGGGGCAACGATCCGTGCGTTTGAAATGGCGACCTTGTCGGCCTGGATCTGCGCCTGGTCGAGCGCGAGCGCTGCTTCCGCCTGCTGGAATGCGGCCTTGGCATTGTCTGTTGCCTGCTGCGTGGCGGCACCCTTTTCGCCCAGGCTCATGGCCCGGTCGAGCGTGATCTTGGCGTTGTCATAGACCGACTGATCCTTGGCCAGAGCAGCCTGATCCTTGGCCAGTGTCGCCTCCAGAGAACGGGTGTCATATGTCACAAGCACGTCGCCGGCGCTGACTTCCGCACCGTTCTGCACCTTCACATCCGTGACGACGCCCGCGATCGGACTGGCAAGCGAGGTCGTGTCGCGCGCCGCAATGAACCCGAAGCTTTCGCGCAGCATGGGAAGGTCGCCGGTCTTGGCCTCGACGACCTTGACCGCAACCGGTCCGCCGGCACCGCGCCTGCCGGACTGACCTTTCGCCTGATCGCCGGATTTGCCAGCCGCCGCAGCCGACTTGTCCGCATTCTCCGTCTTGGCCTGCGGAATATAGGCTGCAATTTCTGCCGGCAGATGGGGAGCCAGCTCGGCGCGGTAGTAATAGCCCGCTCCACCAAGGCAACAAAGAATGATCAGTATGGTCCAAAAAGTGCGCATTAGATAAACCGCCTCGTGGGAAAATCGTTTGACTTTGTCATATAATTCCAGGCGTGCGCACTGTCACCTAACAATGCTGTAATGATCACGGCATCGAACGAAGAAGCGTTCTAAAGTCCCATGATCGTCAGCATGACAAAGGTGGCGAAGAGCACGAAATGCGTCATCCCCTCGATGGCATTCGTCTCGCCGTCGGAGAAGTTGATGGCGGCCACCACGATGGTGATCGCGACCATCACGGTCTGCGGCACCGTCATCGCCATCTCGAAAGGCTGTCCGGTATAGATCGCCAGCGCTTCCATGACCGGCACGGTGAGGATGACCGTGGAAAGCGACGCGCCCATGGCGATGTTGACGACAACCTGCATGCGGTTGCCAAGCGCGGCGCGCAGCGCCGTCAGAATTTCGGGCGCTGCCGAGATCGCGGCAACCGTGACAGCCACGAGGCCGACCGGCGCGCCGGAATTCTTCAAGCCCGCACTCATGAACGGGTTCATGACTTCCGCCAGCAGGCCGATGAGCACGACGCCGCCGGCGACGATGATCGCCGAGACGACAATCGAGCCACCTTCCTCCTCATGCTCAGTTGCCTTGGCACGCCCGCCGCGGGGATAGGTGTAGGAGAAGAAATAGCTGTGCCGCCCCACCTGCATGCGCAGGAAGAGCGTGTACAGAACCGCCATCACGCCGATCGTGAAGAAGGAATAGACCATGCGCTTGTCATGAGGAATGAATTCGGGAACGATCATGGAAATCCCCATGGCCGTCAGGATCATCACGGCATAGGTGCGCCCGGAATCGTCATTGTAGGATTGCTCGCCATGCCGAAGCCCGCCCAGCAATGCCGCTAGACCGATAAGACCGTTGATGTCCAGCATCACGGCTGAATAGATCGTGTCGCGTACCAATGTCGGCGAGGCGTCTTCCGCCTGCATGACGATGCCGAGGATGACGACTTCGACCAGCACGGCAGACAGTGTCAGCACCATCGAGCCATAGGGGTCCTTGACCTTGCCGGCGATCACCTCCGCATGATGGGCGACCCGCGTCGAGACGAGGACGATAAGCACCACGATCCCGGCCGTAACGGCCAGCGAGAGAGCCCGCCCTTCCGCGAGAAGCTCGTGTTCGCCGAGCACCAGTGCAACCAGCCCTACAAGAGCCAGCCCGATCCGCCATTCGTCCCTGAATATGCCTGCCATCTGATTCCCCATCTGTCATCCCCAACCGATCGATAGCATGGCCCGCGCAGTGCAGCAAAATCGGGCGGATGGCATGAGCTTCCTCAACGGGCCAGAAGCGTTAACAGTTCCTGATGACAATGAAACTGCAAGCTGTTATTCATTTTTGAGAATATACCGGTCAGCTCACGGGGGAGAGTTTCGGATGGGTCTTTTCGACGGTCTCGGTTCGGTCCTGGGCGATGTGCTGAGTGGCAAGCCTGTGAACCTCATGGCAATCGCCGAGCAGGTTTTCGCAAATGCCGGCGGCGTCAACGGCATCCTGTCGCAGTTGCAGGCGGCGGGTCTTGGCGACCAGGTCTCCTCCTGGATCGGCACCGGCTCCAACCTTCCGGTCTCGGCCGACCAGATCAAGTCGGCGCTCTCTTCAGAACAGATGGCGTCTCTTGCCACTGCGCTTGGCATCGACATCGGAAATCTGCCGCAATTGCTCGCTGAACATCTTCCCAAGGCGGTCGATCAGGCGAGCCCGAACGGAGTTCTGCCGTCCTGATATCGAACGATACCGGACGGCAGATGGAAGACCTCTTAAATCAACCAGTGGAACAGGCGATCATGTCTTACAAACTTATTATCACTGCAGCAGGTGTTCTTCTCGCAGGTGTTGCGTTCTCCTCGTCGGCCAACGCGATGAGCATGAAGGAATGCGGCGCCAAGTATCAGGCCGCCAAGGCCGACGGTTCCGCCAAGGACATGAAGTGGAACGACTACCGCGCCAAGTTCTGCGGTGCGGACGCAGCCGCTGAAGACAAGAAGGACGACGAAGAGGTCGCCAAGACCACGGCAGACAAGGAGCCGCCAGCTCCGACCGCCAAGGCACCCAAGGGCGTCAAGTTCCCGGCCGCCGTCGACAAGAAGTACGCTTCCGAAACCCCCGGCAAGCAGCGCCTCCACACCTGCGCCGACAGCTACCATGCCAACAAGGATGCCGGCACGCTCGGCGACCTGAAGTGGATCCAGAAGGGCGGCGGTTTCTGGAGCCTTTGCAACACGGCTCTGAAGGGCAAGGGCTGATCTTTCAGCCCGACCTTTTGAAATGCGAAAGGCGGCCCGGTGGCCGCCTTTTTTTGCTGAGACGCAGGACCTTTCCGGCGTCAAGCTTCCACGGTGACGCTCGTGGTGACGGAAACGGATGTCGTGAGCCCTGTACCGGCGGGCGGCGCGTCTTCGCTCTCTTCCGCGTCGGACGCCTTAGCCGGCGCAACGGTGAGCGTGCCCTTGTCGGGATCGTAGGAGACGCTGGCACTCTCGGCATCCTTCATTTCAACTCTGATTGTGTTGCCTGAAGCGAGGCTGATCGTGACCGTGTTGCCCGTCTGGCTGAAGGTTGCGCCGGAGAGGTCTATCCGCTGCGACCCGTCTTCGGAGAAGAGGTTGAATTCGACCGGACCGTTCGAGGTCACGCTGTCGTTGCCGTCGCCTTGGAAATAGTAATATTGCGCAGTCTTGTCGCCGTTATTGGTGATGTTGACGGTGTCGTTGCCCGTTCCGCCCGCGATCAGGTCGATCCTGTCCGCCGCGATGTTGATGGTGTCGTTGCCGTCGCCCCCATTCACGAAGGCCACGCTGCTTCCCTTGATGTCCAGCGTGTCGTTACCATCGCCGCCGGCAATTCCACCCACCTTGCCAGCTGTGTCGATGGCAATCGTGTCATTGCCCTCTCCGCCGAAGACAAGTGCGACATTGCCCTTCGCCTTGACATCGATCGTATCGTTGCCGGCGCCCCCATCGACGCCGCGTACAGCCGACCTGCGGCGGCCGTCGTCCGCCGTGGACTCGATCGAGATCGTGTCATTGCTATCGCCGCTGGAAATCATGTAGGCGCGCCGCGCGGTGATCGAGATCGTGTCGTTGCCGCTATCGGTCTCAGCGCCTTTGACATCGACATCGGTCTGGGCGCTGACGGACGTATCCCCGTTCGCGGCCATCACGATCTGCATGATGGAGTCGATGGCCTGTGCCGCAGGGCCAGACAGCCTGCCCGAAATCGTGACGTTGGCGGTGAACAGCCCCGCTTCGCTCTGCTGCGAAACGGATGCGCTCTGGAAGAGCTTTACGACGGAGTTGTCGCTGAAAGCACCGGAGATTCTTGACGAAGCATCGATCATGAAAGGCCCCCCGACCCTGTGCCGCAATGGCTGCGACACATTTGATGATCCTAATATGATCGGAGGGTTTGGTTAATGAACTCTTAAACGCGAACCCGCAGACCTTAGATCGGCAGGGTCCAGGTGCGGTGGATGTGCTGGATGTCATTGAGGACTTCGTCCGACAGCGTCACGTCCTTGGAACCGATATCGATCTTGAGCTGCTCCATTGTCGTCGCGCCGATGATGACCGAGGCCATGAAGGGGCGGGTCAGGCAGAAAGCGAGCGCCATGGCGGAGGGATCAAGACCGTGCTTGCGGGCAAGCTCGACATAGGCGCGAACAGCCGGGTCTTCGTAACCGCCGAAACGGCCACCGAGGTCGGTGTTGATCGTGCCGCGCGTACCGGCCGGACGCGCACCGTCGAGATACTTGCCGCTCAAGAGGCCCGCTGCAAGCGGTGAATAGGCCATCAGGCCAACCTTCTCGTGGTGGCATACTTCCGCCAGATCGGTATCGAACTTGCGGTCGAGCAGATTGTACTCGTTCTGGATCGAGACCATCCGCGGCAGGTCATGCTGGTCAGCGAGTTGCTGATACTTCATCACGCCCCAGGAGGTCTCGTTCGAAACGCCCCAATGGCGGATCTTCCCGGCCTTCTTGGCCTTGTCGAGCGCTTCCAGCGCATCGAGCAATTCAGCCGTTGCTTGCGCCGTGTCCTGCTTCGACGGCGTGAACGACCAGTTGGCGCGGAAGCCATAGGTGCCGCGGTTCGGCCAGTGAAGCTGATAGAGATCGACGTGATCGGTGCCGAGGCGTGTCAGGCTGAGGTCCAGCGCCTTCTCGATCTCGCCCGCGCTGATCGGAACGCCGCCACGGATATAGCTGCGGCCGCGCCCGGAGATCTTCGAGGCGAGGATGACCTTGTCACGCTTGCCGGTCTTCTTGAACCACGAGCCGATGAACTTTTCCGTGTCGCCCTGCGTCTCGGCGCCCACAGGCGTCGTTGGATAAAGCTCGGCTGTGTCGAAGAAGTTCACGCCCTGGTCGAAGGCATAGTCCATCTGCTCATGCGCTTCGGCTTCCGTGTTCTGCGTTCCCCAGGTCATGGTTCCGAGGCAGATTTCTGAAACGTTGAGGTCGCTTGCGCCAAGCTGGTTGTATTTCATGGGGGAAATTCCTTTTGGCCGGCGGGGAGGGAGGGGCTTGCCGGGGTGAAGACGGCGCGCAAGAAATCTCAAATTCGCGCAAATTTCAATGCCAATTGCATATATTGCAATGTGTGCGTTTCTTCCGAAGACTTGACTTGAGAGCCAAGAATGTGAATGGAGAAGCCAGAAAACAAGGAATTCAGGGAAACATCCATGGCACTCGCATTCACCTTTCCGGGGCAGGGCAGCCAGGCCGTCGGCATGGGCAAGGATCTCGCTGACGCCTTTCCCGAGGCTCGCGCAGTCTTCCAGGAAGTCGATGACGCGCTCGGCGAAAAGCTCTCCGACATCATGTGGAACGGTCCGGAAGAAACGCTGACGCTGACCGCAAACGCGCAGCCGGCACTGATGGCCGTCTCCATGGCCGCGGTTCGCGTCATGGAAGCCCGTGGCCTCGTGCTGAAGGATAAGGTTGCTTTCGTTGCCGGCCATTCGCTCGGCGAATATTCCGCACTCTGCGCTGCTGGCATGTTCTCGATTGCCGACACCGCGCGCCTGCTGCGCATTCGCGGCAATGCCATGCAGGCCGCAGTTCCGGCCGGCAAGGGCGCCATGGCCGCCATCATCGGCCTCGAGCATGCGGATGTGGAAGCCACCTGCGCGGAAGCCTCCGCTCTCGGCCCAGTCCAGATCGCCAATGACAATGGCGGCGGCCAGCTCGTCATTTCCGGTGAAAAGGCCGCCGTTGAAAAGGCCGCCGAGATCGCAACGGCCAAGGGCGCGAAGCGCGCGCTGATGCTCTCCGTCTCCGCGCCCTTCCACTCCGCGCTGATGACACCGGCCGCCGACGCCATGCGCGAGGCGCTGGCCAAGGTCGAAAAGCACAATCCGAACATTCCGCTGATTGCAAACGTGCGCGCGGCACCGGTCGCCGATGCCGGCATCATCGCCGATCTGCTGGTCGAGCAGGTGACGGGCCAGGTCCGCTGGCGCGAGACGGTCGAATGGTTCGGCAAGAACGATGTGATGACGCTTTATGAGATCGGCTCCGGCAAGGTGCTGACGGGTCTCGCCCGCCGCATCGACAAGGCCGTGACCGGCATTGCCGTCAACACGCCTGACGATATTCAAAAGACGCTGGAAGCGCTGCTGGCCTAAAGCGCCGGCTTTATATGGGGTTTATTGCACATGTTCGATCTGTCTGGCCGTAAGGCCCTCGTCACCGGGGCCTCCGGTGGTATTGGCGAGGAAATCGCCCGCATCCTGCACCGGCAGGGCGCAATCGTCGGCCTGCACGGCACGCGCGCCGAAAAGCTGGAAGAACTCGCCAATGACCTTGGCGAACGCACTTTCGTCTTCCCGGCCAACCTGTCCGACCGCGACGCCGTCAAGGCGCTGGGCGAGAAGGCGGAGGCCGATCTCGGCGGCGTCGACATTCTCGTCAACAATGCCGGCATCACCAAGGACGGCCTCTTCGTTCGCATGAGCGACGAGGACTGGGACAGCGTGCTGGAAGTGAACCTCACCTCGGTCTTCCGCCTGACGCGCGAACTCACCCATCCCATGATGCGCCGCCGCTTCGGCCGCATCATCAACATCACTTCCGTGGTCGGCGTCACCGGCAATCCGGGCCAGGCCAACTATTGCGCCTCCAAGGCCGGCATGATCGGCTTCTCCAAGTCGCTGGCTCAGGAAATCGCAACGCGCAACGTCACCGTCAACTGCGTCGCGCCGGGCTTCATCGAAAGCGCAATGACGCATAAGCTCAACGACAAGCAGAAGGACGCCATCATGGGCGCGATCCCGATGCGTCGCATGGGGACGGGCGCGGAAGTGGCGTCAGCCGTCGCTTACCTTGCCTCCAACGAGGCCGGCTATGTCACGGGCCAGACGATCCATGTCAACGGCGGCATGGCGATGATCTGAGGCGCGAGCCTCCTCTTTGGGTTCAACCGCTCCGCCATTTGATGTTGAGAGCGTGGAACCGAAACTTTTATGGCTTTGCGGCGGACTTAAACCGTGTTAAGCGGGCCATGACTGAACGCAATTGCCCGATTGCAGGCGGCTTGAACGCGTGGACGGGCAGTCATCAAATGCCTTTCGTGGCAGGCGCCGCGGTTGGTTCAACAGGGTAGGGATGCCGAAGGGCATTCTTGTAGTAGACAATAGGGTCGAGGTACCGACATGAGCGATATCGCAGAACGCGTGAAGAAAATTGTTGTTGATCATCTTGGCGTTGACGCCGACAAGGTTGTTGAAGGCGCAAGCTTCATCGACGATCTCGGCGCGGACTCCCTCGACACGGTCGAGCTGGTCATGGCTTTCGAAGAAGAATTCGGCATTGAAATCCCGGACGACGCTGCTGACTCGATCCTGACGGTCGGCGACGCCGTCAAGTTCATCGAAAAGGCCCAGGGCTGATTTCAGCTTCTGACCAGTGACATGGGGCGGGCGGCCTTGCCGGCCCGCTTCAGGTCCGGATTTTCCGGACCTTTTTTAATGAAAAACAGTGATCCCGGTCATTGCAATGAGCTGAAGCCGCAAGGCAGAGCCGGTAATGCGACCGGGTGTTGGGCGTGGCGAAGCCGGACAGGGCAAGGCCGCTGCCGATCATGGGGAGCATGCGGGCGATGAGACGAGTTGTAATCACCGGTCTTGGCATGGTGACGCCGCTGGGCTGTGGCGTTGACGAGACCTGGAAGAACCTTCTGGCTGGCAAGAGCGGCGCCCGCAAGGTGACCGAATTCGAGGTCGAGGACCTGCCGGCCAAGATCGCCTGCCGCATTCCTTTTGGCGACGGCACCAACGGCACCTACAATGCCGACGACTGGATGGAGCCCAAGGAACAGCGCAAGGTCGATCCCTTCATCGTTTATGCTGTCGCTGCTGCCGACATGGCGCTCAACGACGCCGACTGGCACCCGCAGGGCGACGACGATCAGTGCGCAACCGGCGTCCTCATCGGCTCCGGCATCGGTGGCATCGAGGGCATCGTGGAAGCGGGGCTGACGCTGCGCGACAAGGGCCCCCGCCGCATTTCGCCCTTCTTCATTCCCGGCCGCCTGATCAACCTGGCCTCCGGTCACGTCTCCATCAAGCACAAGCTGCGCGGCCCCAACCACGCCGTCGTCACCGCCTGCTCGACCGGCGCGCACGCCATCGGCGATGCCTCGCGCCTGATCGCACTCGGTGACGCCGACGTCATGGTCGCCGGCGGCACGGAAAGCCCGGTGAGCCGCATTTCGCTCGCTGGCTTTGCCGCCTGCAAGGCGCTCTCCACGCAGCACAACGACAACCCGGAAAAGGCCTCGCGCCCGTATGACCGAGACCGCGACGGCTTCGTCATGGGCGAGGGCGCCGGCGTCGTCGTTCTGGAGGAGCTGGAACATGCCAAGGCGCGCGGCGCCAAGATCTATGCCGAAGTCGTCGGCTACGGTCTCTCCGGCGATGCCTTCCACATCACCGCACCGTCGGAAGACGGCGATGGCGCCTTCCGCTGCATGACCATGGCGCTGAAGCGCGCCGGCCTGACGCCGACCGATATCGACTACATCAACGCGCACGGCACTTCGACCATGGCCGACACGATCGAGCTGGGCGCTGTCGAGCGCCTGCTCGGCGATCATGCCTCGAAGGTTTCCATGTCTTCGACCAAATCGGCCACCGGCCACCTTCTCGGGGCCGCCGGTGCCATCGAGGCGATCTTCGCGACGCTGGCCATCCGCGACAACGTCGCCCCGCCGACGCTGAACCTCGACAACCCGGATGTCGAGACCCAGGTCGACCTCGTTCCGCACAAGGCGCGCTCGCGTAAAGTCGATGTCGCCCTGTCGAACTCCTTCGGCTTCGGCGGTACCAACGCGTCGCTCGTGCTGAAGCGCTACGCAGACTGAGCCTGCATGCGGCTGCGCCTTCGAGCGGGTCGCCTATCTTCGATCGCGAGAGCTTGGGTACCGTTCATTCCGTACCCAGCTTTCGCCGCATTGAACGGCCATGAGGACGTGATCGTGCTCATGAACATATTCGAGGAATGCCCGTGAACGACATCGACCCGAAAAACGAGCGCCCGGAAAGCGAGCGAAAGCCCGGCGACGAGCAGCGCCCGACACCTGCGGTTGATGCCAATGCAGACGCTGGCAAGGCCAACGCGGAACCGGCAGCACCGGCTATTCCGGAAGTGGTCAGGGACGAGCCTGTCGCGGCCGTCACGCCGACACCGGACATGCCCGCTGCCATCCCGAGCCCTGCCGCGATCAATCCCGCCGAACTGGGGCCGATTGCCCCGACACCCGCCGTGCAGGCGGCTGTGGAAAACGAAACGTCTGCCGCAGTAACGCCCGTGCCGCAGGCTCCCTCCGTCGAGATCGAGCCGCACGTGGACGCCGAGGTGGATCCCGCCGAAGCCGAGAGCATTCCGGCTGCGCCGCCGGAACCGGAACCTGTTCGCGAGCCCGTCAAGCCGCAGGCTGCGTCGCAGCCGCTCCATCCTTCGGCTTCGCACCAAAGCCAGGGCCCGATCATCATTCCGGTTTCCGCCAAGGAGGCGCTGCGCCCGGCGCCCGTGCCCGCGCCGCCGCAGAAGGTCAAGAAGTCGCGCGGCTCCCGCAGCCAGGTCGTTGTTTTCCTCAATTTCGTGATGACCGTCCTCGTCTTCCTGACGGTGGCTCTCGGCGGCGCGATCTATTACGGCCTTTCGACCTTCTCGGAGCAGGGGCCATCGAGCGTCAATTCGAACTTCATCGTCAAGCCCGGCTGGGGCCTGGGCGACATTTCGCGCGGCCTTGAGGCATCCAACCTCATCTCCGACGCCCGCGTCTTCCAGTATGTGACCAAGAGCTTCCTGCGCAACCGCACGCTCAAGGCCGGCGAATACGAAATCAAGGCCGGTGCCTCGATGAAGGAAATCGTCGAGCTGATGGAGTCCGGCAAATCGATCCTCTATTCCGTCACTTTGCCTGAAGGCCTGACCGTGCAGCAGATCTTCGATCGCCTGCGCGCCGACCCCATCCTCGAAGGCGACTTGCCCGCGAAGATGCCGGACGAGGGCACGTTGCGCCCCGACACCTACAAGTTTACCCGCGGCGCCAAGCGTGCCGAGATCGTCGCGCAGATGAAGGCGGCGCAGTCGAAGCTGGTGGACGATCTGTGGGCGCGCCGTTCGCCGGACCTGTTCCTGAAGACGAAAGAGCAGTTCGTCACGCTCGCCTCCATCGTGGAAAAGGAGACGGGCAAGGCGGACGAGCGCACGCTTGTGGCGTCCGTCTTCCTCAACCGGCTCGAGAAGAAGATGCGCCTGCAATCCGATCCGACCATCATCTACGGGATTTTCGGGGGCGCGGGCAAACCGTCTGACCGCCCGATCTACCAGTCGGATCTGAAGAAGGTGACACCGTATAACACCTATGTCATCGACGGCCTGCCGCCGGGTCCGATCTGCAATCCGGGTCGCGCGGCGCTGGAAGCGGTCGCAAACCCCTCCAAGACCAACAACCTCTACTTCGTGGCCGATGGCACCGGCGGGCATGTCTTCGCTGCAACGCTCGAGGAGCACAATGCCAACGTGAAGAAGTGGCGTGCGGTCGAAGACCAGCAGACAAATCCGACGGGCACGGATGCCGGCGCGACGGCCCCGACGCCGGCACCGCAACAGTGAACATGCCGCGCCGGGCCTTCAACCGGCCCGTCCGCACGGCATGCATCCGAACAAACACTTGAAGCCGATGGCGCGAATCTGAAAGATTGCGCCACTACTTCGCATGGACGTGGGGGCAGGGGCCTGATGGCATTGCAATCGATGACGGGATTTGCCCGTTCGGAAGGCGAGAGCGGCCGCTTTCGCTGGGCCTGGGAGCTGCGCTCTGTCAACGGCAAGGGGCTCGACCTGCGCTTTCGTCTTCCGCAGGGCCTTGAGGCGCTGGAGGCCGACTGCCGCGCCGCCGCAGGGGCCATCTTCACCCGTGGCAATGTCCAGATCGCGCTGAACCTCTCCACGCTCGACGAACGGCTGGAAGCCGTCATCAACGAAGAAGCACTTGCCGCGTTGCTGGCACTGAAGACCCGCCTCGGCGACGCCATTGACCCGGCGCCGCTGACGCTCTCGGCACTCCTTGGCATGCGCGGCATCATCGATTTCCGCGAGCCGGCCGAAGCGCCGGAAGCGGTTGAGGCCCGCGCGGCAGCCCTGCTGGCGAGCTTCCGCGATGCCGTCGAGGCGTTGCGCATCATGCGTGAGCGCGAGGGTGCGGCACTTGCCGACGTGCTGCTCGGCCATGTCGCGAAGATCGAGGATCTGGCGCTGAAGGTCGAGGCTGACCCTTCGCGCCAGCCGGCCGAGATCGCCAGACGCCTGCAGGCACAGGTCGAGGCGCTGCTCGGCGCCACGCAATCGCTCGACCGGGATCGTCTGCATGCCGAAGCAGCCCTCATCGCCACCAAGGCGGACCTTCGCGAAGAGATCGACCGGCTGAAGGCCCATGTCGTTGCCGCCCGCGAGCTGATGAACGAGGGTGGGCCGATCGGCCGCAAGCTCGACTTCCTTGCACAGGAATTCAATCGTGAATCCAACACCATCTGCTCGAAATCCAATGCCGCGAGCGTAACCGCGCATGGACTGGAACTGAAGGTCGTGATCGACCAGTTCCGAGAGCAGGTTCAGAATCTGGAGTAGACCATGGCCGACAACGCCAATCAGAAATCCATCGAACGGCGCGGCCTCATGGTGGTGATTTCCTCGCCTTCCGGTGCCGGCAAATCCACCATCTCGCGCAACCTGCTGGAGACGGACCGCAATCTCTCGCTCTCCGTCTCCGTGACGACGCGCGCCAAGCGTGGCAGCGAGATTGAAGGTATCCACTATCATTTCAAGAGCCAGCGCGAATTCGAACTGATGCGCGACGGCGACGCCCTGCTGGAATGGGCGGCCGTTCACGGCAACTATTACGGTACGCCCCGCGCCGAGGTCGAGAAGGCCATGGCGGAGGGCCGCGACATGCTCTTCGACATCGACTGGCAGGGTGCCCAGCAGCTCCAGGAAAAGATGCGCGGCGACGTCGTCTCCATCTTCATCCTCCCGCCTTCAATCGCCGAACTCCGCGCCCGCCTCCACCGCCGCGCTGAAGATAGCGAAGAGGTCATCGCGACGCGACTTGCCAACGCCAAGGCCGAAATCGAGCACTGGCACGAGTATGACTATGTGGTGGTGAATGACGATCTGGAACGCGCGTTTGGCGCGGTGAAGGCGATCGTCGAGGCGGAACGGCTGCGCCGGGATCGGCGGCCGGGGTTGTTCGGGTTTGTGTCGGGGCTGCTGGCGGAGTGAGGGGCTTATTGGCTGTGACATCATGCAGCCTACTGGGCGCGCCTATGTCCCATGGGTGTTACTGCGGACCGTTCCTTCGCTCGATGTTCTCAAACCAGTATTCTATGGCCACTTGAATCATTGCGGTTGCGTGAAAGAAGGCGGCAATCAATTCGTCGAAGTCTTTATATTCATGGAGAGGATTTGTCGGGCCTATGAGAATTTCATAGTTATGCCCCGTGTCGTGCTTGGCACGGATAGATGCACGGATATGTCTATCTGAAAAATGTATGAGACCACTTGTGTTTCTATAAACATCCAATATCCATGGATTCTTCGGTGCCAGCTTCTCAATAAGGTATTTATCCTTCATAAGTTGCCAGTCAGCGGCCTTTATCCGGTCGATCTGCTTTCCTTCGAAAACTTCTTTAGCGAAAGTTTGCGGATCCGAAACCCAATGGAGAGCATAAAGTCGAAGAACTGTGTCTAGTTGCAATCTCAATATTGCCAGGGCGACCAGTCCATTTTTATCAAGGACGCAAGCCTTAAATGCGCGTGATTGGGCAAGCGTCCGTCGCGCTACTCCGCATAGATATAGGAACGCGTATGTTGCGTTTCGATCAGACAGATTTTTCTCAAAAGTATCGAGAAGTTCTCTCTCAATTCGTTCAATATGATCTAAGTCAGCAATCTGATCCGGGCTTCGCATACGGATTAGCTCACTCGCTTAGCCACGGTGGGAATGCTAACCCCCTTTCTCGGCCTCCCGCCCTTCGTCCCATTTTCCCGCGCCGCCGCCGCCTTCGCCGCGGACTTGCTCTGACCTGCCCGCCGCGCCAGTTCTTTCGTCATCCACTCCCGCGTTCCGAAAATTCCGGCGACCAAGGCGGGTACATAGAGGTCCACTTCGAGCGCGGGCCAATAGAGGTCCAAGCCTAAACCTTCGACTTCAATAGGGGCTAGGTCTTCAGCGCTCGCACCTTGCAGGTCCTGCACGAGATGCACGGGGAAGGCGTAGGTGCAGCCATTGACGAGATCGATGATCACCCGTTTACTTTCGCGATCATAGCGGGCGGCTTGCGCGCGCATTTCCGTCTCCAGCACAGCGCGCCCGCGCGCCTCGGCGGCGTCAAATTCGCCATCAGTCGGTTTGCCCATGAATACGCTCCCATTCCTGCAAAAAGTGACTACGGCGTGTTCTCACTTCTTCGACCAGCCGGCGAAGGTCCGAGCGCTTGATGCCGATGGTCCAGACGACCTCGGGTTCGCCATTCGAGCCCAAAAGGTTGATCTTGGCTTGCCCCGGCCCGGTGATGTGAACATGCGCTGGTTCATGATCGGCGGTGTAGATCACGAACCGAAAGCCATGCGCGCGATGAACAACAATCATAAGATAACCCATCCGTTGGGTTTTGCAAGAACGCGGCGGATATCATTGATTTCAGCTTAAAGTAGAAAACCCTACTTCGCAACGATACACGCGAAACCTCAGATGCGAGCTGCTTTGGGAAGCCGCGATCGCGCCTGCCCCAACCAAAGTTCTGTTGCACAACCGTCATCTGCGGCTCATATGGTTGGAATGATATTCTTCTGGGGAAGGGCGGACCCATGAGCAGACTGCATTCGGAAAACCACCTCGTCTCACGCATCGGATGGCTCCGCGCGGCAGTACTCGGCGCCAATGATGGCATCGTGTCGACTGCTAGCCTGATCATGGGGGTGGCATCCGCTTCCGGGGCACGTTCGGAAATTCTGGTAGCAGGCGTGGCCGGGCTCGTAGCGGGTGCAATGTCCATGGCCGCGGGCGAATATGTTTCCGTCAGTTCCCAATCCGATACGGAGAGCGCCGATCTGGCGCGCGAGCGCAAGGAACTGGAAACACAGCCGGGAGCAGAACTCGATGAGCTTGCCCAGATCTACGTCGCCCGCGGGCTGACCCCGGATCTGGCGGAACAGGTCGCCAGGCAACTGACGGCGCATGATGCTCTCGGTTCGCATGCCCGCGACGAACTCGGCATTGTCGAGCATCTGGCGGCGCGCCCCGTCGAGGCGGCACTGACCTCGGCGGCCACCTTTGCCGTGGGCGCGGCCATGCCGCTGCTGATGGTCTTCATCGCGCCGCAGGCCAGTCTTGTCTATGTCGTCGCGATCGCCTCGTTGCTCTTCCTCGCGCTTCTGGGGGCCGTCGGGGCCAAGGCGGGCGGCGCCGATATCGTCAAGGCGACCGCACGCGTGACCTTCTGGGGTGCGCTGGCCATGGCGCTGACAGCGGGAATCGGCAAGGTGGTCGGTGTCGCCGTCTGATCGGCTGAGCGAGGATTGCCTCCTGCTCTGGGGGCCGGCAACGGTTCCGACCCCTGTTTGATCCAGGACAATGCCTCCGGCTGCCCGATCTCCAGAGTGATGACGGCCCTTGCTTCGGGCCATGCCTCTGGAGGGGGCGGGAATGGACCATACCAACGAAGATCGTGTGAAGATCGCCCTGTTGGCTGTTGCGGCCGCCGGGCTGGTGCTCGGGCTTGTGCTGCATGTTTCGGGTCAAGCGGCCATCGCGCAGCTTCTCTGGACCATTGCCACCATTCCGGTCCTCGTTGCGCTGCTGGTGCAGATCATCCGCAGCCTCTTTCAGGGCGAACTCGGGCTCGACATCGTCGCTGCACTCTCGATGAGCGCGGCACTCGCCTTTGGAGAGGCGCTGGCGGCTGTCATCGTCGCGCTGATGTACACGGGCGGCTCGTTTCTCGAGAGCTTTGCCGAGGGGCGGGCGCGGCGCGAGATGCACGCGCTCCTGTCGCGCGTTCCGAGAATGGCGACGCGCTATGTCGACGGCGGACTCAAGGAAGTTTCCGTTGACGATGTCCTGCCGGGCGATCTGCTGCTGATCCGGCAGGGCGACGTCGTGCCCGTCGATGGCGCCGTTGCCTCGCCGCATGCGGTGCTGAACATGTCGGCGCTCACCGGCGAATCTATGCCGGTGCCCGCGTCTCGGGACGATGCGGTCCTCAGCGGCGCGACCA
Source organism: Hyphomicrobiales bacterium (assembly GCA_900467685.1). Classification (GTDB taxonomy): domain Bacteria; phylum Pseudomonadota; class Alphaproteobacteria; order Rhizobiales; family Rhizobiaceae; genus Ensifer_A. The sequence continues at coordinate 287,273 of UBQX01000006.1, forward strand.
ATGCCGGCGATGCCTTCGACCTGCTGGCGACTCGCGAGGCGCGTGACAGCACCTATGCCGGCATCGTCCGCCTGGTGGAGAATGCACAGGCCTCGAAGGCGCCGATGTCGCGGCTGGCCGACCGCTGGTCCGTTGGCTTCCTCGTTCTTACGCTGTTGATCGCAGGTGCCGCGTGGTGGCTCACCGGCGATCCAATCCGCGCCGTGGCGGTGCTTGTCGTGGCAACGCCCTGTCCCCTGATCCTTGCAGTCCCTGTTGCTCTTGTCGCGGGTCTCTCCCGCGCCGCGCATTTCGGCGTGCTCATCAAAGGCGCGCGACCGTTGGAAAACATGGCGCGCATCCAGTCGATCATCCTGGACAAGACAGGCACGTTGACGGATGGCCGGCCGCAGATCGCTTCAGTCCTTTGCGCGCAAGGCCAGACGGAGGATGAGATCGTGCGACTGGCGGCCTCGCTCGATCAGGCGTCGAAACATCCGATCGCGCAGGCCATCGTGACTGCGGCGCGCCTGCGCGGTCTTGACCTTGTGCTTCCCGCCGATACGCGGGAATTTCCGGGCGAGGGTGTGAGCGGCATTGTTGACGGGCGGCCTGTTGTGGTCGGCGGCCATGGTTTCGTGGCCAGGCATGCCGCGACCGCCCGCCTGCCGCTTCCCGTGGCGGAGGCTGGCTCCGTGATTGTTGCCGTCGCCGTGGCAGGCCAGATTGCCGGTTATATCGTGATGGCCGATCCCGTGCGCGAGGAGGTGGCCGAGATGCTTACCGGGTTGCGGCGCGAAGGCGTGCAGCGCATCCTGCTGGCGACCGGCGACCGTGCGGCCGTCGCGGAACGCATTGCCGGCGGCCTCGGCCTCGACGGCATTCATTCCGGACTGACGCCGGACCAGAAGGTGCTGGTGGTGCTCACCGAGCGCAAAAACGGTGCGGTGATGATGGTGGGCGATGGTGTCAACGATGCGCCGGCGCTGGCGGCGGCCGATGTCGGCGTCGCCATGGGCGCGCGGGGCGCTGCCGCCTCGGCGGAGACGGCGGATGTGGTGCTTCTGGTCGACAGGATCGAGCGACTGCGTTCGGGCATCGAAATCGCCCGGCGCTCGCGCCGCATTGCGATGGAAAGCGTGGTGGTCGGGATCGGGCTGTCGGTGCTGGCCATGATCGCCGCGGCCTTCGGCTATCTGGAGCCGGTTGAAGGTGCTCTGCTGCAGGAGGCCATCGACGTCACGGTCATCCTGAATGCACTGCGCGCGCTCCGCATTACGCCATCGGTCGCCTGAGCGTCAGACCAGATTGGCCAGCCGGCAGAACTCCTCGACGGACAGCGTTTCCGCCCGCCGCTGCGGGTCAATGCCGGCCTTGACCAGCAGAGCCTCACCGCCAAGGCTCTTCAGGCTCTGGCGCAGCATCTTGCGGCGCTGTCCGAAGGCGGCCTCGGTGACGCTGCCGAGTTTCTTCGCATCGCAATCGATGGGGTTTTCGCGCGGTGTGAGATGGACGACGGTCGACGTAACCTTCGGCGGCGGCGAGAAGGCCTGCGGTGGCACGTCGAATTCCATATGAGCCCGTGTGCGCCAGCCCGCCAGAACCGCAAGCCGGCCGTAGTGGTCGTCATCGGGGCCGGCGGTAATGCGTTCTCCGACTTCCTTCTGGAACATCAGCGTCAGCGATTGCCAGAAGGGCGGCCAGACCGGCGGCAGGAGCCAGTTGAGAAGCAATTGCGTGCCGACATTATAGGGCAGGTTGGCTATGATCGCGACGGGGCCGTCCTTGGGTGCAAGGCTGGCGAAATCCGTCTTCAGCGCATCGCCGCTGATGACCTCCAGCTTGCCGGGATAATGCGCGGAAATCTCGGCCAGCGCCGGCAGGCAGCGGTCGTCGCGCTCAACCGCGATGACCTTCTTCGCATTCAGCGACAGGATCGCGCGCGTCAGGCCGCCGGGCCCCGGGCCGACCTCGAACACGGTCACGTCGTCCAGCTTGCCCGCGGTACGGGCGATCTTTTGCGTCAGGTTCAGGTCGAAAAGGAAGTTCTGCCCGAGCGATTTCTTCGCATCCAGCCCATGCGCGGCAATGACATCGGAGAGTTTCGGCAGTCCGTCGATGGTTGCCATGTCATGCTGCCTTTTCGGCCATGTCTGCGGCCATTTTCAATGCGGCGATCAGGCTGTCCGGCTTCGCCTTGCCCGTGCCGGCGATGGAAAAGGCCGTGCCGTGATCGGGCGAGGTGCGGATGAAGGGCAGGCCCAGGGTGACGTTCACGCCGTCATCGAAGGCCAGCGTCTTGGCCGGGATCAGCGCCTGGTCATGATACATGCAGATCGCAACGTCATAGGTCGCGCGTGCGGCGGCGTGGAACATCGTGTCGGCGGGCAGGGGGCCGAAGGCGTCGATGCCTTCCGCGCGCAGCCGCTCGATCGCGGGGCGTACGATGGCATCGTCTTCCTTCCCCAAAGCCCCGCCTTCCCCCGCATGCGGGTTGAGGCCGGAGACCGCAAGCCTCGGGGCCTGGATGCCGAAGCGCGCCGTCAGGTCGTGGGAGGCGATGCGTGCCGTCTTGACGATCAGGTCCTCGGTCAGTTCCTCGGCAATCTTGATCAGCGGGATGTGGATCGTCACCGGCACGGTGCGCAACTGGGGGCTTGCTATCATCATAACCGGAAGCGGGACCTTGCCATCTACTCCAGTTGCGAGATCGGCAAGATATTCCGTATGCCCCGGAAACCGGAAGCCGGCCGTATAGAGAACTGACTTCGCGATCGGGCAGGTGACGACCGCACGGGTGCGACCAGCCTGCGTCTCCTCCACCGCGCGACGGATTGCCTCGATTGTGGAGGCTGCATTCGCGCTGTCCGGCGTGCCCGCAGTGACGGGCGCGTTACCGGGTATGGAGAGGATGGGGAGGGCGCTGTCGAAGACGGAAGCCGCCGTATCGGGTGTCGCTTCGGTGATCGCAACGTCGAGACCGAGCATTGTGGCGCGGGCCGAGAGCGCGTCGCGGTCGCCGAGGTACAGGAAGGGCGCAATGCCATGCTCACGCCGACGGCTCCAGGCCATCAGCGCAATGTCAGGTCCGATGCCGGCAGGATCGCCCTGGCTGAGCGCAAGAGGTTTTTGCCTCGGCATCGCTCCGCCCTTGCCCGTCACTTCAGGACGACGTTGGCTTTGGCGCGAAGCTCTTCCAGATACTTCTTTGCGTTGGGATCGACCTCGTTCTGCTTGCCGGGCTTCTTTAGGTCTTCTTCACGGAAGACGGCCGCCGCAGCCGCGTCGTCGCTGACTTCGCGCTTGGAGCAGATGGCAATGAATTCGACGCCGCGGGGTGTCAGTTGGGTCGTCGTGGTGCCGCCCATCGGAGCTTTCTTAATGGGCTCCTTCCAGTTGTCCGGCAGCTCGGGCTCGAGGAAGCGGCCGAGATCCTTCACAGAGACGTCACGCATGGTTGCAGCAAACGCAAGCGCCTGGTCGCAGCCGGGGAACTTCTTGCGCGACGCTTCTGCCTCGGCCTTCCGCTTGCCGGCGATCCCCTTCTTGTTTTCCGGGACGACGAAGATGATCTGCTTGAGGATATACTCGTTGACCTTCGGCCGGTTGGCGCCGCTCTTGGCGATGCGTGCGCCGATATCGCCGGCGGTCATCTTGTTGCTGTCGCCGAAGCGGGCCTGCACCGCACGCGGCCAGCTCATGGAGATGGCGATGAACGACTTGAAATGGTCTACCGTTACGCCGGACTGCTTCATGATATTGTTGAGCTGGTCGAGCGAGAGCTTGTTGTTGGCGGCAAAGCGGGCATAGGCCGCGTCCACTTCCTCGTTGCTGACAGAGGTGCCAGAGGACAGGACGCCGATACGTTCGATGGCTTCGTCGACAAGCTGTTGCTTGGCAACGCTGCTCAGGTTGCCCTTGGCACGCTGCAGCCTCAGAAAGTTCACACGCTTGGCAACGTCGCCGCTGGTGATCGGCGTTCCGTTGACCACCGCGACAACCTCCGTGCCTGCCGCCCGCGCCACCATCATTTCAGGCGCGACTGCCGGTGCAATCACGGTCATTCCAAAGGAGATCGAAAGCGCGGCGACGGCCGCCTTGAAGCTCAACATTTCAAAATTCCTTCCAGGGCAAGTCACAACTCACCAATGACTTGGCGCTGCATAACATGATGCTGCAAGCCATTCAAACTGCTGCAGTGGATAGTTTGAATTTTAGGCGAAGTCGCGGCACGCAGGCCGCGCTTTAGAAGGATGAGCTTGCCGCGTCACCGACCCGAACGTCGCCGAGCGTACGGAATGACAACCGCGCACCGATAGCCCAGTCGCTGGCCACATTGTTCGTCGTATCACGCGTCGATGTGAAGCCGATGGCGAAAATCGTGCATTCATCTTCGTAGCTGAGGCCGATGGTGCTGGAATTCAGCAACTTCTTCCGAAGGTCATAGTTTACCGTGCCGTAAACCTTCCAGTAGTCCTTGAACTTCAGGCTATTGGTCAGGATGATCTGTTCACCCCTATCCGGCGACCCATATTCCGGCTGCGGCGCCAGACGCGAATATGTCGCCGACACACTATAGGTCTTCGACGAGAAGCTCAGTGTTGAATCGAGACGGGCAACCTGGAAGTTCTCCTTCTTCAGGCGCAGGCTTTCCGTCAGACCGAGGCCGAACGGTGTCTGAACATTGACCATCCCGACATAGTCCGAAGCCTTCTTGTCAAGACCGGAATTCCAGCCGGCATAGACGAGGTCTGTCTGCGCGAAAGAATTGCGCCCGGCAACCTGGAAGGACTGTCCTGCAATCGCATTGACAGAATAGCCGCTGTCGAACGTGCCCTTGTATCGAATACCAAGGTTGGCGCGCGTGCCGCCTTCGATCCGGTCGTAACCAGAGAACTTGTCGCGATCGAAGAGGTTGGTCGCGTCGAAGACGAAACTCTGGGCATCCTCGTTCGGCAGGCGCCCCGCCATCTGCTCGTCAGGGCGAACGAAAATCTGTCCAACCGGCTCGATGACGTGCTGGCTGCCGGGCATTGTGATCAGGAACGGATAGCTGACCTCCGTGCCTGCCGTAATCATCGACCGCGTTGTTCCTACACCGGAGTAGAAACTGCCCGCATATGTGTAGGTTGGGCTCGACGGTGCTTTCATGCCGAGCTGGAACGCATCCGCGCGAGCTGCCAGGACGGGAGTGACGACGAGACCGCCATCACTGACGAAACGCCGACGCCATTGCGTGTCGACACTGAGACGGCTGGTTTCTCCGCGCACGCCCGGAAAACGCGTCGTCGTTCCTGCCGTGTAGGCAGCAAGCCCGCGATGGGTCAGGTTTGTGAAGTTGAGGTCATAGCTCAACTCCCCGCCCGCGACCGGCTTGTCGACGACGGCATTGTAGTCGAGAACCGGGTGGACGAATGCCTGCTGATATTCCGCCGTGTTCTTCGGATCCGCGTCCTGAACGTCGAAATAGTAGGATCTGACGTCGAAATAGTTCCGCTTGCCGAGACCTGTGAGATAAACCTGGTTCACAAAGGTTGAACTGTTCAACCCCTTCAGACTGTACGTCCGCGAGAAATTGTTGTCCGTTTGAGCCATTACATCCCAGCCGAAGGTCCAGCGGGGATTGATCTGGAAGGAGCCTGTGCTGCGGATCATGCCCCGCTGCGTTCTCAACGAATCGCTTGTTCCTGCCGCAAACGCAGAGCGCTTCATCTGGCTGATGCCAGCCATCTGCAGTGTATGCGAGCCATGGTCGAACCGTTGCCTGAGTTCACCGGACAGCAGGAGGCCCTGAGTCGAATAAACGGTCGGGCTGAACGTGAAGTCCGTGCTCGGATTGATCACGTAGTAATAGGGGATCGTAGCACCGAAGCCGAGATTCTGTGCCGAACTGAAGGTCGGGAACAGAAAGCCCGACTTACGCTTCACGGTATGGTCCGGAACCTCGATGAACGGCAGGTAAGCGATCGGCATGCCGAAGAGTTCAAGCCGCGTACCTTCCAGGCGAACGGTATGCGTTTCGCCATTCTCGATCACCTTGCGAGCCTTGACCTGCCACAATGGCGCTTTTTCCGGCTGATCCGCGCAGGGTTTGCAGGCCGTGTAGACGCCATTTTGCAGAACGAACACGGTCGAATTGACCCGCTGTCCACTTTCCGCGGCAATATGCGTATCGTCGGTGGTCTCTATTCGCAGCGAATTGATGAAACCCTGACCGAAATCGTCTGTGACGTCCATCTTGTCGGCATAGATCTTGTTGCCGTCGGGCTCAACGACTTCAATCTTGCCGGTCGCGATCAACCGGCCTGACCCCTGATCGTAGGTCACGTTGTCTGCGACGAGCTTGTGGCCCTTGTAGTTGATCTTTACCGCGCCGGTGGCCGTGACCTTCTTGTTGTCTCGGTCGTACACAAGCTGGTTGGACGATAGATAGAGCTTGGCGTTGTCGTCAGCCTGCTGGTCGGGCAGGGGCAGGACATCCTGCGCAAAGGAGGAACCCATGGCGGCAAAAAATGCGCATGCGGCCACACCTGCGAGCAACGCAGTTCTCACGGTCGAAACGATCGCGCCATTCATTACAGCCACTAGCCATCCTCTTGATGGAGCAGGATGGTTGCACCGATAGCCAGAGCCACAATGGCTGGTATCCAGGCCGCAACGAACGGAGGTACTACACCGCTGCTACCAAATGCTTTTGCAAGCATTGTCACCACATAAAGCATGAAGCCGGAAAGGATTCCACCCAGAATCAATCCCGGAGATTGCGAAAGCCGGCTGAATTTTAGCGAGACGGTGCCGGCAATCATCACCATGGCGATCAGGAAGACCGGCATGGACAGAAGCGAGTGATATTGCGTCTTGAGCGCATTGGTCGAAATTCCCAGTGCCTTGTTGGCATCTATCTTGCGCGGAAGATCAAAGAAACCAACGGTTTCCGGCTGGGAAAGCTGTTCCTGGACGAACTCGCGTTTCAAATTGGTTTCCAACTGTACTGCATTGATACGCTTCGGCGGTTCGCCAGGGCGTGTTTCCAAAACGTTGTTAAGCTGCCAGTAACCACGTTCCAAGATCGCCTGGTCCGCATCCTGCCTCAAGACGATATTTCCCTGTGGATCGAAGTGGAAAATCACCACGCCGGACAGAGTTGTTCCGTTCTCGCCGATGCTGCGCGCGCCGATGATGGCGTCGTCATTGCGGGTGATCTGCCTCAGCCATGGCACGCTTGCGGATTGTCCCGAAGATGCCACGCCCGCTCTGGCCTCCACGCTGGTGGCGGTCTGCATGCCGATCGCTGCGAGAGGATTAAGAACGGTCGTCACAAGGGTGCCTGCAATCATCGCCCCCAAGACAAAGGGTGACATGAATTGCCACACGGAAATGCCGGCCGCACGCGTAACGACAAGCTCGTACTTTCGGTTGAGGCCCACCAGGGTGATGATCGACGAGAACAGGACAACGAAAGGCGCCGTCTGCTGCAGCAACAGAGGCAGGCGCAGCACCGTGATCCAGAACGCGTCCATAAGATGCGTTTGCGACGAATCGGGAACTTTTCCCGAGTTTTCGCTGAAATCGACAAGAAAGATAATGGCCGCAACGCCCAGGAAGAACCAGGCCAGCGTCTTCATGTAGCGCCCGAAGAAATAGCGCCCGAGTGTCCATGGAATCCACATGGTGCTAGCGACCTCCGCCGCTTCTTGCGCCGCCAAGGCGTATCTGGCTCAGTCCGCTGGTCACCCAACGCGGTAAGTGCAGCGCGCGAGCACGGAGAATCAATCCCAAAGCAACAATCGTGATTGCCAGCGGAACGAAATAGAGAAGCGCAATGAAGTATGGTGTCTCGGCAATCTGGCCGGACATGTAATAGGCCACCCATCGCAGAACAAAGGCAATTGCCAGCGAGGAAATCACCGGGTGCAGGCGGATTTCGCGTTGGGTCCGGGCGCGTCCCGCAATCACGAAGGCAATCAGCCCGTAAACCAGCGGAAAACTCCATTCGGTCAAACGGCGGTGCAGTTCCGCGGTATATTCGCCTCGGTAGGATTTCACGTCCGGATCCTTCTCGTCCGGATGGAAGAGGAAGGGCAGGTCGCGGTCGATGGCTCTGAGTGTCATGCCGCCGCGCGATTTGGTCAGCTGCGACAGATCGAACGCATAGGAGACGAATTTGACTACCGAGATGTCGCCGTTCGATGAGCGGCGGTCGACCTCGCCGTCGTGCATGACCAGCGTTGTGCCGGTTTCGTCAATCGCGCCTTCCTTGGCGTAATAGACCAGCTCCGAATCGGGGTCGCGGTAGTCGGCAACGAAGATGCCGGCCAGTGTCCGGCCATGCAGGCGCTTCGAGATCTGCAGATAGAGCCCGTCGTCGATCTTTCGGAACGTCTTCTCCTCGATCACCGAGGAAAGCAGATCGGCGTAGACTGCGGCGATCATCTTGCGTGCCTGTACTCGCACCACCGGCTCGACGAAGTTGTCCACCGCGAAGGAGACGGCGCAGGCGCCGAGCGCGACGATGAACACCGGCCGCAGCAAGCGCCGGCGCGGCATGCCGGCCGCATCGATGACGGCGAATTCCGAATCCGCATTCATGGCCGAAAATGTTTGTGCCACGCCAATCACGACGCCGAACGGAATGACCATGGGGATGATGGTGGGAAGGATAAGGCCGGCGAGCTGGAAGAAGGAAGAGATCGACTGACCGCTGTCGGTCACCAGATTGACGCGCGCGAGCACCTGCACGATCCAGATCACGGCGAGCACCGGCAGGATCGAGGCAACTGCCATCTTCACAATGCGCAGCGCTATATAACGTTCAATGAGCGTCATGCAGTCTCTAGGCTCTGGGCCGTCCGGGCCCTCTCGGACCTGGCGCAGCGGTTGTCGTCAAGTAGCTCCCCAAAGCCTTGCCAGCCACTCTCGACGACCTCCATTTGCCTGATCGCGAGTGTGACAGACTCGCTTTAGCACGACGAGTGCGGCGAAAATAGAGACAAATGGTTTACCTTGCCATAGCGAGAAACGCTTATGCAGCGCTGCTTTTTTCGGGCGCGTTCCGTTCGTTCCAGCCGAAGATGGCGGCGAGCAATTCAAAGATCACGATCGCGGAAAGCCAGGCGAGAATAGCATCGGAGAGAAAGTGACGGCCAAAGAAGACGCGCAGGAGCGCTGTCAGCACCGAAACCGTCAGCACAGGCCACAATACCCATCGCCGGGCATGCGGCGGTAGGAGCGCAAGCAGGCAGAAAAGCCAGCCGGCACTCGCTGCTTCACCCGAGATGAAAGAGCAGTTGGACGTGCAGGCGCCGGAGAAGCTTCCAGCCGGCATGAACGGATGTGGCCCAGAGAAGATCGATGTGTCCGCCGGCCGCGGACGGCCCGAATAAGCCTTCAGCAACACATTGACGATCAACCCTGCGTCAATGACCCAGGCGCCAAGTGCGATAAGTCGGTTGCGGCGGCTGATCTCCGGCCAGTCGAGCCGGCGGTCGAGTGCGGGCACCACGAGCGAGGCAACCAGCGCTATGACGGCCACCACCGGCAGATAATAAAGCACGGTCCGCAGAAAGACGAAGACGGGAATTTCGCCGAGCGGAAACATGCCGCACTGCCCCGCAGTCCCACCCGGCGGGCAGGCGGAGGTCGAATAGAAAAGCCGCGAGAAGCCGATATCGACCGAGGGAAAAAGCCAGAAGAACAGGAGAATCGCAAACCAGCATGCCGTCAGGATCCAGAAGCTTCTAAACGGTCGATCCTGTTGCATCGCTCACTGGTCCTTTCGAGAAGGCCGCTGTCTATCAACCCGCGTTTCACCGATCAAGCGCCTTCGTCTCTTGCAATTGCCCGCCGAACCGTGATGAAACGGACCCGCATAAGCAATCGACCTTCAGGAGGCGCATGTGGCCGGCGAAATCGAAATCAAGGTGAAGAAGTCCGCAGACGTCAAGGGTGGCACTGTGATCGTGCTCAAGGCGAAGGATGCTCAGGCAAGCGCCGGCGCGCCTGACATCGCCCCGGCGGATATCCTTGCACGCGCCGAAAAAGCGGCAGATTTCAAGGGCTCTCGGCTTTCCACCTGCGTGATCCTCGCCCCCCATGGTTCGCCGGCGGACAGGCTCATCGTGCTCGGCATGGGCGAAACGTCTGGCCTGACGGAAAACGATTGGCTGAACGCCGGCGGTGCTGCTGCTGCCGCCTTCGGCAAGGCCGCCGACGTGACGATTTTCCTCGACATGCCGGATGCAGCCCCGGACGCTGCGATGCTTGCGCAATTCGTGCTCGGCATTCGCCTTCGCGCCTATACGTTCGATCGCTACAAGGTGGCGACGAAGAAGAGCGACGATGAGAGTGCTGATCCATCCAAGGTCAAGGTGACAGTTGTTGCTGCTGCATCCGCCGACGCCAAGAGGGACCTTGCGGCTGCCGAGGCGGTCGGCGATGGGGTGCTGCTCGCGCGTGACCTCGTTAACGAGCCAGCAAACGTCCTCGGGCCGGTGGAATTTGCCGAATACGCGGTCGCGCTCGGCAAGCTGGGCGTGACAGTCGAAGTGTTGAACGAAAAGGACATGAAGAAGCTCGGCATGGGAGCGCTGCTGGCTGTTGGTCAGGGCTCCGTGCGTCCGCCGCGTCTCGCGGTGATGCAATGGCAGGGCGGAAAGACCGGCGAGCAGCCGGTCGCCTTCATCGGCAAGGGCGTCGTCTTCGATACGGGCGGCATTTCCATCAAGCCCGCTGGCGGGATGGAAGACATGAAGGGCGACATGGGCGGCGCAGCTGCCGTGACCGGCCTTATGCATGCGCTTGCCGCCCGCAAGGCCAAGGTCAATGCCGTTGGCATCATCGGCCTTGTGGAAAACATGCCAGACGGCAACGCCTACCGCCCCGGTGACGTCGTGACATCCATGTCCGGCCAGACGATCGAGGTGCTGAACACCGATGCCGAGGGCCGCCTCGTTCTGTCAGACGCGCTCCACTATTGCAACGAACGCTTCAAGCCCAAGCTGATGATCAACCTTGCGACTCTGACGGGCGCCATCGGCGTGGCGCTCGGGCCGCATCATGCCGGCCTCTTCTGCAACGACGATGCGCTGGCAGTCGCGCTGACCGAGGCCGGTCTGAAGACTTCCGAGAAGCTGTGGCGCATGCCGCTCGGCAAGGAATACGACAAGATGATCGACAGCAAGATCGCCGACATGAAGAACACCGGCGGCCGACAGGCCGGGTCGATCACGGCGGCGCAGTTCCTCAAGCGCTTTGTCGGCACGACCCCCTGGGCGCATCTCGACATCGCCTCGACCGCCATGGCTGCACCGTCCACCGACGTGAACACGTCATGGGGCTCCGGCTTTGGCGTCCGCCTGCTGAACGCCTTCGTCGCAGACAATCACGAGGGCTGACCGCTGGCGGAAATCCTCTTCTATCACCTGACCGAATCGAAGCTGGAGGAGGCGCTGCCTCCTCTGGTCGAGAAATCTGTGGCGCGCGGCTGGAAGGTGGTTCTCCAGTTTGCAGGAGAACAGGTGCGCGATCAGATCGACGGACATCTGTGGACGTGGCGCGAACAGAGCTTCCTGCCGCATGGCATCGACGGCGGCGAATTCGACGCCCGCCAGCCAATCCTTCTCACGACGGGTGACGCAAATCCGAATGGCGCGAATATCCGCTTTCTCTGTGCTGGCGCCGATATCGAGGACCTGAACGGATATGAACGCGTGGTCGTCATGTTCGACGGGCACGACAACGAGCAGCTTCAGCAGGCACGCGGCCAGTGGCGGCGGTTTTCCGGACATGACCATCAACTGACGTATTGGCAACAGAACGGCTCTGGTGGCTGGGAGCGGAAGGCGTGACAATTGGAGCATTTCCAGCCGAAGCGTGATCGCTTTGGCGTCGGACCATGTGGTCTGAACAAAGACGCAGAGCATTGAAGGCGATCCTGTGATCGTTGAAAATGCTCTATGGCTGCGTCAAGGCGATTGTGTTCGAATTGCGCGGGCGGCTGATCGTTGTCCTGGTAAAACTGTAGGCGGAGAAGCCTGTCAGCGGTTTCAGGAACGAGGCGAACGGGGTCTGAACGGAATAGGTAGCCCGCGCGACAATAATCTGCGTGCCGGTTTGCAGCACTGTCGAACTCAAGGTCACCGGCGATTTGTTGCCGGCTATCCAGGGTGTTGTCTGGTAGGCGCGGGACCAGTCCACCGTCTGGTTCTTGAGCGCGTCGACCGAAACGGCGGCCACGACGATCGTGAGGTTGGCCTTGCCGAACGGTTCGATGATGGTGGCGGTTCCGGCCAGGATCGCGTCCAGCTTCGAGGCCGACCAGCTGGATTGCTGCGAGGCAAGATCGGAAACCGCTGCCACCACCTGATCCATGCGGCGGTCGACCATCAATGCCTGGCCGATATCCACCGTACCCGCAAGCAGCACGATGATCAGCGGAAGGACCAGCGCAAATTCGATGGCCGAAATGCCTCTACGGTCACCTCGAAATGCTCGCAGTCGCGCAGTCATCCGGGATCGAAGATGGGCGCGCATAGTCATTGGAAGGGCTCGTTCTTGAAGAGATTCGCGGCGCTGAGAATGTAGGTGCCATCCGAGAGCCGGGCGGATGAAAAACTGTAGAAGGCCAGGACTGGCTTCCAGGGAAGGAAGGCTTCAACCAGAACGTAGTCTCCAGCTGTTCCGGTATTGTAGCTGTCCGAGACGTTCAGCGTTCCGTTCTGGACAGGCGAGGCGTAGTTGACCGATGACATGTCGTTCACCACCACGGCTCTGACAACCAGCCCCTTTGTGCAGTTGAAGGAGAGCAGCAGATTCGCGCAGATGTCGGCCTTGAATTCGTTGATCGACCAATTGTTCGTGCTGGCGTAGCCGACACGGACCTTTCTGGCGGTCTTGTGCATGGCTGCGTCCAGAGACGTGTCCACGAAGTAGGTCACCGCAATGTTGATGATCGCGAAGATCAGATAGGCGAAGGGAAGGATCAGCAACGCGAATTCCGTCGCCGCTGCGCCCTCCTTTTTCCTCATCAAACGCCGAAACAATGTCTGCATCCCGGTTAATTCGTCAGGCGGACAGAATTCAGGTACTGGTTGAATATGCTGGAAAGCCCGTTTTGAATTTCGCTTTGGTCGCTTGCCTTGAGAAAGAGCGCGCTGGAGCTCGCACAATCCGAAAGAGCATACTGAAGATAGTCACGCTTTGATGTGGAGGAAGGAACAGACGCGCGTATCGCCCCGCCATATGTCGTGTTCCAGTTCGCGCTGGACATGGGACGGCTGAGCGTTGCTACGTAGCCCCAGTCATAGTCGATGGACAGATATTCGGTATTGAGAACGCCGATCGTCACGCCGTTTGTTTTCATGGTTGAACACCAGGCAGGGTTCATCGGCGCGACATTGTTCCAACCCGAGCCGCCTTTCGGTGTCTTGACCGTTTGGCTGTAATAGTAGTCCCAGCCGCCCCAGGTGCCGTTCGTGACCCATGGCCGGCTGGATTCGACACCGTCAGTCAGCAGGAGGACGAGTTTCAACGGGCTGCTCGCTGAACTGCCGTTCCCCGCCGAGCCAATCAGCTTTGTCAGCGTCGCAAGCGCAACGTCAAAATAGCTGACGGGCTGCGACGTGGCGCTGGTTAGTCCATAGCTGTCGGTCGTGAGCGCCTTCGTGAGGGCCGAAGACGAATAGGTGGGCGCGACCGACTGGAAGAGGTCTGAGCCCAGATAGTATAGTCCCACCTGGATATGGTTCGTCGAGGCATTGGCTTTGGCCGCCATGGAAACGACCTGCTGCGCTGCCGCAACCGCTGTGTCGGTGCGAAGGGTAATGGGGGAGGCCGCATTCGAGTTATTGTATTTTTTGACGATGTCATAGATATTATTGTAAATTATGCCGCCGTACTTGTAGTATGGGCCGTCATATTCATGACAGGCGAACTCGCATTTCACGTAATTGTGCTTTGTGGCGGCTGCATCGGAATAGGAGTTATCGTAAAGGAGGCTGAGAAACTTCGTCCGGTCGCTTTGGCTGGACGGGAGCAACATCGATGCGGACTTGTCCAGTACGATATAGACCTGCAGATATGATGTCGTCGGCCCCTTGGCAGTTGAGGTTGCGGCCACCGGAACAGTCTTTATCCCGGCAATCTGCATGAACGTCGTCGGCACCGTAGCGGTTACTTTGGCCGAGACCGATTGCTTGGATGTGTCGACCGCGACGCTGGCAATCGAATAGGTGGTGGCGGAAAGATTGCCGGTTGCGACAAACCAGTCGCTGATCTTCTGTTTCAGACCTTCATTGTCGAGGCTTGATACACTCTTGACCGCCGCAATCAATGACGCGTCCAGATTGGCCTGTAGTCTGGTCTGGACGTTGTAAGCGCGCGCCAGATCAATGCCCGTGCCGATCGCGATCGCCAATGGTGTCACCAGCAACGCAAAGGTCAGTCCGATATTACCGCCACGCGCACGCGTGACATGCCTTAGAAACTTGCCAACCCTTTTCCGCGTGTGGCCAAAGCCGATCATCTAGTATTTTCACTCCGGCACAGTAGTGCGTGTAATTTCCACGTCTCTACCGTACGGAGGTTTCATCATGATTAAACAAGATCACTAATATTAGCGTTTGTTTTATTGAGATTTCTCAAGGCCAACTGTGTCTTTCGCCCGGGCTGCGTCACATTGTCAGTTGCCGCTTTCTTCGGGCATGAGGTCGTGCAGTTGTCGTCATCCATCCCCATATTAAGAGGATAGACACGCTGACCACGGAAGGATGCAGATATGTCTGAGCTCATTGTCATCGGCTACAATACGCAGGAACAGGCTGAAACGGCGCGCGAGGCGCTGTTCAAACTCGCCAAGGAATACCTGATCGAGGTCGAGGATGCGGTTGTGGCGACCGCCGAAGCCGACGGTCAGATCAAGCTGCATCAGATGGTCAATCTCTGGGCCATGGGTGCCTCCGGCGGCGCCTTCTGGGGGCTGCTGGCGGGTCTGGTCTTCCTCAACCCGCTCGTTGGCGTCGCAGCCGGGGCCGGGGCGGGAGCGCTTGCGGGTGCCCTGTCGGATTACGGCATCAACGATGGCTTCATGAAGGATGTTTCTTCGATCCTGCAGCCGGGGCAGGCGGCCCTCTTCATCTCGGCCAAGCGCGCGACGTCGGATCGTGTGGTTGAAGAGATGAGCAAGCATGGCGGTCGCATTCTGCGCACCAATCTCGACCGCAGTCAGGAACAGGTTCTGCGCGACGCATTCGACAAGGCGCGCAGTGAAGTGCTGGCGAAGGAGGCTCCTGCAGCTGCCGCAGCCAAGTCTGCCGAGGATCCGGCCTGGGATTAATCATGACGGTCGCCGTCTGGCGGGCCTGACAGGCCCACCAGGGGGATTCGTAGATCCCTGATCAGCCCCCGCCAATCTCTTCCAGCTCGGTCGAAAGGGCCAGCCACTCTTCCTCGCTGGCTTCGAGCTTTTTCTGCGCATTCGCCCGCGCGGTCGTCAGATCAGCGGCCCGGTTCGGGTTCTTCGCGTAGATGTCGGGATCGGACAGCTCGGTGTCGATGCCTTGAATCAATCTCTCAATCCGGTCGATCAAGCTCTGGATTTCATCGATCTTTTTCTTCAGCGCGATCGGATTGGAGCGCTTCTGCGCTGCCGGCTTGTCGGCTTGAGGAGCCGGGGCGTTGCCGCTGTCCTTCTTCTGCGACGCCTTGCCGGCGGAGACGACGAGATCGCGATATTCTTCCAGATCGCCCTCAAACACCTTCACCGTGCCGTCGCGCACCAGCCACAGTCGATCCACCGTCGCCTCAATCAGGTGACGGTCGTGCGAGATCAAGATGACGGCGCCGGTGTAGTCGTTCAGCGCCTCGATCAGCGCGCGGCGGCTGTCGATATCGAGATGGTTCGTCGGTTCGTCGAGGATGAGCAGGTTCGGCGCATGGAAAGCCGAGAGCCCCATGAGAAGCCGCGCCTTCTCGCCACCGGAAAGGTCCTTGGCGGCCGTATCCATCTTCTCGGTCGGCAGGCCCATCTGCGCGACGCGCGAGCGCACCTTGGCTTCCGGCTCCAGCGGCATCAGCTTGCGGACATGATCGACCGCACTCTGTTCCGGCACGAGGTCGTCAAGCTGATGCTGGGCGAAGAAGCCGATCTTGAGGTTCGGCGCCAGCGTCACCCGCCCGGCCTCGGCCTTCAGCCGGCCGGAGATGAACTTGGCGAAGGTGGATTTGCCGTTGCCGTTCGAGCCGAGCAGCGCGATGCGGTCGTCGGTGTCGATGCGAAGGTTCAGGTTCTTCAGGATCGGCTTGCCGGGCTCATAGCCGACCGCGCCTTTTTCGACATGCACGATGGGCGAGGCGGCTTCCTTTTCCGGATCTGGAAAGGTGAAGCCCGCCACATGCTCATGCACGACGGCGGCGACTGTGCCCATGCGCTCCAGCGCCTTGACGCGGCTCTGCGCCTGCTTGGCCTTCGTCGCCTTGGCCTTGAACCGGTCGATGAAGCTCTGCAGATGCCTGCGCGCCGCCTCGTTCTTGGCGCGCGCCTTCGTCTGCAACTCTTCGGCCTCGGCCTTTTGCCGCTCGAACTGATCGTAGGGCCCGCGATAGAAGGTGAGCTTCTTCTGGTCCAGATGCACGATCGAATTGACCGCTGAATTCAGGAGGTCACGGTCATGGCTGATGATGATGACCGTGTGCGGATAGCGCTTGATGTAGTCCTCGAGCCAGAGCGTGCCTTCAAGGTCGAGATAGTTGGTCGGCTCGTCGAGCAGCAGCAGGTCCGGCTCGGAAAAGAGCACTGCCGCCAGCGCAACGCGCATGCGCCAGCCGCCGGAAAAGCTCTTGGCCGGCCGCTTCTGCGCCTCGTCGTCAAAGCCGAGACCGGCGAGAATGGAGGCCGCGCGCGCTTCCGCCGAATAGGCATCGATATCGGCAAGCCGCACCTGGATCTCGGCGATGCGATGCGGATCGGTCGCCGTCTCGGCCTCTTTCAAGAGCGCCGAGCGCTCCTTGTCGGCCGCCATGACGATCTCGATCAGGGCATCGTCGGTACCCGGAGCCTCCTGCGCCACCTGACCGATCCGCGCGCCCTTCGGGTAACTGACCGTACCGGCCTCGGGCGACATGTCGCCCGTGATGATCTTGAAGAGCGTGGATTTGCCCGCGCCATTGCGCCCGACAAGCCCCGCCTTGAACCCCGAGGGCAAGGTGAGCGACGCATCGTCAATGAGAAGACGCCCGGCAATGCGGGCCGTGAGACCGGAGATCGTAATCATGATGGCCGGTTTAATGGCCGACGTTGGCAGGGATGGCAAGGGGGAGGGCCGTTGATGATCGGACAAAAGCGGGTAACGTCGGAAGGAACAAGGCGAGTCGATTGAACATCGCGCGGACAGGGGATCGGGTATGGACATCTACGTGTTGGGTGCGGCCGTCATGGCAGGCTTCGTCTACGGCATCACGCCGGGTCCGGGCGTACTCGCCGTGTTCGGCATCGGCGCGGATCAGGGGCGGCGTTCGGCAGCCTCGTTTCTCACCGGTCATCTGGTCGGGGACATCCTCTGGCTGACGCTGGCGCTGGTTTCCATCGTCGGCGCGACGGTGATCGGCTCGACCGTGTTCGACATCCTCGGCCTGATCAGCGGGGCCTATCTCTTCTGGCTGGGCTGGCGGGCCGTCACGGTCAGGCGCCGGTCGGAGGAGGCGGTGAGCGCCGCGCGCATCCGCCGTCCCCTGTTGCACGGCTTGACCTTCGGGCTCACCAATCCGAAATCCTATTCGGTTGCGGTAGCGACGCTAACGGCGTTGCTCTCCGCCAAGGCCGGTCTCCTGACCTTCGCCATGCTGCCGGCGCTGGTCGCGGCTATCTCGGTAGGCGGCCTGTTCGCCTATGTCGTGCTGACCGGAATTGTCGGCATCTCGGCGATCCGCCGGCTCTATCGCCGACACGAAGTATGGGTGACGCGACTGAGCGGCGTCATGTTCATCGGCTTCGCGGTTCACGCCGTGATGCATGCGGCTCCAGGCTTGATGAACGCGCGCAAGGCGTGACCAACTTGTCCACTCTTGAACAGTCCCGCGATCCGGTGCATGTTGCTCCCAACATACCCGGTAGTATGTTTCGGAGGAGGAGCCGCCCATGTCCCTGATCGTCGATCGCCGCAATATCGATTTCCTGCTCTATGAGTTTCTGGAGGTTGAAAAGCTGTTCGAGATGGAACGCTATGCCGCGCATGACCGCGCCGGCGTGACGGCCATGTTGGATAGCGCCGAGGCGATTGCCGAGAAGCATTTCCAGCCGATCGCCGCCAAGCTCGACGCCAACGAACCGAAGGTGGTCGACGGCAGAGTTGAGATCATCCCGGGCGTGAGGGAGGCTCTTCAGGCTTTCGCCGAAGCCGGCTTCTTCGCCACCGTGTTCGATGAGGCCGATGGCGGGCTGCAATTGCCGATGTCCGTGCATCTGCTTGCCGCAGGTATTTCCCAGGTCGCCAACCAGCCGATCGCCAACTACGCCTTCCTGACGATCGGCAATGCGAACATGCTCCGCGCGTTTGGCTCTGACGAGCAAATCGCGCGCTATATGCCGCCCATGCTGGAAGGCCGCTGGTTCGGCACGATGTGTCTCTCCGAGCCGCAGGCCGGCTCCTCGCTTTCCGACATCACCTGCAAGGCCGAACCGCTGGGCGACGGTACCTATCGGCTCTCCGGCTCGAAGATGTGGATCTCCGGCGGCGACCATGAACTGACGGAAAATGTCGTTCACATGGTGCTCGCCAAGATCCCCGGCGGCCCGGCGGGCGTGAAAGGCATTTCGCTCTTCCTCGTGCCGAAGGTCCGCGTGAATGCCGACGGCAGTCTCGGCGGCTCCAACCACATCGGCCTTGGCGGCCTGAACCACAAGATGGGTCAGCGCGGCACGACCAACTGCCTGCTGAACTTCTCCGATGGCGGCGATACGATCGGCACGCTGGTGGGGGCTGAGGGGCAGGGGCTGGCCTGCATGTTCCACATGATGAACGAAGCCCGCCTCGGCGTCGGCCATACGGCGGTCATGGCGGGGCTTGGCGGCTACCTGTTCTCGCTCAACTACGCCCGTGAGCGCCTGCAGGGCCGGCATCCGCAGGACAAGAACCCGGCCTCGCCGCAGGTGCCGATCATCGAGCATGCCGACATCCGCCGCATGCTGCTGGCCCAGAAGGCAGCGGTCGAAGGCGCGATGGCGCTGACCGCCTATTGCGCGCATCTGACCGATCTTGAAAAAGTCGAGCCGGATGGCGAGACGCGGGCAGCCTTGCATCTCCTCCTCGAAATCCTCACCCCCGTCGCCAAGAGCTGGCCATCGGAACACTGCCTGGAAGCCAACAAATGGGCGATCCAGATCCTCGGCGGCTATGGCTATACCCGCGATTTCCCCGTCGAGCGCTACTATCGCGACAACCGGCTGAACCACATCCACGAGGGCACCTACGGCATTCAGGCGCTCGATCTGCTGGGCCGCAAGGTGAGGATGAAGGACGGCGCGGCGCTGAAGATCCTGCTCGGGGAGGTGACGGCAACGATGAGCGCCGCGGCCTCCACGGGTTTGGCCGAGGAAGCCAACGCGTTGAAAGTCGCAATCGACGCTTTGGGCACGGCCCTTCAGGCAGTCGCGGGTAGCAGCGACGCCAATCGCGGCCTCGCAAATGCCACGCTCTTCCTCAATTCCTTCGGCCATGTGGTGATTGCCTGGCTCTGGCTGAAGCAGGCGCTGATTGCCGAAAAGGCCCTGAGCAATGGCGCTGCGGAGGGGGCGGATGCCACCTTCTATCGCGGCAAGCTCGTCGCCTGCCGCTATTTCTTCCGCTACGAGCTTCCGAAGGTGCATGCGGAATTGGCGCTTGTGGCGTCGCTGGACGACACGTGTCTGAACTTTTCGGGGGAGGATTTCGGGGAGGTGTGAGCGCTCCGGCGTCAGCCTTCGAATTTCATCGCCAGCACGTCCTGCGCGCCGTGTAGCACTCTGAGGATGACGATGCGGTCCGGCAGGGACCGGTAGTAGATACAACGCTGCCGGTAGGGCAGGCCTCGCAAGCCGGGAAGAATATGCTCGCGGGGCGAACCGGTAAAATCGACCTCCGCGATCCAGGCGATTTTCCTTGTCAAGTCGGCGAGGAATGCATCGGCTTCCCGCGGGCTCGACTGGGCAATGAAGTCGCGTATCTCCGCAAGATCGCGCAGCGCCAGCGGGGCAAGGATCAGCCGTTTCTTAGCTGTCATGCCGGTGTTGCATCACTGTCTTGAGCAGGTCGTCGGCTCCCGTGAATTCAATCCCCTTCCCATCGGCAATCTCTTGATCCGCCGCGCCGATCTGTTCCCGCAGCTTTTGCATCTCGGCCTCATAATCCGCCAGCATCCTGATCCCCGCGCGAACCACTTCGGTTTCCGTCGAGAACCGCCCGCTCTTCACCAGATCGGCGATCATGCGGTCATAGGTGTCGCCGAGCGAGAATGTTTTTGCGCGTGCCATGCCGACCTCGTTGCGAATATTGCAATATCCAATACTTTTACAATATTGGCCGCGCTATTTCCAGCGCTGCCCTTCCTCTGTGCGCAGATAGTAGATTAGATCCAGCGCCAGCGAAGGCTTGCCCAGCGTGGTCAGGATCGAGTGCGCTTGTCCCCGATGGTGGGTCTGGTGGTTGAAGATATGCGCGAGCGCCGGACCCAATTTCTGCGTGACCGATTGTGGCGAGGTCACGGGCGTATAGGTGAATTCCTCGTTGACTGCGCCTTCGCTCAACGTCCCGATCCAGCCGATGATCCGCTGGTCTTCTGCCTTTCTTGCTGCATGCAGGGGCTCAAATTCGGCGAAGAGGTTTTCGTTCAGACGTTCCGGAATTGAGCCTTCTCCCGTGAACCGATGCAGCCAGATGCGGTCGGCGACCAGCAGATGGTTCAGCGTCCCCATCAGCGAACCGAAGAATGCCCCGGTTGACTGGTTGAATTCTTCGCGGGTCAGCTTTGCAGCCTCTGCATAGAGGGTTGCGTTTGCCCACCGATTGTAATGTGCGAACATATTGAAATGTTGAAGCATTCTTGTTCCTCCCCGTGTGCGTTCCCAGCCTGATCCTAAGTGGCGCCTCTGTCACTCGCGCTGCCATGACAATTGATGATTGGACCATCATCGCATTTTATTATGGAAACAGAATAATATCCCCTTGGAGTGAAACGTGCCCATGATCCTTTACGGCCTTTGCGGCGAAGACCCGTCCGTCCATTTCTCCCCCCATGTCTGGAAAGTCATCATGGCGCTGCGCCACAAGGGGCTGGATTACGAATTGCACCCCGTTGCTTTCACCGACATCCCGAAGCTGGAGGATGGGTTTTCGCCGACCGTTCCGATCCTGCGGGATGGTGATGTGCTCGTGCGCGACAGTTTCGATATCGCGCTCTATCTGGAAGACACCTATCCGGATCTGCCGAGCCTCTTCAAGGGCGAGGGTGGACGCGCGATGGCACGCTTCGTGGAAGGGTTCAGTCAGACGGTTTTGCATCCGGCGATTACCAAGATCGCTGTTGCCGACATCCACAATCTGCTTGCCCCGACGGACCGGGTCTATTTCCGCAAGACCCGCGAAGCCCGTCTGAGCCAGACGCTGGAAGAACTGGCCTCCAACCGCTTTACCGAGGCGGCAGAGTTCCCGCGCAAGCTCGAACCCATTCGGCATGCGCTGAAGTTCCAGCCGTGGCTCGGTGGCGATGGACCGCTCTTTGCGGACTATATCCTCTTCGGCGCCTTCCAATGGGCGCGCGTGACGGCATCGGTGGATATCCTGAAGGCAGACGATCCGGTTCGCGACTGGTTCGAGCGCTGCCTCGACCTTCACGGTGCGATTGGCCGGAGCGTCAGGGCCGCGGCGTGATTGGCCTTCATGGCTGCGTTCGTTGCGTCCCCCCTTGTTTTGAGGCCGGAAGGCGGGTATTGAGCGGCCCAAATTCCCCGAAAAACCCAAGGAATAAAAGACATGGCAATTGAACGTACCTTCTCGATGATCAAGCCGGACGCCACCAAGCGCAACCTGACCGGCGCCATCACCAAGATGCTCGAAGATGCCGGCCTGCGCGTCGTCGCTTCCAAGCGCGTCTGGATGAGCAAGCGCCAGGCTGAAGGCTTCTACGCCGTTCACAAGGATCGCCCCTTCTTCGGCGAACTGGTTGAAGGCATGACGTCGGGCCCGACCGTCGTTCAGGTTCTGGAAGGCGAAAACGCCATCCTGAAGAACCGCGAAGTCATGGGCGCCACCAACCCGGCAAACGCTGCCGAAGGCACGATCCGCAAGGTTCATGCTCTCTCGATCGGCGAAAACTCGGTTCACGGCTCCGACGCTCCGGAAACCGCTGCCGAAGAAATCGCCTACTGGTTCTCGGGCACCGAAATCGTCGGTTGATATGACAAGGATTAAAACTGATTTATTCAGTCTTTACGGGAGCCTTCGGGCTCCCGTTTGTGTTTTTATCCTCTCGTTAGCAGACATTTAAGCATGTTCGCCCAATGATCTTGTCGATTTGCGTACGCAATATTTGACATGACAGGGGAGAGCCATGGCTGACGCCGCCGCCGAACGTATGAGCCGCGAACTGACCAAGACGTTGAGTCTGGCCGGTTTGAACGAGGAGAAGAAGGCGGCGTTGCGATCGATTGCCGATCCCCTGAAGCAGGCGCTGCCGCCCGCTCTGAAGGCCACGCACGATGCCGCTGCCGCCTTTCCCGATCTGGCGCCCATCTTCGCCGACCCAAAAGTGCGCGAGGCTATCTGGAACTCCCATCTGCAGAGATGGACGCATGTGCTGGAGGGGAATCTGGAGGAGGTTCTCAATGCCAGCCTGACGGGACCGAACGCAAAGGCGAAGTCGGGCGTCAATCCCAAGTATCATATCGTCGGGCTCGGCATCTGCCTCGGCCAGATCATTTCCTCCGTCGTCAAGCAAAGCTTCAAACCGCGCGGCTTCCTGAAGTCTGGTGCCGATCCGGAGAAGGTGGGCGATGCGCTCGATGCCGCCGTCCGCGCGACCTTCATCGATATCGGCCTGCTCCTTGAACTCTATGCGCAGCGGACGGAATCCGCCCAGGCTGAAGCGCTTGCCGAACAGGAAGAACAATCGGCCCATCGCGGCGCGCTCTTTGGCGCCGCCCTTTCTGCAATTGCCTCGCGCAATCTGGAGCACCGCATCGACGAAGATCTGCCGGGTGTTTTCGGCAAAATGCGAGATGATTTCAACAAGGCCGCCGAACAACTGGGCGACACCATGGCCGACATCGATGGCAGCGCCGCCAACATCAATGCGGGTGCCGTCGAAATCTCGCGGGCGACGGATGATCTCGCCCGCCGCACCGAACAGCAGGCAGCCTCGATCGAGGAAACCGCCGCCGCGCTTGAGCAGATCACCACAACGGTCAACGAAACCGCGCTTCGCGCCGAAGATGCCGGCAAGCTGGTGAAGTCGACGCAGGACAATGCGGTTCAGTCGGGCAGGGTTGTCGAAAAGGCAGTCCAGGCGATGAGTGAGATCGAAAACTCTTCCGGAGAGATATCGAACATCATTGGCGTGATCGACAACATTGCTTTCCAGACCAATCTTCTGGCGCTGAACGCCGGCGTGGAAGCGGCGCGCGCGGGCGATGCAGGCAAGGGCTTTGCCGTCGTTGCCCAAGAGGTGCGGGAACTCGCACAGCGGTCCGCTTCGGCAGCGCGTGAAATCAAGGCGCTGATCACCAAGTCTTCCGAGCAGGTCAGAAACGGCGTGGAACTGGTCGGCGAGACCGGCAAGGCGCTGGAAACGATCATGAGCCAGGTGTCCGACATCAACACCAACGTCGTTGCCATCGTCGAAGCGGCGCGGGAACAGGCAACTGGCCTCAAGGAGATCAACCACGCAGTCAACGCGATGGATCAGGGCACGCAGCAGAACGCCGCGATGGTGGAAGAGACCTCGGCAGCAAGTCGCGCTCTGGCGGACGAGGTTGCGCGCATCGCGGACATGACCCAATCCTTCCGCACAGGCAAGCGCAGCGCACGCAGTGCCGCACCGGCCAACGCGAGGGCTGCCGCGCCCGTTATTGCAACGGCCGCCCCCTCACGCCACAGCCAAACTGCAAGACCCGCTCCCGTCCGTCAGCAGGCCGTGCTCGCGAAGGCTTTCGCCGGCGGTGCCAAGCCTGCTGCGGCTGACTGGGAAGAGTTCTGATCGCCTGCCTTGCCGGTTTGGGCATCCCTCGCGAAGCCCTTCCGGATCAAGCCTTCGGGCAGTCGGTGTCGGGGCTGTAATCCGCCTCGCCACCCTTCACGAACACTTTCGGGTTCATGTCATAGGCCGGGCCGACGACGATGGAGTTCTTTGGCAGGATCGTCTCGTCGAGCGATGAGATGACGGTCGTCTCGACCGTCTGTATTTTCCTGGCGTCGGGGCCAAACAGGCTGACTGCCACCTTGTAGGGTCTATCCTTCACGACGCAGCGCAGCGGCGGACTTTCCAGGGCGAGCTTTTCCCAGAAGGGGAATATCTTCTGCGTGATCTTCAATGGCTCGCCGCCCGCGGGGTCCTCGAAGCTTGCTTCGACATAGCTTCCGTCCGGGATCTTGCCTTGGAAATCGAAGGTGAGGTTATAGGTCGCCTTCGAGACGCGGTAGTTGAAGATGAACAGCTTGCCGGAGAGTTTCAGCGGCTGGGTTTCATCGCCGCGCTGGCAGCTGGTGAGCGCCACGATGGCGGCCAGCGGCAAAATCAGAAGCGTCTTCATGATGCATCCTTCTCCAGTTTCTTTTTCCGATAGTGCAGGCGCGCCTTCACGCGATTGCCGCAGACCGCCATGTCGCACCAGGCGCGGCTCCTGTTCTTGCTGCGGTCGAGAAACAGCCATTCGCAGTTGGGGCAGATCTTCAGCGCGCCGGCGCGCGAAGGGGAGATGAGCCTCAACGCCGATTGCGCGGTTTCGAAATCCAGGTCGCCAGGTTCGCCCGCCCGAAGTGCGCGGGCGATCTCTTCCAGCAGGCCCGCAAGCAAGACAGGCGAGGACGCGGCTTGCGCCTCCGCCCGAAAATACCGGTCGATTGCCTCTCGTAGCTGTATCAGCCCCTCGGTTCGTCCGAACGGCAGGGCCTTCAGCGCGTGGTCCTGACGTTCGGCGCAAAGCCGCGTTGCCGCCTCCGGAAAGGCGTCCAGATTGGCCGGATCGGCGAACCGGTCGATCGATTGTGCGGGATCGAAGCGCAGGATCACGCTGTTGGCGACATCCAGCGCCAGCGCGCCACCCGAAAAGCGATGGGGGGTCCAGGAAAAAGTCATGGTGACATTATAACTGGTAAAGATCGTTTTACCAGTTATAATGTTGCGTGAAGGGGAGATGCCTGTGGCCTATATCGTGCAGCAAGCCGTCAACGGTGTTCCGCTGGCCGCGCTCTATGCGGTCCTCGCCTTTGCCTATTCGATTGCCTTCGCGGTGACCCGCCGGGCCGACATCACCATCGGCGCGCTCTTCGCCTTCTCGGGCCAGATCTTCGCGCTGTTCTTCTTCATCGCATGGCAGCGCTATTGGCTCATCCTCGAACTCTGTCTCGCCATCGGCGCAGCGGCAGCATTCCTCTACACCGGGCTTGCCTCCGCCGTGATCGGGCGTCACGTCCTCCAGCCCCTGGGGCGCTCGGAGCCTCATGCTGTGATCGTGGGCGGATTTGCGGTCATGATCGTTCTGATGGAGATCGCGCGGCTCGCGTCCGAAACGCGCTCCATCTGGCTGCCGCCGCTTCTGAAAACGCCAGTCACCTTCCTCGTCATCGACGGCTTTGCAATCACGCTGACGCAGATGCAGGTTCTGAACATAGCCCTGATGTTGGGCGCAATCGCGCTTCTGGCGCTGTGGCTCGCACGCGCAGCCTGGGGGCGACGTTGGAAGGCGGTGCGGGACGATCCGCTGGCGGCTGAGTTGCTGGGCGTCGACAGCCGCTCCGTCTTCATCCAGGCCTATGTCGGCGCGGCGCTGATTGCCATGTTCGCGGGCCTCCTGATGACTGCCTATTACGGCACGATGGATTTCGGGGCAGGGCTGATGTTCGGGCTGAAAGTCGTGATGCTCGGTGCACTCGGCGGCTATGCCTCGCCCCTGAGATCAGCCGCCGGTGGGGCGATTCTCGGCTTCGCCGAAACGATGTGGACCGCCTTCGGACCGCTGGCCATGCGCGATATCGTGATGTTCTCGGCGCTGGTTTTCATTCTGGTCATGACGCGGAATGAGGGGCGGATTACCGAAGGCGGCAACTAGAAGCCTGCTTGACGATGGAGGTGGCGACTTTGGCGGGAATATGCACGGTCGAGCTATTGCGCGATGCAAGACCTCCGCAATGTGCTACTCTCACGCGGTGAACGAGCGGAATAGAGGAGGTGTTCATGCTCGAAACGGCGCTTCTGGAGGATGGGCAAGGCAAGCCGCTGTTGAGCGGCAAGCTGAACGACTCGCGCGAGTGGTCCGCCGTCAACGCATTCTGCAACCGCACCTACATGCCGCTTTCAACGCGTCCGCTGACACGCGGCATGGACCCAAATGCGACGATGCGCATGCTGAAAATCGGGCGCATCACCTTCAGTCGTTTCTGTTTCGGAACCCCGACGCGTGCCGATGATTTCGATCCCACGTCCGGCAACATCATTGTCGTCAACACGTTGCGCGGCACTGTCCGCCACCCGCTCCTGGGCAACGATGCCTTCGACAGCAGGCCCGGCGACAGCTATGTGGTCGATTGCAGTCGGACCGACTATTGGAACATTGCTGACGGCCACGATCTGCAGCTCAATCTGACCATACCTCACAAGCTGATGGAAGAGACGGCCGCGCGCTGGTATGGCTTCGTGCCTGGGGACGATCTCTGGAAGAAGCGACTGGTTTTCGGCGTCGGCCATTCCGCCTGGCTTTCGCTGCTCGACTACGCGACGCGCTCGCTCGACGCGCGCCATGACGCAGTCCCCAATCCGCTGATCGAGCGCCGTATCGAGGAGACGATCTGCCTCGAACTGCTTCGCAACTGGGCCGACAGCGCCGGGCTGCATCTGGAGTCCGGGGCTCGTTCCGCCGCACCTTACTATGTGCGCGAAGCCGAGCGGATCATGACAGATCACGCTGCCGAAGCGTTGAGCATTCTCGAGATCGCCGAAAGGATCGGCGTGAGCGCCCGTTCGCTTTCGGAAGGCTTCAAGCGCTTTCGTGGGCAAACGCCCCATGCATTTCATACGCGACAACGCCTGCGGTCGTTGCGTGATGCGCTCATTGCCGCCGCGCCGGGCGAAACCGTGACCTCAATCGCCCGAGCCCGAGGTTTCATCAATCTCGGCGTTCTCGCTGCCGCTTATCGCAAGCAGTTTGGCGAAAGCCCGGCAGACACCTTGCGCAATAGGCCGACATTGGTCTGAAGCCTCCGGCGAGGGCGGCATTTCGTGTTGCGGCATTGCTGGCGTGCTCAGTTTCCGCGCTGCAGCATCGAAACATTCCGATTTGGAGAGTGGTTTTCCCGATCCGAATGCAGCGGTCGCATTCGCCTGTAGGCGCTTCCATTCGACCGGCGCTATCTCTTTTCCTCGCCAACCGACGTAACGGAGCCGCCAAGGTTTCGTTGCCGCGATGCCAGCAGGCAAGGAGGAGAAAAACCATGAAAGCGCTCGTATATCAGGGTCCCGGCAAGAAAGACTGGATCGAGAGAGATAAGCCCGCCATCCAGAAGCCGACCGATGTCATCGTCAAGGTCATGAAGACGACCATCTGCGGAACCGATCTGCACATCCTGAAAGGAGACGTCCCGACCGTGGACGAGGGACGCATCCTCGGTCACGAAGGCGTTGGTATCGTCGAAGAGGTCGGCTCGGCCATTCGCAATTTCAAGAAGGGTGACTCGGTTCTCATTTCCTGCATCACATCTTGCGGTTCCTGCCCGAATTGCAAGCGGCAGCTCTACGCGCATTGCGACGATGGTGGCTGGATTCTCGGCCATCGCATCGATGGCACCCAGGCCGAATATGTCCGGATTCCCCATGGCGACAATTCGCTCTATCCGATCCCGGAAGGTGCTGACGAAGAAGCGCTCGTCATGCTGTCCGATATCCTGCCGACAGGCCTCGAAATCGGCGTTCAGTCCGGTGGCGTCAAGCCGGGCGACACGATCGCCATCATCGGCGCCGGCCCGGTTGGGATGTCCGCACTCCTGACGGCGCAGTTCTATTCGCCAAGCCGTATCATCATGATCGACATGGACCCGGCACGCCTGGCGTTGGCGCGTCAGTTCGGTGCAACCGATACCGTTCAAGTCGGCGCCGAGGATGCCGCCGCATCGGTCATGCAAATGACCGGCGGGAAGGGCGTCGACGTGGCGATTGAAGCCGTCGGTGTCCCGTCAACCTTCGACATCTGCCAGAAAATCGTCATGCCGGGCGGACGAATCGCCAATGTCGGGGTGCATGGCAAGTCCGTTGATCTGCATATCGAGGATCTCTGGATCAAGAATATCAATATCTCCATGGGGCTTGTCTGCACCAGCACGACGCCGATGCTGCTCAAGACCGTGCAGGCTGGCAAGGTCGATCCGAAGAAGTTGATCACTCATCGCTTCGGCCTGGACGAGATTCTGGATGCCTACGAAGTCTTCGGCAATGCCGCCCGTGAAAAGGCAATGAAGGTGATTATAGCCGCCTGATCTAAGGCAATCCTCAAACGCTGCCCCGGGCGAGGCTTGCCCTTGTCCGGGGCAACAACGGTTCGACCGTCACACCGTCTCCGGCAGCCGCCAGTCGATTTCCTTCATCCCGTGATCGCGCAGGAATGAGTTCGTCTTCGAGAACGGTTTGCTGCCGAAGAAGCCGTTATGGGCGGAGAGCGGCGAGGGGTGAGGGGACTTGATGACCAGATGCCGCTTTGCGTCTACGAAGGCTGCCTTTTTCTGCGCATAGGAACCCCAGAGAATGAAGACGACAGGATGCGGCAACTCGTTGACCTGCCGGATGACGGCGTCGGTGAACTTTTCCCAGCCCTGTCCCTGATGCGAGGCTGCCTGTCCGCGCTCCACCGTCAGCACGCTGTTGAGCAGCAGCACACCCTGTTTCGCCCAGCTTTCAAGGAACCCATGGCGCGGCGGCATGATGCCGAGATCGCTCTCCATTTCCTTGTAGATGTTGACGAGCGACGGCGGGATGCGAACGCCGGGCTGCACGGAGAAACACAAGCCATGCGCCTGCCCGTCGCCATGATAGGGATCCTGTCCGAGGATGACGACCTTCACCCTGTCGAGAGGCGTGAGGTCGAGCGCACGGAAATATTCCGAGCCCTTGGGAAAGATCCACTTCCCGGCCTCTCGCTCCGACTTCAGAAAATCCTTCAGCTGAGCCATGTAGGAACTGGCGAATTCGCCAGCCAGCGCCGCCTTCCAGCTTTCCTCCAGCCGTACCCCTTCACTCATTCCTTCACCCATTTGTCGCGTGCCGAATCGTCCTCATCCTTGGCGGCAACCCATGCGCCATGCGAGCCGTCGGCATTGTGTTCCTTCTTCCAGAAGGGCGCGGCGGTCTTGAGGAAATCCATCACATAATTGGCGCCGTCGAAGGCAGCCTGCCGGTGCGAAGACGTGGCGCTGACGAGCACGATCCGCTCGCCGGGCATGATCTTGCCGTAACGATGAATGACGGAGAGACCGATGAGCGAGAAGCGCCCGACCGCGTCTTCGGCGATGCGCTGCAATTCAGCCTCTGCCATGCCGGGATAGTGCTCGAGTTCGAGCGCCGAAAGCCGGCCGCCCTCGTTACGGCAGAAGCCGGTGAACTGCACCAGCGCACCGACACCCGGCCGCCCCTCAGTCAGGCGCGCCGCTTCGACGGACGGATCGAAATCCTCGTGCTGAACGGCGATGTGCAGCGTCAGCGACATGAGGCTCAGCCTCCGGTCATGGGCGGAAAAATGCCGATTTCGCGCACCCCGGCAATCTTCTCGGAGTGATGCGCGTGCTCCTGATTGAGCGCGACGCGGATCGCTTCGGGAAACTTCAACGCTTCATCGTACTCTTCGCCGAGCGTCTTCAGGTAGGCCAGCAGCTCACCCACGGTCGTAACCTCGGCCGGCAGGTCGAGTTCTTCCTCGCCCTTGCCGATCTTCTCCCGCACCCAGGCGAAATAGACGAGTTTCACGCTCATTCGTCATCCACGATATGTTTCGCCCCGGCACGGAAGTAATCGTAGCCGGTATAGATGGTGATAAGTGCGGCAGCCCACAGAAGCACGATGCCGATCAGCGTCGTATGCGGAACATAGGAATCGCCGGCGGGCCCCACGATGAGGAAGCCGATGGCCACCATCTGGATCGTCGTCTTCCACTTGGCAATGCGGGTCACCGGCACCGAGACCTTCAGCGCGGCCAGATATTCGCGCAGACCCGAAACCAGGATTTCGCGGCAGAGGATGATGATCGCCGCCCAGAGCGACCAGCCGGCGATCGTCCCGTCCGCCGCCATCAAAAGCAGGACCGAAGACACAAGCAACTTGTCGGCAATCGGGTCCAGCATTCGGCCGATATTCGACGTCTGCTTCCAGATACGGGCGAGATAGCCGTCGAAGAAGTCCGTGATCGAGGCGGCCGCAAACAGCCAGAAGGCCGTCCAGCGCGCGAAGTTCGTCGCATGCAAATGCCCCTCGATAAAGAAGCAAAGGACGATCAGCGGAACCGTGATGATCCGGGCATAGGTGAGCAGATTGGGAATGTTATAGGCGCGGGATGCCATTTTTGCGGATTCGCCTGTTCAGTTTATGGGCATAAGAGAAGCCCTCGCGTCACAAAGGTCAACGCCGGGCTTGGCTTATCTCATGAAATATTGGTGAAATCCGCGGGTTCAATGGCAGGCGCGACAAAAAAGCAAGAAGCCGCGCCACTATTCGTCGCACCCTCAGCCCGGCCCCTCGTGAAAGTGATTGTAAACGAGCCGCGCGACCGATTCGGAAATACCTTCCACGGTCATCAGATCGGAGATGCCGGCGCGCGACACGGCCTTCGCCGTTCCGAAGTGCTGCAGCAGGGCGCGCTTGCGCTGCGGCCCGATGCCGGCAATTTCGTCCAGCGGGTTCTTGATCATCTCCTTCTTGCGCCGCGCACGGTGCGAGCCGATGGCAAACCGGTGCGCCTCGTCGCGGAGCCGCTGGATGAAATAAAGAACCGGATCGCGCGGCGGCAGCGAGAAGTCGGGCCGGCCCAAAGCAAAGAACCGCTCGCGCCCTGCGTCACGATCCACGCCCTTGGCGACGCCGATGGCAGTGACGGCCTGGGTGATTCCCAACTCTTCCAGAATCGCGCGCACCGCCGTCATCTGCCCCTGACCGCCGTCGATGAGGATGACGTCGGGCCAAGCCGGGAAGCCGCGATCTTCTGAGTCGCCGCTCGGCTGCTGCGTCCGGTCGGGAACGCCTTCCTCCTTGATCAGCCGCGAGAAGCGCCGCGTCATCACCTCGCGCATCATGCCGAAGTCGTCGCCGGGGGTGATCTCTTCCGACTTGATATTGAACTTGCGGTACTGGTTCTTCACGAAGCCTTCCGGCCCCGCCACCACCATGCCGCCGACCGCATTCGTGCCCATGATATGCGAGTTGTCGTAGATCTCGATCCGAGTCGGCACGTAAGGCAGCTGGAACGTCTCGGCAAAGCCCTTCAGCAGGCGGGCCTGCGACGAGGTCTCGGCGAGCTTGCGCCCATGCGCCTCGCGGGCATTGGCCAGGACATGGTCGATCAGGTCGCGCTTCTCGCCGCGCTTCGGCGCCAGGATTTCCACCTTGCGGCCGGTCTTTTCGCCGAGCGCCTCGGAGAGAAGCTCGACTTCCTCGATATCCTCCGAAAGCAGGATCTGCCGGGGGCAGGGCTTGTCGTCGTAGAACTGCGCCAGGAAGGCGTTGAGGACTTCAGAACTCGTCAGCGCCGCATCGGCGCGCGGGAAATAGGCGCGGTTTCCCCAGTTCTGCCCGGTGCGGAAGAAGAAGACTTGAATGCAGGTGAGCCCGCCTTCGTGATGGATGGCGAAGGCATCGGCATCTTCGACACTCGCCGGATTGATGCCCTGATGGCTCTGCACATGTGAGAGGCCGGAAAGACGGTCGCGCAGAACGGCGGCGCGCTCGAAATCCAGGTCCTCAGCCGCTTGCCCCATGGCTGCGGCGATGTGATCCTTCACTGCCTTGCTCTTGCCGGAGAGAAAATCACGCGCTTCGGATACCAGCTCCGCATAGTCAGCCGTGCTGATTTCGCCCGTGCACGGGCCGGAACAGCGCTTGATCTGGTAAAGCAGACAGGGCCGCGTCCGCCCCTCATAAGCGCTGTCGGTGCAGGTGCGCAGCAGAAAGGCGCGCTGCAGCGAATTGATCGTGCTGGAGACTGCAACGGCGGAGGCGAAAGGCCCGAAATAGTCACCCTTCCGCGCCCTTGCGCCGCGATGCTTGTAGATCGCAGGCGCGGGATGATCGCCGGTCAGCAGGATATAGGGAAACGACTTGTCGTCGCGCAGCAGAACGTTAAAGCGCGGCCGCAAGCGCTTGATGAGATTCGCTTCCAGCAGAAGCGCCTCGGTCTCCGTCCGCGTCGTGACGAATTCCATGGCGGTCGTCGCGGCGACCATATGATGGATGCGATTGGAATGGCCGCGGCCTTGCGCATAATTGCTGACGCGCTTCTTCAGCGAGCGCGCCTTGCCGACGTAAAGGACATCGCCCTTGGCGTCGAACATGCGGTAGACGCCGGGGCTGTTCGGCAACTGCTTGACATATTCGCCGATCAGCTCCGCACCCGTGAGGCCGGTGGCGGCGGCAAGGTTCTCCGACCACTCGATGGCAGGCGCCGAACCGGCTTCCACCACCTCGGACAGATCGTCCTCATCATCCTCCGGCACCTCGCCATAAAGGATGCCGCCATCGTCCTGCTTGCCGCTCGTCATTCTGCCTTACCGAATCACCATTCTCTCAGAGCCCGCCATTCTAGCGCCCTGCTGACACGTTTGCGGCATTATATAGGGATCACTCGGCCAGTCCTGCCACATCCGGGGTTTCCCACGCCAGATGTTGTCCGCCATCCAGCGCGATCATCTGCCCCGTGACGGAGGATGCGCCATGGAAATAGGCAATGGTGCGGGCGAATTCCGAAAGATCCGGCCCCTTGCCGAGAAGCAGCGCGCCGGTCTGCTTTTCGAAGTCGGCCTGCGTCTGGCGGACATTGGGCAGGGTGGGGCCGGGGCCAATGGCATTCACACGGATACGCGGCGCGAGCGACATCGCCATCGTCTTCGTCGCCATCAGCATCGCGGCCTTGGAGAGCATATAGGAATAGTAGTTGGGCGTTGGTGCCCAGACACGCTGGTCGATGATGTTGACGATCAGGCCCTTTTCGTTCTGATCGAGAAGACGCGCATATTCGCCGGCCAGGATAGACGGCGCGCGGACATGGACGTCGAAATGGCCGTCCCAGGTCTCCCGGTCGAAATCGGTCACCCAGTCCGGCTGGAACACCGACGCATTGTTGACGACGACGCCAAGGCCGCCCAGCGCCCTGTGCGCATGGCGGATCAGGTCGAGCGTTTCCGCCTCATTCCTCAAGTCCGCCTGCAGTGCGACCGCTTCGGCGCCCGAGTCGCGCAAGGAACGCGCGAATTCCTCCGCCTCCGCCAGAGAGGAATTGGCATGAATTGCGACAGAAAAGCCTAAATTCGCCAGCCCCTCGCAAATGGCGCGGCCGATGCGCTTGGCTCCGCCTGTCACCAGCGCGGACTTCTTTGGCAATACATGGTCAGGCACGCTTGACGGCTCCGTTTTCGGGTTTGCTCAAGTTACAGATCAAAATAGGCAGTGTAAAATCGGGAATGCATATTAAGGATTTATTAAAGAATTTGGCTCTGAAATCGACATAAGAGTAAACATAGTTATAATAGATGGTCATTATTGTACCAATATATGGCTGGTTTTTGGGTTATGGTTAACGAAATCCCTGTTGTAAATCGACAACATCACCTTTCGGACTTCTTTTTGACACAACAATTTCACAATCTGGCTCTTGGAATTCCTCATTCTCATATCAATTTGAGACTCAACCGGAGAGGGATCAAACCGGATTTTCGGACTGCCCAATGAATGATCACGGGCAGGCCGTAGTGAAAAGGAGACTGTTATGCGTAAAATGATCATCGCTCTTGTGGCTTCGGCTGCTTCCATCGCTTCGGTATCGGCCGCTTCTGCTGCTGACGCCATCGACTCCATCCCGCAGGCCCCGGCAGCCACGGTTTCGGCTCCCGTAGTCGGCAACTGGGCTGGTGGCTACCTTGGTGCAACCGGTTCCTGGAACTGGGGTCAGATCAAGAACTCTGGCTACGCCAATGCTTTCGGTCTCGGCGGCTACGCTGGCTATAACTTCCAGGACGGCCAGCTGGTATACGGCGTTGAAGGCAACGTGGATTACAACGGCGCACAGCGCACCACCGCTGGCATCAAGACTGAAACCGGCGTGCAGGGTGCACTCCGCGCTCGTCTCGGCGTCGACATGAACCCCTTCATGCTCTACGGCGCAGCCGGTGTTGCTGCTGGTAGCGTCAAGGTTTCCGACGGCGCTGGCAACAACGACTCGCGTGGCGTTATCGGCTGGACCGCTGGCGTCGGCGCAGAAACCAAGGTTACCGACAACGTAACAGCTCGCGTCGAATACGACTTCACGTCGTTCGGCAACCGCACCTACGTTCTCGGCGGCACCAACGTTTCGCGTGGCTACGACCAGAACGCTGTCAAGGTCGGTATCGGCTACAAGTTCTGATCCGCTTAACCGAGCGTATCAAAGGAAAGGCCCGGCTCGCGCCGGGCCTTTCTTGTTTTGGAGTGTGCTGAAGTTTCAGTCTGGCCGCGCGACCCATCTATCCCCTGGACTTGAACTCCGAATAGGCTGGGAAGCGTGCCTCGAACTCCGTGATAAAGGCGCGATGTCCGGGCCAGAAGGTTTCCCACTGGCCGGCAAAGCGCAATTCGAGATAGCCGGTCAAGGCCGCCAGCGCGATATGGCCGCCAGTCAGGCCGTCCGTGAAGGAAACAGGGTTGGCTTCCAGCCACGCCAGACCACGCGTGACCTTCGACCATTGCTTGTCCAGCCAGGGCTGGTGGATCTTCTCTTCCGGTCGAAAGCGACGTTCGTAGACATGTGCAAGCAGGCAATCCGTAATGCCATCCGCGAGTGCTTCCAGAACCTCCGCCTGCGTGCGGCCTGCCGGGTCGACCGGGTAGAGTTTGCCGCCACTCTGGCGATCCAGAAACTGCATGATGGCACGGCTGTCGAAGACCGGAGAATCGCCGTCTTGCAGGAGGACAGGAATCTTCCCGAGCGGGTTATTCTCAATCAGCAGCGAGGGTTCGTCGTCAGTTTTCACGACCTCGCTCTCAACGGAAAGCCCCGTATGGCGGGCTGCCATCCGGACCTTGGCGGAATAAGGCGAGGCGGGGGAATAGAGTATCTTCATTAGCGCACCGGTGGAATATTGACGGATTTCAAGGGGCAGGCGTCTGCATCGACTTCCTCGCAGTCGCGGAACTGCAGGTCCTTCGTCATGCAGATCCGAACTTCCTGCAGCATCTTCGAGGCGCAGGAGACCGCGATGCCTTTTTCACTCATGCCAGGATTGGCCGCGAGAAATGCCTTCTCGATGTCGCCCGGATTGGCGCTCTTGCCCTGATCGAGCTTGGCCAGCGCCGGGGGGATCGAAACCTTGTTGTAGGCGTCCCGCAGCGTCTGCAGATAGTCGGCCTGTTTCAGGCCCGAGCAGGTGCCGTGCTTGCGCCATTCATGGCCAATGAGGCCCATGGACGGAATGATGTCGAGATAGCGCCGGCCCAGATTGGCGGGCACGCGATCCGATTCGCGCGTGGCACAAAATTCCGGATAGCCGCTTTCGTTCTGCGGCCAGAGCCCATGCACGATGAAGCCGAAATCCTTGGAGGGATCGCATTGCATCGTCTTCTGCCCCTGAGGATGCGTGGCGCACCAGGACGGCGACCATGAGAGCGAAAGGACGTAGAAATCGAACCCCTGCTGCGGCCTGTCCTCCGCCTGGGCCTGACTGATCGCGGCCAGGGCAAGCAGACCGGCAAAGGCTGCGGAGAATCGCTTGCCTGCGGACATCAGCGCACTGACCGGCATTGGCGACCGTCGACATACCAGGGGTCGAGACCCGAAATGCAGAAGCGCACGCGCTCGCCGAGACCGGCAAAGCCCATCCCGCTTTCGATCATGTACCAAAGGTCGCGACGATGGCCGTCGTTCATGTCCACCTTGGCGTGGCAATAGACGCGCTGAATCGGATGCGTCTCGTCGCGAAAATCGACGCGCGTATTGGAAACGCGGTCAAATCCGAGGATATCGAGGTCAGCCCGAAGATAATGGCTGGCCTTGTAGTCGAAGCGGTGGTCGATGAAGGAGAGAACGCTGCCGTCGGTGCACTCGCTCGTCCCGGCATATGCCGCGCCGCCGGAAAGCAACGCGCCGCCGAGAGCAAGGGCTGCGAAGGCCGTCGAAAGTTTCGTCATAGGCTTCCCCCAAGAGACATGAACATTTCAGGCTTGGGAGAATGGGGAGTTTGCCGGAAGTTTGCAAGTGACGTTCCGGCGACGTGTCAGCGACAGGGCCCGACATGACCAGCCGATCGCGGAGCCGGAAGTTTATTCTTCGCCGCGCAGCCAGATATTGCGCGTGGAGGCGAAGCGATCCTGCGCGAGCAGCGTCTTCAACACAGGAAGCATCTTCTTCAGCTCGTCATGCAGCGTATAGGGCGGATTGACGATGATGAGGCCGGTGCCGCTCAGGCCAGTCGTTTCCCGGTCGCTGCGGACCGAAAGCTCTGTGCACAGCATCTTCGGGATTTCGGTTTCTTTCAGCGCCTCATGGAAATCCTTGATCGGTGCGCCCTTTTTCAGCGGATACCAGAGGCAATAGGTCCCGCCCGGAAAGCGCCGATAGGCCTTCACCAGACCATCCACCATCCGCTCATACTCGCCTTCGATCTCGAAGGGCGGATCGACAAGAACAATCCCGCGCTTCTCCTTGGGCGGCATATGCGCGCCGAGCGAGAGCCACCCATCCAGTTCTGTGACGCGGACATGATAATCGCCCGCGAAGAGATCGCGCAGCGTTTCGCAGTCAGCCGGATGCAGCTCCATGGCCGACAGCCGGTCCTGCTCGCGCAACAGCATGCGGGTCAGTTTTGGCGAGCCGGGATAAAGCTTTACGCCACCTTCCGGATTCAACGCGCGAACGGCATCGAGATAGGGGGCCAGCGGGGTCGCGACGTCGTCCGGCAGTTCCGCCGAAATCAGCTTGCCGATCCCGTCGAGCCATTCCCCTGTCTTCTGCGCCTCTGTAGAGGAGAGGTCGTAAAGCCCGATCCCGGCATGCGTGTCGACGACGCGGAAGGCCTTGTCCTTCTGCTGCAGATAGACGATCAGCCGGGCGAGCACGGCGTGCTTGAGAACATCGGCGAAATTGCCCGCGTGATAGATGTGCCGGTAATTCATTCCGCGCCCCGATCGGTCTCATGAAATCATGTCATGGCCGGCTTTTTCGTCTTCCGGCGCATTTTCGCTTCGCATATACCTGTGAGCCATGAACATTGCGACCCCCGATCTCACCCGCCCGCGCAAAGGCTTCTCGGCCTGCCCGCACGACTGTCCCTCGACCTGCGCGCTCGAAATCGACATCGGCGCGGACGGACGCATCGGGCGCGTTCACGGAGCAAAGGCCAACGACTACACCGACGGCGTCATCTGCGCCAAGGTCGCACGCTATGCCGAACGGCTCTATCACCCCGACCGGCTGCTGAAACCCATGAAGCGCAAGGGCACGAAAGGGGCAGGGAGCTGGACGGATCTTTCCTGGGAGGCCGCACTCGACGAGATCGCCGAAGCCTTCGTGAAGGCGGAAGCGGCGCACGGCTCGGAGGCTGTCTGGCCCTATTTCTATGCCGGTACGATGGGTCTCGTGCAGCGCGACTCCATCGAGCGCCTGCGTCACGCCAAGCGGTATTCCGGCTTCTTCGGCACGATCTGCGTCAATCCGGCGTGGACCGGCGTCATGATGGGCCTCGGCCGGCTGACCGGCGTCGATCCGCGCGAGATGGCGAAATCCGATTGCGTGGTCATCTGGGGCACGAATGCCGTGTCGACACAGGTCAACGTGATGACGCATGCGATCAAGGCGCGCAAGGAACGCGGTGCCAAGATCGTCGCCATCGACGTCTACGACACGCCGACCATGAAGCAGGCTGACGTCAAGCTGATCCTCAAGCCGGGCACGGATGCCGCACTCGCCTGCGCCGCGATGCATGTCGCCTTCCGCGACGGCTACGCCGATCGCGCCTATCTGACGAAATATGCGGATGATCCGGCCGGCCTCGAAGCGCACCTTGCCACCCGCACGCCGCAATGGGC
The DNA here is from genome assembly GCA_900467685.1 of Hyphomicrobiales bacterium. Classification (GTDB taxonomy): domain Bacteria; phylum Pseudomonadota; class Alphaproteobacteria; order Rhizobiales; family Rhizobiaceae; genus Ensifer_A. The sequence goes on from UBQX01000006.1 coordinate 325,730, forward strand.
AGCCGAGATCACCGGCCTGACGGTCGAACAGATCGAGGAATTCGCCCGCCTCGTTGGCACCACCAAGCGCAGCTTCTTCCGTCTCGGCTATGGCTTCACCCGTAGTCGCAACGGCACCGTTTCCATGCATGCGGCGCTGTCGCTTCCCACCGTGCTCGGCAGCTGGCAGCACGAGGGCGGCGGAGCTTTCCACACCAATGCCGACATCTTCGGCATGACGACCGGACTGATCAAGGGCGCAAGCTATGCCGATCCGTCGGTGCGTTCTCTCGATCAGTCGCAGATCGGCCGCGTCCTGACCGGTGATGCCGAAGCGCTTCGCAACGGCCCGCCGGTCACGGCCATGCTGATCCAGAACACCAATCCGGTGAATATTGCCCCTGAGCAGCGCCTGGTCCGCAAGGGCTTCGCCCGCGATGACCTGTTTGTTGCCGTGCACGAGCAGTTCCTGACCGAGACGGCCGAAATGGCCGATATCGTGTTGCCGGCCACGATGTTCGTCGAGCATGACGACATCTATCGGGGCGGCGGCCAGAGCCATATCCTGCTGGGGCCAAAACTGGTCGAGCCGCCGGAAACGGTGCGGACGAATCTCTTCGTCATCGAAGAACTCGCAAGGCGCCTCGGCGTGGCCGACAGGGCGGGGTTCGGCATGAGCGAGCGCGACCTGATCGCGACGGTGCTCCGGCCGGGCGAGCTGGAGCAGCTGGACGGCGAGAAATGGATCGATCGGAAGCTTCCCTTCGATGAAGCGCATTTCCTCAATGGCTTCGGCCATGCCGACGGCAAGTTCCATTTCCGCCCCGATTGGACAGGGCAGGCGGCAAGCACCCGCCCTCCGGAGAATGTCGGCATCCTCGGCCCCGCGGCGCGGCTACCGGATTTCCCGGATTACTGCCCGGTGATCGAGGAGACGGACGAGGCACATCCGTTCCGCCTTGCCACGTCGCCGGCGCGCAATTTTCTCAATTCCTCCTTCGCTGAAACGAAGACGTCGCGGGAGAAGGAGGGCAGACCGGAGGTCATGATCAATCCGGCCGATGCGGCGGGGCTTGGCATAGAGAGCGGCGACATCGTCCGTCTCGGCAACACTCGTGGCGACCTGCGGCTTCATGCCCGAGTGACGAGTGAGGCTCGTACAGGCGTGCTCATTGCCGAAGGTCTGTGGCCCAATAAGGCACATCTGGATGGCGAAGGTATCAACGTCCTGACCGGGGCCGATTGCGTCGCGCCCTATGGCGGTGCCGGGCTGCACGACAACAAGGTTTGGCTGGTCAAGGCATGACGTTTTTCAGGAAAGCCGGCGCGCGGCTGGTCGAGAAGACCCATGCCTACAAGGGCTGGAACAATCTCTACCAGCTGATCATCGATTATACGGGGTCCGACGGAGAAACGGCGCGACTGCGCCGGGAAGTCGTCGATCACGGCTCAGCGGCCGCGATCCTGCTCTACGATCCGGTCAAGGACCTCGTCGTTCTGGTGCGCCAGTTTCGCACCGCGACCTTTTATCTCGCGCGTGAAGCTTTTGTGCTGGAGGCTGCTGCCGGTCTGCTGGATGGCGACGAACCGGAAACGGCCGTGCGTCGGGAGGCGCTGGAAGAGACCGGCTATAGGGTCGGGAAGGTGTTTCCACTCTTTCCGGTTTTCGGTTCGCCCGGTGCACTGGCGGAAGAAGTCCACCTTTTTATCGGGCTGATCGACACAACCCGCCGCGAGGCCGCTGGCGGCGGGCTGGCGGACGAGCACGAGGATATCGAGGTCGTCGAACTTCCCCTTGATGAAGCCTTTGCCATGGTCGGCGATGGCCGCCTGCCGGATGCCAAGACCGTCATCCTCCTGCAATGGGCGGTGATGAACCGCGCTCTGTTGCAGGCGAGCTGATCAGTGCTTTCCCATCCGGCCGACGGCGAGCCGGGACACGACATGGTCTACGCCTTCGACTGATTGCGCGACTTCCTTCGCCTTGTCGATCTGCCGCTGGTCGGGCGCCGAGCCGCTCAGGTGAATGACGCCTTTCTGTGCCGCGACGGAGATGTCGAGAGAGTGCACATCCGGTGTCGTCGCCAGTGTGCCCGCGACTTTCGTCTCGAGCAGCGCGTCCTTCGTCTTCTGGATATGTGTGTGTTCCGGCAGCCCGCCGTGGGTAATCGGAGGTTCGTGTGTCATGGCCGTCTCCTTCCGTTTTCGAACGGAACGCGAAGGGGAGGCAATTGTTCCGGAGTTCCTGGCAGGCGCTCAGCCGAGCGACAGGACGCTTTGGGAACTGTCGGTCGTTGGCGCTTCGCCTGCGGCAACGGCCCGCAGCACCTCGCGATAGATGAGATGCTCCTGCGTCAGCACCCGCGCCGCCAGCGTGTCCGCAGTGTCACCGGCCAGAACCGGAACTACGGCCTGCGCGAGGATCGGCCCTTCATCCATGCCCTCGGTCACGAGATGCACTGTGCAACCGGCGACCTTCATGCCCGCATCAATGGCGCGCTGATGCGTGTGCAGCCCCGCAAAGAGCGGCAGCAGGGAAGGGTGGATGTTGAGAATGCGGCCCTCATAGGGACGAATGAACTCCGCCGAAAGCAGACGCATATAGCCGGCAAGGCAGATGATGTCCGGAGCGAGTTCGGCGAGCTTCGCGAGGATCGCCCCCTCGTGCGCGGTCTTGCTCTCGTAATCCCGGCGCTGAAACGCAAACGTTGCGATGCCCAGGGCGGCAACCTTGGCGAGCCCGCCGGCATCCGCCTTGTCGGAAATCACCGCCACGATCTCGGCCGGAAAGTCCGTCGCGCGTGCGGCCTCCGCCAGCGCGACCATGTTGGACCCGCCGCCGGAGATGAAGACGACAACGCGCTTGCGCTGGCTCGTCATGGGGGAGGTCATAGCGTCAGCGTGCCCTTGTAGACCGTGCCATGCGCGCCTTCCGCACGGGCAACCATGCGGCCGAGGCGGAACACGGTCTCGCCTTCGCCTTCGAGCGTTGAGGCGACCTCATCGGCCTTCTCCGGCGAAACGACGGCGATCATGCCGACGCCGCAGTTGAAGGTGCGCAGCATTTCATACGGCGCAACGCCGCCGGTCTTGGCGAGCCACGAGAACACGGCCGGCGCCTTGACGGCATCCAGATCGATCTCGGCGGCAAGATGCTTCGGCAGGACGCGCGGAATGTTTTCCGGGAAACCGCCGCCGGTGATGTGGGCGAGTGCCTTGATCGCGCCCGTCTCACGGATCGCCTTGAGAAGCGGCTTCACATAAATACGCGTCGGCGTCAGCAGGGCTTCGCCCAGCTTCTTTTCCGGCGCAAAGGGAGCCGGTGCGTCATAGGAAAGGCCCGAAAGCTCGACGATCTTGCGCACCAGCGAGAAGCCGTTGGAATGAACGCCCGAGGAGGCGAGGCCGAGAATGACATCGCCTTCGGAGACTTCTTCGGAGGGAAGAAGCTGGCCGCGCTCGGCAGCGCCCACGGCAAAGCCTGCCAAGTCGTAATCGCCCTTGGAATACATGCCCGGCATTTCCGCCGTCTCGCCGCCGATGAGCGCACAGCCGGACATGACGCAGCCTTCGGCAATGCCCTTGACGATCGCCGCACCCTGATCCGGGTCGAGCTTGCCGGTGGCGAAATAGTCGAGGAAGAAGAGCGGCTCGGCACCCTGCACGACCAGATCGTTGACGCACATGGCCACGAGGTCGATGCCGACCGTGTCATGGAAGTCCGCATCGATGGCGATCTTCAGTTTGGTGCCGACGCCGTCATTGGCGGCAACCAGAACCGGATCCTTGAAGCCGGCAGCCTTGAGGTCGAAGAGGCCGCCGAAGCCGCCGATCTCGCCATCCGCACCCGGCCTGCGTGTCGAGCGCACGGCTGGCTTGATCTTCTCGACCATGAGGTTGCCGGCATCGATATCGACGCCCGCATCGCTATAGGTCAGTCCGTTGCGTCCATCCGCGCTCATGAGCGATCTCCGCTGCGATTTCCGGTATAGGCCCGCCATTGGCATGATGCCCCCCGATATGCAAGACGGATCGCGATTTGAGCGCGGATTTTCACCAGATAAGGCCGCCTCCGGCCACGGAAATGCTACGGCGGCCCACGAAGTGGAACGCCGGGCCTGGCGCACGCGGCTGGGCGCCGGACGATCGGGAAAGCACCGTCACAATTTCGCTCTATCTTGCAGTGCTCTTGACCTTGGCTTCCGGTGCATCCTATCTCCTCCTGTCGATGCTGCACTTGGCTGGATCGACCTCAAGCGCCGCGGACGGACCCGATGATCAGAAAACTCAGCTCGCACAATCTCAAACGCCAGCTGGCCTTCTGGCTGGTCGGGCTCCTGTTCCTCGTGATTTTCCTCATGGTGTTCAGCTCCATCCTGCTGCCGTTCGTGGCCGGCATGGCGCTCGCCTACTTCCTCGATCCGGTTGCCGACTGGTTCGAGCGCCGCGGTCTTTCGCGGCTTATGGCGACTGTCGTGATCCTGGTGCTGTTTGTTGTCGTCTTCGCGCTTGCACTGGTGATCGTCGTGCCGCTGCTGGCCAGCCAGTTCAACCAGTTCCTCAAGGATCTGCCGGGATACATCACGTCGCTGCAGCAGCTTGTCACCAAGGCAAGCCCGGACATGCTGCCCGCCTGGGCGCGCGACCAGATCGGCGCGATCAAGGAGAATTTCTCCGCCATACTCGGGGAGGGAACCAAGTTCCTGGCCACGCTGATGGAGCAGATCTGGAATTCCGGCAAGGCCATTGTCGATGTCGTGTCGCTGCTGGTGGTGACCCCGGTCGTTGCCTTCTATCTCCTGCTCGACTGGGACCGGATGGTGGCCTGGATCGACAATCTCGTGCCTCGCGACCATGTGCACACGGTGCGGACGCTCTCCAGCGAAATCGACACCACGATCGCCGGTTTCGTGCGCGGGCAGGGCACGCTTTGCATCGTGCTGGGGGTCTACTATGGAACGGCGCTGGCGCTGACGGGCCTCAACTTCGGTTTGCTCATCGGCCTGTTTGCGGGCGCGATCAGCTTCATTCCCTATATCGGCTCGACGGTCGGCCTTGTGCTGGCCGTGGGTCTCGCCATCGTCCAGTTCTGGCCCGACTATCTCTGGATCGGCGTTGTCGCCATGGTCTTCCTGTCCGGCCAGTTCCTGGAAGGCAACATCCTGCAGCCGCGTCTGGTCGGTCATCGGGTGGGCCTGCATCCGGTCTGGCTGATGTTTGCCCTGTTTGCCTTCGGCCTTCTCTTTGGCTTTGTCGGGCTGCTGGTCGCCGTGCCCGTGTCCGCCGCCATTGGGGTTCTGGTCCGCTTCGCGATTTCTCGTTATCTGGACAGCGATCTCTATTATGGTGATCAGCACCAGCTGCGCGATCTCCATCAGGCAGCGCAGATCAGCAAGGACAAGACGGTCGAGTAATTTCGGTCGTCCAGAATGAGTGTAGTCATGGCGCGTAATGCCGGTGATCATCAATTGCCACTGGATTTTCCCATCGAGGAGCAAACCTCGCGCGACGACCTGCGCGTGGCGCCGCCCCTGAAGGCTGCCGTTCGTATTGTCGATGGCTGGCCGAACTGGCCATCGCCAGTCGTCATTCTGGTCGGCCCAGTAGGCTGCGGCAAGTCGCATCTGGCGAGCATCTGGCGCGAGAACGCGGACGCGATCAGCATCGATCCGGTCGCGGGCTCCGATGCAGCGCGTCAGGCCGTCGGTCACCCCGTGCTTTTCGAAGACGTCGATCGCCGCGAGTTCGACGACACCGAACTCTTCCACGTTATCAATTCGGTCCGCGAAAACGGCACCTCACTTCTGATGACCGCGCGCACCTCACCCGCCGCCTGGGATGTCTCGCTGCCCGATCTGATGTCCCGCCTCAAGGCCGCCACGGTCGTCGAGATCGGAGAACCGGATGAGGAACTTCTGGCGGACGTGCTGATCAAGCTCTTCTCGGATCGCCAGCTTGCGGTCGAAGACAAGCTCATCGCCTATATCGCTGCACGGATGGAGCGCTCGACGGAGGCCGCGCGCCGCATCGTCGAAACGCTCGACCGGCTTGCTCTGTCACGGCGCACGAAGATCAATCGCGCGCTTGTGGCCGAAGTTCTCTCAGCGTTCGAGGAGGACGATGACAGGGATTCCGATTGACTGTCACGAATCCGTCGTCAAACTGTAATACGGCCGCTGGAAAGTGGCTTGAAATGCGAGGATTTCTGACACCATGGACAGTTCGGCGCCTGCAGCGAATATCAACGAACCGCACGCGGAAGAGGTGATCACCTCGGCCGCCGACGAGTGGTTCGACAAGCCGGAGCGCTTCGTCAACCGCGAGTTCTCCTGGCTGCAGTTCAATCGGCGCGTTTTGGAAGAAACCCTGAACAACGCCCATCCGCTTCTTGAGCGCGTCCGCTTCCTGTCGATTTCCGCGACCAACCTTGATGAATTCTTCATGGTACGCGTCGCCGGCCTTGAGGGCCAGGTCCGCCAGAACATCGCCATGCGCACGCCGGACGGCAAGACGCCGTCGGAACAGCTCGACGCGATCCTGCACGAGATCGACAATCTGCAGATGGAGCAGCAGGCAGCGCTTGCCGTCCTGCAACAGAACCTTGCGCGTGAAGACATTCTGATCGTCCGCCCTGCGGCGCTGGGACCCGACGACATCGCGTGGCTCGGCGAAGAGTTCCTGCAGTCGATTTTCCCGGTGCTGACGCCGCTCTCGATTGACCCCGCACATCCGTTCCCGTTCATCCCGAACCTCGGCTTCTCCATCGGCCTGCAGCTCGAAAGCAAGACCGGCCGCGAACCCATGACGGCGCTCTTGAGGCTCCCCGTCGCGCTGCCGCGCTTCATCCGCCTGCCGGACGCTGGCAATACGATCCGCTATATCACGCTCGAAGATGTCGTGAGCCTCCATACGGGCAAGCTCTTCCCGGGCTATGAAGTGCGCGGCTACGGCACGTTCCGCATCATTCGAGACAGCGATATCGAAGTCGAGGAAGAGGCCGAAGACCTCGTGCGCTTCTTCGAAACCGCGCTGAAGCGCCGCCGTCGCGGTTCGGTGATCCGTATCGAGACCGATTCCGAAATGCCGGACAGTCTGCGCAAGTTCGTCGTGCAGGAACTCAACGTGCCCGACAATCGCGTCGCCGTTCTGCCGGGTCTTCTGGCGCTGAACACGATGTCGGAAATCTGCAGGACACCGCGTGAAGACCTGCTGTTCGAACCCTATAATCCGCGCTTCCCCGAGCGCGTCCGCGATCATGGCGGCGATTGCCTCGCGGCGATCCGCGAGAAGGACATGATCGTCCATCACCCGTATGAAAGCTTTGACGTCGTCGTGCAGTTCCTGCTGCAGGCGGCGCGCGATCCGGATGTGCTGGCGATCAAGCAGACGCTCTACCGAACCTCCAACGACAGCCCGATCGTGCGCGCGCTGATCGATGCCGCCGAGGCCGGAAAGTCGGTGACCGCGCTGGTCGAACTGAAGGCCCGTTTCGATGAAGAGGCGAACATTCGCTGGGCCCGCGACCTCGAACGCGCCGGCGTGCAGGTCGTCTTCGGCTTCATAGAATTGAAGACGCATGCCAAGATGTCCATGGTCGTGCGCCGCGAGGAGGGGAGGCTGCGCACCTATTGCCACCTCGGCACCGGCAACTACCATCCGGTCACGGCGAAGATCTACACGGACCTCTCCTTCTTCACCTGCAATCCGGTGATCGGGCACGACATGGCCAATATCTTCAACTTCATCACCGGCTATGGCGAGCCGGAAGAGGGGATGAAGATCGCGATGTCGCCGACGACGCTGCGTCCGCGCGTGTTACAGCTCATCGCCGAAGAGACCGAACATGCCAAGGCCGGCCGCCCCGCCGCCATCTGGATGAAGATGAACTCGCTGGTCGATCCCGAGATCATCGATGCGCTCTATCGTGCGAGCCAGGCCGGCGTACCGGTGGAACTCGTCATTCGCGGCATCTGCTGCCTGCGTCCGCAGGTGCCGGGCCTCTCGGACAACATCCGCGTCAAGTCCATCGTCGGCCGCTTCCTCGAACACAGCCGCATCTTCTGCTTCGGTAACGGCCACGGCCTGCCGTCCGACAAGGCGCGCGTCTATATCGGCTCGGCCGACATGATGCCGCGCAACCTCGATCGCCGGGTGGAAACCCTTGTTCCGCTGCACAACAAGACTGTGCATGAGCAGGTTCTTTCCCAGATCATGCTGGCGAACTTGATGGACAACCAGCAGAGCTACGAGATACTGGAAGACGGAACTTCGAGGCGTGTCGAAGTCGGCGAAGGTGAAGAACCGTTCAACGCGCAACAGTACTTCATGACCAATCCGAGCCTTTCAGGCCGCGGGGAGGCGCTGACCACGGGTGCTCCGAAACTGTTTGCCGGCTGGAAGCCGGTGCGAAAATGAACCTGGGACAGAATGGTAGAACCTGACGCACAGGGGCGCTTGCCCGGCATCGCCCCGGTCTCGGTCGTGGATATCGGATCGAACTCGATCCGTATCGTCGTCTATGAAGGCATGAACAGATCGCCCGCCGTGCTCTTCAACGAGAAGATGCTGTGCGGGCTGGGACGCGGCGTGGCCTCGACCGGCCGCATGGAGCCCGAAAGCATCGCCAAGGCGCTGAAGGCGCTGACACGCTTCAAGGCGCTGTCGGACCAGGCGCGCGCCCGCAAGATGTATGTGCTGGCGACCGCCGCCGCACGCGAAGCCTCCAACGGTTCGAAATTCATTCACGAGGCGGAAGCCATTCTCGGTTGCCAGATCCGCGTTCTGACCGGCCCGGAAGAGGCGATGTTCTCCGCGCTCGGCGTCATCAGCGGTTTCCATAATCCCGATGGCATTGTCGGCGATCTCGGCGGCGGTTCGCTGGAACTGATCAATGTGCAGGGCGGCCATTACGGCTCGGGCATCACGCTGCCGCTCGGCGGCCTGCGGCTTGCCGACCTTTCCGGCAATTCCATCGAGAAGGCCACGGCACTTGCCCGCAAGATGCTCAAGGACGAGACCTGGCTCTCGGTGGGCGAGGGACGCGCCTTCTATGCCGTGGGCGGCACATGGCGCGCGCTCGCCAAGCTGCACATGGAACTGACGAACTACCCGCTGCACATGATGCACGGCTACGAGATCACAACCGCTGAAGCCATGGACCTGCTGGCGCACATAGCCGAGACGCGCGACGTCAAGGAATTGGCCTGGCAGACCATCTCCAAGAACCGCCGCACGCTCTTGCCCTATGGTGCTGTCGCCATGGCCGAAACGCTGAAGATCATGAAGCCGTCCAAGGTCGTCTTCTCCGTGCTCGGCGTGCGCGAAGGCTTCCTCTATTCGATGCTGGATGAGGAAGAGCGCGCCAAGGACCCGCTGCTGGCGGCGACCGAAGAGCTGGCGCTTCTCAACGCGCGCTCGCCCGAGCATGCCCGCGAACTGGTAGCTTGGACTGATAAGGTCATGCCTGCGTTCGGGGTGCAGGAAACGGAAGAGGAGGCCCGCTACAGGCAGGCCGCCTGCTTCCTCGCCGATGTTAGCTGGCGTTCGCATCCCGATTATCGCGGCATCCATTCGCTGAACGTGATAGCGCAGAGTTCGCTCGCCGGTGTCACCCATCCGGGCCGCGCCTATATCGCGCTCGCCAATTATTACCGCTACGAGGGCCTTCGTGACGACGGCTCGACGGCAGCCCTGCTGACGATTGCCACGCCGCGCCTGCGCGAACTCGCAAAGCTGCTCGGCGGTCTGCTGCGTGTCGTCTACCCATTCTCGGCGGCCATGCCGGGCGTCGTGTCCGATCTCAGCTTCGAGAAACCGGCGAACAATACCGATATCGATCTGGAACTCGTGGTCCCCGCGCGCCTGCGCAATTTCAGTGGCGAACGCGTCGATGGCCGCCTGCAGCAGCTCGCGAAGCTGACCGGCAAGCGGCTGGCGTTCCGCTACCTCTGACACTCAAAAAGATTCGCCCGTCAAAGACTTGGCGGGCGAGGCTGAATCACTTTCGGAAGACAAATGGCTGCTTACGCACCCCTGCCTGACATGATCGCGGATTGTAGTCGATGTGCCGGGCTCTGCTGCGCGGCCTTTGCCTTCGAGAAGTCTGACATGTTCGCCATCGACAAGCCGGTGGATGAGGGCTGCCCGAACCTTAAGCCGGATTTCTCCTGTCGCATCCATGCCGAGCGGGTCGAATTGGGCTTCAAGGGCTGCACGCTGTTCGACTGTCATGGGGCAGGGCAGCGGGTCACGCAGGACATTTTCGGCGGGCGCACCTGGCGGGACGATCCGGCACTTGCCGCGCCCATGTTCGAACTCTTCCGCAAGATGCTGAAGATCCACGACTATCTGCGTCTGATCATCGTGCTGGAGGCCCTGCCTCTGACCGAAGAGGAGACGAAGGCCGTGGCTCGCTTCCGCGCGGAGCTTTTGCCCGAAAAGGGCTGGGACCGACATTCCCTCGAGGCGTTCGAGGAAATGCGCGTGGTCACGGAATTCGAGCGTTTCGCGGCAAACCTGAAGGCGAGCCCGGCCGCCAGGGCCTTGCAGGCCCGCTTCTCAGGCCTCTGACGGAGCCTCGGGGAGGTCCAGCTCCACAGCCTCGATCTTGCGGTTCACGAACTTGATGACGAGCTGTCCGTCGATCAGCTTCAGCGCGCGGTCACCGAACAGTTCCTTGCGCCAGCCATGCATCGCGGCCACATCGGCCTTCTCGCCTTCGGATGCGATCTTTTCCAGATCGTCCGTATTGGCGATGATCTTCGCCGCCACGCCCTCGCGCTCCGCCGTCAGCTTGAGCAGAACCTTCAGCAGTTCCACGGCTGACTGCGTGCCTTCGTTCGGCTGGTAGGGCTTGGCGATCTTCGGCAGGTCTTCTTTCGGGATCGCCAGCGCTTCGTTGACGGCGGCGATGATCGCAGCACCCGAAGCGGAGCGCTCCCATCCACGCGGCACGGTGCGCAGCTTGCCGAGCGCCTCGGCATCTCGCGGCTGCTGCTGAGCAATCTCGTAAATTGCATCGTCCTTCAGGATGCGCCCGCGCGGAACGTCGCGATTGCGCGCCTCGCGCTCGCGCCAAGCCGTGACCTTCATCAGCACGGCCAGTTCGCTCGGCTTGCGCACGCGCATCTTCATTCGCGTCCAGGCGTCGTCCGGATGGAGGTCGTAGGTTTCCGGCGTTTCCAGAACCGCCATCTCGTCTTCCAGCCAATGTGCGCGGCCCTCGCGCTCCAGCTCCGCCTTCAGCGAGGCATAGATATCGCGCAGATGCGTGACGTCGGCGAGTGCATAATCGAGCTGCTTCTGGCTGAGCGGACGATGGCTCCAGTCGGTAAAGCGCGACGACTTGTCGATATGCTTGCCGGTGATCTTCTGCACGAGCTGGTCATAGGAAACCGAATCCCCGAAGCCGCAGACCATGGCGGCAACCTGCGTGTCGAACAACGGATGCGGAATGATGCCGCCGAGATGGTGGATGATTTCGAGATCCTGCCGGGCCGCGTGAAACACCTTCACGACAGATGCGTCCGCCATCAGGTCGAAGAAAGGCTTGAGGTCCAGTCCCTTGGCGAGCGGGTCGACCAGCGCCTCGTGGTCGGGGCTGGCGATCTGGATCAGGCAGAGCTGCGGCCAGAATGTGCTCTCGCGCAGGAATTCGGTGTCTACGGTGACGAAGTCGCTCTTCGCGAAGATGTCGCAGGCTGCTTTAAGTTCGGCTGTTGTCTCGATCATGAACTCAGTTTCAACGCTTCGGCAGGCCGTGGCAAGGGCGGATTACGCATATGCGCGTCTCTCGCTCCGTTGGCCCCCCGGGAGCGGTGTCGGCATCTTTCGATTGCGTAAGCCGGATATTCCTTTCTCTTCCGCACAGATGCACACCGAGTCAATATGTCCGGACGCCTGAAACTGCTAAATAACCCTTAGAAATGCAGTCATGCCCGTCTTTTGATGTTCGATGATGTGGCAGTGGATCACCCAGTCGCCAAGATTGTCCGCGACAAGCCCCAGCTCCGCCACCTCGTCTGGCTGGATGAGATAGGTGTCGGTGAAGATCGGCCGCACCGCGCCTTGCGAGGAGGAGAGCACCTTGAAGCTCATGCCGTGCAGGTGGATCGGATGCGCATGCGGCGTCCGGTTGGCGAGACGCAGGATATAGGTCTTGCCGAGCGTCAGTTCGGCCAGTGGCGCCATTGGGTCGGGCGTGTCGCCGCTCCAGGGCGTCTTGTTGATAGCCCAGAAATTATAGCCGAGCGACCCGCAGAAGCCTTCCTTCGGCGGCGCGCCTTCCGCCGTCGCCGTGAGTTCCAGCGGAATGACTTCCGCATCCTTGACGACGGGTTCGCTGACCGGATTGGCGGGCAGCGGCTTCAGATCGCGCAGGTCGCGCTTCAGTGAGGGGCCAACGGCGCGGAAGCGGGCCAGCGGATAGGTTGGCGAGGTGCGGTAGTTCGTGAGCGTGGCAACCGCGCCTTCGGTCTCGGGCATCCGCAGGGCCAGCTCGATCCGCTGTCCGGGCCCGGCCTGATAGCGATCGAGAGGGAATGGCTCGGCGACCGGATTGCCATCCAGCGCGATCACCATGGCATCCGCACCATCGGCGCCGAAGGAATAGATGCGTGTCACATCCGTGATCGCCATCCGCACACGCACGATCCCGCCGGCCGGCGCGTCATAGATGGGGTCTTCCTGCCAGTTTGCGGATCTCCATGTGCCATAGGTGCCGGATTTCGCCGCATCGCGCGGCTTGAATGGGTCGATGAACTGCCCGTCATTGCCCAGCCGCCAGTCGCGCAGATTCAGGACGACTTCGTGGTCGAAGGCCGGATCGTCGGGGTTCTCGACGATCAGCATGCCGGTCATGCCGCGGCCCATCTGCACCAGCGTATTGCAATGTGGGTGATACCAGAAGGTGCCTGCATCCGGAGGCGTAAAAGCGTAGTCGAATGAGTCGTTCGTGTAGATGTAGGGCTGGGTCAGGAAGGGCACGCCGTCCATCTTGTTGTCGATGCGAAGCCCGTGCCAGTGGATTGTCGTCGGCTCTTTCAGCTGGTTGACGAGTCGCGCGGCAAAGGGCCGGCCCTTCTTGAGACGCAGGGTAGGGGGCTGAGGACCGTCATTCCAGGTCATGATGCCCTTGGTCGGCTGGTCGCCCTTGAGCAGCGCTTGCGCCTCTCGCGCGGTGAGCGTGACGGGGGCGGCAGCAGCGGGCCGAAGGCCGCCAGCAAGCCCCAGTCCCGCGCCATAAGCGCCCACCACGGCTCCGGCTTTCAAGAGGTTGCGACGGCTCAACAGGACCATGGAGAAACTCCTCGCGTGCATCGGCGCGAAATCGGAATTGCTATAGCAAAGCACGATGCGAAGGCTGGTAATCGTGGTTTTCTAGGCCCGATAAATCTTGAGTGCAACTGTCATTTTATTGCGCTGCAGTACCATTTTGCCGCACCCGAAAAGGCCTCGGCCTTGACAAATCGGGTTGCCCGTGCGTTTGTCCGCCCAATTTCGAAATGCAGGCGGTCGACCCGTATCAAGCGCTCGATCAACCGCGCTCGGACCCGCCCCAATTCCAGGATAAGACGCATGACCATGCACCGTTACCGTAGCCACACCTGTGCAGCCCTCCGCAAGTCGGATGTCGGCTCCAATGTCCGCATCTCGGGCTGGGTGCATCGCGTGCGAGATCATGGCGGCGTTCTCTTCATCGACCTGCGCGACCATTACGGCATGACCCAGGTCGTGGCCGACCCGGACAGCCCGGCCTTCAAGATGGCCGAGACCGTGCGCGGCGAGTGGGTCATCCGCATCGACGGCAAGGTCAAGGCACGCTCGGAAGACACCGTCAACAAGGGCATGGCGACCGGCGAGATCGAGCTTTACGCAACCGAGATCGAAGTGCTCTCGACCGCCAAGGAACTGCCGCTGCCGGTCTTCGGCGAGCCGGACTATCCGGAAGACGTCCGCCTCAAGTACCGCTTCCTCGACCTTCGCCGCGAGACGCTGCACAAGAACATCGTCAAGCGCACGCAGGTCATCACCGAGATGCGCAACCAGATGTCGGCTGCCGGCTTTGGCGAGTACACGACGCCGATCCTGACGGCCTCGTCGCCGGAAGGCGCGCGCGACTTCCTCGTGCCGTCGCGCATCCATCCCGGCAAGTTCTTCGCGCTGCCGCAGGCGCCGCAGCAGTACAAGCAGCTGCTGATGGTCGCCGGCTTCGATCGCTATTTCCAGATCGCCCCCTGCTTCCGCGATGAAGACCCCCGCGCCGACCGTCTGCCGGGCGAATTCTACCAGCTCGACGTCGAGATGAGCTTCGTCACCCAGGAAGACATCTGGTCGACGATGCAGCCGATCATGACCTCGGTGTTCGAGAAGTTTGCCGAAGGCAAGCCGGTCACCAGGGACTGGCCGCGCATTCCCTACGACGTGTCGATCCGCAAGTACGGCACAGACAAGCCGGACCTCAGAAACCCGATCGAGATGCAGGCCGTCACCGACCATTTCGCTGGTTCCGGCTTCAAGGTCTTCGCGAACATGATCGCCTCCAACCCGAAGGTTGAAGTCTGGGCAATCCCGGCAAAGACCGGCGGTTCGCGCGCCTTCTGCGACCGCATGAACGCTTGGGCGCAGTCGCTCGGCCAGCCGGGTCTCGGCTACATCTTCTGGCGCAAGGAAAACGACGTTCTGGAAGGCGCCGGTCCGCTTGCCAAGAACATCGGCCCCGAGCGCACCGCAGCCATTGCCGAACAGCTCGGCCTTGGCGATGGCGACGCCTGCTTCTTCGTCGCCGGTGAACCGGAAAAGTTCTACAAGTTCGCAGGCGAGGCCCGTACCCGCGCCGGCGAGGAACTGAACCTCGTCGACCGCGACCGCTTCGAACTGTGCTGGATCGTCGACTTCCCGTTCTACGAATATAACGAGGATGAGAAGAAGGTCGATTTCTCGCACAACCCCTTCTCCATGCCGCAGGGTGGTCTGGACGCGCTGGAAAACCAGGACCCGCTGACGATCAAGGCCTACCAGTACGATGCCGTCTGCAACGGCTTCGAAATCGCCTCCGGCTCGATCCGTAACCAGTCGCCGGAAACCATGGTCAAGGCCTTCGAGATCGCCGGCCTCTCGAAGGAAGACGTCGAAGACCGCTTCGGCGGCATGTACCGCGCCTTCCAGTACGGCGCGCCTCCGCATGGCGGCTGCGCATTCGGCATCGACCGCGTCATCATGCTGCTCGTCGGCGCGAAGAACCTACGCGAGATCACGCTGTTCCCGATGAACCAGCAGGCGCAGGACCTGCTGATGAATGCGCCGGCACCGGCCTCGCCGAAGCAACTCATGGAACTTGAGCTTCGCGTCATGCCGAAGAAGAAGGAAGCGTAAGGGCCAACCCTACATTTCTCTCGCGAATAAAAAGAAGCCGCCCGGAAATCGCTTTCCGGGCGGCTTTTGTTTGGGCTGGTGTCGGATCAGGCGGCGCGTCTTGCCGCCGGCAGTGCATTACCGCCGGGTGCGATGATGAACTGGTTGACCACGCCTTCCAGCGTTTGCACCTCTTCGCTCAGGCCCCGGCAGGCGACGCTGGTCTCCTCGGCCATCGCCGCGTTCTTTTGCGTGACGTTGTCCATCTCGCTGATCGACGCATTGATGCCGCCGATTGCAGAGGCCTGCTCGTTGGCGGCGGTCACGATTTCCCCGATGATCTCGTTGACCTTGCGGATCTGACTTTCGATCTCGGCCAGAGAGTGACCGGTGCGGTTGACCAGTTCCACGCCGCTGTTGACCTGGGTCGCCGAGGCGTTGATGAGAGCCTTGATTTCCTTCGCCGCCGAGGCCGACCGGCTGGCGAGCTCGCGGACCTCCTGCGCGACAACGGCAAATCCCTTGCCAGCGTCACCTGCGCGGGCAGCTTCGACGCCGGCATTCAGGGCAAGCAGGTTTGTCTGGAAGGCAATTTCATCGATGACGTTGATGATCTTGCCGATTTCGCCGGAAGACGAGGTGATGCGCTCCATGGCAGCAATGGCTTCGTTGACGACGGTCGCCGATTTCTCGGCACCCGTGCGAGTGATCTCCATGACGCGGGCCGCCTCGCGCGCCCGCTCGGACGAGCTTCGAACGGTCGTGGTGATTTCCTCAATCGCGGCGGCGGTTTCCTCGATCGTTGCCGCCTGCTGTTCGGTGCGGCGGGCGAGATCAAGCGTCGCGGAGGTGATTTCATGCGAGCCGCTGCGGACGATCATTGCGCCATGCTGGACGGTTGCGAATGACTTTGCCAGATGGTTGACGCTCTCGTTGAAGCGCTGGCGCAGCGCCTCGTAGGCGGCATCGAAAGGCTGGTCAATCTTGGCTGCGAGATTGCCGGCGGAAAGCTTTTCCAGCCCTTCGCTGAGGCGTGCGATGACCTCCCGGCGGCGCGCGTCTTCTGCTGCAGTTGCGGCTAGCCGCTGACGTTCTTCCTCGATCTCCTGAGCGCGACGCGCCTCGTCGGCCTTGCGGGCGGCCTGGCGTTCCAGAACAGCCTGTCTGAAGACATCGACTGCATGCGACATGTTGCCGATCTCGTCCTTGCGACCGGAATAGGGGACCTCCTTCGAATAGTCCCCGCCAGCGAGGCTCTCCATATAGCTTGCCATGCCGGTGAGCGGCACGATGGCCCGGCGGCGGAAGATGGAAAGGCCCGCCCAGAAGAGCAGGATTGAAACCGTGGCGGCCGCAAGCGCGACCCATGTCAGGACGTCGGAAAGCGCGTTGGCTTCTTCCGTCGCAGCCTTGAGATAGGCATTGGCGTTTGCAATCAGGACATTGGCGGCTTTGTCGTGCACCCAGAAGGCGTCCTTGAGGGCGTCCATGGCGGCCATCTGCACCTCATGGTCCTTGCTGGCATAGGCCGGGATGACTTTTTCATCGACGGTTTTCCAGAATGCCTCTGCCGTCGGGATGACCTGCATTGCCAATTCTGTCTTCAGACTTTCTTTCAGATCCGACGCTGCCCAATAGGCCTTGCGCTCCAGGAAGTCGTTTTCGAGCTTCTTGAGCCGGGCGGGCGCTTCGGCCCGCAACTCCTCGTGATACATCGCCTCGGTTGCGAGCGCATAGGCGTTGATTTCGTAGAGCGGTGGCGGGAGCACGTCGGCTACGAGATTGTTGCCGTTTTCAAGCTGGTGAAATTCCGGACCGCCGATTTTGAGGTCGTAGATCGCAAAGGTCTGTATCGCAGTCGCACCGATCAGGCCGATCGCGACCGAAACGCCGAAAATATTCAAAAGACGTGAAATTGTTACTCGCATGCCCGCTTTGCCTCCCAACCGGAAAAGTGGATTTTTGATCGCCAGCGCTCAATTAGCTGGCGATAAATCATGCGAATTTATGTAAGGCACCGTTTAAGTTTGGGTAAACAAAACCCCAAATTTTGGGGGTTATTTCTTGTAAAATGTCAATCAAGTCGAAAATAATAAAATTGTTATATATCAAAAGTAGAAGGTGTTTTTCCGGCAAGTTTCGGCTGTGGTCAAGACCGCCGCCCTGACCACAGTTTCATCGATTATTCTGAAGTCCTCAGCCGCTCCAGATGTTGCCCCTGCTGACGCTCCAGCATCCAACCGGGATATTCCGCAGGCAGGGCGCTGACGGCGTCGAGCGATGCCATTTCCTCTTCGGTGAGCCGGATGCTCGTGGCCGCCAGGTTGTCGTCGAGCTGCTCGACAGTCTTGGCGCCAATGATCACCGACATCACGAAGCGCTTGTTGAGCACATAGGCGAGCGCAATGCGGGCCACCGACACCCCGCGTGCATCGGCAATGATCCGCATGGCGTCGATGCAGTCAAAGGCGCGGTCCTTGTTGATGGGCGGGAAGTCGAATGTCACGCGACGGCCATCGTTCGGGCCAGCACCTGCGCTGCTGTATTTGCCCGAAAGGAACCCGCCGGCGAGGGGGCTCCATACCATGAGGCCCATCTTTTCCTCTTCCAGCAACGGTGTAATGTCTCGCTCGAGGTCACGTCCCGCAATGGTGTAATAGGCCTGCAAGGTGGCAGGCTTGTCGAAGCCGTGCTTGTCGGCAATGCCGCGCGCCTTGGCAATGCGCCATGCCTGCCAGTTGGAAACGCCCCAGTAGCGGATGTGTCCCTGGCGGACGAGGTCTTCCATGGCGCGCACGGTTTCTTCAAGCGGCGTGACGGGGTCGGTGCCATGAATCTGGTAGAGGTCGATATAGTCGGTTCCGAGCCGTTTCAGGCTCGCCTTGACGCCATCCATGATGTGGCCGCGCGACGTGCCGATATCGTTGCGGCCCGGCCCGACGGAGCCGTAGACCTTCGTTGCCAGAACGATGTCGGAACGGGCACGGCCGGAATTCTTCATGGCCTGGCCGGTGATCTCTTCCGAAAGCCCTTCGGAATAGACGTCAGCCGTGTCGATGAAGTTCACACCCGCATCCAGCGAGCGGGCGACGAGCCGGTCGGCGACCGACTGGTCCAGCGTGCCGATGGCCGTCCAGTATCCCTTGCCGCCGAAGGTCATCGTGCCGAGGCAGATTTCGGAAACGACGAGGCCAGTATTTCCCAATGTCTTGTAGCGCATGGAAAAGGTCCTTGAATCTGTGTCTGAGAAGTTCGTCCGCTCTAGGACGAGAGAGGCAGGCAGAGGGCAGTACGAGGCCGGCCTGGGATCGATTTGGGCATTGAGCCAAATCGTTTCAATATCCGCGATCGTCAGGCAACCAAAATAAAAAAAAAGGGCCGGCGAGTTACTCGCCAGCCCCAGACATGAAAGTGCCGGACAGCTTACTGGTTGGCGTTGACCGTAACGCCCAGAACCTGCGGCAGCGTCTGCGGCGCGCCCATGGCAGCCCCCATGATCATGGGTGCGGCAACCGGAGCCGCCGGAGCAGCCTTGATCTCGATGTTCTTCGGATCGTCGAGGAACTTCGTGACGGCAGCAGAGATCTGGTTCTGCAGGTCGGGCATGTTCAGCTGGGCGATCATGATCGGAACCATGCCCTTCAGCGACTGGGCGAACTGTTCGCCGGTCACACCCTGTTCCTTGCCGAAATAGTCGAGCAGGCGCTTGGTGATCGAGGCGTCATCGAAGCGGATGGAAGCGCTGTTGAAGCTCAGCTGCTGCAGCAGGCCCATCATCGTCATGCCGAGAGCCGCGTCGCCGGCTTTCTTGTCCGGGTTGGCGGCGGCCGCCTTCGTGGCGTCCTGCATCGCCTTCATCAGTTGCTGCGTGTAGCCCGACATGCTGAGAGCCATGTTGAACTTGCCAATATCGCGCGCGTCCAGCGACAACTCGCTCATGTCGATCTTGCCGGTCTTGGGCTCCCACGAACCCTTGGCGACCAAGGTGCCGTTGATGTTGGTCAGGCCAAGCTTGTTGATCGTTTCCTGGCTCTTCGGGTCCTTGACGTCGGTCAGGTCTGCCCAGATGCCGGAGAACGTCGTATCCGAGGCAATGTTGGAGCTGTCATCGGCAATCTGGACGTTGCTCTCGACCTTTTCGATCTGGAAGACGCGCTTGCCGTCCTGTTCGAACGTGATCGGGCCGGTATGGGCGCTCTCGTAGAGAATCATGCCGTCGAGGCTGTCCGTGGAAGGCGTGCCGGGGATGTTCAGCCCGTCGATCTGAAGATCCTTGGCCGTCAGGTGACCGCCATCCTTGCTCATGTCGACATTCTGGAACGTGACGCTGCCGGCATAGTAGCCGCCGTCGTCGGCTTCCTCGACGTCGCTGAACGTCACGTCGCCCAGCGGCACTTCCGTCGGCTTTTCGGTGTTCTCCACCTTCAGCTTGACGCCCTTGGCGACAACGGTCGTGTCGTCCGTTGTGGCGGATTCAAAGGTGATCTGGCTGCCATACGAGGCGTAGGCAGCATTGAGCTTCTTCAGCATGTCCTCGCCATCGAGTGCGTAGGCATGGCTGGAAATCAGGGCCGCCGCGGTGCCCGCGAAAAGTACTCGAGTAAGATTGAAATGTCTCATGGATGTCCTGTCCCCAGGTTAAGCGATCAACCGCCGATGTTGTGACGCACGGATGCAAGCTTATATTCGCTCGCCCGTGCGCCTCCAACAAAAATCAGCGTGAACCTTCAGGACATCTCTGGGTCTACTTAACGAGCAGTTCGAAACCGTCGGAGTGATAGCCCGCACCGCCCCCCACAAGGTATTGCTCGTATTGCGCGCCGATGCGAAAGACGTCCGGGCCGCGATAGCCTCTGGCGGGCGTATAGACGACATCCCAACCGTTGACAGGGACGCCCTTGCAGCCGTTACGGATCTGATTTCCGGGATGATGGCTCCATATGAATGCAACGCTTCCGTGCTGCGGTGCCTGTTCGATCAGCATCCTGGGTCTTGCCGGCTGCTGACAGCTGACGGCCATGCTTGCCATGACATGGAAAAAGCCGACACGTGTCGGCTTGTTGGCAGAAACGACGCGCCGCAGAGTGCTGGCATCTGCCGTTTGGGATAGGAGAGACGCGACAAGGGTGGCAGTGGCGAGCTTGAGGAAAATTTTCAAAGGAAGCCTCGTTTTTTGAGAGTTGAAATCAAGCCAAGTTTCGTTCTGTCCCTTGATGATGTTGTAGCCTTACAATTCGGAATCTGGCCACCCTGAATTTTCCGGGGTTTCTGCGCTCGTGGTCACGGAAACCGAGAGGCACCAGACACGTTCATCCACAGGCGTTTCCGCCGCTTTTGTTGCCGGGAATCACCTGACCCGTTAAGTCAAGCCCATGGGACAAAGCATTCTTCCGCCCGATGGCGGCGACGACAAGATTCAACCGGTCGACCTCAAGGCAGCGCTTGAAGAGCGCTACCTCGCTTACGCGCTGTCGACCATCATGCACCGCGCGCTGCCTGACGTGCGCGACGGCCTGAAACCGGTGCATCGGCGCATCGTGCATGCCATGCGCGTGCTGCGCCTCGATCCCGGCCAGGCCTACAAGAAATGCGCCCGCATCGTCGGCGACGTCATGGGTAAGTTCCACCCGCATGGCGACGCCTCGATCTATGATGCGCTGGTGCGCCTCAGCCAGGATTTCGCCATCCGCTATCCGCTCGTGGACGGGCAGGGCAATTTCGGCAACATCGACGGCGATAGCCCGGCGGCCATGCGCTACACCGAAGCGCGCATGACCGATGTCGCGACGCTGCTGCTCGAAGGCATCGATCAGGACGCCGTCGACTTCCGCGCGACCTATAACGAGGAAGACGAGGAGCCCATCGTCCTTCCGGGCGCGTTCCCAAACCTTCTCGCCAACGGCTCTTCGGGCATTGCCGTGGGCATGGCGACTTCGATCCCCCCGCACAACGCCCATGAGCTTTGCGATGCTGCGCTGCATCTGATCAAGCACCCGGACGCGCCGGTCGAAAAGCTGGTGGAATTCGTCATCGGCCCCGACTTCCCGACGGGTGGCATCATCATCGACGACCGCGCCACCATCCTTGAGGCGTACAAGACCGGCCGCGGCGGTTTCCGCGTCCGCGCCAAGTGGGAGCAGGAAGACCTCGGCCGCGGCGGCTACCAGATCGTCATCACCGAGATTCCCTATCTCGTCCAGAAGTCGCGCCTCGTGGAAAAGATCGCCGAACTGCTGATCGCCCGCAAGCTGCCGCTTCTGGAAGACGTGCGCGACGAGTCGGCCGAAGATATCCGCCTGGTCCTCGTGCCGAAGAGCCGCACGGTCGATCCCACCATCCTGATGGAATCGCTGTTCAAGCTCACCGAGCTTGAAAGCCGCATCTCGCTCAACATGAACGTCTTGAGCATGGGCAAGGTCCCGCGTGTCATGGCGCTGAACGAGGTGCTTCGCGAATGGCTCGACCATCGCCGCGAAGTGCTGCTGCGCCGCTCGCGCTTCCGCCTGGCCGCCATCGACCGCCGCCTCGAAATCCTCGGCGGCTACCTGATCGCCTATCTCAATATCGACGAGGTGATCCGCATCATCCGCGAGGAGGATGAGCCGAAGCAGACCATGATGGCGCGCTTCAGCCTCACCGACCTGCAGGCCGAGTCGATCCTCAACATGCGTCTCCGTTCGTTGCGCAAGCTCGAGGAGTTCGAGATCCGCACCGAGTATGACGGCCTGACGGCAGAGAAGGCCTCCATCGAAGCGCTGCTCGCCTCCGATGAAAAGCAGTGGCAGACGGTTTCGTGGGAAATCAGCGAGGTCAAGAAGACCTTCGCCAAGGCCACCGAAATCGGCCGCCGCCGCACGCAGTTTGCAGAAGCGCCGGAAACCGACGATCAGGCCATCCAGCACGCCATGATCGAAAAGGAACCGGTCACGATCGTGATCTCCGAAAAGGGCTGGATCAGGGCGCTCAAGGGGCATATCTCCGACGTCTCCGGCCTGACCTTCAAGGAAGGCGACGCGCTGAAGATTGCCTTCCCGGCACAGACGACGGACCGCCTCCTGCTGCTGACGACGGGCGGCAAGGCCTACACGCTCGGCGCCGACAAGCTGCCCGGCGGTCGCGGCCATGGCGAGCCATTGCGCATCATCATCGACATGGAAAACGATCAGGACTTGCTGACTGCCTTCGTCCACGATCCCTCGCGCAAGCTGCTTCTCTCCTCGCAGGCAGGCAATGGCTTCATCGTGGCCGAGACCGAACTGGTTGCCAATACCCGCAAGGGCAAGCAGATCATGAACGTCTCCATGCCCGACGAAGCAAAGCTTGTCGTGCCGATAGAGGGCGATCATGTCGCCATCGTCGGCGACAATCGCAAGCTGCTCGTCTTCCCGCTCAACCAGATCCCGGAAATGACGCGCGGCAAGGGCGTACGCCTGCAGCGCTACAAGGACGGCGGCGTTTCCGACATCCGCTGCTTCGCGCTGGAATCTGGCCTCACCTGGGACGACAGCGCCGGCCGCAACTTCACGCGCAACAAGGACGAACTGGTCGAATGGCTCGGCGAACGCGCCTCCGCCGGTCGTCCGGTACCCCGCGGTTTCCCGCGCTCGGGCAAGTTCTCAGGCTAAGTCGAG
Organism: Hyphomicrobiales bacterium; assembly: GCA_900467685.1. Taxonomy (GTDB): domain Bacteria; phylum Pseudomonadota; class Alphaproteobacteria; order Rhizobiales; family Rhizobiaceae; genus Ensifer_A. The sequence continues at coordinate 348,691 of UBQX01000006.1, forward strand.
AGGGCGGCGCGCTATTTCAATGGGACGCAGAAGTCTCTGAAGAAGCGCGTTGCCCCTTCCTCGTCGATCTCGCCGGCGGCGACGGAAAGGACGAAGGCGATCACCACCGACTGTTCGGCTTCGAGAGCATAGCCGTTGATCAACAGGAAGGTGTAAGCCGCCAAGAATCCTGTCCTTTTATTGCCATCGGAAAACGGGTGGTTTCGCGTCAGCCCATAGAGGTACGCGGCGGCGAGAACGAATACATCTTCCTCGCCATATGCTGCCTTGTTGAGCGGCCGGGCGAGGGCTGCTTCCAGCGCATTTTCGTCCTTGAGCCCCGGCAGGCCTCCATGCTCCAGAAGCTGCTCCTGGTGCATGATGTCAATGGCCTCGCGGGAGAGCCATTTGAACTTACTCACTTGGCAAGCTCACGCAGCGCGACGCGATACTTTTCCATTCCCATGCGGGCGGCCTTCAGCTGCTCGGCAAGGTCAGCCTGTTCCGGTCGCAACTCGATCGTTCCTTCTGTTTCCGCGATCTCGAGCGTATCCCCGGCCTTTAGCCCAAGCCGGTTCAAGACTTCCTTCGGAATGATGATGCCTTCGGAATTGCCGATTTTGCGGATGGTGACGTTCATGACACGAGCCTTGTTGATGTTGTAACAGAGTTATAACATCAACGCTCCCGCATTTCAATCAAACGTCTTCCTCGTAAAGCGAGGGGTCGAAGCGGGTCCAGCCTGCGGGCAGCAGGTGTTCCTGCGGCTGGAAGCGAACCTTGTAGGTCATCTTCTTGGAGCCGCGCACCCAATACCCGAGATAGACATGCGGGAGGCCGCGCTGCTTCGCGGTGCGGATATGATCGAGGATCATATAGGTGCCGAAAGAGCGTTTCTCGAGTTCTGGATCGTAGAAGGAATAGACCATCGAGGTCCCGTCGGTCATGACATCCGTCAGCGCCACGCCGAGAAGCTGGCCCCGCTCGCCGATCCCCGATCCCTCGACCCGCTCGCGATATTCGATGACGCGCGTGTTCACATGCGTATCCTCGACCATCATTGCGTAGTCCAGAACGGTCATTTCCGACATGCCGCCCTGCTGGTGGCGATGGTCGAGATAGCGGCGGAAAAGGGCGAATTGCTCGGAGGAGGGCTCCGCCTCAAGCTCGGTGGCAATCACATCGTCATTGGTGGTGAGCACCCGGCGCATCGACTTTGTCGGCTCGAACTCATTGACGAGAATGCGGACCGAAATACAGGCCTGGCAGCGCTCGCAGGCGGGACGATAGGCAATATTCTGCGAGCGGCGGAATCCGCCCTGCGTCAGGAGGTCGTTGATCTCGGGCGCCTTGGGGCCGATCAGGTGGGTGAACACCTTCCGTTCCATATGCCCCGTCAGATAGGGGCACCTGGCAGGGGCCGTCAGATAGAATTGCGGTGATATCCCAACCTGCGTATTCATTCTGCCGTTTCGTCAAACCTTCCCGAACTGCACCGACGCAGCATCATGATAGCATGGCGCAAGATTGCAAAAGGTCAACCCTGCAGGCGGTAGACCGGGTTGCCTGATACCCAGGTTTCTACGATCCTGCCGGAGAAGCGGGCGTTTTCGAAGGGCGTGTTCTTCGAGCGCGACAGCAGTCCCTCGGCCGTCGCAATCCACGGCATGTCCAGATCGGCGAAAGCAATATCGGCGTTGCTACCGGGCTTCAGAGACCCTGCCGGCAGGCTGTAGATCGCCGCCGGCCGCGTCGACAGCGCATCGACGAGGCGCGACAGCGTGATGCGCTCGGCGTGATAGAGCCGGAGCGCTGCAGCAAATAGCGTCTCAAGGCCAACCGCGCCATCGGCGGCATCGGCAAACGGAACGCGCTTCGTGTCCACATCCTGCGGATCGTGTGAGGAGACGACGATGTCGATATCGCCGGCCGCCAGCGCCTCGACCATCGCCACACGATCGTCTTCGGTGCGCAGCGGTGGAGAGAGCTTGAAGAAGGTGCGATACTCGCCGATATCGTTCTCGTTGAGTGTCAGGTGGTTGATCGACACGCCCGACGTCACCTTCACGCCGCGCTTGCGCGCCAGCTTGATCGCTTCGACCGATTCCGGCACCGAAATCTTGGCCGCGTGATAGTTCGCGCCGGTCAGGCCCGCGATGCGCAGGTCGCGCTCCAGCGGAATGATCTCCGCTTCGCGCGGGCTGCCGGACAGGCCAAGCCAGCTCGCAAACAGCCCTTCATTCATGACACCGTTGACGCCGAGATAGGGGTCGCGGGGCTCGAGCGCGACGACAGCGCCGAAATGCTTCGCATAGGTCATGGCGCGGCGCAGAACCTGGCTGTCAGGTATCGCGTGCTTGCCCTGTGTGAGAGCAACGGCGCCTGCCTTCTTCAGTAGGCCAAATTCCGTCATCTCCTCACCGGCGAGACCCTTGGTCAGCGCGGCTGCGGGATAGACATGGATCGCCGACTTGTCGCGTGCCGTCTTCTTGACGAATTCGACGAGCGCGATGTCGTCGATCACCGGATCGGTATCCGGCATGGTGACGATGGAGGTGATGCCGCCGGCCGCAGCGGCGCGGCTTGCGGACTTGATCGTTTCGCGATGTTCGCCGCCCGGCTCGCCGATGAACACGCGGGTGTCGACCAACCCAGGCATGGCGAGCAGCCCGCCCATGTCGCGGATTTCGGCGCCGGCCGGAACGGTAGCCGCCGCACCGATGGCGACAATCTTGCCGTCTTCGATCACGATCGCGCCGGTCTCGTCCATGTTCTGCGATGGATCGACGATGCGGAGATTGATGAGAACGGTCACGGTCATGCGCGCGGCCCCTGGTTCTGCGAGACGAGAAGGGCTTCCATGACCGCCATGCGCACGGCAACCCCCATTTCCACCTGTTGACCGATCACGCTCTGCGGCCCGTCGGCAATCTCGGAAGCGATCTCCACGCCCCGGTTCATCGGCCCCGGATGCATGACGAGCGCATCCTCCTTGGCCGCCTTCAACTTCTCGGCGTCCAGCCCGTAGAAGCGATAATATTCGCGCACCGACGGCACGAAGGAGCCGGACATGCGCTCGCGCTGCAGCCGCAGCATCATCACGACATCCGCACGCTTCAGCCCTTCCTCCATGTCGTGGAAAACCTCCACGCTCATGTCGGCAATGCCCGAAGGCAGAAGCGTCGGCGGCGCAACGACGCGGACGCGCGCGCCCATGGCGTTCAGAAGGATGATATTGGAGCGCGCCACGCGCGAATGCAGCACGTCGCCGCAGATGGCGACCGTAATCCCTGAGAGCCGGCCCTTGGCGCGGCGGATGGTCAGCGCGTCGAGCAGCGCCTGCGTCGGATGCTCATGCTGCCCGTCGCCGGCATTGATCACAGCGCAGGAGACCTTCTGGGAGAGCAGCGCGGCGGCGCCGGCCGAAGAATGGCGGATGACCAGTACGTCGGGATGCATCGCATTCAGCGTCATCGCCGTGTCGATCAGCGTCTCGCCCTTCTTCACGGACGAATTGGCGACCGACATGTTCATCACATCCGCGCCCAGCCGCTTGCCGGCAAGTTCGAAGGAGGACTGCGTGCGCGTCGAGGCTTCGAAGAAGAGGTTGATCTGGGTCAGCCCGCGAAGCGTCGAGGTCTTCTTTTCCCGCTGCCGGCTGATCTTGACGGCCTCGTCTGCCTTATCGAGCAGATACTCGATATCGTGTGGCTGGAGCCCCTTGATGCCAAGGAGATGGCGATGCGGGAAAAAGTCCATGAAGCCGCCTCATCTGGTGAGTTTGAGGGCTCTATAGTCAGTGTGGCTTTACCCGGCAAGCGGCCTGTGAGAAGGATGGGGACAAGGGGGCTCTCATCCCCATGCTTTTTTGAACGAATCCGGATAGAACGCGGCCATGACCGACAACAAAGAAGACGACATCTTCGCGAGCCTGAACCAGCCGCCGCTCTGGTCCGGCATCAATGCCTATCGCTCCGACCCGCTTCTGGTGGACCTGACGTCCGCCTTGCCGCGTTCGGTGCGCGACGAACTCGACAGCATCGGTCGCTATGCGACGCTGGCCGAAAGCCAGGAATTCGCCCGCATGGCCAATGAGGGCGCGCCGAAGCTGCGCACCCATGGCCCGCGCGGCGAACGTCTCGATGTTGTCGACTTCCATCCCGCCTATCACGCGCTGATGCGCCGCTCCATGGCGAGCGGGCTGCATAGCTCCGTCTGGGACCAGGCGCTGGAAGAAAAGGGCAAGGCCCATTCCGCCCGCGCGGTGCGCTTCTTCCTGACCTCGCAGCTCGAAAGCGGCCACCTCTGCCCGCTGACCATGACGAACGCCTCGCTCGCCGCCATTTCCGCTTCGCCGATCCTGCAGAAGGAATGGGCGCCGCGTATTCTCTCTCGTAAATATGACAGCTCGAACCGTCCCGCCGGCCAGAAGAGCGCGGTGACGCTCGGCATGGGCATGACGGAAAAGCAGGGCGGCACCGACGTCCGCGCCAACCGCTCGGCAGCCGAAAAGGTATCAGACGGCATCTATCGCCTGACCGGCCACAAGTTCTTCATGTCCGCCCCGATGAGCGACGCCTTCATCATGCTGGCGAACACGGAAGAGGGCATGGGCTGCTTCCTCGTGCCCCGTCTTCTGGAGGACGGTATGGCCAACGGCCTCCGCTTCCAGCGCCTCAAGGACAAGATCGGCAATCGCTCGAACGCTTCCTCGGAGGTCGAATTCTCCGGCACCTATGGCTATCTGCTCGGTGACCCCGATGCCGGCATCCGCACCATTCTCGACATGGTGACGCTGACGCGGCTCGATTGCGCCGTTTCCTCCGCAGGTCTGATGCGCGCCAGCCTCGCCGAAGCGGTCCACCACACCCGTGGCCGCTACGCCTTCGGCAAGACACTGATCGACCAGCCGCTCATGACCCGCGTTCTCGCCGATATGGCGCTAGACGTTGCCGCCGCCACCGGCCTCGTCTTCCGTCTCGCATCGTCCTTCGACAAGGCGGGCGAAAGCCCGGAAGAGGCAGCCTTCGCCCGCGTCATGACGCCGGTTGTCAAATACTGGGTCTGCAAGATTGCGCCGTCGCTCATCTATGAGGCGATGGAATGCATCGGCGGCAGCGGCTACATCGAAGAGCGCCCCATCGCCCGCCACTACCGCGAGGCCCCGGTCAACGCGATCTGGGAAGGTTCCGGCAATGTCATGGCGCTGGACGTTCTGCGCGTGCTGCGCAAGGGCAAGGACCTGTTCGAAGCCGTGTTCGCCATGATCTCCCGCGATCTTGGTCCCTCCGGTCCGAAGACCGTCGACGTGCTGCGCGCCGCCGCCTCGCTCTGCGAACGCGACGAGAGCGCCGCCCGCCTCTTCGTCGAACAACTCGCCATGGCCGCCGCCGCCGCCGAGCTTCGCCGCATCGGGGCAGGGCGCATCGCCGACGCCTATGCCGAAAGCCGCCTCGCAACAGGCTGGCGCTACACCTACGGCATGCTCGACATGCGGTTTGACGCCCGCTTCATCGTGGAACTGCTTTATCCGGCGAACTGAGCTGCGAGTTCCGGTCACACCGGAATGCGCTCGGCGACCTCGCGGTCCCGCGCGTTTTCGCTGGATCCCAGGCCCTCTGCGACACCGGCGCGATCCTGCGCATTGCGGTTCTGGCTCATCTTCCTCTTGCCCTGCAGCGAGGTAATCGGCAAGCGCACACCGACGATGGCGCGCAGCTGCATGTCGATGAAATCGGCCGGCGCATCATCGACGCGCCAGGTCATGCCTCGCTTGCCTTCATGCAGGTCCGTCAGCCGCGAAACGAGATCAAACAGGCGTGCCTTGTCATCAAAGAACTCCACCGACCCTCGTGCTTCGATTATCTCATAGTTCCATGTTGGAACCACCTTGCCGTGCTCGGTCTTCGAAGCATACCAGCCGGGAGAGACATAGGCATCCGGCCCGCTGAACAGCGCGACCGCATCGCCCACGACCGGCGAGCGTCCATGCGGATTGGCGCGAGCAATGTGGCCATAGAGCGTCCCCAACTCGCCCTCGCTCTCGTCGAGCAGCATGGGCAGCGGCGTCACCATGGGACCATCGGGCCCTGCGGTGATGAAGGTCGCGAGACCACAGGCGTGGATCATGCCAAAGAGTTCGGAGCGTTCGGCGATGGAAAAGGCGGATGGTATGTACATGGCGGTCTTGCACAGCGTGGTTGAACGAACGGAGCCTTGCAAAGGTGGGACACGAAAACAAGCGCACTGGGCGATGGCAGCATCAAACTTTCTGATGGCGGGCCGCCACGACATTCCTGTGCATACCCTTGCACCTCCATTGCGGGCGACAACCCATCGGCCTATTCACCAGCGGGTGACTTTACCCGAAGGCTGATTGCACATGATCGCGACCGCTGCCGAAACCGTTGAACCTGCTGCCGCGCCTGAAAAGGAATTGCCGGTGCGCGATCGTGCGCAGACTCAAGGCCGCATCTTTCAGGCGGGCAGGGCGCTGCTCGCCGAGGGCGGCTTTCAGGCTTTCGGGGTCAATGCGGTCGCCCGCAAGGCCGGTTGCGACAAGCAGCTGATCTACCGCTATTTCGGCGGGCTCGACGGGTTGGTGGACGCCATCGGCGAAGATCTCGCCGGCTGGGTCACCCAGCATGTCCCGGAGGATCAGGGCGGGCGTTTCCTGCTCACCTATGGCGACCTGATGGAGCGCCTGGCCGAACTCTATGCCGATGCGCTGCGCGCCGATCCGCTGATGCGGCGTATCCTCGTTTGGGAGCTTTCGGAAAGCTCCCCGCATATAGCCCGCATGGCCGATGCCCGCGCCAAGGGCATTGCGCAATGGATCGAGCGCATGCGCGGATCGCTGACGCCGCCCAAGGGCGCAGATACGGTCGCGCTCAATGCCGTGATCATCGCGGCCGTGCAGCAGCTCGTCATGGCGGCTGAAACGTCCGGAAGCTTTGCCGGTCTGCCGCTCAAGTCGCAGAAGGATTGGGGGAGAGCGGTTTCGGCCGTCGCCCGCATGGCCCGCGCTGCCTACGCCTGAACCTGGATTTCCACACATAATCCACAGCCAGCCGCCCCGCCGTTAACCTTAAAAAATGGTTTACGTTGCGCCTGTGCGCGTTAACTGGAATGGTTACCCAATAGTTAATTCCAGCCGGACCCGATGCATGATGCGCCGGGGGCTGTTGCGTGAACCCGATCTGTCCTTCCGGGCCAGACGGGCAGGGTGTGTGATGCGTATGGACACCGGGCGGAACAGGGTGGTGGCGACGGCGTGCCTTGCGGCACTGTTTGCCGTGCTGGCGGTGAGCCTCGTGGTGCCCTTCGTGATGGTCGCCGTCATGGGGCTCGTCGACCGGCTTCTCATGCACCTCTGGTATGGCGTGGTCCCCGACCTCGGGCCGAAACTCGTTGCCCGCTGGATGCCGCAGGCGTTCATGTCTGAGGAGACGGCCGCATGAAGTGGTTCCTCGTCTTCTGGCTTGGCCCGATCATCTTCCTGGGCGGCTGGTATGGTCTTTCCTATTACGACATGAATTTCGGCATCTTCATGCTGACGCGTCAGGCGCATGAACTGGTGCTGCAGATGTATGGCGAAACGCTCGGCATCGATCCGCAATCGGTCGCGCCGCTGGTCGCCAAGGCCATCGGCACGGACAGCCTTTTCGTCATCGCGATCCTTCTCTTCCGCCGCCGCACGAAGATTGCTGCCTGGTGGCAGGCCCGCCGCGCTCAGTCCTCGCCGGAAGCGGCCCTGCGCAGCGACGACAACCTGTCCAATGCGCCCTGGAGAATGAAGGACGCGGCGGCGGAATCGATCCGCTCCGCCCGCTTGGCTCTCGATACGTCCATTTCCAGCAGCGCTCGCTCGGCAGCGACGGTGGAAAGCCGCTCATCCCAGTAAATGAAGGGGAGTGCGGTCTTCGCCTCCATGTTGCGCACGAAGGCGCGGGTCGCCTGAACGCGCGGTCCCGCACTGCCATCCATGTTCATCGGCAGGCCGATGACGAAGGCCGTGACCTTTTCCTTCTCCGCAAAGCTCAGAAGCGCCTCGGCATCCGGCCCGAACTTAACCCGCTTGATGACCGGGCGCGGAGTGGCAAACCGCAGCCCGATATCCGACAGCGAAAGCCCGATGGTCTTCGTACCGAGATCGAGCCCTGCAATGGGCTGGCCGGCGGGCAGGGCCTCGGCAAATTCTTCAAGTGTCAGAATGGTCATGCTTTGCTGTGGCTCCAGAGGCAAATCTCGAACCTCCATAACAGAGGGAACCGATCTTGCCAAAACCAGCCTGTCGCAAAGCCGCGACTTGCCCTATAAGGCCGCAGACACCCTCCGGAATTCCGCATGCTTGCCATCTTCTCCATCACGCTGCCGATCTTCGTTCTGATCGGGACGGGCGTCATCGCCGGGCGATTCCTCAGCCTCGAGCGCAAGGATCTGCGCGGGCTTTCGCACTTCGTCTGGTATTTTGCGCTTCCAGCCCTCATCCTGCGCGCCTTCGTGCTGCACCCGATCAGCGACTTCCTGCATCTGGATTATCTGCTGCTCTACCTGACCGCATCGCTGCTGGCCTTCGGCGTATCGCTCTCCGTGGCGCGGTTCGCGCGCGGCAAGTCCCTGACGGAAAGCGCGCTGATGGCGCTCGGCTCATCGAGCGGCAATAGCGGCTTCGTGGGTTTTCCGGTCGCCTCTCTGGTGGTCGGGCCGTTGGCGCCGATCGGCCTCGCGCTCAACATGATCGTGGAGAACCTGATCATCCTGCCGACCGGCATGGTGCTCGCGGAGGATGGCCAGCGCGGCGGGGCAGGTGCTTTGCGGGCCTTGCGCGGGTCGCTCGTGTCGCTCATCCGCAATCCGCTCATCATCTCGCTCTTCGTCGGAGCGGCGATCTCGGCCTCCGGGTACGACTTCAAGGATCTGGCGCTTTTTCACGCCATCGACATGCTGGCCAATGCCTCAGGTGCGGTCGCGCTCTTCATCGTGGGCGCCACACTTGTCGCGACAAAAGCCGGCGGGAGCCTGCTGCCGGATGCGGCGCAGGTATCGGTCGGCAAGCTGGTCCTGCATCCCCTGTGCGCCCTTGCCGTCTCGTTCCTCATGCCGGGTCTGGACCCCGAAATCCGCAAGATGGCAATCGTCTATGCGGCGTCGCCCATGTTGACGGTCTATCCAATCATAGGCCAGCGCTTCGGCTACCAGGAAATGAGTTCGGCGGCGCTGCTCATGGCCACGACCGCCAGCTTCTTCACCATCTCGATCATGCTGGCGCTCGTCTGACTGACGTCTGACACTCACCAATGCGCGACGCGGTCTCCGCCGACGAATTGCGCGCTCTTCGGCGTATATTCGAAGAGCTCGATCCGCACGCCATTCGGATCGGTGATCCAGCTTTGCCAGGTGTCGTCGCAGCCGTGGGACTTTGCAGACGCCTCCACCCCGCAATCGCTGATATGGGCGATCGCCTCGTCCATGTTCACGACTTCGAAGCAGATATGGTTGATCTGGTTGCGCCTGGAATATTCGGCCTCGGCGTTTTCGAAGACCTCGATATGCGTATCCCCGCCGGCATCGAGATAGTAGCCGAACACCCGGCCATCGCGGGTGAAGTTGAACACCTTGTCGAAGCCCAGAACGCGGGAATACCACGCCGCCGTCTCGTCGATATCCTTCGCGAAGATGCAGACATGGGCGATCTTGCGGATGATTTTCTGTTTCATGATTGCGAACTCCTCCTTCTCCCTGATCCGAGTATAGGCCAAACCGCGTAACGCGAAAGTGTGACACAAAGGCTTGATCCTCTCGCTCCAGCCCCTAATCTGCACCCGCCCATGGGCCGTTCGCATCATCTGACGAACGGCCCATCCCCCCGAAAGACATCAAGGGAGAGCTCCCATGAAAATTACCTGGCTCGGCCACTCGGCCTTCCGTCTCGACACCGCCAAGGCCAAGATCCTCATCGACCCCTTCTTCACCGGCAATCCGGGCTTTCAGGGCCTCGATGCCAAGGATGCGGCCAAGGACATCACCCACATCCTCCTGACCCACGGCCACAGCGACCATATCGGCGACACGCTGCAGATCGCCGCCGATACCGGCGCGACCGTGGTTGCCAATTTTGATCTCTGCATGTGGCTGGCGCACAAGGGCCTGAAGAACTTCTCACCCGGAAATACCGGCGGCACGATCGGCCTCGACAGCTTCACCGTGACCTTCACCAACGCGCTGCATTCCTCCGCCTCGATCACCGAGGATGGCGTTTCCCACGCGCTCGGCAACCCGAACGGCCTGGTCCTGCATTTCGATGACGAGGCATCGCTCTTCCACATGGGCGACACGGATATCTTCTCCGACATGGGCCTGATCAACGAGTTGCACCAGCCCGATATCGGCATCGTGCCGATCGGAGACCGCTTCACCATGGGCGGCGCGGTGGCGGCCTTGGCCACCCAGCGCTTCTTCAACTTCAAGACCGCGATCCCCTGCCACTACGGCTCGTTCCCGATCATCGACCAGACGGCAGACAAGTTCATTGCCGGTCTCGACGGCACGAAGACGAAGGTGGAAGCGCCCAAGCCCGGCGGCAGCGTCGAGGTCTGAGAAACGCTTTTGCCCGCTGGGACGGGATCTACTTGTCCTTGATCCGGTCCCACACGGCGGCAAACAGTTCCGCCTGATGCGGAAGCCCGAAGAGGCCGGTCATGGCCTCTTCAAAATCCTCAAAGGTGTCGATGCGCCGCGCATCGCTCTCGCCATGGCGGGTGACTTTCAGCGCGCGATTGAACAGCGTGTTGCGCCCGTCCTCGGTGACGCGCGCCATCATCAGATTGTACGGAAACGGCGCCTTGTCCCAGCGGGCGGTAACGAAATTGGCCGCTTCGAAATCCGGCTCGAAGGCCGGCACGCGCTCAAAACCGTAAAGCCCGTACCAGCCCTCCGGCACCTGCCGCTCAAGAACCTCTTCCTGCGTTTCCTCATCCCGCCGCACGCGATAAGTCTCCCCCATGATCTCCTGCTGCCCGGCTAGGTCGAGTTGGACGGGCGTAATCGGCGCACCGCCGCCAAAACCGCAATCGGCGAGATATTTCTGGTCTGAGATGGTGACGATGAAGCACCGGTGGCTGCGTGGACCGCCGCGCGGCGCGCCATTGCGGACGCGCGCCATGATCGGCATCGCGTCGAACCCGAGCGCCGACAGCGCCATGCCGAAAAGCGCATTTACTTCAAAGCAATAGCCGCCTCGTCTGTTCTCGACCAGCTTCCGCCACAGCGCGTCTGGAGCTAGGTCTGGTATCTTGCCGGTGAGCGGGTCCATGTTCTCGAAGGGGATATGGCGCGCCTGGGCGAACTGGAGTCGCCCAAGCGTTTCCGCACTTGCCTCCACCAGCGTTTCGGCGATGCCGATCCGCTGAAGATACCCCTTGAGATCGAAATGCATGGTCGCTCCTCTGCTTTGAGGTCAGGCTAGCTTCCCGGAAAGAGAAGGCAAGGGGAGGCGGATGAACTTCGGTTGTAAGCTCCAAGGCCCGGAAAAGCGTTGCATCCGCCAAGCGGGCTGATTATAGCGGTCGCTCAAGTCTTTGAACGACAATCCTTGACCGGAGTTCACCCGATGTCCGTCGATCTCGCCACCGTTAAGCGCGTTGCGCGCCTTGCCCGTCTCGCCGTTTCCGAAGAGGAAGCGCAAAAGATGATGGGTGAGCTGAACGGCATTCTCGGCTTCGTCGAGCAGCTGTCCGAAGTGAACGTCAAGGATGTCGAGCCGATGACTTCGGTGACGCCGATGGTCATGCGCAAGCGGGACGACGTCGTCACCGATGGCGACAAGGCAGACGACATCGTCGCCAATGCCCCGGCCACGACCGAGAATTTCTTCATGGTGCCGAAAGTGGTCGAATAAGACCGACCTCGACCCGCCCGCTCAAAGCCCCGATTTCAAGACGAAACGATCGCACCATGACCGAACTGACAAAGCTCACGATTGCCGAAGCCCGCGCCAAGCTCACCGCCAAGGAAATTTCCGCCGTCGAACTGACGGACGCCTATCTTGCCGCCATCGAAGCCGTGAACCCGGTGATCAATGCCTATGTGACCGTGACGCCGGAAAAGGCGCGCGAGATGGCCAAGGCCTCCGACGCCCGCATTGCGGCCGGCAAGGCCGGTGCGCTCGAAGGCATCCCGCTCGGCATCAAGGACCTGTTTGCCACCCGCGATGTCCACACCCAGGCCTGCTCGCACATCCTCGACGGCTTCAAGCCCAAATACGAATCGACCGTCAGCCAGAACCTCTGGGACGACGGCGCGGTCATGCTCGGCAAGCTGAACATGGACGAATTCGCCATGGGCTCGTCGAACGAAAGCTCCTATTACGGCCCGGTCATCAATCCGTGGAAGGCTGAAGGTTCCAACCAGCAGCTCGTGCCCGGCGGCTCTTCGGGCGGCTCCGCTGCCGCCGTTGCCGCGCAGCTCTGCGCTGGTGCCACCGCCACCGACACCGGCGGATCCATCCGCCAGCCAGCCGCCTTCACCGGAACGGTTGGCATCAAGCCGACCTATGGCCGCTGCTCGCGCTGGGGCATCGTCGCCTTCGCCTCGTCGCTCGATCAGGCCGGCCCGATTGCCCGCGACGTGCGCGACTGCGCCATCATGCTGAAGTCCATGGCGAGCGTCGATGCCAAAGACACGACCTCCGTCGACCTGCCTGTTCCGGATTATGAAGCCGCGATCGGCCAGTCGCTGAAGGGCATGAAGATCGGCATTCCGAACGAATACCGCGTGGACGGCATGCCGGAAGAGATCGAAAAGGTCTGGCAGCAGGGCATGCAGTGGCTGAAGGATGCGGGCGCCGAGATCGTCAACATCTCGCTCCCGCATACGAAATACGCCCTGCCAGCCTATTACATCGTGGCCCCCGCTGAGGCTTCTTCCAACCTTGCCCGTTATGACGGCGTGCGCTATGGCCTGCGCGTCGACGGCAAGGACATTGTCGACATGTATGAAAAGACGCGCGCCGCCGGCTTCGGCACGGAAGTCAAGCGCCGCATCATGATCGGCACCTATGTTCTCTCCGCCGGTTACTATGACGCCTATTACCTGCAGGCGCAGAAGGTTCGCACGCTGATCAAGCGCGACTTCGAGATCGCCTTTGCAAACGGCGTCGATGCCATCCTGACCCCCGCCACCCCGTCCTCCGCCTTCGGGATTGCCGACGAGGATCTGGCTTCCGATCCGGTCAAGATGTATCTCAACGACATCTTCACGGTGACGGTCAACATGGCGGGTCTCCCCGGCATGTCCGTCCCCGCCGGCCTCGACCACAAGGGCCTGCCCCTCGGCCTCCAGCTCATCGGCAAGCCGTTCGACGAGGAAACGCTCTTCAAGACGGCGCATGTCATCGAACAGGCGGCCGGAACGTTCTCGCCGAAGAAGTGGTGGTAAGAGGCGTTCTATTTCGGCTGTGACAGGACATAGGCTTTCAGGACCGCGTTCATCCGCGTCTGATAGCCTTTGCCGCGTGCCTTGAACCATTCGAGCACGTCTGCGTCGATGCGCATTGTTATCTGCTCCTTCTGTGAGGGCTCGACCAGTTTCGCGTTCCTGAAGAAGGTCTCATCAAGCTCGGGAATATCGCTATAGTCGATATCCTGCTCCGCCTCCGCGCGCATTTTCAGTTCCTCAGCTCTTGCTGGCGATAAAGGCATTGTACAGCCTCCTTTCCTTGCGATTGGCGAGACGGGCGGAAATAAGCCGGACGCGCCCGCTTCTTGCCGTATGCACAACCACGACAGTGATGATCCCGTCGATCTCACCGATGCTGATCTGGCGTTCCTCGCCGTAGTCGGCACGGTTATCGGTCGACGTCAGAACGCGACCGTCGAAAATCATCTGCGCTTCGTCGAAGCGAATTCCGTGCTTCGCGAAGTTGCGTGCGTCCTTCTCCGGATCCCACTCGAATTCCATACCTACAAATGTAGTTACAGACGCCCAATTCCGCAACAAATTTGAGAAGCGGTCAGTCGCGGCCATTCCAGTTTCGGTGGGCGCTGCGGGGACCGGGATGGAAATGTCCGGGATTGCAGGCATAATGCAATTGGACGGGATGTCGGGGGACAGGCATGGCCACTATTCGCAATGCGCGTGCGGACGAAGCGGAAGTTCTGGCAGCCATTGGCTTCCGGGCGTGGGACTCGACGTCCGAGGGGTGGGGCGATGCGCCCGACATTCGCGAGAGTGCTTACCGTTCCTTCGAGACCTTCACGCGCAACCACTGGCTCTCCATCGATATTGCCGAGCGGGCAGGGCAGCTTGTCGGCTGGGGCGCGCGTGAGAAGCTCGACAACAGCATTACGGATGTCTGGATCGATCCGCTGTTCCAGCGCCAGGGCGTCGGTACGGCTCTGCTGGAGCATCTGGAAAAAGAGATCGTTGGTCACGGCCATGAAGCCGCTTTGACCCAGGTTCATTCGGAGAACTCACCCGCGCTCGCCTTCTTCCGCAAGGCCGGTTACGGCGTCTCCTGGATGACGACGGCATGGTCGCCCAAGCTCGACCGCGATGTCGATACGGTGGGGCTCGTCAAGCAATTGGTCGAGGAAAAGACCGTAAGCGGCTACAGCGAGTTCTGAGCCGGCTCTTCGTTGAGCATCTGGTCGCGCATGCGGGCGAAGAGATCGCGGTTGCGGCAGAAACGCGGGGCTTGTTCCGGCTCGTCATTGTCTTCAAGCCAGTCGGCGCAGTCATGCGGGCGGCTGCAGGCAAGGCAGCGCTGACCGGCGCGTTTCATGACGTTGCGATGATCCGGCAAATCTTCCAGGTGCGCGGTCAGACCAAGCTTCGCGGTCATCGCTTCCAGCAGCATGGCATGTTCGTTGACGCGGATGAAGTAGTTCAGGATACTCATGGGCATTCTCCGTACCTGCCGCATTCATTGCCTAAGGACGATTGCCTCGCCTTGATCCTGCTCAACTCCCTCGGCTAGCGTCGAAACCCGCAAATCCCTTGCGCCGTCCGGTCATTTGTTTTACCGGAAGGCTTCGAAATCCGATTGATGCCGAGAGTTTTTCCATGACCATTGTCGATGTCCGCACGCCCGATCCGAAACGCCTCATCCCCGGCGCCACCGGCGACTGGGAAGTCGTGATCGGCATGGAAGTCCATGCGCAGGTTCTCTCCAAGTCGAAGCTCTTCTCCGGCGCCTCGACCGAATTCGGTCGTCCGCAGAATGCCAACGTTTCGCTGGTGGATGCCGCCATGCCGGGCATGCTGCCGGTGATCAACGAGGAATGCGTCAAGCAGGCCGTGCGAACGGGTCTCGGCCTCAAGGCCCAGATCAACCACCGCTCGATCTTCGACCGCAAGAACTATTTCTATCCCGACCTGCCGCAAGGCTATCAGATCTCGCAGTTCAAGGATCCGATCGTTGGTGAGGGCAAGATCGTCATCTCGCTCGGCCCGGACCGGCAGGGACAGTTCGAGGATATCGAGATCGGCATCGAGCGCCTGCATCTGGAACAGGACGCCGGCAAGTCGATGCACGACCAGCATCCCACCATGTCCTATGTCGATTTCAACCGCACCGGTGTGGCGCTGATGGAGATCGTCTCCAAGCCCGACCTGCGCTCGTCCGAGGAGGCCAAGGCCTACATGACGAAGCTGCGCTCCATCGTGCGTTATCTCGACACCTGCGACGGCAACATGGACGAGGGCTCCATGCGCGCCGACGTCAACGTCTCCGTGCGCAAGCCGGGCGGTGAGTTCGGCACGCGCTGTGAAATCAAGAACATGAACTCCATCCGCTTTATCGGTATGGCGATTGAGTACGAGGCCCGACGCCAGATTGCCATCCTCGAAGAGGGCGGCACGATCGACCAGGAAACTCGTCTGTACGACGCCGGCAAGGGCGAGACGCGTTCCATGCGCTCCAAGGAAGACGCGCATGACTATCGCTACTTCCCCGATCCGGACCTGCTGCCGCTCGAATTCGACAACGCCTTCGTCGCCGAACTCCTGAAGGACCTGCCGGAACTGCCCGACGACAAGAAGGAGCGTTTCGTCAAGGATCTCGGCCTGACTGTCTACGACGCGTCCGTACTCGTTTCGGAAAAGGCGATTGCCGCCTATTTCGAAGCAGTCGCCGAAGGTCGCGACGCCAAGATTGCCGCCAACTGGGTCATCAACGACTTGCTGGGCGCCTTGAACAAAGCCGGCAAAGATATTGAAGAGACTCCGGTTTCGCCCGCCCAGCTCGGCGGCATCCTGGACCTCATCAAGGACGGCACGATCTCCGGCAAGCTCGCCAAGGACCTCTTCGAAATCGTCTTCAACGAAGGTGGCGATCCGGCCAAGATTGTTGAAGAGCGTGGCATGAAGCAGGTCACCGACACAGGCGCTATCGAAAAGGCCGTCGATGAAATCATCGCCGCCAACCCCGATCAGGTGGCCAAGGTCGTCGCCAAGCCGTCGCTCGCCGGCTGGTTCGTCGGTCAGGTCATGAAGGCAACCGGCGGCAAGGCCAACCCGCAGGCCGTTCAGGCCCTCGTCAAGGCCAAGCTCGGGATCGAGGAATAATGTTCTTCATCCGCTCCGCCAGCGAACAGGACCTCAAGAAGGTACAGACGCTGCTGGCGGAGACGTGGCGCGCGACCTATGTGCCGTTTTACGGCGCTGAAAAGGTCGAGGCGCTGATTGCGGAATGGCATTCGATGGAGGCGCTGAAAAAGCGCCTCAAGACGCCACGCTCGGAATTTCTGGTCGCCGACGATGGCAAGGTCATTGGCGGGATGGCATACGCCTCCATGGCGGAAAAGCCGGCCAAGACTGCCACCCTGCATCAGCTCTATGTCCATCCCGATTTCCAGCGCCAGGGCATCGGTCGCGATCTCTTCGCCGAGATCGAGACCTGTTTTCCGGATGCCGATACGCTGCGGCTGGAGGTGGAACCGAAGAATGCCTCGGCCATTGCCTTCTATGAGCGCCACGGCTTCGTGACGGTTGGCGAGGTCGCGAATTGCGGCGGCGGAAATTCCGGCCTGCCAGCCCTGTTGATGGAAAAGCCTCCCGCGAACTGAGCGGGGCTTGCGAGGTCGCGATGTTCTTCATCCGCTCTGCCGGTGAGGCCGATCTTCCGAAGGTGCAGACGCTGCTGGCGGAAACGTGGCGCGACACCTACCGGCCGTTCCATGGCGACCATGTCGTGGAAGCGATGATTGCGCATTGGCATTCCAACGCCTCATTGGCCCGACGCCTGCATCGTCCGGACTCGGAATTCCTCGTCGCCGACGATGGCCGCCAGCTTGCCGGCATGGCGTTTGCCGCGATGTCGCGCAAAACGCCAAAACTTGCCAACCTCCACCAGCTTTATATTCATCCGCTCTGGCAGGGGCAGGGGATCGGCACGGACCTGTTCGCCGAAATCGAGACCTGTTTCCCGGATGCCGACCGCATGCATCTGGAAGTCACGGTCGAGAACGAGCGCGCCTTCGATTTCTACACCAAAGTCGGCTTTCACGAGATTGGCCGCATCGAGAATGTCGGCCCGCCCGGCGCCAAACTGCCCGCCATCCTGATGGAAAAGTCGCTGGCCTTCTAACTTTCGGAGATACCTTTTTGAAAGCCGTCTATTTCGAACGCTTCTGCGAACCGCCGCGTATCGCCAACCTGCCGGACCCGGAGCCGGGAGCAGACGGCGTGGTCGTGAAGATCGAGGCGACGGGGCTTTGCCGTTCCGACTGGCATGGCTGGATGGGCCATGACAGCGATATCGTGCTGCCGCACGTGCCGGGCCATGAACTGGCAGGCACCGTCGTTGCCACCGGGCGCAACGTGCTGCGCTGGAAGAAGGGCGACCGTGTCACCGTACCCTTCGTCTCCGGCTGCGGCCGCTGCGCGGAATGTACCTCCGGCAACCAGCAGGTCTGCGAAACACAGTTCCAGCCGGGATTCACCGCCTGGGGTTCCTTCGCCGAATATTGCGCCATTGATTATGCGGACGCCAATCTCGTGCGCTTGCCCGAGAGCATGGATTTCGCCACCGCTGCCGGTCTCGGCTGCCGCTTCGTCACGTCCTTCCGCGCTGTGGTCGATCAGGCGCGCGTCCAGCCCGGCGAATGGGTGGCGGTTCACGGATGCGGCGGGGTCGGCCTCTCCGCCATCATGATCGCCAATGCCATGGGCGCGAATGTCGTGGCGGTCGATCTCTCTGATGACAAGCTGGAGTTCGCGAAGAAGCTGGGCGCGGCCGTCACGGTCAATGCCCGCAATGTCGCCGATGTGCCGGGCGCGATCCGCGAACTCACCTCAGGCGGCGCGCATGTCTCCGTCGATGCGCTGGGTCACCCCACCACGCTGTCGAATTCCATCCTCTGCCTGCGCCGTCGCGGCCGCCATGTGCAGGTCGGCCTTCTGCTCGCCGACCAGTCACGCCCGCCGGTCCCGATGGATCGCGTCATCGGCTGGGAGCTCGAAATCAAGGGCAGCCATGGCATGCAGGCGCATCGCTACGGCGCCATGTTCTCGATGATCGAGACGGGCAAGCTGAAGCCGGAGCTGATGATCGGCCGCACGCTCAGCCTCGACGAAGCGCCGGAAGCCCTGATGGCCATGGATCGATTCGACGGTGTCGGCATCGGCGTGATCACGCGGTTCTGAAGCGAGGAGATGGAGCGTTTCCGTCCGGAAACGCTCTGCTCACTTCAGCCGCTTCCGCAACCCGTCGAGGATGACTTCGCTCACCTTGTCGTAATCGTTGTTGAAGTGGTGGTCGCCCGGTAGTTCGACAACATCGATGCCCTTGTCCTTCAGCTGACTGCAGACGGCTTCGTCGTCATCGGTGCCATAGATGCATTGCACGAGCTTCGGATCGACCTTGGCAATGGCGTCGAGCGTTGTCCCGCCCTGATAGCTGCCCTCTGCCCCGAACCAGCCGGTGACCGAGATTTCGTAATCGACCGACTTCGTCAGCGCGAGCAGCGACATGAACTTCACCGAGGCCTTCTGTCGTGGAGACAGAGCATCGTAGGCAGACGGCATCACATCGGCCCCGAAGGAATAGCCGAGCAGGAGAACGTTCTTCACCTTCCACTTTTTCTGGTAGGCCTCGATGATCCGCCCCAGATCCTTCGCCGTCGTCGCCTGATCCTTTTTGGACCAGAAGTAGCGCAGCGAATCGACCCCGACGGTCGGTATGCCCTGCGTCTGGAGATATTCTCCGATCTGGCTGTCGATATCGCGCCAACCGCCATCGCCTGAGTAGAAGATCGCCATCGTGTCGAACTTCGCTGTCGCCGGCAGCTCGGTCAGCGGCAGGCCGAGGTCGTTGGTCGCGGTATCGCTCGCGGCAACCTGTGCTTTCACCGTTTGAAGCAGCAGATCGCCCGAGGCCTTCTCCACGTTGACGACCTTTACATCGGGATGTTCCGTGGCGATGGCAGCGACATTGGCCTTGCCGTCAGCCGGAGCGTCCGCGGTCTCGATCACTGTCACAGGGGCGGGCAAGGGGTCGTCAGTCAGCGCGTAGATATAACCGTTCGGCGTCGGCTGCTTGGTGGCGGGAGTGCAAAGCTGCTTCGTCAGCGGGATTTCGGCCGTCGGGTCGACGGTGATCGCCTCGCCGATCGTCGCAGGCGGCGATTGGGAAATCATGGCGAGAACGAGCGCGCCGCCGGGGCCGTCGCCCATCAGCACTGGGGCATGATAGGCCGTATCACCCGCGCGCCGCTGAACCTGCTGCGACAGTGATTCGATGTCTGAAATCATGTAGATGCAGTCGTCGTCGCTGTCTGCGGCCATGGAGGCGATATAGGCCTTGTAGTCGATCCCGACGACGGCAGCCCCCGCTGCAACAAGCGCGTTGAGGCGGTCGTCGTCCTTCTTCGCCCAGCCGTCCGGACCTGAAAGAAGGAAAACCATCGACTTGAGACCGCCCGTCGGCAGGGCAATATGGGGCGAGGGGATCAAGCCGGTGTCGTAGCCGGAGGCCTGGTCTTCCGCCTTTGCGCCATGGGCACAGACCGCCAGAACCGAGGCAAGCCCGGCCAGAAACCGATTTCGAAACTTCATTTCCCGACGACTCCTCTGATGCCCCCACCGATCAGGACCGTCACATCCATGATCGCCATGACGGGCGACGCATTGCCGGACACGGCAATGTAGCGCGCTTCCCATCGCGGGGCGAACTTCGACTTATAGGCCTTCAGGCCCTTGAAATTGTAGAACCGTTCGGCGTGCTCGAAGATGACGCCGCCGATACGATCCCAGACCGGGGCCGACTCGCGCCGCGACATGCCCGACAGTGGCGCCATGCCGAGATTGAAGGTCTGGAAGCCCTGGTCGCGCAGATATTCGATGATCCGGACAAACAGGAAGTCCATCGACCCCTTTGGCGCGTCGGGGAGGAAGCGCATCAGGTCCACCGAACCTTCCATCTTCGCATCGGTCACGAGGAGGTTGGCAAAGGCGACGATCCGACCATGCTGCTTCAACAGGCCCACAGGCTGCGAACGAATATAGTCCGGATCGAAACCGCCGAGGGAGAATGTCTTCTCGCGGGTGTCGTGCTGCTGCAGCCAGGCATCGGAGACAGCCTGCAGTTCGCCCATGATCGCGTCCACCTCGTCGCCCGCGGCGGCGACATGGAATTCGAGATCGTCGCGCTGCGCCTTGCCGACCGTCTGCCGCAGGTTCGCCATCCTGCCGCCCTTCAGCTCGAAACCCGGGAGCGCCACGGTTGCCGCTTCGCCGAGCTTGTAGGCCCTGAGACCTGCATCAGCGCAGAAACCCAGCAGGGCGGGGGAGATCTGGTAAAGCACCGCGCGTGCGCCGGCAGCTTGCGCCAATTCCACGAAGCGCCAGAGCAGTTCCTGTGCCTCTTCCTCGTCTCCGACTGGATCGAAGAGCGCGACCCAGGAGCGCCCCTGAATGCCGTACATGATGAAGCAGTTGCCGCTTTCGGAGAACAGGATCTGCTTGTCGCCCATGCGAACCAGATTGGCATCTGCGGTGCCCTGGGCCATCACGATGGGAAGCGCCTTCTCCATTGCATCGCCGGTCGGCAATTGCGGACGAAATTTCGCGGGCCGCAGCAGGCTGTAGATGGCAACCGCCGAAGCCGCGAGCGCAAGGCCCGCCGCGGCACGCAGGCCACGCGGCACTTCGTCGGCAATCTCGAACTCCCACCAGAGACTGTCGGAATAATCCACATCGCGATAGACGAAGAAGAGCAGCGTCACCGCCGAGGCAACGATCACCGCCATAGCTGCGACCCAGGAGGGCGCGAGTACCTGATGGATCAGCGAGGCGGGGCGCGTGAACCGCTGGTGCGTCATCGACAGCGCGAGAATGAGGACGACCAGAAGCGACGCCTCGAGCGGCGACACACCGCGCAGGTTCGCGAAGAACAGGGCGGCGACACTGGTGACCACCGTGAACCACCAGGCCGCGTCGAGACGATTGGAAAGGCCCCGAGCGGCGATGAAAATGCCAAGACCCAGGAGGCTCGTGATGAAATGCGCGCTCTCCACGATGGGCAGCGGCATATAGTTTTCAAGCCGCACCAGCTTGTCGTCGTTCGTGGGCGTCACGCTCGAAAAGATGAGGATCGCTCCCGTGACCACCGAGAGCGCGGAAATGAGCGCGGGCGCCAGCCGCGGTTCGAGCTGCCGGAATGCGGCGGCGACCGGCACCAGCGCGAAGCGGCGGGTCTCGACAAGGATCAGCGCCAGCGCCGCGATCAGCAGCGGCAGGACGTTATAGATCAGACGGTAGAGGAGCAGGCTGCCAAGAAGCCGGTCCACCGGCACATGAGCGCC
The DNA here is from genome assembly GCA_900467685.1 of Hyphomicrobiales bacterium. Lineage (GTDB taxonomy): Bacteria > Pseudomonadota > Alphaproteobacteria > Rhizobiales > Rhizobiaceae > Ensifer_A. The sequence continues at coordinate 370,473 of UBQX01000006.1, forward strand.
AAGCGCCGAGACCATCACCGCTTCGAAAATCCCGATGCCGGCCGGCACGTGGCTGATGAGGCCGAGGCCGATCGCTGTCGAATAGATGGCAAAGAAGGCCGGCCAGCCAACGGCGTCCTGCGGAATGAGGACGTAAAGTGCGGTGGCCGATGCCGCCATGTCGAGCGCGCTGACCAGAAACTGCTGGGATGAAGTCTTGCTGTCCGGCAGCCGCACCGTCAGTGCGCCGATGGTGATCCGCCGCCCACCACGCCCGGCGATGAGGAGCGCCGTCAAGATCAGCAGAATGACGATCGAAATGCCGCGGATGAGCATCGGGTCGAGACCCGACAGGGCCGAAAGCCGGGGCGCGGTCACGAGAACAGAGATCGCCGTGACGCCGAGAATGCCTAGCCCAAAGGCGAGTGTCACGAAGGCGACGATCTTGCCGATTTCCTCCGGCGTGAGGCCAAGGCGCAAATAGGCGCGAAGCCGGATGGCGCCCGCCGAAAGAGCACCGAATCCCGCCGTATTGCCGATCGCATAGGCGGAGAAGGAGGTGATGGCGACTGAGACGAGCGGCAGCTTCTCCTTGCGGACATATTCGATCGCCGTGAGATCGTAGCAGATCAAGGCGACAAAGCTCAGCGCCGTGAAGAGCAGGGACAGCAGGATCGCCGAAGTTGGCGTCGCGGCAAGTGCATCGCGCACGTCCTCGATGCGGATTTCTGTGGTCAGCTTGTAGATCGCATAGGCCGTCAGCCCGCTGACAACGAGGATCGCGGTCAGCAACAGATATTCGCGATAGCGCTCAAAGAGGTAAAGCAGCCTGAAGACCGCCCCCTTTCTCTCTTCAGCAACCGGATTTTCTGTTTCAGACATGGAGTTCATGAAATCGGCGATGCCCCTGCGACGTTGGCCGAGCGGTGTTCTGTCATCTTGACGAATTTACGGCGGCTCATTTGGCTGACCCGAAAAAGTTCTGCGCTAACAACATGTCTTACACCCCAAATATGAATATGTTTTTCCCTCTTGGACCAAGCCGAAGGACAGGCACAAACCAGCAGGATGAGTATTCCGCAGGCGCGAAATGCTCTGGACATTCCATGGTTCTGGCTGCATAAGCGGACAAGAGCCGGGCTCACCAGAGTCCCGCCGTCGAACGTCATATCCAAGGCTTTGCGATGAAGAACCTACTCCTTGAACTTTTCACCTGGTGGAATGGGCAGACCATGGGCACGCGCTTCTTCACGTGGCGCAAGGGCAAGCGGGTCGGCGAGGATCAGTTCGGCAACGTCTATTATGAAGGTCCGATGTCGACATACGGCCTGCAGAGGCGCTGGGTGATCTACAAGGGTTACGCCGAAGCCTCCGCCATCCCGCCGGGCTGGCATGGCTGGATGCATCACCGCACCGACGTTCCGCCGACCAAGCAGGACTACAAGGCGCATGAGTGGCAGAAGCCGCATCATGCGAACCTGACGGGCACTGCCGGGGCCTATCGTCCGCAGGGTTCGCTCGCCGAAGCCGGCCAGCGCCCGCGCGTCACCGGTGACTATGACGCCTGGACCCCGGGCAACTGACGCCTTGTGGCCACAATCGCCTATTAGGCGTCGTGGCCACTCACGGTGGAAAGAGGCGAATCTTGCGAGCAACGGCTAAGGTTTCATACGGCAGAAGGCTGCTGACAGGCCTTCTGGCAGTCGTTTCGCTGGGGCTTGCCCATGAAGCGCAGGCTGCGCGCATTTCCAACGCCGTTGCCGTCTTCGCCGGTCTCGACAAGATCACCGGCCGCGTCACCACTTTCGATGTCTATATCAACGAAACCGTCCAGTTCGGCGCGCTCCAGGTGACGCCGAAGGTCTGCTACTCGCGCGACGACACCGAAGCGCAGAAGGTCGACGGTTTCGTCGAAGTCGATGAAATTACCCTCGACCGCAAGATCCGCCGCATCTTTTCCGGCTGGATGTTTGCCGACAGCCCCGGTCTCAACGCCGTCGAGCATCCGATCTATGACGTCTGGCTGACCGGCTGCAAGCAGAAGTCCGACGTTCCCCCGCCGGATTCGGCCTCCAAGGCAAACTGAACGCACTCAAGAATTGACAAAGGGAATATCTGGCCGCGACACCGCATCGGCCAGCAGAATCTCATATTGCGCCTTGGGGACATCGATCGCGCCAAATGTCTTCAGGTGCTCGGTGGTGAATTGCGTGTCGAGCAGGCGGAAACGCCGCTCCCGAAGCCTCTCCACCAGATGTACGAGGCAGATCTTGGAAGCGTTGGTCCGGCGCGAGAACATGCTCTCGCCGAAGAAGGCAGCGCCCAGCGACACACCATAAAGCCCGCCCACGAGCTCACCGTCTTCGAAAGCCTCGACCGAATGGGCATGGCCCATCTCGTGAAGCTGGCCATAGAGATCGAGGATCGTCTCGTTGATCCAGGTCGTCGGGCGATCTTCCGCAGGCTCTCCGCATTTCAGCATGACATCGCGGAAGACCGTGTTGACGCGGATGTCGAAGGGGGATTTGCGCATCATCTTGGCGAGACTGCGCGAGACGTGGAAACCGTCGAGGGGAATGATGCCCCGCATTTCCGGCTGAACCCAGAAGAGCTCCGGGTCGTCAGCGGATTCGGCCATGGGAAAGAGGCCGATGGAATAAGCGCGCAGCAGGATTTCCGGCGTCAGTTCCGGGTCCTGTCGCTGCGCGCTCATGATGCTCGTCTTTACTCCGCCGGCTTTTCCGCCAGGTACTTTTCCAGCCAGTGGATATCATAATCGCCATTGGCGATATCCTGGTTCGAAATCAGGTCCTGGAAGAGCGGTAGCGTCGTCTTGATGCCGTCGATGACAAACTCGTCAAGCACACGGCGCAGTCGCATCATGCATTCGACGCGCGTGCGTCCATGCACGATCAGCTTGCCGATGAGGCTGTCGTAGTAAGGCGGGATGCGATAGCCCTGATAGGCGCCCGAATCGACGCGAACGCCCAGACCGCCCGGCGCATGGAAATGCGTAATCGTGCCCGGAGACGGCGTGAACGTGCGCGGGTCTTCCGCGTTGATGCGGCATTCGATGGCGTGGCCGGAGAACTTGATCTCGTCCTGCGTGACCGAGATGCCGCCGCCGGAGGCGATGCGGATCTGCTCATGCACGAGGTCGATGCCGGTGATTGCTTCGGTGATCGGATGCTCGACCTGAAGACGGGTGTTCATTTCGATGAAATAGAACTCGCCGTTTTCGTAGAGGAATTCGATCGTACCGGCGCCGCGATACTTCATCTTCTTCATCGCGTCGGCGCAGATCTGGCCGATGCGCATGCGCTGCTCGACATTCAGGGCAGGGGAGTTGGCTTCTTCCCAGACCTTCTGGTGGCGGCGCTGCAGCGAGCAGTCGCGTTCGCCCAGATGCACCGCATTGCCTTCGCCGTCGCCCAGAACCTGGACTTCGATGTGACGCGGCTTGCCGAGATACTTTTCCATGTAGACGGCGTCGTTGCCAAAGGCAGCAAGTGCCTCGGAACGGGCCGTCGAAACGGCTTCTTCGAGTTCTTCCTCGGTCTTGGCAACTTTCATCCCGCGGCCACCACCACCGGCCGTCGCCTTGATGAGGACCGGGAAGCCGATTTCACGCGCGATTTCCAGCGCGTTTTCGGGCTTCACTTCGCCAGCGGAGCCCGGAACGACGGGAATGCCGAGTTCTACAGCCGTCTTCTTGGCGGTGATCTTGTCGCCCATCAGGCGGATATGTTCCGCCGTCGGCCCGATGAAGGTGATGCCATGTGCGTCGAGGATATCGGCGAACTTGGCGTTTTCCGAAAGGAAGCCGTAGCCCGGATGCACGGCGTCAGCGCCGGTGATCTCGCAGGCTGCAACGATCTGGTGGATGTTGAGATAGCTGTCGCGCGACGGCGGCGGGCCGATGCAGACGCTCTCGTCGGCCAGACGCACATGCATGGCGTCCGCGTCCGCCGTCGAGTGCACGGCGACGGTCGCGATCCCGAGTTCCTTGCACGCCCGGAGGATGCGAAGCGCGATCTCGCCCCGGTTGGCAATGAGGACTTTGGAAATCATGGCTAGCGCCCCTTATTCGATGACGATCAAGGCTTCGCCGAATTCCACCGGTTGGGCATCCGTGACGAGGATTTCGGTGACCTTGCCCGAGCGCGGTGCCGGAATCTGGTTCATGGTCTTCATGGCCTCGATGATGAGGATCGTCTGGCCTTCCTTCACCGTCTGGCCGACTTCCACGAAGGGGCGAGCGCCGGGAGCGGGCGACAGATAGGTCGTGCCGACCATCGGCGAGGCGACCGTGTTCTTCGGGTCGCGGGCAGCAACGGCCGGAGCCGCAGCTTCAGCCGGAGCGGCAGCAACGGCTGCGACCGGAGCCGGGGCTACGCTGTAGGCCGGCATGTGCATGGCTGCGGGAGCAGCGCGCGAAACACGGATGCGCAGCGCATCCTGTTCGACTTCGATTTCGGTGAGGTCGGTCTCTTTCAGGATGTTCGCGAGATCGCGGATGAGGGCCTGATCGATGCCGGTCTTCTTCTCTGCCATGAAAATCGTCCTGTTCTTATTCTTCTCTGAAGCAAGTCCGGCGAAAGGGGGAAACCGGTTTCGCGTCCGGAATTGCATAAACACTCTGAGCGCCCTTCATGGCCGCGCGCGACATCGTCGCTGCGCCAGCCGGGCGGCGTCGGGGTTCTTCTATAGTCTGGACTTCAAGCAAATGGAAGCCATTGCTTTCCGTGGCCGCCGTCGCGGTGAATAACCGCTCCCGCCGGCCACAAAGCAGTGGATAAAGTCTCGGCTCAGCAGGCTGCCTTGCCGCAGGCGCGCATGTTGGCGACCTTCTGGGTGAGGACATCGAGGCCCGCAGCGCCGGCGGTCAGATCGTCACCGATGACATAGGCGGGCGTGCCGTTGATGCCCAGCGCATCGGCGAGCTGGTAGGACGACTTGACGCTCTGCTCACCTGCATTGGCGGCCACCTGCTTGGCGATTTCGGCCTTGCTCACACCGAGGCTCTCGGCAACCTTCAGGGCCGTGTCCTTGTTGGCGTGGTTCGTGCCGCCGAGAAGTGCCATATGATACTGGCCGTATTTTTCCGGCGCAATCGCCCGGAAGGCCAGCGCAATCTTGTGCGCCTCGATGGAATCCTGGCCGAGGATCGGGAATTCCTTGAGCACGAAACGAACATTCGGATCCGACTTGATCAGCGCCGACATATCCTTGATCGCATGCTTGCAATAGGTGCAGTTGTAATCGAAGAATTCGACGATCGTGACATCACCCTTCGGATTGCCCATGACAAGGTCGGAGGGGTCGGAGAACAGCGCCTGCTTGTTCTTCTCGATGCCGGTCGCAGCCTTCGCCGCCGTCGCCTCTTCGCGCTTGGCCTGCAGCGCATCCTGGGCTTCGAGCAGGACTTCCGGGTTTTCGATCAGGTACTGGCGCACGATGTCGCCGATTTCCTTCTTCTGGGCATCGTCGAAGGCGCCGGCCGGTGCCGCAGTCGCCAGAACGGAAGCGACAACGAAGGCGCCCGATGCCAGCAAGTTCATGATCTTCGATGCCATTTCTGTCTCCTGACCGCGCGTCTGTCTGCTTCGCAAGGCGACATATCAGACGGCAAATATGTTTGGGCTGTGGCAAATCGCCGGGCCCTGAATTTATCTCCTCGCTCTTTACAATCGGCGGGGTCTGAATACAAACCGCAAAACCCGATTAAATGACCTGCTCGCGCGATTGTGAAGATGTCAGCGACGGCAGGCCGCGAGCTTCCAGGAGACTGCCTTGGCCAACCTTTCGACACGTGGAAACGTCGAGCCCTTCCACGCCATGGATGTGCTGGCAGAGGCCACCAGGCGCCGTGCCGCCGGCCATCCGGTAATCTCCATGGCCGTGGGCCAGCCATCGCATCCGGCACCAAGGGCCGCACTGGCCGCCTCGCGCGCCGCCCTGGAACATGGCCGCCTCGGCTATACCGACGCGCTGGGCCTGCTGTCGCTGCGCCAGGCGCTGTCGGCGCATTATCAAAGCCGCTACCGCGTCTCCGTTGATCCGCAACGCATCGCGGTCACAACGGGCTCTTCGGCCGGCTTCAATCTCGCCTTCCTGGCGCTCTTCGATCAGGGCGACTGGGTGGCAATCGCGCGTCCAGGTTATCCGGCGTACCGCAACATCCTGAAGGCGCTCGGCCTTAACGTGCTGGAAGTCGCAGCAGATGCCGCAAGCGGCTTCACGCTGACACCGGACAATCTCGAGGCGGCCGCGCGCGATGCCAGCATCCGGCTCAAGGGCGTACTGCTCGCAAGCCCGGCGAACCCGACGGGAACCGTGACCGGTGCTGCCGCGCTGAAGGCGCTCGCCGACTATTGCCACGCCAATGCCATCCATTTCATTTCGGACGAGATCTATCACGGCCTGACCTACGCCGGCGAGGAGACGACGGCGCTCTCGGTGACCGGCGACGCCATCATCATCAATTCGTTCTCGAAATATTATTGCATGACCGGATGGCGTATCGGCTGGATGGTGCTGCCGGAGAATATGGTCCGCAGCTTCGAGCGCATTGCGCAGAGCCTTTACATTTCCGCGCCGGAACTCTCGCAGATTGCTGCCGAAGCGGCTCTCGGCGAAACGGAGGAACTGGAAGAGGTCAAGGCGAGCTATCGCAAGAACCGCGACATCCTGCTCGAAGCCCTGCCGAGGATCGGCCTCAACCTGGCGTCCCCGATGGACGGTGCCTTCTACGCCTATGCCGATGTCAGCCGCTTCACCAATGATTCGATGGCGTTTGCACGCCGCATGCTGAGCGAAACCAATGTTGCGGCAACGCCCGGCATCGACTTCGATCCTGTCGACGGCCATCACACGATGCGCTTTTCCTACGCAGGTGCGACCGCCGACATGGTTGAGGCGATGGCGCGTGTCGAGACGTGGCTGAAAGTCCTCTGATGTTCTTTTTGCAGCAAGGGAGACTATTTCCGCTCCGGGTACGCCTTGGAATTCGATAGAGGTAGCCTATATTGCACTGGCCTGTCCCCCTGACCCGATTTTGCTTCAGAGGTTACTGATGAAATCCTTGGAACTGCTTGTAGAACGCATCATTCTTTCCAGCCGCTGGTTATTGGTGGTGTTCTATCTCGGCCTTGCCGCAGCGCTGGCGCTCTATGGGTTCTCTTTCCTGCTGAAGTTCATCAAGATCGCCTCCAATGTCATGGTCGCCAACGAAGGCGACATGATCCTCGCGATGCTCGGCCTCATCGACGCAGCCCTCGTGGGCAGCCTGATCGTGATGGTCATGATCTCCGGTTACGAGAACTTCGTCAGCCGTTTTGACGAAGCCGAGGCGGACGCCGAAAACAAGGACGTATCCTTCCTGGGAAAGCTCGATTCGGGCAGCCTCAAGATCAAGGTGGCCTCGTCGATCGTGGCGATCTCGTCGATCCACCTGCTGCAGGTCTTTCTCAACATCAACGAATATACCGACATGAAGATCGTTCTTCTGACCGGCATTCACATCGCCTTCGTCGTCTCCGCTCTGATGCTCGGTTACCTCGAGATCATGATGTCGAAGGCCAAGAAGAACGTCGGCAAGGATTGAGCGTCGGTGTCAGCGCTTGCCGAACGCGCGCAGGAAGGTCTTGACCGCGCGCTCCGCCATGCCGGTACACTCCTCTTCGCTCGGGAAACGACCCAGCTGGAATTCCGCGCGCCATTCGGCGGTGAGCAGCGCAAGAAACTGTCGCGCTGCCAGCGTGGCATCGTCGAGATCGAGAAAGCCGTTCAGGGCCAGTTGCGACAACTGCGCCGCGACCAGAGAGCGTTTCCGACCTGACCCATATTCGCGCCAGACCGTGAAAAGCTCGGGATAGCGGCCGCTCTCGTTCTCCGCGAGGCGAAGCAGCCAGCGGCTGGTCTTGTCCTGCGTGAGATGATTGAGAAAGCGGGCAGAAAATGCGGTCAGCTCCGCCGAAACGTCCGTCGGCTTGTCCGGAAATTCCTCCATCAGAAGCATGAACTTCGCCGCCGACTTGTCGGTGAGCGCCGCAACGACTTCCTTGAAGAGCCCGTCCTTGTCTCCGACATGATTGTAGATCGTCTGTCGCGAAACGCCGGCCTTCGTTGCCACCGCGTCGATGCTCGCACCCGTATAGCCATCCTGACAGAAAACTGTCGCGGCCGCCTCTAGAATGCGGTCGCGCTTGGATTTGGCAAGGTCTGGTCTTTCGGCGTTTTGGATGTCCATGAACCCGAAATAATCCTTCCATCAAAAATTTTCAAGTTGGACACTCTTGTCCAATTGGACATTAGTGTCTAAAAATATGGGCAGACACGAATATCGTGGTGGCGGGCTCCCATCGCCGCCTTGTCCATCCCCGAAAAGAACTGGAGAGATTTCGATGAAGTCCTCGACGCTTTATTACGCCCTGATCCTGGGCTTCCTGTCCGCCGTCGGCGTTTCCGCCCTCGACATCTACCTGCCTTCGCTGCCCTCGATCGCGAAGGACTTCAATACCGATGGCAGTACGCTGCAACTGAGCCTGACCTCCTACTTCATCGCTATGGCGATCGCGCAAATGGTGTATGGCTCGGTGTCCGACATGTATGGCCGCCGCCCGCCGCTGATTGCGGGCATGGCCATCTACATCATTGGCGCCATCGGCTGCGCTCTGGCGCCTAGCGTCCATGCACTCATTGCCTTCCGCTTCATCCAGGGGCTTGGGGCAGGGGCTGGGGCGGTCATCGCCCGCGCCATCGTCCGCGACCTCCATACCGGACCTGAAGCGGCGCGGCTCATGTCGCTGCTGATGCTGGTCTTCAGCATCTCGCCCCTGCTTGCGCCGCTCGCCGGCAGCTTCATCGTCTCGGTCGGAACATGGCGCGACATCTTCTGGGTCCTGACCGCCTTTGGCGTCCTTGGCGCCTTCCTCGTGACCTTCATCCTCAACGAAACCCGTACGAAGGAGAAGCGCTTGGAAAGCAGCCTCAGCGGCGCGTTCCGCAACTACGGGCTACTCCTGATCGATCCCTATTTCATGGGCGTCGTCGGCATCGCCGCCTTCGGCATGTCGAGCTACATGGTCTATGTCTCGAACTCGTCCTTCGTGATCATCGAGCATTTCGGTCTTACTCCGTCGGCTTACGGCATCATGTTTGCGCTGAATGCTATCCCGTTCTTCGTCTTCTCGCAGATGAATGCCCGGCTGGCCCGGCGCTACGGCCTGCGCCGCGTCGTCCGCACGGCCGCGTTGCTGTATTCGTCCATGATGGTGCTCTTGCTGGCGACACGCCTTGCCGGCATCGACAACTTCGTTGTGATGACTGTGCTGCTTCTCGCCGGCTACGGCTTCCTCGGCCTCGTCGTGCCGTCTTCCGCCGTCCTGGCTCTGGAGGCACACGGGCGCATCGCCGGTACGGCCTCGGCGCTCATGGGAACGCTGCAGTTCGTCGCCGCCTCGATTGTCACGGCGCTGGTGTCGCTGTTCTTCGATGGCACCTCGATGCCGATGATTGCCGGCATCGGCCTCTGCTCGATCATGGTCGTGATGTTCAGCCTTCTGACATTGCGCCCGGTCGCCCGGCAGGTGGTCGCGGCGGAATAAGCCAGTCACGAGGGCGCATGCCAAAACTGAAAAGGGGAGCTGAAAAGCTCCCCTTTTGCATCTCCCGACATCGACGATCAGTCGATATCCGCAACCTCGACATTCGCGCCGCCAGTGACGCGATGGGCGAGGGCGGCTTCCATGAACTCGGTAATGTCGCCATCCAGAACGTCGCCAGGCGCCGAGCTTTCGACGCCCGTGCGCAGGTCCTTGACCATCTGGTAGGGCTGCAGCACGTAGGAGCGGATCTGGTGACCCCAGCCGATATCGCTCTTGGAGGCGGCTTCCGCGTTGGCAGCGGCTTCGCGGCGTTCCAGTTCGGCCTCGTAGAGACGCGAGCGCAGCATTTCCCACGCCTTGGCGCGGTTCTTGTGCTGCGAGCGCTCCTGCTGGCAGGCCACGACGATGCCAGACGGCATGTGCGTGATGCGCACGGCCGAGTCGGTCGTGTTGACGTGCTGGCCACCGGCGCCCGAAGAGCGATAGGTGTCGATGCGGCAATCGCTTTCGTTGATGTCGATCTGGATCGAATCGTCGACCACCGGATAGACCCAGATGGACGAGAAGGACGTGTGCCGGCGCGCGTTGCTGTCATAGGGCGAAATGCGCACGAGACGATGCACGCCCGATTCGGTCTTCAGCCAGCCATAGGCATTCTCGCCCTTGACGAGGATCGTCGCGGACTTGATGCCGGCTTCTTCGCCGTCATGCATTTCCAGGATTTCGACCTTGAAGCCCTGACGTTCCGCCCAGCGCGTGTACATGCGCAAAAGCATGTTCGCCCAGTCCTGGCTCTCGGTGCCGCCGGCGCCTGAATGCACTTCCAGATAGGTGTCGTTGCCGTCGGCTTCGCCGGACAGCATCGCTTCGACCTGGAGGCGGGCGAACTCGGTCCGCAGTGCGCGGATCGAATCCTCGGCATCCTTTACGATGCTCGCATCATCCTCGGCCTCGCCGAGTTCGATCAGCTCGATATTGTCAGCCAGTTCCGATTCGAGCTTCTTCAGGCCGTTGATGCTCTTGTCCAGGTTCTGACGCTCGCGCATCAGCTTCTGGGCTTCGGTCGGGTTATTCCAGAGATTGGGATCTTCTGACTTGTTGTTGAGCCAGTCGAGACGTCTTATCGCCTGATCCCAGTCAAAGATGCCTCCTCAGCAGGCTTATGGCCTGCTTGATTTCGTCGACAATATTCTCGATTTCGATACGCATGGTTCCGTTTCTTAACGTTGGTGCGAAAAGCTGGCGATGACATAATTTCTCGGGCCGCCGATGTAAACCCGCCAAACGAAAAAGCGCGGGGTTCGCACCCGCGCTTTCCATGTCCGCTCATAGGGTCAGAATAGCCCCGGCTGTCCCTGCTTCACCGCATCGTTCGCCTGCGGGGACTGGTTCATGATCTCTTCTGGCGTGGCGTAATCCTCGCCGCCGATGACGGAGAAGACATTGGCAGGGCCGGTTCCCGGCTTGAAGGCTTCGACGATCGTGTTCGGATCGCCAGGGCCAGCCTGCATCCCCGTCTTGCGATCGACGGCGATCAGCTGCATGCCTTCCGGAACGATGAACTTCGAGGGCGTGATGTCCTTGTCGGCATCCTGCATGAACTCGTTGAAGATTGGTGCCGAGAGGTGACCGCCGGTGCCGCCGCGACCCATCGGCTGCGGGTTGTCGTAGCCGATATAGACGCCGGCAACGAGGTCGGGCGTGAAGCCGACGAACCAGGCGTCCTTTTCATCGTTGGTCGTACCGGTCTTGCCGGCGACATCGCGGTCGAGTTTGACCTGCCCGGCGGCCGTGCCGCGCTGGATCACGCCCTGCATCATGGTGGTGATCTGGTAGGCCGTCATCGGGTCGAGAACCTGCTCGCGCTTGTCGTCGACAACAGGTTCCTCCTGACCCTTCCAGTCGGCCGCGTTGCAGTTCTCGCACACCCGGTCTTCATGCTTGTAGATCGTCTTGCCGGTGCGGTCCTGGATACGGTCGATCAGCGTCGGCTTGATCTGCTTGCCACCGTTCGCGATCACCGAATAGCCGGAGACCATGCGCATCACGGTCGTTTCACCGGAGCCGAGCGACATGGCGAGAACCGGCTGCATCTTATCGTAGATGCCGAAGCGTTCGGCATATTCCGCAACCGTGTCCATGCCCATGTCGTTGGCTAGGCGCACCGTCATCAGGTTGCGCGACTGTTCGATACCACGGCGCAGCGTCGAAGGACCGGAGAAGTCGCCGCCATAGTTCTTCGGCGCCCAGACCTGACCGCCCGGCAGCTGAAGCTCGAAGGGCGCGTCCATGACGACCGAGGCGGGCGTATAGCCATTATCGAGCGCGGCAGCGTACACGAACGGCTTGAACGAGGAGCCCGGCTGGCGCATCGCCTGCGTGGCGCGGTTGAATTCCGACTGCGCATAGGAGAAGCCGCCGACCATGGCGAGAACGCGGCCCGTCTTCGGGTCCATGGCGATCATGCCGCCCTGGATCTTCGGCGGTTGGCGCAGCTTGTACTGGCCCGTCTTGCCGTCAATGGCCTGCACATAGACCACATCGCCCGGCTGGAAGATGTCGATAGGGGACTTCGCCTTCGTCATCAGAGACTTCGACGAACGGTAAGCCCATTTCATGTTGGCATCATCGATGCGTCCGCGCTCGCGTGCCGCGTCCACCTTGCCGGCGGGATCATGCTCGGGGCGGATGCCGATGTCGACACCTTTGGCATCGGTCGCCAGAACGACCGCGAGCTTCCACTCGGGCACGTCGCGCATCTCGTCGAGCTTGGAAAGCGCCGGCCCCCAATCGCCGGTGACGTCGATGTGATTGATCGGGCCGTGATAGCCGCGCTTGATGTCGAAATCGATCAGCGCGTCCTGAAGCGCCTTGCGGGCGAAAATCTGCAGCTTCGGGTTGAGCGAGGTGCGAACCGAAAGACCGCCTTCGTAAAGCGCCTTCTCGCCATATTGCGCAATGATCTGGCGGCGGGCTTCTTCGGCGAAATAGTCCGAGGCGAAGAGATAGGTACCTGCCTTGCGGCCGGTCACGCCAAGAGGTTCCTTCTTGGCGGCGTCGCCATCGTCCTTGGCCACATAGCCGTTCTCGACCATGCGGTCGATCACCCAGTTGCGGCGCTCGAGCGCTGCGTCGGGATGGCGGAACGGATTGTAGTTCGCCGGGCCCTTGGGCAGCGAGGCTAGATAGGCGCATTCGGCAATCGTCAGTTCCGTCACCGACTTGTCGAAATAGGTCAGCGCCGCCGAAGCAATCCCGTAGGAATTCAGGCCGAAGAAGATCTCGTTGAGATAGAGCTCGAGAATGCGGTCCTTGGAATAGGTCTGCTCGATGCGCAGCGACAGGATCGCTTCCTTGGCCTTGCGGGACAGCGTCTGGTCGGAGGAGAGCAGGAAGTTCTTTGCCACCTGCTGCGTGATCGTCGAGGCGCCGACGGGGCGGCGGCCGCTGCCGACATTCTGCAGGTTGACGAGGACGGCGCGACCCAGGCCCATCAGGTCGAGACCCGGATGGCTGTAGAAGTTCTTGTCTTCGGCCGAGATGAAGGCAGCCTTGACGCGATCCGGGATGGCCTGGATGGGCAGGTAAAGACGCCGCTCATGAGCATATTCTGCAATGAGCTGACCATCGCCGGCATGGATGCGCGTGGTCACGGGCGGCGCGTAATTCGCCAGGACTTCGTAGTCGGGCAAGTCCTTCATGACCGTGTTGAGATAGATCGCGGCGGCAGCAGCAGCGCCGAAAAACAGGATCGCGCTCAACCCGAAGAAATATCCGATCAGTCTAATCATTTGCCTTTACCGGTTTGCAAGTTCCGGAGACATTGTCAGCCGGAACCGCGTCCACCTCATGAATGTGACAGGGACCATCGCGCCATCTGGTCGTGCACGGTCTTTTACCCGGACGCAGGCTATTCGTCGCGCATGCGTCGCAACCTCGTCTGTAAGGTTCCGAATGTGCGGAAAATAGGGCCTGAAACCCTCTTCCGGAAAATCACTACATCAATCCGGCATGCCTGTTACTTATCCGACACAGGGGGATTCGTCAAAACCCGCGTTCTGTCAAGACGATGCGGCTGCTTTGGCAGCTCAACCCCCGAGCTTCTCGCGATAACGCTTCACCGCGTCGGTAATCAGCGTCACGAGCTTGTCGCGGAAATCGGGCTTCTGCAGCTGCTTCACGTCCTCGTTGTTGGAGAGGAATCCGAGTTCGAGCAGCACCGACGGCACGTCCGGCGCGGTGAGCACGCGAAAGCCTGCGGAACGATGCGGATTGTTGATCAGCCCGATCTGCCCCTCGAAGGAGTGGACGATGGAGTTGGCAAGGCTGATAGAGAAGGCCTGCGTCTCGCGCCGCGTGAGGTCGATCAGGATGTCGTTCACCTCGGACGGCTCCTTCTTCACCTCGACGCCTGCGACTTCGTCCGAGGTGTTCTCCCGCTTGGCAAGCTCGTCTGCGAGCTTGTCCGAGGCGCGGTCGGAGATCGTATAGACGGTGGCGCCGCGGATCGACTTCTCCCTGAGCGTATCGGCGTGGAGCGAGATGAAGAGATTGGCGCCGCGCGACCGCGCAATCTGCACGCGTTCGCCCAGTGAAAGGAACACGTCGGTGTCGCGCGTCAGGAAGGCCTTGATGCCGGGGCGGGTATTGAGTTCGCGGGCAAGCGCGGTCGCGAAGTCAAGGGTGATGTTCTTTTCATAGACCGGGTTCTTGCCCGGCGTCACCGCACCGGTGTCTATCCCGCCATGGCCGGCGTCAACGGCGACCGTAAACACGCTGTCGGGCGAGGGGGTCTGCTGCGGTGCCAGCGGCACGACGGGTGTGTTGCTATCCAGATTGCCCCAATTGCTCTGCTTCTTCATGGCAGCGTACTGGTCTGGCGTGACGATCGCACCATCCAGCACCAGCCGCCAGCCATCGCCTTCCTCGTTCTTGCGCGCTTCAGCCACTTCAAGCCCGGCTGGAAGTTTTGACGTCAGCACGAGACGCGTCCGCCCCGCGCTCATGGCGCCGAAGCGGATGCGATCGTAGATGCCGCGTGCTTCAAGCTGTTCCTGCGGAAAGGCGAAATTGACTGTCCCTGCAATGTCCACGACGATGCGATTGGGGCTTTCAAGATAGTGGACCGTGAAGTCCGGCTTCACGTCGAAATCGATGACGATGCGGGTGCGTGCCTCGTCGCCGGCAATGCGCGCAGCCTTGGCATTCAGTTCCGTGGCTGTAGCCGGAGAGTTGACGAAAGCCAGAGAAATATGTGCCAGAACGAGACAGAACACAGCCGTCCAGCGGCTTGGCCTCAACAGGCGCCCGGCATTGCTCAGCATCCGATGCGGTTCCTCTCAAACGACGGGAGTCAGGCTGCCCGTTTCCCTCAAAAGCCTGCGCCAGCGGGAAAGTGCCGCGTTCATGACGCGTTTCGAAGCAGCGGGCAACCCCGGCTGCCGGACAAATCGTTCAACATTATGACGGGCTTTTCCAGGGGCGAGGCTTTTTCCTTGCTATTGTGACGGTTTGAACATAAAAGCTTGACCTAGGATAAAAGTATCGACGGGATAGATTCCTCCCATCCGGCTGCCACCTCAAAATCGTGGCGCTCGTGACGAATCATCAGCCGTCGGTGATGCTTTTATTCGCAGTGTGTTCAGGTATTTCCGGCAGTTGCCGGACAGAAACGGTGGTCTCCACCAAGCTCTTTGGAAGAGCAATTCATCGGGCCCGCAGGGGCCTATGGCTTTGGCGTTCTCGACTGGTATTCGACGTTGTCGCACCTTGTTCCGTCCCTCATCCCGACAAGTGGGAGCCCGGTTTACCCGGTTGACGGAACCTCGTTGCGCATGAATGCCCCCCGATCGGGAACATATTATTCCGGCGCGCCGGCTGGCTTCATTCACGAGATTTCCGAGATGAACTTACGAATGGCCTCCATGCTGCCGCGCCGAGGAGTGCAGCATAAATGGCAGACAGAATGCTTATCGATGCGTCTCACGAGGAAGAGACGCGCGTCGTAGTCGTACGCGGCAATCGTATCGAAGAATTCGACTTTGAGTCGGAACACAAGAAACAGCTTCGCGGGAATATCTATCTCGCAAAGGTAACCCGTGTGGAGCCCTCGCTCCAGGCCGCCTTCGTCGATTACGGCGGCAACCGGCACGGCTTCCTGGCCTTTGCCGAAATCCATCCGGATTATTATCAGATCCCGCTTGCCGACCGTCAGGCCCTTCTTGCCGAAGAAGCCGAACAGGTCCGTCGCGAGGACAAGGACGATCACGACGAGCACGAGGCTGCCCCTGTCGCAGCCGACCCGGCCGTCGCCGAACAGCCCGAGGCAGACCTGTCCGCCCTCGTCACCGAATCCGTTTCCGTAACCGGCGAAGAGCCGGTTGAGAAGCCGAAGCCGCGCCGCAAGAGCCGCCGCAAGCCGAAGGCCGGCGAAGAGGCGGAAGCCGCAGCTGCCGAACCGGCTGCCGAAGCCGCAGCTGATGCCGGCGAGGGCGCCTCCGAAGAAGCTTCCTCCGAAGACGACGGTAAGACGCCTGACGTCATGGCCGCCGAAGTCGAAGCCGACACGATCTCCGAAGAATTCGCCCCGCAGCGCAGCCGTCGTGGCCGTCGCCGCGATGACGACGACGATGACGATGAAAACGCCGAAAAGGAAGTGATCGATTCCATCGGCGCCGAAGACGCCATGGAAGAAGTTCCGGATCGCGTCGTGCGCAAGCCGCGCAAGCAGTACCGCATCCAGGAAGTGATCAAGCGTCGCCAGATCCTGCTGGTGCAGGTCGCCAAGGAAGAGCGCGGCAACAAGGGCGCTGCTCTCACGACTTATCTGTCGCTCGCAGGCCGCTACTCGGTCCTGATGCCGAACACGGCGCGTGGCGGCGGTATTTCCCGCAAGATCACCCAGCCGACGGACCGCAAGCGTTTGAAGGAAATTGCCCGCGGTCTCGAAGTGCCGCAGGGCATGGGCGTGATCCTGCGCACCGCCGGTGCCAACCGCACCAAGGTCGAGATCAAGCGCGACTTCGAATATCTGATGCGCCTGTGGGAAAACGTCCGCACGCTGACGCTGAATTCCACCGCGCCTTGCCTCGTTTATGAAGAAGGCTCGCTGATCAAGCGTTCGATCCGCGACCTCTACAACAAGGACATTTCCGAGATCATCGTTGCCGGCGAAGAAGGCTATCGTGAAGCGAAAGACTTCATGAAGATGCTGATGCCGAGCCACGCCAAGGTCGTTCAGCCCTATCGCGACGTGCATCCGATCTTCTCGCGCTCCGGCATCGAAGCGCAGCTCGACCGCATGCTGCAGCCGCAGGTGACGCTGAAGTCCGGCGGTTATCTCATCATCAACCAGACCGAAGCGCTCGTCTCCATCGACGTGAACTCCGGCCGCTCGACCCGCGAGCATTCCATCGAGGAAACGGCACTCGCCACCAACCTCGAGGCGGCTGAAGAAGTTGCCCGTCAGCTTCGCCTGCGCGACCTGGCCGGCCTCGTCGTCATCGACTTCATCGACATGGAGGAGAAGCGCAACAACCGGGCCGTCGAGAAGCGTCTGAAGGATCATCTGAAGAACGACCGGGCCCGCATCCAGGTCGGCCGCATCTCGCATTTCGGTCTCCTCGAAATGTCGCGCCAGCGCATCCGCGCTTCGGTACTGGAATCGACGACGCAGGTCTGCTCGCATTGCGGCGGCACCGGCCACGTCCGTTCGCAGTCCTCCGTCGCACTGCATGTCCTGCGCGGCGTCGAGGAATATCTGCTCAAGAACACGACGCATGACGTCACCGTCCGCACGACGCCTGACATCGCGCTCTACCTGCTCAACCAGAAGCGCGGCACGATCGTCGACTACGAAGCCCGCTTCGGTCTCTCGATCTTCATCGAGGCCGACGCCGCTGTCGGTTCGCAGCATTTCGCCATTGATCGCGGCGAGCCTGTCGCAAACCCGGTCAAGGTCGAATCGCTGATGCCGCTGCTTCCCGAGCCGGAAGAAGAGGATGATATCCCTGTCGATGAGATCGACGAGGAGGATGAAGACGACATCGTTGCCGCCAAGGCGCCTGCCGAGGCGAAGTCCGACGACCAGAACGGCCGCAAGCGCAAGCGCCGCCGTCGCCGTCGTGGCGGTCGTCGCGAAGATCAGGACGGTCAGAACCCGCAGGCCAATGCCGGCCAGGGCGATGAAGGCGACGACGAAGGCGATGAAGGCGACGACGAGGGTGATGGCGAAGGCGCACCCGCTTCCGCCTCTGCTTCCGACGACCAGCCCAAGCGCAAGCGCCGCCGTCGCGGCAAGCGGGGCGGTCGCCGCACACGCGAGGAAGATGGTCTTGAGGCCGAAAGCGCCGACGACGCCGAAGCAAGCGGCGAAGGCGATGAGGGCGACGAGGGTGATGAAGGCGAAGACGCCGCAGAGGTCGTGGCCGTTGAGGCCGCCGCCGTTGCCGAAGTGGTCTCAGCACCTGTTGTCGAAGCCGCTCCCGTGATCGAAGCTGAGCCTGTTGCCGAAGCGCCTGCTCCTGCCGTCGAGACCGCTGCAGAGCCGGCTCCTGCCGCTGAGGCAGCTCCGGAAGAGGCTGAAGCCGAAGACAAGCCGGCAGCCCGCACGGCGCGCACCAGCGCATCGTCTGGCCCGATCGCGACCGAACCGGTCCTCACGTCCGGCAGCGCGACCGAAGGCGGCGAGCCGAAGCCGAAGAAGGTCGGCTGGTGGAAGCAGCGCGGCGGCTTCTTCTAAGCCGACGCTGACAAGCTGAAACAATAAACCCGCCGGGCTCGCGCCGCGGCGGGTTTTTTTCATTTGGGCGCTTGAAATCAAGTCACGGAGAGAACTGCTCGCTCAGGATTCGTTCGGACCAGGAGTAATCCGAATCCGACAGGATGCTGACGCTCATGTCGCGCGCCTGGCGGATACGGACGTGATTGATCGACTTGACCTCCTGATGATCCGCCACCGCGTTGACCGGCCGCTTCTCGCCCTCAAGCACGGTGATATCCACGACGACCTTCTCCGGCAGCAGCGCGCCTCGCCAGTGGCGAGGGCGGAAGGCGCTCACGGGCGTGAGCGCCATGAGCGGCGTATCGAGCGGCAGGATCGGTCCATGGGCGGAGAGGTTATAGGCTGTGGAGCCGGCAGGCGTCGCCAGCAGCAGCCCGTCGCAGGTCAGTTCCGCCAGGCGCGTGCGCCCGTCGATATCGACGCGCAGCTTCGCCGCCTGATAGGATTGCCGGAGAAGCGAGACCTCGTTGATGGCCAGCGCCGTATGCTTGTTGCCATAGGCGTCCTCTGTCTTCATCTCCAGCGGATGAATGACATTCTCGGTCGCCGCCGCGATCCGCTCATGCAGCTTATCCTTGCTGTAGCGGTTCATCAGGAAGCCGACGGAGCCCTTGTTCATACCGTAGATATGCTTGGCCGAATTCATGGCCTTGTGCAGCGTCTGCAGCATGAAGCCATCGCCGCCAAGTGCGACGATCACATCCGCCTCCTCAAGCGGCGTATCGCCATAAAGCGCCACAAGCTCCTCCCGCGCGGCCTCGGCATCTGGGGCGGACGAGGCGGTAAAGGAGATGGTCTTGAAATCGATTGTCATGCAAATGCCCCGCGACGCGTTGCGCCGGAACCTACATGAAACACAATGACATTCGCAAGACAGGGCGAACCGGCACGCCGCACCTCAAGCATTTCCAGCAAAAGTGGGAACAGGTTGTGCGTCCGGACAATGCGCAAAACAAAAGGAAAAAATGGTGCCCCCAGAGAGACTCGAACTCCCGACCTACTGATTACAAATCAGCCGCTCTACCAACTGAGCTATAGGGGCAACGGGCGGGGAACTAACATATTCCCCGTTTATGTAAAGTAAAAATTGCGCTTCGTTCAGGGCAGGCCTGCTTCAGGCCCGCGCGAGAAACTGCCGGCTTGCGTAAAGCGCAATCGCTGCCGCATTGGAGACGTTGAGCGATTTGATTTCGCCCGGCATGTCGAGACGTGCGAGCGCACTCACCGTTTCCCGTGTCTTCTGCCTAAGCCCCTTGCCCTCATTGCCCATCACCAGCGCAATCTTGCCGCCGGAGAAGGTCTTCTCGAGCTCCGCCGGGCCTTCCGAATCAAGTCCGATCGAGAAGAAGCCAAGCTTGTGCAGCTCCGCCAGCGCATCGGCGAGATTGGTAATTTGGATATAGGGGATGAGTTCGAGCGCGCCCGAGGCCGATTTGGCAAGCACGCCTGATTCCGTCGGGCTGTGCCGCTGCGTCGTGATCACCGCACCGGCCCCGAAGGCGACAGCCGAGCGCATGATCGCGCCGACATTGTGCGGGTCGGTCACCTGATCGAGAACCAGAACCAGCGGGCTATCCTTCAGGGCTTCAAGGCGGCGCACCGGTAACGGTCGTGTCTCCAGCATGGCGCCCTGATGAATCGCCTCAGGCCCCACGATCTTCTCGATGTCCTGCGGCGTCACGATCACCAGCGGGCAGGGCGGGTTCGCTTCGTCGATTTCCAGCCGCTGCAGCGCGTTGAGCGTGGCCGACAGACGGATCAACTGACGCTGCTTGTTGTCCAGCGCGGCGCGCACGGTGTGTAGGCCGTAGAGGAATACCTGTTCCGGCGCGAGCTGCGGCGCCTTCCAGTCTTCGGCGCGCGTCTTCCGACGATCCTTGGGCGAGGGCGTCGGGATTTCTCCACGCTCGCGTTTCTGGTCGCGATGGGCGCGGCGCAGGGTCGCGTAGTGCTTGTCGCGGTCGGAGCCGCCGCTCTTTTCATCTTTGCTCATGCGCTCTCTATAGTCGTTTCCGGGCGTCAGGTCATCGCAGAGCTTTGGACTTTGACAAAAAAAATGGGAAAGCCGTGTTGACAGAGACGAGAAGGCCAGACTATTACGCCGCCCATGCCGTCGGGCGGTTCTGCCGCCAGACGGACGAAGCGACGGATAGGCGAAAGTCTGAACGAACGCTGGATGGAAGGGTGCCCGAGTGGCTAAAGGGGACGGACTGTAAATCCGTTGGCTAAGCCTACGTTGGTTCGAATCCAACCCCTTCCACCAATTCGCTTCCCGCGGGTATAGCTCAATGGTAGAGCAGCAGCCTTCCAAGCTGAATACGCGGGTTCGATTCCCGCTACCCGCTCCAAATTTTCTCGCCAATTGAAATCCTTACGATGACTTCCTGAAGTCGATCGATGAAAAGTCTTGCCTAACGTCAGGCGAAGACTTCCGAAGGTGATTTCGCACTTCCGAATCTCACCGTTGCCCAACAATTAAAAGTCTTGCGCAACGGCGCAGAAAGCCTTAAACGCCACGTCCAAACCGGTATTGCCGGTCCGCCCAGATTATCACATGAGGACATGTTCACATGGCAAAAGGTAAATTCGA
>UBQX01000039.1 GCA_900467685.1 Hyphomicrobiales bacterium
TCCCCTTATGATTTTTTCCGTCGCACTTATTTCACTCTGGAACGTTGCACCTATATTGGCCTTGCACCCTTTTCCCGCCCGCCCTTCCGGAGATATGCCCATGTCCGCCACCCGCACCGAAACCGATACATTCGGTCCTATCGACGTCGCCAGCGACAAATATTGGGGCGCGCAGGCGGAACGATCGCTCGGCAACTTCAAGATCGGCTGGGAAAAGCAGCCGGCGGCGATCATCCGGGCGCTGGGGCTGATCAAGGAAGCCTCCGCCAAGGCAAACATGAAGCTCGGCAAGCTTACGCCCGAGATCGGCGACGTCATCATCAATGCAGCGCGCGAAGTCTCGTCCGGCAAGCTGGACGCGCATTTCCCGCTTTCCGTCTGGCAGACGGGTTCCGGCACGCAGACGAACATGAATGTCAACGAGGTGATCTCCAACCGCGCCATCGAAATGCTGGGTGGAGAGATGGGATCGAAGAAGCCGATCCATCCCAACGACCACGTCAACATGAGCCAGTCGTCCAACGACACGTTCCCGACGGCCATGCATGTGGCGGCGGCAACCGAGGTGACTAGCCATCTGATCCCGGCACTGGAAGAACTGCACATGGCGCTCGACGCCAAGCGCAAGGAATTCGGCCATATCATCAAGATCGGCCGCACCCACACGCAGGACGCCACGCCGCTGACGCTCGGCCAGGAATTTTCCGGCTATGCCGCGCAGGTCGGCACGGCGATCCGCAATATCCGGTCGAGCCTGCCCGGCCTCTACGAACTGGCGCAGGGCGGCACGGCCGTCGGCACGGGACTCAATGCGCCGCAAGGCTTTGCCGAACAGGTCGCCTTCAATATCGCGGAGCTGACCGGCCTTCCCTTCATCACCGCGCCGAACAAGTTCGAGGTCATGGCCGCACATGACGCGATGGTCTTCGTGCATGGCGCGATCAATGCCGCTGCGGCAGCGCTCTTCAAGATCGCCAACGACATCCGCTTCCTCGGCTCAGGCCCGCGCTCGGGCCTTGGCGAACTGGCGCTGCCGGAAAACGAGCCGGGCTCGTCGATCATGCCCGGCAAGGTCAACCCGACGCAGTCGGAAGCCCTGACGCAGGTCTGCGCGCAGATCTTCGGCAATCACGCGACACTCACCTTCGCCGGCAGCCAGGGGCATTTCGAACTCAACGTCTACAATCCCGTCATGGCCTACAATTTCCTGCAGTCGGTCCAGCTCCTCGGCGACGCCGCCCGCTCCTTCACCGAACATTGCGTGCTCGGCATCGAGGCGCGCGAGGACAATATCAAGGCGGCGCTCGAACGCTCGCTGATGCTGGTGACGGCGCTTGCTCCCAAGATCGGCTACGATAACGCCGCCAAGATCGCCAAGACCGCCCACAAGAATGGCACGACGCTGCGCGAAGAAGCGTTGAAAAGCGGGCTGGTGAGTGAAGAGGAGTATGATACGATCGTGCGGCCGGAGCTGATGATCGGCTAGGCATATTCACCGACCAGCGTAACGGCTGCGGCAAGCATCAAGATCAGGCCTGCCGCCCGCCCCGCATATACCGTTCCATTCTGGCTCCGCGTCAGCGCGCCCGCGCCGGCTGCTGCCGCAGTCGACAAACCGCCATAGACCAGCGCCTGGAAAGCGACCGTAATCGCGCCCATGGCGACGGCCTGCTGCAGGATCGCACCGTAGCGGGGGTTCAAGAACTGCGGATATACCGCAAAGACGAACATGTAGGCCTTCGGGTTCAGCACGCAGGTGAGAAAGCCCTGCCAGAACGCCTGAGGAAGCGGCTTCGCCTTCACCCGCTCGACTTCCGATATCCGGATGGAACTCCTGACGAGCTGGAAGCCGATCCACGTCATGTAAAGGCATCCGACCACCATCATCAACTTGAACGCCCAGGGAATGTACTGGAGCACAAGGCCCACCGCGAGCGTCCCGAAGATCGTGTGGAAGACGCCGCCAAGCATGATGCCCGCTGTTGCGGACAGGCCGGCGCGCTGCCCGCCGGTCAGCGCATTTGTCAGCACAAACAGCATGTCCATGCCGGGTACGATGATGATGCCCAGTACGAGTGCGGAGAATAGTCCCAGGTTTTCGGCATAGGTCATGTGAGATGCTCTTGATGTGTCGTTGGTCGTCGACACTATGGCGAGAGGCAGTCACATAGTGTCAGCAGCTGACGCCGCGCCACCCGAAAACTGACGACGGATCGCTCCGGCTTCCTTGTAATCTGCACGTTCTGCCAACTATTGACGCTTAAACCGTTTGAATGCCCACTCCACCTCTTTCGCGGTAATTGCTTTTTAAAAATCAGATGATTAGACAGTCTCCGACCTCTTTTTCCCAGCGGAGACTGTCCAGATGGCAGACGATCTTTTCCCCCTCGGTCCCGACACCACGCCTTACCGAAAGATCTCGAGCGACTATGTTTCGGTCGAGACGTTTCGTGGGCAGGATATCCTGACCGTGGAGCCCGAGGGCATACGGCTTCTGGCGGAAACGGCGCTGGCCGATATCAACCATCTGCTGCGCCCGAGCCACCTGAAGCAGCTCGCGACAATCCTCGAAGATCCGGAAGCGACCGAAAACGACCGCTTCGTCGCCTATGACCTTTTGAAGAACGCCAATATCGCGGCCGGCGGCATTCTGCCTATGTGCCAGGATACGGGCACGGCCATCGTCATGGCCAAGAAGGGCCGTCGCGTCTGGACGGAAGGCGGCGACTATGAGGCTATGGCGAAGGGCATTCTCGACGCCTACCAGAAGAAGAACCTGCGCTATTCGCAGCTTGCGCCCCTGAAGATGTTCGAGGAAAAGAACACGCGCAACAATCTTCCTGCGCAGATCGATATCTACGAAGAAGGCACGGACGAGTACAAGTTCCTGTTCATGGCCAAGGGCGGCGGCTCGGCCAACAAGACCTATCTCTATCAGGCGACCCCTTCGCTGCTCACGCATGACCGCATGGTGGAGTTCCTGAAGGAAAAGATCCTGACGCTCGGCACGTCCGCCTGTCCCCCCTATCACCTCGCCATCGTCATCGGCGGCACTTCCGCCGAGATGAACCTGAAGACGGTGAAGCTTGCTTCGGCGCGCTATCTCGACGAGCTGCCGACCGAGGGTTCGGAGAGCGGTCATGCCTTCCGCGATCTCGAGATGGAAGCCGAAATCCACAAGCTGACGCAGTCGCTCGGCGTCGGAGCGCAGTTTGGCGGCAAGTATTTCTGTCATGACGTGCGCGTGATCCGCCTGCCCCGCCATGGCGCCTCGCTGCCGATCGGGCTTGGGGTTTCCTGTTCCGCCGACCGTCAGGCCAAGGGCAAGATCACGAAGGACGGCATCTTCATCGAGCAGTTGGAGACGGAACCGGCGAAGTATATGCCGGAGATCGACGAGGCGAAGCTCTCCGAGCATGTCGTCAAGATCGACCTCAACCGGCCGATGAAGGACGTGCTTGCCGAACTGACCAAGCATCCGGTCAAGACGCAGCTTTCGCTCACCGGCACGATCATCGTCGCGCGCGATCTGGCGCATGCGAAGATCCGTTCGATCCTCGAAGCCGGCGGCGAGATGCCGCAATATATGAAGGATCATCCGGTCTATTACGCCGGTCCCGCCAAGACGCCGGAAGGCATGCCGTCCGGCTCCTTCGGGCCGACAACCGCAGGCCGCATGGACAGCTATGTGGACCAGTTCCAGTCCTTCGGCGGCTCAATGGTGATGCTCGCCAAGGGCAATCGCTCGAAAGCCGTGCGTGATGCCTGTGCCCGCCATGGCGGCTTCTATCTCGGCTCGATCGGCGGCCCGGCAGCGCGGCTTGCGCAGGACTGCATCCGGAAGGTTGAAGTTCTGGAATTCCCGGAACTCGGGATGGAGGCTGTCTGGAAAATCGAGGTCGAGAATTTCCCCGCCTTTATCGTGATCGACGACAAGGGGAATGACTTCTTTAAGGAACTCAACCTCGGTTGAGCCATAACGGCACAATCTGAGAGCCGCGGACGAGTGACACTGTATTTGTCCTCGTCCGCGGCTTCTTTATTTTAGAGACATTTCATGAAATTAGGCTGCCGCTATCTTTAATTAATGGTTTTCAAAGAATTTACCCCTAGAACTTTCAATATGCATTTTTAGTATTTGGGGGTATTTTATGTCGTCGACGCCTGTGCAACCGAAGGTTCAGGTACCGGACATAGCTGCGCAAGTCACCTATGCCATGCGGAGCATGGGCGTTCCGCCGATCCCGCGCAATTATGAACTTTTCTACGAAGCCTATATCGGTTCCAACCCCAAGCTCACCCGCGAACTCGCTGCCCTTGGCAACAAGGCGACACAACGAGAGCTCGATGCGATCGGGGAACAGTATTTCGGCGACCAGCATCGCGCCAATCTGGTTGAGGGCGCGCATACGAAGATCCTGTCCGAGCTGGAGGGCCTGTTGCGGCTCCTGAAGCAGGAGCAGACATCGCTCGAAAGCTATAACAAGCTGCTCGGTGAGACCTTCACGCGCATCAACACGAAGAACGCCTCTTCCGCGGACCTGCTGCGCAACGCGATCAGCATCCTTTCCGACGCGACCGGCGACACGATGGCACAGGGCGCCGTCATGGTGCAGAACGTGGTTGAGAAGTCGGCGGAAATGGACCTCGTCCGCAAGGAGCTCGACGAGTACAAGCGGATTGCCAACACGGACTCGCTGACCCGCCTCGCCAATCGTCGCGCCTTCGACGACAAGCTCGCGCAGATCTATAGCGAGAAGAAGCATATGTCGCTGACGGCCCTCGTGCTCTGCGATATCGACCATTTCAAGAAGATCAACGACAGCTTTGGCCATCCGGTCGGCGACAAGATCCTCGCAACCGTTGGCAACGTCATCAAGGCCAATGTCCGCAAGGACGTTTTCGTTGCCCGCACCGGCGGCGAGGAATTTGCGATCATCATCGAGGGCAATACCGAAGGCGAAGCCGTGCAGATTGCCGAGCGCATTCGCAAGGCGCTGGAATCGACCCCGTTCAAGAATTCCAAGACCGGCGTCGACTACGGCCCGGTCACGCTGTCGCTGGGCGTATCCATGGCCTGCGACAGCGAGGATCCGAACGAAATCTATTCGAAGTCGGACATCGCTCTTTATTGCGCCAAGAATTCCGGCCGCAACCGCGCGCTGCTGTTCGAAGACGGGATGAAGAAGGACTCGACCAAGAGCTGGCTGCTTTATCGCAAGTAAAGCGGCGCAAGTCTTGAGAAGCATGTGAGGCGTCCGAAAGGGCGCCTTTTGTGTTTCTGCTGAGGGAACCCTCCCCGGCGGCTGCGCATTTCAGCCAGACGGCTGATCGACCCGGGGCAAAGTCTGAGGTCAGATCGAAGGCCCGAAAAGGAGATTTCATGAAGACGATTGTCCGCTCGATGCTCGCTCTTGCCGTTGTCACCATGGCGGGACTTGCAAGTCACGGGGCAAAGTCCGCGAGTTTCGACTGCGAGTCCAAGACACTGGCCCCGGACGAAGCCGCCATTTGCGCCAACCGGGACCTCAACGATCTCGATGTCCGCATGGCCACCGAGTTCAAGTGGCTCTCGGGCATGTATGCGATGGGCGTGCGGGGCGAGCTTCAGGACCAGCAGACCGCCTGGCTGAAGACGCGGCAGGCCTGCCAGTCAGACACCGCCTGCATCCGCAAGGCCTACGAGGAGCGGCTGAAGGCGTTCGAGGACGACTACAACAAGTTCGAGCGGCCGGCGCCGTCGAATTAAGCAGTCGTTGAAAGACACGCAGCAAAAAGCCACGGCCGCATATCCCGGCCGTGGCTTTTGTCATTGTCGGACCGGCTAGAGCAGATCAGTTGTATTCGTCGGGCAGAACGCGCACGGCGCCCTTGTCGGCCGAGGTTGCGAAGGCGGCATAGGCCTTTAGCGCCTGGCTGACGTTGCGCTTGCGCGGATGTTCCGGCTTCCAGCCCTTGGCATCCTGCTCAGTGCGGCGCTTGTCGAGTTCTTCCTTGCCGACGATCAGGTTGATCGTGCGGTTCGGGATGTCGATCTCGATGGTGTCGCCCGTCTTGACGATGCCGATGAGGCCGCCGTTTGCCGCTTCCGGCGAGACGTGGCCGATGGAAAGGCCGGAGGTGCCGCCGGAGAAGCGGCCGTCTGTCAGCAGCGCGCAGGCCTTGCCGAGGCCCTTGGACTTGAGGTAGCTCGTCGGATAGAGCATTTCCTGCATGCCCGGTCCGCCCTTGGGGCCTTCATAGCGGATGACGACGACGTCGCCGGCCTTGACCTCGTTCGAAAGGATGCCCTTCACGGCAGCGTCCTGGCTTTCGTAGACGACCGCAGGACCCGTGAACTTCAGGATGCTTTCGTCAACGCCGGCGGTCTTCACGATGCAGCCGTCGAGCGCGATGTTGCCCTTCAGAACAGCGAGGCCGCCATCCTTGGAGAAGGGATGTTCGACCGAGCGGATGACGCCGCCCTTGCGGTCCATGTCGAGTTCTTCCCAGCGCTCGTCCTGGCTGAAGGCTACCTGCGTCGGCACGCCGCCGGGGGCTGCGAGGAAGAAGTTGCGGACCGTTTCGGAGTTCGTGCGCATGATGTCCCAGCGGTCCAGCGCATCGCCCAGCGTTGCGGCATGAACCGTCGGGCTGTCGCGGTTGATGAGGCCGCCACGGTCGAGTTCGCCGAGGATCGCCATGATGCCGCCGGCGCGGTGGACGTCTTCCATGTGAACGTCGTTCTTGGCCGGCGCGACCTTGGAGAGGCACGGCACCTTGCGCGACAGACGGTCGATGTCGTCCATCGTGAAGTCGAGCTCGGCTTCATGGGCGGCAGCGAGAATGTGCAGAACGGTGTTGGTCGAGCCACCCATGGCGATGTCGAGCGCCATGGCGTTCTCGAAGGCCTGCTTGTTGGCCACGTTGCGCGGCAGGACATTGACGTCGTCCTGTTCGTAATAACGACGCGTGATGTCGACGATCTGGTGGCCGGCTTCGACGAAGAGGCGGCGACGGTCGGCGTGGGTTGCCAGTGTCGAGCCGTTACCCGGCAGCGAGAGACCAAGCGCTTCCGTCAGACAGTTCATCGAATTGGCGGTGAACATGCCGGAGCAGGAACCGCAGGTCGGGCAGGCCGAACGCTCGATGGCGGCGACTTCCTCATCCGAATAGCTTTCGTCGGCGGCGGCGACCATGGCGTCGACGAGGTCCAGCGCCTGCTTCTTGCCCTTCAGCACGACCTTGCCGGCTTCCATCGGGCCGCCGGACACGAAGATCGACGGGATGTTGAGGCGGAGCGACGCCATCAACATGCCGGGGGTGATCTTGTCGCAGTTGGAGATGCAGACCATGGCGTCGGCGCAGTGCGCGTTGACCATGTATTCGACGCTGTCGGCAATGAGTTCGCGGCTCGGCAGCGAATAGAGCATGCCGTCATGGCCCATGGCGATGCCGTCATCGACGGCGATCGTGTTGAATTCCTTGGCGATGCCGCCAGCGGCTTCGATCTCGCGGGCGACAAGCTGGCCGAGGTCCTTCAGGTGGACGTGGCCGGGCACGAACTGGGTGAACGAGTTGACCACGGCAATGATCGGCTTGCCAAAGTCGCCGTCCTTCATGCCCGTGGCGCGCCAAAGGCCGCGCGCACCGGCCATGTTGCGGCCATGGGTCGTGGTTCTCGAACGATAAGCAGGCATGGGCTTTTCCTCGGGCTGAGCTGTTTTTCGGCGTTCTACGCCCCAAATCGGGCAGAACGCATCTCAAATTTATGTGTTCGTCCTACAGCAAGCCGCGTGGGCTGTCACTATCGCTTCGGCCCGATCCGGTACGCTCCGGTACGCCTCACCGCTAAGCAAATCGAAACGGTTGCGCCTTTAGGCTGGCACGCGAGATTCGAGAGGCGGACCATGCTGCGGCATATCTTCAGGACAATGGTTTCGGCGGCCGTTATTGCCGGCATCTGGGCTATTCTGCCCGATCGCGAGGCGGCGAAGGTCTCGGACACCGCATCGGCGCGCAGTGCGCCTGAAACACTCCCTTCGCCCGAGACGACAGCGTCGATTTCGCGCGCCACCCGCTTCACCTTCTGCGGCGGGGCAAGCATGGCGAATTGCGTCGTCGATGGCGATACGTTTCGGATCGGCGGCGACAAGATCCGGATCGCCGATATCGATACGCCAGAGCTTCATCCCGCCCGCTGCCCTTACGAACAGGCACTGGGCGAAGCAGCGAAACAGCGTCTGATGGAACTCCTGAATGCCGGACCTTTCGACCTAAAGCAGATTGATCGCGACACCGACAGATATGGCCGCAAGTTGCGCGTCGTGATGCGTGGCGGCAAGTCGCTCGGTGACGTACTGGTCAACGAAGGACTGGCGCGGACCTGGGAAGGCCGGCGACGCGGCTGGTGCGACTAAGACAACCAATCGAATGACATCTGCGACCGGGGAGACTATCCTGTCGCTGATTTGCAAGGGACTGCGAGACGAACATGGCCGGCAAGAACGACGACGAAAACCTCGTGAGCCTGAAAGACTGGCAGAAGAAGAAGGCTGAAGCCGCACGCGAGGCCGAACGGCAGAAGCCGCGCAAGCCGGGTGGAGGCGGACCGAACCCCGCGCTGGCGGGCAAGCTCGTGCTGGCCGTCTTCGTTCTGCTGATCCTCTGGCTTGCCATGCCGGCAGGCTATCTCAACATCCTCACGCGGACCTTCACCGGCGGCTGATGAAGCGCGCACCGGCGCTCACGAAAACGTGGCCGGGCGCCCTCTTCCATGTGATGGCGGAAACTGTTTTCCTCTTCTCACGAAACCTTCCGGCCGGTTTGCCCGTATAGGCAGACAAGAAGCCGAATGAAGCGATGGAAGAGAGCCATGACCTATCGTCCGCCCCATATCCCCTCGTCTGAAATTACGCCGAAGAGCGTCTACCTCAACCGCCGCCAGCTGATTGCCGGTGCTGCCGCCGCAGGTGGCCTTGCGCTGACCGGTGGCTCTGCCTTCGCCGCGACGCCGATACGCATCGGCAACAAGGTTGACGACGCCAAGGGCGAGACTGTCACGCCGAAGGAGTCGGCGACGACCTACAACAACTTCTATGAGTTCGGTACGGACAAGTCCGATCCGGCCAAGAATTCCGGCAAGTTCAAGCCGCTGCCCTGGGCGATCAAGGTGGATGGCATGGTCGGCAAGCCGCAGACCTTCGGCTTCGAGGATCTGCTGGCGACGATGCCCATCGAGGAGCGCATCTATCGCTTCCGCTGCGTGGAAGCCTGGTCGATGGTGATCCCGTGGGACGGGTTCCAGTTGTCCGAACTGCTGAAGAAGGTAGAGCCGCTGGCCTCCGCCAAGTATGTGGCCTTCGAGACGGTTGTCCGGCCGGAAGAAATGCCGGGCCAGAAGGGCTATTTCCAGCCGCTGCCGTGGCCCTATGTCGACGGGCTCCGGCTCGACGAGGCGATGCAGCCGCTGACCCTCATGGCCGTCGGCATGTATGGCGAGGCGCTGCCGAACCAGTCCGGTGCGCCGATCCGGCTCATCGTTCCGTGGAAATATGGCTTCAAGAGCATCAAGTCCATCGTGCGCATCACGCTCACCGACAAGGAGCCGCCCTGCTCCTGGAACAAGGCCGCCGCGAACGAATATGGCTTCTATTCCAACGTCAACCCGAAGCGCGACCATCCGCGCTGGAGCCAGGCGACCGAGCGCCGCATCGGCGGCAAGACGGGCTTTTTCAGCGGTGGCGGCGACCGGCGCGATACGCTGATGTTCAACGGCTATGACGAAGTCGCTAGCCTCTATAACGGCATGGACCTGATCAACACATACTACTGACAGCGATGCGCCGGGCGGCTGCGCTTGCCGCCCCCCCAGCGCATGAGGACCCTTGCCCATGACCGCCACCTCCACCCGTCCCGCAGCCCCTGCCCGGCCCTTCAACTGGCTGCCGGTGAAGATCTGGGCGCTCTATATCGTCGGGCTCGTGCCGGCGGTCTGGTATTTCTATCTCGGCGCCACGGGTAATCTCGGGGCCGATCCGGTCGTCACCTTCGAGCATAATCTCGGCTTCTGGGCGATCCGCTTCCTGCTGGCCACACTGGCCATCACGCCGATCTTCATTCTCGGCGGGCCGAACCTGATTGCCTATCGCCGGGCGCTGGGGCTGCTGGGCTTCTGGTACGTGCTCTTCCACTTCACGGTCTATCTGACGCTCGACCGGGCGCTCGATTTCTCCGCCATTATCCCGGATATCGTGAAGCGGCCGTACATCACCATCGGCATGCTCGGCTTCATCATGCTGATCCCGCTGGCACTGACCTCGAACCGCTTCTCGATCCGCAGGCTGGGGCCGCGCTGGAACAAGCTGCACAAGCTCTCCTACCTCGTCATCATTGCCGGCGTCGTGCATTTCGTCATGTCGACCAAGGTGCTGATCGTCGAGCAGATGATCTACATCGTCCTCACCGCCCTGCTCCTGGGTTTCCGCGTCTTCAAGAAGCCGATCATGAACTGGCGCAAGGAGCGGATGAAGGCGAAGCGGCTGGCGAAGGCGTAAAAAGCCGCCGCCGATTTTCCACGCTCGCGCGGCCGGCCTTATCCTTTTGGCAACAGACAGGATTAGGCGATGATTTCACTTTCAGCAAAATTCTATGCAGCGGCGCACCGGCTTGCGGCAGAACGTGCGCTTGATGCGGGAAGGCAGTTCAGTCTTCTTCTGAAGGCGAATTTCAACCCCAGCCAACCGCACGTTCCGGCCGGCAGCGCCGATGGCGGGCGCTGGACCGATGGGAGTGGAGGCGGCAATTCTGGCGGACGCTTAGTACATATAGGCGGGAGAGAGTCTACACCCCGTGTCGATCTCTCTCAGGAGGAAGGGTATAGAGGGGCACATACACTCAAATTTCATTCTGGAAAAACTGCGGTAGAA
Organism: Hyphomicrobiales bacterium; assembly: GCA_900467685.1. GTDB lineage: Bacteria > Pseudomonadota > Alphaproteobacteria > Rhizobiales > Rhizobiaceae > Ensifer_A. The sequence continues at coordinate 10,908 of UBQX01000039.1, forward strand.
TTACTTGAGCGAATGGGGCGCCCGGCAAGATGGTGGGAACCATTTCACGCAGGGATATACCGAAATGGAAGCTTTGACAGCGATCAAGATGCAACTTATTTTGTAAATGATGTGCTAGCGTCAAACGCGGAAATTGTACGCCAAGTTGCCACTGGCACTTTGGATCAGGCCTTTCTGAAGAAGAGATATGGCTTCCGTACCGGAATTGAAGGGTTTCGAGATACGCCCTATTCAGAAGCTCGCATCAGGGATGCATATGGCGTAGGCGTCTCAATTGCTCATGATCCGAGACGGTCATTGGGTTTTTACGTGAAGACGGCTTATCCCAGGAACGATGATCAGATGAAAAAGAGCCTTATAGCGTCTCCGGCATTCAGATCATTCACCTCCTATATGATTCAGGATTTCGAGATGTTTGCGACGATGGACGATGTCATCAGATTCGGTCTTGGTAACATCGATATCCGCGATCCGGCCGAGATTCCCCAATTGAAGACCTATCTAAGAACCATCCTAGTCTCCTCTGTATCCGACACTCAAATCGGCCATCTCTGGAATTCAAGCGGCGCGGAGTTTGGCGGACATGACCGGTTTATCCGCAGCTTCCTGCAACGCACCCTCGCCATTCTTGAGGAGGACGCGCCGAACGGTGTGCTGAAGAAGAAGACGATCCGCTATAAGGAGGCTTGAACAACCGTTTGGAACTCGAAATGTCCGAGAAAGAAGGATTGCCCGTTCCAAATCCGTGAAAGGGTCGTCCCTGGACTGGCCAGTTACCATAAAGGGCCCGGAAGGGCCCTTTACGCCGTTAGGTCCAGATCACTCAGAACTGCTTCTTGAAGATGAGCCGATCGAGCGACAGATAGCCGCCACCAAAGGCCGCATAGAGGAAGGCGCCGCCGGTCCAGAAGAGCGAGGCGAGGATTGCCTTGTCCTGCACCTGGGCGAGGAAGGCTGCTCCGCCATCTGCAAAACGTGCGGCGGCTGCCGGATTGAAGAATGGGCTGCCGGCCTTCAGTGCTGCAATTCCCTCCGGTGTCAGCAACACGGCCGGATAGGGATGCGTGTAGTGAAACCAGAGTGTGATCGCCAGCATCACGGCGTTGGCGAGCGCTATCGGACGCGTGAACAGTCCAACGGCGATAAGGATGCCGCCGAAGAATTGCAAGCCGGCCAGAAAAGGTGAAAACAGCCAGCCGGGATGAAAACCAAGATTCTCCACAAAGCCCACCTGCGCCATGGGTGCCATGATCTTGGGCCATCCTTCGATGGCCAGCATTCCGCCGATCGCGAGGCGGAAGACGCTCCACGCCATGGGTTGAGCAAGCGAGGCATAAACCGGGGCGAGAGCAGGAATAATGAGTGCTTCCCGGTTGTTTTCGAATGTGACATCGGACATGGCAAACTTCCCTTCTGTGTTGAACTGGACACGATGGTAGGCTCGCCGGTTTTTTGTCGCTTGACCTGTATCAAGAGTTGCAAACTGGTTTTCATCAATTGGGTGAACGCACCGTTCAGCATTTTAAATCGATTATATTTCCACTATGTGTCCTGCCGGTTTAGAGACAGCGCGGGTTGTGTTGTCTGTCGGGGGCCGATAGACACGAAGGGGTATCCACGTGAGTGTGCCCAGTTGAATTCCATTCTCGACATCATCCTGCCCGTCTTCCTGATCCTCGGGCTCGGCTATGCCGCCGCATGGGGCAAGTTTCTCTCGAGCGATGCTGTCGACGGCATCATGCGATATGGGCAGAATTTCGCGGCGCCCATTCTGCTTTTCAAGTCGATCTCGGGGCTCGATCTCTCGCGTGCCTATGATGCAGGTCTTCTCATCAGCTTTTACGCGGGTGCATTTGCAAGTTTTGCCATTGGCTTTACCGGCGCGGTCTACATCTTCAAGCGGCCGCTAGCGGATGGCGTGGCAATCGGCTTTGCCTGCCTCTTTTCCAACTCCCTGCTGCTGGGCCTGCCGATCACGGAGCGCGCCTATGGCACTGCGGCGCTTTCCGGCAACTTTGCCATCATCTCGATTCATGCGCCGATGCTCTACACATTCGGAATCCTGCTGATGGAGCTCGTCCGCGCGCGGGGACACAACCTGTCTGTCGCCGCGCTCGGCAACAGGATCATCCGATCCGTTGCGGTCCAGCCGCTGATCTTCGGCATCATCGCCGGCTTCGCCGTCAATCTCACGGGGCTGCCCCTGCCCGGCCCTGTTTCGTCGGCAGTGGCGATGCTCGCCGCAACCACCATTCCCACGGCGCTTTTCGGCCTGGGCGGCGTGCTCGCCCGCTACAGCTTCGAGGGCGACAAGGCAACGACGGCGATGATCTGTGCCTGCTCGCTGATCGTCCATCCCGGCATTGCCTATCTGCTGGGTCACGGTCTCTTTCACCTGAACACGCCAGACCTTCGCTCAGCCGTCGTCACCGCCGCCATGGCACCCGGTGTCAACGCCTATCTCTTCGCCAACTTCTATGGCGTGGCAAAGCGCGTGAACGCCGCCGCCGTCGTTGGCGCGACGGCACTCTCCATCATTACCATTCCGCTCTGGCTACACCTCCTGCCCTGAACCAGAACGAACCCGATAACGAAAAAGGCCGGGCGCTTCGCAGCACCCGGCCCTTATTCATTCAAGCTCGATCGAACGATCAGGCAGCTTCGGCTTCAGCAGCAGCTTCTGCCTCGACGCGGGCCTTGTCGGCTGCGCCCTTGGCGGAAACGTCGCGGTCAACGAATTCGATGACGGCGAGCGGAGCGTTGTCGCCCTGACGGTAACCGGCCTTCATGATGCGCAGGTAGCCGCCGTTGCGCGAAGCGTAGCGGGTGGCAATGGCGTCGAACAGCTTCTGTACGGCGTCGATGTCCTTGACCTGCGAAATGGCCTGACGACGAGCATGAAGATCGCCGCGCTTGCCGAGGGTAACCAGCTTCTCGACGATCGGACGCAGGTCCTTCGCCTTCGGCAGGGTGGTGACGATCTGCTCATGCGTGATGAGCGAGGCAGCCATGTTTGCGAACATTGCCTTGCGGTGGCTGGCGGTTCTGTTCAGCTTGCGGCCGGAATTGCGATGGCGCATTGCTATTCTCCTTCACTTGCGGGCCGGAAGACCCGTAGTCTGATTGGTTTGTGTTAATACTGGTCTTCGTAGCGCTTGGCGAGATCTTCGATGTTCTCAGGCGGCCATGCGGGCACTTCCATGCCGAGGTGCAGGCCCATGGAAGCGAGAACTTCCTTGATTTCGTTCAGCGACTTGCGACCGAAGTTCGGAGTGCGGAGCATTTCTGCTTCCGTCTTCTGAATGAGGTCGCCGATGTAGACGATGTTGTCGTTCTTGAGGCAGTTCGCAGAACGGACCGAAAGCTCCAGCTCGTCGACCTTCTTAAGGAGGGCCGGGTTGAAGGCGAGTTCGGCAACCGTGTCTTCTTCGGCTTCCTTCTGGGGCTCGTCGAAGTTGACGAAGACCGAGAGCTGGTCCTGGAGGATGCGGGCTGCGAATGCGATAGCGTCTTCGCCGGTGACGGAGCCGTTGGTCTCGATCGTCATCGTCAGCTTGTCGTAGTCAAGAACCTGACCTTCGCGGGTGTTTTCCACCTTGTAGGACACTTTCTTGATCGGCGAGTACAGGCTGTCGACCGGGATGAGGCCGATCGGCGCGTCTTCAGCGCGGTTGCGGTCTGCAGGCACATAGCCCTTGCCGTTGTTGACGGTGAATTCCATGCGGATTTCAGCGCCTTCGTCGAGCGTGCAGATCACGTGATCGGGGTTCAGGATCTCGATGTCGCCAACGGTCTGGATGTCGCCAGCGGTAACCGTGCCCGGACCCTGCTTGCGGACGACCATGCGCTTGGCATCGTCGCCTTCCATCTTGATGGCGATTTCCTTGATGTTCAGGACGATGTCGGTGACATCTTCGCGAACGCCCGGGATGGACGAGAATTCGTGCAGAACGCCGTCGATCTGAACCGCTGTGACGGCAGCGCCGCGCAGCGAGGACAGAAGAACGCGGCGCAGCGCGTTGCCGAGCGTCAGGCCGAAGCCGCGCTCAAGCGGCTCGGCGACCAGCGTCGCCTTGGTCGCACCTGAAGAGGTGAACTCGACCTTGCTCGGCTTGATCAATTCCTGCCAGTTTTTCTGAATCATGTTTCTTTACCTTCCGTTCGCCGTCACCATCCAATCGTGACGGCCGAGCATTGAAGCGCCGACAACCAGGCTGCCGGCATGGTGAATTCCGATGATCAGACGCGGCGCTTCTTGCGCGGGCGGCAGCCGTTGTGCGGGATCGGGGTCACGTCACGGATGGAGGTGATCATGAAGCCGGCAGCCTGCAGAGCGCGCAGAGCAGATTCGCGACCAGAACCGGGGCCGCAAACTTCGACTTCAAGCGACTTCATGCCGTGTTCCTGGGCCTTCTTGGCGCAGTCTTCGGCAGCGATCTGGGCAGCGAACGGGGTCGACTTGCGCGAGCCCTTGAAGCCCTTGGCGCCAGCAGACGACCAGGCAATGGCGTTGCCCTGTGCGTCGGTGATGGTGATCATCGTGTTGTTGAACGTGGAGTTGACGTGTGCAACGCCCGACGTGATGTTCTTACGTTCGCGGCGGCGAACGCGTGCGGCTTCCTTGGCCATGGTATTCCCTTTCGTTGATCTCTACGCCGCCGTAGTGCCAGCGGCTACACCTTCGAGACAAATAGCGCAAAGCGGATAGCGAACGGGGCCTCCCCACTCGCTACCCGCCTGTCGCAATTCGTCAAGAATTACTTCTTCTTACCGGCGATCGCCTTGGCCGGACCCTTGCGGGTGCGGGCGTTCGTGTGCGTGCGCTGGCCGCGAACCGGCAGCGAACGACGATGACGCAGACCGCGGTAGCAGCCGAGGTCCATCAGACGCTTGATGTTCATCGACGTCTCGCGACGCAGGTCACCTTCGACTGCGTAGTCGCGGTCGATGGTTTCGCGAATCTGGAGAACTTCGGCGTCGGTGAGCTGATGCACACGACGGTCAGCCGGAATACCGACCTTCTCGATGATCTCCTGAGCAAACTTCGGGCCGATCCCGTGAATGTACTGAAGCGCGATGACAACGCGCTTTGCAGTCGGGATGTTAACGCCAGCGATACGTGCCACGCGTATTCTCCTTCATATCCCGGCCTTCCCAGGCGGGGAGTTCCTGATTTTTCAGCCCCGAAGGACTGCGGTTCCTTAATAACGACCGGGACATGTCAATACGACCGCGCCCGGGCTCTTGTGTTCCAGAGTCCGCGCCGATCGACTTGCCTGTCGCGAGTTGCGCGGTCATTAACGGAATCGCTGCAAAAAAGCAACCGTTCCGCCTAGAAATTTTCGGAAAGCTCAGAGCTTCCCGAGAATTGTTTCGATCGAGGCGGTGACCTCGTCAATTTCAGCCATGCCGTCGATGGACTTCAGAAGACCCTTGGCGTGGTAGTAACCGATCAGCGGCGACGTTTCCTTGTAGTAGGCACGCAGCCGAGTCGTCATCGTTTCGGCATTGTCGTCGGGGCGACGCTTAAACTCGGTCGAACCGCACTTGTCGCAGACGCCTTCCACCTTCGGCTTCTGCAGGCGGTCATGATAACCGGTGCCGCAATTGGCGCAGGTGTAGCGACCGGAGACGCGATCGACGAGCACGCTGTCGTCAACCTGCATTTCGATCACGACATCAAGCTTCATGCCTTTGGAGGCAAGCATCTTTTCGGTCGCGTCTGCCTGGACGAGCGTCCGCGGGAAGCCGTCGAGGATGAAACCCTTGGCGCAATCCGGAGCGTCGATGCGCTCGGACACGATGCCGATCACCACGTCGTCATTGACCAGAGATCCAGCATCCATCAGCGCCTTGGCGCGCTTGCCGACTTCGGTCCCCGCCTTCACGGCCGCACGCAACATATCGCCCGTGGAAAGCTGGGGAATGCCATGCTTCTCCACGATCCGCTGGGCCTGGGTTCCCTTACCCGCGCCCGGCGGCCCTAAAAGAATCAATCTCATTTTCCCCTCTTTCCTCCACGGAGCTTCGACTTCTTGATCAGTCCCTCATACTGCTGAGCGATAAGGTGACCCTGAATCTGTGCTACCGTATCGAGGGTGACGCTGACAACAATCAAAAGCGATGTACCACCAAGGTAGAAGGGCACGCCTGTCTCAGCGATGAGAATTTCCGGCAGGATGCAGACCAACACCATGTAGATCGCGCCGATGACCGTGATGCGCGTCAGGACGTAGTCGATATACTGCGCCGTCCGCTCGCCCGGACGATAGCCCGGAATGAAGCCGCCGTGCTTCTTGAGATTATCAGCCGTATCCGTCGGGTTGAAGACGATCGCGGTATAGAAGAACGAGAAGAAGGCAATGAGCGCCGCATAGGCGACCATGTAGAGCGGCTGGCCGTGGCCAAGCGCTGCTATGGCGGTCGTTGCCCATGACGGCAGGTTCGACGCGTTGGAGAAGCCTGCGAGCGTTGCCGGCAGCAGCAGAAGCGACGATGCAAAGATGGCCGGGATAACACCCGCGGTGTTGAGCTTCAGCGGCAGGTGCGAGGTATCGCCCTGGAACATGCGGTTGCCAACCTGGCGCTTCGGATACTGGATCAGAAGGCGACGCTGCGCACGCTCTACGAAGACGATGCAGGCGATAACCAGAACGGCGACGATGAGCACGGCGAGAATCACGCCTGTCGAAAGAGCGCCGGTGCGGCCGAGTTCGAGCGTGCCGGCCAGCGCATGCGGCAGGTTGGCAACAATGCCCGCGAAGATGATCAGCGAGATACCGTTACCGATGCCGCGAGACGTGATCTGCTCGCCCAGCCACATCAGGAACATCGTGCCGCCAAGCAGCGAGACGACGGTCGAAATGCGGAAGAACCAGCCCGGATCGGCAACCACGCCGTTGGAATGCTCGAGGCCGACGGCAATGCCATAGGCCTGCAGGGCGCCCAGCAGAACCGTGCCGTAGCGCGTGTACTGGTTGATGACCTTGCGGCCCTGCTCGCCTTCCTTCTTCAAGTTTTCAAGCGCAGGCACGACGGAGGTCATCAGCTGGACGATGATCGAGGCGGAAATGTAAGGCATGATGCCGAGCGCGAAGATCGCCATGCGCGACACAGCGCCACCCGAGAACATGTTGAACAGGCCGAGAATGCCGCCGGACTGGCCCTTGAAGGCGTTGGCAAAGGCATCGGGATTCAGGCCGGGAAGCGGGATATAGGTGCCAAGCCGGTACACAAGAAGCGCGCCAAGGGTAAACCAGAGTCGCTTTTTCAGATCTTCAGCCTTCGCGAAGGTCGAAAAGTTCAGGTTTGAAGCCAGTTGTTCCGCTGCAGAAGCCATCTATTTCTCCGCGCGGTCTTCGCCCCTCCCCGCTCATCGGCGGCAGGTCGGCGACGACCAAGTTCCCACACGCCCCGGCGCTTCGCCATGGGCACGCTTTGAATTCAATTGTTTCGGGCAGATGTCAAACGAAAAAGCGCTTTATCAAACGGCCCGGTCGAAACGCAGGCCTCCATGCGACGATCAGCCGCCCGATGCCTCACCCGCGCTCTGGTGACGTCCCGGATGTCGAAGAAACGATACCGGAACCGCGAGGCTTTCATATGGAAGCAAAATCGCCCGGTGTGAAGACACCGGGCGATCAAATTTCAATGATTATTCTGCAGCAGCTTCGCCGAGAATCTTGACCGAACCGCCGGCCTTCTCGATCTTTTCAGCAGCAGCCTTGGAGATGCCGCTGACTTCGAGTTCGACCTTCGCCTTCAGTTCGCCGTCCGACAGAACACGGACGCCGTCCTTGGCGCGACGGATAACGCCGGCAGCAACGAGGGCTGCAGCATCGATCGTCTTCTTGGCGTCGAGCTTCTTGGCATCGACGGCAGCCTGGATACGGCCAACCGAGACGGTGACGTATTCAGCAGCGAAGATGTTATTGAAGCCGCGCTTCGGCAGACGGCGGTAGATTGGCATCTGGCCGCCTTCGAAGCCGTTGATGGCAACGCCCGAACGAGCCTTCTGACCCTTGACGCCGCGACCACCGGTCTTGCCCTTGCCGGAGCCGATACCGCGGCCCAGGCGCTTCTTCGAAGGCAGAGCGCCTTCGTTGTCCTTGATTTCGTTGAGTTTCATCTTGGTCTCCCCGTCTTACTTCTCTTCGACGATGCGAACGAGGTGGCTGACGGCACGGATCATGCCACGAACGGAAGGGGTGTCTTCCAGTTCACGACGACGGTGCATCTTGTTGAGGCCGAGACCGATCAGCGTTCTCTGCTGAACGTCGGGGCGACGGATCGGCGAGCCGATCTGTTCCACGATCAGGGTCTTCTTGGCGGCAGCGGTTGCTTTCTTAGCCATGGATCAAATCCCCTTATTCTTCAGAGGAAGCGCCCGAGGCAGCACGGCGAGCCTGAAGCGTTGCATACTTGATGCCGCGCTGAGCTGCGATGTCCTTCGGGTGAACCTGATGCTTGAGGGCGTCGAAGGTTGCGCGAACCATGTTGTAGGGGTTCGACGAACCGGTCGACTTGGCGACGACGTCATGCATGCCCAGCGTTTCGAAAACGGCGCGCATCGGGCCGCCTGCGATGATGCCCGTACCGGCCTTGGCCGAACGGAGCAGAACCTTGCCGGCGCCGTGGCGGCCGTGCACGTCGTGGTGCAGGGTGCGGCCATCGCGCAGCGGAACGAAGATCAGGTCGCGCTTGGCGGATTCGGTAGCCTTGCGGATCGCTTCCGGCACTTCACGAGCCTTGCCGTGACCAAAGCCGACGCGGCCCTTCTGGTCGCCCACGACGACGAGTGCTGCGAAGCCGAAACGACGGCCACCCTTGACCACCTTGGCTACGCGGTTGATTGCTACGAGCTTGTCGACAAATTCGCTGTCGCGCTCTTCACGGCCCTGACGCTCTTCGCGCGGTGCACGTTCTTTCTGTGCCATTGTCCTTTTCCTTTTTCTTTTCCGGGTGCAATCGGCAAACGATAATGGACCGCCCTGCCCTCTTTGTGAGGGTCAGATCGATCCGGCGAAATGGAAACCGGGGCAGCAAGCCGCCCCGGCCCCGAACTCAGAACTCCAGACCGCCTTCGCGGGCTGCCTCGGCGAGCGCCTTGACGCGGCCGTGGTAGAGGAATGCGCCACGATCGAAGACAACCGTCTTGACGCCAGCAGCAGCGGCGCGCTCAGCAACGAGCTTGCCAACGGCGGCGGCGGCAGCAACATCGGCGCCGGTCTTAAGCGAAGACTTGAGGCCGGTGTCGAGGGTCGAAGCAGCTGCCAGCGTGCGGCCGGCAACGTCGTCGATGATCTGGGCATAGATGTTCTTCGAAGTGCGGTGTACGGAGAGCCGCGCGCGGCCATTGGCCACCTTCTTGAGCTGACGGCGAACGCGGCTGGCGCGACGCACAAGAGTTTCTTTCCTGCTAGCCATATCGCGTTATCCTTACTTCTTCTTGCCTTCCTTGCGGACGATGCGTTCACCAGCGTACTTGACGCCCTTGCCCTTGTAGGGTTCGGGGCCACGATATTCGCGGATTTCTGCAGCGACCTGGCCGACAATCTGCTTGTCGATGCCGGAGACGACGATTTCCGTCGGCTTGGGAACGGCAATGGTGATGCCCTGCGGCGGCTCATAGATCACGTCGTGCGAGAAGCCGAGCGCGAGCTGCAGGTTCTTGCCCTGAAGCGCTGCGCGGTAACCGACGCCGTTGATTTCGAGCTTGCGTTCGTAGCCGTCCTTGACGCCCTTGAAGATGTTCTCGATCATCGTGCGGGACATGCCCCACTTGGACCGAGCGTCCTTCGACTGCGTCGCCGGCGTCACTACGACAGCGTTATCTTCAAACTTCACGAGGACTTCGTCATTCACGACGAAGTGCAGCTCGCCCTTCGGGCCCTTTGCGGAAACCTTCTGTCCTTCGACAGAAGCCGTCACACCTGCAGGGACCGGAACGGGCTTTTTACCGATACGAGACATTTTTTCAAACCTGTCTGTTCGTTATGGAGATCCTGCTCGGGTCTTAGAAGACCGAGCAGAGAACCTCGCCACCAACATTCTGTTCGCGAGCCTGGTGATCGGCCATCACACCCTTCGGAGTCGAAAGGATGGTGATGCCGAGGCCGTTCGCGACCTGCGGAATGGACTTGACCGAGACATAAACTCGGCGGCCCGGCTTGGAAACGCGGGCGATCTCACGGATCACGGACGCGCCTTCGTAGTACTTCAGTTCGATCGACAGTTCGGTCTTGCCGTTGTCGAACGTCACTTCGGAGTAACCGCGGATGTAGCCTTCAGCCTGCAGGACATCCAGTACGCGAGCGCGCAGCTTGGAAGCCGGCGTCGTTACGGAGGACTTGCGGCGGGATACGCCGTTGCGGATACGTGTGAGCATATCGCCCAGAGGATCAGTCATCGTCATTTGCCTGTCTCCCTCTTACCAGCTCGACTTAACGAGGCCCGGCACGGAGCCGAAGTTGCCAAGTTCACGGAGCGCGATACGCGACATCTTGAGCTTACGGTAGTAAGCGCGCGGACGGCCGGTGACTTCGCAACGGTTACGGATGCGGGTCTTGGAGCCGTTACGCGGCAGAGCCGCAAGCTTCAGGGTTGCCTTGAACCGCTCCTCGATGGGCAGTTCCTGGTTCATGATCACAGCCTTGAGCGCGGCGCGCTTGGTGGCCTGGCCGGCTACCAGCTTGCGGCGGCGCTTGTTCTTTTCGACTGCGCTGACTTTCGCCATTTTGTGCTTCCTTCTAAACGCTTGCCGTAACGATTACGCGCGGAACGGGAAGTTGAACTCTTTCAGAAGAGCCCGTGCTTCGTCGTCCTTGGTAGCCGTCGTACAAACGATGATGTCCATGCCCCACATCTGATCAACCTTGTCGTAGTTGATCTCAGGGAACACAATGTGCTCCTTGATGCCCATGGCGAAGTTGCCACGGCCGTCAAAGCTCTTCGGGTTCAGGCCCCGGAAGTCGCGAACGCGCGGAAGAGCGATGTTCACGAGACGGTCAAGGAATTCATACATGCGAGCGCCGCGCAGGGTAACCTTTGCGCCGATCGGCATGTTTTCACGTACCTTGAAGCCTGCAATCGAGTTGCGGGCGCGGGTGATGACGGCCTTCTGGCCGGCGATCGCCGTGAGGTCAGCGGCAGCAACCGTGGGCTTCTTGGAGTCGGCAGTTGCCTCGCCCACACCCATGTTGATGACGATCTTGTCGAGCTTGGGGATCTGCATCTCGTTGGCGTAGGAGAACTGCTCCTGCATCGCCTTGCGGATACGCTCAACGTAGTCCTTCTTGAGCCGGGGCTCGTACTTGGTCTCAGCCATCGATCACAACTCCCGAACGCTTGGCCACGCGAACCTTCTTGTCGCCTTCGATCTTGAAACCGACGCGGGTCGGCTTGCCGTCCTTGGGGTCGGCGATCGCGAGGTTGGAGAGGTCGATGGAGGCCTCCTTACGGACGAGACCAGCTTCCTGGGTCTGCGTCTGCTTCTGGTGACGAACAACAACGTTGACGCCACGGACGACCGCGCGGTTTTCCTTCGGGCTGACGCTGACGACTTCGCCAGACTTGCCCTTGTCCTTGCCGGTCAGAACGACAACCTTGTCGCCTTTACGAATCTTTTGCATCGGTCAGCTCCTTACAGCACTTCCGGAGCCAGCGAGATGATCTTCATGTGGTTCTTGGCGCGAAGTTCGCGCGGAACCGGTCCGAAGATACGGGTGCCGATCGGCTCTTTCTTGTTGTCGATAAGAACGGCTGCGTTGTTATCGAAGCGGATGACGCTGCCGTCCGGACGACGGATGTCCTTGGCGGTGCGAACGACAACCGCCTTCATAACATCGCCCTTCTTGACGCGGCCGCGCGGGATGGCTTCCTTGATCGAAACGACGATGATGTCGCCGATGGAAGCGTACTTGCGCTTGGAGCCGCCCAGCACCTTGATGCACATGACACGACGTGCGCCGGAATTGTCGGCAACGTCGAGGTTAGTCTGCATCTGAATCATGTCAGGTCGCCTTCTATTATTGACCGGAGCGGTTGGCCTCCTGGAAGGCCCCTACCCCAGCTTATGGACACATTCAAAGCGGCATGTTCTTAGACCGAAAACCGAAACCAGCTTTCGGGAACACGCCTGGATGTTTTTCGCGCGGAAGGATCTTTTGCAAGGTGGTATCCAATCAAGGACCTGCCGAGCGCGTAAAGCAAAAGGACGCTGATTCCAGCGTCCTTCACGCCAATGGCTGCTTCATACAGATTTCTGGGACAAAGGCAAGGCCCCTGCCCGAAATCTTCATAATTCACTGGGCGGCAACAACCGTCCAGCGCTTATCCTTGGAGATCGGTGCGCATTCCTCGATGGAAACGACGTCGCCGACCTTATACTGGTTGGTTTCGTCATGCGCCTTGTACTTCTTGGACCGGCGAACGGTCTTCTGAAGCAGGGGATGGGCAAAACGGCGTTCGACGCGAACGACAACGGTCTTGTCGTTCTTGTCGCTGACTACGGTGCCCTGCAGAATGCGTTTCGGCATATTATTGTATCCTTCAAGCCTTGGCTTCTGCTGCCTTTTGGGCCGCAATGGTCTTGATGCGTGCGATGTCCTTGCGGACTTCCTTCACACGGGCTGCTTTCTCGAGCTGGCCGGTTGCCTTCTGGAAGCGCAGGTTGAACTGCTCCTTCTTCAGCTTGGCAAGCTCATCGTTCAACTGATCGGCGCTCATCGCGCGAACGTCGGTAGCTTTCATCTCAGTCACTCCTTACTCTGCAATACGCTGCACGAAGCGCGTCTTGACAGAGAGCTTGGCGGCGCCGAGACGAAGCGCCTCGCGGGCGATTTCTTCGCTGACACCATCAATTTCGAACATGATCCGGCCGGGCTTGACCTTGGCTGCCCAATATTCGACCGAACCCTTACCCTTACCCATGCGGACTTCGGTCGGCTTCTTGGTGACCGGAACGTCGGGGAACACGCGGATCCATACGCGGCCGGCGCGCTTCATGTAACGCGTGATCGCGCGGCGGGCCGCTTCGATCTCGCGAGCATTGACGCGGTTCGGCTCCTGCGACTTCAGGCCGAATTCTCCGAAAGCCAGGTCAAAACCGCCCTTGGCAACGCCATGGATGCGGCCCTTGAACTGCTTGCGGTATTTTGTACGCTTTGGCTGCAACATTTTCTTACTTCTCCGAGCTTATCTTTCGCCAGCGTAGATCAAGCGTTCTCGCGGCGGCGCTCGTTACGCTCACCACGTTCACGGTTGTTCGACCCTTGCGCGTCGCCTTCGGTTGCGCGGCGCTCAGAGGCCATCGGGTCATGTTCAAGGATTTCGCCCTTGAAGATCCAGACCTTGATGCCGCAGATGCCAAACGCGGTTTCAGCTTCGGCTACACCGTAGTCGATGTCGGCGCGGAGCGTGTGAAGCGGAACGCGACCTTCGCGATACCACTCGGTGCGTGCGATTTCTGCACCGCCGAGACGGCCGGCGCAGGTGATCTTGATGCCTTCAGCGCCGAGACGCATGGCCGACTGAACGGCACGCTTCATCGCACGGCGGAAAGCCACGCGGCGCTCGAGCTGCTGGGCGATCGACTGGGCGACGAGCGTCGAGTCGATTTCCGGCTTGCGCACTTCAACGATGTTGAGGTGCGTTTCGGAGTTCGTCATCGTCGAGATCTTCTTGCGAAGCTTCTCGATATCAGCGCCCTTCTTGCCGATGATCAGGCCCGGACGAGCCGAGTGGATCGTGACGCGGCACTTCTTGTGCGGACGCTCGATGACCACCTTGGCAATGCCGGCAGCCTTGAGCTCTTCCATGAGGTAGGCTCGGATGGCCAGGTCTTCATGAAGCAGCTGGCCGTATTCGGCGTTGTCGGCGAACCAACGGCTGTCCCAGGTACGGTTGATGCCGAGGCGGAAACCGATCGGATTAATCTTCTGGCCCATTATGCGGCCTCCCCTTGTTCAACTTCCCGAACGATGATCGTCAGGTGCGCGAAGGGCTTTTCGATACGCGATGCACGGCCGCGGCCACGAGCGTGGAAACGCTTCATGACGATCGACTTGCCAACATAAGCCTCTGCGACAACGAGCGAGTCGACGTCGAGATCGTGGTTGTTTTCAGCGTTTGCGATCGCCGATTCCAGGGTCTTCTTGACCTGGGCGGCAATGCGCTTGCGCGAGAATTCAAGCTCGGCGAGAGCCTTGTCGACCTTCTTGCCGCGAATGGTCGCGGCAACAAGGTTGAGCTTCTGGGGGCTTACGCGAAGCGTGCGGGCAATTGCCTGCGCTTCGTTGTCGGCAAGCCGGCGTTCGGTCTTAGCCTTACCCATGATTACTTCCTCTTCGCCTTCTTGTCCGCGCCGTGACCGTAGTAGGTACGGGTCGGAGCGAATTCACCGAACTTGTGGCCGACCATGTCTTCATTGACAGCAACCGGGATATGCTTGCTGCCGTTGTAGACGCCAAACGTCAGACCAACGAACTGCGGCAGGATCGTGGAGCGACGGCTCCAGATCTTGATCACTTCCGCACGACCGCCTTCGCGGACCTTCTCAGCCTTCTTGAGAAGATAGCCGTCAACAAACGGGCCTTTCCAAACTGAACGAGCCATTATGACTACCTCTCTTACTTCTTCTTCTGGTGGCGCGAGCGCATGATGAACTTGTCGGTGGACTTGTTCGAACGGGTGCGCTTGCCCTTGGTGGGCTTGCCCCACGGGGTCACCGGATGGCGACCACCGGACGTGCGGCCTTCACCACCACCGTGCGGGTGGTCGACCGGGTTCATGACGACGCCGCGAACGTGCGGGCGCTTGCCGCGCCAACGCGAACGACCAGCCTTGCCGTCGTTGATGTTGCCGTGGTCCGGGTTGGACACTGCGCCGATCGTGGCGAGGCAGGTCGCATGAACGAGGCGCTGTTCGCCCGAGTTCAGACGAAGGATCGCCATGCCCTGGTCGCGGCCGACGAGCTGGGCGTAAGCGCCAGCCGAACGGGCAACCTGACCGCCCTTGCCGGGCTTCAGCTCGACGTTGTGGATGATCGTGCCGACCGGGATGTACTGAAGCGGCATGGTGTTGCCGGGCTTCACGTCCACTGCCTTGTCGGAAGCGATGACCTTGTCGCCTTCAGCGATACGCTGCGGAGCGAGGATGTAGGCCTGTTCCCCGTCAGCGTAGTTCACCAGTGCGATGAACGCCGTGCGGTTCGGGTCATACTCGAGACGAGCGATCGTGCCTTCAACGTCAAACTTGCGACGCTTGAAGTCAACGAGACGGTAGGTCCGCTTGTGACCGCCGCCCTGGAAGCGCACCGTGATGCGACCCATGTTGTTGCGGCCGCCCTTGGAAGAGAGACCTTCCGTCAGCGCCTTGACCGGCTTGCCCTTGTGGAGGCCGGAACGGTCCACGATGACCAGCTGACGCTGGCTCGGGGTCGTGGGGTTGAAATTCTTCAATGCCATTGTCGTTTACCCTCACAGTCCGGTGGAGACGTCGATGGACTGACCGTCAACGAGCGTGACGACGGCCTTCTTGACGTCCGACTGCTTGCCGGCAAAGCCGCGGAAACGCTTCGTCTTGCCCTTGCGGACCAGCGTGTTCACAGCCTTGACCTTCACACCGAAGAGCGCTTCGACGGCAGCCTTGATTTCAGGCTTGGAAGCGTCCTTGGCGACGTTGAATACAACCTGGTTCTGTTCGGAAACCAGCGTCGACTTTTCCGTGATCACGGGAGTACGGATCACATCGTAGTGGCGAAGATCAGTCATTTGAACCGCTCCTCCAGAGCTTCAACCGCAGCCTTGGAAAGCACGAGCTTGCCGCGGCGCAGGATGTCATAAACGTTGATGCCCTGAACCGGAAGAACATCGATATTCGGGATGTTCTGAGCGGCCAGCTTGAAGTTTGCGTCAAGCTCGGCGCCACCGATGATGAGAGCGTTGGTCAGGCCGAGGCCGGCGAATGCACCGGCAAGAGCCTTGGTCTTGGCTTCGTTGGCAACCAGGTTGTCAACGATGATCAGCTCTTCAGCCTTGGCCTTGGCGGACAGCGCGTGGCGCAGGGCCAGAGCGCGGACCTTCTTCGGCAGGTCGTAGGAATGGTCGCGGGAAACCGGACCATGAGCCTTACCACCGCCGCGGAACTGCGGAGCGCGTGCAGAGTGATGGCGGGCGCGGCCCGTACCCTTCTGCTTGAACATCTTTGCACCCGTGCGGGAAACTTCGCCACGGGTCAGAGACTGATGAGTGCCCTGGCGCTTGGCAGCGAGCTGGTAGCGCACCATGCGGGCAATGATGTCCTCACGGACTTCGAGGCCGAAGATAGCGTCGGAAAGGGAGACCTTCCCTGCGTCCTTGCCCTCGAGGGTCTTGACGGTCAGATCCATAATCAATGCTCCCTTACTTAGCTTCTGCGGCGCGGACGCCAGCCGGACGCGGAGCGGTTTCCGGCGCACCGGACTTCACTGCATCGCGAACGAGGATCCATGCGCCCTTCGAACCGGGAACTGCACCCTTGACGAGGATGAGGCCACGCGCTTCGTCGGTGGAGACGACTTCGAGGTTCTGGGTGGTGACGCGCGTCTGGCCCATGTGACCAGCCATGCGCTTGCCCTTCCAGACCTTGCCCGGGTCCTGGTTGTTACCCGTCGAACCGTGCGAACGGTGCGACACGGAAACGCCGTGCGTTGCACGCAGACCGCCGAAGTTGTGGCGCTTGATGGCGCCGGCGAAACCCTTACCCTGGGTCGTGCCGGTGACGTCGACGAGCTGGCCAGCAACGAAGTGCGAAGCCACGATCTCGCTACCGACTTCGATGAGGTTGTCGGCGGAAACGCGGAACTCAGCGAGCTTCGCCTTCGGCTCAACGCTGGCAGCTGCAAAGTTGCCGCGCATGGCCTTCGAAGTGTTCTTCACCTTCGAGGAGCCGGCGCCGAGCTGAACAGCCGTGTAGCCGTTCTTGTCTTCCGTGCGCTGGGCTACCACCTGGCAGTTCTCCAGACGCAATACTGTTACCGGGATATGCTCACCCGCATCGTTGTAGACGCGTGTCATTCCCACTTTCTGTGCAATCACACCTGAACGCATAGGTTCATTCCTTTTGAGAGTCCTTTAGGAGCGTTAGCCCCTTCTTGCCTCTTGTTTAAGGATTCCATCGGGACATGATGTCCTCTGGTTTCCCGTTTCTAGAAGACGTTGGCCATGCGGCCACGTACCTTCCTTGTTGTTTCGGCTTGCGCCGGACTTTCAGCTTTTTACAGCTTGATCTCTACATCGACGCCGGCGGCGAGATCGAGCTTCATCAGCGCGTCAACCGTCTGGGGGGTCGGGTCCACGATGTCGAGGAGGCGCTTGTGCGTGCGCATCTCGAACTGCTCGCGGCTCTTCTTGTCAACGTGGGGCGACCGGTTGACAGTGAACTTTTCGATGCGGGTCGGCAGCGGAACCGGACCGCGTACGGAAGCGCCGGTGCGCTTGGCGGTCGACACGATCTCGCGCGTGGAGGCATCGAGGATCCGGTGATCAAACGCCTTCAGGCGGATGCGGATATTCTGGCCGTTCATTCGTTTCGTCCTTGTTCAACATGTCCCGCTCGGCAGGACTGTTTTGAATCGTTTGTTCTTACCTAAAGCGAGACAGGGACCCTTCAGAGCCCCTGCCCCAAGCCGATTAATCGATAGTCGGATTACTCGACGATCGAAGCGACGATGCCGGCGCCGACGGTGCGGCCGCCTTCGCGGATCGCGAAGCGCAGCTTTTCTTCCATCGCGATCGGAACGATCAGCTCAACAGCAACCGTGACGTTGTCGCCAGGCATAACCATTTCCGTGCCTTCCGGAAGCGAAACAATGCCCGTTACGTCCGTCGT
>UBQX01000015.1 GCA_900467685.1 Hyphomicrobiales bacterium
AACCAGCCTGCCATCGAGGAACTTGGGAAGGTGCTGCGGCGCGGTCAGGCGGACGGGCTGTTTCGTGAGGGTCTCACGCCGCTCGAATTGCACTGGCAGATCAGCGCGCTCTCCTTCTTCAATGTTTCGAACAGCGCGACCTTCTCGCTGATCTTCGGCGGCGATCTGTTCACCGACGAAGGCCAGCACAGACTGTCCAACCATGTCGCGGATATGGTGCTGCGCTATGTCCTTCGCCCTGATCATCTTGCGTCGATACCGATGGGGATTTCCTGATCCTCTCGTTCAGTCAGCCTTCCGCCTTAGTCGTTGTTGACGTTGATGAATTCAACGCTGATCCGCTCGGCATGCGTCCGAGACGAGCCGTGATGCCGTGCCGCCTGCGCTTGGCCCCGTGCTCAATGGCAACCGAAAGACTTGGCGGTAGGTCCACAATTCGCCGAGTGGCACGAGGCGACGGGCCGTCGCTCCTTTTCGCCCTCATTCGAGGACATAGACGTCGATCGTGATCTCGCCCCGTCCGGGGGCCAGCGAGGCTACGAAAAGCCGGGTGTTGAGCCACGCATGGGCGCCATCGGGAGCTTCAAAGACCGGCGTCGAGCGGAAGTAGTATTCCGTCGGCGCCACCTGTTCTCCAGCGCGCATCCGGGCAAAGACATCTGGGGCCGACGAGCGCAGCCCCTTGTTGCGCACGAGGATCGGCGTGCCGTCATCAGCTTCGATTGTATAGGTCGCCGCGATGTCGGAATGGCCGTCCGGTCGGATCAGCGGCCAGTCCGATCCTCCGGGAAGGATCCTGCCGCGCAGTCTTGAACCTTCCACAAGGCCGCCGAGGATCGGTATATGCAACCGTTCCCCCCTCGCGCTGCTCCCTCCCGAGCGCGCCCGCCCGATTTCCGCGCGGATCCGGAACGCGAAACTCAATTCCGGCCTTACCGGTTCACTCATGGCAGCCTCCCAATGACGCCGGAGCACGCGGCGTAGAAAATGGACTTTGTACCAGTTGGTTCATCCCGGTCAACCGGGATCCGGACGGGGAACGACCCCTTCGTAAGGAGGCGAGGAAACGCAGTCATGTCGTCAATCTGCTCACACATCAGGGCCTCCGCAGCT
Source organism: Hyphomicrobiales bacterium (assembly GCA_900467685.1). GTDB lineage: Bacteria > Pseudomonadota > Alphaproteobacteria > Rhizobiales > Rhizobiaceae > Ensifer_A. The sequence goes on from UBQX01000015.1 coordinate 1,114, forward strand.
TTCGAATATTTCAACCTCGCCATACCAGTCCGGATTGATCAGGACGAAGATGCAGAGGACATATCCTCTTCGCCGCCGTGCTTGTCCGGGCGTTCAGAAATTGCCCTGCCATAAATGTTCAGGTGCAACCTTTCTCGGGCGGTTGACTAAACTAACGAGTTAGTACATAAACCGTTCCAGGGAGATGCCGGCATGAGCCGGCGAGGATAGTGCACTCAAAGCCTTTCGGCTTTGGGCCGGTCTTGGCCATCGGGAGGGGTCCAAGAATGTCATTCGCGGATGGGGCCGCAGAAAGCGTTCAATCGCGCAGTGAGCTTGGCCGACCCATAGTGGTTGGGCTGCTGGGCTCAGGCATCCAGCTTTCGAGAACGCCGCGTATGCACGAAGTTGAAGGCGCCCGCCTTGGGCTCCGCCACATCTACAGGCTGCTCGACACGGACACTCCCGTCTTTTCCGGCCGCGCTCTGAATGACATACTCTGGGCCGTTGAAATGGCGGGCTTTGCCGGCATAAACGTCACCTACCCCTATAAGCAGGCGATCTTGCCGCTTCTCGACGTGCTGTCTGATAATGCGCAGCGGCTCGGCGCGGTGAACACAGTGGTTTTCCGCAATGGCAAGCGTTATGGCCACAACACGGACCTCGTCGGCTTTGCCGAAGGCTTCCGCCGCAACATGCAAGGGGTTGCCCGCACGGCGGTGCTTCAGGTGGGTGCCGGCGGCGCCGGCTCGGCGGTGGCGCGTGCGCTTCTGCAGTGCGGGGTCGGCAGGCTGACCATCTGCGATATCGACCACGCCCGCGCCGAGGGGCTCGCCAACCAACTGGCTAAGGATTTTTCGGACCGGACAGTCGTGGCAGCATCCATGGATGCTGCAGCAGAGTGCGAGTTCGCGGGTTTGGTCAACACCACGCCTGTCGGCATGTCGAAATGCCCGGGCATGCCGGTTCCGGCGTCCTTCCTGCGACCGGGCATCTGGGTCGCCGATATCATCTACTTTCCGCTGGAAACCGAGCTTCTCGCGACCGCGCGCGCGCTCGGTTGCCGAACACTTTCGGGTGCGGCCATGGCGGTTTTTCAGGCTGTTCGCGCATTCGAACTCTTCACCGGCATCGCACCCGATCCTGCCGAGATGGAGCGGACTTTCAATTCTTATACGACCCCGGGCGCCGCAGGTTCGAGCAGCAACCCGGAATAGTGCAGGACCCGCCCCGGGAGAGGGCGTTCAGGAAATGGAGCAAAGGGAGGATCACATGCTCATCCGGAAATTTACAGTCGCACTCGCCTGTGGCGTGGCCGCTATCTCTGCAAGTCTTTTTTCAGCGCCCGTTCAGGCCGCTGACAAGGTTCAGCTGATCTATTCCGATACCGTGCCGGAAACCGACATCCGCTCGGTCACCCTCAAAGAACAGTTCGGCAAGTGCCTTGGCGACCAGTTCGACTTCAAGCCCTATTTCGGCGCAACGCTGTTCAAGCAGGGCACGGAGTTGACGGCCATCCAGCGTGGCAACCTCGACATGGCAAGCCTTGCCATCTACGACTTCCAGAACCAGGCGCCGGAATCGAGCATTCTCGGAGCCGCCTATCTCTTCCGCGACTACAACCACATGCGTGCGACCTGGAAGTCCGGCGTGCTGAATGACTTGGTTGCTGGCATGGAAGGCAAGACGAAGATCAAGCTGCTCGCCAACCCCTATATCGGCACGCGCGAGCTTAATCTGCGCGGCGACAAGAAGATCTCGGTCCCGGCCGACCTTGCCGGCGTGAAGTTGCGCATGCCCGGCGGCGAAGGCTGGCAGTTTGTCGGCAAGGCTCTTGGCGCCAACCCGACACCGATGGCTTTCACCGAAGTCTACACGGCCCTTCAAACCGGCGCCATTGATGGTCAGGATAACCCGCTGCCGGCCGATAAAGCCATGAAGTTCTACGAAGTGACGAAGCAGATCGTCATGACGAACCACCTGGTCGCCAACAACCAGTTTGTCATCTCGCAGGCCAAGTGGCAGAGCCTGGCACCCGACCAGCAGAAGAAGGTTCAGGACTGCGCCAATAATTTCGAAAAGGCGCTGGACGATGTCACGCTGAAGCAGGAAGCCGAACTGGTCGACTTCTTCAAGGCCCAGGGACTCGCTGTCTATGCGCCGGACAACGACGCATTCCGCAAGCACGTCCTTGGCGAATACGCCAAGTCGCCGCTTTCCAAGGACTGGCCGGCGGGTCTCGTCGACAAGATCAGCGCGGTGAAGTAACCCACTCGGCCCGGCGGCCAAGCCGCCGGGCCTTGCGAACGCGAGGCAACCCCCTTGGAAACGCTTCTTAAACTCCGTGATTTCTTCGCCCGACGCGCGGAGAACATCCTGTCGCTGCTGCTCTTTAGCGTGTTCGCGACGTTCCTCGTCCAGGTCCTGTTCCGCTATGCGCTAAACCTGCCCCTGGGCTGGACCGTCGAATATGTCGCGATTGCGTGGCTCTGGTCGAACCTGTTCGGGTTCGCGTTTGTCGTGCGTGAAGAAGAAGTGATCCGCCTCGACATCATTTACGGGTTGGCCTCCACCGGTCTTCAACGCTTCATGGACGTCGTCGCCAACCTGATCTGCGCCGGCATCTTTGCCGCAACGCTCCCCGCCGTGTGGGGCTACGTCACCTTCATGGGCATCGAGAAGACAGCCTATATGCAGCTGCCCTTCAGCTGGGTCTTCTCCATCTACATCCCCTTCATGCTGTCGGTCATTGTCCGCTGCCTCCTCAATACCTGGCACGCAATCCGCGGCACGCACCCGAAATACGTCACCGGACAGGCTGCAGAAAGCCACGAATATGATTGACGCCTTTTACCTCGCCCTTGCGCTGATCGTTCTTCTCTCCGCCTTTGGCCTCTCCATCGGCTTGGCCATGATCTGCGGCTCGACCGTCTATCTCATGGTCAAAGGCTTCGATTCGTCGATCGCTGCCGAAACGCTGCTTCAGGGCCTCTATGACAGCTACACGCTGCTGGCCATCCCACTCTTCGTGCTGGCAGCCGACATCATGAATGTCGGGAGCCTCGCCGATCGTCTCTTGCGCTTCTGCCAGGCGCTCGTCGGTCGCTACCGTGGCGGGCTCGGCTACGTGAACGTCGTCTCGGCTGTCATCTTTTCCGGCATGTCCGGCTCGGCCGTCGCTGACGCCGTCGGCATGGGCCGCATCATCATCGGGATGATGACCAAGGACGGTAAGTACACGCCGAGCTATGCGGCGGCCATCACGGCGGCGGCCGCAACGATCGGTCCGATCATCCCGCCCTCGATCCCGATGGTGCTCTATGCCCTGGTCGCCGATCAGTCGGTGGGCTACCTCTTTGCCGCCGGCATGGCGCCGGGTCTCGCCATGGCGTTCATGATCGGCGTCATGAACTGGTGGATCGCCCGCAGGCGCAACTTCTCCACCGACGAAGGCGTGCCGATGGCCGAACTCCCGCGCGTTACCTTCAACGCCTTGCCGGCGCTGATGCTACCGGTCATCCTGCTCGGCGGCATCTATGGGGGGATCATGACGCCCACCGAGGCAGCGGCCGTTGCGGCCTTCTATGCACTCGCCGTCTCCGTCATCTTCTACCGATCGGTCACGCCCGGGCAGTTCTACGCAACACTGCTCACCAGCTCACGCTCGACCGCCTCGGTCGGCATTCTGATCGCGGGCGCACTGACGTTCAATTACGTCATCACGCGCGAGGACATTCCCAACAGCATCGCCAATTTCATGGCGGCACTGCATCTCTCGAAGATCGGTTTCCTGATTGCGGTCAACATTCTGTTCCTGATCCTCGGATGCATCCTCGAGGGCGGCGCAATCCTGCTGACGGTCGTTCCGATCCTGATCCCCACGGCCAAGGTGCTGGGCATAGACATGGTGCATTTCGGCGTGGTTGTTGTGGTCAACGCCATGATTGGTCTCATCACGCCGCCTTACGGGCTGCTGCTCTTCATCGTCGCGAACATGACAAGACAGCCGCTCGCCGCCATCGTGAAGGATCTGGTGCCCTTCATCCTCGCGCTGATCGCCGTTCTCGCCTTCATCACCTTCGTGCCGGACTTCGTGCTCTTCCTGCCACGATTGCTCGGGTACCAGGGCTGAGCCTCATCAACATTGAAAGTCAGACCATGCTCAATCCCGAACTCAACGCCTTCCTCGACATCTGGAACGCCAAATGGTCGGTCATGCCGCAGGGCGCCGAGCCGAAACATCGCCGGCTGATGTTCGAATATATTGCCGAGCAGATGCGGATGCCGACGCCGGAAGGCGTTACCTCATCGGCGCGTTTCATTGAAAGTGGCGGCCGGCTCGTGCTCGTTCGCATCGACCGCATGGCGGATGCAGGCGACAGCCAGCCCTGCCTGATCTATATGCATGGTGGTGCCTGGATGCAGGGAAGTCCGATGACGCATGCGGACATCACCTCGCGGATCGCCGCCTGGAACCGCCAGACGGTCATCAGCGTCGACTACGCGCTCGCGCCCGAGCATCCCTTCCCGAAGGCCATCCACGAGGTGATGGATGTTGCCCGTTTCGTGAAGGCGCATGCGGCGGACTTTGGCGTCGACGCGAAGCGGATCGCGATCGGTGGCGACAGCGCCGGCGCGAACCTCGCCGCTGCCGCCTGCATCGGACTGCGCGGAACGGAAGCCGCGCCGATGGCCCAGTTGCTGATCTATCCGGCCGTCGACTTTGAAATGACGCGCCCGGCCTATCAGGAAAACGCCGACGCGCCGCTCCTGAACATCCGTGGCATGCCTGCGGTCAATGCCATGTATTGCCCCAACCCGGAGGATCGCCGCAACCCGCTGGCAGCGCCATATCTGGCCGAAAGCCATGCCGGCCTTCCGCCGGCCTTCATCGCGATTGCCCAAAACGATCCATTGCGTGATGACGGCAAAGACTACGCGGAAAAGCTGCGGGCGGCGGGCGTACCCGTCGAGATCGACCCCGGCGAAGGCCTCATCCACGGCTACCTGCGCGCCATGGAGTTTTGCTCGGCCTCCCGTGAAAAGCTCGAAAAGATGTGCTCGTGGCTTAGTGCCCAATACGCATGAACTGCGCTTCTCCCCGGGCGCAATAGGGCCGCGTCCCATAAAACGAGGTTCGTGCGGTTGCTGGTGTCCGATATCGGACGCAGCACGCTTCAGCGAGCTGCGTCCCAATGACTGTGGTCCGCGCGTCGAAGAAACCATTCACTGGTTCAACCTCCTGCCAGACGTCACCGTCCGGGTTTGCGGGCACGGGGGCCAGGCCGGCAGGCCGGACGGCATCTGCTCCAGCCTGTCCGATCTAGTCGCTGCTGCCACCGAGATAGGTCGCGATGACGCGGGGGTCGGTCGCCAGGTCGGAGGCGGGGCCTTCGAGCACGAATTCGCCGGTGTCCATGACATATGCGTGATCTGCCACATCCAGCGCTGCCCGGGCGTTCTGCTCCACCAGAAGGATCGAGACGCCCTGGTCACGCAGCCCGCGCACCCGTGTCAGCACATCGCGCACGATGGTGGGCGCAAGCCCGAGGCTCGGCTCGTCGAGGAGAAGCAGACGTGGTTGCGACATCAGGGCCCGGCCGATGGCGAGCATCTGCCGTTCGCCGCCGGACAGCGTCTGGGCTTCCTGCGCCCGCCGTTCGGCCAGCCGGGGAAACTGCTCGAAAACGCTTTCCAGGCTTTTCCTGACAAATGTCTTGTCGCGGCGGCGCACATAGGCGCCGAGCAGGAGATTGTCCAGCACCGGCATGTCGCCGAAGAGCGCGCGCTGTTCGGGCACGAGGCAGAAGCCGCGCTCGACGCGATCTTCCGCGCTCATGCGGGCAAGATCGCGTCCCTGATATTGCGCCCGCCCGCGCCAGGGCAGGAGACCGGCGGCGGCGGAGAGAAGCGTGGTCTTGCCCGCCCCGTTTGCCCCGATGACGGTGGTGATCCGCCCTTCATCCAGTTTCAGGTTGATGCCGCGCACGGCCTCCACCTTGCCATAGGCAACATGAATGTCTTCAAGTTCCAGCAACGGGCCGCTCATGCGAGACCTCCAAGATACGCTTCCTGTACCGCCGGGTCCCGGCGGATCGTCGCCGGGTCGCCTTCGCGCAGTTTCTGCCCGAACACCATGACGACGAGCCGGTCGACGAGGTTCATGACGAAGTCCATGTCATGTTCGACAATGAGGATGGTCAGACCCTCGCCGCGCAGCTTGTTCAGGAGTTCTGCCAATGCGTCCTTTTCCTTCTTGCGAAGGCCGGCGGCCGGTTCGTCGAGGATCAGAAGCACCGGATCGAGCGCCAGTGCACGGGCAATCTCCAGCACGCGCTGCTGGCCCAGCGGCAGGTCGCCGGCCAGATCGTAAGCGCGTTCGGAAAGCCCGACCTGTTCCAGCCTGCGATAGGCCTCGAGCCGGGCGCGTTCCTCTTCGGCGCGGTCGAGCCGGAGCCCGCTGCGGATATAGCCGGCATCGGTGCGCAGATATGTCCCGGCGACGACATTGTCGATGAGGGTCATGCCCTGGCGCAGCTTGACATGCTGGAAGGTCCGGGCGCAGCCAAGCGCCGCGATATCGCGCTGCGAAAGCCTGCTGGTATCCTGGCCCATGAACCGCACCGTGCCGCTGCTGACCGAGAGGGTTCTGGTGATCAGGTTGAACATGGTGCTCTTTCCCGCCCCGTTTGGGCCGATCAGCCCGACGATCTCGCCGGCCCTGACGTCGAAGCTCACCTTGTTGACCGCCGTCAGGCCGCCGAAACGACGCTCGACGGTATCGACTTCGAGCACCGGCGCACCGTGCATCGGCAATTGCCGTTTCGGCAGCTCGCCGGCCTCGGGTCTCACCGGGTGGGGGCTGCGCCGGACCAGCTTGAGGATCAGGGGCATCAGTCCGCTGCGGGCGAAGCGCAGAATGAGGATGAGCATCAATGCGAAGGCGACCTGTTCAAGCTGGGCCGGATTGTTCGTCAGATGAGGCAGCAGGTCCTGCAGCCAGTTCTTGATGAGCACGATCACGCTCGCCCCGAGTGCAGCTCCGACGACTTGCGAGGCGCCGCCGGTCATCGCCATCAGGAGATATTCGATGGAGACCTTCACCTCGAAAGGAGCGGGACTGATGAAGCGGGTCATATGTGCATAGAGCCAGCCCGCAAGACCGGCAAAAATGCCGGCGATGAGGAAGACCCGGAGCCTTGTGCCGAATATGTCCATGCCGACGCTGCCCATCAGATGGGTGCCGCCGCGCAGCAGGCGAAGCGCCCGGCCTTCGCGTGAATCCAGCAGGTTAAGGCTGAAGGCCATGGCAAGGAGCGCCACGACCCAGATCAGATAGTACATCGCGGTCTGGGACATGAAGGAGATCGGCCCGAGGGCGATTGGTGGAATGTTGAGCAGACCGCTGTGTCGGCCGAGTGGCTCCAGATTGCCGAACAGGTAGTAGATCGACAGTCCCCAGGCGATCGTCGAGAGCGGCAGGAAATGTCCGCCGAGCCTCAGTGTGATCGCGCCGATGGCCAGCGCGCTGGCAGCTGTCAGCGCCAGTGCGAAGACGAGACCGAGCCAGGGCGACCACCCGAGGGCGGTCGTCAGCCAGCCGGTCGTATAGGCGGCAATGCCGACGAAGGCAGCCTGTCCGAAGGACATCATGCCGCCGATGCCGGTGAGGAGCACGAGGCCGAGCACGACAAGTGTGCTGATCCCGATATGGCTCATGAGCGTGACGAAGAAGGGAGGCACGATGGCCGGCAGGGCCAGAAGTGCGAGCACCAGAATGAAAGCGAGAATACGTGCGGGGATCATCTTAAGCCAGCTCCTCGATTTCCTCATCACTGTCGCGATGGACGGCAAAGGACCGCCAGATCAGGACCGGGATGACCACGCTGAAGATGATGATTTCCTTGTAGTCGCTGGCGACGAACGATGCCCAGCTTTCCAGGATGCCGATGAAAACCGAGCCGATGGCCGTGATCGGATAACTCGCCATGCCGCCGATGATCGCACCGACGGAGGCCTTGAGGCCGATCATGAAGCCGGAATCGTAATACATGGTGGTGATCGGCGCGATCAGAATGCCGACCACCGCGGCAAGTGCAGAGGCGATAAGGTAGGCGGCCGCCGCTGCCCGTTCCGGGCGGATGCCCATGAGCCGCGCGCCGACGCGGTTGGAAGCCGTGGCCCGTAGCGCCTTGCCCGTGATGGAGCGGCCGAAGAACAGATAGAAGACCAGGCTCAGGAGCAGAGCGACCACCATCATCAGCACCTGCTGCGCGGGAATGAGAATGTCGCCCGGCAGCGGAACCATGCCGTCGAGAATGGGCGTGGTACGAACGCCCTCCGGGCCGAAGGCGATGAGGCCGATGCCGGCAATGAGGAAATGAACGGCAATCGCGACGATGAACAGGATCAGCGTGGACGCGTCGGCAAGCGGCCGGAGCGTCAGCCTGTCGATCAGCACGCCCATGGGCAGGATCAGTCCTATGGTCGTGGCGATCCGCAGCGCTTCCGGCACGTCATGGGAGGCAATCGCCAGCCCGACGCCGCAGGGGATGAGCGGCAGGACCGCATAGAAGAAGATTGCTCTGGGCACCTGCCTTGCCGCGCCGTTGCGCAACAGCGTCGTGCATTCCGCAAGACAGGCAAGAACCGCCATGCCGGCGACGAGCCAGATGGAGCCCGGAATCATGCGGCTCTGGAAGGCTGCCAGCGTCAGCGCCGCGAAGGCGGCGATGTCGCCGGAAGGAATGAAGATGACCCGCGTGACCGAAAAGACGAGCACGAAGCCCAGTCCGGCCAACAGGTAGATTGCGCCGGTCGATAGCCCATCGACCAGCAAGATCAACATAATGTCCCAAGTCATGGCAAGGCTCCTGAAGATGACGGCAGACGATCCCGGGCGGGGATCCGTGGAGTGCGGCAGGCGAGTTTCCACCCGCCGCACCTGCTTCCATCGTTCAGGCCATCAGCTTCCACTCGCCCTTTTCCAGCTTGACGAGAACGCGCGAGCGCTCGTCATTGCCGTAGCGCGAGCCGGGCTTGAAACTGTAAACGCCGTGGCAGCCGACCACTTCCTGTGCATTGGTCAGCGCATCGCGCATGGCCAGCTTGAATTGCGCCGTGCCCGGCTGGGCGGTCTTGAGGGCGGTTTCCGCTGCAGCGAGGAACAGCACCCAGGCATCGAAGGAATAACCGGAGAATGCGTTGGGAACGGCATCCGGTACGGTGGCCTTCAGCGCCTTGGCAAATTCCTGCGATACGGCCTTGGTCGGATTGGAATCGGGAAGCTGGTCGAAAACGACGACCGGGCCGGTCGAAGCGATCAGCCCTTCGACCGCTGCCCCGCCCACCTTGACGAAAGCGGGGTTGATGATGGCCGGCGTGCCGTAAAACTGACCCTTGTAGCCCCGCTCGCGCAGAGCGAGATAAGGCAGTGCGCCGGGTGTGCCGGAGCCACCGGCGATCACCGCGTCGGGCCGTGTCGAAGAGACCTTGAGGGCCTGGCCGGTAACCGAGGTGTCGCTACGGGCGTAACGCTCATTCGATGTCACCTTGATGCCGGCCGCAGGGCTTGCTTCCGTCAGAGCGTTGTAGACGAGATCGCCCCAGGGATCGGCAAAACCGATATAGCCGATCGACTTCACACCCGCCTGTTTCATGTGGGCGACCGTGCCGGCAATCATCAGCGGGGCGGGCTGCGGAATGGTGATCGTCCAGTTGCCCGGCTCGCCCTGCGGATTGGCATTGGCGATACAGATCAGCGGCGTCTTGGTTTCCGCGCAGACGGTGGCGATCGCCAGCGCGCCGGGAGAACCTGCAGTGCCGATGATGACATCGACATTGTTTTCCTGGATGAGCTTGCGGGCATTGACGGCGGCATTGGTGGGATCGGACGCGTCGTCCAGAGCGATCAGCCTGACCGGCTTGTCGCCGACCTTGCTCCTGAAGGCGAGTGCAGCCTTCATGCCCTGATCATAGGGGATGCCGAGCGAGGAGACGGGGCCGGACATGGAGGTGATGAAACCGACCACGATCTCTCCACTCTCGGCGCGCGCCGACGAGATGAAGCCGGCCGGAAGGGCAGAGATTGCAGCGGCTGCGGCGACCACGCCTGCACCCTGTTTCAGGAAATTCCGTCGACCGAGTTCTGCTGCGGCCTGCATCGATGGTGATTTGGAATTGAAAGTATTCATCTTGTGTTCCCCTGAACGTGACCGGTTTTGCGGTCGTTGATCCAGACGCGGCGGGCCTTCATTCGCCCTGTCCAGCCTCCGGCATAGCGTTGCCGTTGACGGTTTTCGTAGAGAAAACCGCCTTGCATGATGCGGCCCATCGGCCATTATACAAGAAAATTCACGTGAAAATGCTAGCTTCTGGCTTGATCTTTTTCAAGCGTTTTCTGTCTTTCACGCCGTAATCCTGACTGTATTCAATTCTCTCCTTCTTCTTGTGAGGGGATGCGCAGTGTCAGATGCGGACCGCGGCGAAGCGAAACCTGCGGGACCGCACCAGGAGTTGCGAATGGTGGATTTTTCCTCTATCGCCTTGGAGGCCGATCCGGCAGAAAGGTGCGGGCTGCGCCTTTGCCGGCCAGATACGGAAAAGCAAAAAGACCTTGTAGGCGCGAGACATCCATGACTGACACAAGAGCCTCCGATGCTGGTGTTCATGCCGGCGAGCATCCCGTCGTCGCCGCGGAAAAACGAATGAAGAAGGATTGGCCCTTTTACTGGGTGTCGCGCGTTAACGCGCGCTACGCGCAGGTTCTGGAGCGCCGTCTGAAGCCGTTGGACCTCGATGTGGCGCGCTGGCGTGTTCTGATGTCCCTTTACGAGGACGAGCATCTGAGCGTCTCGGAAATCGCCGATTACGCGGTCATCAAGCTCAACACGGTCACGAAGATCGTGCAGCGCATGATTGCCGACGGCCTGGTCGTGACCCGCGTGCGGCCTAGTGACGGGCGCGTGACGGAAGTCTGCCTCACCCCGGAGGGCGACCGTTTGCGCCGCCTCGCCCGCAAGGAAGCCGACCACGTCTTCGCCTCGTCCTTTGTCAACATCACCCCGGACGAACTGGCGCATCTGAACGGCCTTCTGGAAAAGGTCTTCCTGCAACTCGAAGGGGTGTGACGCAGAGCGGGCCATGATCAATGCGGCTCGAGCGGGTGGAAGGCCCGGTCGAACCAGACAAGACCATTGGCCTCGCCCTCTGCGACCTCTGTCGTGATGACCTCGCAGAAGAAAACGCTGTGCGTTCCGCGGGACTGCTGGTCGATGATGCGGCAGTCAAAGGCCACGGTGGCATCCGCTAGAACGGGTGCGCCGGTGGCCCGCGTGTGCCATTCCGTGGTGGCGAAGCGATCCTCGCCGGTCCAGCGAGCGAAGGCGCGGGACAGGTCCTGATGCGCCGGGCTCAACACGTTGACGCAGATCACGCCGTTTTCAGCGAAGGCATCATGCGAGTAGGCCTTGCGGTTGATGCAGACGAGCAGCGTCGGCGGCTGGTCGGTGACGGAACAGACCGCCGAGACCGTGAGCCCGTGGCGACCTGCCGGGCCATCGGTGGTGACGATATTGACGGCAGCGCCCAGGCGGCTCATGCCATTGCGGAAGGCGAGCGCTTCCGGGGTGGGGACGGGGGGCTTTGCATCTTGGGGAATGGCTTCTCGGGTCATGGTCATACATCCAGTACCAGGGTGGGGGTGGCAGCACGCGAGCAGCACGCACAGATCATCGTGCATTCTTCGCGTTCTTCATCGGTCAGGAACTTGTCTCGATGGTCGGGTATGCCGTCCAGAACGTCGGTGACGCAGGTGCCGCAGACACCTTCCTCGCATTTCACCTCGATCTTCACGCCGGCAGCAGCGAGTGCCTTGGCGATCGTGTTGCCCGCTTCGACGCGGACCGTCACGCCGGAGCGCTTGGCCAAGACCTCGAACCCGCCGCCGGACTGGTCGATTTCGGCCGAGAAATACTCGCGGTGAACATTGGCCCTGGCATGGCCGGCTCCCTCAGCCGTGTTGATCACCCAGTCCATGAAACCTTGCGGGCCGCAGACATAGAGATGCGTGCCGGGGGCAGCCGCAGGGAGATCCCGGGCAAGATCGAGCCGTTGCTCGGCGGCCTCGTCGTCGAAGTGGAAGACCACCTTGTCGCCCCAGGGCGCATTGGCAATCAGGCTCTTGAAGGCGGTCACGTTTTCGGACCGCGTGCAATAGTGCAGCACGAAATCCCGGCCGAGCGCATGCAGCCGCTGCGCCATCGCGAGCATGGGCGTGATCCCGATGCCGCCACCGAGCAGCACGGACTTTTCAGCCGTCTCTTCCAGCGGGAAGTGGTTGCGCGGGCCCTCCACCTCGAAGGTGCGGCCGAGTTCAGCCAGCTTGTGCACCGCGACGGAACCGCCGCGCGATTTCGGGTCCAGCAGCACGCCGATCTCGTAAGCCTCTGATTTGGCCGGATCGGAGCAGAGCGAATATTGCCGCCACAAATCCGTCTGACCGTCCTTGAGATGCAGATCGAGATGCGCGCCGGCCTCGAAGGCCGGGAGCGCCGCACCCGACGCCTCGACAAGGCGCAGCCGCAGTATGTTGCCGGGCTCCTCGATGCGCTCGGCGACTTTCAGTTTCAGCGTGTTCGTGGCCATCGTGTCCCCCTCATCGCATGTAGATGCCGCCATTGACGTCCCAGCAGGCGCCATTGACGAAGGATGCTTTCGGACCGGCCAGCAGCGCCACCAGTTCGGCGACGAAGACCGGATCGCCCAGTTCGCCGACCGGGATATTGGCGAGGGCTGCCGCCATCTTGTCCGGTGTGATCACCGAGCGGACCATGGGTGTGTCCATGGGGCCGGGGGCAATCGCATTGCAGGTCACGCCGAAGGGGGCGAGATCGCGGGCGAAGACCTTGGTGAGCGTCAGGATCGCGCCCTTGGAGGCGGCGTAATGCGCGCCCGTTGCAGTGCCGCCGTTCTGGCCCGCCAGCGAGGCGAGATTGACGATGCGGCCATAGCCACGCTGCTTGAAATGCCGGCCGAAGATCTGGCTGCCGGCAAAGGTGCCGCCGGCATTGGTCGTCAGGATCGCGTTGAAGTCGGCGGGGTCGATCTCCAGCACCGGCTTGACGGCCGTGCGCGCGGCATTGTTGACCAGCACTTCCACCGAGCCCCAGCGTTCGAGGCATTTGTCGAGAACGTCCTCGAAATCTTCGGGCTTCGTGACGTCGAGCGTCGCCGTCACCGCCGTTTCCCCGGCAAGGTCGAGTTCGGAGGCGAGATAAGCCCCCGCCTCCGCTTCGATGTCCGTGATCACGACCCGGAAACCAGCGCGGTGGAGCGCGCGCACGATCTCGGCGCCCAGGCCGCGTGCGCCGCCCGTCACCACGGCGGTCTGGATCCTTTCTGGAAGAGGGGCCGCCATCAGAACAAATAGCTGAACGAATTCAGCATCCCATCCGAGTTGAGCAGCCGCACCACCTTGGCGCGGATCTTGAAGCCGTCGCCGGAGGCGACCAGCGTGTGCTTCATGTTGGCCCCCCAGATGCGCTGGCGGCCGAACTTGTCCTCGATCACATGCTCGGCGCTCGAAACCGTCACCGTATCGCCCTCGACGCTGTCGATGACGAAGCGGGAGACAGTGCGCACGGTGCGGGCGGGCGGGGCCGAGGAGATCGAGAAACCCTGCTGGAAGCGCTGAATGCGGTCGCGCCGCATCCGGTCGTTGTCGTGGCAGAGGTTCAGCTGGTTGTCGAAGTCGTCGCCTTCGCCGATCGGCAGCGTGTAGAAGCCTTCGGTCAACCAGAGCGACAACCAGGCATCATAATCCTTGCCGTCGAGCAGATCGGCCTCAGCCCAGAGGAAGGCGCTGACCTTCTGCAGAAGCGCCAGATCGTTGGTCTTCGTCATCATGTTCATCGCGACATCATCCTCTTCCACATCTTGTAGGCGGCGCGCATGCCGGTTTCGGCGCTGATATGTCCGCGGGGACCCAGAGCGCCCGGCGTCTCGTCGATCAGGCCGCGATTGACCAGGATCGGCAGGTCTTCCCCGCCCTTGGTACCGCGCTGCACGCGCTCCCAGACTTCTGCATCGTCCGGCGAGCCGAAGCCCATCGGGCCCTGGAAATGCTCATGAAGGCGCATGCGCATGCGGTTGGCCGCGGCCGGACCGCCCTCCATGCCGAGCGCGATGTGGCGGATATCAGTCTGCTCCACGTTGACCGGGGTCAGAACGCGGAAGAAGGCGAGCGAGAAGGAGACGTTGGGGAAGAGGTTGAGGTTGAAGCCCGCCCCGCCGACGGCGCGCACGATTTTCTTCACCTGATCTTCCGGATAGCCTTCCTCGCGCAGTTCCTGAACGAGCGGCAGGTAACGCTCTTCGATCGGATCGTCGAGATTTTCATCAAGATCGATGCGCTCCGGGATCATCACCATGACGGAATGGCCGTTGCCGAGATCCTCGACATAGCCCTTGCCGGTGTCCAGGAACTTGAAGGCCTCTTCGGCATCGCCGTCGAGAGACTGCATGAAGCTCTTGTGGACGACGGGGAAATGATAGGCGTCGGTCGTGTTTTCGAGCTGCACCTTCCAGTTCATCGGCACGGAGAACTGGTGCTCGCCCAGGACCTTGACCGGAAAACCGCCGCCCTGCTTCATGAAGAGGTCGATATAGCGGCATACTTCCGGCCCAAGGAAATCGGTCAGCGGTTCGATCTCGTCGTTGAAAGTCGCGAAGATCATGCCGTTATAGCTCTCGGTGCGCAGTCTCTTGAGCCCGTGCGCGCCCTTGTCGAATTCCTCGCCATACTGTTCCGGATAGGGCAGGCCGCGCAGCGACCCGTCGAGACCGTAGCCCCAGCCGTGATAGGGGCACTGGAAGGAGGACGTCTTGCCCTTCTTCACTTCGCACACGGTGGCGGCGCGGTGGCGACACCGGTTGACGAGAACGTTCACGTCGCCCTTGCGGTCGCGAACCACGATGACGGGTTCGAGGCCGACATTCGAAAGCTTGAACGAACCCTTGTCGTTGAGTTCCGTGTCATGGGCGACCCAGACCCAGGTGCGCTTGAAGATGCGCTCCATCTCTTCGTTAAAGAGGTCGGCATTCTCGTACATCGAGGTGGCGACCTTGGCGTCTGGCGAATAGAGCGCGTCGAGATCGCTGAATTTCTCTTGAGCCTGCAACATGGCTGCTCCTTTCAGGGTTCAAAGTTCGGGAATGGTGAGCGCCCGGCCCATGCGGGCCTCGACGCGCATGTATTTCCAAAGGCGATGGTCCTCGTCGTCGACGACGATGGTGCGCAGCAGGTTGCAGGCGGCAATCACCGACTGCCGGTCCGGGAAGTCGCACAGCATGTACCAGGTCCAGGGAAAGGACGGCGACGTGCCGACCTGCGTCTGGTCATCGTCGAGCGTGCCGAGGACGGTCACGCCGTCGAGCTTTGCGACGCCGGACATGAAGGCTTCCGTTGCCTTCCAGACGCCGCCGATCTTGTTGAAAGGCAGATCGAAAAATGCAGGCTGGACGGCGAGACAAAGAAGGGTGCGGATGGGGGTCGGTTCAGACATGAAGCTACTCCTTTCGTGCGAAGATCACGGATAACCGGGCGGTGTCTGCTGGCCGAAGAGGGCGGCACCCGCCGCCTGCCAGCTGCCGGAATTGATGAAGGCGTGCTGGGCGACGCAGGCGGCGTCGATCATCTTGCGCCCGAGAGGATGGCCGGTTGCCATGGCCTCCGAGCCGCCCATGACGAAGGCAAGGCGGGCGGCTTCCGCGCCGTCCTGGGCTGCCTTGGAGGCGGAATGGCGGAGGCGCACCAGCGTCGGTCGATCGACCTCGCCGTTGATCTGCATCTGTCGCCAGCCTTCCTCGATGGCGTCGTAGAAGGCCGAACGTGCGCCCATCAGGATGCCCTCCGCTTTGGCAAAATCGATCTGGATATAGGCGCGCGCAGCCGGGCTCGGTGCGCCGGTGACGGATGCGCGGGCGAGCGCGTTGGTGTGGACCCAGTCGAGCGCCGAACGGGCCGTGCCGAGGGCCACGACAGCGAGCACCTGGGCGGCGAGCCCCATGGCCGGATAGCGGAAGATCAGGTCGTCCTGCTGCGGCTTGCCGCCACGAATGAAGGTCCACTCTTCCGGAACTACGGCCTTGTCGATGACGATGTCATGGCTGCCGGTGGCGCGAAGGCCGACCGTGTCCCAGTTTTCGTCAACACTTGCCTTGTCGCGCGGCAGCACGGCGGTGCGGGGCAGCGGGCTGTCCTCGCCCTCGATCTTGATGCCGGCACCGACGAAATCGGCTCCCATCACGCCGGAGCCCCAGGGCCAGCGGCCCGAGACCTCAAGTCCGCCGGCCACACGCCTTGCGGGCTGGGGCGGGAACATCGCGCCGGCAAAGACAGTGTTCGGATTGGTGCCATAGATCGCCGCATAGGTCTGCGGCGGAAGCGCGGCCAGATAGGTTGCCGAGACGCCGAAGCTTGCCACCCAGCCGGCGGAGGCGTCGGCGGTGGAGATATCCTCGATCAGACGACAGAAATCCTGCGGGGCGAGTTCGTCGCCACCGAAACGCTTCGGCACGAAGGCGCGGTAGACGCCGACGGCCTGAAACTTGGCGACGATGTCCTTCGGAATATGGCGCAACGCCTGGAACTCTTCCGACCGGGCGCTGATTTCGCTTTTCAACGCCTCAAGCGCTGCGGCAGATGCCGGAGGGGCATGATAGTTCATCGTCTTATTCCTCCATCTGGAAAGTCGAATTGGTTTCGATGAGCCGACGGGCCATCGCGATCAGCCGGGCGTCCGCGCTCTTGGGAGCCACAAGCTGGATACCGGAGGGCAGGCCGTCCGACGTGGCCGCCGGCAGCACGAGAGCCGGGTGGCCGGAAAGATTGAATGGACGGAGATACTGTGTCAGCGTCAGCACCTTTGCCGGATCGTTTGCCTCGGATAGCAGCGGCGGCGGAAGCGGCAGGGCAGGCGTGAGCAGCATGTCGAAGCGCTCAAGCAGCGCATCGATCTCTGCCGTGAACCGGGCGCGAATGTCTTCGGCCTCAACGATATCGGCGTCGGTGACACTGCGCGCGCCCTCAAGACGCTTGCGCACGTCATCGCCCAGCAATTCAGGACGCGCCATCAGGGCGGCGTTGGCAAGAAGCGTCTCGCGGGCGATGATCGTCATGCCGGCCTTGAAGGCGGCGTTCATGAGCGGCAGGTCGATGTCCTCGATCGCTCCGTGTTCGCCAGCCTCGACAGCCTGCATCGCTGCGGCCATGCGGGGCTCGATACTGTCATCCAGGCGAAGCCAGCCAATCCGGAGCGGGCCGGCGAAGGTCTCGGCTCGGAAACCCGGATCGATGGCGGACATGGCGCGCTCGATCATCGGGAGGCTGCGGGCAAACGGTCCGATACAGTCGAGCGACGACTGCGCGGGCGAGGCGCCCTTTCGGCTGATGCGGCCAAAGGTCGGCTTGAAGCCCATGACGCCGCAGCAGATCGCCGGCTGGCGGATCGAGCCGCCCGTGTCGGTGCCGATGGCGAAATCGACGAGGCCGGCCGCAACAGCCGCCGCCGAACCGGACGACGAGCCGCCCGGAATGCGGTCGGGATAGTGCGGATTGATCGGAGTTCCCTCGAACGCATTGATGCCGGTCATGCCATAGGCGAGCTCATGCATTCTGGTCTTGCCGACAATGCGGCAGCCGGCGGACAGCAGGTTCGCCACGACATCAGCATGCGTGCTTGCGGGAGCCGCCTCTGCCAAAGCCTGCGAGCCGCAGCGCGTCACCATGCCGTCGATATCGAGGCAATCCTTGATCGCAACCGTCAGAACCTGCGTCGCGCCGTCCTGCGGCCCAAGTGCAAGTTGCGATGCGAAGACGCCATAGGCGTCGTGATGGCTTGCTGCGTGTGACATTGAACAGTCGGGCTTCTGCCCGTTCCCCAGTTATTACGTGAATGTTACCGTAATATTGCGGACTGTCAATTGCCGGTCTTGAGAAATGTGAAAAATATTATTTTATATCAATAACTTGAAACGCGGAAACCGGCGCCGTCGCTGGGACGGAACCGTTTCAATCTGGTTTCGAACACACTCAATTTTCCAGCGCCGCCGCTTCAGCAAGTGTGGCGCGCAGGAAGAGATATACCACGGCTCACGGCGCAGCATTCTTGCGGAATCCGGGAAAGTCTTTTCCGCCTCGGCGCCAAATTACGTGAATATTACCGCTTGACGCTTGTCATGTCGAGATTAGGATTTTCACGAAGGCGCGCCCGCTGACGGGCTTGCAGCGCCCGCCAACGGGATGATCACATGACGACTGAAACAGATATTGCGGCGCTCGTGCGTCGCATCGAGACGCTGGAAGCCGAAGCCGATATCCGCCGCATACAGGCACGCTACATGTTCCTCTGCGATACGCCCAATCCGGAATTCGGGGTGGCGGATGATGCCGAGCGCATCGAGCTGATCATGCAGCTCTATACGGAAGATGCCGTCTGGGAAGGCGTAGGCGAATATTACGACAACCAGTTCGGCCGCGCTGTCGGCGCCGCGGCTATTCGCAAGCATTTCCAGGGCTTCTGGGGCGGAAAGACCGATCCTGCACTGATCCTCAACTGCCATTACCTGACGTCGGAACAGATCCACGTCCATGCCAGCGGCACGACGGCCGATGGCCAATGGGTGCACATGCAGCCCTGGCTCTTCTCCGACGGCAAGGCGCTGCTGCGTTCCTCGCGCCTGAACAACACGTTCCGCAAGGAGCCCGACGGCGTCTGGAAGATTACCCGCACGCGCACGGAAAACGTCTTCGTAGCGCCGCTGCCGGCCACCTGGGCGTCGGACTATCCATCCAAATCGGTGCTGATGAAGCCTTGATGCGCCGGGGCAGCCGGAGGCTGCTTTCGTCACTTTCTTTGAGAACGAGAAAAAGGGCCGGTTTTCGCCGGCCCTTTCCGATTCATAGCCCGCTCTCTATCACCGATAAGCGATGCAGACGGCTTTCGTTTCCAGGTAGTTCTCCAGCGCGCGGCTGCCGTGTTCGCGGCCGATGCCCGATTGCTTGAAGCCGCCGAAGGGCATGTTCTGGTCGGGGATGTTATGACTGTTGACCCAGACCGTGCCCGCCTGGATTCTCGGCACGTAGCGCATGACCTTGTTGAGATCATTGGTCCAGATGGAGGCGCCGAGGCCGTAGCGGGTGTCATTGGCCTTGGCGATCGCCTCGTCTGCATCCTCAAAGGGCGTGATCGTGACGACCGGGCCGAAGACTTCGTCCTGCATGAGCGCCATGTCCTGCCGGACATCGGTGAAGAGTTCCGGAGCGACGAAGAAGCCCTTGTCCGGAGCGCTGGCATTGATGACCGGCGTCGCGCCTTCATCGATGCCGCGCGCGATGCAGGCCTTTACATGCTTCTGATGCCGTGCCGAAACCAGCGGGTTGATCTGGTTCATCGGGTTGAGGCCGGAGCCGATCGCGAGGCTGCGCGACACGTTGGCGATCACCTCCAGCGCCTTCTCATAGATGCCCTTCTGGGCATAGATGCGGGTGGCGGCGCAGCAGGTCTGCCCGGTGTTGAAGAAGACGCCGATCCCGGCGGCAGCGCCCAGCAGGTCGAGGTCCATGTCATCGAACATCACCATTGGAGCCTTGCCGCCCAGTTCCAGCGTCACGCGCTTCATGTCCTTCATGGCCTGAACGCCGATCAGCTTGCCGGTCTCGGTGGAGCCGGTGAAGGTGATCTTGGCGACGCCCGGATGGGCGACGAGAGCGGCACCCGCCGTCTCGCCCATGCCGGTGACGACATTGACGACGCCTTCCGGGAAGCCGGCTTCGCGGCAGAGTTCAACCAGGCGGATCGAGGTCAGCGGGGTTTCTTCCGCCGGCTTCAGCACCACGGTGCAGCCGGCAGCAAGCGCCGGCGCGATCTTCCAGGACGCCATGTTGAGCGGGAAGTTCCACGGCGTGATCGCCGCCACGACACCGACCGGCTCCTTGCGCGTCTGCGCCTGATAGCGCATTCCCGGCGGAATGGCGATCGAGACATCGAGCGTAGAACCTTCGATCTTGGTGGCAGCACCTGCCATATAGCGGAAATATTCGGCCGACGACTGCACCTCGATCAGGCGCGAAAGCATGATCGACTTGCCCTGGTTCAGCGTTTCGAGCTGCGCCAGTTCCTCGCCGTTTTCCTCGATGAGGTCGGCGAGTTTCAGGAGGAGCGACTGGCGTTGCACCGGCAGCATCTTCGACCAGGGCCCCTCGAAGGCGGCAGCGGCTGACTTCACCGCCCGGTCGACGTCGGTCGAGTCACAGGCCGGAACATGGGCCAGAACCTCACCGGTTGCCGGGTTGGCGACAGGATAGGTCGCACCCGATGCGGCCCCGGAAGACTGGCCGCCAATCAGGATGCCGGGCGATTTCAAAAAGGCGCCAACGGTCGCGGAGACAGTTTCGACGGCGCTGTCAGGTTGGGCAATTCTCATAGGGATCCCTCTGCAAGTTATTGTAATTTGGAGAATTTCTGATGTTGCGGGAGAGTGTTGAGCTCTTCCACGCTCAAGGCACAGCCTCTCACCGTCCGGGTGCGGGATAAATCACGTAAGCTGGAAAACTCTATTGCGGCTTTCGCAAAATTCTGCGCTCGCCCTCAAACCGCTCTTGCGCTTCATCAAAATTGGATGAATATTACCGTAATAAAAAAGGGGAGCTCGTAATGCCATGGATCGTTTTACCGAACTGGAAGTGTTCACCCGGATCGCTGACGAAGCGAGCCTGACGCGGGCGGCAGACCTCCTGGGCCTGTCAGTTTCGGGCGTGAGCCGCTGTCTGACCAGCCTTGAAAACCGGCTTGGCGTGCGCCTGGTCCAGCGCACCACCCGGCAATTGTCGCTGACACTTGAGGGCGAGCGCTTCGCCAGCAAGGCGCGCGAGATTTTGGGCACCCTCAGCGCGGCGGAGGAGAGCGTCAGTGCGGTCAAGGCCGAACCGCTTGGTACGCTTCGGATCGGCGCATCGCTGGCCTTTTCACTTCTGCATCTCATGCCGGTAATCCGGCAGTTCAAGACCGATCACCCGGCGGTGCAGGTCGATCTGCAAATCTCGAACCGCTACTGCGATCTCATCGAGGGCGGGCTTGATGTCGCCATCCGCACCCGGCGTATCGAGTCGGACAGCTCGATCACGATGCGAAAGCTCGCTGACGTGCCGCGCATCCTGACGGCATCACCCGCCTACCTGGCGGCGCGCGGCGCGCCGGCAAGTCCAGACGACCTGGCGTGCCACGCGATGCTCCTCTATACGCTCTCGGACGAGTGGGATCATCTGACCTTCCACCGCCATGGCGTGACAAGGCGCCTGCCCGTTTCGGGCGAGATGACCTGCAACGACAGCGTGGCGCTGAAACAGGCGGCACTGGAGGGCATGGGCATCCTCGTCCAGCCCGCCTATGTCGTTCAGCCCGAGCTGGACTCGGGGCGCCTCGTCGAAGTCCTGCCGGACTGGCGGCTGCAGCCGCTGACGATGAACGTTGCCTTCCCCACGCGCACGCATCTACCAGCCCGCACACGGCTTTTCATCGACGCGCTGGTGCGCTACTTCCGCGAAAACGATCTCGAACGGGTCTGGGGCGGCGAACCGGCGTTTGCGGCCCGGGCCTCTGCCTGAAACCCAATAGTCCCGCATCTTTTAAAGGTTGATTCCATGTCCGCCACCACCGCCTATGTCGAACACACGGCCTTCTTCGTCCGCGACATCCTGCCCCTCGTCGACTTCTTCGCCGAAGTGCTGGGCATGACAGTGACCAAAGTTGACGGCGATCCGAAGGCGCCGAGCCAGGTCTGGCTGCAGGGTGGCATTCAGCTGATTGCCGCTCCGGATTTTTCAGGACCGGAAGGCCGCTTCGGCCATCTCGGCATCGTCTGCAAGGATGTGCCGGCTGCAATTGAAGCGTCGCGCGCGCGTGGTGCGGTCTCGACTGCCAAAGGCGACAACTGGCTTCTTCTGCAGGACGGCTTGCTGCTGGAATTCATGCCCGAGAAGGGCAATGCGGTGGAAACCATCCGCAGCCTTGACCCGCGTATCTAGGCTCACTTCCCTGTCCGCGACGGTGCATGGCCGGTCCAGGTTTTGAAGGCCCGGCCGAAGACGGCGCTGTCGGCATAGCCGAGCGTTTGGGCTATCTCGGAAATCGAACTCTTCTTTCCGGCATGAAGCAGATTGGCGGCGAGCTGCTGCCTGTAGGCCTGCGTGAGGCTGCGCACGCTCGTGCCTTCGCGCTCGAGTTGGCGCTGTAGCGTGCGCGCATTCATCCCCAGCTCTTCCGCCAGAAAACCGATCGTCACGGGCCTGCGGCCGACATAGTGTTCGATCAGCGCGGTAACCTTGGATGTCAGGCTCTGCCCCACTTCGGTTTCGCCGATGAGATCGGCGATATGTCGCTCAAGGATCGCCGCCAGTTCCTTGTTGTCGCTTCGGTAGACGCGGGTGATGTCTTCGGTACGCATGATCATGCGGTTGCTCGATTGCCGGAACAGAACCGGCGCGCGGAAGAGCCGGCGCAGGACATCCGGGTCGGCCGGTGCGTCATGCTCGAAATGCACCTCTTCCGGCCTCCAGGCAGAGGAGAAGTTCGAGCGCACGAGCTGGCAGCTAGCGGCCAGCGAATATTCGGCATCCTGCCGGCGCGGCCAGATCGACTGGTCTGCGATGCGATAGGACCAGATGAACGTGTCGCCATCCTCGACGAAGTTGGAACTTGTCGAGTTCTGCAGGGAGTTGACGAATTTCGCGATCCGCTCGAACGCGTCCTTGATCGTCGGGGAGAGTGAAAACAGCATGCCGAGCGGCCCGATATCGGCGGGCTTGAAGACCGAGCCGAGCTTCGCCCCGAAATACGGATCCTCGAGCGCCTCGGCCGCATCCTCGAAGAAGGCGATGAACCGTTGCAGCGGGATTACCGCATAAGGATCGTCCAGCAGGGATTGCGGCAGCCGGTGGCGGGCCAGAAGCACGCGCGCCTTCTCCTGCCGCTTGTCGAACTGATGGATCAGCGGCGTGATCGCGGCCACGCGGATGAAGGCGACATTCCCGGTTCGGCGATGCACTTCCTTCATGCCACGGCTCCGTAGCTTCATGAATTTTGCGTGAATGTTGACGTAAATTATCAAAATCCAGGCATGGATTGCAATATTGCAGCGCAAAAATCTTCCCTAGATTTCTCAAATAACAATTAAACACATAAAAAGGGGTTCAACATGAAAACTGATGAGAGTCTCACTGCGCCCAGTGGAAAGCTGGCCGGCAATTCCGTCGGCATAGCGCACATCGTCTTCTTCGTCGTCGCGGCTGCCGCACCGCTCACCGCCGTGGTCGGCGCCACGCCACCGGCCTTCGCCTTCGGCAACGGGGCCGGCGTTCCCGGCGCCTTCGTTCTGGCAGGCCTGCTCTATCTGATCTTTTCCGTCGGCTATACGGCCATGAGCCGCCACGTCACCGGTGCCGGCGCCTTCTACACCTACATTGCCAACGGCATCGGCAAGCCGGCGGGTGTTGCGGGCGCCTTCATCGCGCTCCTGACCTACAGTTCGGTACAGATCGCCGTCTACGGCCTGATCGGCGTTTTTACCAACGGTGCGATGGCGGCCCTCGGGCTCGACCTTCCCTGGTGGGTCTGGTCTTTCGTCGTCCTCGTCATCACGCATCTGGCGGGCCAGCGAAACATCGCCTTTTCCGGTGCGATCCTCGGCGTGTGCATGTTCGCCGAAATGCTGATCCTGCTGCTGCTCGACATCGGCATCATCCTGCACGGCGGTGGACCGGAAGGCATGAGCGCTTCCGCCTTCATGCCCTCGACCGTCTTCACACCCGGTCTCGGCGTGTCGCTGGTCTTCGTGGTCGGCTCCTTCATCGGCTTCGAAGCGACAGCGATTTTCGGCGAGGAAGCACATCGACCGGAAATCACCATTCCGCGCGCCACCTATGTCTCCGTTCTGCTGATTGCGATCTTCTACGCCTTCTCGACCTGGGCGATCGTGCAGTATTACGGGGCATCCAATATCCAGGCCACGGCAAACGGTGCGCTCAACACGCTCTATTTCGACGCCGCTGCCACCGTTATCGGCCCCTGGGCGGCGCATGCCATGAACGTGCTGCTGATCACCAGCCTGTTTGCCTGCATCCTGTCTTTCCACAATACGCTGAACCGCTATTTCTTCGCGCTCGGCCGGGAAGGGCTTGCTTTCAAGGTACTCGGCAAGGTGCATGAAATTCACGGTTCGCCGCATGTCGCGGGCATGCTGCAGTCGGGTATTGCCGCATTCTTCCTGGCTGCCTTCGCCATCACCGGACAGGACCCCTTCGCGGTCGTCTTCTCCTACATGTCGGCGCTGGCCGTGCTGGGCATCCTTTCGGTCCAGGCGCTGGTATCGATCGCCATCGTGATGTTCTTCCGCAAGGACAACAAGGGTTACGGCCCGTGGCGGACCACGATCGCTCCACTTCTGGCCCTTGCCGGCCTTGCGGGTGCGATCGTCCTCGTCATCTCCAATCTCAGCCTGCTGGCGGGTACGTCGAACATCGTGGTCGATTCCTTCCCCGTCCTCGTGGTGCTGATCGGCCTGATCGGCGCGGCCTTCGCCCTGTCGATCAAGAAGGCAAGCCCCGAGCGCTACGCGGCACTCGGCAAGGTCTTCGCCGACTAAGAACAGACGGGCATGGCGTAAAGCCATGCCCACCATCCCCTGGAAACAAATCGAACAATGCAAACCCGCCCGTGGCCCAAGCGCCGAGGGCAGGCCAGCGAAGCTTTATCTCAACGAGAGCAAAGACCATGACCGAGAATACCAAGATCGACTTCATCTATCTCTCCGAGCAGGACATGATCCGCGCCGGCGTCACCGAAATGCCGGCCTGTGTCGATGCCATGGAGGAAATGTTCGGCCTGCTTTACCACGGCGACTATCGCATGGCGGGTCCAAACAGCGACAGCCACGGCGCCGCGATCAGCTTTCCGGAAAACTCGCCCTTTCCGGACATGCCGAAGCCGACGGCAGACCGTCGGTTCATGGCCATGCCCGCCTATCTCGGCGGCCGTTTCCGCACCGCCGGCATGAAATGGTACGGCTCCAACATCGAGAACCGCGAGAAGGGCCTGCCGCGCTCGATCCTCATGTTCTGCCTGAACGATGCCGATACCGGCGCGCCGCTGGCCTTCATGTCGGCGAACCTGCTCTCGGCCTATCGCACGGGCGCAATTCCGGGCGTTGGCGCCCGCCATCTGGCGCGCAAGGATTCCCGCGTCGTCGGCATTCTCGGTCCGGGCGTCATGGCGAAGACGACGCTCGCCGCCTTCATTGCCGCCTGCCCGAATATCGACACGGTCAAGGTCAAGGGGCGCGGCCAGAAGAGTCTCGACAGCTTCCTGTCCTGGCTGAAGGAAACCTATCCGCAGGTGACCAAGGTCGAACTCGTCAACAGCATCGAGGCGGTGGTGCGCGACAGCGACCTCGTCACCTATTGCAATTCCGGCGCGGTCGGCGATCCGTCCACCTATCCGATGGTGAAGCGCGAATGGGTCAGCCCCGGCACGTTCCTCGCCATGCCCGCGCTCTGCAACATCGATGAAGGCATGCAGCAGACCGATATCCGCAAGGTCGTCGACAATACCGGCCTTTATGACGCCTGGTTCCATGAGTTGCCGAAGCCGGCGCATGTCCACGTGCCGATCATCGGCGTGAAGTTCCTGGACATGATTGCCGAGGGCAAGATGAGCCGCGATGCTCTGGAAGACATCGGCAAGATCGTTGCCGGCGATGCGCCCGGCCGCAAGAACGACGAGGAGATCATCATCATGTCGGTCGGCGGCATGCCGGTGGAAGACGTTGCCTGGGGCACGATCGTCTATCGCAACGCCATCGAACGCGGCATCGGGGTGAAGCTCAACCTCTGGGACGTTCCCGTTCTGCGCTGACCCAATCCTCCTCTTGGGAGCGTCAACTTGGTCGGGCCGCGAACCCTGTCGCGCCCGGCCCCTCTCTTTTCAAACATCAGCAGCAAGGAGCGATCATGACCAAGATCGTCAAGATCAAGACCGGTTCGAAATTCGAGGACCATGGCAGCTATTCCCGCATCGTTGCAGTCGACAACTGGATTTTCGTGTCCAACACGGCCGGGCGCAATCCGGACACCAAGGAAATTCCCGAAGATGTCGGTGCACAGACCCATCAGGTCTTCGCCAATATCGAGCGTGCGCTTGCCGCCGTGGGCGCCAACCTTGCCGATGTCGTGATGTCCCGCGTCTTCATCCAGGAGCCGAAGGACACCGAGACCGTCATGACCATTGTCGGCGAGAAGTTTCGTGGCACCGATCCGGCCTCGACCGTGACCTGCCCGCCGCTCGGTTCGACCGTCTACAAGGTCGAAATCGAAGTCACGGCCTATCGCGGCGCCTCCACTGCCGAGATCGAAAAGCGCACCATTTCCCTCTGATCGCGGGCCGCGCCCGCCTGCCCATTTTCCCAAGGACGATTGCCATGGCACCCGCAATTTCACCGGTTCAGACCTCCCCCGATTTCCCCAAGGAAACCACCGTCGTGGTGATCGGCGCAGGGATCGTCGGGCTGACGGCAGCACTCACGCTGGCGGAGCGCGGCATTCCCGTTGTGGTGCTGGAGAAGGGCAGGGTTGCGGCAGAGCAGTCGTCGCGCAATCTCGGCTGGTGCCGCAAGATGGGGCGCTCGGCGCCTGACGTGCCGATGGCGGTGGCAGCCGACCAGCTCTGGGCCGAGATGCCGCAGCGCGTCGGCGTCGATGTCGGCTATCGCCAGGCCGGCATCATGTATCTCGCCCGCACCGAAGCCGAGATGGAGATGCATCGCGGCTGGATGAAGTCGGTCAGCGATCTCTCGCTGGATTCGAAACTGCTGAGTGCGAGCGAAATCGCAGGCCTTGTTCCGGGTGGCCGTGGCCAGTGGGCGGGCGGCATCTTCACGGCTTCCGACGGTCGCGCCGAACCGACACTGGCGCCGAGCGCTATTGCCAATGCCGCTGCCCGTCTCGGCGTGAAGATCGTGGAAAATTGTGCGGTGCGCACGCTGGCTCGCTCCGGCGGTAGGGTGACGGGCGTCGTCACGGAGCGCGGCGAAATCCGCTGCGATCAGGTTCTTCTGGCGGCCGGCCTCTGGTCGCGCAAGTTCCTCGCCAATCTCGGCATATCGCTGCCGACGCTGCCGCTCGTCTCCTCCGTCATGCGAACCGCGCCGATGGACGGCCCGACGGAGATTGCCGTCGGCGGTCCGGACTTCTCCTTCCGCAAGCGCAGCGATGGCGGCTATACGATCACGCAGCGCGGCGCACTGGGGGCGCCCCTCATGCTGGACCATCTCCTGATCGGCTTGCGCTACCTGCACATGCTGCGTCACCAGCGCGGCCTGCTGCGCATCAGCCTCGGCAAGGATTTCCTAAACGACATCAGGATGCCGCGCCGCTGGGGCCCGAAGAGCGTTTCGCCCTTCGAGCGCATCCGCACCATGGACCCGCAGGCGGATGAGGGGATCAACGCGGAGGCAATACGCAATCTCGTGGCCGCATGGCCGGTGTTCAAGGGCATGGTGGTTCAGGAGGTCTGGGCCGGCATGATGGACATTACGCCGGATTCATTGCCGGCCATCGAGCGTATCGACAGCATTCCGGGCTTCACGATCGCCACGGGTTTTTCCGGCCACGGCTTCGGCACCGGGCCGGCGGCCGGTCAGCTCGCCGCGGATCTGGTGACGAATGCGCCGCCGATCGTGGATCCCGCACCGTACAAACTGAAACGCTTTGGCTGAGGCAGGAGGCAAAGCGCCGCAGGCTGGAGTAGGCCAGGATTCAATCCGTGTCCTCGCCATCCATTTCCGCAATCAAGTGCTTGATGAGCTCGATGTAAGAGGATCGATCGCCCAGCCGGTGGCTCAGGATGACGGGAGACGTCGCGCGTTCCTCCGCGATGAGGCGGTAATGCAAGTCGGCACGCATCTGCCGCGCAGAGGCAGGGATGATGCAGATGCCTGCATCGGCTGCGACGAGCCCAAGGGCGGTCTGGATTTCGCGCACTTCCTGGACCTCGGACAGGCGCACATCCTCGCTCTGCAGCAGGTTGAGAACATGGTCCGCATAGCTCGGCCGCGGCTCCTTGGGATAGACGATGAGCCTGTGACCTGCGAGGTCCTTCATCGAGATCGGCCTAGTGTCCTGCGCGAGCGGCGTCTCCTTCGGGGTGGCGACGACAAGGCGCTCCTCCCGTACGATCGTCGAGGCGATGTTCGGATCGTTGTGCCTAAGACGCCCGAAACCGATATCGATCCGCCCCTCCTTCAGCGCCGCCATCTGCTGCACGGAAATCATGTCCAGAAGCTGGACATCGAGTTCCGGCGCATGCTGGCGCAGCCGCCGCAAGAGCGACGGCAAGCCGCCATAGAGCGTCGATCCGACAAAGCCGATGGAGAGCACACTGTTCTGGTTGAGGCCAACGCGGCGCGTCGCCGCGCGCATCTGGTCGACGCGCCCGAGAACCTGCAACGCCTGTTCGTAGAAGAGCCGGCCGGCCTCGGTGAGCTTGACCGGACGGCTCTTGCGAATGATCAGTTCGACGCCAAGGTCCTCCTCCAGAAGCTGGATCTGTCGGCTGAGCGGCGGCTGCGCCATATGCAGCACCTCCGCCGCACGGGTGAAATTCCGCTCGCGTGCCACGGCCACGAAATAGCGAAGCTGGCGAAGATCCATCGTGCATTCCCCTCTTTGACAGACGCCCCAAAATCAACATCTGCGATATTGTGTAACTTAGCATCCGCCAATATTGGGCATATTCTTTCCACATCATACCATTTCGGTATGATTATAGATGCAAATAATCTTGGACGCGGACAGGGTTTCGGGCGCAATCTGCAAGGCATGAACACGCCCGTTGCATTACCTCTCGCCACATTCAGTACCGCGCCCCTCGTTGAGCGGATCGAGACTGTTCTGGTCGATCTGCCGACCATCCGCCCCCACAAGCTGTCAGTGGCGACGATGCAGGGCCAGACGTTGATGCTGGTCAAGATCACCTGCAGCGACGGCATCTCCGGCTTCGGCGAAGGCACGACCATCGGTGGCCTCGCCTATGGTGGCGAAAGCCCGGAAGGCATGAAGCTCGCCATCGACACCTATTTCGCGCCATCCATGATCGGCCAGGACGCCTCGCGCATTCAGGCGCTGATGGCGCGGGTCGGCAAGTTGGTCAAGGAGAACCGCTTTGCCAAGAGCGCCATCGAAACCGCACTGCTGGACGCGCATGGCAAGCGCCTCGGCCTGCCGGTCAGCGAATTGCTGGGCGGTCGTCGTCGCGACCGGCTGCCGGTCGCCTGGACGCTGGCCTCGGGCGATACCGCGCGCGACATCGCAGAGGCCGAGACAATGCTCGACCTGCGCCGCCACAATGTCTTCAAGCTGAAGATCGGCGCGAAGAGCCAGAACGAAGACATCGCCCATGTCGCGGCGATCAAGCGGGCGCTCGGCGATCGGGCGGCCGTGAGGGTCGACGTGAACATGGGCTGGACCGAGACGCAGGCAGTCCATGGCATGGCAGCACTGGCCGACGCCGGTTGCGAGCTGGTCGAACAGCCCGTCGCGTCTGCGTCGGCGCTCGCTCGATTGATGCGCCGGTTTCCCGTTGCTCTCATGGCAGACGAGTCGCTCAACGGCCCGGAATCGGCGTTCGAGCTTGCGAAAGCCCACGCAGCCGATGTCTTTGCGGTGAAGATCGAGCAGAGCGGCGGTCTCTTTGGCGCGCAGCGCGTGGCTGCAATTGCGGAGGCTGCCGGCATCGAGCTTTATGGCGGCACGATGCTGGAGGCAGCTGTCAGCACCATCGCCTCTGCACAGGTATTTTCCACCTTTGCCAATCTGCAATGGGGCACGGAACTCTTCGGACCGCTGCTGATCACCGAGGAAATTCTGACCACGCCTCTGGATTACAGCGATTTCGGCCTGACGGTCCCGGCTGGTCCGGGGCTGGGGATCGAACTGGATGAGGATCGCGTCGCCTTCTTCACCCGCAACGCGTCGCGCAAATCGATTTCTGTGGCGATTTAGGGAGGAAGGCTCATGCTGTTTCATGTCCGGATGGACGTCAACATTCCCCGCGATCTCCCCGCTCAAGAGGCTGCCGAGCTCATCGCGAAGGAGAAGGCCTATTCGCAGGCGCTGCAAGAGAGCGGCAAGTGGCGCCATATCTGGCGCATTGCCGGGCAATACGCCAACTACAGCCTTTTCGACGTGAAGGACAATGCGGAGCTGCACGAGCTGCTGACCGGCCTGCCGCTGTTTGCCTTCATGAAGATCGAGGTGACGCCGCTGTTGCGGCACCCGTCTTCGATCCGCGCCGACGATACCTGATTTTCCATGCCAGGCGCGCTGCCGGGAGGCCTGCGAGCGCGCAATTCCAAACAACCCATGTGGAGGACTGAGACATGAGCGTAAAGATCTTCAACCGTCCGGATATCCAGGAGTTCCTGAAGACGCTGAGCGGCTTTGACCAGAGCGGCGGCAATCCGCGCGTCAAGGAAATCACCCATCGGATCGTATCCGACCTGTTCAGGGCCATCGACGACCTGAACATCACCCCGGACGAATATTGGGCGGGCATCGCATGGCTCAACGAGATCGGCGCTGCAGGGCAGGCGGGTCTGATCTCGCCCGGTCTCGGCCTCGATCACTTCCTCGACGAGCGACTTGACGCGATCGATGCCGAACTCGGCATCGAGAACCCGACGCCGCGCACCATCGAAGGCCCGCTCTATGTCGCAGGCGCGCCCGTCTCGACCGGCTTTGCCCGTCTTGACGATGGGACAGACGAGAACGGCCACACGCTGATCATGCACGGCACGGTCTATGGCGCGGATGGCAAGCCGATGCCGGGCGCGAAAGTCGAGGTCTGGCACTGTGATACGCGCGGCTTCTATTCGCATTTCGACCCGACCGGCAAGCAGGCGCCGTTCAACATGCGCCGCACGATCATTGCCGACGACAAGGGCGGCTACAAGTTCCAGAGCATCCTGCCGAGCGGTTACGGCGTGCCTCCGGGAAGCCCGACCGAACAGCTGCTCTCGGCACTCGGCCGTCACGGCCAGCGTCCGGCCCATATCCACTTCTTCATCAGCGCGGACGGTCATCGCAAGCTGACCACGCAGATCAACATCGAAGGCGATCCGCTCATCAATGACGACTTCGCCTATGCGACCCGCGACGGTCTCGTTCCTTCAGTGGTCGAACGGACGGATGAAGCCAGCATCAAGGCCAACAACCTCAACGGCCCCTTCGCCGAAATCGTCTTCGACATCAAGCTGACGGCGCTGATCGAGGGCGTCGACAACCAGGTGAACGAGTTGCGCAAGCGCGCCGCAGCCTGATCGGTTCCGGACCGAAAATCGCCGCCAGCCAAGCGCTCGCCCATGAAAGCTTCACAAGGGCCTTCATGGGCGACGTGATTCCTGGGCATCATCCGAAAGCGCGCAATATGCCGCTGCTCGATACGACGCTCTGATATCTCCCTGTGGCGATGCCACGTCGGGATGAGGCATCAAGGCCCAGATGACATTCACGGGCATGCATGCCGCCCAGCCCCGGAACGACTCGTTCGTTCCGGGGCTGGTCTTATCCGCCCCAGACGACCGCCTTTTCGTGACGCTCGATCAGGTGTCTCAGCTCCTCGAACCGCCGGGCGATATGCCGTGCAAAATTCTCGACGGCCGGCATGCCTGGAGCGTCCTTCAGCCTGAGGAGAACCAGCGCACGTTCGGGATGGGGGATTGGCACGGGCAGCGCGGTGATCGACCGTTCATTGCGCAGGGAAAAGACCGTCGAATGTGGCAGGATGGTCAAGGCATCCGATCCTTTCAGGTAGTTCACCACACTCATCAGGGACCCGCCGGAATAACGGATCTTGGCCTCCGTTGCACCAAGTGAAAGAAGCAGACTGTGCAGGTCTGCCAGAAGGGGACTGGTCGGCGGCGGCGCGATCCACGGATAGTCGAGCAATGATGCAGGCCGCAGCTTGCGGCTCATCAGAAGCGGATGGGTGAGCCGGCAGGCGACCACATTGCGGCCCGGCAGGATTTCCTTGGCGATCAGGCCCGACCCCTCGCCAAGAAGATCGATCGGGCAGATCGCCAGATCAAGCTGTCCGGTCGTCAGCCCCGACTTGAGTTCGCCTATATACCCGTAGCTCTGCTCGATCCGCACATCGGCATGCGTGGTCTGGAAGTCGGCGGCCATTCCCGCGATCAGCCCATCCATGAAATAGGGCGTGCCCCCAACGCGAACCACGCCGCTGCGCCCCAGGCGGAAACTGTCGATGGCTTCCGCCGCCTTCCGGGAGGCGGCGACGACGGCCATTCCGTGCTGTGCGAGCTCACGGCCCAGAGGCGTCGGCTGAAGGGGGCGCCTGCCCCTGACGAA
Organism: Hyphomicrobiales bacterium; assembly: GCA_900467685.1. Lineage (GTDB taxonomy): Bacteria > Pseudomonadota > Alphaproteobacteria > Rhizobiales > Rhizobiaceae > Ensifer_A. Next base: position 33,566 of record UBQX01000015.1, read on the forward strand.
AAGCGGTTCGCCGACGCGTTTCTCCAGAAGAGCCAGCGTCCGGGAAACCGCCGGTTGGGTCAGGCCCAGCATGGCCGCGCCTTCGACGACGCCGCCTGCCGCCACCACTGCTGCCAGCTGCACCAGATGTTTCTCATCAATCTTCATAGCAAAAACTTATATTGTTCCACAAAGAAATGATCAAACAGCTTTTTGGTTCTGCTAGCTTGAAGAAAGGGAGACGTTCTGGGAGGAACATCCGTTGGCGATAAGGCCGAGTAAAGCCAGCACGGGAAAGCTTATTCCATCGGGCCTGTTTGCCGAGCGTTTTGGCGATCGGCAGGACGACAAGCTGCCCGCGACGCTGATCGCGTTTGCCTGTCACCTGCAGGCCCTTGTCCGCGAACTGCGCCCATCGCGAGACGAATGGCGCGCCTTCCTCGACCTCCTGATCGACATCGGTGATTACAGCGACGCGCGCCGTAACGAGTGGATGCTGATCTCCGACCTGTTCGGTATTTCGGCGCTTGTCGAAGAGCTCAATCATCGCCGCCCACCGGCGGCAACGCCGAATACGCCACGCGGCCCCTTCTATCGCGACGATACGCCGGAGCTTCCGCTGGGGGCGAATATCAGCCTCGATGGCAAGGGCGAGCCGCTCAGCGTATCCGGCAGGGTGCTGGACCTCGACGGGCAACCGATTTCCGGTGCGCGGGTGACGGCCTGGCAGGCCAATTCCGAAGGCTTCTACGAAAACCAGCAGCCCGACCACCAGCCGGAATTCAACCTGCGCGGACGTTTCACCACGGATGAGGCGGGAGGCTTCCACTATCGGACAGTTATGCCCGCCGGCTATCCGGTGCCACTGGATGGACCCGCGGGCGCGTTGCTCAAGCGCGCGGGGTTTCCGCCGCGCCGTCCGGCTCACCTGCAGTTTCAGATTGCTGCCGAAGGCTTCGAGACCATCACCACGCATATCTTTGATGCCGACGATCCCGCCCTTGGCTCCGATCCGCTGTTTGCGGTGAAGCCGGAACTGATCAAGCGCTTTCGCACAGGCTCGAAGCACTGCGAACTGGATTGCACCTTCGTCATGGTGCGGACGCGACAGGAGGGACTGCGATGAGCCGCGATTTCGTCTATCAGGCCAATCGGGCCACCGTTGTCTTTGGCGCGGGCAAGCGCCGCGACGCGGGCGAATGGGTGGGCAAGCTTGGAAAAAAGCGTGCGTTGGTGCTTTCCACGCCGCACCAGGCGCAGGAAGCCGAGCATCTCGCGAATGAGCTTGGGGCTTTGAGCGCCGGAACCTTTACCGGCGCTGTCATGCACACGCCGGTCAATGTGACGGAAGAAGCCGTTGCCGCACTTCAGAGCGCCAGCGCGGATTGCGTGATTTCCTTCGGCGGCGGCTCGACGACTGGTCTCGGTAAGGCGATCGCGCTGCGCACGGGTGTGCCGCAGATCACCATCCCGACAACCTATGCCGGATCGGAAGTGACGCCGATCCTCGGCCAGACCGAGAATGGCAGAAAGACCACGATCCGCGACGTTGCCGTTCTGCCGGATGTGGTGATCTATGATCCTGAACTGACCGTCGGCCTGCCGAAACAGATGACGATTGTCAGTGCGCTCAACGCACTCGCACATGCGATGGAAGGCCTTTACGCCAAGGATCGCAATCCGATCTCCACCATGATGGCGATCGAATCCTTCCGCAGCTTCAAGGCCTCGCTGCCGGGTCTCATCGAGACGCCCGGTGACCTCGATCTGCGCGCCGAAGCACAATATGCCTGCTGGCTGGCCGGCACGGTGCTCGGCACGGTAGGCATGGCACTGCATCACAAGATCTGCCACACGCTGGGCGGCAGTTTCGACACGCCGCATGCCGAAACGCACGCGATCATGCTGCCCTACACCACGGCCTATAACGCAGTTGCCGTTCCGGAGCTGCTGGCGCCGATCGCAGAGATTTTCGGGGCGGCGGCTGGCGCGTCCCTGCATGATTTCTCGCGCTCGCTTGGCGCGCCGCTGTCGCTGAAGGATATCGGCTTCGAGGAAGTCAACCTCGACCGTGCCGCCGATATCGCGGCGGAAAACCCCTACTGGAATCCCCGGCCCATCGACCGCGCGTCGATCCGGGCACTTCTGCAGGCCGCCTGGGAGGGCGACCGGCCGGAGACTTGAGCAGACGCAATGACACTCAAATCATGCAACAGGGAGTGAGATGCATGTTTACGAGACGCGATTTTCTGAAGACCACCGCGGCGGCCGGCGCCTTGGCCGGTACTGCGGGATTGGCAATGCCGGCTCTTGCAAAGGGCGGAAAGATCAAGCTGGGCTATGTCAGCCCGCAGACCGGCCCGCTGGCGGGTTTCGGCGAGGCTGACAAGTTCGTCATCGACGCGTTCCTGAAATCCTTCGGCGACAAGTTCGAGGTCGTGGTCAAGGACAGCCAGTCGAACCCGAACCGCGCGGCGGAAGTCGCCAAGGAACTGATCGTCAACGACAAGATCAACCTGATGCTGGTCGCCTCGACGCCGGAGACCACCAATCCGGTTTCCACCACCTGCGAGAACGAGGAAGTGCCGTGCATCTCGACGGTCGCGCCGTGGCAGCCCTGGTTCATCGGCCAGCAGGGCAATCCCGGCGATCCCAAGAGCTGGAAGCCCTTCAACTTCGCCTATCATTTCTTCTGGGGTCTTGAAGACATCATCGCCGTCTTCACCGGCATGTGGTCGCAGATCGAGACCAACAAGCAGGTCGGCGGGCTCTTCCCCAATGACGGCGACGGCAATGCCTGGGGCGATCCGAATGTCGGCTTCCCGCCGGTTCTGAAGGAGAAGGGCTTCACGCTGACCGATCCGGGCCGCTACCAGAACATGACGGACGATTTCTCCGCGCAGATTTCCGCGTTCAAGAAGTCCAATTGCGAGATCCTGACCGGCGTCATGATCCCGCCGGACCTGACGACGTTCTGGAACCAGGCCAAGCAGCAGGGCCTGAAGCCGAAGATCGCATCGATCGGCAAGGCGATGCTGTTCCCGCAGGCCGTGGAAGCGCTTGGCAAGGGCGGCCACAACCTCTCGACGGAAGTCTGGTGGACGCCGTCGCATCCGTTCAAGTCGTCGCTGACGGGCCAGTCGGCCGCGGACGTCGCCGCGGAATTCACCAAGGTGACCAATCGCCCCTGGACCCAGCCGATCGGCTTCGCGCATGCGCTCTTCGAACTCGTCGTCGATGTCATGAAGCGGGCGGAAGATCCGACCGATGGAGAGGCGGTTGCGGCCGAGATCGCCAAGACCAAGCTTGATACGCTGGTCGGGCCGGTTGCCTGGGGCAGCGACAAGCTGCCGCCCTTCGCGCAGAAGAACATCGCCAAGACCCCGCTTGTCGGTGGCCAATGGCGCCTCAAGGATGGCGGTTCCTACGAACTCGTCGTTGTCGAGAATTCGACTGCGCCGCAGGTTCCGCTCGGCGGCAAGATGGAAGCGCTGAGCTGATGGTCCAGTCCAGGCCGGCGGCTTGCCGCCGGTCTGACATGTCCTTGGGGAACGGTCGATGACACTTCTGCAACTTGACGGGATTTCCAAATCCTTCGGGGCACTGACGGTGGCCGATGACATCACCTTTTCGGTTTCCGAAGGTGAGGCGCTCGGCATTATCGGTCCGAATGGCGCAGGCAAATCCACGCTTTTCAACCTGATTACCGGCACGATCGGCGCCGACAAGGGCTCGATCCGTTTCCTCGGCGAAGACGTGACGCGCGTCAGCCCGATGCAGCGTTGTCTTTCGGGGATCGGCCGGACATTTCAGATTCCGCAACCCTTCGAGAAACTGACCGTCTTCGAAAATCTCCTCGTTGCCGGCGCGTTCGGCCAGCAACGGGGCGAGCGAGAGGTGGCGTCGGAATGCGCCGAGATTCTCGTGGAGACCGGCCTGATTGCCGAGGCAAACAAACCGGCCGGCAGTCTCAGCCTCTTGCAGCGCAAGCGGCTTGAACTGGCCCGCGCGCTGGCCACGAAACCGAAGCTTCTGCTGCTTGATGAAATTGCCGGCGGGCTGACCGAGGGGGAATGTGCGGTTCTTGTCGAGACCATTCGTGCCGTTCACCGCCGCGGGGTTACGGTCATCTGGATCGAGCATGTTCTGCATGCGCTGAATTCGGTCGTCGACCACCTGCTTGTGCTTCATTTCGGCCGCGTTCTCGGACTCGGCGCGCCGCAGGACATGATGAATTCGCAGGAAGTGCGCGAAATCTATCTGGGGATGGAGGTGTGATGACGCTTCTTCAGACACATGCGCTCACGGCGCGCTACGGCGACTTCCAGGCGCTCTTCGGCATCGACATCACGCTCGAAGCCGGCGAGACCGTGGCCGTCATCGGCGCGAACGGTGCCGGCAAGACCACGCTGATGCGGGCAATCTCCGGCGTACTTGCCAGCGCCCCTGAACAGATCCTGTTCGAAGGCCAGCCGATCGGCGCGCTTGCCTCGCCCGATATCGTCACGCGCGGCATCGCCATGGTGCCGGAAGGTCGCAAGCTTTTCCCCTCGCTGACCGTCGAGGAAAACCTGCTGATCGGGGCCTATGGGACGAAGGGCAGCGGGGCGTGGAACCTCGCGCGCATCTACGATCTCTTCCCGATCCTGAAGGAACGGCGCCATTCGCCGGGCACGGCACTTTCCGGCGGCCAACAGCAGATGGTGGCCATCGGGCGGGCGCTGATGTCCAACCCGAAGGTTCTGCTTTGCGACGAAATCAGCCTCGGGCTCGCGCCCGTGGTGATCAAGGATATCTACGCAGCCTTTCCGCAGATCAAGGCGTCGGGCGCCTCCATCGTCATTGTCGAGCAGGATATCGGCCATGCGCTGAAGGTCGCGGACCGGGTCTACTGCATGATGGAAGGCCGCATCACATTGTCTGGCCGGTCGTCGGAGGTCTCGCGCGAGGCGATCCACGCGGCCTATTTCGGAGCGGGCGTCCATGAACATCATTGATACGCTTGTCCAGGGCATCCTGCTCGGCGGGCTCTACGCCCTCTTTGCTGCGGGGCTCAGCATCGTGTTCGGCATCATGCGGCTGGTGAACCTCGCCCATGGCGACCTGATCATCTTCGCCGCCTTCGCGATCCTCACCATCACCTCGATGTTCGGGCTCAACCCGTTCGTCTCGGCGCTGATTGCGGCACCCCTGATGTTCGCCGCCGGCTGGCTGCTGCAATATTTCCTGCTCAACCGGACGCTCGGCAAGGACATCCTGCCGCCGCTTCTGGTGACGTTCGGGCTGTCGATCATCATCCAGAACGGGCTGCTCGAAGGCTTTGCCGCCGACAGCCGGCGCGTGCCGCTGGGCTCGCTCGAGGCCGCAACCATTCCGCTTGGTGCCGTCAACATTGGCGTCATGCCGCTCCTGACCTTCCTTTCGGCAATCGTCGTCATCGTCGGCCTCAACACGCTGATCTATCGCGCCCCGATCGGCCGCGCATTTCGCGCGACGTCCGACGATCCGGTCACGGCCGGCCTGATGGGCATTCGCCCGCAGCGCATCTTCGCGACCGCGACGGGACTGGCGATGGTGGTCGTGACGGTGGCCGCGCTCTATCTCGGAACCCGCGCCAATTTCGATCCCTCCGCCGGTCCCTCGCGTCTCATCTATGCCTTCGAGGCGGTGATCATCGGCGGGCTCGGTTCGCTCTGGGGCACGCTTGCCGGCGGTGTCGTGCTGGGCGTCGCCCAGACGATCGGCGCGACGATCAATCCCGAATGGCAGATCCTTGCCGGTCACATCGCCTTCCTGGCCGTGCTGGCCTTCAAGCCGCGCGGCTTCTTCCCGCGCGCAGTCGATTGAGGTGATGCGATGAGTTCAACAGCTCAAACCTGGACGACGAAGACCGGCACCCGCGCCTCGGGCCTTTTCGGGGTCGCCGCGATCCTGGTGGTCATCGTTGCTGCCGGAGCACCCTTCCTGGTGTCGCGCGACATCGTGCAGGACCTCTTCTTCATCCTGACCATGCTCGTGCTTGCGCAGAACTGGAACCTGCTGGCGGGATATGCGGGGCTTCTGTCCATCGGCCAACAGGCTTTCGTGGGTTTCGGCGCCTATTCCATGTTTGGCATGGTGATCCTTCTAGGGGTTGATCCGCTCCTGGCAACGCTGCTGGCAGGGTTCTTTGCCATGCTGCTCGCCATTCCCGCGGGCTTCTTCTCCTTCCGCCTGCAAGGGGCCTATTTCGGGGTCGGTACCTGGGTGATCGCGGAGGCCGTCCGTCTCGTCGTCGCGCAATGGAAGGCGCTGGGCGGCGGCACGGGGACCTCGCTTCCGGGCGAAGCGCGCAAGGCCATGTTCGGCGTCGAGTTCCTGAAGGATACGTTCGACATGAAGACATCGCAGGCGAGCGACGCGATCGCCTACTGGTTCGCACTCGTTCTGGCGGCTGCGACCGTCCTGCTCTTCTACCGCATCCTGCGCACCCGACAGGGGCTCGGGCTTGCCGCCGTACGCGACAACGAAACGGCCGCCCGCGCGCTCGGCGTCAATGCCCAGCGCATGAAGGTCTTCGTCTACCTGACCACGGCCTTCGTGACCGGCATCACCGGCGCGCTCATCTATCTGCAGAAAGCGCGCATTTCGCCGGATGCGGCTTTCTCGGTGACCGACTGGACGGCCTATGTGCTCTTCATCGTGGTCATCGGGGGCATCGGCACGATCGAGGGGCCGATTGTCGGGATGATCGTGTTCTTCGTGCTGCAGAAGACACTTTCCGATTTCGGCTCGGTCTATCTTCTCATCCTGGGCTTCATCGGGATCGCGACCATGATCTTCGCGCCCGCCGGGCTCTGGGGGCTCTTTTCGGCCCGCACCGGCATCCAGCTTTTCCCGATCCGGCGCAGGCTTGTCCTGAACGGTTCGGACCACATTGCTCAAAATACTCGTGAGGGAGGTTTCAATGGCTAACTACTCAACTGACGTTCTGATTGTCGGCATGGGTCCGGCGGGCGGTGCGACGGCAGCGCTGCTGTCGAGCTACGGCATCCAGAACATGGCGATCAACCGCTACCGCTGGCTCGCCAATACGCCGCGCGCGCACATTACCAACCAGCGCACGATGGAAGTCATCCGCGATCTCGGTCTCGAGGTCGAGCAGGAGGCCTATCTCTACGCCACCGCGCAGGAATATCTCGGCAACAACGTGTTCTGCACCTCGATTGCGGGCGAGGAAATCGGCCGCATGTACAGCTGGGGCACGCATCCGAAGTCCAAGGCCGAGCATCTCCTGTCCTCGCCGAGCCTGATGAACGACCTGCCGCAGACCTATTTCGAGCCGATCCTTCTGAACACGGCCTGTTCGCGCGGAACGCAGCCGCGCATGTCGACGGAATATGTCTCGCATGTCCAGGATGCCGATGGCGTGACGACCACCTGCCGGGACCGGTTGACGGGTGCCGAACTCACCGTACGTTCGAAGTTCCTGATTGGCGCCGATGGCAGCAACTCCAAGGTTGCCGAACATGCAGGCCTTCCGTTCGAGGGCAAGATGGGCGTGGCCGGCTCCATGAACATCGTCTTCAAGGCGGACCTCACCAAATATGTCGCCCACCGTCCTTCGGTGCTCTACTGGGTCATGCAGCCGGGCGCCGATGTCGGCGGGATCGGCATGGGCCTCGTGCGCATGGTGCGCCCGTGGAACGAATGGCTGATCAACTGGGGCTATGACATCAACCAACCCGCACCGCAGGTCGACGACGCCTTTGCCACAAAGGTCGCACGCGATCTGATCGGCGATCCGGATATCCCGATCGAAATCACCTCGACGAGCACGTGGACGGTGAACAACATGTTCGCCACGCATCTGCAGAAGGACCGCGTCTTCATCATGGGCGATGCGGCGCATCGTCATCCGCCGTCGAACGGCCTCGGCTCCAACACCTCGATCCAGGATGCCTTCAACCTGGCCTGGAAGGTGGCGATGGTCGTCAAGGGCGAGGCCGGGATGGGCCTGCTCGAAAGCTACAGCGCCGAACGTGCGCCGGTCGCCCGCCAGATCGTCACCCGCGCCAACAAGTCGATCGACGAATTCGGCCCGATCTTCAAGTCGCTCGGCCTGCTCGATTCCGTCGATCCGGTGAAGATGCAGGAAAACATGGACGCCCGTTGCGGCACGACGCCGGAAGCCGAGGCGCAGCGCAAGGCCATCCGCGAAGCCATCGCCAACAAGGTCTATGAATTCGACGCGCATGGCGTGGAGATGAACCAGCGCTACAAGTCCAACGCCGTCGAAACCGACGGTCAGCCCGAGCCTCCCTTCACCGAGGATGCAGACCTGCATTTCCAGCAGACGAGCTGGCCGGGCGCGCGCATTCCCCATGCTTGGCTCTTTTCGGATGCCGGTGCCAAGGCATCGACGCTCGATCTGTGCGGCCATGGCAAGTTCAGCCTTCTCACCGGACCGGGCGGCGCCGGCTGGGCCAAGGCGGCTGCGGCCGTCGGCGCGGAGTTTGGCCTCGAGATCAATGTCCACATCATCGGTCCCCGCCGTCCGTGGCAGGACTTCACCGGCGACTGGGCGCGGATCAGCGAGATTTCCGATAGCGGCGCACTTCTCGTGCGTCCCGACCACCATGTCGCATGGCGCTCGGCGAACGGCGTTGCCGATCCGGCAGCCGAGCTGCGCCGTGTGTTGAAGACTGTATTGTCCAGATAAGGAAACGACGATGGAAGCGCATGAGAAAGGCTTTTTCTCCGAAGAGAACTCGGTCGAGGTCGTGACGGGGCGAAACGCGAAGGCTGAAAATCCGCGTCTGAGGCAGGTGATGGACGTCATCACCCGCAAGCTGCATGAGGCGGTAAAGGAACTGGAGCCTACCCAGGACGAATGGTTCGAGGCGATCATGTTCCTGACGAAGACCGGCCAGATCTGCAACGAGTGGCGGCAGGAATATATTCTTCTGTCCGACATCCTCGGCGTCTCGATGCTGGTGGATGCGATCAACAACCGCAAGCCGTCGGGCGCCTCGGAATCGACCGTGCTCGGACCCTTCCACGTCGACGGCGCGCCCATGATGGAGATGGGCGCCAATATCTGCCTCGACCAGAAGGGCGAGGACATGTACATCGAAGGCCGTATCCTCGACACGAAGGGCAACCCGATCGAAGGCGCGGTCATCGATGTCTGGCAGGCCAATGACGAAGGCTTCTACGACGTCCAGCAGAAGGGCCTGCAGCCCGACTTCAACCTTCGCGGCGTGTTTACGACGGGTGCAGACGGCCGCTACTGGTTCCGGGCCGTGAAGCCGAAGTTCTACCCGATCCCGAATGACGGCCCGGTCGGCCAGCTGCTCGTGGCGCTCGGCCGCCATCCCTATCGGCCGGCGCATCTGCATTACATCATCAAGGCCGACGGCTTCGAAACGCTGACCACGCATATCTTCGATCCGGAAGATCCATACATCAACTCCGACGCGGTTTTCGGCGTGAAGGAAAGCCTGCTGGCGAAGTTCGACAAGACGAACGATCCGGCAAGGGCGCAGACCTATGGCTTCGAGGGTGAATTCTGGGATGTGAAGCACGACTTCGTGCTTGCCGACAAGCGCTGAAGCTTTCTGGCGCTCAGCAAGCGCCAACGAATATCGTGCGCCACCATCCCCCTGGATGGTGGCGCACGAACTGTTTGGGGATCGGGTTCCGGGGTTTCGCGCAGAGGACGCACAGAAGTCCGGCATCCTCGGGTCCGCGATGGAAGCCGCGGATGCCGACTGTCTGCAATCACATCCACCGTCACACCGGTGGACCTTAACTGTCCGATCCTGCGCCGTTCATTCAGGTCAATATGAGAATAGGTGCGTCTCATCGTGTGTTCCTTGCGTCCGATATCCCTTTGGTATCATTCGCAAGGCCCACTTCATCAAACAGGTCTCAAAGCCCAGCGTTATACAAAATTCTCTCTGTAAGCGCCGAAGCGATGCCAACGAATTTGCTCCACGTACCAATCCAGGTGGCTTCAATCGTTTTTTGCGGTCCTCCTTTAATGAACTGACATTTGGCCCAAAATCTAAAATCATGACCTATCTCACTCTTCCGCTTTAACCTGCACTCGGACACTCTTGGCTTCTGGGATCGAAATAGCCGGAGTGGAGGAGACTATGGCGGCAAACAGGATTGGTCGCATGGCGGAGCTATGCCTCCTGCCAGGCGCGCGTCTGGATGCAATCATCATTGGTGCGGGCTTCGGCGGCATCGGCATGGCGCATGGGCTCAAATCCCGCGGCATCGACAATTTCATCATCGTGGAAAAGGCGCATACGGTCGGCGGCGTGTGGCGCGATAATCGCTATCCTGGCGCAGCCTGCGATGTGCCGTCACATCTCTATTCGTTTTCCTTTGCGCCGAACCCGAACTGGTCGCGGGCCTTTGCCGTGCAGGCAGAAATCCACGCCTATCTCGAAGACTGCGCAAATAGATTGGGCATCCGCGATCACATCCTCTTCGGCACGGAGGTGCGCAGCGCCGTCTTCGATGAACTGGCCGATTGCTGGAGCGTCCGGCTTTCCGACGGTCGGATGCTGACGGCGCGGCATCTGATCAGCGCGGTCGGCCAACTCAGCCGACCGGCCATTCCGCGCATTCCCGGTCAAGAGCAGCTCGAAATTCCCGCGTTCCATTCCGCCACCTGGGATCACTCCGTCTCGCTTGAGGGCAAGCGTGTCGGCGTTATCGGCACGGGAGCTTCGGCCATCCAGTTCGTGCCGGCCATTGCCGATACTGTCGGGTCTATGACGGTCTTCCAGCGCTCGCCCGCCTATATTCTGCCGAAGCCCGATCGCGCCTATTCGGCGCGGGAGCGGCAGCGTTTTGCCGCCAATCCGTTGGCGATGAAGCTGCATCGTCTGCAAATCTACATGCGCTATGAGGCGCGTGCGCTTGCCTTCACGCGCGTCAAGCAACTGATGGAAGTAGCTGCCGGCTTGCCTTTCCGCCGGATGTTGAAACGGTCGGTCAAAGATCCGGTACTGCAGGCGAAGCTGACGCCGGATTACCCCATCGGCTGCAAGCGGCTGCTTCTGTCGAACGACTATCTGCCGACCATGGCACGGCCGGATGTGGAACTGGTGACAGAAGGCATACGCCGGTTGACGCCACGCGGCGTCGAAACCGCTGACGGCAAGAACCGTGAATTCGATGTCCTGATCTATGGCACCGGCTTTGCCGCGACCGAGTTCCTGAGCCCGATGAAGATCACGGGCCGTGACGGCGTCGATCTCAACGACGCCTGGGGCACGGGCGCCTCGGCCTATCTGGGTATGACCGTGCCCGGCTTTCCGAATTTCTTCATGCTCTATGGTCCGAACACCAATCTCGGCCACAACTCCATCGTCTATATGCTGGAATCGCAGATCGCCCACGTGCTGCGCTGTCTCGATCGCATGGCGAAAACCAAGGCGAGCCGGATCGAGATCGGCAGCGACGTCTTCGCAAAACAGGATGCGCGCATCCAGTTGCGGTTGGCGCAAACGGTCTGGAATGGCTGCAAGAGCTGGTATGTCAACGAGCAGGGCCGCAACACGACCAACTGGCCGGGCTTCACGCTGTCCTATCGCTGGCTTACGCGCCGGCTCAGCCTGGACGCCTATCGTTTCAGTCGCGGATCGAGCGAAGTTGGAGGGACACAAGCGGTCCTCCCACCGCAGGGCCTCGCAGAGCGCATCACCGCCGGCGCTCTGCGAGGTTTCCTACGCAGCGCGTTCCGGACGCTCATCGGGCCACCTTTCCCCGCCCGTTTCCAGCGTGGCGTTGTCTCCGTGCTTGCGACCTTCATGCCGGGCGTCTCCGGGATGACAAGGAAGCGCGCCGATAGCGGCAAATTGCGGATCGATGTGTTGACGCCGCGCGGCGCCGACGGCGCGACGGCCCGTGGCGCGATCCTCTACCTGCATGGCGGGGCCTTTTGCCTGGGCAATGCGAGATCCCATCGTTCCGTCACGACGCGGCTAGCAAAGTCGGCGGGCATGGCCGTCTGGGTGCCGGATTACCGACTGGCTCCCGAACATCCCTATCCGGCTGGATTGGAGGATGCGCTCACATGCTGGCAGACCATGCGCCGCGCAGGGCACCGGGCAGAGGATATCGTGATTGCAGGCGATTCCGCGGGCGGCAGTCTGGCGCTCGCGCTTGCCATCATGCTGCGCGACGAGGGCAGGGAGCGGCCAGCGGGCCTCGCCCTCTTCTCGCCGGTGACCGACCCGTCGCTTGGCAGCGATGCCGCCAAGGCCAACGATCCGATGATCCGGCGCGGCTGGCTCGAACAGGCGCTCAAGTGGTATCGGCTGCCGGCCGACGTGCTGGTGCAACGGCCGCTGAAAGCCGCGCTCGATGGCCTGCCGCCGATGCTGGTCCAGGTCGGCGATCAGGAAATACTGCTCGGCGATGCGACAAGGCTCGCCGAACAGGCCCGCCGTCAAGGCGTCGATTGCCGGCTCGAAATCCATGCACAGCGGTGGCACGTCTTCCATCTTCAGGCCGCCTATTTGTCATCGGCCCGCCAGGCGCTGGCTGCAGCCGGGGCGTTTGCCCGCGCTCGAGTCAAGCTTGGCCTGCGGCAAAACCTGTCGTCCGGTTTGCCGGATCGAGCGTCTCAGAGCATCGATGCCTGAAACGTCCCGCGATGTGGGAGCATCGCCAATGCATCCCCGAACAGCACAAAAGACGCGTTCGGAACAATCAACGATAAAGGAGGGATCATGATTGAGTCAGCAGATTACATCGTCGTGGGAGCAGGGCCAAGCGGTTGCGCCGTCGCGTCAAGGCTGGCCGAGGCCCGCCCCGATCAGACAATCGTCATTCTTGAAACTGGGCCGGCCAATGCCTCGATCCTGTCGGATATCCCGCTCGGCATCGCAGCCCTTGTGGCCTTTCGAGGCCGGCACAACTACGCCTACAAAACCGAGCCACAGCCAGGTCTGAACGGCAGGCGCGGCTTCCAACCGCGTGGGCGCGGCGTCGGCGGATCGAGCCTGATCAACGCCATGATTTACGTTCGCGGTCAGAGCGAAGACTATGACGGCTGGGCTGAAGCCGGCTGCACGGGCTGGTCGTGGCCGGAGGTGCTGCCCTATTTCAAGCGCGCCGAGGACAATGCGCGAGGCGCTGATGCGCTGCACGGCGCCGGCGGCCCGCTTCGCGTCGAGAACCTGCGGGAAGACAATCCCGCAACGCAAGCCTTCATCGCAGCGGCGCAGCAGTGCGGCTATGCCTATAATCCGGACTTCAACGGGCCGGTGCAGGAGGGCGTGGGCGAATATCAGGTGTTCCAGAACGCCGGCCGGCGCTTCAGCGCGGCGCGCGCCTATCTCGAAGGGATACGCAAGCGCAACAATATTGTCATCGTCGCGAACGCTCAATGTTCGGGCTTCGTTTTCGAAGGCAAACGCGCGGTGGGGGTTCGCTATCGCCAGGGCTCAACAGAAAGGCGTTTGACCGCACGCGAAGAGATCATTCTGGCCGGCGGCGCCTTCGGCACGCCGCAACTGCTCATGGCCTCGGGCATCGGCCCGGCGCAACATCTGATGAGCCTCGGCATCCCGGTTGTCAGCGACCGGAAGGAGGTCGGAGCAAACCTGCAGGATCATCTGGATTATACGATCAGCGCGAAGAGCAATGCCAAGGGTCTCTTCGGCGTCAGCCTGGGGGTTGCGGGCGAGGGCATTCGCGCGTTCGGCCCCTGGAAACGCGAGGGGCGCGGCATGCTCACCACGAATGTCGCCGAAGCCGGCGGCTTCGTGAAGAGCGATCCGAGCCTTGATCGGCCCGACCTGCAACTGCATTTCTGCCTGGGCATTGTCGACGATCACAATCGCAAACTGCATCTCGGGCGTGGCTATTCGCTCCATGTCTGCGCCTTGCGTCCGTTCAGCCGGGGCGAGGTGAGACTGGCGAGCGCCGATCTACGCGTCGCGCCGCTGATCGATCCGAAATTCCTGAGCGATGAACGCGACCTCGACACGCTGGTCGCCGGTGCGAAGATTTCGCAGCGCATCCTGGCTGCCCCCGCCATGGCGTCGATGCAGGCGCGCCCGGTCTACGGGACGGGCCGCGACGACGAGGCGCAATTGCGTGCGCTGATCCGCGCCCATGCCGACACGATCTACCACCCGGTCGGCACCTGCCGCATGGGCGGTGACGCCAACTCTGTCGTCGATCCGCAACTGCGTGTCCGTGGTGTCAGCGGGCTTCGGATCGCAGATGCTTCCATCATGCCAAGTCTTATCAGCGGCAACACCCAGGCGCCGACCGCCATGATCGGCGAGAAAACAGCCGACCTCATTCTCGGCGTCAACGCAAGCGGGGAGGGCGAACGGCTAATCGCCTGAGACCGGAGCGCGGGCGCGGCTGCGATAGATGCTGGGCGCAAGGCCGGTCCAGCGCTTGAAGGCCTGCGAAAAGCTGGAGAGATCGCTGAAGCCAATTTCTTCGGCGATCTCCCCGATGGTGAGTGTGTCGTCTTCCAGCAGCGCTTCTGCCTTGGCGCGGCGGCCTTCCGCGGTCAGCGCGCGAAAGGACGTGCCCTCTGCCTGAAGCCGGCGCTTCAGTGTCCGTTCGCTCATATTGGCCAGTCGCGCGAAGGCCGGCAGGCTCTTGGGCGGTTGATCGGCATAGGCAGCGCGGTAGCGGTGAGAGACCGCGCCGGACCGGAGACCGCGCTTCTGCTGGTTCAGACGCTGGCGGCACATGGTCTCCGTCATCGCCGCGGTGACCGGATTGGATTGTGGCAGCGCCTGATTGAGATAGCTCGGCGCAATCACGATCCGGTTGGCCGCAGCATCGCAATGGATCGCCGCGCCAAAGATGAGCGGCAGCGGCCCGCCGCTCGGATCCGGCTGCGACGCCCGCATCTCGAGGCGGTTCAGCGCGGGATCCTGGCCCACCGTTTCGCGCATGAGCAGCGCCGCGGCCACCATATCGCGGGCGAGAATGAAATCGCGAAGCTCGGCCGGAAGGTCGGGTTCATCGAAGGAGAGAACGCCATGGTCGGAAAATTCGCGGAAGGATATGGCCGTGAAGGCATGTGTCAGCGGCAGGAAACGCATGGCAAAATCGAGCGCGTCGCGACCGGTGGCGCGGCTCAGCAGAGCAAGGCCCCAAATGCCATAGGTGGCGAAGTGAAACTCCTGCCCGGCCTCGATGCCCAGCCGCACCGGATCGCCCAAGGCCCTGACCAGATTGGTCAGAACCCGCAGTTCCTGTCCTGCCGCAATCTCGACATCCGGCGCGCGCAGGTCGGCCTGGCTAATCCGGCTGCCCGCCAGAAGATCGCCAACCGAAATGCCGCGGCGCGCTCCAAACTCCACCAGAACCAGAATGCCAGCGGGGGTGCGGGGATAGTTCCAAAATTCCATGCTGCAACAGACCTGACAGAGGCAATTGGCCTTGATCGTAAAGCAGCCGGCCTTACCTGTCATGGGGTGTCGGCAGTTCGACAGACTTTCGTGAGGAGAATGGACATGCCCGTAATGATCGAAGGCCGGAGTGATCTGCCATGAGCGAACTCGACATGCAATTTGCCGCACAAAAGGCGGCGTTCTCTGAAGAGCCCTGGCCGAGTTTCGAGGCGCGGAAATCGCGTCTCAAGCGCTTGGCAGCGCTGACGCGCGATCATGAAGCGGCGATTATCGAAGCCATCGACGCCGATTTCGCCGGCAGGTCTTCGCATGAGACGCGTCTGGCCGAGCTTTTCGTCATCTCGAGCGGCATCAACCATGCCCTTTCGCACCTCAAGACCTGGATGAAGACGCGCCGCGTGCCCACGGCTCTGCATTTCCTGCCGGCGCATAACCGGCTCATGCCGCAGCCGCTTGGCGTGGTCGGCATCATCGCGCCCTGGAACTATCCGTTTCAATTGGCAATGGGCCCGGCGCTGGCGGCCATCGCCGCCGGAAATCGCGTCATGATCAAGCCATCTGAACTCACGCCGCATTTCTCCGATCTGCTCGCGAGGCTCATCGCAGACCTGTTCGACCCGACCGAGCTTTGCGTCGCCACGGGCGATGCGGAGATCGGCAAGGCCTTCTCCGCCCTGCCTTTCGACCATCTCTTCTTCACCGGCTCGACGGCGGTCGGGCGGCAGGTGGCGATTGCGGCAGCCGCCAATCTGACGCCGGTGACGCTTGAGCTCGGCGGCAAATCGCCGGCCGTTATCGATCCCTCTGCGGATCTCTCGCGGATGGCGAGCCGCATCGCCTTCGGCAAATTGCTGAACGCCGGCCAGACCTGTATCGCGCCGGATTATCTGATGGTGCCGCAAGGTCAAGGCAGTGTCGCAGTCGAGCACCTGTCGCGCGCGGTGAAACGGCTTTTTCCCACCATTCAGGGCAATTCCGACTATACGTCGATCATCTCCGAGCGGCACCGCGACCGCCTCACGGCATTGGTAGAGGACGCCCGTGCGCAAGGGGCGCGGATCGTTGAGTTGGCTCCGGAGACGGAAAACCGCGGGCAGAACCGGAAACTCCCGCCGACACTGCTGCTTGACGTCACGCCGTCCATGCGTGTCATGCAGGAGGAGATATTCGGGCCGCTTCTGCCGATCGTCGAGTATGACGGGATCGACGGAGCCATCGCCCGCATTCGCTCCGGCGACCGACCGCTGGCGCTCTACTGGTTCGGCAACGACGCGCGCAATCGCGAACGTCTCCTGAAGGAGACGCATGCCGGCGGCGTCACGATCAACGATTGCCTCTGGCATCTGGCACAGGAAGAACAACCCTTCGGCGGGATCGGCGCAAGCGGCTCAGGCGCCTATCATGGCGAATGGGGCTTCCGCACCTTCAGTCATGAGAAGCCGGTGTTCAGCCAGTCCGGTCTCGCAGGAACCGCACTCTTCCAGCCGCCATACGGGCGCGTTTTCGACATCCTTCTCAAAACGCTGCGCCGGCTGACCTAAAGGCACGGCGCTCTTTCGCCGCGCCACGCTGTAATCTCGCTTTCAGGAGTATCTTCATGCAGAAAAGCCATCGCACCGCACTCGTCACCGGCGCGGGCTCCGGCATCGGACTTGCAACGGCTAAGCTGCTCGTCAAGGAGGGCTGGCAGGTCGCGATCGTGGATGTCAATGGCGAGGCAATCGAGCGCGCCGCCGCGGAGCTTGGTCCGCAGAGCTTGCCCTTCACCTGCGATCTTTCCGATGCCAAGGCGGTTGAAGCGCTGATGGAGGACCTCTCGACGCGCACGGGCGGACGGCTTGATCTCCTCGTCAACAATGCCGGACTTCTATGGTCGGGGCATTTCAAGGACCAGCCGCCACAGAACATTGCGCGTATCACGACCGTCAACACGATCGCGCTGGCCATCTGCACGCGGCTCGCATTCCCGCTTCTCAAGGCCAGCGCCGACGCGGGCGGAAAGCCGGTCGTGATCAACCTGTCATCCGCCTCGTCCGTCTTTGGAATTCCCAGTCTGGCAGTATATTCCGCGTCGAAATTCTGGGTACACGGCTTTACCGAAGCGTTGGCTGTCGAATGGCGCGGGCAGGGCATTGCGGTACGCGACGTGGCTCCGCCCTTCGTCCACACACCTATGATGTCGGGACCTGCCGCTTCCAATCCGTTCCATGTTCGGATGGGCGCCAACCTGAGCCCGGAAGATGTCGCGCATGCAATTCTAGCGGCGCAGCGTGGCGGCCCCGTACATCGTTACATGACCGGCTCGCTCCAGCTGACCCGCTTTCTCGTGGCGCTCATGCCAAATGCGTGGACCCGCCGGGCCATGGCAATGATCGGCGGTTATTGACATTAAGACCGCTGGATCTCGCAACGCGTCTCGCCGAAGGCGATAGCTTGGAAAAGGTTCATGAAGAGGGTCGGCAAATTTCCAGGCGTCACCATCTCGCACTTGTTCCGTATCGATATGGGGAACTTGTAAATAGTCCCAATAAAAGCCGCCGAGGAGATAGGCTGCCAATGAGTGAGCATCCTCATGCTTCGCTGGATTCCAGCGGATCCGCAATAAGGTACGACAATTATGAGCAGGCCGACACCAATCGTTATTTCGAAATTTCGTGAATAGGCAGCTTGCGAACCAGCATGGCTCAACGCTGTCAGGATGGAACCTAGTTAGATCGGCTGGATTCTATCTTAAGTTGATGTTTTCGACGAGTTTGCCGTACTGTCTTGGTTCGGCGGATCAAATTGCGGCCTTGCTGCGGTGAGTTGTTCGCGATGCCGCAAGGCTCGTACTGATGAGCTCGGCAGCTCTTTCCAGAGCCACTCTTGGTGACCGGTTTCCCAGCAACGCATCGTGAATTTCCTGCCCGAGAACCTTCTCGATCATCGTATATTGCGGAATCTTCGGTCGCTGCCAGGTGTGTAGTAGATTCCTCTTTGCGAGTTGGTCCACGAAGCGCACGATCGGCGAACTGGCCGCAGCTTCCGGGTCAGCACTGACGGAAAATCGCGGAGCAACGGGAAACCCGTTCTTTACATGCGCCTTCATGGCCTCACGGGAAGCCATCCACGCAATGGCGTCGGCTGCAAGCTCTACACGCTCATCGGGAAGATTTGTGGGAATGCAGAAAAGGAACCCGCCGATGGGGGAGGCCCGCGTGCCGCCGGGACCCGATGGTTGCGGCAGATATTCCACTCGACGTTTCACGACGGACTGCACGTCATATTCGAACCTCGCTGCGCGCATGGTCCAAAAATAGCCGAGACTCGCATTTCCCTTCATGAAGACGGAGAGCGTCTGGTCCCAAGCCATTTCAAGGATTTTCGGCGGCGAAATCTCCATCAGCCTGCGCATATAGTCCAGCGCAGCAAAACCCGCATCAGACAGGATCGTGCAACTCAATTGCTCGGGATCGAGACCATCAAGCGAAAATCCCGTGCGCGTTCTGGGCAGGGAAATCACCGGCTGGCCGCATGCACCCATGAAGAACAGGAAGCTTGACGCAATCGGCATGCCGCGGGCGCCATCCCATACTGCCCCGTAACGCCCGTCTGACGGCGCATGAAATTTGCGCCCCGAATTGATGACCTCATCGAAGGTCTTCGGAAACGAGAGGTTGGCGTCCTCGAACAGATCCTTGCGCGCCGCCAGAAACTCCACGGTACAATAACCCGGCACCCCGTAATCGCGGCCCTCCCAAGTGGCGGAGGCCCAGATGGAGGGATGAAAGTCGAGGGGATTGATACCCATTTTCTGGATATACTGGTCGATGGGACGGACAAAACCGCTCTCGGCAAACTCGCCAAGCCAGGGCATGTTGATGGCGATCACATCGTAATCGGAAAAGGGTTTTGTTCCGTTCTCGCGGGCGCGCCGATAGAGTTCCGGCAGGGGTAGAAGATCGAAATTCTTGCGCGAAGCAAGATTGCTTCGAAAATCCGCCCACATGTTTCGCATGGCCGAGAAGTAGTTGTCGTCATTCAGCAGAAACCGCAGTTCGATCTGCGATTCCACGCGCTTCTGAACCAGACGCATCGGGGGGATGATTTGCGAACCGAGCGGTGTGCCGCCGAAATAATACTGGTCTTCACCCTCGCTGGCGCGCAGACCGAGCGTCTGCGCCAGGAGCGATTTTGTCTTCCGCGCATAGGTTTCGAAGGATCGAAGCAGATCCTCGCTCGGTTGCAGGGTGAAACTCTTACCCGTCGGCCCCTTGACCACTTTCAGAATGTGTCCGCTGTCGATCATGCGGTTGATGAGGCGCATGGCGGTCGCATAGGGCAGGCCCGATTCCTGACCCAGCGTCGAGATCGAGACGCTCTGGTTCAGGATGTGCGACTTTACGAGAAACGTGACAACGCGCCACACTGCGTCGTCGCCAGCTTCTTCGATCACCTCACGAAAAGGCCGTCGCGTCTTCTCGATGAAGTCGATGACCCGCAAGATCTCGTATTCGTTCACGTGGGCCTCCCAACCGACGCTTCCTCCAGATATCCGCTCCGGGATGGTCCGCCCGTAACCCGAAGCATTTCATCACCGGATAAAGCTATACCGCCTTCAGACCCTTCACGGGAGGAGATTTTTCCCTGGTCAGCCCAGCCAGCCGTTCATATTGCTCGAAAAGGACGAAGAAGTCCTTGTCCGCCAGACCTTCCGCATACGCGGCCTCGTATTGCTGGCGGATCATCGATGCGAGATACATCGGCACATGGTCTGCCTTTGCCGCACCGAGAATAAGGTCGAAATCCTTCATCATCTGGGACACGGAAAAGGCCGGGTCGTAATTGCGATGGACCAGGAGATCGCGCTTGTAGGCGATCAGCGGCGAGGCGACAGCGCTTTCGCAAATCACGTTCAGCATCGTTTCGACACTGAGATTTCCCTTCAGACCCAGTGTTAGGGCCTCGCCGAGCAGGGCCGCCGTAGCGCCCACCAGAGCGTTGACCACCAGCTTGAGATAGCGTGCCTCCTCGCCGCCTCCGAGATAGAAGCGACGCGAAGAAAAGCTCTCGAGGATAGGCTCTACACGACGATAGGCATCCTCCGGGCCGGACGCCATGACGGACAGCGTTCCCGACGAAGCAGTCACGGTGCTGCCGGAAACAGGCGCGCGGACATAGGCAACGTTCCTGCGGGCAAGCGCCTCGGCCACCTCGGCAGAGATTTCGGGGGACACAGTGCTCATCTCCACCAGAACCTGTCCCGGTCGCATGATCTCCGCAAGAGTGCCAGGCGCAAGCGTCAGCTGTCTGAGCACCGCATCGTTCGGGATCGTCAGCATCACAACTTCGGATGCGTCGACAAGATCCGCCAGCGAATGGGCGACATCGGCTCCTGCGGCAACGACAGATGCCCGGTTTTCCGGAAGAGGCTCGTAAACGGTAAGGCGAAAGCCCTTTTCCAGGACATGCCGGCTCATCGGCGCTCCCATCTTGCCTATGCCGGCCCATCCAACTCTCAAAGTATCTTGCATTTGAACCTTCCTTCCGAAACGGCGACCGACATCGGCGTCAAACACCACACTGTCATGGGGGAGATCGAGCTCACGTGAATGGATTTTCATGTGAGGTGCACGCACCGTTTCCTCCGGCTAAAACCTAGTGCTCGAAACCACGGCTATGCTTCATCAAAAATATCCATTTTGGATAATTAAGCATTTGTCCGGATGCGTCTTCGTGCCATAGCTTCAAAATCGGAATAGACGGAGGTTCCTTGGGAGGAATTCACGCTGTCTCTTGAATTTTTATCCCGGGCAAGAGTTTTCGTGCCCGGCGTGTTGTTGCAGACCAAAGCAACCTGACCGGATACCCGCGCGTATGGCTTGGCACTATACTCTCGGATCTTCCTGAAGGTTGGGAATATTCTGCAGGACCATAGTTGATATGCGTAGAATTCTGGTGCGCGTGGCGATGGGCGCAAAGCATCTTCGAGTGTTTTGAGCAGCGCCTGAGGTACTTCTCCATGACGGAAGGCATGAAAATGAAAGCGGTTAGATATTATTCGAAGAAAGATATCCGAGTTGAGGATGTGCCGGCACCGACCGGGCCCCTGGGCGATGATATGGTCCTGGTAGAACCGCTGGTCTGCGGTATCTGCGGGACAGACCTGCATGAATACATCGCGGGCCCGATCGTCACGCCGGCAACCCCGCACATCTATTCAGGCGCCGTGCTCCCCCAGATCCTCGGACATGAGTTTTCCGCAAGGGTCGTCGAGGTTGGCAAATCCGTGACGCACGTCAAGCCGGGGTCGCGCGTCTCGATCCAGCCGCTGATTTCGCCGCGCGACGACTACTATGGCCGTCGCGGGCTGTTCCATCTGTCGGAGAAAATGGCCTGCGTGGGACTGTCCTGGGATTGGGGCGGCATGGGTGAGCAGGCTATCGTCAACGGCTACAATGTATTTCCCGTCCCTGATACCGTTTCCGACGTCCAGGCGGCGATGATCGAGCCTGCGGCCGTGGCGCTTTACGGCGTCGATCGCGGTGGTGTCACCAGTGGCAGCAGCGTGCTTGTTTCGGGCGTCGGTCCTATCGGCGCGCTGGTTCTCCTTGCTGCCAAGGCGGCCGGGGCAACGACCATCTTCGTTTCAGAACTCAATCCCAATCGGCGCGCGCTGGCCAAACAGCTTGTGCCGGAAGCCATTGTCTTCGATCCGCGGGAGACTGACGCGCTGCAGCTTTTCCGCGACCATACCGAAGAGGGTGTCGGTCTTGATGTCGCTCTGGAATGCGTCGGCGCCGAAAGCTCGCTTAATCTCTGTGCCCAGGCAGTCCGCCGTCGCGGGACGGTGGTGCAGGTCGGCCTGCATATGAAGCCGGCTGCGGTGGACGCAATGCTGTGGGCGCTCAAGGATATCACCGTCGAGGCAACCTGGTGCTATCCGGTTCAGATCTGGCCACGCGTCGCATCGATGATTGGCGCGGGGATTTTCCCCGTCGAGAAAATCGTCACGGCGAAGATTTCACCTGACGACGTGGTCGCTCAGGGATTTGAGGCGCTGCTCGATCCGAAGGCAACGCATATGAAGATTCTGGTCGACATGAAGGCCTGACGGCCCGTCGCCATGCAAGTCACGAATGGTGGATGTGTCACGAAGGTAAGCGCCTGCCGCGCTGTCCTTGGTCGCTTCACTGCGTCAATCGAAAGGAGTTCCGCATGCACTACGTCGTTCATTGCCTCGATCACGAGGGCGCCGTCGAAAAGCGATTGGCAAATTATGAGGCTCACAAGGCCTATCTCGGCTCGGGCAAGACCAAAACCGTGATCTCGGGGCCTCTGCTGGCCGATGACAACACGACGATGATCGGATCGCTTTTCGTCTTCGACGCGGAGACCAAGGAAGAAATCGTTGCCTTCAACAGGGAAGACCCCTTCACGAAGGCCGGCGTCTGGAAAACCGTGAACATTCATCCCTTCAACAAGCGGGTAGACAACCGATGACAACGATCGACAAGCCCGTCTCAGCGGCCATCATTGGGCTTGGCTGGTGGGGACGCAAGATGGTGACGCTGGTCAATGCGGGCGGCGCCGATATGAAATTCGTCCGCGGCGTCGACCCAAGCGCCGAGGCGGCAGCCTTTGCAAGCGAAAAGGGCCTCAAGTTTTCGTCCGATATGGCCGAGGCACTCGCCGATCCCGAAATCGAGGCTGTCGTGCTGGCGACGCCGCATTCGCTGCATCGTGAGCAGATCGAGCAGGCCGTTGCCGCTGGCAAGCATGTCTTTTGCGAAAAGCCCCTCGACCTGACGAAGGCCGGCGCAGAGGCATCCGTCAATCTCTGCCGCCAGGCCGGTCTGGTTCTCGGCATGGGACACGAGCGTCGTTTTGAGCCGCCCATTGCCGAAATCCTGCAGGCCGCCGCGGACGGTCGGCTGGGAAGGCTGCTACAGATCGAATCCAATTTCAGCCACGACAAATTCCTGGCGCTTGATCCGTCCAACTGGCGGCTGAAAGCGGACCAGGCTCCGGCAGGCGGCATGACCGCAACGGGGATCCACCTGACCGACCTTGCCGTAAAGCTCATGGGGCGCCCGATCGATGTGCGGGTTGCATGCGAAAATCTCGCTTCAGCCATCCCCCAGGGGGATACGATGAGCGCGCATATTCGATTTGAGAACGGCGGCACCGCTTACGTGTCCGCAACGCTCTCCACGCCCTTCATCTCGCGATTTGCCGTCTTTGGGACAAACGGCTGGATCGAGGTTCGGGACAAGGCCCATGTCGAAGCCCCGGAAGGCTGGGTTGTCACGGAAGGGTGGAAGAACCAGCGCATCACCGTGCGCGAAGTGGAGCCGGCCGAACCGGTGCGCGACAACCTGCGCGCATTTGCCCATGCCGTGCGGGGCAAGTCCGAATATCCGATTTCCGGTGAGGACATGATCAACAACATTGCGCTGCTGGAAGCGATCGTCAGGTCGGCAAAAACCGGCGCTCTGGAAAAGATTTGAGGAGGATCCCGTGAAGGCTCTTGTATTCGAAGCCCCTGAAAGGCCCGTCATTGTCGATGCGCCGATGCCGGATCTGTCGCCCAATGACGTTCTTGTGCAGACCAAGGCCGTAGGCATCTGCCATTCCGACTACGAACTTCTGGCAGGCCGCTATATCATCCCGATTTCGTATCCGGTCACACCGGGGCATGAATGGTGCGGCGAGATCGTCGAGGTCGGTCGCAATGTGACCGGGTTCAGGAAGGGCGATCGCGTCGTTGGCGAATGCGTGGTGAGAACACCCGAGAGGCTGCACCATTTCGGCTTTTCCATGAGTGGCGCAGATCGTGAATTCTTCGCCGTCAATCCCGAGTGGCTGCACAAGCTGCCCGACGCGGTCGACAACAAGAAGGCTGCGCTGATCGAACCCTTCACCTGTGGGTACTATGCAGTCATGCGCTCCGGTGGAACCAATGCAAGCGAGACCGTCGTCGTCTCCGGTGGCGGGACGATCGGCCTCGTCTCGGCGGCAGCGGCAATCGGAATGGGCGCTCGCGTCATCGTTGTCGATCCGCTCGCCTCACGCCGCGAGGTGGCACTCAAGCTCGGCGCGGATGCTGTCATCGATCCGACGGATGGGGGCGCAACCGACCGTGTTCGCGAGTTGACCGGCGGGCATGGTGCGGATCTCGTGGTCGAAGCGTCCGGCCATGACGCCTCCCTGGCTGCAGCGTTCGACTACGCACGCGAGGAAGGCCGCATGTCGATGGTTGGCATCAATATCGGCCGCAAGGTTCCGGTCGTGATCGGCCAGATCCAGATGAAGAACCTGACGGTTCGCGGCTGCATCGGTTCTCCCGGCGTATGGCCCTCCGCCATTCGCTTCCTGGAGCGCACCGGCATCAACCTCGCGCCCATCCAGACACACGACTTCGCTTTGACCGATGCGGTCAGCGCCTTCTCGTTCGGACAGGATCCGACCAAAAGCATCAAGATTACTCTACTCAACGGATAAAAAATGGCAAATCAGGCACTTATCGTCGGCGCGACCGGCATTACCGGGAGCAATCTGGCAGAGCACCTGCTCTCTCTCGGCGGCTGGGACGTGCTGGGGCTGTCGCGCTCGCAAAGCCGCATTCCGGGCGTGAAGACGCTCGGTTGCGACCTGACGGACGCAGCATCCGTCAAGACTGCAATTGGCGATGCGCGTCCGACACATGTCTTCATCACGGCTTGGTCGCGTCAGGACACCGAAGCGCAGAACTGCATCGTCAACGGTGCCATCGTGCGCAATGTGCTGGACGCGCTCGCAGGACGCGGCGTCAAGCACGTAGCTCTCACCACCGGGACAAAACATTATCTTGGCCCCTTCGAGTCCTATGCAAAGACACAGCCCGAGACGCCATTCCGGGAAGAGCAGGAAAGACTTCCAGGAGAAAACTTCTACTACGTGCAGGAGGATGAAGTTTTTGCGGCGGCAGCGCGTGATGGCTTCACATGGTCCATCCACCGCCCGCACACCCTGATCGGCTATGCGGTCGGCAATGCCATGAATATGGCAGCGACCCTCGCCGTCTATGCGACCATCTGCAAGGAAACGGGTCGTGACTTCGTCTTTCCAGGATCGCCGCAACAGTGGCAGGCTGCAACAGACGTAACCGATGTCCGCGTTCTGGCGCATCACCTGGCATGGGCAGCAACCCATAAGGAAGCAGCCAATCTCGCATTCAATGTGGTGAACGGCGAGATTTTCCGCTGGAAGTGGCTGTGGCCTCGACTTGCAGCCTATTTCGGGCTCGAAGCTGCTGCCTATCCCGGCACCCCGAACACCCTGGAAGACCAGATGAAGGACGCGTCCGATATCTGGGACGGCATCGTGCAGACGCATGGGCTTCAGCCGAACAAGCTTTCCCACGTTGCATCCTTCTGGCACTCCGACGCCGATCTCGGGCGCCAGATCGAAACTTTCAACGACATGGGGCGGAGCCGCAAGCTGGGCTTCATGGAATATCAGGAAACACTTCAGTCCTTTACGGATGCGTTCGACCGTCTTCGGGCGGATCGGATCATTCCCTGACGACAAGGAGAGTGCAGATGACTGGCACTGAACGACGTGGCGGTGATGTAACGGGCTACTTCACGGAGCAGAATTCCGTGGAGACCGTCAACGGACGGACAGGACCCAACGCCGATCCTCGCCTTGCCCACGTCATGGCAAGCCTGGTCCGGCATCTGCACAACTTTGTTCGCGAGGTCGAGCTGACACAGGACGAATGGGAAATCGGCATCGATTTTCTCACCCGCACTGGTCAGATTTGCACGCATGAACGCCAGGAATTCATCCTCCTGTCGGATACGCTCGGCGTCTCGATGCTGGTGGACGCCATCAACAACCGGCGTACCCCGCCCGCGACGGAAAACACCGTCTTCGGTCCATTTCACGTCGAGGGATGTCCGGTGCGGCAGATGGGCGACTCCATCTGCCTCGACGGAAAGGGAGAAACCTGCCTCTTTGCAGGACGTGTGACGGATCTCGACGGAAAGCCGATATCCGGAGCACGAATAGATGTCTGGTCCGACAATGCGGACGGATATTACGACGTCCAGCAGCCTGGCATCCAGCCGCAGTGGAACAACCGCGGCGTCTTCGTCACGGGTGACGACGGCCAATACAGTTTCGTCGGCATCAAGCCGGTCTCCTATCCGATTCCGGATGACGGTCCCGTTGGGGCCATGCTGGCGGGGTTGGACCGGCATCCCTACCGGCCTGCACATATGCACTACATGGTTCGTGCCGAAGGGTTCCAGAAACTGGTCACGCACACATTCGTCGGCGGAGACAAATATCTCGAATCCGACGCGGTCTTCGGCGTCAAGCAGACGCTGGTCGCGCCCTTTACCAAACTGGATGGGGAGAAGACCGAATGGCGCTCGGACTATGACTTTGTTCTCATGCCTGCGCGCCAAAAGCGATAGGGGTCTGCCTTGGACAATTTTATTTTCAATTCCAATCCCGGACGCGTCTTGTTCGGAAGCGGGACCGTCGCACGGCTCCCCGACGAGGCGGCTCGACTGAATGGCGAACGTGTCCTCGTCCTGTCGACGCCCGAGCAGGCCGATCTCGCGTCAAGCGTCGCCGGATATCTTGGCAATCGGGTCGCTTCGGTTTTCTCGAATGCCCAGATGCATACGCCGGTCGAGGTGACCCGCGAAGCCATGCGCATTGTCGATGAGGTTCGGGCCGACCTGATTGTTTCAGTCGGTGGCGGCTCGACAACCGGCCTCGGCAAGGCAATCGCATTTCGCACCGACCTGCCCCAAATCGTGGTTCCAACGACCTATGCAGGCTCGGAGGCGACACCGATCCTGGGTGAAACGGACGCCGGCCGAAAGACGACAAAATCGGATCCGCGGATCCTGCCGGAAGTCATCGTCTATGATGTCGACCTGACCCTCAGCCTGCCGGTTTCGATGTCCGTTACAAGCGGGATCAATGCAATCGCGCATGCCGTGGAGGCGCTTTACGCACGCGACGCCAACCCGATCATTTCCATGATGGCGGAAGAGGCGATAACCTCGATCGCGCGGGGCCTTCCGCGCGTTGCTGCAAACGCTCAGGACCGAGAGGCGAGGGCGCAAGTTCTTTATGGTGCGTGGCTATGCGGCGTGTCCCTCGGATCGGTCGGCATGGCACTGCATCACAAGCTTTGCCATACGCTCGGCGGAATGTTCAATCTGCCGCATGCGGCGATGCATACGGCCATCCTGCCCCATGCACTGCGCTACAATGCCGATGCCGCTCCTGCTGCGGTGGCGCGCGTGAGCCGCGCCCTTGGCTTCGATGACGCGCCGAAGGGACTTTTCAATTTCGCGAAGGGACTGGGAGCGACCATGTCGCTCAAGTCTCTTGGCATGCCGGAGGGTGGTATCGAGGCCGCCGTGAAGGAGGCAATGGCCAACGCCTACTGGAACCCCAGGCCGCTCGAAAAGGGCCCGCTGACAAAGCTTCTGGAACTGGCGTGGGCGGGCGAAGCCCCGTGAGGTGCAGCTCCCACATTCCGGACCGCAACCTCACTTAGAAAAGCATAGAAATGCTTTTAAAAACAAAGGCTTTTCAAAAAGTCCAAAATGAATATTTCTCCGGTTTTATTTGAAAAAATACGGCTCTAACATCAAAAATTGAAAGAAAGCAAAACGGCAGATCGGACAATAAATAACGACATAAAACAGGGAGAGAAATGAAATGATTGCGGTTCGCTTCGCGATTAGCAATCCGGAAAAATCATCGGAAAGAGAAACTTATTTCGAAGACCATAAGAAATATCTCCGATCCAGTGGTTTTGACATCATTCACTCCGGACCTCTTCTTGAAGAGACAGGAAGCGGTCAAGGCGCTTTAGTTGTCGCCAAAGTCGTTAATCTTGAAGATATGCGTCGTTTTAGCGAAAATGACCCCTTTGTCCGGAACGGTGTTTATGGGGTCGTCAAAATCTATGAGTGGACGCCGACGATAGGCTCGCTGGCGTCCTTCTGAACCGACAAGCGGTTTGCCGCACAGGCGCTCTATCTGGGAGGAGGAGCAAATGAAACACCGATTTGCCGTTCGCCCGAACGCGCTCCGCATGCACGGCTGTGCTGCAACACCCTATTCGACGTCCATTCTTGCCATCCGGAACGTCTGTTGGATCGCGTCCGACGTGACGCGTCGCACGGCTGTCAGATCGCGTCCTGGTGCCGTCTCGTTGCGGCATGCGGCGCGAGCGGCGGGGGTCGGCGCGCACCAAGTGGTAGCCGATATGGTGTCTGAAAAGGCGGGGATTTGAACGAATGGCCAACGGGGTATCCATGCTCGACAATATGCAAACCAACGGTGTGCGTTTGCCGGTGGCACTTGCGCGCAGCTTCGTGACCGTGTCGCTCTCGACATTGCTCCTGCTGGCGGTCTGCGCGTTTTACGCGCCATCGAGTGTATCATGGGGTGCTCTGTCCGGCAGCCTCCCATTTGCAGCGATCATCGCCATTGTCGGCCTGGGGCAGCTGTTGGTGGTCCAGCAGGGTGGTGTCGACCTTTCGCTTCCCGGCGCTGTATCGCTGGCTGTGGTGGTGGCGACGCATTATCCGCAGCAACAGAACGAACTCCTGTGGCAGGCGGTGCTGGTGGCGGCCGGCTTCGCAGTCGCGGCAGGCCTTCTCAACGGCGTGCTCGTCAGCATCTTCAAGCTCAATGCGATTATCGCCACGATCGGTACGAACGCCCTGCTTTACAGCGGTGTGTTTGCAGTATCCGGCGGTGTCCCATCCATTACCACCCCGCTCCTGGCCGATATTGCCGGAGGCACGACGGCGGGGTTGCCGCACTCGGTCTACTTCGCGACCGCTCTGATGCTGCTGGTTGCTTTCGTTCTGAAGAAGACCGTGATCGGACGCCGTTTTGAAGCAATCGGCGCCAGCCCTCTGGCAGGGCGCGCGGCTGGCCTGCGGGTTCGACTGCATCAGGTGATGGCCTATGTGCTGGCGCAGCTTCTGTATTGCGTGGCAGGCATCCTCATTGCCGGGATCACACGCGAACCCACCGCATTCCAGGGTGACAGCCTGCTTTTGCCATCGGTCGCTGTGGTCGTTCTAGGCGGTACATCCTTGCTCGGCGGGCGCGGTTTCCCGGTTTCGACCGTGGTCGCTGCCTTTTTCCTGAACCAGCTGAGCCAGTTCGCGCTCGCTGTCGGCGTGCCGTTTTCGGCACAAACCATCATCCAGGCCTTGGCTTTGGGCTTCGGCATTGGCGTGTATTCGATCCGCTGGAGGATCGGAAGCGGAAAATAGTCATCATTTAAACTGTGGAGGACAGAAAATGAAACATTCGACACTCGCTAAAGGTATGGCGCTGTCGGTCGCGGCACTTGCCATGTCCGTCGGCTTTGGATCAGTGGCCAAGGCTGAGGTACCGTCTTGGTGCGGACCCAAGAAGGCCACGCTGGCGCTGCTCGACGGCTACGGCGGCAACAGCTGGCGCCAGGTCACCACGGCATCCGGCAAACAGACGATCGAACTGTGCCCGAGCATCACGAAGTACGAGTACGCCGATGGCCAGGGCGATACGCAAAAGTCCATTTCGGATATCAAGAGCATGGCCGCCAAGGGCATCGACGCGCTTGTCGTTTTTGGCGATGCGGGTCCCGCAGTCCTTCCGGCCATTACCAGCGCATTCAAGGCTGGCAAGGTCGTCGTGCCGTACCGAGTGAATGTGGGTGGCAAGGAAGGCGTGAACTATTCGAAATTCATCGGTTCCTCCTTCGAAAATGACGGCGAAACCTGGGGCAAATGGATCAAGACAAACCTGCCGAAGGGCGGGAACATCCTGTTCCTCAGCGGCCCCGCCGGCAACAGCCAGGGTATTGACGAACTCAAGGGCATGAAGAAGGTCCTTGGCAAGGAATATGTCTTCGTGAACCCGGAGCCATTTGGCGTGACCAACTGGGACCCGGCGCTGACGCAGAAGGTTCTGACGGCCGAGATCGCGAAGAATGCGAAGATCGACGTGATCGTCTCGGATTTCGGTCCCTCGCTGGTCGGCGCCCTGCCGCAGTTTACCAAGCAGGGCAAGTCCATCCCGGCGCTGGCGACGTCTGACGGCAACTCGCTCGGTTGCTTCTGGCAGGAGAACCACGCCAGCAACCCGGACTTCAAGCTGTTCACCGTCGCAACCGGCAACGACAACGTTCGTCTGGCCGTCGAGTGGGCGGTCGCGCTGGCGACCGGGGGCGAGAAGCCGAAGGAAGAAATCTTCAAGGCGCCTGCCTTCGAGGATTCGGTCTCGGGCTCGCCGAAGTCGGTGCAGTGCCGCAAGGACCTCCCCGGCGCCATCTACCTGTCGTCGGAACTTCCCGCAGAAGCTCAGGCCAAGGCCGTTGGTCAATAAGCAACAACAATGCATGGCCCGGGAGTTGTCTCCCGGGCCGGCCCACACGGGATCGGAATGATGGACATGATGGCACCCAAGATCGCACTTGAAACTGTTGCAGCCCAGGCATCTCAGTCTCAGCCGGGCGACGTGACGATCCGACTGAAGGGCATCAGCAAGAATTTTTCGGCTGTGCAGGCGTTGAGCGACATCAACGTGGAATTCCACACGGGCGAGGTTCACGCAATCCTGGGCGAAAACGGCGCTGGCAAATCCACGCTGATGAACATCATTTCCGGAACATTCGCACCTTCACAGGGCGAGATTTCGTTTGGAGAGCGCGTCATTTCGCGCATGACGCCGGAGACCGCGGCGGCTCTCGGCATTGCCATATGCTTTCAGCATCCTGCCGTCCTCGACGACCTGAGCGTCCTTGAAAACCTGCGGGTGGCGCTTCCCGGTTCATTGTTTGAAGGTCGTCCGGCCGCCGTCGCCGCACAGGAAATGCTGACACGTGTAGGCCTCGACGTTCCGCTTTCGATGCGGGCGGAAAATCTGACCGTCGCCCAGAAGCATCTTCTCGAGATTGCCAAGGCGCTCTCGCTGAAGCCGAAGGTTCTCATTCTGGATGAACCGACCGCATCGCTGGACCAGGATGCCACCGACATGCTTTTCGGCCGGATCCGCGAAGTCACCGCTGCGGGCACTTCGGTCATCTACATCACGCATCGTCTTGCAGAACTTCGCCAGATTGCGCGTCGCGTGACAGTATTGCGCGATGGTCGGGTCCGCGGAGCGGCCCTTGTTCAGGACATCAGCGACACCGATCTGGTCAACATGATTGTCGGGCGAACGCTCGCCGCCGCCTTCCCACCTAAATTTCAAGGGGAAGAAAAGCGGATTTCCATGTCTGTTAGGGGTCTCAGCGGTCATGGCCTGCATGACATCAGCTTCGACGTTCCGCGTGGAGAGATTATCGGCATCGCAGGCGTCGCTGGCAATGGTCAGGCAGAATTGATGCGCGTGCTGGCAGGGCTCGAGCCGGCCAAGGGATCGATCCGCCTCCACGACCGTGAACTCACTCAGGCGGAACTTCTCGACACAGCGGCATTCATGCCATCCGACCGGCATGTCGAGGGCGTCGCGAGCGAATTGACGGTGCGCGAGAATGCAACCTATTCCGCGATCGAGAAATTCGCCACCGCCGGGATTGTCAGCCGCAAGCGGGAGCTTGCGGGCGTGCGTGCGATCTTTGACGAGCTGGCTGTCAAGGCGCCGGGCATGGAGGCGCCGATCCTCTCGCTTTCCGGCGGAAACCAGCAGAAAGTGGTGATGTCGCGAGCCCTGCTGTCGGAACCGGGTGTGATCATCGCCGACGAACCCACACAGGGCGTCGATGTCGGCGCGCGCTTCGAAATCTACCGGATCCTTCGCAAGGTTTCTGAAGCGGGAACGCCTGTCATCGTAAATTCCTCCGATGCAGTGGAACTGGAAGGCCTGTGCGACAAGGTTGTCGTGCTTTCACGGGGCCATGTCGTCGAAACGCTCACCGGCGCGGCGGTCAACGAGGAACATATCGTGGCAGCGGCGGTCAAGGCCGAAACCCATGTCGATGACGCAGGGGACAGCGGCATCGCGCGCGCAAAGGGGTGGCGGCGTTACCTCACGCAGTCCGACAATGCTCCTGCGATACCCCTTGCCTTGGTGATCGCTGTCCTCGGGCTCTATGTTTACAGCCAGAACGCGAATTTCCTCTCTGCCTATAACGTCTACAACATCCTGCTCCTCGCAACCGCTCTCGGCTTCATCGCCATGGGACAGACCATCGCTCTTCTCATGGGCGGCATTGATCTTTCCGTGGGGCCGCTTGCCGGCTTTCTGGTGGTGGTGGCATCATTCTTCGTCAATGACGACAAGTCGGCCGCGATGATGGTCGCCGGATTTGCGCTTGTCTTTGTCGGCGCGCTCACGACCGGGGTAATCAACGGCATCCTGATCAGATTTGCCAATTTCACACCGATTGCAGCGACGCTGGCGACCTATATCGCCATTCAGGGCTGCAGCTTCATCCTGCGCGATAATCCCGATGGCTATATCAGCGCGACCGTGACGGATTGGGTCAACTGGCAATGGGGTCCGTTCCCCGCAGCCTTCATCGTGCTGGTGGTCGTTGCGCTGCTTGCCGAGTATGTCCTGCGTTCGAAGCGCGTGGGCTGGCGGCTGCGCGCGGTCGGATCCAATGAGGCCACCGCCCGGCGCCTCGGTACGCCTGTCGACCTCACATTCGTATCGGGATATGTTGCCTGCTCTCTGCTGACGGCCGTCGGGTCCATCATGCTCATGACCCAGATCGGGGTCGGCGATCCGCGCCAGGGCATCAGCTACACATTGGGCAGCATCACCGCAGTTGTGCTTGGCGGCACCAGCCTGAGCGGCGGTCGCGGAACATTCATCGGAACGTTACTGGGTGCCGTTCTGCTGACGGAAGTGCTCAATGTGGTGACTTTCCTTGGGCTGACGCAAACCTACCAGTACCTCTTCCAGGGGCTCCTGATCGTCAGTGCCGCCCTGATCTACTCTCTGACGCGTCGACGGTCGGCAGGGTGATTTCAGGCAGGCTCGGATCAAACAGTCTTGGACCAGGGAGGAAGCCGTGAACCGCTTGACCTATGGTATGCGTCACATCGGCATCACGGCGCCCGACTTCGAGCAGGGCATTGCTTTCTTCAAGGCCGTGTTTGGCGCGGTGGACCTCTTCAGGACCGGTCGTTTCGAGGGGTTCGGCTGGATCTATTTTCGTGCTCCCTGGGCACGAACTTCACCACGCGCTTCCGGCGCCGGCCATGGAAGGGAGCCGCCGGTCGCGGCCAACGGCCAGGCCTGCAGATAGGCGAGATCGGCCGTGAGCGCCCGCAGCGTATTCTCACTCGTCCCCTGATTGACCAAATGACGCAGCGTTTCGACATCCTGGTCGGTGAGCATTTCGGCCAACGTCTCACTGCGTTCCATCGGAGGGATCGAAGCGATCGTATCGAGAGCGGCCAGCCGTCCTGACAGCAGGGCAGAACGGTCAGTGTTCATCCTCGGTCGATCCGAGTATATCAACACCTTCTGCACATGCGGCGTCCGCCAGGCGACGGTCGAGCGTGGCAAGAGGGATTTGCTCCAGAAGGGCGAGCGCAAGATAGGCAGCATCGTAAGCGCTCAGGCGATATTTCCGGGAAAGGCGAACCACCTCTGTATCGTCGCCTGGGCCGGCAAGTTGCAACGGCAGTTCTCGAAAGCGTGCCAGCGCTGAATGAACAAAATCCGCCGAAACCCGCTCGCGTTTCTCGGCGCTCAGCAGAATGCTGCGGATCTCATGGCGCAGCAGGCCGGGCGCCACGGCATCCTCTTTTACCATGCGGATCATGGCTCGTTCGGCGAGTGAATTGTCTTCGTCCGGCAACAGCCAAGCGCCGGCGATCGAGGCATCGACGACAAAGGCCATCAGCGTCGGCCTTGCTGCTTCCAGTCTTGGATTTCTTCCTTGGTGACGGACTTGGCCTGGGCGCGCAGTGCACGAACAGCGTCTATCGCGGCCAGACGCTGTCGGCGTTCATCCACAGCCACCAAGCGCGCAACCGGATCATTGCCCCGCGCAATGATAAAATCCTCACCAGCCTCAACGCGGGCCAGCAGCTCAGACAGATGCGTTTTCGCCTCGGCGACCTTTACGGTGACAGTCATGGCGCGTCCTTTGCTGGGATGGATTCAATGCGCTTTATAGATGAGGGTAGGAGGGGCGAGGCACTTGGTCAAGCGGTTGGCTACCGGATCTCCGATAAGAGGAACTTATCATGGATCAAAGCGCGCGAAAATTGCCGTTCTGACCGTGAATCATTATCCCTTGTTTTCTTTCGTTAACGAGACATTTACCATAAACTCAGAGCGTTAGATCGTGCGAGTTCTGCTCACCGAAAGCCGGGTACGGGGTAACCGGGGCAGATTTGGTGGAGGTCCGGAGCCGGACGCCGGTAGCAGCCTGAGTTGATGGCCTTTGCTTTTAGGCTTTCAGCGCCTTGTAAAACCGCCGGACGAGATCGCGGACAGCCGCATGATGTCATCCGCGCTCACACGAAGGGCAACGCGCGGATCTGAGAGCGGTTAGGTTGAAGATCAGGGAGCCGCTGCAAAGTCGTTCAGAAACTCCCGAACGTGATCAGCAAGCATCGACGCAACAGGTGAAAGACGCGTATTCTTCGCTGCGACCAAGGACAGTTGCGAACCAATCACGAAATGATCTGCGAACGGGATATGCACGAGCTGCCCGTCGAGCACTTCCTGGTGGACATCAGCAATGCTGAGTACCGCGATCTGGCCGTGATCGCGCACCAGCATCTTCATCACGCTGACTGAACCTGTGGTCACGATGCTCAAGGGAGCGAACGAGGCCGCCTCGAATGCCGCATCCAAGGTGCGGCGCACAGTCAGAGTATGATCCGGCAACACGAAGGTGTAATCGGCGCAATCCGAAAGACGGACTTTCTTTTTCGAAGCCAGAGGATGGTCTCGGCCAACGACAATGCCGGGGGCGCCATTCACGCTTGCCAGAACCTGAAGACCGCTATGCTTCGAAACGGCATAACAGATTGCCAGATCCAGTTTTCCGGCGACGACCTGGTCCACAAGGTGCGAGGTCCCGCCGATCACGATATCGACAGACACGTGAGTCCGGCGTTCCCGCATGAACGTCATAAGGTCTGATACGAGTCGCGTGGCGAAGCTTTCCATCATGCCGATGGATGCATGGCCCCGTACCATACCTCGAAGTTCGCTCAGGTGTCGGCGCGCTTTTTCCTGGTCATTCAGCCAGCCGCGAATTTCCGCGACCAGAACCTCACCGGCTGCTGTCAAACGAACCCCGCGGGGCAAGCGCTCGAAAAGCTGCGTTCCGAATTCAGCCTCAAGGTTCAGTATCTGGCGATTGATGGCCGAGGGGGAAATATTGATGCGCGCGGCGGCGGCCCGGATGGAGCCGGCTTTTGCAACCTCATTGAGCCACAAGGCAGCAGGAGAAATCAGCGGCACCGATGTCTCCATCCGTCCTTATGACGAACCATTACGCTCACCGAATTCAAAGACCCCTCCAGCAATAGATCGCGCGCGACCCTAAACACCGCGCGCCAACCAGTCCACGAAAAAGACTTGCCGTTTCCATTGATGAGAAGGCGAATGCCAACGTCACTCGTTGAGAACAAATGACATGGGCTTCGCTTCGGTTTTCAGGCCTTGAGCGCGCGTGGAGACATCCAGGGTCTTGGCTACGCCTGGCTCGTTCCATTTCCAGCCCGTTGCCTTGAAGTTCGGGGATTCGAAGATCAGAGGAATGGAAGCCTTGGCTATGGTCGTGTGAAGCGCCTCATCCATACTGCCAACCGACTTATTCATCGCGGCGACGGCAGCCGGTATATTGTCGCGGGCCTTCTCGAAGGCACAGGCGGCGGCTTTCTTGAAACGCTCCACGAGGCCCCTGTCTTTCTCAATCATCTTGTCGGACGTGAAGACAGAGTTGGAGTAGACACCGAGGTCGGCAGCGAAGGGAATGGTGGTGACGGATTTGCCGACCTTATGGGCAGCGGCGTCGATGATCATGGCCGAGGTGGAATAGGTCGTAATTGCGTCGACTTTGCCTTGGATCAAAAGGCCGGTCAGGGTCGAGAAGTCGACAGTCTCGACTTTGACCCTGGAGAAGTCAGCCCCGGCCTCCTCGAATGCCACGGGCAGGATTTTCATGCCACTGTCACCCGGTGCGGCAGCAACCGTCTTGCCTGCAAGATCGGCAATCTTTGTGATGCCGCTTCCGCCCAGTGCGGCGATGGAAATGGGAGACGAGCTGTAGACCGGCATGATGGCCTTGACGGCGGCATTGGCGGTTAGTTTTCCGAGCATGATCGAAGAGAGATCGGCCATGCCGAAATCTCCCGCCCCGGCCGCGATCTTCGTGACTGTGTCCGAACCGCCGTATCCACGCTGAACTGTCAGGTTGATGTCTTGACCGGAAAAGCAGCCATTCTCCATGCCGTAATACCAACTTGCGGATATCCCGCCCGGGGTCCAGTCGAGAATGAGTGTCACATTGTCAGTTGCGCCGGCTGATAGCGGAGCCATGAACATTGCGGCACCCAAGGCAAGGGAAGGCAGTCTCTTCATTTCGGGATCTCCAGTCGCAAGTTGTGGGAAAGGGCGGTTCAGGCGTCGTGAAGGCATCCGCCGTGGATGGTATCGCTGTCTCCGGCATTGATGACGGGAGCCAGGGAAACGAGATCCTTCGTCGCCATCATGCCGAAATCGGTGAAGCCGTAATTGGGGATGTTGGGAAGGCTCAGGCCGTTCATCCGGAGCAGAACCTTTTTCATCTGCGGTGCGCCGAGCGTGTTAAAGATCAGGTCGATCATGGTATTCGTGCGTTCGGCGACAACTTCCAGCGGATCCTCGCTCATCAGGCCGGCAATCGGAAGCGGCATTTCGAAGATGATTTCGCCATCGAGCGCCAGAGCATAGCCGCCATTGTTCTCGATGACACGGTTCGCTGCCAGAGCCATGTCGTCGTGGTTGGCGCCGATGACCATCAGATTGTGGGCGTCGTGCGAGACCGTCGAGGCTATGCCTCCCCTTTGCAGGAAGAACTTGCTGACAAAGCCCTTGCCGACGCGCTGGGAGGCCTTGTGCCGGTCGACGACAACGATGGAGGAGACGCCCTGTGCCGGATCGGGCGTAACGACGCCGTCGACAACGTCGAGGATGAACTCCTCCTCGGTCTTGGGCGATGTCACGGCAAGCGCGCGGACCTGGGCCTTGCTCGCGTTGCCGGAAACCCTGATCTTGAGATCGTCGGCTTTTAGCGGCCCGCCGACATTCATCGTCTTCTTGGCCCATTCAGGATAGGCGTAGGTTTCGGAGCCACCGTCATAAGCGCCGTTGTCGTAGACGAACCTGCCGTCGATCATGGTGGCAGAGATCACGACCTTCTCGAAGTCATCAAGGACGACAAGGTCGGCATGTTTCCACGGTGTGACGCTGCCGTAATCGCGGTGGACGCGCATGCCTTCCGCCACGTTGATCGTCGCCATCTGATAGGCCGTCATCGGGTCCATGCCTTCCTCGATGGCGGCGCGGATGCGGGTGTTGATATGCCCTTCCACAATCAGTTCGTGGGCGTAGACGTCATCCGTGCAGAACTGCAGGTAACGCGTGTCGAGGCCCTTTTCCCGGATGACGGTGGCCAATTCCCTGAGTTCGTTGCGGTAAAGGCGGTGTGGGCGCAGGCAGAAGATGGTGCGAAGACCAAGGCGCTGGTTTTCGACGATCTCGTCGACAGACTTGGCGACATGGCTGTCTTCAGGGCCCGCCGCGATATAGGCATTGAGATCGGCACCCGTGAGATAAGGCGACTGGCCTGACACCGTCATGCCACGTCTGACCGCCATCGAGATCTTTTCGAGCTGTTCGTCATCCTTGCGGATCAGGAGCTGCGGATTGATGTCACCGGCCAGGCAGATCGTTTCCGGCCAGCTGAGAAGATCGCCGGTCTCCGTGACATTGACGCGCGCACCGGACGTTTCCAGCCATTCCGGCATGGCCGGAATGCGGGCCGGAACCCGCAGCTTCATTTTCATCGGTACGGTTTTCGCCTCGTCGAACATCAGCCGCATGCCGGGAATACCGAGAACATTGCCGATTTCATGCGGGTCGGCGCAGATCATCGTCACGCCCTGACTGACCGTGGCACGCGAATATTCACGCACCGTGAGCATGGAGGATTCGACATGGACGTGGGGGTCGATGAAGCCTGGTACCACGTAGCGACCTTCGAGGTCGCGGATCGGCGCATCCTTCCAGCCACTCTTGCCGGCGGGAGCGACTGCTGCAATGCGGCCGAGCTTGATCGCGATGTCCGACAGGATGATTTCGCGCGACATCGTGTGGAAGAGCATCGCGTTTGCCAATACCAGATCCGGCGCGACGTTCGCGTTGGCGACATCGATCAGGACTTTTCGAATTTCGACTTCATTCATGGGGAAACCTTGGCGCTTTGGGACTGATTATCGATGCGGACTGCGCACCCTTGACCAGGAGATTGCAGCAGGCCCGTCGACGATGACAAGCGCAAAAAGCTGCGTCGAGCGTTGCGTATTTTAGTGCATTAAACGGGAAATTTCGGCTTGATTGCCGCCCTTCGTGCCCATAACGTCATGAATACCAAGTGATTAAGTTCTGACATCTAAGACGCAGAAGGTGATGGTTCTTTCGTCTGCGTGCTGAAAAATGCAACAAGGTGACAATATGCTGATCAGTGATCGGAAGGCGGCGGACCGTGCACAGGCCACCTATCCGGACGGCACGCGCGAAGCGGTGCGGTTCGATTTCGTGAGCATCATTTTTCAGGCGCGCGATGGTCGTGAGGTGCTGGCAGTCGATAATGTCGACCTTCGCATCATGCAGAAGGAATTCGTTGCGCTTGTCGGCCCATCGGGTTGCGGCAAATCGACTCTGCTACGTTCGGTCGCCGGCCTCGTGAACCCCAGCAAGGGGGACGTCCGGGTCAACGCGAATGACGGCCTCACGGGCTTCGCCCGGGTCGCAGTGGTCTTTCAGGCGGCGACCCTCCTGCCATGGAAAACCGTGCTGGGCAATCTTCTCTACCCGGTGAAGTTTGGCACAAGGAAACCGGGCGTTGACTATATGGAGCGGGCACGCGAGCTTTTGGCGATGGTGGGCCTCGAGCGGTTTGCCGACGCCTATCCGTCTGAGCTATCGGGAGGCATGCAGCAGCGGGTTGCCATCTGCCGTGCGCTGATCCTCGACCCGGACATCCTGCTGATGGACGAGCCGTTCAGTGCGCTCGACGCTCTCACTCGAGAGGAATTGCAGTTCGAGTTGCGGCGCATTCACCAAACGACGGGCAAGACGATCCTCTTCGTGACACATTCGATGTCCGAATCTGTGTTGCTTGCGGACCGCATTGTCGTCATGGCCGCACATCCGGGACGGATCAAGGACGATTTCAGGGTTGACCTGCCCGCGCAGAGGGACGCTTCGACGCTCGATCTTCCTGAATTCGCAACACATGTGAAACGCGTGCGTGATGGCATTTATGGCGAAACCCGGGGAGTGA
Organism: Hyphomicrobiales bacterium; assembly: GCA_900467685.1. Taxonomy (GTDB): domain Bacteria; phylum Pseudomonadota; class Alphaproteobacteria; order Rhizobiales; family Rhizobiaceae; genus Ensifer_A. The sequence goes on from UBQX01000015.1 coordinate 73,460, forward strand.
AACGATGAATTCCAGTCTTCGCCCGGTCCTTCTTCCGATCCTGACCTTTGTTTTCCTGATCCTTGCCTGGCAGATGATCACAGTCGGCTTCCAGGTCCCTGAGTTCCTGCTGCCGCGCCCGACCTCGATTATTGCAGCGGCCCTTCGTCTGGGTTGGCCGCTCCTGACGGTCCATGCCGCAGCAACGCTTGAGACGATCCTTCTTGGCTTCATCATTTCGGCCCTCGTCGCCGTGCCGCTCGGAGTTATGCTGGCGGCCAACAAGCTCGCCTCCGAAGCCTTATATCCCTTGCTGATCTTCACGCATGCGATCCCCGTGATCGCAATCGCGCCTATCGTGGTTGTCAGTGTTGGAACTGGACTGAATGCGCGTTTGATTGTCGTCACGCTGATCAGCTTCTTCCCGATCATGGTCTCGACCGCGACGGGTATTCTCAACGCGCCGGGCGATATGCTTGACCTCGGCCGCACCGTCGGGGCTTCCAAGTGGCAGCGGATTGCGACAATCGCCTTTCCTCATGCCATCCCCTTCATCTTTAACGGCTTCCGCATCGGCATCGTAGGGTCGGTCATCGGGGCCGTGGTCGGCGAATTCGTCAGTGCGAATTCGGGTCTCGGCTATCTCGTCGTCCGCTCTACGAGCGATTTCGATGTTCCGGCTGCCATGGTCTGCGTGATCATTCTGGCGATCATCAGCGTCACGCTGTACCAACTGACGACCATCGTGCAGGCGCTTATCTCGCCTTGGGCTCCCCATGGCCGGGAATGAGGCGAACGGCTCATGGTCCCGTCGGGCTGAGTAGACGCAGAAGGATCAGCTCGATGATCCTCCCGACCAAGGGCACACATTGAAACTCCGGCACACTCTCATCGAGATTCGAGTTGTTGGTTGTGGGATTGGACGCGCTAGCCCAGGTGTGTCTTTGGTCGGCGTGACAGTTTATCGGTTCTGTAACCACAACCGATGCCATAGGCCTGGAAGACCTCCGCAGGGGCTCCGCACGCACGGGGCAGCATTGGCAACAGCGGTAAATGTTCGAGGGAACGCCTCGGACGAGAAGAGGCATCCGCGTTTTGAACTGGGTCTTGCGGACTTGCCGGACTCCTGATTCCTCGCAATAAAGAAATCGGCCCGGCACAAATCTAGCCGTAGCGTGCAATTGAAAGATCAGTGGCGTCGATTTCGGGCTTCCCGCGGGAAACCAGGTCGGCAATCGCGGGCGGAGCCTGAACTCATCGTCCAGCCAAGCGTGCCGTGACCGGTGTTGAGGTAGAGGCCGGCAATCTTTGTCGGGCCGATGACGTGCGTGCCCGTAGACGCGGATACGGTCGCCGAGCCGCGTGATGGCGATCTTCAGCACAGGCCCAGGCTAGCGATCAATGACCGTCACCTCGTGACCCCACGGGCAAGCTGGTAGGCCGATGTGACACCGATGATGTCGGCGCCGAGCACGATGACTTTCATGATGCCCTTGAGGGAAAGCGATGGTGTGAGAAGTAGCTTCGCTGGTAGCGGTTTCCGAGCCCGGTCAGGATTTCGTAGGAAATGGTGCCGGCGTCGCGGGCCACGTCCTCCAGCGTCTGGTGCGGGCCGAGCAGTTCGACAAGGCTGCCGAGCCTCAGGCGACCCTCGGGCAAGGCGGAGATGTCGATGGTGATGCTGTCCATCGAGACGCGCCCGATGATCGGCAGGCGAATGCCATCGCAATAGAACGCGCCCCGGTCCGAAAGACTGCGCGGCAGCCCGTCGGCATAGCCGGCGGCAATGGTGGCAAGACGCATCTCGCCCGTGGCCAAATGGGTTCCGCTATAGCCGACGCGCGCGCCCGCCTGCACCGTGCGGGTCTGCACGACCGGTATGTCGAGGCTGACGACGGGTTCCATCGGATTTGCCCGGCCGGGAGCCGGTGCGCCGCCGTAAAGGGCTATTCCGGGGCGGGCGAGCACGCCGTGATAGGGCCTGCCGAGAAAGATGCCGCCGGAATTGGCGAAGCACACATCGAACTGCGGGAAGGCGCCGGCGACCGCCTGCATCTCTGCAAGCTGGCCGGCATTCTGCGCGCTTTCCGCATCGTCGGCGCTGGCAAGATGGCTCATCACGAACAGCACGCTAATACCGGCTTCGACTTTCACCAGACCGGCGAGTGTCTCGCGCTCCTCCGGCGGCAAACCAAGGCGTGACATGCCGGTGTCGAACTGGAGGACGGCGGGCAGGGGGCGGCCGACAGCCTTCGCAGCGCCTGCCCATTGATGCCACTGCTCGAGGGAGTTGATGACAGGCACGATTCCGTGGTGTGCACAGGCACTTTCGTTGCCGGGCAGCAGGCCGTTCAGCACGAAGATCTGCGCATCATCGGCCAGCAAGTGGCGCAACCGAAGCGCCTCGATGAACTGGGCGACGAAGAAGTGTCGGCAGCCTTCCGCATAGAGCCGCGGCGCCACCCGGTCCGCGCCGAGACCATAGGCATCGGCCTTGACGACGGCCGCAGCCCGCGCCGGGGCAACCTCCGCCGCCAGCCGTGTATAATTGCGGGCAAGCGCGGCCAGATCGATTGTGAGATAGCCGGACGCGCCGCCGATCTCCTCGCTGATGTTTCGTACGATTGCGCCGTGCACGCCATTTCCCTCTTTGCTTTTCCTCAAGCCTAGTGAAACGATCGTGAAATGTCCGGTCTATCTGTGCTTGATTATTGCACAGTTGCATGATTGTTGGATGAAAATTTGAGATTTTGGAACAATCTGCCATGGCCGCTCTTGATACCGTCGACCGTAACATCCTGCGACTTCTCCGGCTGGATGCGCGCATGAGCAACGCCGCGCTCGCCACGGAGGTCGGCCTTTCGCCCTCTGCCTGCCTGCGGCGTATCCGGCTGATGGAAAAGGCCGGCATCATCAGGGGCTATACCGCGCTCGTCGATACCGGAAACGCCGAGGCGACGATCGCCGTCATCATCAACATCACGCTGGAGCGCCAGACGGAGGACCATCTGGATCGTTTCGAGGCTGCGGTGCGCCGGCATCCTGAAATCCGCGAGTGTTTCCTGATGACGGGCGGCTCGGACTATCTGCTGCGCGTCGAGGTGACGAATGCCGGCGACTTCGAGCGCATTCACAAGGAAATCCTCTCCACATTACCCGGCGTGCAGCGCATCCATTCCAGCTTCTCGATCCGCAATGTGCTCGCCACCCGCGCCAAGCTGCGCAGGTAACAACAGTGGGCCAGCCCGGCCTATCCCTGCGCAGCCTGGCTCAAACCCAGAGCTGTTGCTCTTGTCCTCGTCGACAATCTGAACGACCCGGCGCGACGCGTAAGCTTAGCTTTCGGCAACGGACCCGATCTCAAGTCGCATCTTGACATGAATGTTTCCACCGGTAACATTATCGCCAGTGGACACACTAACGGAGATCCACACCAATCAAAAAGGGAACAAGATGACGTACAGGATTCCGCCCGGAGATGCTCCCGGCATGACGTTCCGCGGAGAGATCGTCGCGCGGATCGGACAACGCGCGACGATCGAAGCACATGGTGGCCTCTCGCGGGATTTTACGCCGGTTCTGAGCGGAAATTTCACAGGTCCAGGCATATCCGCCCGCCTGCTCGAAGGGGGAGGAGACTGGTCGACAGCGGTGGATGGGCTGTTCCGCCTTGATGCGCGATATCTGATGCAAGCCGACAACGGCGACATCATCGAAATTCAGAACCGGGGCGTCGGCCATAGCAGCGCAGATGTCTTCGAAGAAGTCAGCAAGACAGGACGCGCCAGTCTGGACGGAGTGTATTTCCGGACCACAGCCCTTTTCTTCACGTCGTCGGAAAAATACGCCTGGCTTGGAGAAAAAGTATTTGTCGGCATCGGCAGAGAATTCGGCGCTGAACTTACTCTTCATATTTACGAGGTGCATTGAATGTCTTCACGGCCCGCAATAGATCCCGAAATCCTGTCTTCCGTTGAACGTTTCGATCGAGAAATGGAGGCGCCGGACCTGGATCTCGCTCAACGGCGAAAACTCTATTCATCGATCATGGCTGAACAGCAACCGACCGGCGAGCCGGTCGAAATGCGCGATCTGGTGATCCCCACCCGCCATGGCGATATGGCCGCAAGGCTTTACATGCCCAACCACGAAACCCCGCCACCTTTGCTCGTTTACATGCACGGCGGCGGCTTTGTTGTCGGCGATCTCGATACCCTGAACGTGCCGCTGACACATGTGGCGCGTGAATCCGGCTGTGCGATCCTGTCGCTTGATTACAAGCTCGCGCCTGAATTTCTGTACCCGGTCGCCTACGAGCAATGCGAAGATGCCCTCGATTGGGCAATCGGGAATACGAAGCATCTTGGCGTAATCGACCGCTTCGGGATCGGTGGCGACAGTGCCGGCGGCAATCTGACCGCACTCCTCGCTCTTCGCTGCGGTCAAGCCATGGGGGAGAAGCTGGTTTGGCAGTTGCTCATCAATCCTGTGCTCGATTTTCCTGGCGTTGAACTTCGCGAGAACCTGTCTCATCAGCAGTTCGGGTCCGGTCCCATTCTGTCTTCGGAGGTGATGGCGGGTTTTAACAAGGCCTATTTCCCCGACCGCGAGGCGATGTTGGCAGCGAGCCCGCTGCATGCCGATATGCCGGCCACGCTGCCGCCTGCCTATATCGCGGCGGCGGAATGCGACCCGTTGCGGGATGATTCAATCCACTATGCGGAAAAACTGCTTGCCCACGGGGTCGAGGCGCGACTCAAGGTGTTTCCGGGGATGTGTCACAACTTCATGACGCTGTCTCACAAGAGCAAAACCGCGCGCCAGTCGCTGGACGATGTTGCAGCAGAGGCGCGCAGGTCGCTCCGCGCCTGAGTTTAGAAGTCAAGGGCGGAGGGTGACGTTCCCTCCGCCCCGTTCGATTCACAGAGCGCCCGCGTGTCATGGAAACACTGAAACAGTGTATCTCTCTGTTTTGACGCAATTCCAGTCGCCAGACCGGTTTTGACCTTTTATGGAATAGCTAAAGCAGTTCCATCATTGCCAAATCTAGAACTTCGGCGGTGGAACACCTGCCTTGCGATATGCGGCCTTGACCGTATTGGCCATCAGCATGGCAATGGTCATAGGGCCGACACCGCCGGGAACGGGGGTGATGACGCCAGCCACCTGCCTGGCGTCCTCGAAGGCCACATCACCCACCAGACGCGACTTCCCTTCACCCTTTTCGGGCGCGGGCACGCGGTTGATGCCGACATCAATGACCGTCGCGCCCGGCTTGATCCAGTCTGCCTTGACCATTTCCGCACGGCCCACCGCCGCGACGAGAATGTCCGCGTTGCGGCAGACCGCAGGCAGATCCCTGGTGCGCGAATGCGCGGTCGTGACCGTCGCATTGGCAGCCAGCAACAGTGCCGACATCGGCTTTCCGAACAGGTTGGAGCGGCCGATGACGACGGCGTTGAGGCCGGAGAGATCGTCGCCATGGACGCGGCGAACAAACACCATGGCGCCTGCCGGCGTGCAGGAGACGAGACCGCCATCAAGATCACCGGTTGCCACCTTGCCGGCATTGACGACGTGGAGGCCGTCGACATCCTTTTCCGGCAGGATGGACTGGATGATCGGATCGCAGTTCAGATGTTTCGGCAACGGCAATTGCACCAGGATGCCATGGATGCTCTGATCGCCGTTCAGAGTTTCGACGAGGTTCGCGAGTTCCGCCTGCGTCGTCTCCGCCGGCAGCGTGTGCTGGACGGACTTGAAGCCACATTCCTTCGCCATGCGGCTCTTGGCGCCGACATAGGCGTGGCTCGCCGGATCGTCGCCGACAATGATGACGGCAAGGCCTGGGGTAACAGAGGCGGTAGCCTCCAGCACCGACGTTGCCGCCTTGACGCTTTCGATCACTTCGGCAGCGACCTGACGTCCATCGATAATCTCGCCCATCGCTCAGCCCATCCGTTCGGAGACATAGGATCCCGGACTTGCGGGGAAGACGATCGTGCGGTTGCCGTTCATAAAGACGCGGTGATGGATATGGGCATGGATGGCGCGGGCGAGAACCTGGCTCTCCACATCACGCCCGATCGAGACATAGTCGGCCGCCGATTGCGCATGCGTGATGCGGGCCACGTCCTGCTCGATGATCGGACCTTCGTCGAGATCGGCCGTCACATAATGTGCCGTCGCGCCAATCAGCTTCACGCCACGTTCGAAGGCCTGCTTGTAGGGGTTCGCACCCTTGAAGGAAGGCAGGAAGGAGTGGTGGATATTGATCACCCGTCCGGACATCTTCTTGCAGATATCGTCGGAGAGAACCTGCATGTAGCGGGCGAGCACGATCAGTTCCGCACCCGACTGCTCCACAATGCCCATCAACCGTGCTTCCGCCTCCGGCTTGTTGGCCTTGGTGACGTTGACATGGTGGAACGGGATGTCGTGGTTGACGACGACCTTCTGGTAGTCGAAGTGGTTGGAGACGACGCCGACGATGTCGATGGGCAGCGCGCCGATCTTCCAGCGATAGAGAAGGTCGTTGAGGCAGTGCCCGAAACGCGACACCATCAGCAGAACCTTCATCTTGGCGTCGCCATCGTGGAACTGGGACACCATCTTGAATGTCTTCTTGATCGGCTCGAATTCCGCGGAAATCTCTTCAATCGTCGCGCCTTCCTGGCTGGCAAAGGTCAGGCGCATGAAGAACATGCCCGTATCCATATCATCGAATTGCGAAGAATCGACGATGTAGCAACCCTTCGCCGCAAGGAAACCGGTGATGGCGGCAACGATACCGCGTGTAGAATGGCAGGAAACTGTGAGGATATAGGTCTTCATGTTGCGATCCGTGGAGCCTTGTTTCGGGGTGTGCGACGACCGCCCGGTCGAGGCCGGGCGATCGGAGTATGAATGTGGCAGGCAAGATCAGATCAGAGCGCCTTTTCAAGCTCGGGCAGAGCCTCGAAGAGGTCTGCGACGAGGCCGTAGTCGGCGACCTGGAAGATCGGGGCTTCCTCGTCCTTGTTGATGGCGACGATGACCTTCGAGTCCTTCATGCCGGCGAGGTGCTGGATGGCGCCGGAGATGCCTGCGGCGATGTAGAGTTCGGGCGCCACGACCTTGCCGGTCTGGCCGACCTGCCAGTCGTTCGGGGCGTAGCCTGCGTCGACGGCAGCGCGCGATGCGCCAACGGCCGCACCGAGCTTGTCGGCGACGGGCAG